>NZ_JBJNOJ010000002.1:0-139238 GCF_052166695.1 Serratia sp. CY76391
CAGCCCCCCCCCCCCCCCCCCCCCCCCCCCCCCCCCCCCCCCCCCCCCCCCCCCCCCCCCCCCCCCCCCCCCCCCCCCCCCCCCCCCCCCCCCCCCCCCCCCCCCTGTACGGCGCCTCGCGCGGCAGCCAGAACGTGATTCAGGTGGTGATCGACCACAACGTCGGCGCCGGGGTGATCACCGGCGGCCATGTGTTGCACGCCGGCAGCCACAGCGTGGTGGAGATCGGCCACACCCAGGTCGATCCCTACGGCAAACGCTGTTACTGCGGCAACCACGGCTGTCTCGAAACCGTGGCCAGCATTGAGAACATGCTGGAGATCGCCCAGCAGCGGCTGAGCGGCTCGATGAGCTCCAGCCTGCACGGCGCGCCGCTGACCGTCGAATCGCTGTGCGACGCCGCGCTGGCGGGCGATCAGCTGGCGCGGGACATCATTCTCGGCGTCGGCCACAGCGTGGGGCGCATTCTGGCTATCATGGTCAACCTGTTCAATCCCGAGAAGATCCTGGTGGGCTCGCCGCTCAACCGCGCGGCGGAGATCCTGCACCCGGCCATCGCCTCCTGCATTCGCCAGCAGTCGCTGCCGGCCTACAGCGAACAGGTCAAGGTCGAATCCACGCAGTTCTTCAATCAGGGCACCATGCCCGGCGCGGCGCTGGTGAAAGAGGCGCTGTATAACGGTTCATTGCTGGTGCAGCTGCTGCAAGGCTAACATCAGAACCTCTTATTAATTCCGCAAAAGATTGAGCTACCTCAAGCCCCTACGCGGCAGCATCCCCTAGAATTTTTCCGAAAGACTTCTTCGCCGCCGGTGCGGCGATACATTGTTAACGGGGCATTCTGGGGCATTTTATTCATGTTGAAGCGTTTATTTGTGACAGGCACGGATACCGACGTCGGTAAAACCGTGGTTTCCCGCGGGTTGATGCAGGCGCTGGCCGCCGAAGGCCGTTCGGTGGCCGGCTACAAGCCGATCGCCGCGCGCTGCCAGGAAACCAGCGAGGGCATCCGCAATAAAGACGCTTTGGTATTGCAGGCATCTTCAACCCTGCCGCTGTCCTACGAGGAGATCAATCCCATCACCTGCCTGGATGAGGTGTTTCACGCGCATGCGACCGAGGACATCAACTATGGCGTGATGAGCAGCGGTCTGCGGGATCTTTCGGCCAAAGCCGATACGGTGGTGGTGGAAGGCAGCGGCGGTTGGCGGGTGCTGATGAACGATCTGCGGCCTTACGCCGAGTGGGTGGTGCAGGAACAGCTGCCGGTGGTACTGGTGGTGGGTATCAAGCTGGGCTGCGTCAGCCACGCGTTGCTGACCGCACAGTCGATTATCAACGACGGCCTGCCGTTGCTGGGCTGGGTCGCCAACCGCATCAACCCGGGGTTGGCTCACTATGCTGAAACCATCGCGGCGCTGCAGCAGCGCATTTCCGCGCCGCTGCTGGGTGAGATCCCGTATCTGCCGCGCGCGGAGCAGCGCGAACTGGCGCACTACCTCGACATCTCCACGCTGCTGCGCTAGCACGCTCAGGCCAGCAAAGGGGCCAACAAACGGGCGGAGACAAACAGCCCCAGGCCGTATACCGTATGCACCAGCAGGCTGATGATGCGGCTACGCGTCGGATTGGGGGTGTTCGCCGCCGCCACGCCAAAGCCCAACGCCGGCTGCATCACGAAGAAGGGCGCCGCCAGGCTCAGCCAGCCGCTCAACAGCGCGACCAGCGGCGTCGGCGCTGCGTACCACGCGATGCCCGCCAAGCCGAGCGGGATAAAGGCGAAGGCGACGCCGATCGCGTAGTGCAGCAGCCATCCCATCGCTTTTTCTCCCCGCCGCACCGGCGCCGCCATGATCGGAGCGTGATAAAACCGGCCGTCGAACAGGCCGATAAACCAGCGGCCGACCAGCGCGTAGTTAAGGGGCGGGATGCCCAGCACGCGCTTTTGCACGATGGCCCACAGGTCGGTGCACAGCGTGGCGCCCACCCCGGTCAGCACAATCATCAGTAAAATTTCTGTCGTCATTTTCGTGTCCTTAAAGTCACTCATGGTGTAATGTGCGCACAGTGTGCAACTTAAAGTCGACTTCAAGTCAATGGAAAAAGAACTGGATATTGGCGAGGTGGCGCGTTTAAGCGGTATCGCGCCCTCGGCGCTGCGGCATTACGAGAAAAAGGGGCTGATCGCCTCGATAGGCCGCAACGGTTTACGTCGCCAATACGCCGCCGGCGTGCTGGAGCAACTGAAGCTGATCGCCCTTGGGCGGCTGGCGGGATTCACGCTGGATGAGATCGCCTCGCTGTTTGACGAGCGGGGGCGCATCGCCCTCGATCGCCGGCTGCTGGCGGCGCGGATTGAAGAACTGGATCGCACCCTGCGGCGTCTGGGGCAGGTGCGCGCCGGTTTGCAGCACATGGTCGATTGCCCTGAACCGGAGCACCTGCAGTGCCCGCAGTTCAGGAAGCTGCTGCAGCAGGGCGAGTTTTAAGCCTCGCGTTTGGGCGGCGGCGCGGTGTGGTACACCGATACCGGCCGCAGGCCGCGCGACACGGTGGTGGCGATCACGCAGGCCAGCAGAATGCCGGGCAGCAGCGCGTATTCGCCGGTCATTTCAAACACCATCAGCGCCGCCATGATCGGCGCATGGGTGGTGGCGGCCAGCAGGGTGGCCATGCCGGTCAGCGCCAGCAGCAGCGGTACCGCCGCATCCATGCCCGGCCACAGGCCGAACAGCTGGCCGATCATCGAACCGAGCGCGGCGCCGACGAACAGCGTCGGGGTGAAGACCCCGCCGGGCGCGCCCGACCCGCTGCTGGCGAGGATCGCCAGCAGCTTGCATACCAGGATCGCCCCCAGCAGCAACACCCCCGGCGGCGCGATCAGCAGCGCCTGCACCACGCTGTAGCCATTGCCCCATACCTGCGGGAACAACAGCGAAAGCAGCCCGACGATCAGGCCGCCCAGCGCCAGCTGCAGCGGCGGCTTCAGGCGCAGCGATCGGAACGCGCGGCCGGTGGCGGTCATCAACCATAAAAACAGCGGCCCGCCGGCGCCGGCCACCACGCCGACCAGCGCCATCAGCAGGTATTGCGTCGGCAAGGGGGCGGCGAGCGGCGTCACCAGGTAGAGCGGCGCCTGGCCGCCGTTGAGCAGGTTGGTCATCAGCAGGGCGCTGACCGCGGCGATCACCACCGGGCCGAGCGAGGCCAGCATCAGGGTGCCGAACAGGATCTCGGCGATAAACAGGCTGCCCGCCAGCGGCGCATGATAGGCGCTGGCCATCCCGGCGGCGGCGGCGCAGGCCACCCACAGTTTCCATTCTTTCTCGTGCGTAAAGCGCTGGGCAAACAGCGAACCCACCAGCGCCGCCAGCAGGATCATCGCGCCCTCACGGCCAATGGCGCTGCCGCTCGACACCACCAGCAGCGACGCCAGGCATTTCACCAGGCTGGCGCCGGTGTCCAGCTTGCCGTTGCCGGTCTCGATCGCTTCCATATAGTCGGTGGGCGCCGCCGGGCGCTGGTGGCGGTAGCGCTGGTGAACATACAGCAGCAGGCCCGCCGCCAGCCCGCCCAACGCAGGCGTCAGGGCGCGCCGCCAGCCGGGCAGCGCGGCGGCGGCGGCCACCAGACTGCCGTCGGCATTGCCGAGCAACAGCCACTCGAGGCCAATCATCGAACGGTGGAACAGCCACACCGCCAGGGCGGCGGCGACGCCGATGAACACGGCGATAAACAGGCTGCGCAGCAGGGCGCGATAGTGGTGCAGGTGGACCAATCTTTTCATGCGTGGGCGGCGTCGTGAGAAAAATCAAAGGGTCATCAGCGCATTGTGCTTGGCGCTCCGGCCGATGACCAGTGAATCTTTATCAAACTGCGGCATGGGCGGGGCGGTCGGCGCCCCGGCGGGGGTTATTGTGGCGTCAGCACCCGGCGCGTGCGGCCGGAGCTGAGGTAGTCGGCGATATAATCCTGCGAGATTTCGCCGCTGTAGCGGCCGTCTTCATCGACGATCGGCATCCAGGACGTATTGTGCTCATACAGCTTCGACAGCACCACGCGCAGGTTCTCTTCCGCGCGGGCGGTGACGCGAAAGCGGTGCAGGCTGTCGGCGCATACCCCCGGCGCACCGCGCGCCTCGCGGCGTTTGACGTAACCCAGCGGTTTGCCGTCGGCGTCCACTACCGTCACCGAACGGGCGTCGATATCGTCCATCAATCCGAATGCCTCTGTCAGCGGCGTTTCCCGGCGTACCGTCACCGTCTCTTGTTGGTCTGCCACGTCGCCGGCCTGCACCAGCAGCAGGCGCTTCAGCGTGCGATCCTGGCCGACAAAGGAGGCGACGAAGTCGTTCGCCGGGCGCGCCAGCAGCTCATCGGCGCTGGCGTTCTGCACGATCTTGCCCTGGCGGAACACCGCGATGCGATCGCCGAGCTTCAGCGCTTCGTCGATGTCGTGGCTGACCAGCATCACGGTCTTCTTCAGCTGACGCTGCATGTCGAGAAACTCGTTCTGGATGGTTTCGCGGTTGATCGGATCCACCGCGCCGAAGGGTTCATCCATCAGCAGCACCGGCGGATCGGCCGCCAGCGCGCGGATCACGCCGATGCGCTGCTGCTGCCCGCCGGACATCTCTTTCGGGTAGCGGTGCAAAAAGCGCTTGGGATCCAGCGCTACCATGCTCATCAGCTCCTCGGCGCGATCGTGGCAGCGTTTTTTGTCCCAGCCCAGCATGCGCGGCACCACGGTGATGTTCTCCTCGATGGTCATGTTGGGGAACAGGCCGATCTGCTGGATGACGTAGCCGATTTTGCGGCGCAGGCTGACGGTATCCAGCGCGCTGGTGTCTTCGCCGTTGATCAGAATGGTGCCGCCGGTGGGTTCGATCAGGCGGTTGATCATCTTCAGCGTGGTGGTTTTGCCGCAGCCGGAAGGGCCGAGCAGCACGCAAATTTCACCTTCCGGCACGTCCAGATTGATGTTGTCGACGGCGTTGAACGGCGTGCCGTTCTTTTGCATGAACTGTTTGGTCAGATTTTCCAATTTAATCATGAGCGGATCCCCTTGGGCGTGAGCGCAATTTGCAAACGGTGCAATAACCAATCGAGGACGATCGCCAGCAGGCTGATCATCACGGCGCCGGTAATTAACTGGCGGATGTCGCTGCTGCTGATGCCGTTGAGCAGCAGCAGGCCGAGGCCGCCGGCGCCGATCACGGCGGCTATCGCCATCACGCCGATATTCATCACCACGGCGGTGCGAATGCCGCCGAAAATGACCGGCAGCGCTACCGGGATCTCCACCCAGCGCAGGCGTTGCCAGAACGTCATGCCGATGCCGCGGCCGGCTTCGCGCAGCCCGCCGGGCAAGTTGTCGAGCGCGGTGTGGGTGTTGCGCACGATCGGCAGCAGCGAATAGAGGAACACCGCGGTGATCGCCGGCACGTAGCCGATGCCGTGGCCGATTAAGGAAAACAGCGGGATCATCAGCCCGAACAGGGCGATGGAGGGCACGGTCAGCACCAGCGTGGCCAGGCTCAGCACCGGCGTCGCCAGCCATTTGTGGCGGACGATCAGCACGCCGAGCGGCACGCCGATCAGGATCGCCAGGCCGACGGCGATGCCGACCAGCAGCAGGTGTTCCAGCGTCAACCCGGCGATATAGGCCCAGTTTTGCCAGGCGTAAAGTAAGGTATTCATCATGCCTCCTTAAATCAGGCCGCGCTGCTTGAGAAACGCGTCGGCGACCTGTTGCGGCGTCTGGTAGTCGATATCCACCCTGGCGTTAAGCTCGGTGATCACCTGATTGTTGAACTGTTTCGACAGCGTGTTCAGCGCCGCTTCCAGCCCCGGCGTGTTTTGCAACACGTCGGCGCGCACCACCGGCGTGACCGCATAGCTCGGGAAATAGCCTTTGTCGTCTTCCAGCACCTGCAGATCGAAGCCTTTCACCCGGCCATCGGTGGTGTATACCAGCCCGGCGTCGACGAAGCCGTCGCGGATGGCGTTGTAGACCAGGCCGGGATCCATCTGGCGGATTTGCGGGCGATCCAGCGGCATGTCGTACAGCGCCTGCATCGGCTTCAGGCCGTCCGAGCGGCCGGCAAATTCCAGATCCAGCCCCAGCAGCCAGTTGTGTTTCGGGTCGGTTTTACGCACCTGTTCCACTTTGGCCACCAGCTGCGACATCGTGCGGATCTGCTCTTTTTCCGCGCGCCGGCGCTGCATGGCGAAGGCGTAGGTGTTGTTCATGTCCGCCGGCTGCAGCCACACCAGGCCGAGTTTGGCGTCGAGCTTTTTCACCGTGTCGTAGGTTTCCTGCGGCGACATGCGCTTATTGATGTGGTTAAAGATGATCAGCGAGGTGCCGGTGTATTCCCAGGTCATGTCGATCTGCTTGTTGATCATCGCGTTGCGGGTGATCACCGTGGCCAGATTGGTTTTGGGTTCGACCTGAAAACCCTTGGCCCGCAGGTATTGCACGGTGATCGCCGACAGAATGCGCTGTTCGGTAAAGTTCTTGCTCGCCAGCGTCAGCGGGGCGGCCCAGGCGGCCGCGCCGGTCATCAGCAAGGAGAACAGCAGCGCGTGGCGGAGTGGTTGTAACCATCGAGTCATCGCGTTTCTCCCATCAGGATGCGGTGTGCGGGCTGAGCCGGCGGCCGAGACCGGCCAGCGCCAGATCGAGCAGCAGGGCGATCAGCGCGGTGGCGGCGGCGCCGAGGATCAGCGTCGGGAAGTCGTTCAGGTAGATGCCGGGGAAGATCAGCTCGCCGTAGCTGCTGGCGCCGATTAAAAACGCCAGCGGCGCGGTGCCGACGTTAATCGCCATCGCGATGCGCACCCCGGCGAAGATCACCGGCAGGGCGCTCGGCAGTTCGACCTGGCGCAGCCGCTGCCCGGCGGTCATGCCAATACCGTTGGCGGCCTCGACCAGCGCCGGCGGCACCGAACGCAGGCCGGCATAGGTATTGCGCACGATAGGCAGCAGCGAGGCGAGGAACAACGCCACCACCGCCGGCCGGTCGCCGATGCCGATGATCACCATCGCCAACGCCAACACTGCCAGCGGCGGCAGGGTGTTGCCGACGTTAAAGATCTGCATCACGTGCTCCGCCCAGCGGCGGGCAAAAGGGCGGCTCAGCAAGATACCGCTGGGAATGCCGACCA
This sequence comes from Serratia sp. CY76391, assembly GCF_052166695.1. NCBI lineage: Bacteria > Pseudomonadati > Pseudomonadota > Gammaproteobacteria > Enterobacterales > Yersiniaceae > Serratia > Serratia sp. CY76391. The sequence continues at coordinate 7,170 of NZ_JBJNOJ010000002.1, forward strand.
GCAGCGACAGCAGCATCGAACACACCACCAGGAACATGTGCTGCTGACCGAGGTAAATCAAATCTTCCCGGCGCGACTTCAGGGTTTCCCAACCGATGCCGTAAACCAGCAGCGCGATGACGGCGATAAACAGCAGGCTCCCGAGGAGCAGGCGCCGGTATGGCGCTGACTTGTGCATGATGTTGCGTCCTCCGTTGCGCGGAGCGGCCGACGAGACGGCGCATTCCGCTCTGATTGTTACCCACGGCCCGGCGGGCGTGGCGGTACAAAACGGGCGTTTCGCATGAGGTTAGCGACATTGAGCGAAGGGTGCGTTCGGCACAGCGTGCTGAACGTAGGCTCAATACGTGAGTTAATCAGCATAAGATACTGATATTTAAACCCGAGAAAGCACGAAGCCCAAAGGCGCCGGCTAGGAAAGGTATAGCACCCTGTCGTTGACCGTGCCAAGTTTTATGAACAAAATCAGCTGATTGAGTTTGCCCGTATTGGCGCCGCAGCCCGCGTCAGCGCTGGGATGCGGGTAAAGTGAAAAAAATCCACGGCAAAACGTTACGCCGTAACAGTTAGTCCAAATGGTGCGATTCGCCGCCGGCAAAGGCAGGATGTGAGGGCGGATAGACTTGGCACAGGCGCTTGCTGATATACTCAGGAAAAATAAAAACGCCAGGAAACCTGCATAACGCCATGACAGATAACGTTTCACCCGCACCCATTGCCCACCGCCCGCTGATCCTGATCGCCTGCATGCTGGCGATGTTCATGTCGGCGATCGAAGCCACCATCGTCGCCACCGCCATGCCGACCATCATCGGCGATCTCGGCGGCTTCTCGCTGCTGGGCTGGGTGTTCGCGGTCTATTTGCTGGCGCAGGCGATCACCATTCCCATCTACGGCCGGCTGGCGGATCTCTACGGCCGCAAGCGGGTGTTCTTCTTCGGCGCCACGCTGTTCCTGCTGGGATCGGTGTTGTGCGGCTTCGCCCCCGACATGTATTGGCTGATCGGCTTCCGCTTATTGCAGGGATTGGGCGCCGGCGCCATCATGCCGATCGCGTCCACCATCATCGGCGACATCTACAGCGCCACCGAGCGGCCGAAGGTGATGGGTTACCTGTCGAGCGTGTGGGGCGTATCGGCGATCATCGGCCCGCTGCTGGGCGCGTTTATCGTGCAACACCTGCCGTGGGCGCTGGTGTTCTGGGTCAACCTGCCGATCGGCCTGTTGGCGATGTTCTTCCTCTGGCGCTATCTGCCGGCGCATCAGCAACTGCGGCGGCACGCGCTGGATCTGGCGGGCACCGCCTGGCTGACGCTGTTCGTTTCGGCGCTGCTGCTGGCGCTGTTGCAGATGGACAGTCTCGGATGGTGGGTGGTGCCGTTGCTGGCGCTGGCGGCGGCGTCGTTGGCGCTGCTGATCCGCCAGGAGCGGCGCGCGGTTGAGCCGCTGTTCCCGCTGGCGCTGTGGCAAAGCCGGGTGATCGTCGCCGGCAACATCGGCGGGCTGGTGATTGGCGCGGCGATGATGGGCATCAGCGCCTTTCTGCCCACCTTCATTCAGGGCGTGATGGGGGGCTCACCGCTGGAGGCGGGCACCACGCTGGCCTTGATGTCGATCGGCTGGCCGCTGGCCAGCACGCTGAGCGGCCGTTTGATGCTGATGACTTCGTATCGCGCCACGGCGCTGTTGGGCGCGCTGCTGCTGGTGGCGGGCGGCCTGATCCTGCTGATGCTGCAGCCGGACGGCGGCCTGCTGTGGGGCCGGGTGGCGGCGTTTATGGTCGGCGCCGGCATGGGATTGTGCAACACGACGTTTTTAGTGTCAGTGCAGAACGCCGCGCATTACAGCATTCGCGGCATCGCCACCGCCTGTACGGTGTTTACCCGCATGGTGGGCTCGGCCATCGGCACCGCGATTTTGGGCGCCACGCTGAACCTCAACCTGCAGTGGCGTTTGCCGGAGATTGACGATCCGGTGCAGCGGCTGATGGAGCCGGCGGTGCGGCACAGCATGGGGAGCGAAGCGCTGGCGCAGCTTATCCAGCAGGTGGCGGCTTCGCTGCATTGGGTGTTCCTGGTGTCGGCGTTGGTGTCGTTGCTGGCGCTGGCGGCGGCGATGCTGATCCCGGCGCGTTGTCGGCCGCAAGGCGAAGAGGAAGAGGCGGAGCAGGCGTAAAGGAAAAGGAAAGGGCGCGGCTGTTGCGCGCCCTGGGTAGCCGATGCGGCTTACTGCGCGTTGGAGGTGTCCTGGCTGGTGCCGGTCTGCGCCGCGTCACCACTATCGTCGCCGTTGTTCAGGCGGGTATAAACGATCTTCTGGGTGTCGTTTTCGCAGTGGCCGACCACCTGGCCGCCCGCTTGATCGGCCTGATCGTTAGGCACGATCTCCAGTTTGAAGCCGGACTCCGGAACGCCGTTATTGACGATTTTTTGCGAAATGTCCGCTTTCACGCTTTCACAGGAGGCCAGAGCCGCCAATGGGGCGCCGGCCAGCAAGACAGCGGTTAATATCAGCGTTTTCTTCATCACGTCATCCTTTTAGACAATGAACTTCCTGTAACAGGATAGCAGCAACGGCGGCCGGGTTTCACGCTTGCCCGCCCGCCGCAGGCGGATTAAGGATTAATCCGACGCCCGGTCTGGCGATCCAGACATTTACGGGTGTCCGGTTCCCAGTACGCGTTGACGTTGTTGCTGTCGTTGCAGCGGTCTTCGTCATCCGCCGCGCGATCGGCCTTGTCGAACTCTTTCTCGACGCGAGTGTTGACCTTGTGGCGCAGGGATTTGGTATCATTCCACTGCTCTTTGCTTTGGCGCGCTTCTTCGGTGCTCATCGCGCCGCTGCCTTTGCCATCGACGGTGACGCAGGTGCTGCCCTGCGTGCAGGTGGCGGCCAGCGCCGGCGCCTGCCAGGCGCCCATGACGGCCAGCATGGCGACCGGCAGCATCCCGCGCAGCAGTCGTTGGGTCGAAAATGTTTTCATCGTTTCATCCTTATGAGTGAGTGCGCCTGATGATGGCGACACTGGCGTTACCTCGCCCGCAGGCGTGGTGATAAATATACCACCGCGCTCCTGGAATTCACCAGCCAAGCGCCGATTCGTTTACTTTACCGAGAGAAAACTGCGACCGATGTTAAAAACCACGCTGTTGTTTTTCGCCACCGCCCTGGCTGAAATTATCGGCTGTTTCCTGCCTTACCTGTGGCTGAAGAAGCAGGGCAGCGCCTGGCTGCTGCTGCCGGCGGCATTAAGCCTGATGCTGTTTGTCTGGCTGTTGACGCTGCATCCGGCGGCCAGCGGGCGGGTCTATGCGGCCTACGGCGGTGTGTATGTGGCGACGGCGCTGCTGTGGCTGCGGGTGGTGGACGGCGTGAAGCTGTCTGCGCTGGATTGGGTCGGCGCCGGGGTGGCGCTGGCGGGCATGCTGATTATCGTTTCCGGCTGGCGCGCGGCCTGAGGAAACGCGGCGGGAGTCGCCTCCCGCCGTCGCGGCTCAGGCGCCGCGGTGGATGTTCAGCCCGGCGAAGGACTGGCTGACCGGCATCATTTCCAGCGTGTTGATGTTGACGCGCGCCGGCAACGTCGCGACCCAGAACACCGACTCGGCGATGTCTTCCGGCGTCAGCGCATCGGCGCCTTCGTAGGTTTTGTTGACCTTGCCGTCATCGCCCTTGAAGCGTACGTTGGAGAACTCGGTGCCGCCCACCAGGCCCGGCTCGATATCGGTCACGCGGATGCGCGTGCCGTGCAGATCGGCGCGCAGGCCCAGGCTGAACTGTTTGACGAACGCCTTGGTGGCGCCGTACACGTTGCCGCCGGCGTAAGGCCAGTTGGCGGCGGTGGAGCCGATGTTGATCACATGGCCGACGTTGCGCTCGACCATGGCCGGCAACAGCGCGCGCGTCATGTTCACCAGCCCCTTGGCGTTGGTGTCGATCATGGTTTCCCAGTCATCGGCGTTGGCCTTGTGCGCCGGCTCCAGCCCCAGCGCCAGCCCGGCGTTGTTCACCAGCACGTCGATCTGGCGCAGCTCGGCCGGCAGTGCTTCGATCGCCTGTTGAATGGCGGCGCGGTTGCGCACGTCGAGCCGCACGATGTGCAGCGCTTGGCCGAGTTCTTCCTGCAGCTCTTCAAGACGCTCAAGGCGGCGCCCGGCGGCGATCACCTGGTGGCCTTCACGGATAAAACGGCGCGCGATCGCCTCGCCGAAACCGGAGGTGGCGCCGGTAACAAAAATAATCATGTTGCTGTTCCTCAACTGTTTTTACCCTACATGCCTCTATCATTAGCACAAACCCGCAGGCAGTGGCAGGGGTTATCACGGCGGAAAGCAAAAAAGATGACACCGGGCCGGCGGCCCGATGCTGACTAGCGCTGAGGCGGCAGGTGATACACCACGGCGTCATACTTGATGCGCTCGCAACGGCCGGCCAGCACGCCGCCCAGCGACTCGACGAGGCGGCGGCTGGCGGTATTCTGCTCGGCCACCGGGTAGAGAAAGTGCGGCGGCTGAAAGCGCTCGCTGGCCCAGCGCGCGATGCCCTGCACGATTTCGCGGCCGTAGCCCTGGCCATGCAGGCTCTCTTTCACCCAGATGCCCAGCTCCGGGGTGTGGCTGCGCAGATTATGCGCGCCGCCGACGCCGACGAACTGCCGGTCTTCGCGCCGACGGGCGACGAAGATCACTTCTTCACCTTCGCGCATCAACGGCAGCCAGCCTTGCCAGACGTTGGCGAAATCTTCCGGCGACGCCTCCGGCTCAAAGGTCATAAAGCGCGTCAGAGTGGGGGTGATCGCCTGGTAAACATCGTCGGCGTCTGCTGCGGTAAAGGGGGCAATCAACAAACGGTCGGTGTCAACGCGGCACTGAGAAAGGTCATTATGATTCATCTTATTCCCTCGCTTTTCAGGCCAGAATGGCAAAAAAATCCGCGCCCATAAGTCGGGGCGGATCGTCGATATTACGCGCATTGGCGGCAGAAGCGACTTATTTTTCGCCGCTGCGACGGCGCGGAGGAAGGGTGTTATGTGACGGCGTCACGTTGATGGGAAAGGCGGCGGGCACGGTTAACCGCACCCGCCGTTGAGGATCAGAACTTCACCGAACCTTGCAGATAAATCGTGCGCGGCTGGCCGATGTACAGACCCTTGTTGTTGTCGTCATAGGCGCGGGTGAAATACTCGTGGTTGAACAGGTTTTTCACGCCGACGCCCAGATTCAGGCCGGCCATTTCCGGGCCGAAATCATAGGCGGCGCGCACGCCCCACAGCATGTAGCCGGGAATGCGGCCGGTGCTGCCGTCGGCGCTTTCCGCCACGGTGTTGGCGTTGTCGGCGAACTGGCTGGACTGGAACTCGCCGTTAAGGTTAAACGCCCAGTTGCCCGGCGTGTAGTCCAGCCCCAGCGTGCCTTTATGCTTCGGCGAGAACGGCACCTGGTTGCCCTTGTAGCCGCCGTCTTCGCGGATGGTGGCGTTGACGTAGGCGTAGCTGGCGTAGGCGGTCAGGTCGTCCAGTTTCGGCGTCAGCTGCGACAGATCGTAACGCAGGCTGCCTTCCAGCCCGGCGTGGCGGGTTTTGCCGCGCGCGGTCACGCTGTCGGTCACCTGGTTGGAGTCGTACTGGTTGTTGAAGTTGATCAGGAACAGCCCGATTTCGCCGGTCAGCGCATCGCCGGCGTAGCGGGTGCCCAGCTCCCAGGTGCGCGCCTTCTCCGGTTCGATCTTGCCGCTGTCCACCGCTTTGCCCATCTGGCTGTATTGCACGGTGCCGAAGGAGCCTTCGGTGTTGGCGTACAAGTTCCAGTATTCGTTCAGGTGGTACATCACGTTCAACGCCGGCAGCGGCGCGTTATAGCTGACGTCGAGACGGTTGTTCTTGATGTAGTTGTTCTGATACGACTTGATGTATTCGTAACGCATGCCCGGCGTGAGGGTCCAGTCGCCGATGTCGATGCGATCGTCGATATAGAACGCGTGCGCCTCGGTGCCGGACTGGGTGTCGCGATCGTACGGGCTGGCGGTGGACGGCAGCCTGCCGGTGCTGGCCTTGCTGGTGTAGCGCAGTTCGTGGGTGGATTCACTGACGTAACGGTAGCCGACGCCGACCTCATGGGCGGAATCTCCCCAGCGGAAACTTTGGCTGTAGCGCGGTTCCACGCCGCGCACCCAGTATTCGCGCGGCGACAGCGTCAGGTTCTTGCCCTGATCCAGATAGCCGCTGCGCAGGGTGTAGGTGTAGAAACTCTGCACGTCGAACTTGTGCTGCCGATCCGGCTGATACTGGTAGCCGAAGTTCGCCAACTGGCGGCGGCCCCAGAACTTGTCGTACGGGCGCGTCGACTGGAACGGGTTGGCGTTGTAGTCCGCCCGGCTCAGGCCGCCCGGCATGTTCGCTTCGCCTTCGTAGTATTGCAGCAGGCTGTTGAAGGTGTGCACCTCGTTCGGCGCGTAGCGGCTTTTCAGCATCACGTCGTCGATCTTGGTTGCGCTGTGCTCGCGCCAGTCGCTGCCGCGGGTGCCGGAGTAGAGCAGCGCCGCGCCGAAGCCGTTGTCGGCGGTGCCGCCGATCATCAGGTTGCCGGTGCCTTTCGGGTGATCCTGGCGCGAGGTCGGGCTGAGTTGCCCCTGCATGCCGGCCGTCATGCCGAAGGTTTTCGGGATGGCGCGGGTGACGAAGTTGACCACGCCGCCGACGCTCTGCGGCCCATAGCGCACGGCGCCGCCGCCGCGCACCACGTCAATCGCGTCCATATTGCCGAGCGAGATCGGCGCCAGCGACAGCTGCGGCTGGCCGTAAGGGGCGAAGGGCACCGGGATGCCGTCCATCAGCACGGTGGAGCGGCTGGCGAGGCGCGGGTTGAGGCCACGAATGCCGAAGTTCAGCGCCATATCATGGCTGCCGGTGCCATTGTTCTCCGGCGCCACCACGCCCGGCACGCGGTTCAACGCTTCGCGCACGGTGGTGGTGCCGGTTTTGGCGAAGTCTTCGCGGCGCACCACGTCGCGCGCGCCGGGGTGTTCGAACACGTCGATCTGGCGGCCTTCCGCCAGCCAGTCACCGACTACCGTGATGTCCTCTTCCTTCTGCGGCTGCGGCAGTGTGGCCAGCGTGTAACCGTTGTCACCGAGCGCTTTAGCCTGCAGGCCGCTGCCCGCCAGCAGGGCGTTCAGGCCGTCGTCGACGCCGTAGCTGCCGTTCAGGCCCGGCGAACGTTTGCCGGCGGTCAGCGTGCCGTCCACCGAGAGTGCGATGCCGGCGCGAGCGGCGAAAGCGTTCAGCGCCCCGTCCAGCTCACCGGCCGGAATGTGATAGGTGGCAGCGGCGCTGGCGGCGCTCACCGTCAGCGGTGCAGCGAAGGCCAGACCAATGGCCATGGCCAGCGGCGTGGCCCGTTTTCCCCAAAGCGAAGCCGGAGCGGCCTTTCCCCAAGCGTTGTTCATACCTTCTCCTGAATCATTTTTTATTTATTGCTGCAGTGTTTTCCTGGGAGTCGGATGAGCAACGCAAAAGGGACAATCAAGAATGCGATTTTTTATCATTTTTATTTAAAAAAATTCAGGCGGGGACGATTTGCAGCCAATAGCGGGTAAAGCTCTGCAGACGAACCGGCAGCGTCTGGCTCAGCAGGACGAGGGCGCGATCGGTATCGTTGAGCGGGAAACTGCCGCTGACGCGCAGGCCGGCGATGGCCGGATCGCAGCTCAGGTGGCCGCGCCGGTAGCGCGCCAGTTCGGCGATCACCCGGTCCAGCCGCCACTGGCTGACGCTCAGCACGCCGCGCAGCCAGCCGTCCTCCGCCGCAGCCGATTGCTTGTCGCCGAAGGCCGTCGCGCTGAAGCTGATCTGTTCACCGGCGTTCACCCGGCGCTGTTGTTGCGCGTTTTGCGCCAGCTGCGCCTCGACCGCATGCTCCAGCACTGTCAGGCGCGTTTCGCCGGCGCTCTCACGCACCAAAAAGCGGGTGCCGAGCGCGCGCATCGCCCCCTGCGGGCTTTGCACCCACAGCGGCCGGGGGTCGCGGCCGGTAATCAGGCTGATCTCCCCGGCGTGCAAGCGGATCAGCCGTTGACGATCGTCGTAATGCACGTCCACCGCGCTGGCGGTGTTCAGCACCAGCTGGGTGCCGTCGCTTAACACAATGGGTTTGATTTCGCCGGTGGCGGTGCGGTAGTCGGCGCGCAGCTCCTGGCCGAGTGGCGACCGGTAGAAGAAGCCGCCGCCGCCCACGCCGAGCAACAACAGCAGGCTTTTCAGCAGGGTGCGGCGATCGATCGCCGATTGACGGCCGGCGCGATCGAGCGCGCGATAGCTGAATTTGCCCGGCACGCCCTGCAACTGGCTCTGCAGCGCTTCGACGCGCTGCCAGGCCCAGCGGTGATCGTCATGCTGCTGATGCCAGGCGTGCCACTGTTGGCGCTGGCGCTCGGTGACGTGCTCGTCGCACAGCAGCGCATACCAGTGTGCGGCCATTTTCAGCGCCTGGCGCTGCTCGGGAGTGATGGCGTTGCTCATGAGAAAACGTCGTTTTCCAGGCTGAACAGCAGGCAATGTTCGGTGGCTTTGGCCATGTATTTTTTAACCGAGCTGACCGAGACACCGAGGCGCGCGGCGATGTCCACATAGCCCAAACCTTCGAGCTGCGACAACAGAAAGGCCTGTTTTACCTTCGGCCCGAGGCCGTCGAGCATCGCGTCGATCTGCTGCAGGCTGTCCAGCAGGCTCTGCCGCTGCTCCGGCGACGGGGCGTAGCCTTCCGGGATCAGCGCCAGCATCTCCAGATAGGCGCGCTCCAGCGTTCTGCGGCGGAACAGATCGACCATCACCCGTTTGGCGACGGTGACCAGAAAGTCTTTCGGTTCGCGCAGGGTCGCCGCAGCGTCGCTTCTCAGCAGGCGCATAAAGGTGTCCTGCGCCACATCGTCCGCATCGAACGCGCAGCCCAGCCGGCGGTGCAGCCATCCCTGCAACCAGGCATGATGGGTGGCGTAAAGGCGCGACAGCGCGGCGTGCGGGGCAGAAGCGGTGGCGGACATGATTTTCGCATTGCTGGTCAAAAAGATGCGCGGATGATAATTGAGAATGGTTATCGTTTCAAGTTTGGCCGTTGTCCTTAGGCCGAGATTCAACCCCCAGGCGCGCTGTTGAAATAAGCCGTGCGCCGTGAAGATATTCGCTTGCCCATTCAAGGTGCAGCGGCGCGATGTTATTTTGGCAGGCAAACGGTTGCTATTAATCTGCCGGTGAAGGCTGAGCGTGGGTCTTATTCTCTTTCGCCGGCCTATGCTTTTGGATTAATTACTAATTAATTGTTTTTATTTGAAAATGTATTTTATCGCCGCCTGTTGGCATGCGGCTTGCTATGCTTAATCCGGTCTTTGCGTTTGGGCAAAAAAGCCTTGTTTCATCGGCGCAGGTTATTTCGCGGGTGAGCTTGGCCGGTCGTCACAAGGAAGAAAATAATGGCACTGCAATTCACCACGGCTATTCGTGGCAATTTTTTTGATATCGCAGCCTGTGTGGAGGCGCCGCAACAGCTTGAGGAACGCCTGCGGCATGTTCCCGACGGTTTGCTGCTGCTGAACGACGGCGTCATCGTCTGGTTCGGCAGCTGGCAGCAGGGCGAGGCGCTGCTGCCGCCGGGCTTCACGGTCACGGAATATCGCGACAAGCTGATCGTGCCGGGATTTATCGATACCCACATCCACTACCCGCAAACCGAAATGATTGGCGCCTATGGCGACCAACTGCTGGACTGGTTAAACAATTACACCTTCCCGACCGAAAGCCGTTATGACTGTGAGCAGCACACTGATGCGATGTCGGCCTTCTTTCTGCAGCAGTTGCTGAGTAACGGCACCACCACCGCGCTGGTGTTCGGCACCGTGCATCCGCGGTCGGTCGATGCGCTGTTCAGCCAGGCGGCAGCGCTGAACATGCGCCTGATCGCCGGCAAGGTGATGATGGATCGCCATGCGCCGGAGGCGCTGCTGGAAACGCCGGCGCAGAGTTACCGCCAGACGCGCGAGCTGATTGAACGTTGGCACGGCAAAGGCCGCCTCGGTTACGCCATTACGCCGCGCTTTGCGCCTACCAGTACGCCGGCGCTGCTGGCGCAGGTGCAGCGGCTGCGCGAAGAGTATCCCGACGTTTGGCTGCAGACGCACCTGAGCGAGAACCCGCAGGAAGTGGCCTGGGTAAAAGCGCTGTTTCCGCAGCACCGCAGCTATCTGGATGTTTACCACCGCTACGGCATGACCGGCGATAAAAGCGTGTTCGCCCACTGCCTGCACCTGGAGGAACAGGAGTGGGACTGCCTGTGCGATACCCGCTCGGCGATCGCCTTTTGCCCCACCTCCAACCTGTTTCTCGGCAGCGGGCTGTTTGATCTGCAGCAGGCCTGGCGCAAGCGGGTGAAGCTCGGCATCGGCACCGACGTGGGGGCCGGCACCACCTTCAATATGCTGCGCACGTTAGGCGAGGCGTACAAGGTCGGCCAGCTGCAGCATTACCGGCTCTCCGCCGTAGAAGCGTTCTATCATGCCACCCTGGGCGGCGCCCGCGCGCTGGCGCTGGACGACAAAATCGGCAACTTCAACGTCGGTAAAGAGGCGGATTTCGTGGTGCTCGATCCGGCGGTCACGCCGCTGCAGCAGTTGCGCTACGCCAACAGCGCCACGTCGGCGGAACAAGGCTTCGTGCTGATGACCCTGGGGGACGATCGCAATATTTATTGCACCTATGTGGACGGCAAGGTGGTTTATCAGGCGGCGCGCTGACGCAGCCGCGCCTGCAGCCAAACGATGAGCGGCGCGGCGACGACGGCGCTCAGTGCGCACAGCCACAGCAGGCGTTGCAAACTGAGCGGGGTGAGGCCACCGCTCAGCAGCGCGGAGGAGAGCAAGTAGGCCGCCGTGGCGCTCAGGTGTATCAGGGCGGTTTGCAGCACGCCGAAGGCCGCGCGTTGCCGATGGTCCGGCCAGCGCATGCTCAGGGAAGAGATCGCCACCAGTCGCGCATAGGCCGCCGCGAGAAACGCGACCATGAACAGTTCACCGCGATCGCCACCGCGCGCCGCCAGCCACAGGCTGCCCAGCAGCAACAGCGTGGCGCCCACCGTCAGCGTCACGGCGCCAAAGCGTTGCAGCCAGCGGCCCGCCAGCACGGTCGCCAGATAGCCGGCTACGCCGCCGATGAGAAACAGCCAGGGCAAATGCGCATTGGCTGCCTGTAGCCGCTGGGTGAGTAGCGGCGCCAGCACCGGGATCAGCAGCATCGGGCTGAACTGCGTCAGGCCGGCGGCGGAGGCGAACAGCAACAAACGGCGATCGAGCGTGACGGGGGCGGCGGCCTGCGGCTGCGGCGCATCCCCGGGAACGAACAGTGCCACCAACACCGCCGCCAGCAGACACAGCCCACCGATCGCCACCAGCGCAACGCGCCAGCTCGCCACCTCGCACAGGTACAGCATGCCCGGCATGCCGACAATGCTCACCAGCGAAAAGGACGAAATCACCGTCGCCAGCATTCGGCCGTGCAGCGCGGCCGGCGCGGCGTTGAGCAGCAAGCCGATCCCCACGCCCATCGTGGTGCCGCCCAGCAGACCGGCCAGCAGCCGCAGCGCCAACAGCCAATAAAACTGCTGGGTTGCGGCGATCAGTAAGGTCGTCACCCCCAGCAGCGCGACGTTGAGCAGCAGAAAACGCCGCTTCTCAACGCCGCCGATCCAATAGAACGCGCCGATACCGGAAATCACCGCCGCCAGCGTATAGGCCGCGCTGACATAACCGGCGTAGCTGACGGGCACGGAAAAGTCGGCGGCCATATAGAGAAATATCGGATTGAACACCATGTATTCCAGGGCATTGGTGAATTGAATAAAGGCGATGACCAGCGCTATCGCCGTCAGCTTTCTCGTGGGTGTCATAAGCATCCATCGGTTGCAGAACCAGGCCGGCAGTGTAGCGCTTGGCGTTGAGCGGGATTAGGTGGTAGAAATGGCATGGTTTGTTATCAAATGTGGGATAATCATGCGCGCCAAATTGGATTTAAACCTGTTACGCATTTTCGTGGCGGTGGTGGAGCAAGGCAGCTTCGTCGGGGCCGCTCAGGCGCTGGCGATGCCAACCTCCAACGTCAGCCGCTATATCTCTCAGTTGGAGCGCCAGCTTGAGCAGCGGTTGATCGAACGCAGCACCCGCTCGATGCGGCTGACGCCGAACGGCCAGTTGCTGCATGAACGCACCCAGCCGCTGCTGGCGTCGCTGGAACACTCCGCGCAAACCCTCAGCGAACGGCAGCAACAGCTGCGCGGGCCGCTGCGCCTGTGCGTGCCGAATGAAGTGGGGCCATATCTGTTGGGCGATCCGTTGGCGGCCTTCGCCCTGCAGCATCCGCAGATCGAAATCAGCTGCGTCACCAATCTGGCGGGCATGGCGTCGCTGCTTGACGATGTCGATCTGGCGGTCATGGTCAGCCGGGGCCTGTTGGACGACAGCGACTATGTCGCGCAGCCGCTGGCGACCTTTCCCTGCATCGTGGTGGCCGCGCCGGCGCTGCTGGCGCAGTGGCCGCCGACGTCGGAGATTGAGCAATTCACGCAACTGCCCTGTATCAGTACGGTGGATGCGCTGAAGGGCATGCCGTGGCAATTCGTCCGCCCGGACGGCAAGTTCGTTACCGTCCCGGTCAATGCGCGCTATCGCGTCAATAGCGGGGAGATGGCGCTGAAGGCGGCCCTGGCCGGCGTGGGGTTCGCCATGCTCTCCGAGCTCGGCTGCCGGCCGTTTCTGGCCGACGGACGTTTGGTTGAGGTGCCGCTGGCACTGCCGCCGGCGCCGCTGCAGCTGTATGCCGTTTACCCCGGCCGCCGTTATCTGCCGGCCAAAACGCGCGCGCTGCTGACCTTTCTGATACAGCAGGTCGGCGAGGTGGCTCACGTCTAATCACTTGTTTTTGCTCAAACTGCCAACTGCCCTAAGCTAGGAGGTGACTCAGAGGGAGCCATTCCCCGAGACCTTATTCCGTGAACATGGAGGCGTTTCGATTTGATGCGTTTATCCACATTGCTGCTCGATCCGGCGGTTACGCCGCTGCATATTACATATGGCGAGAGATAGAATGAATAACGTTATTTGATTAGGAGGCTCTTTATTGGTTTTTTATCGATATGCATAGTGATATACGGCTATGTGGCTGGGTAAGTGCGTAAAAAACATTGCATTTCTTCGGAACGCCCGATATCATAATGAGAATAATTATCTTTACGATATCGCTAATTAAAAACAACAGACCTGTTTTAATCTCTGCTGCTGTTTTTCGATATGCTTCCGCATTTTACGAGCCAAGGCTGGCTTGAATTTTATTTCTGGAAAGGGATGTCATGCGTGATTTGTTTCGACAGGAAGCCACGGATCATCAGCGGGCGAAATGGGCGGGTAAGGCTTTATTGATAAACGGCTTGCCTGCCTGGTGCTTTGGTCTTTTATCGTTTTTATTTATTCTTGTTTTCCTCTCTTTTCTTATATTCAGTCATTATACACGCCGCATTAATGTTTATGGTGAAATCACCACCTTCCCCCGCTCAGTCAACGTGTTTGCGCCCCAACAGGGTTTTATCTCGGAACGCTTCGTCGAAGTGGGGGATGTGGTTAAAAAAGGCCAGCGTCTTTATCAGATTGATGTCAGCCGAGTGACGGATAACGGGAAAGTGAGCGCCAATACGCGCCTGGCGCTTGAAAACCAGTTAAAACATGTCGACAGCATCATTCTAAAGTTGCAAGACAACAAGCGTATGACGCTGGAAAATCTACGCGCGCAAAAAAAACAGTATGAATTGGCGCATATGCAGTCCAAACAGCTGTTGGATAATGCACGAGAGGGGGTGGCATTTGCTCAGGACAACATGCGTTCCTATAAGGAATATCAGCAACGCGGTCTGATTACCAAAGATCAGCTTAGCGGGCAAACCTATTCATTTTATCAACAACAAAGTCTGTTCCAAAACCTGCATAGTCAACACATTCAGGAGTCGTTGCAAATTACGAATTTGGAAAGTGACATCGTTACGCGCGCGGCAGATTTCGATAACCAAATTTCGCAGTACCAGTTTCAGCGCAATGATTTGCAACGGCAGTTAGCGGAAGCCGATGCCAGCGGCGCATTGATCGTGAATGCCCCAAGCGATGGCCGCATTGAGTCTCTCAGCGTTACGCCGGGTCAGATGGTCAATAGCGGTGACAGCTTGGTACAGATTATTCCACGTAATGGCGCGATTTATCAGCTAGTTTTATGGTTGCCGAACACCAGTGTGCCTTATGTTTCAGCGGGGGACGGCATTAACATTCGCTATGACGCTTTCCCTTATGAGAAGTTCGGTCAGTTTCCAGGCAGAATAGAAAGCATCGCTTATGTACCGGCCTCCATTCAAGAAATGTCAACTTACAGCAGTTCTCCCGTGCATCAACCCAGCGCGCAAACGGCATCTTTTTACAAGGTGACCGTTTCCCTGGATAAAACGCATATCAGTTACCAGGGCAAAGCGTTGCAGCTCACTAACGGCATGCGGGCTCAATCCACGCTGTTTCTGGAAGAAAGGCCTCTATATCAATGGATGTTCTCACCTTTCTACGATATGAAAAACAGCCTGATGGGGCCAATCAATGACTGAATCTTATTTAGACGCGCTAAAGGGCAAACTCAATTTGTCGCTGCGCCGCAAAGTGCCGCAGATCCTGCAAACTGAAGCCTCGGAATGCGGGCTGGCCAGTTTAGCGATGGTATGCCATTACCATGGTTTGCAAATCGATCTGTTTAATCTGCGCAGCCGCTACGGCTTTTCTTCACGCGGGGCGACGCTTTCCGCGTTGATTGACATCGCGAGCGCACTCAAGCTGCAATCCAGAGCGTTATCGCTGAATATCGATGAGCTTAAAGCGTTGAAAATGCCCTGTATTCTGCATTGGGACATGAAGCATTTCGTGGTGCTTGTCAGTGTCAGCCGAGGGCGGGCGGTGATCCATGATCCTGCCTTTGGCCGTAAAGTGCTGGAGTTGCATGAACTGTCGCGGCATTTTACCGGCGTAGCGCTTGAGCTATGGCCAGACAGTGAATTTCAGCCGATCAAACAGCAAAGCAGATTGCGCTTTCGTAAGCTGATGAGCAATGTGCGCGGCCTTAAGGGAGCCTTGCTAAAGATCTTCTGTCTGTCGATCGTGATTGAAGCGGTTAATCTGCTGTTGCCCGTTGGTACGCAGTTGGTCATGGACCATGTGATTTTGGCCGGCGATCATGATCTTTTAGCGCTGATTTGTATAGGATTGCTGTTCTTTATTTTATTCCGCACTGGCGTATCCATGTTGCGCTCGTGGATCTCTATCGTCATGGGCGCGTTGATAGACGTGCAATGGAAGGCGGGAGTGTTTGATCATCTGATGAAATTGCCGCTTTCCTTCTTTGAGAAGCGCAAGTTGGGTGATATTCAATCCCGTTTCGGCTCATTGGATACGATAAGAGCGACTTTCACTACCAGCATCGTCAGCAGCATTATTGATGGCATCATGTCTGTCGGGGTATTTGTCATGATGCTGCTCTATGGCGGCTGGTTAGTTTGGGTGGTGCTCGGCTTTACGGCGATATACGTCATTCTCAGGCTGTCGACTTATCAACATTATCGGCAGCTGTCGGAAGAGCAGTTGGTGAAGGGCGCGCGGGCCGGGTCTCATTTCATGGAGACGTTATATAGCATCAGTACGTTAAAGGCGTTGGGGTTATCTGAAACTCGTTCACAGTATTGGCTGAATCTAAATGTAGAAACGATCAATGCGGGTATCAAGCTGACCAAGTTAAACATGATGTTTGGCGGTTTGGGGGCGTTTATTGCCACCTGCGATCAGGTGATCATCCTTTGGCTCGGAGCGGCATTGGTCATAGACAATCAAATGACGATCGGCATGTTTATCGCGTTTAACGCCTACCGTGGGCAGTTCTCGGAGCGTGCCAGCAGCTTGATCGACATGATGCTTCAGCTGCGAATGTTAAGCTTGCACAATGAAAGGGTGGCGGACATTGTGCTTTCGTCACCGGAACCGCAAATGCCCGCGCGTCAGCTCTTCACAAAAGGCAACGCCGCAGAGCTTCAGGTGCGGAATCTGCGCTACCAGTATGATCGTTTGGCGAAACCCATTATCACGGATTTGAATCTCAGCATTGCTGCGGGAGAAAGCGTGGCGATTGTCGGCCCCTCCGGCGTGGGTAAAACCACATTGATGAAGTTAATGTGTGGGTTGCTGTCGCCGGATGAAGGGGCCGTGCTGGTCGATGGTATGGATATCAGCAACATTGGCGTTAATAATTATCGCCAATGTATCGCTTGCGTGCTGCAGGATGACAAGCTGCTGGCGGGATCTATCGCTGAAAATATTTCAGGATTTGACGCCGAAATGGATCTGAAACGTATTGAGGCGTGCGCACGGCGTTGCAATATGCATGATGATATTCAAAACATGCCAATGGGCTACGAAACATTGATCGGCGAATTGGGGGGAAGCCTTTCTGGCGGACAGAAACAGCGTTTATTGATAGCCCGTGCGCTCTATCGTCGCCCCAGCATTCTGTTTATGGACGAAGCGACCAGCCACCTGGATCTCGATAATGAAACACATATTAACCGCGCTATTTCACAACTGAACATTACCCGCGTGATTATTGCGCACCGTCCATCGACGATTGCCTCTGCGGATAGAGTCATTCAACTCGGGTAACGTCAGCTTCGCTTCACCTGGCTTCTTCATCTCGACATTCGCTACGCCAACCGCGTTGCTCCCCCTGTGGTGGGCCCATGACAAAAAGGGTTATCATAACGATAACCCTGGCATGAAATGACGCTTTAGGCGCTGAAGCCAACGTTAACCGGGGAGGTCAGCCGTGTGGCTTGCAGGGCCCCGATCAGTTCGAATCGGTATTGTTGTTGTTCCCCCACATGGTACCGCCGCCGTTGCTCCCGCCCCAGGGAATGCCTGATGGGCCAACAGAGCCGGGGGCACGATCGCCGGTGACGTAGTTACCGACAGCACCGCCGACAATGGTGCCGACAACGCCGCCCGCCACGCCACCGATAGAGCCGATGCCACCGCCGATCGCTGCGCCGACAGTTTCCGCGGAAACCGTCAATGTACCGCTGCGATCTCCTGCACCGGAAATGATTGAACATTCTTCAGAGGTAAGATTGCGCATATTTGCTCCTTAATCATTAAATTTTCAAATAAGCCACGTTTATCATGCCGAGCGCTGCCCGCGATCGCTATTGAGCAATTTATGCGTGCCGATAACGGCAACGGCGATAAGGGCGTATTTCAAGAAGCGATTGAGGGTGAAATAATCCGCAATCGTGCCAGCAACAAGCCCAATTAAAATGGCGAACAATACAATAAGTGACTTTTTCATATGATGAACACGAATCTTCCTGTATTAGTTACTGTCGGCAGGATTGTTCGTCGATGTTTGTTTATTGCCACCCAACATGGATTCCACCATTTTGCCAGCGGTATAGGCGGCACCACCGATAACGGCACCGGCAACAGCGCCTGGGCCGGCACCGACACCGCCAGCCATGGCGCCGGTCATCGCTCCACCAACCGCGCCGGCAGCGACGGCCCCGCCCAGTTCCGCATAGCTGAAATCCCCAGCGGCTGCGATAAAGTTCACTTCATTAATCGTAAGTTCTCTCATAACGACTTCCTTATATTATTGGTTTTTGGTTTTTACAGTTTTCCGATACCAGAAAAATGCCACTAGCAAGGTTGAAAAGATAAAGGATTGAATGATTGTGCTGGTAAACCTCCTGTCTTCGGAAAAAAATAACGAATAAAAAATATCCATGAATGTGTAGTAAAAGCAGAACAAAAAAATCCAACTGCTGGGTAATTTCATCAGTGCCTCGATAGGTTTGAATGGCCAGGGGTATCTTCTCGCGCTATTCCAATGATGTGGACAACGCGCGCAGCATCCGCGACAGCGCTCGAAGAAGTTGAGCGTTGTTTAAAATGCTGTAATGCGTTTCTGCACAATAATTGAGTTGAACGTCATGAGAGGATTGCTTCTCCCAGCGTTGTGCAAGATTGGGGTGTTTACGCTGACGTTGCTGGCTGAGCCAAAGCGTCAGCGGTATCGCTATCTGTGGCAGAGGGCCGGCGTTGTTCGTCAGATCAAAGGATTTTTTCAGCGCCCAACAAAAGGCTTCGGCATGTTCCAGCGTGATCTTCTCCGCAAGCACGCTCTGATTCAGCGCATAGTGCATTTTTATCTCGTTGGCGAAGCTGTCTATCGCGTCCGTTTCTTGATGCCGACACAAATGGCGCGCAATACCGAGAGAGTCGAACAGGCTGAGGTAACTTTGCGCCACGCTGAAACCTCGATTCACTGAGGGGGGCTGGGTGGGCAAACCGCTGTCGACAAGCACCGCATGCGCAAAGGGCGCGCCTTGTTCCGTAGCCTGCGCCGCCATATGGACAGCTAATTGGCCGCCCAATGACCAGCCGGCGATAACGGCAGTGTCGCGTTTGGCACGCGGTATGGCCGCCAAATGGGAGGCGGCCAATCGCTGCAGGGTGAGTGTGTCGTCTGCGCCTGGCGCGGCCAACCCCGGGCTGGCGATGGTGATGATGTTGGCGCAGGCGTAAAGTTGTTTTGTCCACTTTGCATATTGATGTACCTGGCCACCGGCACCATGCACCAAATACAAGGTGGGCAGAGAGGGGCGATCGGCTGCGCCGGACAACATCGATAACGGCAGGGGCGCGTTATCGCGCAGACGCTCGGCAAGTTTATCGAGCTGTGAGTAGCCAAGGATTTCCGCCAGGGTTAATTCCACATTAAGGGCGCGCTTGATGTTACCCAAAAACGTAATGCCGGAAAGCGAGCTGCCGCCATTGCTGAAGAAGCTGGCATAGGGGTCGATCTTGTCTGGAGCACAGCCTAACGTATCCGCCAACAACTCACGTAGCAGCATGAGTTCCGCGGACGCGGCGGGAACAACCTCGCTGGCCTGGCTCCGTTCGGTGCCTGGCGATAGCAAGGTGCGATCCAATTTGCCGTTGCGTGAAAGCGGGAAACGTTCAATAAGATGATAGTGGGATGGCGCCATATACGCGGGCAATGCGGCCGTAACCAGCTCGCGTATTCTTTGCTCCGCCTGGACGCTGGCTTTCCCCGCCTCGGTCAATGTGATATAGGCTTCCAGATACGGTGTGCCGTTCCTGGTTTCATCGCGACAGACGACGCACGCTTCAGCGACCAGTTCGCTGCTTTTGAGCGCGAATTCGACGTCACCCAATTCGACGCGAAAACCCTGCAGTTTCACCTGTTGGTCTTCGCGGCCGAGGAATTCGATGTAACCGCTGCGATGCCAACGGCCACGATCGCCGGTGCGGTACACGCGTTCTCCGGTGGTTGGGAGAAGAACAAAGCTGCCGGCGGTGGTTTGCCTATCGCGCCAATACTCGCGGGCAACGCCAACGCCACCGATATAAATGTCGCCGGTAACGCCGAAACCGCACGGCTCGAGTTTTTCATTCAACACCCACATGCTTTGATTCGGCAATGCGGTTCCATAGGGGATGGCGTTTCTGTAGTGCGTATCTCGTGTAAGTGGATGATAAATTGACCATATTGCCCCTTCGGTGGCACCGCCAAGGCTGGTGATGGTGGCGTTGGGGCAAAGCCGATGTGCTTCGGCGATCAGCCGCGGAGAGATACGATCGCCGCTCAGCCAGATATGCCGCAGTTGAGGCAGCGAAAGGATGTTTTCTTGTGCGCAGTATTGCACCAGCATTTGCAAGATGGCGGGAACCGAGTTCCAGATGCTGATTTTCCGCTGGCGTATCGCATGTAGCCATGCTGACGGCTCTTTAGCGTCGTGCGGCGATAACACGGTTACCGATGCGCCGGCTAGCCAACTGCCGAACAGGTCATAGACCGATAAATCGAAGGCCAGGTCGGCGAGCGCCAATACGTTGTCACGATGTGAAACGTTAAACAGTTGATTCATGGTCAGCAAGGTATTGGTGACGGCGCCGTGTTCCATCGCCACGCCTTTTGGCGTGCCTGTCGTCCCCGATGTATAAATGACATAGGCGAGTGCTTCCGCTTCGCCTGATGGGAAGGTTGCTGTGCCTGTGGCAGAGGGAGAAAACAGCGCCTCCAGATCCTGAACGCGGGTTGTCTGCGGATAGCGGGCGCGATGGTGAGCCCGATTGCTCAAAACCCAGGCGCAACCCGATATTCGCATAATGGCCGCTGCGCGGGCATCCGGTAATCCTTCGGCCAACGGCAAGTAGGCGCGTCCGGCGAGGATCACGCCGAGCGCCGCAATAGCTTGATGAGCGCCGCGTGGAAGATCGATGGCGATGAGTGTGCCAGGGGCGGTATGGGCGTTCAGCCAATGCGCCACGAGGCCGGCGTGCCGCAATAGCCGATCGTAATGCCACACCTGATCTCCCTCGAACAACGCCGGGCGATCCCCATGCTGGTGGGCAGCGCGTAACAGCCGATCGGAAAGAGGTTGCCGCAAGCATACCGGCATCGCCTGCCCGACGGAGAGCTGCCGCAATTGCCGGTTATCGGCCATTGGCGCCAGCGAATAGTGGTCGACGGCCAGCGAAGGATCGCAGGCAATTTGCTGCAACAGCAAAACGTAAGCTTGCGCCAATCCGTTAATACGCTCCGGCGTAAACAGCTTGGCGTTGTATTGCCACTCCAACTGAATGCCCTCTGCGCCAGAAATTACTTCCAGAACCAGATCAAACTTGGGCGGCGCATAGCGTCTTGGCAGGGTGTTAACCTGCGCACCGCCAAGATTTAGCTCGTTGCTTTTGCGATGTTGGCAGACGAACATGATTTGAAAAATGGGGTGGAACTTGCCGCGCGTGGGCTTGAGTTGTTCAACCAGGTAAGAGAAGGGCAATCCCTGATGTTTGAAAGCGCGCGCAAATTTATTGGCGTTCTTTTGCAGCAGCGCGGTGAAACTGTCGTCGCCAGTGATGATAAATTGGTGAGCGATCGTGTTGACGAAGCTGCCAACGGCGTCGTTTAACGTCGGCTCGTTCCTGTTGGCGATCGGGCTACCGATGACCACGCGATCCGTCGCCGATTCTCTGGCAATCAGTAACGCGAAGGCGGAGTGCAACAGCGTAAACAGCGTCGTACCGTTATGTTTGGCTAACTGGGCCAGGGCCGACTGCAGTTCGTTCGTCAGCGATGTTCTGACGATATTCTGTGTTTTGCCTGCCGCGGTGATGGCGATATCGTATTCAAGCGCGTGTTTTTCCGGTGCACCATCCAGTTCATCGCGCCAAAACGCCATGCTGTCATCGACATTGGCGACGGCGAGGAAAGGGTCTTCAAGATAGCGGAAAAACGCCTGGCCGTTGTCATAATGCCAATGCTCTTCGTACGCTTGATAGTCACGACTCAGTTCATCCACCAGCAAATTGGCCGTCCAGCCGTCGACCACGCAATGGTGGAAGGTCAAGAACAGATAGTGGTGCTGCGCGCTCTTTCTCAAGATCCGGCAGCGCAGGGGATACTCAGCCGCGAGGTCAAACGGAATCGTACACTGGGCGTTAAGCGCCGCCAGCATATTTTCTTGCTGCTCTTCACTGTTCAGCCTGCTGATGTCCTCGAGGCTGTGTTCGAAAATGGTTTCATCAGGATGCACGATGTCAACGGTGATGGCTTCACCGTCTAGCCGGTAGCGGCCGCAAAGCGCACCGTGCCGCTTGAGCAGTTTTTTCAACGCGGCGAGCAAACGCTCGGGTTCAAAGGGCCCCAGGATCTCTTTAGCGATCGGAATGTTATACAGCGGGCTGTTCTTGGTGAAGTTTTCATACAGCCACAGGTATTGGCCCGCGTAGTGATTGACGGTGTAACAAGGCTTCTCGCCGGTGTGCCGCTCTGAATTGTCTGGCGTACAGACAGATAAAAATGCGGTAATGTCTTCCTGCACCGCACTGAGTGCGGCGGCGTCAACATGCTCGATGGTTTGGCGTCGAGGCGACAGCTCGCCGAATTTTGCTCCCTGTTTCGCCATTTCCATCAGATTGATCAAGCCGATGACGCTCATCAGTGCGCTCCTTCCATGTTGACGTCGATAGTTTTCGCTGTTCGACCGCTTTTATTCGGGCGTTTGTCGCTGTGGGCGGAAATCAAATTCAGCCAATGCGCTAAGCTACACAACTGCACTCCCGGGTTTCTCCGCTGCGCCATTGTGAAGGCGGCGCGATGGTCGATATTCTCGCCATCATCGAAACCGAAGATCCTCAGTACGCAGCCGTTCAATCGCTCATTGGCCGTATCGAACCGAATGTGCGGGAAATAACCCAGCCGCGCAGAGAGGGCTATCAACTCTGTAACGCCGGCGTCGACGGCTTGGCGGCGCGCATCGACTTTATGCAGCAACAGTAGTCGCTCATGCCGGAAATCGCGTAGCAGGCCTTGCGTGAGTCTGGCTCCGCCGGCCGTATCATGCATAAAGATCATGTGGTTAACTCGGCCGGGCAGGGTGTGCAGCAGGGCCGAAAGTGCATCTAGCCAACTGGCATATTGAGTGGCTTCGTTCGGTACGTTGAATATGGCCGCGTTCAGCGACCATTCAGCAGGCAACGGCAGCGCCTGCGGTGACAGAATGTCCACACCGCGTTTGTCGGCGAGGGCGGCCAATAAAAGCCGTTCATCTGTGCCTTCGGGAGATTGAATAAACAGCCTGCTGCTGGTCGGCGCCTCGGTTGATAGACAGCGGCCGATAGCGCAACGGATGTCCAGATGCTGCGGATCCAGACCATAGCGTGCATGGGCCAACTGCGTCAGGTGTCGGCAGAAATCGGCGAGTCTTGGATGTTCAAGAATGTCGCTCAGGTTCAGATCCAACCGACAGTGGGCGTTAAGCACGTTAATGATTTTTATGGCCTGCAGGGACTCGCCGCCGAGCGTGAAGAAGTCGCCATCGTCACTGCCCAGCGTCGCCAGCCAAACTTCATGCACCAGGGTGTTGAATGTCGTCGAACGCAACTCCCGTGTGGGTTCAGGCATCCGGGATTGTCTCTCCAGGGTGCGATAATCAATCTTGCCGTTAGCCAGTTTGACCAGCGGCGTTGGATGATGCACGAAGCGCTGAGGAATATGGGCATTGGGCAGTTCGCCGTACAGTGTGCGGCGCATTGCCTCACTGAGCGGCTGCCGGCTGTGATAATGCGCGTACAGTTCCGTTCCCGCGTCGCCGCTTTTGGCCAGTACGGCAATCTCGACAATGGAGGGCAAGCGGGCCAGACAGCTTTCTATCTCACCCATATTGACGCGCTGCCCGGCGATTTTCGCTTCACGAATTTTGCGGCCAAGGAACACCAACTGCCCATCTTGGCGCTGGCAGGCGATATCGCCGGTACGAAAGGCGGGCATGAGATGGCCGTTGGCCTCAAGGGTGACGAACTTTTCCGCACTCAGCGTTGGCTGATGCCAATATCCCAGGCCGACGGTCGCTCCGGCTATCAGTAATTCGCCGCTGCAGCCGAGCGGCAACGGCCTGAGATCCTCGCCGACGATCGCCGTGTATATACCATCCAGCGGTGTGCCTATCGTCACGGCGGCGCCATCGTTTTTGATTTCTGCGGCCGTCGCCACCACGGTTGTTTCGGTTGGGCCGTAGGAGTTGAATAATTTCCTGCCTTTGGGGTAGTGCGCGAACCAGCGTTCTTTGGCTCGCGGTGAAAGGCTTTCGCCGCCGATGATAACGGTAGTGACGGCCGGCGGTAGCGTCTGTTCACCGCCGGAGGCGAACAGCATTTCATTAAAGTAGGCGGTCGGCAGATCCAACAGGCTGATGTGATGATCGTCGCAGAATGTGAAGAAAGCGGCAAAGCTGTGCTTGACGGTCTCGGGGGCGATACACAGGTGGGCGCCGGCCCCCAGCGTCATGAAAATTTCTTCGATGCAGGCATCGAAATGCAAGGGCGCAAATTGCAACACGCGTTCGTGCGGTTGAATGCCATAGCATTTTATCGCCGCATCGACAAAAACGTTGAGAGCATGTCGGGCGCCTATCACGCCTTTAGGCATTCCCGTCGAACCGGAGGTAAACATTATATAGCTGGTACCGACCGGGAACGCCGGCGCCTCAGTCGATGTTTGCCGGCGAAACACGGTGAAGTGTGCGAAATCCGTCGGCATATTGAGTGTCGATGCGCGCCAATGCGCCAATGCGCCAGGCTCGGAATGAACGGAGGGACGCGTGCGATCGGTAATCAGGATAGCGTCGCTAAACTGTTCAAGCAGTTGACGGTAAGCCGCTCCATCCCCTTTGGCATTCAGGTTGACGAAGGGCATTTTCAATTGCAACGCAGCAAGCATGCAGATGATGGCCTCCGGCCCTTGCGGCAAGTCGAGCAACAGTACGGTATGTGCGGCGCGAACGGGAGCCAGGACATCGGCCAGCGCACGCCACTGCTGCTGCAAAACGGCATAAGACAGCGTTCTGAGCGATGACGAAGCGTGTTCAGGCGTGAGGATCGCCGTGCGTTGCGGCGCTTGAACGACGGCACGATCGATACGCTGCATGATATCGACCACGTTGTCGTTGGCTGTTTTACCCAGCAGCGAGAGCGGGAAACGTTGTCGCAATGCCGCGACGGAAAGATTTTCCGGATCGTCGTACAGCAAGGTGCACAAGGTCTGTATCCCCAGGCTGTGCCGCACCAGACTGGCCGCATCGTAAAGCCCTGAGTCGGCATCGATCTCCAGCCGCAGCGTTTGGTTATCGAGATCGGGACGCATGTTGAAGACCAGATCCTGCGCGCCTCCTGAGCGTAAGTTACGGATTTCACTACGCTGAGCGGGAGAGAATGAGGCTGCCGCTTCAAAGGGAATGATATTGACCACGATGTTGAACAACGGCGAGCGGCTGGCGACGCTCCTCAGACTTTTTATCTCTTCGTAACGAAACGCTTGATGTTTCTTGAGTTGCTTGAGCGCGTGTTCAATGGTTTGCGCCAACTGTCGGCATGAAGCGGTGTCCTCAATATCGAGAGTCAAAGGAACAACGTTGGTCTTGCAGGTTAGCGCCTGCCTCGACAGGGCGTCTGTTCGCGCCATCATAGGGACGCCGATCGTTTGCTGCTTCTCGCCGGTACATAGGTACAAATACGCCATCACCGCTACAAAAGTGCGCGCCAGCCAAGAAGGATGTTCGGTTTGCAGCGCAAGCCGCTCGGCAGGATAGGGCAACGACGTCACATGGCGGATGGTCTGTCCCGAGGGAATATTGGCGCAGGCTAATGTCATCGGGTCTGGCAGTGAGGCGCTGGCCGCTTGCCAAAAATGTCGGTCTGCTTGATAGGCGGCTGACTGTTTATACTCAGATTCAGCCCTGAGCAAGGCATCGATCGCCGGTACGTCTTGCGGTTGTTGTGTCTGGTCTCGGTAGGCCTGCGCCACTTGATGGATCAGCAAATAAGTGCCGTAACCATCAAGCAGCAGATGGTGGCTGCAGAAATACCACAGAAAGCGTTTCTCACCCAGCCTGATGATTTTTTGTCTGAATAACGGCGCTGCGTCCAGCGAGAAGGGGCGCTTAGCATCCGCTTCCATTAATTCGATAGCGGTGGCCATATCGTTGGCGCTCTGCGAAAGATCTACCCATTCCACTGAGATATTGGCGGTGACGGAATATTGATAAGGCGTGCCGTTATTCTCATCAAACAGAACGTGCAGCGTAGGGGTTTGGCTGATGACACGATGAATAGCACGTTTCATTCTTGCGATATCGAGAGTGTGATTTATTTCGACATATTCCGCGATATTATAGCTCGATTTATCATCGCCGATCTTGGTGCCATAGTAAAATCCTGCCTGTGAATCCAGTAATTGATGTTTGCTCATTGCCTCATCCCTGACAATTATTTTTCTTTATTTTTTACAGTCATCAGTCTGCCCGTTCGGCGGGAGCGCCACACAACCGTGCGGCGTTCTACGATGGGGTGAACTCTTTTAAGGTGTTCCAAACATAAATGCGCGCTGCCTGGCTTGCAGCAAAAATCTAAAATACACAGCGTACCGCCCTCATCCCATTCTGAGTTATGGAGAAGAAACTGCGGATCGTTAATAAATCGACTCAGCGTCTCATCTCTCAGGTAGGCCCAGGTTATATACCCTATCGGGTTATCCAAATGGTCGAATAATATTTTAAATTGGTTTTGATTAATCGCTTCCTGAGTCCATAGCTGCAACGTTTTTATATGGTACAAACTGTAATTTTTATTCATCAACATACAGTTAACGGCGAAGCCCAGGCTCTCGTATTGACTGAACCTACTTTTACCCTGCTGGTTTTCTTTGATAAAACTCACGAAATATCCTCAGCGTTGTTATTGTAATACGTTGATCGCCTGGCGCTCGAAACGGTCGAGATAGGTTTGCAATTGTTCGGTGATCTCGCTGACTTCGCCGCGCCAGCCGGAAATTTCTTGAAAAATCACTTCACGGCGCATGAACGTGCGGGAACCCAACCTTCTGGTGACGGTCTGTTTCATCGCCAGTTGTAATCCGGCGGAGGTTTGAACTGCTGATGTTTCCTGAAGGTATTGCGCGTATAACCGACGGAACGCCAGAGAAAATCTCTCCTCCGCGGTCGTACCCTGTTGTTCGGCGGGAACCCTTACGGGTGCGTCGATGAGCCGGTGCAATAGGGCAATCGCCGGATGAGCATTCCCCAGGCCAAGACCTTGTCGACGGGTAAAGACGCCGGGAGCCAAATCGAACATTTTTTGCAAGCGTTCGCCTAAGGCGAACCACTCGGCGGTGAGAGACAGGCGTTGTAAAAATGCAGGGTCAAAACCCGCCATACCGAGATTATCCAGCAGGCAGGCTCGTTTATAGGCCATGTTGAAGGCCGCACCGATGCCTTGGTGCGCTGCCGCGAGAAATGCCGGGCCGAATTGATGCTTGGCTAAATAAAAAGCGAGATCTTGCAAGCCTCTCAGCAACAAAGGGGCGTCTTCATTGAGCTTGTTGTGTTGAATGTAGCTGCGCCCGGGATCGCGACGTTCTGCGGGAAAAACACTGCGAACACCATGAAAGTCCAGCAGCCTACCGGCCATATCGCAATTGGAGGGTGAGGTCATCATCACCAAATGCCGGGTGCGGCAGTACGCGATCTGCGTCGCGAGACGCCGGGCAAGCTCGCAGAGTCCGTAGAATGCTTGTTCTTCCTGGGGCAATGCCAACCAGCTTGCGGCGTCAAACTCCGGGGGACGAGGCAGAAAAGCCGGTGCGGTGACAATCAGCTTTTCGACCCGCTGAATATCCGAAGGCTGCCTTTGCATCGCATCATGAGGATGATAGTAGGGTGCGCGGCAAAAATGTGCAGGGCGCACGACGGGCTCACGCACCAGCAACGCCTTACGGTTATGGGGACTTCTCGCCGATTCAGGAGAAATGGCGGCTAAGGGGCTATCGGTCACCAAGATCGCTTTATTGGGCACGGCACCGTAAGGCAGCAGTTTGGCCATGACGTTCCCCCATAATGCCTCCAATACTGCGCCGGTCATCGTCAACTCGCCATCGACATGCTTTGCCCCTTGACCGACTAACGCATTAGCCCCAATACCTTTAACCTGCCAACGCCCATCAAAGCCACAGCGTGCTCCGCCGCCGTTGCGCGAAATAGCGCCGCCGCCATAACGTTCGGCGAAAAAGACTTTTTCATCGTTTAAGCGCGGCGTACCATCATCAAAAATAGCATGGCGATTATTTTCTTCGATGAGATAGCTGGTCTCTTTTTTCAGTTCGTCTTGTTCAGCAGGGCTTAATGCATTGTGCCAGAGTAATTGAGAACCTGTCTTTTTTGCGACGAAAGGGATCAAGCTTTCGTGAAGCATGGCGAGCTTTGTCATTTTTTAATCGTTATTTTTATTGGTGCAGAGTAAGTTAAATCCCGGCCTTATTGCACAAGGAATAATAAGACTGTTTTTTTTAATTTGATGAATCAGGTGTTGAAAGTGAAGACGAAGGTGAAGGGCGGCCACCGCCACTGCCATTCCAGGTTGGGCCCATAGGAACCTGTGGAATAGCAACGTTAACCGGCATGTGTGGTGCGGCTTGAATAGCTATTTCCGTCCCGACGCCCACGGCTAAGGATACGGGGGTGGGTAATTTCGCTATTGTGCTCAGGCTACCGACAATGAGCGAAGTCGGATTATAAGAATCGTTGCCGTCAGAACCGTTAATACATGACAATTCAACTTCCGCTAAGGCTCTCATTTAAACTCCTTCTTGCGAGAGGTGATAGATAAAACAAGCGAAAAAATAATCGCCATCGGCAAACCATAACTGGCCGTGGTTTTAAGGGCGGCCGTATCCAAAAGGATCGCCTGGCGCTGCAGGCAGTAGTCTAAAAATACGGCAAGGGGAAATATCAAGAACAGCATAACGATGTGGTACGTGCGCACGCCTTTTTTCTTCGCGTTTTTATAGATCGCACTGATAATGAGGATGAAAATGACAATAAGAACTATTTCCGTTATAAGATACAATTTGATTAGCTCCATTAATCAAAATTTACACCAAGTTACATTGGGTAACCTGATAAGTCAACAGGGTATTTTATGATTCCTCTTTGTTTATCATAGTATTGAATTAATTAATCATAAAATGATTACCTTTTGTGACTATGTGTCGATGATGAAAAATAAAGATGTCAAAGAAGCGTTTGGCCGCGGTCGGCGAGGCGGTTAACTTCTAATCACTTGTTTTTGCTCAAACTGCCAACTGCGCCTAAGCTAGGTGATGACTCAGAGGGAGCCATTCCCCGAGACCTTATTCCGTGAACATGGAGGAGTTTCGATTTGATGCGTTTATCCACATTGGTGCTGGCGATCGGCATGGCGCTGGGCGCGCAGGCACAGGCAGCAGAAACCCAACCTCACGCCGACCATAGCGCGCTGCCCAGCGGCCAGGCGAAGGAGGCTACCGTGACCGGTGAAGCCAATCAGCACGACAAGCAAAAGACCCAAAATCCGTTCTTCTATCAAAGCCGTCTGCCGTTCCAGGCGCCGCCGTTCAACCTGATCAAGGAAAGCGACTACGCGCCGGCGATCGAGGCGGGCATCACGCAAAAGCGGGAAGAGGTGGAGAAGATCGCCAACAACCCGGCCAAGCCCAACTTTAAAAATACCTTCGTGGCGCTGGAGCAGGCCGGTTCGCTGCTGACGCGGGTGATGAATGTGTTCGGCGCCATGACCTCGGCCAACACCAGCGATGCGCTGCAGAAGCTGGATGAAGAGACCTCGCCGAAGCTGGCGGCGCTGAACGACGACATCATGCTCAACGGCAAGCTGTTCGCGCGCATCAAGGCCATTTATCAAGATCGCGATGCGCTGAAGCTGGATCCGGAATCGCGCCGGCTGGTGGAAGTGACCTACAAGAACTTCGAGCTGGCGGGCGCCAACCTGTCGGACGCCGACAAGGCCAAGCTGAAGGCGCTGAACCAGGAAGCGGCGACGCTGAGCACCCAGTTCACCAACAAACTGCTGGCGGCGAGCAAAAACGGCGCGCTGGCGATAACCGACCAGGCGAAGCTGGACGGTCTGTCCGAAGGTGAGCTGGCTGCGGCTGCGCAGGCGGCCGCCGAACGCAAGCTGGAGAAACAGTGGCTGTTGGTGCTGCAGAACACCACGCAACAGCCGCTGCTGCAGAGCCTGAAAGATCGCGACACCCGCAAAGCGCTGTTCGACGCCTCCTGGACGCGTGCGGAGAAGGGCGACAGCAACGATACCCGTCAGACCATTTCGCGTCTGGCCAAGGTGCGCGCCGAGCAGGCCAAACTGCTGGGCTACCCGAACTACGCCGCCTGGAAGCTGCAGAACCAGATGGCCAAGACGCCGGATGCCGCGCTGAGCTTTATGCGCAACATCGTGCCGGCGGCCACCGCGCGCGCCGAGCGTGAAGCCAAAGACATACAGGCGGTGATCGATCAGCAGAAAGGCGACTTCAAGGTGCAGGCCTGGGACTGGCAGTTCTACGCCGAACAGGTGCGCAAGGCCAAGTACGATCTGGACGAATCGCAGATCAAACCTTACTTCGAGCTGAACAATGTGCTGAACAACGGCGTGTTCTACGCCGCCAACCTGCTGTACGGCATCAGCTTCAAAGAGCGCAAGGATATCCCGGTGTATCAGCCGGACGTCAAGGTGTATGAAGTGTTCGACAAGGACGGTAAATCGCTGGCGCTGTTCTATACCGATTACTTCAAGCGCGACAACAAGGGCGGCGGCGCCTGGATGAGCAACTTCGTCGATCAGTCGAAGCTCAACGGCACCAGGCCGGTGATCTACAACGTCGCCAACTTCACCAAACCGGCGCCGGGGCAGCCGGCGCTGCTGTCGTATGACGACGTGATCACCATGTTCCACGAGTTCGGCCATGCGCTGCACGGCATGTTCGCCGATCAGGAGTACCCGAGCCTGTCGGGCACCAACACCGCGCGCGACTTCGTCGAATTCCCGTCGCAGTTCAACGAGCACTGGGTCAGCGATCCGAAAGTGTTCAGCCATTTCGCCAAGCACTACCAGACCGGCGAGGCGATGCCGCAGGAACTGGTCGACAAGATCAAGAAGGCCGACAAGTTCAACAAGGGCTACAGCATGACCGAGCTGCTGTCCGCCGCGCTGCTGGACATGCACTGGCATATGCTGACCGCCGATCAGCCGCAGCAGGACGTGGACAAGTTCGAGGCCGAGTCGCTGCAAAAAGACAAGGTGGATCTCAGCTATGTGCCGCCGCGCTACCGCTCCAGCTACTTCCAGCATATCTGGGGCAACGGCTACGCCGCGGGCTACTACGCCTATCTGTGGACAGAAATGCTGGCGGACGACGCCTTCCAGTGGTTCGCCGAACACGGGGGCCTGACCGCCGAAAACGGCCAGCGCTTCCGCGACATGATCCTGTCGCGCGGCAACAGCCAGGATCTGGAGAAGCTGTACATCGACTGGCGCGGCAAAGAGCCGAGCATCGAACCGATGCTGATCAACCGCGGGCTGAAGGACGAGTAAGTACGGCCATTCCCGGTAAGCAAACAAAAGGGCGCGTTATGCGCCCTTCGTCTTTTTTGGCTTGGCCGAAAGTCAGCGGTTCACCACCTTGGCCGGCAGGGCCACCACCAGCAGCGAGCTGAGCAGCAGGCAGCCGGCGAAGGCCCAGAGCGCGCCGCCGCTCTTGCCGGTCAGATCCAGCGCCAGCCCCATCAGCGAATTGCTCACCAGCCCGGCGATGTTGGCCAACGAACAGGCCAGCGCGAAGCCGGTCGCCGCCGCCGTGCCGCGCAGGAAGGTGGCCGGCAGGCTGAAGAACACCGGCACCGCGCCGATGATCGCCGCCTGGGCGATGGAGAACAGCAGCACCGTAGCCAGCGCGTTGTGGGTAAAGAAGGTGCTGCCGGCCATCGCCAACGCGCCGACGATAAACGGCACGATGATGTGCCAGCGCCGTTCGCGCAGCCGATCCGAACTGCTGCCGATCAGCAGCATGCCGAGCAGGGCGGCGACGCTGGGGATCGCCGTCAGGTAGCCGATAGTGGTGATGTCGGTGACGCCGGCGGTTTTGATGAAGGTCGGCATCCAAAAGCCCATGGCGTAGGCGCTGAGCAGAATGGCGAAGTCGATGCCGCCGAGCATCCACACTTTCAGGTTGAAGAAGCCGTCGCGGAAGCTGTGCTTGCCGTGATCGGCCTCGGCGTCGTCACGCGCCAAATCGTCGGCGATGCGCTGTTTTTCCTCGGGCGTCAGCCACTTGGCCTGCTGGTAGGTATTAGGCAACAGCCAGAAGGTCAGCACGCCCAACAGCACGCTGGGAATGCCCTCCAGCAAAAACAGCCACTGCCAGCCGTGCAGCCCGTGGCGCATGTCGAAATGGCCCATGATCCAGCCGGAGAGCGGCCCGCCGATCACGCTGGAGAGCGGCAGGCCGATCATGAACAGCGCGATGATGCGGCCGCGGCGATAGGTCGGGAACCACAGCGTCAGGTAAAAGAGCACGCCGGGCAGGAAACCGGCCTCTGCCACGCCGAGCAGAAAGCGGATGACGTAGAACTGCGTCGGCGTGGTGACGAACATGGTGGCGGTGGACAGCAGCCCCCAGGTGATCATGATGCGGGCGATCCACATCTTGGCGCCGACGCGCTGCAGGATCAGGTTGCTCGGCACCTCGAACAGAATATAGCCGACGAAGAACAGCCCGGCGCCCAGGCCGAAGGCCGCTTCGCTCAGCTGCAGCGCGTCGGCCATCTGCAGCTTGGCCAGCCCGACGTTGATGCGATCGAGGTAGGCCGCCAGATAACACAGGCAAAGAAACGGGATCAGTTTCCAGGTGATTTTGCGGTACAGCAGCAGCGATTCTGCGTCCGCTTTCCCCGCCAGCGGGGTGTCGACAATGGCCATGATGTTGTCTCCAGGTGGTGCGTGTTGGCCTCCGCAGGAGGCGCCTGTTGTGTTTGCGTTGCATGGACGCCGCCCTGTTTCGGGCGGTCGCCTGAGGCGCTGTCTGCGCCTTCGTTATTGTCGTTGCAGGTGAATCGTTGATTCATAACCGGTTCAGATAGTCGAGCGCCTCCCGTTTGTGCACTACGTCGCCGTACTTGCTGTCGATGTCGAACAGGTTGGCTTCGTGCGGGCCGGGGTGACGATCGCCGACGCACTCGCGCACCACCATGGCGCGAAAGCCGTGCTGCACCGCGTCCACCGCGCTGGCGCGGATGCAGCCGCTGGTGGAGCAGCCGATCATCAGCAGCGTGTCGATCCCTTGCGCCACCAGCAGCGGCGCCAGCGCGGTGCCGAAGAAGGCGCTGGCGTATTGCTTGCTCAGCACTACCTCATCGCCCAGCGGCGCCACCGGCGGGCAGAACGCCGCCAGCGGGTTGCCTTCCACCATGTCCTTCATCACCGGCGCTTTCTTGACCCACAGGCCGCCATCGGCAAAATGGCCTGCATGATAGCGGATGTGGGTGTGGATCACCGGAATTCCCGTTCGGCGCGCGCAGGCCAGCAGCTCGCGGCTTTCCTCGACTGCGCTTACTACGCCCGGCGCGAACAGCGGCGCGCCTTCGGTGGTGTAGGCCTGCATAAAGTCGATCGCCAGCAGCGCCGGGCGCCGGCCGAAGCCGATGCGCTGGCCCCAGACGCCGCGATAGTTGTCGCTGAGGGTGTCGTTCATTCTGCCTCCTCAATAGGCGCCGGACAGCAGGGCGCCGGCGCCGGGGACGATCGGCTCCAGCTCCAGCGCGGTCAGCATCGCGTAAGTGGTGGCGATGGCGGCGGTGATCACCGGTTTGCCGGTTTGGGCCTCCACCGTCGGGACGGCCGGCAGCGAAGGCATCTGCACGCAGGCGGACAGCACGATAGCATCGACCTCGCGTAAATCCATCTCGGCGACGATCCCCGGCAGCCTGGCCGGATCGTGCCTGCCGACTTCGAGGTTGTCCGGGATCTCCAGCGCGCGCCATACCTTGACCTCGATGCCTTCGTGCTGGATGTAGTCCACCACCAGCTGGGTCAGCGGTTTCATGTAGGGCGCCACCAGCGCGATGCGTTTGGCGCCGATCACCTTCAGGCCGTTGACCAGCGCGCCCGCGCTGCTGATAACCGGCGCGGCGGCCTGATTGTCTTTCGTCACCTGCGCCAGCCGGGCCTGCGATTCGCGGTGGTAGCCCAGCCCCATCGCCATGATGGCCACCAGGCAGGCGTAGCCGAGCACGTCGACCCGCGCGTCGGACAGCTCCAGCGCACAGCGATCGGACTCGGCGTCCATCGCCGCCAATTCTTCTTTATTGACGTGTTTCATGCGCATGCGGCTGGAGTGAAAGGTGAAACGCTCCGGGCGTATCAGCTGGCGCGCGCCCAGCATCGCCGGGATCTCGGTTTCCATCGTGGTGTTGGAGCTGGGTACGATCTGGCCGATGCGGTAGTGGTTGCTCATGTCGGTGTTCCTCAGTTAATCCAGAAAATCGCCCAGGGCGCGGAAGAAGCCGTCGAAATCGTCCCACGGGATCATGTGTCCGGCGTTCTCGACCTCGACGATGGCGATCTCCGGCTGCAGCGCGCGGATCTCCGCCCGGTCTTCGGGCTGAATGACGCCGCCTTTGCCCGCGGCCATCAGCAGCGTCGGCATGGTCAGCTGCGGGTAGTCGCGGTGGCTGTCCACCTGATGAAAATCGTCGTAGGCGCGTTGGATAGCCGGCTCGTAGCAGGTGTGCAGCCACTCGGCGCGCAGCTGGCGCTGTTCTTCGCTCCAGGTTGGGCAAAAGGCGCGCATCTGCTCGGCGCTCATGCCCGGCAGCGACTGCCGGATGGAGTCGGCGTACCACGGCCATTGGCCGGGATAGGCGCGGCGGCCGGGGCCGGAAACCGGCGGATCGACCAGCACCAGCCGCCGCACGCCGGCGGGCCGCAAAGCGGCGGCGCGCAGGGCGAAGCGGGCGCCCATCGAATGGCCGAGCAGGGCGTAACTGTCCAGGTTCAGCGCGGCGGTGAAGGCGTTGACGTCCTGTGCGCAGGTCTCTGCGTCATAAGCCAGTTCCGGGCCGCTGGACGACAAACCGCGGCCGCGCACGTCGAGCACGTAGACGTCGTATTTTTCCCCCAGCCGCTCGGCGACGAAGCCCCAGGTGATCGCCGGGCTGGTGATGCCGGGCACCAGGATCAGCGCCGGGCCGTGGCCGCCGTAGCGCAGATAGTGCTGGCGAATGTTGTTGGCGTGAACGTGGGCGCCGTAGAGGAAGGTGCTCATGCGGCGTTCTCCGATTTCAGCGCTTGCGCGTACAGGTCATAGCCGTAAACCCAGGCCGGATCTTCCTGGGTGCGCAGGAAGGTGTTGGCGTTGGACACCGCCTGCACCCTGGAGGCGCGCTCCTTGCGGTTGGCTTCATACAGCTGGAAGGCGGTGCGGTAGTCGCCGAGGCCGGTTTCCTGCAGGCAGCGGGTCAGCATGGCGGCGTCTTCGATCGCCATCGCCGCGCCCTGCGCCATGTGCGGTTTCATTGGGTGGCAGGCATCGCCGAGCAGCACCAGACGGCCTTCGCTCCACAACGGCAGCGGTTTGCGGTTCAGCAATGGCCATTTGGTGACCTGTTCGCTGGATTCGATCAGCGCCTGCACGATCGGATGGTAGCCGGCGAAGGTCTCGAACATCTCTTCGCGGCTGCTGTCGATGAAGCTGCCCTGGAAATCCCAGGCCGGGTGCGGCACGCCGCTGACGTAGTAATATTCGTCGCGCCGTTGGGTGGTGTAGTAGACCATCAGATGGCGATCCGCCGACCACCACTTCACGCAGTCTTCGAACGTCAGGTTGTATTTCGCCAGCTTCTCGCCGCGGATCAGCGCGCGGTGGGCCACCCAGCCGCTGTAGGTCGGCGCTTCGGCGCCCAGCAGATGCTCGCGGATGCGCGAGTTGATGCCGTCGGCGCCGATCACGATATCAGCGTGGGCCGAGGTGCCATCGACGAAGTTCAGCACCACCTCGTCACCGCGATCTTCAATCTTGCTCAGGCATTTGCCGAAGTGCAGGGTGCCGGGCTGCAGCGCGGAGAGCTGCAACGCCTGCAAATCGCCGCGGTGCACCGTCACATAGGCGGCGCCGTACTCCTGGCGGGCGAAGGCGCCCAGTTCGATGCGCGACAGGTAGTCGCCGCTTTCGGCGTCGCGGCTGAACCAGAAATCGGGATGAGACGCCATCTGCTCCAACCGTTGCTCAATACCGAGACGGCGGAAAATCTTCAGCACGTTCGGCCCCATGTGAATGCCGGCGCCGAGGCGCGAGAACGCCGGGCTCTGCTCATACAGATCGACGGTAAAGCCGGCTTTTTGCAGCAGCCCGGCGGCGGCGGCGCCCCCCAGCCCGGCGCCGACGACGGCGATGCGTGGTTGTTTGCTCATCATGTTTCCCCTGTCTGTTGGCTTTTTTCAGCGTAGGCCCAACGCGTGGCTGGACGATTGATTTATAGTGTATGCACTAGATAACGCAAAGTTGCAAAAGTGTTAAATCAGATCTTGCTCACGCTAATTGACAGCGCATCACTGTTAAACTCATGTTAATCACAGGATTGATAAGGCATGAAATAGGACTTTCTTATGATGGCCATCTGTGGCTTGCTTTCTCTTCCTTTTTTGACTTAGATAAAATGAGTGTGTTCACTTTAAATTGTTTGAAAAATAACCGCCGCCTTGCGGGCGTCGGATACCCTTGACGTGACAGGAGACAGGCCATGGCGGTCAATGAAACCCAGTTGGTACAGCTGTTCGAGCAGGTGCTTACGCTGTCGAAGGTCGATGCTTCGCAGAGCGTGGCGATTTTGAAAAGCCATTATTCCGATGCGCGCACGGTGCGCGCCGCGACCGACGCGGCGCTGCGGCTGGGCGCCAGGGTGTATGCCGTCGAACTGCCGGCGTTCAACCATCCGCGGGCGATGGGCAACGACATGACCGCCTATTGCGGCGATACCGCGCTGACCGGCAACCTGGCGGCGCAGCGTGCGCTGGAGGCCGCCGACCTGATCGTCGATACCATGATGCTGCTGCATTCGCCGGAGCAGGAACAGATCCTGAAAACCGGCACCCGCATCCTGCTGGCGGTGGAGCCGCCGGAGGTGCTGGCGCGCATGTTGCCCAACGCGGAGGACAAAGCGCGGGTGCTGGCCGCCGCCGCCGTGCTGGAGCAGGCGAAGCTGATGCAGGTGACCTCCGCCGCCGGCAGCGATTTCCGCGCGCCGCTCGGGCAATATCCGACGGTGACCGAGTACGGCTATGCCGATGAGCCGGGGCGCTGGGATCACTGGCCGAGCGGTTTCCTGTTCACCTGGCCGAATGAGGAGCAGGCGGAGGGCGTGTTGGTGCTGGAGGTTGGCGATATCTTGCTGCCGTTCAAAAGCTATGCGCGCGAACGCATCACGCTGGAGATCGAACAAGGGTTCGTCACCCGCATTCACGGCGGTTTTGAGGCGGAATACCTGCGCGAATACATGAAATACTTCGACGATCCGGAAGTGTACGGCATCTCGCACATCGGCTGGGGTTTGCAGCCTCGCGCCCAGTGGACGGCGATGGGCCTGCACGACAAGAACGACGGCATGTGCATGGACGCACGTGCGTTCTACGGCAACTTCCTGTTCTCCACCGGGCCGAATACCGAAGTGGGCGGCACGCGCAAAACGCCTTGCCATATGGACATCGCGCTGCGCCGCTGCGACATTCGTCTCGATGGGCAAACGGTGGTGGCGGACGGGGAAGTGGTGGCGCCGGAGGCGTCGCGCGTGCGCCGGGCGTAATCGTTGCTGCCAACGGCGGGGGTTTGTACTATTCTCGTGGATTCCATAGATGGTGAGAGTAACGCAATGACGCCCCCCGAATACCCGTCAGCCGTGAGCGGCCAACCCGAAAATTATCATTTTACCGAGCAAGTCGGGCACCTGCTGCGCAAGGTTTATCAGCGCCACGTGGCGATTTTCCAGCAAAACGTCGGCGATTCGCAGCTGACGGCGGTGCAGTTCATCACCCTGTGCGCGGTGCGCGATATGGGGCCGAGCTCGCTGACCGAGCTGGTGCAGGTGACGGCGGTGGATCAAGCCACCATCCGCGGCATCGTCGAGCGGCTGAAGGCGCGCGATCTGATCACGGTGACGCCGGATCCGGTGGATCGGCGCAAGGTGGTGGTCGGCCTGACCGACGCCGGCGGCGCGCTGCTGGCGGAAACGGTGCCGCAGGCGGCGAAAATCACAGAATTGACGTTCGGCACGCTGAACCCGGCCGAACGGATAGCGCTGATATTCCTGCTGAATAAAATGCTGGAAGACCCTGCCACCGGCTGATTCGCCCGCGCAACGTCGGTTGCCTGGTGGTCGGTGGCGAGAGGCCAGCCCATAAGACCATCAAGTGCAGGCGGAGACGCAGACAATGGCGATATCTGAAGTGCAATCGCCCAGGGAAGGCGCGAAAACCACGCTGACGGAGCATCCGCTGATGCTGTCGGTGAACGGCGAACAGTTTCATGCGCAGGTGATGGCGGATACGCCGCTCTTGCTGGTACTGCGCAACGATCTGGCGCTCAACGGCCCAAAATACGGCTGCGGCCTGGGCGAATGCGGCGCGTGCACCGTGCTGATCGACGGCGTGGCGGCGCGCTCCTGCGTGATCCCGGCCCTCGGCGTGTCCGGCCGGGCGATCGTGACCCTGGAAGGTCTCGGCACTCGCCAGCGCCCGCATCCGGTGCAGCGCGCCTTTATTGAAGAGCAGGCGGCGCAATGCGGCTACTGTCTCAATGGCATGATCATGACCACCAAAGCCCTGTTGGATCGCAATCCCGCCCCGAGTGAGGCGGAGATCCGTCAGGCGCTGTCCGGCAATCTGTGCCGCTGCGGCACCCATCTTGAAATCTTGCGTGCGGTTCAGCGCGCCATCATTCTCTGCCGCGATGAGGACGCCCACGATCATGACTGATTCCCGTACCCCATCGCCGAGCCAGGCCGAATTGCTGCAGCGCGACGGCGTGCTGCTGATCGTCGACAGCGTGCAACCGCCGCCGGGGCTGGTGCCCAAGGGGCAAGCGCCGGTGCTGAAGCCCAAGGAGCAAGGGCTGTTTATCGCCCTGTGCGGCAGCGGTGAAATCTATGCCTTTAACGGCCATGTCGATCTCGGCACCGGCGTGCGCACCGCGCTCGGCCAGATTGTCGCCGAAGAGTTGTACCTGCGCATGGATCAGGTGCAAATGGTGTTGGGCGATACCGAGCGCACGCCGAATCAGGGCGCCACCATCGCCAGCGCCACGCTGCAGATCGCCGCCGTGCCGCTGCGCAACGCCGCCGCCGAAGCGCGCCGTTGGCTGCTGCGCCAGGCGGCGCAACGTTTCGATGCGCCGGTGGAACGGCTGACGCTGGAGGAGGGCGTGATCCGCAGCCCGCAGGGGCAGGCGCTCAGCTACGCCGAATTGGTGGCCGGCGGTCATGTCGAGCTGTCGATTTCCGGCGACGCGCCGCTGAAACCGCAGGCGGAATACCGTCTGGTGGGCACCAGCGCCGCGCGCGTCGATATTCCGGCCAAGGCGACCGGCGAAACCACTTACGTACACGATATGCGGTTGCCGAATATGCTGCACGGCCGGGTAGTGCGGCCGCCCTATGCCGGGTACGACAGCGGCGAATTTGTCGGCACCAGCCTGCTGGCGGTGGACGAAACCTCGATCGCGCATATTCCCGGCATCGTCAAACTGGTGGTGATCGGCGATTTCATCGGCATTGTCGCCGAGCGCGAAGAGCAGGCGGTCAAGGCGGCGCAGGCGCTGCAGGTCAGTTGGAAAGACTGGCGGCGCAATTTGCCGCAGATGACCGACGTGGCGCAGGCGCTGCGCGACAACCCGCATTCGACCCGGGTGGTGCACGATACCGGCGACGTGGACGCGGCGCTGGCGGCGGCCGACAGGCGTTTCACCCGCAGCTACCTGTGGCCGTATCAGCTTCATGCCTCGATTGGCCCTTCCTGCGCGCTGGCGGACTACCGACCGGAGCGTCTGCAGGTCTGGTCAGGCAGCCAGAACCCGCACCTGCTGCGCGCCGATCTGGCCTGGCTGCTGGAGTACCCGGAAGCGCAGATCGAGATCGTTCGCATGGAGGCGGCCGGCTGCTATGGCCGCAATTGCGCCGATGACGTCTGCGCCGACGCGGCGCTGCTGTCGCGCGCGGTGGGCAGGCCGGTGCGGGTGCAGCTGACCCGCGAGCAAGAGCATGTGTGGGAACCGAAGGGCACGGCGCAACTGATGGAGGTGGACGGCGGGCTGGACGCCGCCGGGCACCCGGTCGCCTACGATTTTCGCACCTATTATCCTTCCAACGGCGCGCCGACGCTGGCGCTGCTGCTGACCGGCCGGGTCGAGCCGCTGCCGGTGGCCTATGAAATGGGCGATCGCACTTCGGTGCCGCCTTATGAGTATCCGGCGCTGCGCGTCAGCATCGAGGACATGGCGCCGATCGTGCGTGCCTCCTGGATGCGCGGCGTTTCCGCCTTGCCCAACACCTTCGCCCACGAGTCTTATATCGATGAGCTGGCCCACGCCGCCGGCGTCGATCCGCTGGAGTATCGGCTGCGCTACATCAATGATGAACGCGCCAGTGAACTGATGCGCAGCACTGCAGAACGCGCCGGCTGGACGCCGCATACCGAACCGATGCAGACCCCGGCGGAAGACGGCGTGCTGCGCGGGCGCGGCTTTGCCTATGCCCGTTACATCCACAGCAAGTTTCCCGGCTTTGGCGCGGCCTGGGCCGCCTGGGTGGCCGACGTGGCGATCGACAAAGCCAGCGGCGAAGTGGCGGTGACGCGCATCGTGGTCGGCCACGACGCGGGCATGATGGTTAACCCGGACGGCGTGCGCCACCAAATTCACGGCAATGTATTGCAATCGACCAGCCGGGTATTGAAAGAGCGCGTGACCTTTGAGGAATCGACGGTCTCCGCCAAAGAATGGGGGGCCTACCCGATCCTGACCTTCCCGGAGGTGCCGGAGGTGGACGTGGTGATGATGCCGCGCCCTTACGATCCGCCGCTGGGCGCCGGGGAGTCGGCGTCGGTGCC
Organism: Serratia sp. CY76391; assembly: GCF_052166695.1. Lineage (NCBI taxonomy): Bacteria > Pseudomonadati > Pseudomonadota > Gammaproteobacteria > Enterobacterales > Yersiniaceae > Serratia > Serratia sp. CY76391. Next base: position 47,817 of record NZ_JBJNOJ010000002.1, read on the forward strand.
CAGCGCGGCGGCCATCGCCAACGCGGTGTTCGACGCCACCGGCATTCGTTTTCGCGAGCTGCCGATCACCTCGGACAAGCTGCGTGAGGCGCTGAACGGGCCGGATGCCGAACGGCAGGCCGCGCCGCCCAAGAAAAAGAAGCGTGGCAAATGGTGGTTCGGCGGCGCGGCGGGGCTGTTCGGCGCCGTGCTGGGCATCGCCGGCAGCGCCTTGCCGTGGCGGGCGGAGATCGCGCCGGTGGCGACGCCCGGCGCCGGCACCTGGTCGGCCGCCACGCTGGAGCGCGGCCGTCAGCTGGCCGCCGCCGGAGACTGCGCGGTTTGCCATACTGCATCGGAAGGGGCGACCAACGCCGGCGGGCTGGCGATGGCGACGCCGTTCGGCACGCTCTACAGCACCAATATTACCCCGGACGTGGCAACCGGTATCGGCAACTGGTCGTTTACCGCGTTCGATCGGGCGATGCGCCAGGGTATCGCCCGCGACGGCCGCCACCTCTATCCGGCATTTCCTTACACCGCCTTCAGCAAAATGACCGACGGCGACATGCAGGCGCTGTACGCTTATCTGATGTCGCAACCGGCGGTGCGCCAGAGCAACCCGGCCAATCAGATGCGTTTCCCGTTTAACCTGCGGCCGCTGATGGCCGGCTGGAACGCGCTGTTCCTGCGCCAGGGGGAATATCAACCCGATCCGCAACAAAGCGCGCAATGGAACCGCGGCGCTTATCTGGTCAACGGGCTTGGCCATTGCGCCGCCTGCCATTCGCCGCGCAACCTGCTGGGGGCGGAAAAGGGCGGCGTGGCTTTCCTGGCGGGGGGGATGGTGGACGGGTGGGAAGCGCCGGCGCTGAATCAATTGGCCAACGCGGACAAACCCTGGACCGAGGAACAGCTGTTTCAGTATTTCCGCAGCGGGCATTCCGCCGAGCACGGCGTGGCGGCCGGGCCGATGGGGCCGGTGGTGAGCGAGCTGGCGACGTTGCCGCAGAGCGATCTGCGGGCGATGGCCAATTATGTGATGTCGCTGAGCGCCAAGTCGACGCTGAACGTGGAACCGCAGGCGCAGTTGGCGGCTCGCGCATTGCCGGCGGTGGGGCAACTTGCCGGTGAGCGGTTGTTTCAGGGCGCTTGCCAGGCCTGCCACAGCGCCGCCGCCGGCGGGCCGCAGCTGTTCGGCGTCAGCCCGGATCTGGCCAATAACACCAACATCTTCAGCGATCGCCCCGATAACCTGATCAAGGTGATCCTGCAAGGGATCCCCAAACCGGCCACCGCCGAATTGGGCTTTATGCCGGGCTTTAAGGACAGTTTTTCCGATCGGCAGGTAACGGCGCTGGTGAATTATTTACGCCAACGCTATGCCGGCGACAAACCGGCCTGGCGCGACGTGGAGGCGCAGGTTGCGCGGCTGCGCGCAGAGCCGGGCACGCACTGAGCCGCCTCAGGCATGGCGCAGGAACGCCACCAGCCGCTGCGCCGGCAGCGGCAACTGCGCCGGGTCACGCACCGCGATCGACAGGCGCCGGGTCGCCCAATCGTCCGTCAGCGGCAGTGCGCTGTGCCGAATTTCCGGCTGGCGTTGTGCGCTCTCTTCCGGCACCACCGCCAGCCCGGCGCCGCGCAGCACCATGCGGCAGATGGCGTCGAAATGAGCGGCACGCGCCCGCAGCCGCATCGGGCCGCCGCTGCGTATCGCCAATTGCTCAAGATGCTGTTGCAGCGCGCTCTCTTCCGGCAGGCCGATGAAATCAAAAGGCAGGGCGTCCGCAAAGCTGACCTGCCGGCGGCCGCTGAGCGCATGCCCCGGCGGCAGCGCCAGCACCAGACGATCCTGGCGAAAAGGGTAACTTGTCAGCCCGCGCAGATCGGCGTGATCCGCGACGATGCCGATATCCGCCGCTCGTTCGGCGATTGCCTGCGCGATGGCCGGGCTGGGCAGCTCTTCCAGCGCGATATCGGTGTGCGGGTGCAGCATCAGAAAATCCGCCAACAGCTCCGGCAAAAAGGCGTCGGCGGCGACGGTATTGGCGACGATGCGCAGCTGGCTGCGCTGGCCCGGCGCGAACTCGGCCATATCACCGCGCAGCCGGTCGCGCTGCTGCAATAGCACTCGCGCGTGATGCAACAGGCGCTCACCGGCGGGCGTCGCCTGGACGCCGCGCGGATTGCGCGTCAGCAGCGCTACGCCGGCCTGTTGCTCCAGCCCGCGCATGCGGGCGCTGGCGGCGGCCAGCGACAGCCCGACGCGCTCGGCGCCGGCGGTGATGCTGCCGGTCTCGAGCACCGCCGCCAACAGCCGCAGATCGATAAAGTCAAAATGCATGCGTTTTCCCTCTGTCTTTGCCGCAGGCAGGCTCTGTCATTGCCGCATTGTGCCGCGGCGCGGCGCTGGCCACAATCGAGCCGTTGATTCGCCATAAGGATAGACGCATGTCGCTGACGTTACTCGAAATTGTCGCCCTGACGGGCATTTTTACGCTGGCCGGCACGGTCAAAGGGGCGATCGGTCTGGGGTTGCCGACGGTGTCGATGGGGTTGCTCAGCCTGATGATGCCGCCGGGGCAGGCCGCCGCGCTGCTGCTGTTGCCCTCGCTGATCACCAACCTGTGGCAACTGCTGTGCGGGCCGACGCTGTGGGCGCTGTGGCGGCGGCTCTGGCCGATGATGCTGTGCGTCACGCTGGGCACATTGTTGAGCGCGGGGGCGCTCACTGCCGGCGACGGCCGCCTGGCGCCGCTGGCGCTGGGCATGTGTCTGATCGGCTATGCCCTGTTGGGATTCACCCGTTTCGATGGGCGCATTTCCGCCGTGGCAGAGCCTTGGCTGGGGCCGCTGTGCGGCCTGGTGACCGGTACGCTGACCGGCGCCACCGGGGTGTTCGTCATTCCGGCGGTGCCTTACCTGAATGCGTTGGGCCTGGCGCGCGATGAGCTGGTGCAGGCGCTGGGGCTGTCGTTCACCGTCTCGACGCTGGCGCTGGCCGCCGGATTAGCCTGGCATCAGGCGCTGCCCGGCTCGCTGCTCGGCGCTTCCTTGCTGTCGCTGTTGCCGGCGTTGGCCGGCATGTGGTTGGGGGAGAGGGTGCGCCGTCATTGTCGCCCGCAGTTGTTTCGCCGCCTTTTCTTTATTGGGTTATTAATCTTGGGCGTTGAGATTATTTGGCGATTCAATTAATTGAATCGATAGCATCTGCGTGTAATTAGGTTCGGTATATTATTCTGGGTTTTATTTTAATATGATGGGTTGCAATGTTTAGAACACACTTTTCTTATTGGTTTTTTCATGAAATACAGGATGGTTATGGATTGTTATTAGTGTGTTTTACTTTTGCCATTACAGCTATTTTTAATGACTGTAAAACCAGTAAACCCATAGGAGAGTATTTATGAAGGAAATTTTAAGTAGCCAATTCGATGCGGTGTCGGGAGGATGGCAGGATCGCGATGGGAGTGGAAAAAGGTCGTCTGATAACGGAGGGTCTGGCTCTTCAGGTCGCGGTGGAAATAACGGCGGCGATCGTGGACTTCAGTCATTCTTGTCAAAAAACAGCCCGTATGGCAGCGGTTCCGGCGCCAGTGGTTTCTGGGGGAATGGCAGTTCTACAGGAAATGGTTATGGCGGCAATGGTACTGGGCCGAGAGAGGCCAGAGAATTCGGAACCAAACGCTAATTAACAGATGGAATTCCAGCACAGAAGTAACATTCTGTGCTTTTATGGGGTGTATGATGAATAGATATGTTGTTTTTATAAAGGGTGATGAATCAAAAGTGCTAAGAAAGGAAGCGGTTACACGAGGAATAATTAAGGAGATGAGGCAGAAGGGGTTCAGAAAGCATCATGTCGAAGTAGAGGCTGATAATGAAAGTGATGCCATTAATAAACTAAATAAGAACAGCAATGACTACTTGGACTCATTGAGGAATTTTTCCGGTGATTTATGGTTCTGTTCTATTTGTGTTATTGCTATGGCGATAGTCTATTTTTTGAGCTGAGCCATAATCCAGCATTGAATCATTCAAGTTTTCCATACTATATTTTGTGGTAATTTAAATGAGCCATCAGGCATTGGGTATCGATTTATCAAAGACAGAAAAGTCATCCGTTCCAGGCATCCTGCATTTTATATGGATTGGTGACTTAAATGAAGTAAATACTCATTATATCGACATATGGAAAAAAACAAATAAAGATAAGCAGATATTCTTTTGGTATGACAGAGACGCTTCACTGTGTCATTTACTAAACAATGCCATACGCGATTTCGTCAACGCAAAAAAAACCAAAAATAAAGTTAATGCTGAATTGAAAATAAAAAATAACGCCTTTAATTATATATACCCAAAAATAAAGGCAGGTTTTTCTTTTGATGAGCTGGTTATCGAATTCTTAATAAAAAATGAAATTCCTTATCAGAAACCGCCAAAAGCGATTGAAGACTCATGGTTTGGTAACAGAGGTTTTATAAAAAAGTGCATAGCGGAGCTTTTTTGCAATGGTTTCGATGATTTTATGAAGTATTATTATTATGAGATTATACTAAGGAATAACATTGCCAGTGCAAGTGATATTGCCAGACTTTTAATTATCTATCTGCATGGTGGCACCTATATAGATGTTGATACGCTTCCATACATTGATAACATATATCATAAACTAAATAAACATATAGAAAAAGAGGGCATTGTCGAGAGTGACTCGCTTTTGTTATTTAAGACCCTATGTCTTTTAAAAAAGATAAATTCAGAAGAGGCACTGCCTGAAGCCGTGTTCAGCTGCGATGAAAATGAGTTAGGCGTAGATGCTGTTGAATTTAAAAAAATAAAAAGGCTTATCGAACTGGATCTCTCTGAGTTTTCCCTGGATATGATATTGCCATTGGGTGAAACATACGTTCATAAAAATTTATTGGCGCTAGGATCACTCAGAAGATTTAAAGGTGTTTATTTTAATAATTTCATGTCCTCTCACAAAAAATCCAAGGCGGTAAGAATCATTCTTAGAACAATGAAAAAAAGATACCGTTTTTTAGAAAAAAACAATTGCATATTTAACTGTTATGTTGATGATGGGTCAAGGTGTTATCTGACCAGAATCTTACCATGGAGGACCGAGTTAATAACAAGGGACTATTGTGTGACCCCGGTCTTAACTGGGCCGGGTTTAATTGTTGAGGTTTTATTGGGGTTGGCTTATGAGGTCTTTAATATTGGATATCTGATTGAGCCATCCAGCATTGCGGAATATATGCAAAACCCTGACTTTGGAATTGCATTGTTTCAACACAACATAGATACACCTGATGGCGCCTATTCCACGTGGCGCAAATAAGAAGGATGGCTTGAAATGCAGAACTGACCTTCTGCTTGTTTTATTGTCAATACAATAGCCTGTGAATTTGAATGTTAGCTATCAATAAGGGACGCTGATCATGTTTCGCCAGGAAGCGATCGATAATCAGAAAATGAAATGGCGTGGCCGGGCACTCCTGCTACCCGGTATTCCCGTTTGGCTCACGGCAGGGCTCTGCCTGTTTTTCTTCATCGCCTTTCTCACCTTCGCGATCGCCGGCACCTATACCCGGCGGGTCAACGTGACCGGTGAGATCAGCACTTATCCGCGGGCCGCCAATGTCTATTCCGCCGTCCAGGGGATAGTGGTCAAACAATTTGTCACTGAAGGGCAGGTGATTGCCGCCGGTGCCCCGATTTACCAGATCGACGTCAGCAAGAGTACCCGTAGCGGTGTGCTCAGCGACAACCAACGCCGGGATATCGATGGCCAGCTGGCGCGCATTGCGCAAATCATTAACCGGCTGGAAAGCAGCAAGCAGGCCACGCTTATCATGCTGGAACAACAGAAGGCGCAATACACCGCTGCATTCACCCGCTCTACCGATATCCTCAAACGCGCCCAGGAAGGGATACGCATCATGAAGGAAAACATGGAGAACTACCGGCACTATCAGACCCAGGGGCTGATCAATAAGGATCAGCTCACCAATCAGGTGGCGCTGTATTACCAGCAGCAGAACAACCTGCTGGGCCTGTCTGGCCAGAACGAACAGAATGCGTTGCAGATCACCGCGCTGGAGAGCCAGATCCATATCCAGGCTGCCGAATTCGACAACCAGATCTACCAGATGGAGCTGCAGCGCTACGAGCTGCAAAAGGAGCGGCAAAACATCGATGCCACTGGCGAGATTATCGTTCGCGCGCTGGCCGGCGGCCGCATCGATTCGCTGAGCGTCACGGTTGGCCAGATGGTCAACATTGGCGACAGTCTGCTGCAGATTATTCCGCAAAACATCGATCGCTATGCCCTGGTACTGTGGGTGCCCAACGACGCCATCCCCTACATTGCCGCCGGCGATAAGGTCAATGTGCGCTATGACGCCTTTCCGGCGGAGAAGTTCGGCCAGTTCGCCGGCACAGTGTCCGTCATCTCCAAAGCCCCGGCCTCACCGCAGGAAATGCTGACCTACCAGGGGGCGCCCAAAGCGGCGCTGACCGCCGCCGTGCCGTACTACAAGGTAATCGTTATCCCGGAAAAACAATCCATTACTTACGATGGTAAACGTCTGAGCCTGGAAAACGGCATGAAAGCGCAAAGCACTCTGTTTCTTGAAAAAAGGAAGATGTATCAATGGATGCTGTCGCCGTTCTACGACATGAAACACAGTGCGACGGGGCCGGTCAATGAGTAGGAGCACATTCAAACAGCGGGTCAGCCAACTGGATCTGCGGCTGCGCCACCGGGTTCCGATGATGCACCAGACCGAGTCGTCGGAATGCGGGCTGGCCTGTCTGGCGATGATCTGCGGTTATTACGGCAAAAACATCGACCTGATCGCGCTGCGCCGGCAGTTCAATCTGTCATCCCGCGGTGCCACATTGGCTGGACTGACCGGTATCGCCGAGCAATTGGGGTTGAGCACCCGTCCTCTGTCTCTGGATCTGGACGAACTCAACGCGCTGAAACTGCCCTGCATTCTGCACTGGGAATTCAACCATTTCGTGGTGCTGGTCAGCGTCAAAGGCCACCGCGCGGTGCTGCACGATCCGGCGCGCGGGCGCCGGGCCGTCAGCCTGACGGAACTGTCGCACAGTTTCACCGGCGTAGCGCTTGAGGCCTGGCCCGGCAGCGAATTCACCGCCGACAGCGTCCGCCATCGTATTCATCTTCGCACGCTGATCGGCAGCGTGCATGGCCTCAAGGGGGCGCTCGGCAAAATCTTTTGCCTGTCTCTGGTGTTCGAAACCATCAACCTGGTGATGCCCATCGGCACGCAGCTGGTGATGGATCACGCCATTCCTGCCGGAGATCGCGGGTTACTGTCGCTCATCTGCGCCGGATTGATGCTGTTTATCTTGTTGCGGGCTGCCATCGGCATGGTGCGGGCATGGTCAGGATTGGTCATGGCGACGCTTATCAACGTGCAGTGGCAGTCCGGGTTGTTCACCCATCTGCTGCGCCTGCCACTCGGTTACTTTGAACGGCGTAAGCTGGGTGACATTCAATCACGCTTCGGTTCACTGGATACGCTGCGCAGCACTTTCACCACCAGTATCGTCGGCGCCATCATGGACGGCATCATGGTGATCGGTGTGTTGGTGATGATGGTGCTGTATGGCGGCTGGCTGACCTGGGTAGTGCTCAGTTTCACTGCGCTTTATGTGTTGATGCGGCTGCTGACCTATGGATATTACCGTCAGCTGTCCGAGGAGGCGCTGGTGAGAGAGGCGCGGGCCGGCTCGTATTTTATGGAAACGCTGTACGGTATCGCTACCGTCAAGATGCAGGGCATGGCAGAACGCCGCATCGCCCACTGGCTCAATCTTGAAATCGACACCATCAACACGGGTATCCGCGTCACCAGGATGGACATGCTGTTTGGCGGGATCAACACCTTCATAGCGGCGTGCGATCAGATCGTCATTCTGTGGCTGGGAACCAGCCTGGTGATCGATAACCAGATGACCCTCGGCATGTTCGTGGCGTTCGGCGCCTTTCGGGGCCAGTTCTCCGACCGCATCGGGTCGCTGACGGAATTTTTGCTGCAGCTGCGCATGATGAGCCTGCATAACGAGCGCATTGCCGATATCGCCCTGCATCCGCGGGAGGCGCGTAAACCCGATCTCCCTTACACGGCGGGGCTGCAACCTTTGGGATTGACGACCCATGCCCTGAGCTATCGCTACGACAGCCAGTCACCGGCTATCTTTGATGGCCTGGACATCAGCGTTGCGCCGGGCGAAAGCGTGGCCATTGTGGGCCCGTCCGGCACCGGCAAAACCACGTTGATGAAGGTGTTGTGCGGACTGTTTACCCCGGATTCAGGGCGGGTTGAGGTGAACGGTGTCGATATCCGCCAGCTCGGCATCAACAACTACCACAAAATGATTGCCTGCGTGATGCAGGACGACAAACTGTTCTCCGGCTCGATCCGGGAAAATATTTGCGGGTTTGCGGACGAGGTGGACGATGCCTGGATGCAAGCCTGTGCCCGTGCCAGCTATCTGCATGACGTGATTTTACGCATGCCTATGGGATATGAAACACTGATTGGCGAGTTGGGGGAAGGATTGTCCGGCGGGCAAAAACAACGGCTATTCATAGCCCGGGCAATCTACAAAAAACCGGCTATTTTGTTTCTGGATGAGGCCACCAGCGCGCTGGATAAGGAGAGCGAAGCTGTGGTGAATCAGGCCATCAAGAGACTCAATATCACTAAGCTGATCATTGCCCACCGTGAAACGACCATTGCGTCGGCAGATCGGGTTATACATTTGGGATAAGGGGGGATATCACCCGCGGCACCGGCCATTTACACTGTTTCCCCCCTAAAAACCCAATAAATGGCGATGGGGCAAGGCTATTTTTGCTGCTCGCTTCGGCTTTCAATTTACGGCGCGGCGCATTGCGCGATATTCTGGTTTTCTGATGGGCTGACGGCGGATGAGGGAACCATGACAGACAGCCAGGCGTTTGAACAACAAAGCCTCGACAATCTGCTGAGCTATTGGCGGCGCCATCGCCGCCTGCCGGGCGCGCGCTATCCGGCCGGCCCGACCGACACCCTGTGCGACGTGCCGGGCGTCAGCGTCGGGCATCACACGCTGGCCGACGGCGAATGCCAGACCGGCGTTACCGCCATCGTGCCACCGGGCGATCTGTTTAACCAGCCGTTGCCGTGCGGCAGCGCGGTGCTCAACGGCTTCGCCAAGCCGCTGGGGTTGGTGCAGCTGAACGAGCTGGGGGTGTTGCAAACGCCGATCCTGCTGAGCAATACCTTCGCGGTCGGCACGCTGTTCAACGCCATGGTGCGGCGCAGCTGTCTGCGTTACCCGCAGATCGGCCGCGGCAGCGCCACCATTAACCCCCTGGTGCTGGAGTGCAACGACGGCTACCTCAACGATATTCAGGCGATGGCGGTGCGTGAGGAGCACGTCTTCAGCGCGCTGGATAACCATTCCACCCGCTTTGCGCGCGGCAGCGTCGGCGCCGGGCGCGGCATGAGCAGCTTCGGCTTGAAAGGGGGCATCGGCACCGCCTCGCGCTATTGCCCTGGGCTCGGCACCACGCTCGGCGTGCTGGTGTTGGCCAACTTCGGCACCCTAGACTCGCTGACGCTGAGCGGCGTGCGCGTCGGCCAGGCGCTGGGCAAGCTGTTGGCGGATCCGCCGCCGCAGGTGGACGCCGGTTCGGTCATTATCATCATCGCCTGCGATCGGGCGCTGGACAGCCGCCAGCTGAACCGCATCGCTCGCCGCGCGGGCGCCGGTTTGGGGCGGGTGGGCAGCCATTGGGGGCACGGCTCCGGCGATATCGCGTTGGCGTTTTCCACCCGGTTGCTGGGGGCGACGTTGCCGGACGAACGACTGGAGCCGCTGTTTGCGGCGGCGGCGGACGCCACCGAATACGCGGTGTTGGATGCGTTGCTCAGCGCCGAAGGCGTCAGCGGTTTCCAGCAGCACGATCGTATGGCGTTGGGCCCGCTGCTCGATCGGCTGGCGGCGGGCGGCATAACCTGACGGCAGGGCTGACGCTTGGTGTGCGCTAAATGAAGGACGCCACCGGTTTTTTCAGCTTATTCTTCCTGCCAAGCGCTCTTAACGGCATTTCAATGATTCTGTAATTGAATTCCGACATCAGCAGCGTTGCGGCCAAGAAAAACGCCAGGTACAGGGCGGTGTGCAGGCCGTCGTAGCGGGTAGCGGCGGAAAAGAAGAGGATTTTGGTAAGGGACAGTGCGACCACATGAGTTAAGTAGATAGAGTACGAGCGGGAACCGATGTAATCGCAAAACACGCGCACGGTGGGATGACTTGAAAAGCAACCGCGGTTATAGCTGGCGAGTAACACTAAGAAGCCGGAAACCACGGCGGTGAGACCGACCGAAAAACTGAGGAACGGTTGAGGGCTGGAAAGCAAAGCCAGCAAGAGCAACGCGATCATGAAAGCCCCGGCGCAGAAGGCTTTGCTCTCAAGCAGTCTGGGATAGGGACGTGACGAGGGGGCGTTATGTGCAAAGATTGCAATAATGCCCCCCAGTGCGACCGCATCCGTTCTTAACGGCCACATGACTGGCGTTGCCGCGTTCAATGTTCTCGGCAAGAAAACTTGGATGATAAAAACGACGAAGAAAAAGAGCGCAAGCTTCCTGTCAGTCAAGAAGAAGGCGAGAAGGGGTAAGAGCAGATAAAACTGATTTTCTAAAGACAGGCTCCAGTAAATGCCTAGTTCGCCGCAGGTGCCTGCGGGCCGACACTCGATAAAGTAAAAGTTCTGCGTTTGAGTAAGGGCATGCAACGCCGAAGTGAACATGTTCTCAAAGGGAATAATCTGGCCTTTCCCGCCCCAAATAAAAGCCAGCAACAGAACGATAAAGATCCAAAAAATAGCCGAAGGCATGAGTCGCCAAAACCGTTTTTTCCAGAATGGCACGGTAAAGTTGGCAAAAGCACTGAGGCTTTTGTCTTTTGGCACCGTTGACAAAATTGACGAGGTGATAATAAAGCCCGATACGCAGAAGAAGAGATCGACGCCGCTGCCGAAGCGTGCATAGTCCAAAATTCGCCAGTAGAGCGAATCCGGGCTGAGTATCCCCGCGACATGCGCCAGAATGACGAAAACGATCGCGACGGTTCTTAATACTTCGATATCATGATTTTTTTTTGATATGGAGGATTGCTGCATGAAAAACATCCAAAATGAACCAAATGGTGACGATGTATTTTGGTCGGGAGTATATCCTATTCCAATGCCGGGAGCGTAAACCTGAAGGCAATGCAACGAATTGTTGTTCGACGAGCACAGAAGCCATGCACGGCGTCGCTCAGATTTTTGGCCAGACGGCGATTCGATAACAGCACACCGTTGAACCGCACGATTCTCCAACAGAAAATCCCTTATCAAGATTAGGCCTGCTGAATAATAGGCTACGCTAATTATTGCTCTGTTGCGCTATGTCACCTGACGGGCGCGGCAAGCCATTCCCATAACAAGATTTGTTTCGCCGAAGGCAGTGACGCCTTCGGCTTTTTTGGAGTCATGAGCAATGAGCATATCCCAAGTTCCGCTTTCGCGGCGGCGGTTTATCGTCGGCGCCGGGGCGTTGGTGATCGGTGCCTATCTGCCGTCCACCGGCGCGCTGGCGCGCTCGAACGCCCCGGCCGCCTCCGGCACTGCGGCGTTAGACGCCAACGCCTTCGTCCAGATCGGCGCCGACGGCGTCGTCACCGTCATCAGTAAACACACCGAAGTGGGCCAGGGGGTCTATACCGGCATGGCGACGCTGGTTGCCGAAGAGCTCGATGCCGACTGGGCGCAGGTGCGGGTCGTGGCCGCGCCGGTGGACACCACTATCTACAAAAACCTGGCCTTCGGATTCCAGGGCACCGGCGGTTCCAGCTCGGTGGCCAATGCCTATGAGCAAATGCGGCGCATGGGCGCCATGGCGCGCGCGCTGCTGGTGCAGGCCGCCGCGCAGAGCTGGAAAACCTCGGCGCAGGAAATCACCGTGCAGGCGGGCAAGATCCGCCATGCCGCCAGCGGGCGCGAAGCGGGCTTCGGCGAATTCGCCGCGCTGGCCGCCTCGCTGCCGCCGCCCGATCCCGCCAGCCTGACGCTGAAGGATCCGGCCAATTTCACCCTGATCGGCAAAACGCGCGGTTTGCACCGCGTCGATTCGCTGGCGAAAACCAACGGCAGCGCGCAGTTCTCGCAGGATATCCACGAGCCGGACATGCTGACCGTCACCATCAAGAAACCGCCGCGTTTCGGCGGCAAAGTGGCGACCTTCGACGCCGAGCGGGCGCTGGCGGTGCCGGGCGTGGTGGCGGTGAAACAGGTTGCCACCGGCGTGGCGGTTTACGCCAAAAACACCTGGGCGGCGATCCAGGGGCGGGAACGGCTGAGGGTCACCTGGGACGATGCGCAGGCCGAACGGCGCAACACCGAGGAGATCTACGCCGAATTCCGCCAGGTGGCACAGAAAACCGGCGTGGTGGCGAAGAGCCACGGCAAGCCGGACGAGGTGTTTGATAAGGCCGACAAGGTGATCGAGGCTGAATACACCTTCCCGTACGTCGCCCACGCGCCGATGGAGCCGCTGGACGGCTATCTGTTCTGGGACGGCGAAAGCGTCAAGGCGCGCTACGGTTGCCAAATCCAGACGCTTGACCACAAGCAGCTGTGCGATCTGTTCGAGTTGCCGCCGGACAAGGTGCAGATTGAAACCATTCTGGCGGGCGGCAGCTTCGGCCGGCGCATCGATTTAGGCAACCCGACGCTGGGGCCGGATCTGGCGGCCGACATGGCGGCGGCGGCCAAGGGCATCGGCCCCGGCCACGGCGTGAAGGTGGTATGGACGCGCGAGGACGACATCCGCAACGGCTGGTATCGCCCGATGATCCTGCACCGCCTGCGCGGCGCCATTCGCGGCGGCAAGGTGGTGGGCTGGACCGATACCGTGGTCGGCCACTCCTGGACGCGCCACAGCGCGATGGATGCGCTGGTGGTCAACGGGCTCGATCAAATGATGGTCGAGGGCGCCAGCGAGGTGTCATACACCTTCGAAGCCTTTCGCTGCGATGCGCACATCGTGCCCGGCAAGGTGCCGACCACCTCGCTGCGGTCGGTCGCCAGCACCCACACCGGCCATGCGGTGGAGAGCTTTATCGATCAGCTGTTGCAGGAAACCGGGCAGGATCCGGTGGAAGGACGGCTGGCGCTGATGGGTGATGCGCCGCGCGCGGCGGGCGTGCTGCGGGCGGTGGCCAAAGCCGCCGGTTGGCAGGGCGCCAAGGTGGTGGACGGGCGCGCGCGCGGCGTGGGCGTCGCCAAGGCGTTCGATACCTATGTGGCGCAGGTGGCCGAGGTGTCGATCGGCGAAGGCGGCATCCCGAAAGTGCACAAGGTGTGGTGTGCGGTGGACTGCGGCGTGGCGGTGAACCCCGACGTGATCCGCGCGCAGATCGAGGGCGGCATCGGTTACGGCCTCAGCATGGCGCTATACGGCAATATCACGCTGAAAGACGGCGTGGTTGAACAGTCCAATTTCAATAACTTCCGCCCGCTGCGCATCGATGAGATGCCGGAGATCGAGGTGATCATCGTGCCCTCGACCGAGAAACCGACCGGCGTGGGCGAACTGGGGGTGCCGACCATCGCCCCGGCGGTCGGCAATGCGCTGGCGCTGCTCGGGCGGCCGCGCACCTCGCTGAGCCTGCCGCTGCATAATCCCACTGCGAATCCGGCGTCTGACAAGGAGAGAACCTGATGATTCATTTAACCGTAAACGATCAGCCGCTGACCTTTGAGGGCGATCCGCACATGCCGCTGCTGTGGTTTTTGCGTGACGAAGCCGGCCTGACCGGCACCAAGTTCGGCTGCGGCATCGCCATGTGCGGCGCCTGTACCGTGCATCTGGACGGCGTGCCGGTGCGTTCGTGCATGACGCCGGTCTCCGCCGCCGTCGGCAAGAAAATCACCACCATCGAAGCCGTGGGCGCCACGCCGGAAGGCAAGGCGGTGCAGGAAGCCTGGCTTGATCTGGACGTGGTGCAGTGCGGTTACTGCCAGTCCGGCCAGATCATGAGCGCCAGCGCGCTGCTGGCGCAAAGCAAGGATCCGAGCGATGCGGACATCGACGCGGCGATGGGCGGCAACGTCTGCCGCTGTGCCACCTATGTGCGCATTCGCGCCGCCATCCACCAGGCCGCCAAGGCGTTGGGTTAGGGAGAGATGCGATGAGCAATGCCTTGAAAGGGCTGTTATGGCTGATTATCGCCGTGGTGGTGTTGGCGGGAGGATACGCGCTGTATACCCTGCTGCGGCCAACCGGCGCTGAGCCGGCGGCGCCGATCGCCGGGGCGCCGGCCGGCATGACCGACAAACTGGCGCGCGGCGAGTACCTGGCGCGCGCCGCCGACTGCGTGGCGTGCCACACCGCGCCGGGCGGCGCGCCTTATGCGGGCGGCTTCGCCTTCAAATTGCCGTTCGGCACCATTTACGGCACCAATATTACCGCCGACAAGGAGACCGGCATCGGCAACTGGAGCGACGATCAGTTCGTGCGCGCGGTGCGTGAGGGCATCGGCCCGCAGGGCAACCTGTACCCGGCGATGCCTTATACCTCTTACACCGGGCTTAGCCGCGACGATGTGCTGGCGATCAAGGATTATCTGTTCAGCCTGCCGCCGGTGAAACAGGCCAACCCGCAAAACGAGCTGTCGTTCCCGTTCAACCAGCGCTGGGGCATGAAATTTTGGAACCTGGCGTTCTTCCATGAGCAGCGCTTCGCGCCGGATCTCAACAAGGATGAACAGTGGAATCGCGGCGCCTATCTGGCGACGGCGCTGGGCCACTGCGGCGAGTGCCATACGCCGCGCAATCTGGGGTTCGGTCTTAACCAGAGCAAGCACCTGAGCGGTGAAGTGGTGCAGGGCTGGTTCGCCGCCAACATCACGCCGGACAAACAGACCGGCATCGGCGGCTGGAGCGACCAGCAGCTGTCGCAATATCTGGCTACCGGCCATGCGCCGGGGCGCAGCAGCGCCGCCGGCCCGATGGCGGAGGCGGTGGAAAACAGCCTGCAGTTCCTGACGCCGGAAGATAATCTGGCGCTGGTGAAATACCTGCGCGACATCGAGCCGATCGCCGGCGACGGCGCGGCGGCGGTGAACCTGCAGCCGAAGGGCGCGGGGGCTTCCACGCCGATCCTGCCGGGCGGGCAAGACAGTTCGCTTGGGCGCCGGGTGTTCGCCAACGACTGCAGCGGTTGCC
The DNA here is from genome assembly GCF_052166695.1 of Serratia sp. CY76391. Taxonomy (NCBI): domain Bacteria; kingdom Pseudomonadati; phylum Pseudomonadota; class Gammaproteobacteria; order Enterobacterales; family Yersiniaceae; genus Serratia; species Serratia sp. CY76391. The sequence continues at coordinate 63,106 of NZ_JBJNOJ010000002.1, forward strand.
ACCAGTGGAACGGGCCGGGCCGCCAAAGCGAGTACGCATCGCTGGTCGGCAGCACGGCGGTGAACGATCCGCAGGGGCGCAGCGTGGTGCAGGCCATCCTGAAGGGGACGAGCATCAGCGTCGGCGAGCGGCATGAGATGATGCCGGCGTTCGGCAGCGCCTATTCCGACGAGGAAGTGGCGGCGGTCGCCAACTTTGTGGTCGGCCATTTCGGCGACAAGCAGGGCAAAGTCACCGCCAAACAGGTGGCGGAGCAGCGCAAGCAGTAAAGAAAAGCGGCGAGGGAGCGCCTCCCTCGCCGCGGCGTCAGCGGCTGCGCCGCGACATCACCCGTTTGTCTTTTGGCCGATCCCGCCAGTCTTCAACCTGGTTATTGAAGTTGTCCGCCAGCAGGTAGGCCGGGGTTTTCGCCAGCCAGTCGGACAACGAAATGTCCTGATAAATGCCGTTGTCCATCACGATCAATACCTTCAAATCCTCATCGCCGATGTTCTCGATGTAATGGCCGAAGCCCTGCGGCACGTAACCGACGTCCGAAGGGGCGTACTCTTCCGTCTGCGCGTGGCCGTGCGAGCTGAACACCGTCATTCGGCCTTTGCCGGCAATATAGTATTGCCATTCGTTGGCATTGGGGTGCCAGTGCAATTCCCGGATCGCGCCGGGTTTCACGATCTCGATGATGCCGGTCATGGTGGTGGAGATGGGGAATTCTTTCGACGACACCAAATGGACGCTGCCGGCGTCATTTTCAAAGAACGGCTTTTGCTTCATTAATTCATAACGGTGGGTCAGCGGGGCGTTATTTAATCCGCCGTCGTTTTTCGGCAATGGCAATGCGGGCGGAACGGCGCCGCCGACAATATAAGCTTCGCCTTGTTTGGCCTTGGAAAATACCGCCGCCGGCATGTTGACGCTTTTTTCCAATGCCTCTTTCGGCATATGCGCCACCCAATCGGTAATGCTGAAGGTGCCGAATTCGGAGAAATGGCCGTTATCGAACGCCAGAATAAAATGCGCGCCGTCCGCCAGCGCCTGAATGGAATGGCCATAGCCTTTCGGGAAATACCAGACGTCGCCGGGGCCGAAATCCGCCACTTCGCATTTGCCTTCGGGATCGAGAATGGTGATGCGCGCATGGCCTTCGAGCATAAACGCCCATTCGGCGGCGATGGCATGCCAGTGCAGTTCGCGCACGCCGCCCGGCTCCAGCGTCATGTCGACGCCGGCCACGCCCTCGGAGATCGGGAATTGCTCGACGGTAGCTTCGCGCGCCCAGCCGCTGGGCAGGCTGCGCTTTTTGCTGTCGGTGAATTTGTATTTATAGAGATGCTGCGCATCGGCAGGCGGCTGATAGCTGCTGGGGGGCACGATATTGCGATGGTCATCGGCAGCGGCATTTTTGGCGATGCCGCCGATCATGCCGGCGGCGGCCGCGCTGACGGCGGAGACTTTCAATATATCACGACGTGATAGCATAGCGTTTTCTCCAATATAAAACCGTGCGCCTGCAGCGGCAGGCGACAGGGAAGGCGCGATCGCCATTGAAATGATTTTTTGTCATCGGCGGGAATAGGCTGTGACCCTTAAATCCTAGCGGCTGGAAGGTATTGCGTAGGCGCTTATTTGTTTGCGTTTGTTACTAAGTGAGAGCGGGTTTAATTAATTAACCGGAAGTTGAATAGTCATGGATTGGAATTAATTTTCACCGCGCACAGGCTTAAATAAATAATAAACGAACGTCATTTTTTATTGGCCGTTCGGGCTATTTTTATGACTGCCCCACGGTCTCCAGCACCAGCTGACGAAAGCGCTCGACGATCGGCGATGCCGGGCTGCGGCGCAGCGCCAGGTAAAGCGGGGCGCTGAGCTGCGCCTCTGCGGCGAGAGTGCGGTAGACGATGCCGTCGCCGCCCAGCCGCCGCATCGAACCGGGCACGATTGACACCCCCAATCCGGCGCCGACCAGGCTGAGGGTGGCCGGCAGGCGCGGCGCTTCCTGCACAATGCGCGGGCTGAAGCCGGCACGGTGGCAGGCGGCCAGAATGGCGTCGTACAGCCCCTGGCCGGCCGGGCGGCGATAGAGAATAAACACCTCGTGAGCCAGTTCGGTCAACGGCAGCGGTTGCTGCGTTTCTTGCGCCAGCCGATGGCCCAGCGGCAGGGCGACGATCATCGGCTCGCTGAGCACCGGCTCGACGCTCAGGCCGGGAATGCCGTTGGCCGGCGAGCGCACGAAGGCGGCGTCGAGGCGCTGTTCCAGCAACGCCTCCATCAGTTCGCCGCTGCCGGCCTCTTCCAACTGAGTAGTGATGCCCGGCAGGATGTCGCGGTAGCGGCGCAGCAGGTTGGGCACGAACGGGTGCAGCGCGGCGGAACTGGTGAAACCGATAGCGATGTGGCCCTGCTCGCCGCGGGCGGCGCGCTGCACCGCTTCCCGCAGGCGTTCGGCGCGCGCCAGCAGGGCGCGGGCTTCTTCGAACAGTACGTCGCCCGCTTCGGTGACGCGCACGCCGCGCGGCAATCGCTGCAACAATTTCACGCCCAATTCATCTTCCAACCCCTGCAACAGGCGGGTCAGCGGCGGCTGCTGGATAAACAGCCGCTCGGCGGCGCGGGTGATGTTGCCTTCTTCCACCACGGTGACGAACGCCCGCAGGCGACGCAGTTCGATCATAACCATGCCTCAAAGGTATCTTTCTTTGTTCAGGAATGCATTAGACATCATGGCACGGCGGCGCGCATGATACCAGACATCAAAACAAGCGATGTGGAACGGCAATGTCATGTCAGATATCAATACGATAAAACCGCACCCGGCGGCAGCGCCGGGCAACGCGGCGCTGTTTTTGGGCTTTCTGTGGCTGGGGTTGATCGGCTTCGGCGGCGTACTGCCGATGGCGCGCAGCATGTTGGTGGAGCGGCGGCGCTGGCTGAGCGGCGAACAATTCACCGAGCTGCTCGGGCTGTGTCAGTTCCTGCCCGGCGGCAACGTGATCAACCTGTCGGTGGCGGTGGGCATGGAGTTTCGCGGGCTGCGCGGCGCGCTGTGCGCCTTGCTGGGCCTCATCAGCGCGCCGACGGCGATCGTAGTGGGGCTGGGCATGGTGTACGCCCGCTTCCAAAACGATCCTCATGTGCAGCATGTGTTCGCCGGTCTGGCCGCCGCCGCCGCCGGGTTGCTGCTCTCGACCGGGATTAAGATGCTGCTGCCGCTGCGCGGCAAGTGGGCGGCGCTGGCGATTGTGGCGCTGGCGCTGATCGCCATTGCCTGGCTGCGCTTGCCGCTGCTGCCGACCATGCTGGTGCTGGCGCCGCTGAGCATTCTGCTGATGTGGCGGTGGCCGTCATGAGCGGGGTGTTGATGGCGTTGGCGCTGATCTTCACCGAGCTGTCTCTGCTGGCGTTCGGCGGCGGCATGACCATTCTGCCGGAGATGCAGCGGCAGGTGGTGGAGGTGCATCAGTGGATGAGCGCCCAGGAGTTCAGCGCGCTGTTCGCCATGGCGCAGGCCGCGCCGGGGCCGAACATGATGATCGTGCCGCTGGTCGGTTGGCATGTGGCCGGCTGGGCGGGGCTGCTGGTGTCTTCGGTCGCCAAGTTCGGGCCGTCTTCCATCGTCACGCTGCTGGTGATGGGCGCCTGGCGGCGCTTTAAGGATCGCCCGTGGCGCCGCATCGTGCAGGCCGGGTTGGTGCCGCTCACCGTGGGGCTGGTGGTGGCCAGCGGCCTTTTGATCGCCGAGGCTTCCGCGCCCAATTGGCGGCTGGCGGCGATCGTGGCGCTGGCGACGGGATTGAGCATGAGCAAGCGCCTCCATCCGCTGTGGGTGCTGGCGGGGGGCGCGCTGCTCGGCTTGCTGTTCGCCTGAAGGATTAGCGCGGGATCAGCACAAAGCGCGAAGGGCCGCTGCGGTCGATCAGCTCATAGCGCTTCGGCGCGGTCAGGGCCAGAAACGCCACCATGCTCCCTTCGGCGTCGGTCAGCGTCATGCCGTCCGGCGTCGGCCGCCAGGCGACCGGCAGCGCGTGCAGCGCCAGCGGCTGCAGGCATTCGGCTGAGGCGCTGAAGCGGAAGGCGTTGGTATTGGCTACCGCTTCGTCGCTCAGCTGCACCTCGCAGACGGTTTTACCGCCGCCGATGGCGGCGAGCTGCCAGTCGCCCTTCAGCGCGGCGGGTTCCAGCAACGGCAGTGAACTGCCCAGGGCACTGCTGCACAATACGCTCATAACGACTCCTGTCAGGCTGGCGCGGCGCAAGGCGCGCATAAGGAAATGGGTTGGCATCGGGTCACTCCTTTCGGCTGTCCGTTCACACCTTAGCACGTTCCCGGCGGGATGATGAGGCAAGGATTAGGTTTTTTAATCCTCGATATTTCTGATCTAACCGGCGATAACATGCCCAAAAAGACGAGTCATTAGCCTGCCGATACGCTTATCTTTCTCATTAATACTGCGCTAATACAAATCGTTATGATTATTTCCGCCTTAACGCCCGGCGCGGTGATGCGCGGCGGCGTGGGCTCGCGCCGTCGGGGTTAATTACTATACTGGTCAATCCTAAGCCTTGGCTTAGATTAGAACGACTGATGAATAGTCTTACAAAGCGAGTGGATTCCTACTGTGTAAAAGGAGAATGCAATGAGCAGTCGCCACAACGACATTTTGCAAGATGACGATGAGTTCACCAGCCTGGCCGCCACATCCCCCAACGATCACAACTATCAGTTTTACTATCACCAGCCCGGCAGCCCCTATGACGGATTGGGCTACGGCGCGCTGTTCACGCTGGACAACGCTAACCTGTACAGCAACCAGCGCGGCGGGGCAGCCATCAACAACCTGGGTAAAATCCGCGATAACTTCAGCTTCGATCGCGCCGCCGATCAGTTGACGCGGCCGGGCCTGACGCACAACGGCGATCAGGTGTATCACCAGCCGGTGGCGCTGACCTATTCCTTCCTGACGCAGAGCGCGCTGAACCGCATCGGCCAGACCGGCGACGGCGACAAGGGGCTGCAGCCGCTGACTCAGGCGGCGCAGGCTCAGGCGCTGAAATCGATGCAGGCCTGGGCCGACGTGGCGAACGTGACCTTTACCGAGGCGGCGTCCACCGATATCAACCACCGTGCGGACATCACCTTCGCGTACTTCACCCAGCGCGCCGACGGCAGCACCGCCGCCGGCAGCGGCCCGAATGCCATCAACGCGTACGCCTATTACCCGCCGAGTTCCAAAGCGGGCAGCGATAACGCCTTCGCCGGCACGGTATGGTTTAACAAAAACTTCGCCACCCATAAGGCGCCGGTTAGCGGCGACTTCAGCAGCCAGACCTTTACCCACGAGCTGGGCCATGCCCTGGGGCTGGCGCACCCGGGATCTTATGACGCCTCGCTGGGCAACCCGAGCTACCAGAACGATGCCGCCTATTATCAGGATTCGTTGCAATACTCGATCATGAGCTATTTCAACGCCGGTTACACCGGCGCCGACACCAAAGGGGTGTACGGCTATGGCCCGATGGTGGATGACATCGCCGCGATCCAAAAACTGTACGGCGCCAACATGAGCACCCGCACCGGCGACACGGTGTACGGCTTCAACTCCAACACCGGGCGCGATTTCCTGACCGCCACGGCGGACAACGGCAAACCGGTCAACTTCGCGGTGTGGGACGCCGGCGGCAACGACACGCTGGACTTCTCCGGCTACAGCCAGCAGCAGATGATCAACCTGAACGACGGCGCGTTCTCCAGCGTCGGCGGCGGCACGCAGAACGTCGCCATCGCGCGCGGGGCGATCATCGAGAACGCCATCGGCGGCAGCGGGCGCGATGTGATCATCGGCAACGATCAGGACAACCTGCTGGCGGGCAACGCCGGCTCCGATATCCTGTACGGCGGTCTGGGGGCGGATCATCTGTGGGGCGGCAAAGACGCCAATAACTTCACCGACTATTTCGTCTATCTCAACGCCAAAGAGTCCACGGTGGCGGCGTTCGACGTGATTGAAGACTTCGAGCACGGCATCGACAAAATCGATCTCTCCGGCCTGCGCTTCAACAACAGCCTGAGCGAGCTGCGCTTTATCGACAGCGGCAGCGCCTTCAGCGGCCAGAAAGGCGAGATCCAGCTCAACTTCGACGCCTTCAACGGCACCACCGATCTGTTGATGAACACCCAGAGCAACAGCTACGCCGCCGACTTCAAGATCCACGTGGTCGGGCAGGTGGAGCAGAGCGATATTCTGTTTGCCTGAGGGCGAGGATGGAAAAGAGAAAAGGGCCGAACGGCCCTTTTTTTACGACTGGGCCGCTGCGCTTTCCACCGTGAAGTCGCCGATGGCCACCTCGCCGGCGCGGCGGTAGTGGGCCACGATCACGCCGCCGGGCGAGACCACCGATTGGGCCAGCGTAAAGGCCGCCGGCGCGGCGTTGTCATCGAACAGCCGCTTGCCGCTGCCGAGCAGCACCGGGTAGGTGAGCAGGCGCAGTTCGTCCACCAGATCGTTGGCCAGCAGCTGTTGCATCAGGGTGCTGCTGCCCTGCACCAGCAGCACCGGCCCCTGACCGCGCTTCAGCTCGCGCAGCCGGGCGATGATGTCCCGCCCTAGCCACTGGCTGTTCTCCCACGCCAGCGTCTCGCCGTGATGAGTGGCGACGTACTTGGTGGCCTGATTGAACGTGCGGGCGATATCGGCCGAAAACGGGTCGGCCTCGTCGGTGATCTGCGGCCAGTAACCGGCGAAGATATCGTAGGTGCGCCGCCCAAGCAGCAGATCGAAAGGCGCTGAGAAAAGATCGCTCATCGTTTCCGCGACGGCGTCATCCCAGTAGGGGGCGGTCCAGCCGCCGAAGCGAAAGCCGCCGCTGCGGTCTTCGTCCTGCCCGCCGGGCGCCTGCATCACGCCGTCGAGGCTGATGAAGGCGCTGGCAATAATCTGTCGCATGGCTGTCTCCTGCAATTGAGTGCCAGCTGAAAGTTTAGCCGCCGTGCGGCGGCCGCGCCAACCGGCCGCTCAGGGTTGCAGCGCCTTGAGCAGCGCCTGATGGAAGCGCGCCGGCTCCTCCATTTGCGGGGCATGGCCGAGCCCGGCGAACTCGATCAGCGTGGCGTGCGGGATCAGTTTCGCCGCCTGTTTGCCTAACACATCATAATGCCCGATTTTGGCCTTGACTGCCGGCGGGGCGATATCGCTGCCGATGGCGGTGGTGTCGGCGGTGCCGATCATCAGCGTGGTGGGCGTTTGCAGATCCTTGAACTCGTAATACACCGGCTGGGTGAAGATCATGTCGTAGATCAGCGCCGAGTTCCACGCCACCAGGCGATGGCCCGGCCCGTTGTTCAGCCCGGCCAGCATATCCACCCAGCGATCGTACTCCGGCTTCCAGCGGCCGCCGTAGTAGGTGCGCTGCTCATAGTTGCGGATGCTCTCAGCGGAGGTGTTCAGCTCGCGCGCGAACCATTGATCGATGCTGCGCCACGGCACGCCTTTCGCCTTCCAGTCCTCAAGGCCGATCGGGTTGACCATCACCAGCCGTTCCACCGCCTGCGGGTACATCAGACTGTAGCGCGTGGCCAGCATGCCGCCGGTGGAGTGGCCGATGACGATGGCCTTGCTGATGTTCAGGTTCTGCAGCAGGCCGTGGGTATTTTGCGCCAGCTGCTGGAAGCTGTACTGGTAATGCGCCGGCTTGGTGGAGGAACAAAAGCCGATCTGATCCGGCGCGATCACGCGATAACCGGCCTTGCTCAGCGCCTTGATGGTGTCCTGCCAGGTGGCGGCGCAGAAGTTTTTACCGTGCAGCAACAGCGCGGTGCGGCCGTTGGCGGTGCCTTCCGGCGGCACGTCCATATAGCCCATCTTTAACGGCTGCCCCTGTGAGGTGAAGCTGAACTGCTGCAACGGGTAGGGGTAGTGAAAGCCCTGCAGCTCCGGGCCGAACGTCGGCGTTTCGGCGGCGCCGGCGGCGAACGCGGCCAGCGTGGCGCACAGCAGCGCGCTACGGGTGAATCTCAGCATCCTGATCTCCTGAAAAACGGACGAAAGCCGAGTATAGCCATAATCGGCGCGGCGGCGCGCCGGTGGATTCAGATAATTCTGTAATATGACGGTTTGATTCCCGGCCAGATTCCGGCACCGCTCTTTTGCACAGTGAACGCGGTCACGCCGCGCAACATTCGCCGTATCTGATGGTTTTATTTCAAGGCTAAGTTATGCGATGCTTAAGCATTATTTATGCAAAAGGATCCTCGCATGTCCGCTTTATCCCGCTGCGCTTTCAGCGAAGGCAGCGTCGCTTTGCCGGAAGGCTATGCCGATCGCACGGTCAACGTCCTGTTGGCCGGCGATGATGTTTCCCCCTCAGTCAATATTTCCCGCGATGCGCTGCAGCCGGCGGAGAGCCTGGAAGGCTACGTCACCCGCCAGCTCGATGCGCTGGCGCAGGGGCTGAAAGGCTGGGCGTTCAAAAGCCGCGAGACGGCAACGTTGGGCGATGGGCTGGCCGCCGGTGAGTGGGTGCGCGCCAGCTACCTGCGCGACGGCAAACGCATCTGGCAGAACCAGGCGGTGTTCGCGCTGGCGGAGGGGCGGGTGCTGGTATTCACTCTGGCGATGGCGCGCAAGCTGACGCCGCAAGACGACGCGCTGCTGCAGCAGGTGCTGAGCAGTTACCGGGCGGCCTAACGATGAACTCTTTGCGTAAAAGGACCTTACGATGACCGAAGCGGCTCGCGTCGGCGATATCATCGGGCATTCCCATGCCCTGGCCGGCATGATTGCCGGCACCCTTGTCGGCGGCCTGATCGCCGCCGCAGGCGCATTGGCGGCGGGCGCGCTGTTCGTCGCCGGCCTGGCGGCTTCCTGTATCGGCGTCGGCGTGCTGCTTATCGGCGCCAGCCTGGCGGTGGGGTATCTCACCGGGGAGGCGGCCACCGCGGCGCGCGACGGCATTGCCGACGCCGGTGCCGGTAGCCTGACCCCCAAAGGCAATATCGTCACCGGCTCCCCCAACGTCTTCATCAACGGCAAACCCGCCGCGCTCGCCACCAACAGCCAGGTGGCCTGCAGCGACGACGGCCCGAGCATGCAGATGGCGCAGGGCTCCGACAAGGTCAGCATCAACGGCCAGCCCGCCTCGCGCGTGGGGGACAAAACCAACTGCGACGCGCAGGTGATGGAAGGCTCGCCCAACGTATTTATCGGCGGCGGCACCGTCACCACCTTGCCGATCAAGCCCGAAGTGCCGGATTGGCTGTACAAGGTCTCTGACCTGACTCTGCTGTTCGCCGGCCTGGTGGGCGGCGTGGGCGGCGCTGCCGGCAAGCTGGGGGCGCTCGGCAAACTGCTGGGCAAGCTGCCCGGCATCAACAAACTGGCGCGCATCGCCTGCCGCGCCGGCACGCTGATGACCGCCACCGCCGCGGTCGGCATTATCGCCCGGCCGGTGGATATCGTCAGCGGCCAGAAATTCCTCGACGGCGAAGACGATCTCGATTTCGTGCTGCCTTCGCGCCTGCCGGTCGCCTGGCAGCGCTATTGGCGCAGCGGCAACCCCGGCGACGGCGTACTGGGCCGCGGCTGGAACCTGTTTTGGGAGAGCAGCCTGCAGCCGTATCAGGACGGCCTGGTGTGGCGTGCGCCTTCCGGCGACTTCGTCGCTTTCCCTATGGTGCCGCGCGGCCACAAAACCTACTGCGAAGCCGAAAAATGCTGGCTGATGCACAACGACGACGGCAGCTGGCAGCTGTTTGACGTCGGCGAACAGATTTTCCACTACCCGCCGCTGGCGGGTGACCAGCCGAGCCGGCTGAGCATGATCACCGACGCCATCGGCAACGCCACCTCGCTGTTCTACGACGACGAGGGGCTGCTGAGCGAACTGGTGGACAGCGCCGGGCAGCGCCTGATGTGCCGCTATGCGCAGGGCCGCCTGCGCGAAGTGGCGCTGCAAACCGCCGAAGGCGAACGGACGCTGGCGCGCTACGGCTACGATGAGCAGGGCCAGTTGACGACGGTGAGCAACCGCGCCGGTGAGCTGACGCGGCGCTTTGGCTGGCGCGACGGCCTGATGATCAGCCACCAGGACGCCGCCGGGCTGCTGAACGAATACCAATGGCAAGAGATCGACGGCGTGCCGCGCGTGACGGCCTACCGCAACAGCGCCGGGGAATCCCTTGAGTTCGGTTACGACTTCGCCGGCGGGCGCCGCAGCGCGGTGCGCGGCGACGGCAAACGGGCGGAGTGGCGGCTGGATGACGATGACAACGTGGCGCAGTACACCGATTTCGATCAGCGCCGCTACGGTTTCATCTACCAACGCGGCGAGCTGTGCAGCGTGCTGCTGCCCGGCGGCGCGCAGCGCCAGAGCGAATGGGATCCTTACGGCCGCCTGCTGTCGGAGACCGATCCGCTCGGCCGCGTGACGCGCTATCAATATTCGCGCAACAGCGGCCGGCTGTTCGCCGTCGCGTACCCGGACGGCAGCAGCGAAGCGCAGCACTGGGACACGCTGGGGCGCCCGACGCGCTATGTCGATGCGCTGGGCAATGCCACGCTGTACCGCTATCCGGATGACGAAGAGAGCCTGCCCGCTAGTGTGATCGATGCGCTGGGCGGGGAAGTGAAGCTGGAGTGGGACGCCCGCGGCCAGCTGACGCGCTACACCGACTGTTCCGGCAGCGTCACGGCTTATACCTACGATGGGCTGGGGCAACTGACGGCACAGACCGATGCCGAAGGCCACCAGACGCGCTACCTGTGGGATAACGGCGGCCGCCTGCATACCCTGATCCACCCGGACGGCGGCGAAGAGCGCTTTAACTGGAACGCGCACGGCCAGCTGGCCGAACATCAGGACGCACTGGGCAGCCTGACCCGCTGGCAGTACAACGCCCTGGGGCTGCCGGTCAGCATCACCGATCGCATCAACCGCACCCGGCGCTATCACTACAGCCCGCAGGGCTGGCTGACGCGCCTGGAGAACGGCAACGGCGGCGACTACCGCTTCAGCTACGATGCGGTGGGCCGCGTGCTGACCGAAGAGCGCCCGGACGACACCCGCCATTATTATCGCTACGGCGCGGCCGGACTGCTGGAGGAGCACCGCGAGGTCGGCTTGCCGGGCAGCGCGGGCGAGCTGACGCAGCGCGAACAGCGCTTCCGCTTCGACGAGGCCGGGCAACTGGTCTGGCGCGGCAACGCCAGCGCGGAATGGCATTACCGTTTCGACGCCATGGGGCGGCTGCGCGAGCTGAACCGCCTGCCGACGGCGAGCGGCGCGGCGCTGGGCATCGAGCCGGACAGCGTGCAGATGCGCTATGACGCCGCCGGGCGGCTGCTCGGTGAGCAGGGCGTGAACGGCGAGCTGCAATACCAGTGGGATGCGCTGGCCAACCTGCAGGCGCTGACGCTGCCGCAGGGCGATCGCCTGCAGTGGCTGTATTACGGCTCCGGCCACGCCAGCGCCATCAAATTCAACCAGCAGGTGGTGAGCGAATTCACCCGCGATCGCCTGCACCGGGAAACCAGCCGCAGCCAGGGCGCGCTGCAGCAGCAGCGGCGTTACGACGCCATGGGCCGCCGCAGCTGGCAGAGCAGCGCCTTCGGCCACGATAAATTGACCCGGCCGGAAGACGGCGTGCTGTGGCGCGCCTATCGCTACACCGGCCGCGGCGAGCTGGCCGGGGTGAGCGACGCGCTGCGCGGCGAAGTGCACTACGGTTACGACGCCGAAGGCCGCCTGCTGCAACACCGCGAACCCAATCAGGGCAAACCGGGCGCGCGGCTGGTGTACGATCTGGCGGATAACCTGCTGGGCGAACGCAGCCCGCAGAACGACATCGACGCGCACCTGCCGCTGGCGCCGATCGCCGACAACCGCCTGACGCACTGGCAAAAACTGTTTTACCGTTACGACGCCTGGGGCAACCTGATCAGCCGGCGCAACGGCCTGTACGAACAGCACTACCGCTACGACGCCGACAATCGGCTGGTGCAGGCGCACGGCCGCGGCCCGCAGGGCGAGTTCGACGCGCAGTACCATTACGACGCGCTGGGCCGCCGCAGCCGCAAAACGGTGCGCTACAGGGGCAAAACCGAACAGACGACCCGTTTCCTGTGGCAGGGTTACCGGTTGCTGCAGGAGCAGCGCGACGACGGCAGCCGCCGCAGCTGGAGCTACGATCCGGCCAGCCCGTGGAGCCCGCTGGCGGCGCTGGAGCAGGCGGGCGACAGCCGCTCGGCGGATATCTACTGGTATCACACCGATCTGAACAGCGCGCCGCTGGAAGTGACCGACGCGGCGGGCAACCTGTGCTGGTCCGGGCAGTACGACACCTTCGGCAAGCTGCAGGGCCAGACGGTGGCCGGCGCGGCGAAGCGGCAGGGCGCGCAGTATCAGCAGCCGCTGCGCTACGCCGGGCAATATCAGGACGACGAAAGCGGCCTGCACTACAACCTGTTCCGCTACTACGAACCCGAGGTGGGGCGTTTCACCACGCAGGATCCGATAGGGTTGGAAGGTGGGTTGAACCTGTATCAGTATGCGCCGAACCCGCTGATGTGGGGGGATCCGTTTGGGTTGAGTACCAGAAGAGACCAACTTCCAGGGGATAAAACGCTTGAGACGTCTCGAGCAGCAAGAAGGGAGGCTATGCGTTCACAAGGTATCCCTACATCGCAAACATACCAAGTCCAAGTAGTCGAGGATATAACCCAATCTGAAAACTCAAAACTTAACTCAGGTATTTTGCATGAGGAACGGATTATGAGAAATAATTCTGAGGTTGGTCGTGTAAAAGTGCATCATCAAGGGCATGTTTTCACGGACAATGACACTTTTGAGAAACCACATTATCATGGTACTAAAGGCGAGCATTTCTCTTATGAGAAAGGCCGACCAAGGAATACAAATAAATACAAAGGTGATAGGTGCTTCTAATGAGAACAAAGCTGATTACTGATGCAAAAGCTAGTTTAAAAAAAATTGGTGTCTCAGTAAAAGACACGGATCTTTCTTTAATTAATGTGTTCTCAAGCGACGAATATGAGCTATACATAAAAAAGTTATGGGCAACAATAAATAGCTTTAAGGTTAAAAGGATTGTATTCCTTGATGATGACTATTATGTGGATAACGTAAGTGACAAAATAAAAAGTATAAAAAGAGCTGTGGGTAAAAACGGTTTAATGGAACTGAAGAAAAATGTAATTGAAAAAGAAGATATTATTGTTAATAATAGAAACTATTTTATTGATATGGTTGAGGTTAGTGATGATGTGAGCCTTCTAACTGTGGAGGGAATTTATAAAGCAATATATAGTGGTGGTGGGGTTTATTTATTCTTGCAGGAGGATTTAATTTGTGAGAGTGATTCACTGTTAGGGTTGATAAAATCGTATAATGATGAGTGTGATATTTCTTGTAAATTACACTTTGGAGAAACTCTGACATCAGAGAGGTATTTCATTCTAACAGGGGGGAATGAACATAATAATTCTCACTTATGGAGTGGAGCTTCAAGGTTGACAGGGGAAGAAGTTGATAAACTCATTGAAAAAACTTCCCATCATTACCCAATGGTATTTGAAAAGCAGATATTAAAGTTTGAAACTCGCTCGCAGAGATAGGGATGTTATGCTGGGATTTATATCTGGAGGTTCTTGGGGGCACTATAACTGTTCGTGAGGTGTTGATATGTGGTTTGAAAATGCTATAGGAAAAGAAAAGATCAAATTCATGTTTAATAATGAGTTTAACATTAAAAATATTGAAGTTGATAATTTCTCATTGGAGCATTTTTCAGATTTAAAGATTAGGTTTTATTGTAAGGATATACCCAAAAAGTATCCTATAAAATGGAACGAAGAGGGCTTTAATGCAATGAGTTTAGTAGTTGCTTTTGGAGATGTCATTCAATTTAATGTTACTGGGTCAAGGGTCGGTTTTTTGTGTTCGCCGATAATAAATTCTTTAAAGGAATTCTCTGAAATAACTATAAAACATCATGGGTTTTATTTTTATTGCAAGGCAAGATTTTTAACTATAGAAAGTATTACTCCATATATCGATGAAAGATGGGACTGGTTGGAATAGGACCAGCGATATATGCTGAAGTCGTTTATTTGAATAATCACGCCAAGGTTACTTGGAGCAAAGAAATTAAAGCTAAGCGTGAGTGTTGAGTATCTAATGGAGAGTGTGTTATGAGTCTCGTAAAGGTTGATTGGACTCCTGAACATATGGGCGGGAGAAAAACAGTCCCTCCAGCAGGAAAGTATTATGCAGTATCTCGATTTCCTGAGGACAAGGAGTGGCAAAATAATGCCTGGAGCGTTGTTTTTGAGCTAGAGGAGTCCAAGTCTGAAAATGGCAAGACGTTTTCGTTGGGAACTGTAGATTTTCTTATGGAATCTGCACCTAAAGAGCGTATAGTTCAGCATGATAAATTCGAAATTTACGAAGGTCCCAAAAAAGTAGCGGATGTTTTTCTTCTTCGAACCTGATTATTGATAGTGTTGGTACTGGATAGTGCTAACTACTACAGAACCAGGCGCTAGCTGAACTTCTTTCAGCGAGAGATAATTACTGAGCCTCATTAGGGCAAGCCGAAGGGGCAGATAAAACCACCCCCTCCAACCCGTTATCCCCCAAACTAAATACCCAATGTGCCGTTAATCAGGGTGCAGCACTGCCCGCCGATCCAGGGCTCGCCGTCAATAAAGCGCACGCTCACGCGGCCATCTCGATTCAGTTGGGTGCCCTGGCGCACCTGGTAACCCTGTGCGGTCTGGCCGCCGTCGGGGAAGCGGCTGGCCTTCAATAAGCGCGCCAGGCAGGCATTGGCGCTGCCGGTTACCGGATCTTCAATCAAAACACCGCATTCCACCATAAACGCGCGCATTTCGTAATCGGCCGGTTCGGTTGCGGAGCTGGCGCCATAAACCACCACGCCATCCACATCGCAAGCCGTTTGCAGCTGTTTAATCGTGGCCTGATCCGGCGTTACCGCCAGGCAGGACTGCGCGTCCGGCAGGCGCACCATCAGCCAGCGAATGCCCATCTCGGCAATCACCGGCGGGGTGCCTGCTGCAATCACTGCAGGCCGTAAAGCGGCCGTCAGCCGTTCGGTTTCCTCGGCCGCCATGGGGCGGAACTCAACTTCGGGCGCGGCGAACGCCAATGTGCCTTCCGGCAGGATATTGACCGCCACCAGGCCGACGCCGCATTCCTGCATCATCGTTCCAGGGCGTTTAGGCGTCAACCCGGCTTTCAGCAAGGCGTGGGCGGTGCCCAGCGTTGGGTGGCCGGCGAAGGGCAGCTCTTTTTCGGTAGTGAAAATGCGCACCTTATAATCCGCCGCCGGGTGCGTCGGTTTAAGCACGAAAGTGGTTTCCGACAGATTGGTCCAACGGGCCAATGCCAGCATCTGCGCGTCGTTCAGCCCTTCGGCTTCCAACACCACCGCCACGGGATTGCCGAGCAGCGGCGTGGCGGTGAAAACGTCCACCTGTTGGTAGGCGCGGGGTGTCACATCATCGCTTCTGAGCATTGGCCATCATCCATTATCAACAAAACCTGATGATAACGATATTCGCCAATGGCTTCAAAGGGTTGAATTTTGTTTTGGCATACCTGCCCGTCGCCACCTCAGCCCCGGCTTGGCGAACATCACCAGGTTGCCCAGCAGAATCAGGCACAGCCCCAGCACGGCGTTGAAGTGCCACTGGTAGCCTTCGTAGATCGTTGAGATGGTCAGCGCCACCAGCGGGAACAGCAGGGTGCTGTAAGCCGCCGCACCGGCGCCGATGCGGCCGAGCAGGCTGAAGTAGGCGGCGAAGGCGATCACCGATCCGAAGACAGCCAGGTACAACAGGGATCCGATATAGCGGCTGCTGTATTCCATCTGGAACGATGCGCCCTGCGCCAGGGCGATCAGCGCCATCAGCAGCGCGCCGTAGGTCATAGCATAGGTATTGGTGGAAAAAATATCCAGCCCGCGGCACTGATGGCGCGCGCTGATCATATTGCCCAGCGAGAAGCCGTAGGTGCCGAGCGCGCTCAGGCCGATGCCTTTAAGCAGCTCCGGCGCCATGCGGGTGGCGGCCAGATCTTGCCAGAACAGCGCCACGATGCCGGTCAACCCCAGCAGCGCCGCCGGCAGCAGGTTGGGGTTGGGGCGCTGGCGGAAAAACAGCAGGCTGTTGAGGGCATTGAACAGCACCGCCATCGAAAAGATCACCGATTCCAGCCCGCTGCTGATATAAGCCGCCGCATGGTAGAAGCAGAAGAAGTTGAAACCGAACACGCAGCAGCCCTGCAGCACGCAGAACAGATGATCGCGCGGGGCGATGCGGCGCAGGCGGCGCGTTAGCAACAGCGCGGCGAACATCACCGCGGCGGAAATGGCGAAACGGTAAGCGATCGACACGGGAATGGCCACCGGGCCTTCCTGTTGCAGGGTAATCGCTATCCAGGTGGTGCCCCAAATCAGCACCACGGCGAGGTACAACAGCGCATTCATTCTATTCACTCCGAAAAAACCGATGGCGCAGTATCCGCTTTGGCGCGCGGCGGCGCTTGCATCGCTTTGCGCCCAGTTGCATATTCTTGCGCTTTTTTTGCCAAAAGCGCGGGGCGGCCGCTGGCATGCCGCGGCGCCACTCTTTACACTGTCAGCATGTCGAACAACGGGGCCGGCGATGTCCAACTATCAGGCGTTTGAAACACTGCGTGAGCACAAGGCGCGGCTGCACGGCCGCGTGCTGCTGGGCACCGGCGTGGAGCTGGCGGCCTGGTCCAACTGCAACGATCGCGTCACGCAGGAAAGCGCCGACCACCATACCCTGAGCCTGTACGTCGCCGACGGCTATGAGTGCTACCAGCAGGTGCCGGGCGGCTGGCGCAACGGCGGCGGGCCGGATCGCTTCTGCATCATGCCGCGCCAGTACGCTTCCACCTGGGATGTGCGCAGCGATCTGTCGTTCGTGCATCTGTACTGCACCGATAACCATCTGCGGCAGTTGGCGGAGCAAACCTGGGATCGCAGCCCGGCGGCGATCAACGTGGAGCAACGCAGCTTCGGCGAAGATCCGCAGATCACGCTGCTGTATCGTCAGTTTTTGCTCAACTGCGACTGGCGGGACAGCGCCAACCTGCTGGCGCTCAGCAGCGCCTCGAACCTGCTGATGTCGCACCTGATCCAGCGCTACAGCCAGCTGCAGTGGAAGCTGCCGGCGGCGCGCGGCGGCCTGGCTCCCGCGGTAGCCAGGCGGGTGCGGGAATATATCGCAAGCCACCTGGATCGGCCTTTGTTGTTGGCCGATCTGGCGGCGCAGGCCGGGTTGAGCGAATACCATTTTGCCCGCATGTTCAAACATTCGACCGGCCTGGCGCCGCACCAGTTTGTGATGCGCGCGCGGCTGCAGCGGGCGGAACAGCTGTTGCGGCATAGCCAACAGCCGATCACCGAGATCGCGCTGGCGTGCGGCTTCAGCTCCGCCAGCCATTTCAGCAACCGCTTCAAGGCGGCCTATGGATTTGCTCCGCTGCAGGTGCGGCAGGGGCGCTAACCGGAAGGGAGTGCAAGCATGGATCAACCATTTGCCGGGCTGGGCGTGTTGTTTGTCGCCGGATTCGGGCCGATCACGCGTGAGAGCGACGAGAGCAAGGCGTTTTATGTCGAGGCGCTGGGGTTGCCGCTCAAGCCGATGCCGGGCAACGAAACCTATCTGCTGGCCGAGCAGGGCGCGCTGGACGGGGTGAAGCACTTCGCCCTGTGGCCGCTGGCGCAGGCGGCGCAGTCCTGCTTTGGCGACGATCGCTGGCCGGCGGATCTCGCGGTGCCGCAGGCATGGATCGAGTTCGACGTGGCCGACATGGCGGCCGCCACCCAGGGGCTGGTCGATCGTGGTTATCGGCTGCTGGTCGCCAATCGTGAAGAGCCGTGGGGGCAAAGCGTTACCCGTTTGCTCAGCCCGGAAGGGTTGCTGGTTGGCGTCACCTATACGCCCTGGCTGCGTTAAACGCAGGCCGTTCGCCGCCGTTTCCCTGCGGCGGGCGGCTTAAGAATAAATACGCATTAGCTTAAAGCGATCTGCGCTATAGACCCATCAAATCCCCGAGTGGTTTCCCTTCCTGAAAGCAGTAATTCCGTTCATTGCGTAAAAACCAATGGCCAGAACGCGCTATTGCTATGCCATTTTACGGCGATTTTTCGCCCGCTTTTTTCGCCGCCAGGTGCCTGATAGGAATAGAGATTATTCTTATATTTCCGCCAACCGTTAAGAAATAATAATGATTCTCGTTTTCAACCACGGAAAGGAGAAGGAACGATGAAAACAGTGAAACGAACGGGCATCGCGCTGGCGATAGCCCTGACTTTCCCCCTGGCATTGCCTGCCGCTTTGGCGGCGCAAACCACCCTGACAAACAGTAAGGCGGCGACGATGACGGAAAAACACGGGCAGTTTATTGCGGTCGGTAAAGTGGTGCAGGTGACCTTCGGCGATTTCGCCTTCAAGCTGGATTTTACCGATGACAAGACCATGACCTTCACCGGTATCGGCGAAGCGTCGCAGGGCATCACCGATACCGTGCAGTACACCGCGGTGGAGATTCGGCCGAAGGTCTACATGGTTTATTGGCATGAACCGCAGTCCGGCGACAACGTGACGCATGTCGAGGACTTTGAGCGCGGCGAGGTGTACACCAACATCGCCGCCAGGGACGGCAGCTTCACCCATCTGAAAGGGCAGCTGAAAATCGTAGGTCACTCAGGAAACTAAGGAGCAGTTATGAAAAAGGCATTGATCACCTGTGCGATCGTCGGCGGTTTGCTGGCGAGTTACCCGGCGCTGTCAACGGATCAGGCGGCGTCTTACAAATCGGCCGGCAAGGGCGGTTATCATCATGCCCAGCAGAAGCTGAAGGTGGTGGAAGATCTGTATGCGGGCTTTTTCAACCGTCATGACATCAGCGTGGCGCAAAAGCTGATTGTGGAGAACTACAAGCAGCATAACCCGTTCGTCGGCGACGGCATCAAGCCGTTTCTGGATTTCTTCAGCCAGACCTTCAAAGACAATCCGCAGTACAGCGCCAAAATATACCGCAGCGCGGTCAACGGCGATCTGGTCTACGTTCACGTCCAATACCAAAATAACCCGCAGGATCGCGGCACCGCCAGCGTGGATATTTATCGGGTGAACGATCAGGGTAAAATCACCGAGCATTGGGACGTCAATCAGGATGTGCCGGAAAAATCGGCCAACGACAATACCATGTTCTGATCCGCAAGGGCCGCTGCGGCGGCCCTCTACATGCCCGTAACACTTTATTTACTTACATAAATAGGAAATGACCGCCGCGTCGAGTAGGCTACGGCCGCCTTTGGCAGTGGTGGCACGGTTGATGGGCGTCATTGTCCCGCCACTGCTTGAGGCGTTTCCCCACATTCCTCGTTATCCCGCGCGTTGATTTTCCACTTTTTTGAACTGATGCCGCAGCTGCAGCGCATTGCAAAGCACCAATATCGCCGTGACGGCGAACACCCAGCGGAACCCCATCATCGCCGAAATGCCCGATCCCAGCAGCGGGCCAACCACGTTGCCCAGGTACATAAAGGATTGGTTATAGCCGAAGATGCGCCCGGTCACCTGATCGGAGGAATACTTCAGCAGCAGCGCCTGCACCGCCGGCATCAGCGCGCCGTCGGCGAACCCCAGCAGGAAGCGCAGAATGCCCAGCTGCAGCGGCGTATTCACCCAGGCCATCACGGCGAACAGGCCGGTGGTGAACAGCAGCGCAGCGATCAGGATGCGCGCGGTGCCGATGCGATCGCCGAGCCGCCCGAGGCGTGGCGCCGAGATCAGCGCCGCAATGCCGGGCACGGCGGCGATCATGCCGCTGACAAAGGCGATATTGCTGACGTCGCCCGACAGCTCGCGGATGAACAGCGTCAGGATCGGGCTGATGGAGGAGTTAGCCAGCTGGATCATCAGGGTACAAACGAACAGCGTGACGATCAGCGTTGGATAAGGCAGCGAACGGAATACCGCCTTGCCGCTCAGCTGATCCGCTTTTTTTACCGTGATGCGCCGTTCTTTAATCAGGAACAGCGTCACCAGGAAGCTGACGAACATCAGCCCGGCGGTGACGAAAAACACCACCCGCAGCCCCAGATGGTCGGCCATCAGCCCGCCCAGCAGCGGCCCGGCGATCACGCCGGAGATCTGCCCGGTAGAGAGCGTGCCCAGCGCCCAGCCGCTTTTATCGCGCGGCGCCTGCGAGGCGACCAGCGCCATGGCGTTGGGAATATAGCCGGACGTCAGCCCCATCAGGGCGCGCAGCGCGAACAGCTGCCAGACGT
The DNA here is from genome assembly GCF_052166695.1 of Serratia sp. CY76391. Taxonomy (NCBI): domain Bacteria; kingdom Pseudomonadati; phylum Pseudomonadota; class Gammaproteobacteria; order Enterobacterales; family Yersiniaceae; genus Serratia; species Serratia sp. CY76391. Next base: position 83,471 of record NZ_JBJNOJ010000002.1, read on the forward strand.
TGGTGGCCAGCCCCTGCAGGGCGATGACGATCGCCATACCCAGCGAGGCGCGCAGCAGCATCAGCTTGCGGCCTTTGCGGTCGGCGAGGCTGCCCCACAGCGGCGACACCACCGCCGAGACCAAAAAGGTGCCGCTGAACACCAGTCCGGACCACAGGCTGAGGGATTGATGATCGCTGACGCCGAGCTGTTCGACGTACAGCGGCAGAAAAGGGAGGATTTGGCTCATCGCCAGCCCGGTGAAGAAACACCCGAGCCAGACCGAGATCAGATTGACTTTCCATGCTTCCATCGACTTGTCGTACCACGTTGAATTTGGAGGGATTTGTTAAGCAAAATAATAATAACACTGCAAATTAATCGGCGAGGGGCAAATGCGTGAGCAAAGGTAACCCTGCCGATGCAGTGTCTTTTTGCTATATATTAATAGCTATATTATCATAGGTAACCAGGTTAAGCCAGAGCGGCGCTGGAGCCAGGCAGGGCACTGCGCGATCCGGCGGTGTGAAAGCAGGGATAAACTGAACGCTAGATTGACGCCAATGAAAAAAGATCATCCTGAAGACGTGACGCTGCTGCGCACGCAGTTAATGTCGCTGGTGCGCCGTTTGCGGCGCGAGTCGCGCAGCGACGAAAAGTCCTGGGCCCAGCTGATGCTGCTGGGAGCTATCGATCGCCACGGCGGCGAGGCGACGCCGTCGCTGCTGGCGGAGTCGGAGCGCATGCGTTCCTCTAACCTGGCGGCCGCCTTGCGCGAGCTGGAGGCCGATGGGCTGCTGGTGCGCACGCCGGATGCCGAAGACAAACGCCGGGTGCGGGTGCGCCTGACGCCCGCCGGTCTGGGCCTGTTGCAGCAAAGCCGCAGCCGGCGCGAGGCGTGGCTGCTGGCGGCGATGGAAAGCTGTTTAACGGAGCAAGAACAGGCGCAGCTGATCGAAGCGGGGGCGTTGATGGCGCGGCTGGCGGCGGCGCCGTCAACGGACGCGGAATAATCGGCGGGGCGGCAGATGCGCCGCCCGTGCAGCGAGGTTACGGCATCGGCCAATCGGCCGGCATGGTGCTGACGACGTCCACGTAGCGATCCCAGGCCGATGACCAGAATTGGGTGAAGGCTTCCAGGGTGAGGTGGATGCCCATCAGGCCCATCACGAACCAGCAGGCGGTAAACAGGCCCAGGCTGCTGAACATGAACGCCATGCCGTTGCGGCTGGTTTTACGGCAAACGACGTTTAACTGGCTGGCGAAGAACATCATCACGGCGCTCAGCAACTCCCAGCGCATCATGACTAAACCGGTGGCAATGGTACTCATCGAACTCGATCCTATGTAACAAAAAGCCGCATCCGGCAGGGCGCCGACAGGGAAATGCGGGGGAATAACGGGAATAATGTGATTCAGATCACATTGTAGCATTGGGGTGAACGGCGGCTCAATGGGGCGCGCGGTGAAAAAATCGCCGCCGGTAACATTCCAATATGCTGAAACAGTTATGCCATTTCATTAGCAACCTTTTCATGGGGCGGCGCGCCCGATAACGCTATGCTTGCCGGCTTTTCAGTTCCCTGATTTTGCGGGGAAATGTGACGCAAAAGGTATCGGCACCGCATGGCCCTGTTAAAAGAAAAAATTCGCGACCACTCTGCGGAAGAGAGGCTGTTTATCCGCCGGGCAGGCGTAGCGCTGGCGCTGGTGGTGGCCTGTTTCGGCGCGCTGATCGTTAACCTCTACCGGCTGCAAATCCGCCAGCACGGCTTTTACCAGACGCGTTCCAACCAGAACGACATCAAGATGCTGCCGCTCGCCCCCAGCCGCGGGTTAATCTTCGATCGCAACGGCACTCCGCTGGTGCGAAACGTGACACTGTATCGTGTCGAAATCACGCCCAGCAAAATCACCGACATGGCGGCGCTGCTGCAGGCGCTGACGCCGATCGTCGATCTGACGCCGGAAGACATCAGCGCGTTTCGCGACGATATGCACCACAACAGCCGCTACAAGCCGGTGACGCTAAAAACCGGGCTGAGTGACACTGAGGTGGCGCGCTTTGCCGTCAATCAATACCGTTTCGACGGGGTGACCATCGATACCTATCAGCAGCGTGAATATCCTTACGGCGCCCAGCTGGCGCACGTGCTGGGCTATGTGTCGAAGATCAACGACAGCGATCTCAAGCGCCTGGACAAGGCCGGCCTGAGCGAAAACTATGCCGCCGACCGCAACATCGGCAAACAGGGTATCGAGGCCTATTACGAATCCGAACTGCACGGCACCACCGGCTATCAGGAGGTGGAGGTGGATAACCATGGGCGGGTGATCCGCTTGCTGAAGGAACAGCCGCCGAAGGCCGGCAAAAACATTTACCTGACGCTGGATCTGCCGCTGCAGCAGTACATCGAATCGGTGCTGAAGGGGCAACGCGCCGCGGTGGTGGTGGAAGATCCGCGCGACGGTGGCATTCTGGCGATGGTCTCCAGCCCCAGTTACGATCCCAATCCCTTCGTCAAAGGCATCGGCTATCAGGCCTATAAGGCGCTGCTGGGCAACCCGGATCTGCCGCTCATCAACCGCGTTACCCAGGGGTTGTACCCGCCGGCTTCCACGGTGAAGCCCTACATGGCCGTTTCGGCGCTGTTCGCCGGGGTGATCACACCTACCACCACCTTTTTCGGCGCGCCGACCTGGACGCTGCCCGGCACCGAGCGGCGCTACCGCGACTGGCTGAAAACCGGCCACGGCATGCTCAACGTCACCAAAGCGATTGAAGAGTCCGCCGATACCTTCTTTTATCAGGTGGCCTATGAGATGGGCATCGATCGCATTCACCACTGGCTGAGCCAGTTCGGCTACGGCCAGTCGACCGGCATCGATCTGAACGAAGAGTACCGCGGCGTGCTGCCGAGCCGCGACTGGAAGCTGAAGGTGCACAAAAAGGGCTGGTATCAGGGGGATACGGTCTCGGTGGGCATCGGCCAGGGGTATTGGGTGGCGACGCCGATCCAGATGGTGAAAGCCTTGAGCACGCTGCTCAACAACGGCCGGGTGAAAACGCCGCATCTGTTGTATTCGCTGCAGCAGGGCAACCGGGTGACGCGCTACCAGCCGCCGGCGCAAACGGCGCAGATCGGCGATCCCAATTCGCCTTACTGGGGCATCGTGCGCAACGGCATGTACGGCATGGCCAACTTGCCGAACGGCACCGGTTACAAGCTGTTCCACACCGCGCCGTATCAGATCGCCGCCAAATCCGGCACCTCGCAAGTGTTCAGCCTGAAGCAAAACCAGACTTACAACGCCAAAATGATCCCGGTGCGGCTGCGCGATCACATCTTTTATACGCTGTTTGCGCCCTACAAAAATCCCCGGGTGGCGATGGCGCTGATCCTGGAAAACGGCGGTGGCGACGGCGTGGTGGCGGGGCCGACCGCGCGCGCGATCCTCGACCACATTTTTGACCCGGCCAACGCGCCACAGCCCGGAGATACGCCGCAAAGTAAACCGCAGTTAAACGACAGCGCGGATGTGCAACGGTGATGCGGTTTGTTTTTACTTTCTTACAAACTGCAATCTCCTGACCATTTCCGGCAAGGTAGACTGAAATAACACCATAAACTGAATAAAAACGTAGGGTTAACACAACAGTGGCGCCATCGACCAAAAAGAGCGGTAAAACCTATTCCACAGTTCGTTTCGGCTGGATCTGCGCCGGCATGCTGGTCTGTTTTTTTCTGTTGGCGTTCAGGGTCGGCTACCTGCAACTGCTGGAACACCAGCAGTTGGCCAATCAGGCTGACCAGCGTTCGATCCGCACCCAGGTGGTGCCGACCAACCGCGCCATGATCACCGATCGTAACGATGAGGCGCTGGCGGTCAGCGTGTCGTCCAAAGACATCGTGCTGGATCCGAAGCATATTCTCGATACCCAGACCGATACCGGCAACGAACGCTGGCAGAGCATGGCCAACGTGCTGAAGATCCCGCTGGCGGACATCCAGCACCTGATCCAGAGCAACGCGCGCAAACGCTTCGTTTATCTGGCGCGCAAGGTAGAGGACGATAACGCCGCCTACATCAGTAAGCTGCACCTGACCGGCGTCAGCACCGAGCAGGATTTCAGCCGCTTTTATCCGATGGGCCAGGACGCCGCCGGGCTGATCGGCATCGTCGGCCAGGACAATCAGGGGCTGGAGGGTATTGAGCTGGGTTTCAACCCGCTGCTGCAGGGCAAAAACGGCCTGCGGGTCTATCAGAAGGACGGCAGCGGCGCGGTGATCGGCGTGCTTAAAAGCGTGGATCCGGTGCCGCCGCCGAACGTGACGCTCAGCATCGATAAATTTATTCAGTACGTGCTCTATGCGCAGATCCGCGACGGCGTGGTGGCTAACCAGGCCGACTCCGGCTGTGCGGTGCTGGTCAAGATCGACACCGGCGAGGTCCTCGGCATGGCCAGCTACCCGTCGTTCAACCCGAACAACTATGGCAGCACCCCGGCGAAGGATATTCGCAACGTGTGTAGCAGCGACAGCTTCGAACCGGGCTCGACGGTGAAACCGGTGGTGGTAATGGTGGGGCTGGAGCATAAGCTGATCCGGCCGGATACGGTGCTGGACACCACGCCGTATCGGGTGAACGGTCACCTGATCAAAGACGTCGGCCATTGGTCGAAACTGACCATCACCGGCGTGCTGCAAAAATCGAGCGACATCGCGGTATCGCACATTGCGCTGGCGCTGCCGGCCACGGTGCTGCCGGCGGTCTACCGCAGCTTTGGCCTGGGGCGACCGACCGAGCTCGGCATCGGCAACGAGAGCAGCGGCTACCTGCCGCAGCATCGCGAACGCTGGGCCGATATCGAACGTGCTACCTTCTCCTTCGGCTATGGGCTGCGCGTGACGCCGCTGCAGATGGCGCGCGAGTATGCCGCGATCGGTTCCTTCGGCATTTATCGGCCGCTGTCGATCACCAAGGTGACGCCGCCGGTGATGGGGCAACGTATTCTGCCGGCGGATACGGTTCGGGCCGTGGTGCATATGATGGAGAGCGACGCCTTGCCGGGCGGCAGCGGGGTGAGCGCCGCAGTGCCGGGCTACCGGCTGGCGATCAAAACCGGTACCGCCGAGAAAATGGGCCCGAGCGGCAAATACGACGGCGGCTACATCAACTACACCGCCGGCGTGGCGCCGGCCAGCGATCCGCAGGTGGCGCTGGTGGTGATGGTCAACAACCCGAAAGCCGGCAAGCACTTCGGCGGTTCGGTGGCCGGGCCGGTGTTCGGCAAGATCATGGCCCAGGTGCTGGAGCACATGAATATTCTGCCGGATGCCCAGCCGCTTAACGTGGTGTCGTCGGTCAAGGGGTAAGGGGGATTAGCGCGATTCCAGCAGGCGCTTCAGCGCCTGCAGATCGGCGTTCACCAGCCCGACGTCGCGGGCGAACAGCGCGTCGTCCATGTCCGGCTGGCGGAACAGGGTGAAGATCACCTCGGCGCCTTGTCGGTTGGCGAGTGCGCGCAGCGGCACGTAGACTACGCCGCCGTCCGGCAGCGTCACCCAATGATCCAGCACGCCGAAGGCATTGGGCGCGCTAAATCGAATGCGGATCCGCCCCTGCGGGGTCTCCGCCATCCAATCTTCCCCTTCTCGCCGTAAGCTATTGGCTAATCCTTTGGCCCACAACGGGAAGTTTTCCGGGCGGCTGAGAAAGGCGTACACCTCGTCACAGGGGCGGTTGATGGCGACATGCAGCGTTTGCGCGCTCAGCATCATGATTTCTCCGGTTGACGGCAATACTTCAGTGTAGATCCCGCCGCGCTCAGAAGTAGTAACCGATGTTTACGTTGGTGCGAAAATACCATTTATTGCTGCCGGAGGACTGGGTGCCGGTCCAGCCGGTGGCGTTTTCCACGCCACCCCACGGGTTGGCGTTCTGCGCCCAGGTCAGATCCACCCACAGCATCACCGGCATGGCGAACACCTGCACCCCGAGCGTATTCATTTTGGAGTCGGAGCCGCCGTGCCTGTCCTTCCAGAGCACGCTGTAGTCGTTGTAGAAGCGCAGCTTTTTCACCGGCCCCCAGGGCACCTCGACGTCGCGCGCCAGGTTGATGGCGGCAGTGGTGGCCTGCGACGGGATCAGATAGGCCGGCGTCAGGCCGTTGCCGCCCATCAGGATCACCGAATTGCTGGCGCCGGCCGGGCCTTTGGCGTCGTAACCGTAGCGGATCACCTGGCCGGACAGATGCCAGGCATCCCGATTCACCAGCGTATGCAGGCCCGCCGCCCAGAAGCTGCCGTTATCGCCGGTCGCCTGGTTGTAGAGCCGCGAGGCCGCCAGCGAACCGCCGAGCTCATTGTCCCAGCCGCCCTGGTGGAAAGCCCGCGTCAGCCGCAGGTTTACCTGATCGCGTTTTTCGTTGCGCTGCAGATGCTGTGAGGCAAAGTTGGTGTTCTTCAGATCGTCGTAGCTGGCGACGTCGGGGGCGTAACGCACGCCGGTCGGCATCATGCGCGGGTAGTAGGCGGCGTCAAAGGCCCAATCGCCCCGTTGGTATTGGTATTTGGCGCCGAGCCCGGTGTTGACGCCAAAGCCGAGGTAAAACGGAATGCCGTACGACCAGCCGAACTGCGGATAGGGCATCAGGCCGAACGGTTTGAACGGCGCGCCCAGCTGCACGGTGGCGCGCTCAGACAGGTGGTAGCCGACATAGGCGCGGTCGATGGCGTATTTGCGCCGATCCTGAAACCAGAAGCCACTATCGAAAAACGCGTCGTTGACCTGACCGGCGGCATCGATGCGAAAGGCGTCAAAGCGTAAATGCGGCGGATGCCGATAATTGCTGCTGTGCCAGTCTTCATAGCGATAATTGGCGCGCAGCGCGCCGCCGATATCAATATTCTTTTTATTATCCTCGCTTTGCCAATGAATATGCGGAAAGGCCGGGCGGTTTTTTTTTACCGGCGCCACGGTGGCAGCAGCGTCGCTGGGTAATGCGACGGTAGTCGCGTAACTCACTGGTGAAACAAGAAAAAAACAAAGGATGATCTTGCGCATGCCTGGCCCCTGGTGAATGTTTTGTTTTTATTAAGACGAGCGGGGGTTACCTGTGAATAAGGCGCTGTTGCTCGTTTGTTTTATATTTGAGACGTTTCATTGTGCGTTTCATATATTAAATTCATTTCCGGTTAATATATGAAACTTTGTTTCTTGTTTAATGGGAAAACTATAAATCCGGTATTGAACAAGTCAAGAAATAAAAATGAGCGTTGACGAGAAATTCCGATTATTGGGTCGCCCTGGTTTGCGGGGGCGACACAAAGCAGGCTGAAATAGTCGTGTCATAAATGCGCGTTAGACTCGCGGCATTCTGGCATTACTGACTAAAAATCATGAACATAAAACTGACACTTGGCCGCCGGGTAAAACCTGCGGCAGCGCTGCCGCACGCGTTTGGCATCGGCAAGAGCATGGGCTTATTAGGCGGCGTAATTTGCGTTATTGCGCTATTTTCTCTGCTGCAATTGTTTTCCACCGTATTTATTTCCACTATTCTGCACGACGCCAAGGTTAACCTGGTGACGGGAGACGGGTTGCATCGCCAGCAGGCGACGATGGATCGCGCCAGACTGTCGCTGCTGACGGCCAGCGACACCCTGAACCGTGCGGGCATCTATTATCTGCAGGACAAAGTCACCGGCTCCGACGGCAGTTGGCATAGCCTGCTGGATGAATCGTTGGCGGCGTTGGAGGCTTCAAAGCAGGCCTTTGCCCGGTTCGAGCGCTTGAGCGCGGTTGCGCCCGAAGCGGCGGGCGCCCTGAAAGACAGTTATCGCCTGTTCTATGACGGCCTGAAGGAACAGGCGCAAGGGTTGCAAAGCAGCGCCAGCATCGATGCGTTTTTCGCCGTGCCGATCCAGGCGTTTCAGGCGGATTTCAACGAAAAGTACCTCGCTTATCAGGCGCTGAACGAACAGCATGGCAATGACGTCAACGTGCGGCAATTGGCGGCGCTGGAGCAGGCCAATACCTTTGCGCTTGGCGCATTGGCCGCGCTGGTGCTGATCGCCGTGGGGGTGTGGTTCGGCGTCGCCCGCTGGGTGATAGCACCGCTGCAGCGGGCAATTGTCCACCTCAACGTGCTGGCCGCCGGCGATCTTTCGCGGCCGCTGCCGCCTGAGCGGGCGTTGAACCGCGAGATGCGTCAGCTGCAAACCAGCATTGGCCACATGCAGGGCGGTCTGCAGCGCCTGGTAAGCGAGGTGCGCGATGCGGCGAGCGGGATCCTGAACGGCGTCGAGCGGCTGGCGGACGGCAATCGACAGTTGACGGCACAGTCGGCGAAGCAGAACGGTGAATTGCAGTTGGCGACCGAGCACGTGCAGCAGTTGGCGGCGCGGGTGGAAGAAAACGGCCAATACGCGCAGCAGGCCAGCCAACGAACCGAACAGGCCCGGCAGTGCGCCGGCGCCGGTGAGCAGATGATGCAAACCGTCAATGTTTCGATGCACGGGATCGTCAACCAATCGGCCGAGATGCGCGGCATTGTCGCGCTGATCGACAGCGTGGCGTTTCAGACCCATATTCTGGCGTTGAATGCGGCGATCGAGGCCGCGCACGCCGGCGTTCACGGCCGCGGTTTCGCCATCGTGGCTAAAGAAGTGGGCTTGCTGGCGCAAAAGAGCAGCCATTCGACGCGCGATATTCAGCAGTTGATCGGTCGCTCATTGCAGCAAATCGATCAAGGTTCGCAGGCGGTCGAACGGCTGACGGGCAACCTGCGCAAAATTATCGATCTGGTGAACAAATGTAGTGCGCTGATGGGGGAAATCTCGCTGGCGTCGTTCAATCAAGGGGAGAGCATTCAGGACGTGACGGCGCGCATCACCGCGCTGAATCAGGTGGCGCAGCAAACCGGCGCCGTGGTGAGCGCGGTGACCGAGGCTTCGCAGTTGCTGCAGGGGGAGTCGGAACGATTGGATAAAGCGATGGCGCGCTTCAGGCTGCCGGTGCAATAAATAACCCTGACGCGGGTTAATGAATAATAAAGCTGCGCTTAATGTTATTCATTATTTCCCTGTGCTGAGGGACGTTATTTCGATAAATAAAAACAGGCCGGCGCTTATGGATTAAAAAAACGCCGGCCTGCAGAGATTATTTTAACGGGAGGATTAACGGCTGGTCTGGTGGCCGATAATGCCGCCCAGCGCTGCGCCGCCGAGGGTGCCCAGCGTGCTGCCGTCGGTCAGCACTGCGCCGCCGACCGCGCCGACGCCCGCGCCGATCGCCGTGTTGCGATCGCGATTGGACATATGCCCACATGCGGTAACGGAAAGCGTTGCCATCACCACCACCAACACACCTGCGGCACGTTTAATATTCATAATGAGTTCCTGGTAAATTGGCTGATTAATGGATTAAAAATAATCCGATTAACCCACCGGTAGAAGTTGGGATGAATGTATTCCTCCGAAAGAAAATCGAACAGGTAAAAATTCTTAATTTTGCGGCGGTGAAAAGCGATTGCTCGCCGAATGTGCGGCCACCGACAAAACCGCTGGTCTATACTGGGAAGACGCCTCGCGGGGGCGGGGCACACACTCTGGAGGCCGCCATGTCCGATCTCGTTTCCGCGTCCGGCAAACCGGTGAAAATCCCCGGCCCGGATCACCCGATCACCTTGACTCGTCATCCGACGCGGGTCGTGGTGCGTGCTGCCGGGAAAACCCTGGCCGACAGTCGCAATGCGCTCATCCTGCAGGAAGCCACCTATCCGCCGGTGTTTTACTTTCCGCGTGAGGACGTGAAGATGGCGCTGTTGCAGAAAAACGAGCACGTCAGCTACTGCCCGTATAAGGGTGACTGCAGTTATTTCACCTTCGCGCTGAACGGCGCACAGGGGGCCAATACGGCCTGGAGCTATGAAATGCCTTACAACGCCGTGGTGGCGATCAAGAATTATCTGGCATTTTATCCCGACAAAGTGACAGAAATCAGTACTGAAGCCTGACCTGCCGCCGCCGCCGGGCGGGGGCAGGTTGACATTCCGCTTATCCCTACTCATTATGTGTATTACTGGAAACTGATACGCTTTCCTTATGTTTTAATCCGACATAAACGAAACTCTGAGCAGGTGCCAAGGTGTCTACCTCTACGCGATTTGCCGTTGCCATCCATATTCTGACCAACATCACGCTGTGTCGTGGCCAGACGGTGCGTTCCGAAGATATCGCGCGCAGCGTCAACACCAACCCGACGGTGGTGCGGCGGATCCTCGGCGCGCTGGCGGAGGCCGGGCTGACCTATTCGCAGATGGGGCAAGGCGGCGGGGCGCTGCTGGCGCGGCCGGCAGAAGCGATCTCGCTGCTGGACGTGTATCGCGCGGTGGAGGATCAACCCTATTTCATGCTGCACCGCGCCCGGCCTAACGATGCGTGTTATATCGGCCACGCGATTACCCCGGTGCTGGAGCAAGAGTTTGCGCGCGTTGGTCACGCGCTGGAGGCCAGCCTGGCGCAAACCAGCATCGCCGAAATGGCCGGGCAGGTCGAGCGGCAAGCCGGCTATCCTTTCGTACCTTGTTCAGCGCAATATCAAGCGGATACGCAATAAAAACCCACGCCAATTCCGTCTTCCCGCAGAGCATTTTTTGCATTGCGTTAATGTAATTGTGTAAGTTACATTAGCTCGCATCAAGTGTGATGTGGCTCACGTTTTAGACTGCCTCCCCACGATAATCGATCGATTGGCCGGAAACCTTTTCTTCCGGCGCAGATTCGCTGTGCTTATAAACCAGGAGAGAACGATGTTAGAAATGCTTGAAAGCTTGGCCACCGTGGTGGTCCTGGTGCCGGTAATGGTGGCCGTCTTGCTCGGCGCGATTTACGGCTTGGGTGAAGTGTTCAACGTCTTTTCCGCTATCGGCCGCAAAAATAACGGCTGAATTTGAACGTCAGGGGACGCAACGCCCCCTGACGCAGGACTACAATACCGTCGCCAGGAAGTTGCGCGTCCTCTCATGTCCCGGCGCATCCAGAACCTGCTGCACGCTGCCCGTTTCAACCACCTTTCCTTGATCCATAAAGACAATCTGGTCGGCCACTTCGCGGGCGAAGCCGATTTCGTGCGTGACCACCACCATGGTCATGCCCGAATGCGCCAAGTCTTTCATCACCTGCAGCACTTCGCCAACCAATTCAGGATCGAGGGCGGAGGTCGGTTCATCAAACAGTAACACCTGCGGGTTCATCGCCAGCGCGCGGGCGATGGCGACGCGCTGTTGCTGGCCGCCGGACAGTTCTCGCGGCCAGGCGTTGATGCGATGTTCCAGCCCGACGCGGGCCAGCAGCTGCTTCGCCCGTTCCTGCACCTCGGCTTTTTTTTCCTTTTTCACCCGCAGCGGCGCGTCGCTGACGTTTTGCAACACGGTGCGGTGCGCAAACAAGTTGAACTGCTGAAATACCATGCCGATGCTTTTACGCTGTTCGGCCACCTCGGCTTCTTTCAGCTCGTACAGATGCCGGCCTTTTTGACGATAGCCGATCAGCTGTTCGCCAACGCGAATGGTGCCGCCGTCCAGCTTTTCCAGGTGGTTGATGCAGCGCAACAGGGTGGATTTGCCGGAGCCTGAAGGGCCGAGGATCACCGTCACCGAGCCTGCCGGGATGGTCAGACTGATGTTTTTCAACACTTCGGTGCCGGAAAAGGATTTCCGCACCCGGTTGATGTGGATGGATGCGCTCATTGTTCACCTCCCTGAGGGGCTTTGCGGTTGAGGAAGAACCCGCCGCGGCGCGTTGCCTGCGTGCCGCGGCCAAAATAGCGCTCCACGTAGTATTGGCCAATCGACAGAATCGAAGTCATGGCCAGATACCACAGGGTGGCGACCAGCAGCAGCGGTATGACCTCGTAGGTGCGTTGGTAAATAATCTGCGCCGAATACAGCACGTCCTGCAGGGCAATCACCGACACCACCGCGGTGGTTTTCAACTGCCCGATCACCTCATTGCCCGCCGGCGGCAGGATGGTGCGCATCGCCTGCGGCAATACCACGCGCCACAGGATTTGCCCACGACGGTATCCCAGCGCTTTGGCGGCTTCCAGCTGGCCGCTGCCGACGCTTTGGATGCCTGCGCGCACGATCTCCGCCGCATAGGCCGACTGATGCATCACCAGCGCGATCACCGCCGCGCTGAAGGTGCTGATAAGGGTATTGGTCGGCGCGCTGGCGACTTCGCCAAGAAACGGGATCCACAGGCTGATGCGCGGATAAAGCGCGGCGATGTTGTACCACAGGAACAGCTGCACCAGCATCGGCACCGCACGGAAGAACCAGGTATAGAACCAGCTTACCGCAACCAATACCGGGTTGGCCGACAGGCGCATCAGCGCCAGCAGCACGCCACCGGCGAAGCCGAAAACCACCGAAATCACCGTCAGCTTAAGCGTCATGAGCACGCCGTTGAGGATGGAAGCCTCGGTAAGGTTTTCCGCCACCACCGCCCATTCAAAGCGCGGGTTGTGCAGCATGGAATTGATGATAACGCCGACGATCAACAGCACAACCAGGGCGCTGAGCCAGCGCCCGTAATGCCGATGGCCGACGATGCTCAGTTCCGCGTCGTCGACTGGGTGTTGCCCACTCATTTGGCGATCTCTTCATTGATGCCGGCGGTTTTCACTGCACCAAAACCGATATCCCAGCCGTCGAGGATTTTCTGGTAACTGCCGTCGGCGATCAGAGAATTCAGCGCCGCCTGCACCGGTTTCACCAGTTCGGAGCCTTTCGGCAGGGCAATGGCCACCGTGGTGCCGTCAATGTTGATATCACCGGCCAGCGTCAGCGGTTTAACGTGGGTGGCCTGGTAGCGCAACCCTTCATACGGGCCGAAAAACATCGGTACGCGGCCGCTGATCACCGCTTGCACCCCGGCCGGGCGGTCCGGGAAGATCGGCATGGTGATGGCCGGCTTGCCGGCGGCGACGCATTGATCGCTGGCCTGCTGCAGGCGGGTGATCTGCGAGGTGCCTGCGCCGGCGCCGACGGTCTGGCCGCACAGCTGTGCCAGCTCGGTGTAAGGGCCTGGCGCAGCGTCTTTGCGGGCGATCAAGGCCAGCTTGGAAGCGTGGTAATAACCGACGAAGTCTACCTGCTGGAAGCGCTTTTTGTTGGCGTCAATGTTGGCCAGCGCGACGTCATAACGGCCGGACTTCAGGCCGGGGATGATGTTGTCGAAGCCGCCGGTGTCCTTCCAGTGGATCGCCACGCCCAGGCGATCGGCAATCGCGCTCATCACGTCGATTTCACGCCCGGCCAGCGTTTTGTTGTCCGCCTGGTAAAAGGTGGTCGGCGGGGTGTTCGGGTTGGTGCCGGCAACGATATAGCCGGCCTTTTTGATCGCTTCAGGCAGGCTGTCGTGCAGCGCCGGATCGGCGGCAGCTTTCACCGCCGCCTTGAAGGGAACATCGCCTTCAGCGGCATGGCCGGCTGCCAACGGCGCCAGCGTGGAGGAAGCCAACAGCAGGGACAGTACGGTGCGTTTGAATGTGGTTTTCATCATGATTTCCCTGCGGATTAAGCCGATTTTACGTTAGCGAAGTTGATTGCCGGCTCCGGCAGACCCAGGTTTTCACGCAGGGTTGCATGCTGATACTCTTCACGGAACAGGCCACGGCGACGCAGCTCCGGGATCACCAGCTCGACGAACAGTTCCAGCTGGTTGGGCAATACCGCCGGCATGATGTTGAAGCCGTCTGCGCCTTGCTGTTCCAGCCACAGCTGGAAGTCGTCGGCGATCTCTTCGGCGGTGCCTACTACCACGCGGTGGCCGCGCGAACCGGCCGCGACGGCCGCCAGCTCGCGCAGCGTCAGGTTTTCCCGCGCGGCCAGATCGGTCAGCAGTTTCACGCGGCTTTGGCCGCCTTCGGTGGCGCCTACGTTCGGCACCGGGCCGTCCAGCGGATAATCGCTCAAATCGAAACCAAAGCGCGCCGACAGCTGCTCAATGCCGTTATCGATATCCACCAGTTGATTCAGCTGATACCAGGTTTCCTGCGCTTCTTCTTTGGTACGCCCGACAATCGGCATCACACCTGGCAGGATCAGCAGGTGGTCCGGGTTGCGGCCGGCGTCGGCCACGTATTTTTTCTGACTGCGGTAGAAAGCTTGTCCTTCTTCCAGGCTGGCGGCGGCGGTGAACACCACTTCGGCGGTTTCCGCCGCCAGCTGCTGACCGGCCGGAGAAGAGCCGGCCTCAATGATCACCGGCCGTCCCTGCGGCGAGCGGGAAATGTTCAGCGGGCCCTGCACCGAGAAATGCTTGCCCTTATGGTTGGCGGCGTGGATTTTCTCGTCGATGGCGTACACGCCATTTTGCTTGTCGCGCACGATGGCGTCTTTTTCCCAGCCGTCCCACAGTTTGTAGCTGGCCTCGAGGAATTCCCGCGCCACTTCATAGCGTTCGGCGTGCGACGGCAGATCTTCACGGCTGAAGTTGCGCGCCGCATCGCTGGAGAAAGAGGTCACCACGTTCCAGGCGGCGCGGCCGTGGCTGATATGGTCGATGGAGGCCATGGCGCGTGCCAGGTGGAAGGGTTGATCGAACGTAGTGGAGGCGGTCGCTGCCAGCCCGATATGGCGGGTGTTGACCGCCAGCGCTGCGAGCAGCGTCAGCGGCTCCAGGCGTGACATCGTCGAGGGCAGGCGGTGCACGCTGGTTGCCAACGCGTCGCCGACGAAGAACATATCGAAGGTGCCTTCTTCGGCTTTTTTTGCGATCCAGGTGAACCAGTCGATATCGGTCGGTGAACCGCTGGCGCCTTCTGCGCGCCATCCCCCGATGTGGTGCCCCAGCGCCTGAACGAACAGACCGAGACGGAGTTGGCGCGATGGTGTTGAAGGTGAAGTACTCATAATTATTCCTGTTTTATTATTAATTTAACAATGCAATCAGTCGCGGCAGCGCGCCAGGGGACATAAGCGCGCAGTCGCGGATAACGCTCTCGCCTTCGAGGCCCGGAAGCAGCTGCAGAATGGCGCGCAGCTTGGCGTCGAGGTCTGTCGGCCGGGCGGCGGTTTGCTTTCTTGTGACTATGTCACTTATTTGCCTTCCGTCCTGCAGCGTCAGGGTCAGGCGATGGAAGCGCATCTCCGGATCGAGCGCGTCCGGCGGGGCCGCGGGATCGGCATGGCGCTCAACTTTTGCCGCCAGGGCGGCGATAGCCGCATCGACAGGCTGTTCGCCGTAATGCGTCAGCGGGATCTCGCCGTGGTATAGCGCATCGGCGATGACGTATTCGAGGCTAAAGCGCGCTTCCACACCGGTGGCCGGTTGGCGAATAAAGGGCGCAGTATCTGCGCCGGGCGGAAAACTGACCTCAACCTGTGCGATCTCCGCAAGGGCGTCGCCTTGTGCCAGCAGCCGCGCGCGCAGGGCGAGCGCCGCCTCGGCCGCGCTGTGAGTGCCACCGCAAGTCGGGTACCGCTTGAACTCCAGCCCCGGCTGCAGGATGCGCCAGGGCGTGCCCCAGCCGGCGGTCAGGCATTCCGGTTTTTGCCGGCCGCCGCCGTGGGAAGTCAGCAGGCTGTCCAGCACGCCCTCCGGTTGGCCGTTGAAACCGGCCTGAGCCAGCAGGGCGGCGTTGACCGCGTTGCGTGCCGCCAACCCGGCGTGCAGCGGTTTGGCCGCCGAACCGAACTGGCTGCGCAGGCCCGCTGCCTGCGTGGCCGCCAGGCCCAGAGCAATCTGCGTCTGCCGCTGGTCAAGCTGCAGATAACGCGCCACGGCGGCGCAGGCGGCGACCGCGCCCAGGGTGGCGGTGCTGTGAAAACCCAGCACGTAATGTTGCGTGCCAGCGGCCAATCCCAGCCGGCCAGCGGCCTCTACGCCGATGACATAGGCGGTTAACAGCTCAGTGACATTGTCACTCTCACCGTTCAGCGCCAGCAGGGCTGAGAGCACTACGGTGCTCGGATGGCCACGCAGCGCAGGATGGTAATCATCGAAGTCCAACGCGTGGCTGACATAGCCATAGCGCAGTGCGCGGTTCTCGCTGCCGTTCGGCGGAAACGTCTTACCGATCGCTGCCAGACCGGCATCGCTCAACGCCCCGCGGGCAATCGGCAGCGCGCAGGCGAAGTAATCTTTCACGCCGCGGCGAGCGGCTGACAGGGCGGTTTCATCCGGCTGGCTGTTCAATATCAGATGGGCGAATTGGGCGGTTATCGGTAATGACAAGGCGTTAACACCTGAATTTATATACGGTTATGCACGAGTGCGGGGTGAAAGGTATTGTGTGGCGATTTTCGTTGTCCCGAAAGAACGAACGGCGCTTCCATATCTCTGAATGGAATATAACGACGGCACTGTGCCGCCGTCAGAGCTGCTGGCAGGCGCGGCAGGCTGCGCCTTAGCTATTTTTGTGCAAAGCAAAGCTGAATTTGCTCTGGCACGATAGAGGACTCAGGCCGAGAAAAGGCGAACGCTCATGATGTCGATAAATGCCCTGAGACGCGGTGTAAGATGTTTGCTTGAAGGCCAGAGAATTTTGAGGCTGCCACTGTGTCGGCAGTGGTCGCCAAGCACAGGTTGGAGCCGCCGTCGCTCCAGCGCCTCTCGCACCGCGAAATCGGGCAAGCAGGCGATGCCCAGGCCCTGTTCCGCCAGGTAAATCAGCGTGTCGACGGTGTTGCATACCGTGCGCTTGCCCAGGCCTTCGTCGAGCAGTTTATCTCCGCCCGCCACCGGCCAGGTCTCGACTTTGCCGGTGGTGGGGAATCTGTATAACAGGCAGGCGTGATCGCGCAGTTCTGCCGGCTGGCGGGGTATTCCCGCTCGGCGCAGATACTCTGGCGCCGCCACCAGCTGTAGGTGAAACGTGCCCAGTTGGCGGCTCATTAAGCGAGAATCCTCGGTATCGCCCACGCGGATCACCGCATCGAACCCTTCTTCGATCACCGCGACTCGACGGTCGGAAAAATCGGTTTCCAGTTCAATCTCCGGGTAACGCCGGACAAATTCCGCCAGCACCGGATTCAGCAGGCCGCCCACCAGCGGCAAACTGACACGCAGCTTGCCGCGCGGCGCGCTGTGCGTATCGCTGATTTCCCGTTCCGCCGCCGCCAATTCCCCGAGAATGCGCTGGCAGCGGTGCAGAAACAGCCGGCCTTCTGCGGTCAGCGTCATGCTGCGCGTGCTGCGGTGGAACAGACGCGCACCCAGCCGATTTTCCAGGCGGGCGATGCTTTTCCCCACCGCGGAAGCGGAAATGCCGAGCACGCGCCCGGCCTCTACGAAACTCAGCGTCTCCGCGGCCTGCACAAAGACGTTCACCCCAGACAGATTATCCATTGTTTGCCCCATTGCGGACTTGAGTGTCCGCTATGAAAAGAAATCTAGCCTGTTTTTTCGTTAATCGCCACGCTCTATGCTCGGTGGCGACAGCATGGGCTGACTACCTGGGGTAATAAAGATGAATGAATACGGATCCTCTGCCAACGCGATTGACGGCGCGATAGAGCAAGCCTTGCGTGAAAAACGATTGGTTGGCGCGGTCGTTTTGGTGGCGCAGGGCGGTGAGATCGTTTATCGCCGCGCGGCGGGTATGGCAGATCGCGAAGCGGGCAAGCCGATGGCGCTCAATACGCTGTTTCGTCTGGCCTCGGTATCCAAACCGATCGTGTCCACGGCGGCGCTGGCATTGATGGCGCAAGGCGCCATGCGGTTAGACGATCCGATCACCCGTTGGCTGCCGAATTTTCGCCCGCGGCTGGCGGACGGCACCACTCCGTTGATAACGCTACGGCATCTCATGACCCACACCGCCGGACTAAGCTACCGCTTTTTCCAGCCGGAAGGGGGATTCTATGCCCAGCTGGGCGTCTCCGACGGCATGGATGAAGCGTCTGTCAGCCTGCAGGAAAACGTGCGGCGTATTGCCTGCGCCCCTTTGCTGGCTCCGCCCGGCGCGGCGTGGCGCTATTCCATCGCCACCGATGTCCTGGGCGCGGCGATCGAACAGGCGAGCGGCCTGCCGCTGGCGCAGGCAGTAAAAAAATGGGTGACCGGGCCGCTGGCGATGACGGATACCGATTTCCTGGCGGTGGATCCCGCACGTTTGGCGGCCGCTTACGCCGATCATCCCGGCGAGCCGCGCCGTTTGCGCCAACCGGATCGTTTACCCTTTATCGATGGCAGCGCCGGTTTTCATCTGTCGCCGGCGCGTGCGCTGGATCCGCAGGCGTACGCCTCCGGCGGCGCCGGCATGGTCGGTTCGGCGGAGGATTTCCTGCGCCTGCTGGAAACGTTGCGCCAGGGGGGCGGGCAGGTGCTGCCGGCCGAATGGGTGACGGCGCTGACCACCAACCAAATCGGCGATCTGCCGATGCCGTTTTGGCCGGGGCGCGGTTTCGGCCTCGGCATCACCGTGCTGAAAGACCCCATCGCCGCGCAAACGCCGGAGTCCGTTGGCAGCTGGCGAATGGGCGGCACCTATGGCCATTCCTGGTTCGTCGATCCTGTCCGGCAGCTCAGCGTGGTGGCGTTTACCAACACGGCGCTGGAAGGCATGTCAGGCGCCTTTGTCGGCGAGATTTGTCAGGCGGTCTATGCCGCGACGGGAGCGATGTCATGCGTCTGATGCCACCGATTTTCTTTATCGCGCTGGGGTTGTTCGGCGTCTACTGCATCGAGTTTGGCGTGGTGGGCATTTTGCCGCAGATCATCGCGCGGTATGGCATCTCCACGGCGCAGGCAGGCTGGCTGGTCGGGATCTTCGCCCTGACCATCGCGCTGCTCGGGCCGCTGTTGGTGCTGCTGGCGTCGCGATTCAATCGCAAACGCATGTTGTTGATCGCGTTGACCGTGTTCGCGGCGGCCAGCGCGCTGTCCGCTCAGACGGACAGCTTCGCCATGCTCATGTTGCTGCGCATTGTGCCGGCGTTGTTTCATCCGATCTATTTTTCGCTGGCCATGGTGGCGGCCGCGGCGCTTTATCCCCCGCATCAGGCCACCAAAGCAACCGCCTATGCGTTCATCGGTACCAGCATGGGCATGGTGTTGGGGATACCGTTGACGCAATGGATCGCCGGGCAGTTCAGCTATGAAGCCTCGTTCCGGTTCTGTGCGTGGGTCAATCTCCTCGCGGCGGCGGGATTGCTGTGGCGCTTGCCTGATGCGGCCGTGCAGCGCCTCAGCTATGGCAAACAGCTGATGATCCTGCGCAGCGGGACGCTGTGGCTGAATATCATCACCTGCGTGCTGATCTTTGCCGCCATGTTCGCCGTCTATGCTTACGCGGCTGAATATCTCAGCCGTGAAATCGGCCTCAGCGGCGGCGTCATCGGCTTTCTTCTGGTGGCGTTCGGCGTGGGCGGTGTCGCGGGCAACCTGTTGGCCGGCAAGGGGTTGAGCCGCCATCGAGCGCTGACGGTGCTGCTGCACCCGCTAGCCTTGATTGCGGCTTATGCGCTGCTGTATCACTACGGTAGCGCGAATATCGGTTCGATGACGGCGCTTTGTCTGTATTGGGGAGCGGCGCACACCAGCGGTTTGATCGTGACGCAGGTCTGGTTGACATCCGAAGCGCCGCAGGCGCCGGCGTTCGCCACCGGGCTGTATATCGCCTTTATCAATCTGGGCGTGGCGCTGGGCTCGCTGGCGGGCGGCTGGTCCATCACCGCGTGGGGGCTACAGGGCAGCCTGCTGTGCGGAGCCTTGTTCGCCGCGCTGGCGGTGATAACGATCGCCGCCAGGCTGCGGTTGCAGCGGCAGGCTACCGCTGCGTTGCGTCAATCATCGCCATCACCTGCCGGAACATCGCGCTTTCCGCATCGGCCAGTTCGTTGACCAGCGTAAAGTGATTGCAGTGGCGATCGGCCAGCAACTGAACGTCGAGGCCGCGCGCCAGGCAGGCGTCATAATAGGCCTGCGTTTGGTTTTTGAACCCTTGCGTTTCGCGCTGGCCGACGTCGAGCAGGATCTGCGGCGCATGGTCTTTCTCCGGCAGCAGAAACAGCGGGCTGAGGGTTTGCGCCTGTTCGGGCGTCAGATGCAGCCAGTCGTTGATGTAGATATCGCACAGCGGGCGCAAATCGTAGAGGCCACTCAGCGCCAGCGCGCCTTTGATCGCATCGGGCGGCAGACGATAGCGTTGCTGCCAGCCGTCGGCGATCAGCATGCCGCACAGGTGGCCGCCGGCCGAACTGCCGCTGACGAAAATGCGCGCCGGGTCGATGCCGAACGGCGCCCCGTGATGATAAAGCCAGGCGACGGCGCTGCGCACCTCATGCACGATCTCCGCCAGCGTCGCTTCTGGCGCCAGCGTGTATTCCAGCGTGGCGACGGCCACGCCGCGCTGGGCAAACGCGGCGGCCATCGAACAGGCTTCCTCTTTGCGCTGCGAATGCCAGTAGCCGCCATGAATAAAGATCAGCAGCGGGGCGGGCTGCGTGCAGGCCGGGAACAGATCGAGGCGCTCGGCGGCGCTCATGCCGTAACGCAGATCGTAAATGCCGGGCGTCTGTGCCTTGGCGCGCTGGGCCAGCGCGGCGTATTCCGCCATGCAGGCGTCAAAATCCTCCACCGACGCGCGGGCGTTGTATTGCACGGCGCGCGCGTTCAGGTTTTCAAACGTCAGATCGATGTTCATGCCTTTCTCCTGATTGTTATGCGTTCTGCCTCCATCATTGTCCTGGCGGCGAAAAGATGTTTGATCTCCTGTGCGCGCAAATGCGTCTTCTCTGATGCTGTTATCTGCTGTATATTGCCGTTTTATGCTTTTTACTGCGGAAATGACCCCATGCACAAAGCGGCACGACAGCGCCATTTACTGGATTTGCTCAGCGAACGCGGGCAGGCGGCGGTGGCGGAATTGGCCAGCGCCATCGGTGTTTCGGTCGATACCGTGCGCCGCGACTTGGCCGATCTCGAGCGGCAGGGGTTGGCGCAGAAACATCACGGCGGGGCGATAGCGCTCGAACCGTCCGGCATGCCGCGCCAGGCGCGCGCTGCGCTGTTGCCGCAGGTCAAGCAGCGGCTTGGCCGCGCGGTGGCCGCGCAGATCCCGCCCGGCAGCACCCTGATGCTGGATGCGGGCAGTACGCTGTTGGCGGTGGCGCAGGCGTTGCGTGGCCCGGCGACGGTGATCACCGCTTCGCTGGATATCGCGCAGTGCCTGAGCGACAGGCCGGAGATCAATCTGATCTTGCTCGGCGGCCAGTGGGATGCGCGCCAGCGGCTGTTCGCCGGCAGCGCCACGCTGGCGTTGCTGGCGCGCTACCGTGCGGATATCGCCTTGCTGGGCGCCTGCGCGGTGCATCCTCAGCTGGGACTGAGCGCCGGCGAAGAGGCCGATGCAGAGGTCAAACGCGCCATGCTGGCTAACAGCGGCGAGCGCTGGCTGGTGGCCGACCATATGAAACTGGATCGCTGCGAGCCGCATCACGTTGCGGATCTGGCGCAGATCCAACGCCTGTTTACCGATCGCCCGTGGGACAACCTGGACGAACAATCATTGATTGAACTTTGTGTCGTCGCCGACGACCGCTAGAGGAGAACACTGATGAACGATACCGCTCGACCGTTGCAGGTAGCCCTGATTGGCTACGGCTTTGTCGGCAAGGCGTTTCACGCGCCGCTGATTAACGCGGTGCCGGGGTTGGAACTGAGCGTGGTGGCTTCGCGCGATGCCGCCAAGGTACATGCCGATCTGCCGCACGCGCAGGTGATCGCCGATCCGCTGGAGGCCATCCGCCGGCCGGAGGTGGATTTGGTGGTGATCGCATCGCCGAACGACACCCATGCGCCGCTGGCGCTGGCCGCGCTGGAGGCGGGCAAGCACGTGGTGGTGGATAAGCCGTTTACGCTGGATTTGGCGCAGGCGCGCGCGCTGATT
This sequence comes from Serratia sp. CY76391, assembly GCF_052166695.1. NCBI lineage: Bacteria > Pseudomonadati > Pseudomonadota > Gammaproteobacteria > Enterobacterales > Yersiniaceae > Serratia > Serratia sp. CY76391. The sequence continues at coordinate 105,353 of NZ_JBJNOJ010000002.1, forward strand.
GCCGCGGCGGAGAAGCACGGCCGCCTGCTGTCGGTGTTCCAGAACCGTCGCTGGGACAGCGATTTCCTGGGGGTGAAACAGGTGATCGAGCAGGGGCTGATCGGTAAGGTGACGCACTTTGAGTCCCATATCGACCGCTATCGCCCTGAAGTACGGGTGCGCTGGCGTGAACAAAACCTCCCTGGCAGCGGGCTGTGGTTCGATCTGGGGCCGCACATGGTCGATCAGGCGCTGCAGCTGTTCGGTTTGCCGCGCAGCGTGCAGGCCAACATCGCCACGTTGCGCCCCAACGCGCAGATTAACGACTGGGCCCACGTGGTGCTGAACTATCCGACGCACCGCGTGATCCTGCACGGCAGCATGCTGGTGGCGGGCGGCGTCTCACGCTTTACCGTGCACGGCGAGAAAGGCAGCGTGGTCAAAGCGCGCGCAGACGGGCAGGAAAGCCAACTGCTGGCCGGCGTGACGCCGGGTTCGGCGGAGTGGGGTAAAGACGACGACACGATGAGCCTGTTTATCGGTACGGAGCCGGTGCGCACGCTGCCGACGCCGGATGGCGATCAGCGCCAGTATTACTTCCAGGTGCGCGATGCGTTGCGCGGCGCAGGCGCCAACCCGGTTACCGCGGCGCAGGCGTTGGCGGTGATGGCGGTGCTGGAAGCGGCCACCCTGGCGGCGGAAACCGGTGTGACTCAGCCGTTGCCGCTCACCGAGGCGGAAATCGCCGCCTGGTAACGGCTCGCGTCAGATAAGGCGTCAGGCGCATGGATACAGTGCATGCCATGCGTCTTCCGCCATCCTAACCTCTGACATAGGCTTACCCGCAGTCTATGTCAGGAGTGTTCATCATGTTATCCCACCCTTCGCCGCAAGGCGTCCGCGGCATACTGGCCGCTCTTTCTCTGAGCATGCTGCTGTCATCGCTTGGCATCAGCATTGCCAACGTCGGGCTGCCGGCGCTCGCCACTGCGTTCCATGCCTCGTTCCAGGCAGTGCAGTGGGTGTTGCTCTGCTATTTGCTGGCCGTCACCACTTGCATTATCGGCATCGGCCGTTTGGGCGACAGCCTCAATCGCCGCCGCCTGCTGCTGGCGGGCATCGCGCTGTTTACCGCCGCTTCGCTGATTTGCACGCTGGCTCCGCAACTGTGGCTGTTGCTGGCGGCGCGCCTGGCGCAGGGGCTGGGGGGCGCAGTCATGATGTCGATCGCCATGGCGCTGGCGGGCGAGGCGCTGGGGACGGAAAAAATCGGCCGCGCGATGGGGCTGCTCGGCACGATGTCGGCCGTGGGCACCGCGCTGGGGCCGTCGTTGGGCGGTGCGCTGATCGCCGGTTTCGGCTGGCGGGCGATGTTCCTGATCAACCTGCCGCTGGGCCTGCTGGCGCTGTGGCTCGCCTGGCGATACTTGCCGAATGGGCCGCGCGCGGCAGCGCGCGCGGAACCGTTCGATCGTGCCGGCACGTTGCTGCTGGGCGGCGCATTGCTCTGCTATTCGCTGGCGATGACCCTCGGGCGCGGCGACTTCGGCGCACTCAATCTGGCGTTGATGCTGGGGGCGCTGTTGGCGGGGGCGCTGTTTATTCGCGTGGAGCGCGGCGCCGCATCGCCGCTGTTTGCGCTCTCGATGTTCCGCCATCCGGCCCTGACGGCGGGGCTGGCGGCCAGCGCGCTGGTGATGACGGTCATGACCGCCATGCTGGTGGTCGGGCCGTTCTATCTGTCACGCGCGCTGGAGTTAAGCGCCGCGCAGGTGGGACTGGTGATGTCGGCGGGACCGGCGGTGGCGATCCTGACCGGCATACCGGCCGGCTATCTGGTGGATCGTTTTGGATCGCAGCGCATTGCCCTGCTTGGGCTGACGGCGGTGGCCGCCGGCGCGGCGCTGCTGTCGCTGCTTAACCGTTGGGGCGTGCTCGGCTATATCGCCCCCATCGCGCTGCTGACCGCCGGCTATGCGCTGTTTCAGGTGGCCAACAACACCATGCTGATGAAGGATCTGTTTCCTGAACGGCGCGGGCTGATCGCCGGCATGGTGAACCTGTCGCGCAATCTGGGGGCGATCACCGGCGCGTCGGCGATGGGGGCGCTGTTTTATCTGGCTTCGCAGCAGGTCGCGGGCACTGCGGCCGCCGCGGCTTACGGCATGCGGGTGACCTACGGCGTGGCGGCGCTGTTGGCATTGGCGGCGTTGCTCATCGCCTTCGGCGGCGGCCGCCTGATGCTGCGTTACGGCGCGCGCTGAACCGCGTAGCGTTCTTGCACGAAACCGTTGTCCGATGAAGTGACGGCAAGCAGGCGCAGGCGCTGCTCCTGGCCATCGGCGCCGAATAAGGGGATACCGCCGCCCAGCAGCAGCGGCACGCGCGTAATCGTCAGTTCGTCGATCAAGCCGGCCTGCAGGAAGCGCTGCACGGTCTGGCCGCCGTCGATATACAGGTGACGGCAGCCTTGCTCGGCCAACTGCGCCACGATGGCCGCCGGTTCGCCATTCATCCAGCGAACGTGGCCTGTTGCGTGCGGCGCGGGCGGCTGCGTCGACAGCACCACCACCGGCAGTGCGCCATAGGGCCACTCGGGAAAGGCGCGGACTTTATCATAGGTATGGCGGCCCATCACCAGCGCGTCGATGTCGGCGACAAACGCTTCAAAACTTAACCCATTGAGCAGCGAAACCGCATATTCGGGCCGCAGCAGCCAGTCGATGTCGCCATCCGGGCCGGCAATGAATCCGTCTACGCTGGTGGCGATGTAAACCGAGCATTTCATCAGGCGAGATCTCCCCGATAAACCACATGCACCTTGTTGCCGTCGGGATCGCGCAGGTAAGCGCCGAAATAGCCTTTGCCGTAGTGCGCGCGCTCGCCGGGCTCGCCTTCACTGCTGCCGCCCGCCAGCAGACCGGCGGCGTAGGCGCGTTTAACCGCCAGCTCGTCGGCGGCGAGGAAGGCCAGCATGCTGCCGTTGCCGGCGCTGGCGGGCTGTCTGTCGAAGGGTTGGTAGGCGTAAAAACGCGGCAGCGTTTGGCCTGGCATCACCCAGCAGCGGGCGGCGGGGCCGCCGTCCGGCGTCACTTCCCGCCGTTGTAAGCCCAATGGCAACAGAATGGCGTCGTAGAACGCGGCGGCGGCATCCAGATCGCTGACGCCGACGGTAATATGGCTGAACATGGCGCGTTTCCTTCCCCAAGAGAGAATAATGAACGCCTAAAACAGTAGCAGCGATATCGCAGGATGGACAGACCGCCGTGGAGGATTCGGATTAGGGACGCTCGCAGGGGGGCAAAGCGCGCTTCACGGTTTATGGGGCGGGCCGCCTCAATTGCTCTCGACGCGCGGATTGGCGTGGGTCGGCTGGCTGGGATAATCCACCTGATGCTTGTGCAGATAATCGCGGATCAGCTGACGCACCACCTGAGAAGGGGTGACGTCCTGCTGCAGGCACAGCTCTTCCAGAGCTTTCTTCTTGTCCGGGTCAATCAGCACCGTTAGCCGCGCCGTTTTCTTTTCCATCAGGATCCTCCAGAGAATGATGACTGAATGATAATACCATGTGGACGAAGCGGCCAGCCAGACCGCGTCGCCGCTCGTTCTTAGCGGAAATGCAGCCGTTCTATTTTGCGTGACAGGTAGCCGAGTTCGCAGTTGAACAGCTCGCCGCTGCCGGCGGCCAGCGTGCGCAGCGTGCTGAGCGGCAACGTCACCTGCGCCGGCGTGGCGTAAATGATCACGTTGCCGCTGGGGGCGACGCAAAATAATACGGTGCCGAATATCCGGTGCAGGCTGTGGTACAGCAGGCTGTTTTCATCGGGCAGATCGTGGTAATTGAGCACCAGCCAGCCCCCGTCGTTCAGCCGCGCGGCGCAGTTTTCCAGGAATGTCTGGGTGCCTTGCTGCGGATCCATGGCGAACGCCGAATAGAGATCGGAGAAAATCAGATCGTAACGCGTCTCGGCGGGCGGGCGCACAAAGTCCATGGCGTCGGCGGTACGCAGGCTGATGGTGTCGGTGGCCGGCAGCGTAAAATAGCGGCGTGCGACGGCGATCACCGCGGCGCGCAGTTCAACCACGTCCAGACGCATGGCCGGATCGAGCGCGTGCAGCGCACGCAGCAAGCTGCCGCCGCCTAATCCCAGGATCAACGCCGAGGTCGGCGGCTGCCAGGCCACCGCCATCAGCATCGCTTTGATGTAGTTGTGGATCGGTTGCGCGGGGTTGCTGAGGCTCATCTTGCTTTGCTCGCAGATGCCGTCAAACCGCAGCGTGCGGTAGTCCTTGTGATCGGAAACGATGATTTCGCCCCAGGCGTCGGTTTCGCGAGCGATCACCTGGCCGCGCGGGGAGAAATCGAGGGTTCTGAGTAAGCTGTCAACCAGAGACATGGTATTCGCAGGTTTCCTTTGGCAAGCGGCCTATTTACGGGCGCACATGAAATCGGCGGTGCAAATGCGCCGGCCATCGATGCTGGCGCGGCCGGTGAAGCGGGCGATCGCGCCCCGCCGGCGTACAAAGGCGACCTCCATCAACACCTGGTCGCCGGGACGGGCGGCGCGATAAAACCGCGCCCGCTGAATGGAAGCGAAGTAGTAATGTTCCCCTTCATTCAACGCCCCGAGATAATAATGCGCCAGCAGCCCGGTGCTTTGCGCCAGCGCTTCCACCAACAGCACGCCGGGAAAACCGGCGAAGTGCGCATGGCCGTTCCAGAACGTCGGCTCATTGGCGGTGATGTTCTTGATGGCGCTCAGCCGGCCTTCGGCAATGCAGGTGCCGGCGGGCAGTACGCGATCGACCAACAGGCAGGGATAACGATGAGGCAGAATCGCCTGAATATCGTTGAATTGCAGGGGGTGACCGTTTAATGGCATGGAAGTGCGTGATCCTGTCTGCGGCGAATCCGGTGCGGTGGCCGGCGTTCGGTCCATAATGAGTGTAATGACATTATAATAAAATTATCATCAGATGTGCCAGATGAAAGACATGACGGCGGCGACGGTTGGGGAACAGCGAAGGAGGGGAAGACACCCGATCCTGACGATCGGGCGTGGTGGCGCGTTTAGTGCTTGGAGCGGGTCACCTTGTCCAAATAACCCATCACGAAGGCGGAGAGCACGAAGGTGAGGTGGATGATCACATACCACATCAGCTTGTTGTCGGGCACGTTCTTGGCGTCCATAAACACCCGCAGCAGGTGAATGGAGGAGATGGCGACGATAGATGCGGCGACCTTGTTTTTCAGCGAGGTGGCGTCCATTTTGCCCAGCCAGCTCAGTTTCTCTTTCCCTTCGGTGATATCCAATTGCGAGACGAAGTTTTCATAGCCGGAGAACATCACCATCACCAACAGGCCGCCGACCAGCGCCATGTCGATCAGCGACAGCAAGGTCAACACCAGATCGGCTTCGGTAACGGCAAAAATATTTGGCAGGACGTGGAGAATTTCCTGAAAAAACTTGATCGACAGGGCGACCAGAGTGAGCGAAAGGCCGAAATAAACCGGCGCGAGCAGCCAGCGGGAGGCGTACATCGCGTTTTCTAGCAAGCGTTCCATCATAAAATTGTTTTAAATGCGTAGCAAAAAGGGCGCTCAGTATAGCGCAAGAGGCCTGGGTGAAATCAACCGCTTGCGCCAGCAGAGGGCGCTATCAGGCCACTACGCGCGCCGTTTTGCGCCCGCTGCGGATCCACAGCGCCACGGCCCCCGCCGCCGTCGCCAGCGCCACGACGCCCGGCCAGCCCGCGCTTGCCAGAATGCGGCTGCCGAGGGCGGCGCCGGTCGCCATACCGATGAACACGCCGGTGAACAAGAGGGCGTTCAATCGGCTGCGGGCTGCCGGTTCGAGACCGTAAACGATGGTTTGGTGCGCGATCAGCGTAGCCTGGATGCCCAGGTCGAATCCGACGGCGCTCAGCGCAATCAGCGCCAGTTGCGCCGGGAGCGGCAACAGCGGCAGCAGAAACATCAAGGCGAAGGAGGCCAGAACCAGTCCCGCGCCGATACGGGTCACGACGTCAGGGCCGTGCCGATCGGCCAGACTGCCCGCCAACGGCGCCGCCAGCGCACCCGCCGCCCCCGCCAGGCCAAACGCGCCGGCGGCCGCGCTGCCGATCTGGTAGCGCTCCGCCAGCATCAACGCCAGCGTTGACCAGAAAGCGCTGAAGCCCAATGACAGAAAGCCTTGCGCCAGCGTTGCGCGCCGTAGAGCGGGATACTCGGCCCACAGATGTCCCAGCGAGCGCAGCAGCGCGGGGTAACTCAGCGCGTTATGAGGGCGAAGACGCGGCAACATGCGCCAGATCGCCAGCGTGATCGACAAAACGCCCAGCGCCGCGAGTGCGTAGACGCTGCGCCAGCCGGCGTACTCGGCGATCGCGCCGCTGAACACCCGCGACAGCAAAATGCCGGCCAATAGCCCGGTCATCACTGCGCCGACGGTTTTGCCGCGGCTGGCCTCCGGCGCCAGCGTGGCGGCGGCGGGGATAATGTCCTGCGCGACGGTGGCGGTCAGGCCTATCGCCAGGCTGCTGAGCAACAACAGCGGGAACGAGGCAGCAAAAGCGCAGAGTAACAGTGTCAGCGTCAGCAGCGCGCCTTTTACCAGAATGATCCGCCGGCGATCGTACCGGTCGCCGAGCGGCGCCAACAGTAAAATGCCCAGTGCATAGCCTAACTGGGTCAGCGTCGGCACCATGCCGGCATCGGCGACGCCGGCGTGGAAATCGGCGCCCATCATGCCAAGCATGGGCTGGCTGTAATAGATTGACGCGACGCTGAGGCCGGCGCCGGCGGCCAGCAGAAATACGACGTTGGCGGACGGTGCGCCGTGGGTGGTGGCGGTGCTCATGGCAAAAATTCCTGTAAGGTGAATGTGCGGTCATTTTTACCGCTTGCTTCATGCCGCTGTAGCCCCCTCGCAGGTAAAACTGTTATACACTCAACGTATGAATAAAATTAACTTACCTAACGGTGACCGCATAACTTTGCTGCACACGCTGGTGCGCATCGTCGAAAGCGGCAGCCTGTCGGCGGCGGCGCAGCAACTGGGCACTTCGCAGCCGACGATCAGCCGGCGTCTGCAGGCATTGGAACAGCTGCTGGGCGCCAAACTGATCCAGCGGACCACCCACGCCCTCAAACTGACCGACGACGGCGAGCGCTGTTACCGCCAGGCGCGGGGGCTGATCGAACAATGGCAAAGCCTGGAAGAAGGGCTTGGCGGCGCGCGCGACGAACCGGTCGGCGTGTTGCGCGTGCGGGCACCGCACGCATTCGGCCAGGATCAGCTAATCGGTCCGTTGGGCGAGTATTTGCGGCGCTACCCGCAAACTTACGTTGAGTGGACGCTGAACGATCATTCTCCGGACTTTATTCCCGAAGGCGTGGATTGCGCCATTCACGTCGGTGCGGTGACCGATCCGTCGGTCGTGGCGGTGTTGCTGGCGGAGGTGCCGCGCAGCACGGTCGCGTCACCGGCGCTGTTGGCTGAACGACCGGCGATCGTCGATCTCGACGATTTGGCCTCATTGCCGTGGCTGGCGGTAAACAGTTTTTATCGTAATGAGGTTGTCTTGACCCACGCGACCAGCGGTGAACAGCGGCGTTTCGACATCGCGCCGAGGTTGAGCACCGACAGCCTTTATGCGGCGCGCAAGGCGGCGCTGGAAGGGCTGGGCGTCGCGATCGTGTCATCTTGGGTGGTGAAAGAAGAATTGGCGCAAGGCGCTCTGCAGACGCTGTTACCCCTGTGGCGAGCCGAGCCACTGCCTATTTACCTGTTGTATCCCTACGCCAGCTATTATCCCGCGCGTTTACGCAAATTCATGGAAATGATGAAAGAAACGATGCCGCGCATTCTCGGCGCGCAGCCGCCGACGGGGCGCTGACGGCCTTCAGTGTCTGGCTTTTTTACCGTCGCTGTGGCCGAGAGAACGATCGGGGAAGCTGTGATCGCGCAGCCGCTGCTTTAACTGCGCCGCATCGGGGAAGCCGCCGTCAATCTTGCGATCCCAAATCATCACGCCATCGACGCTGATTTGGTAGACCCCGCCGGTGCCCGGCATCAGGGTGACGGAGGCGAGATCGTCGCCGAAGGTGTTCAGCAGCTCTTGCGCCATCCAGCCGGCGCGCAGCAGCCAGTTGCATTGTGAACAGTAGTGAATCGTAACGGCGGGTGCGTTTTTCATTGTTGATCGACCGGTTAGTGGTGACGGCTTACAATCAGCCTGCGGGCTCGCAAGCGATGGTGGCTGTGTATCGCCGAATAGTCAAGCGCCTGCTGCGGCCAGAGCGACAAGGGGAGCCGAGTGTGCATCACGGCCGCTTGCTTCCGGCAAACCATTCAACCCCGCGCAGCATGCCCGCCCAATAAAACCGGGGTAAAAACCAGGCTTTCAGCCACCAGGCCATACGGCTGGGCTGGGTTGCGTCGAGCAGTGGAAACGTGGGCAGCAATTTACCGTCATAGCCAAACTCCGCCAGCACAACTTTGCCTTTCTCGACCGTCAATGGACAGGAACCATAACCATCATAATGGGCTGTGAGAGGCGTGGCATGAATACGTGCCGCGACGTTTTCCGCCACCACTACCACCTGCTTTCGCGCTGCCGCCAGGGTTTTGGCGTTTGGCGTTGAGCAACAGTCGCCTACCGCAAAGATATCCGGCCAATGCTTATGTTGCAGCGTCAATTTATCCACATCGCACCAGCCGGCGCCATCCGCGAGTCCGCTTTGCGAAATAAACGCCGGGGCTGATTGAGGCGGCACCACGTGAAGCATATCGAAGGGCAGGGTTAACTCGCGTTTTTCTTCTTCATTTTTCTCCACGGCAAATATCGCTTGCCGATTTTCGCCATCTATACGGATTAAATTATGATTGAAGTTGACCTGTGCACGGTATTTTTCCAAATAGCCACTCAGCGGGGGGACAAATTGCGGAATGCCGAAAACCGCCGTGCCCGCAAGGCAGAAATTGACGTTAATATTATTCAGAACGCCTTGCCGCCGCCAATGGTCGCATGAAAGATATAAGGCTTTTTGCGGCGCGCCGGCGCATTTTATGGGAAGCGTGGGTTGGGAAAATATCGCCTTGCCGCCTTGCATCTCCCGGACCAGTTGCCAGGTGTATTCTGCAAGATCAAAACGATAATTAGAGGTGACGCCGTTGAATCCTAACGTCTCTTCAAGGCCTTCTATTTTATCCCAACGTAAAACAAGGCCGCAGGCAACAATAAGGAAATCATAGCTTACGCGTTTCCCCTGACGGGTCTCGATATATTTTTCATTGGGATCAACCCTGACAACGCTGTCCTGGAGCCATGAGACGCCAGATGGAATAACATCACGCATGGCGCGCTGCGTTTTATTGATATCAAAGAGCCCGCCGCCCACCAGGGTCCATGCCGGCTGGTAATAATGACAGTCATTGGGTTCAACGACAGTTATATCCGCATCTTTAACTCGCTTCCTTATGCTTGCGATGACGCCGATGCCAGATGAACCACCGCCAATAACAACAACTTTCTTCAGGGTGTTTATTTTTTCTGGTTTCATGCAGGTCTCCTTTCATAAGAAAGTAGGGGGTTGCGGCTCAGATTTAAAGATAATTTATAGAACTTATGGTTATATTGAAAATTGCATATTCGATTTGGATATATGTAATAGCTAAATGTAATAAGTTATTTGACAATCAACGCAAACTGATCGTTAATAAATGCCATAAATATCGAAAGGGAATTAATGCATTGGATTTTTTCCATTTTACTTTTTATACCCTGACGCTATTGGTGATAACCGGGGGAATAGTCGGATTTCTCCTGGCTCTGACCGGGGGAGGAGGATCCATCGTCTGCGTGCCCTTGCTGCTGTATATGGTGAAAATCCCGGATACGCACTTGGTTATAGGCACCAGTGCCATGTCCGTTGCCATTAGCGCGCTGATCAATCTTTTTGTTCATGCCGCCAAAGGAAACGTCCGGTGGCAGACCGGCGTTACCGTTTCGCTGGTGGCGGTGGTGGGAACGCTGGCGGGCTCTCAGGTGGGAAAAATGACGGACGGGCACCATTTAACCCTGCCTTTCTCTCTGCTGATGCTGGTTGTCGCCGGATTGACGCTGAAAAGAAATCATCGGGCAGGCAACGGATTACCGTCCTCCCATCCGACATTTCACCCCGCCATCGTGTGGCCCAGCGTGCTGGCGCTGGGCGCGGTGGCCGGTTTTTTGGGCATCGGCGGCGGATTTTTGGTGGTGCCGGCGCTGCTCTGGTTCTTCCGCTTTTCGCTGGTTGAAGCGGTGGCGACCTCACTGGTCGTGGTTTCCGCCATGGGATTAACGACAAGCGCAAGCTATGCCATGTCCGGCAAGGTGTCGCTGGTCATTACCTGCTGGCTCATCGTCGGCGGCGTTCTGGGGGGCGTCGTGGGGGTGGCGCTCACCGAGCGCCTGAAAAAACGCGAGGACATTATCCGTGTGCTCTATGCCGGCATGTTGTTGGTGCTGGCCCTTTATATGCTTTTTAAAAGCCTATAAGACAAAAGGAAAAAATATGCACATCCGTACTTACCATCATCAGCTCTCCTTTTCGGGGGCGCCCGCAGCGAATGATTTCGCCATCCTGCATCAACAAGGCTATCGGTTTATCGTCAATAATCGGCCAGATGAAGAGCCGGGCGAGTACCTTAACCATCAACAAGAAAAAGCGTTGGCTGAGCAATGTGGAATGGGCTACGTCTATCTGCCTTACACATTCGACACGCTGACCTGGGAGACCGTTTATACCTTCCATTACCTGTTGCGGCGGGGTGAGAAGACCCTGGCGCATTGCAGGAGCGGAGCGCGTTCTGCCTGCCTTTCCCTGCTGTATGCGCTGCGCGAAGGCCAGATAGACGAAGCGCAATTCCGCAGCCAGTGCGCAGAGTATGGCGCCGATGCCGATAAGGCGCTGGGCTGGTATCGCCGGCATCAGGCCGTTCAGCCTCACGCGCAAGTGCACGCGTTTTATGAGCCGGAAAGCGGCAGCCTGCAGTATGTCGTCGCCGATCCCGCAGCGGGTCGCTGCGCCATCATCGACCCGGTGCTGGATTTTGATCGCCGATCGGGCACGGTCTCGCATCAGCAGGCCCGCACCATTTTAAGCTTTATCCAGCAGCAAGGATGGGGAGTGGCCTGGGTGCTGGATACGCACCCGCATGCCGACCATTTTTCTGCCGCCACCTGGCTGGCGCAGAAAACCGGCGCCCTCACCGGCATAGGCGAAAAAATTACCGCTGTGCAGGGGCTGTGGCAAGACATCTATAATTTGAAAGAATTGCCTCCTGCGGAGACCCTGTGGGATGGGCTGTTTGCGGATGGGGACGTCTTTTTTATCGGCAACCTGCGTGCTGAAGTCTTGCTGTCTCCTGGCCACACCCTGGCGTCCGTCACTTATCACATCGCCGATGCGGCGTTTATTCACGATACGTTTTTCATGCCGGACAGCGGCACCGCAAGGGCCGATTTCCCCGGCGGAAATGCGGAAGCCCTGTGGGATTCGTTGCAGCGGATCTTGAGTCTGCCAGCGGATACCCGCCTGTTTACCGGCCATGATTATCGCCCGGCGGGGCGTGAGGCCCGCTGGGAAAGCACCGTGCGAGAGCAGCGCGAGAACAACCCCTGGGTGGCCAACATGGATAAGGCCCAATTTATCGCGCAAAGAAAGCAGCGAGACGCCACGTTGCCGCATCCGGAATTGATGCTGATGGCGCTGCAGGTCAATATTCGCGGCGGCGTTCTGCCAGATTGCGAAGATGATGGGCGGCACTACCTCAAAATCCCAGTTAATCGCTTCAAGGGATAAATCAAGCCGTGGAGGCGCGATCGTTCACGGCTGCCAACCTCAAGGCGATCGCGCCGTCTGTTAATGGTTTTTTATGAAATAAGCAGACTGATTCATATTTAATTATTTGTTTTTACACAAAACAGGTGGTACTTGCCCTCACCGAATACAGTCACTACATTAACAACTGTACTTCCCACTCTGCTAAGGAAAACACCATGAAAGCTGCCGTAGTGACGAAAAACCATACCGTAGACATTCAGGATAAAGTGCTGCGCCCGCTGAAGCACGGCGAAGCGGCGTTGAAAATGGAGTGTTGCGGGGTGTGCCACACCGATTTGCACGTGAAAAATGGCGATTTCGGTGAGGTGCCGGGCATTACGTTGGGGCATGAGGGCATCGGCGTGGTCTCCGCCGTCGGTGAGGGTGTCACCTCGTTAAAAGTGGGTGACCGCGCCAGCGTCGCCTGGTTTTACCAGGGGTGCGGCCATTGCGAATACTGCGTCAGCGGCAACGAGACCCTGTGCCGCTCGGTGAAAAACGCCGGCTATAGCGTTGACGGCGGCATGGCGGAAGAGTGCATCGTGGTGGCGGACTACGCGGTGAAAGTGCCGGATGGGCTCGATTCTTTCGCCGCCAGCAGCATCACCTGCGCCGGCGTCACCACCTACAAGGCGGTGAAGATTTCCGATATCAAACCGGGGCAGTGGATCGCCATCTACGGCCTGGGCGGGCTGGGCAACCTGGCGCTGCAGTATGCCAAGAACGTGTTTAACGCCAAAGTGATCGCCATCGACGTCAACGACGGTCAGCTGGAGTTCGCCAAACAGATCGGCGCCGATCTGACCATCAACTCCAAAACGCAAAACGCGGAGGAGATCATTCAGCAGCAAACCGGCGGCGCTCACGCGGCGGTGGTGACGGCGGTGGCGAAAGCCGCCTTCAACTCGGCGGTGAATGCGGTGCGCGCCGGCGGTAAAGTGGTGGCCGTGGGGCTGCCTCCGGAGAGCATGGATCTGAGCATTCCGCGCCTGGTGCTGGACGGCATTCAGGTGGTGGGTTCGCTGGTGGGCACGCGCGAAGATCTGAAGGAGGCGTTCCAGTTCGCCGCCGAAGGCAAGGTGACGCCGAAAGTGACCAAGCGGCCGCTGGGGGATATCAACGCCATCTTCGACGAGATGAAGGCGGGCACCATTCGCGGTCGCATGGTGATCGATCTCGGCATGGCGAAGTAGGCCACGCGAAAAAAGAAGGCCACCTGCGGGTGGCCTTCTTGTCATTACGCCGGATTCAGAACAGGCCCAGCGGCTTGGCGTCGTAGCTGACCAGCAGGTTTTTCACCTGTTGATAGTGCGACAGCGCCGCCTTGTGGGTTTCGCGTCCGATGCCGGAGTTCTTGTAGCCGCCGAACGCGGCGTGCGCCGGGTACAGGTGGTAGCAGTTGGTCCACACGCGGCCGGCCTTGATCGCGCGGCCCATGCGGTAAGCGCGGTTGATGTCGCGGGTCCACAGCCCGGCGCCCAGCCCAAACTCGGTGTCGTTGGCCAGCGCCAGGGCTTCGGCCTCATCCTTGAAGGTGGTGACGCCAATCACCGGCCCGAAGATCTCCTCGCGGAAGAAACGCATGCTGTTGTTGCCGGTAATCAGCGTCGGCTGCAGGTAGAAACCGTTTTGCACTTCGTCGCCGCGCTGGGCGGGCTCGCCGCCCACAACGATTTTGCCCCCCTCGTTTTTAGCGATCTCGATATAGGACAGGATCTTGTCGTACTGCTGTTTTGACGCCTGGGCGCCGATCATGGTCTCGGTGTCGAAGGGATCGCCCTGGCGGATGGTAGCGATACGCGCCAGCACTTTCTCCATAAACTGCGGGTAGATGGATTCCTGGATCAGCGCGCGTGAAGGGCAGGTGCACACCTCCCCCTGGTTGAAGAAGCCCAGCACCAGCCCCTCAACCGCTTTGTCGATAAACTCCGGTTCCGCCTGCATGATGTCTTCAAAATAAATGTTCGGCGATTTTCCGCCCAGCTCGACGGTGCTGGGGATGATGTTCTCCGCCGCACAGGCGAGGATGTGGCGGCCGACCGGCGTGGAGCCGGTGAAGGCGATTTTTTCGATGCGTTTGCTGCGCGCCAGCGCTTCGCCGGCCTCGGCGCCGAAACCTTGTACCACGTTGAGCACGCCCGGCGGCAGCAGATCGCCGATCTCTTCCATCAGCACGCTGATGCCGAGCGGCGTTTGTTCCGCCGGTTTCAGCACCACGCAGTTACCGCCTGCCAGCGCCGGCGCCAGTTTCCAGGCGGCCATCAGCAGCGGGAAGTTCCACGGAATGATCTGGCCGACCACGCCCAGCGGTTCATAGATATGGTAGGCCACGGTGTTCTGGTCGATCTCCGCCGCGGTGCCTTCCTGCGCGCGCAGGCAACCGGCAAAGTAACGGAAATGGTCGACCGCCAACGGCAGATCGGCATTCAGGGTTTCGCGGATCGGTTTGCCGTTGTCCCAGGTTTCGGTCAGCGCCAGCATCTCCAGCCGCGATTCGATGCGATCGGCGATCGCCAGCAGCACGTTGGAACGCTCCTGCACGCTGGTTTTACCCCAGGCGTCCGCCGCCGCATGCGCCGCGTCAAGCGCCAGCTCGATGTCTTTGGCGTCGGAACGCGGGAATTCGGCGATCGGCTGGCCGGTCACCGGCGAGGTGTTGGTGAAGTAGTTGCCGGATACCGGTTCGACGAATTTGCCGCCAATGTAGTTGCCATAGCGTTTGCGGAACGAAACCAGCGAGCCAGGCAAACCGGGGTGGACATATTTCATGTTAAGCACCTCTCTGCAGATGAAAAGCGGCGCTATTGGGCTGCGCCTGTGAATGCGGCATGTCGCCGCAGCACAGAGAAGCACGGCGCGTGCCAGATTAGCGACAGAGGTAGCATCCGTAAAAAAAAGAACGAGTTATTAAAACCTTAAGCATTGAGAGGGCTGAGAGCTTCGGGTGGCTCCGCCGTCGCCGATGATTTTTTGTGTCCCGTATCGCAACGCCTGATACACATTTATGATACACATTTGCAACACTCGCGAACGGGGGAGAAACGCATGTTGTCTGACGACCGCTTGCCCGCAGAGGGCGCCAGCTTGCTGACCCAGCCGTTGGCGGAATCCTGGCAACGCAGCCAGGGTTATGGCTTGACGCGCACCGATCAACATATCCCGTTTATCAAAGCCGGATTGCTCGAAGAGCTGCGCAGCCGCAACGATTGGGTGCCGCAGCGGGTACAGCCGCTGATCGAGCAGCTGGGCGCGCAAATTACGCGCCAGCCCGCCATTGTGGTGATCGCCGACGCCGCCGGGCTGGTGCTGGAAACCCGTGGCAATACCGACTTTCTGCATAAGGCGTCGCGCTTTGCGCTGACGCCGGGCAACCAGTGGGGAGAAGCGGAGCGGGGCACCAACGCCATCGGCACCGCGCTGGCGCTGGGCGCGTTCTGCGAAGTGCGCGGCGACCAGCATTTTCTCAACCAAAATGCCGGATTGAACTGCACCGCCGCACCGATCTATCGGCCGGATGGCCGCATTGCCGGCATACTGGATCTCTCCGCACCCGCGCAGCGCCCGTACCGCGATGCACAGCGCCTGATCATGCAGGCGGTGCGGCATATCGAACACCGCTGGGTCAGAAGCGCGATCGCCGACCGCCACTGGACGCTGCGTCTGCACGCCGATGCCCGCTGCCTGGGCAGTGCGCAAGAGCTGCTGCTGGTGTTTCACGACGAAGTGCTGATCGCCGCCAATCGACTGGCGATGATGGAGTTCCAGCTCTCGTCGGCCTCATTCGGCTCCGTTGAGTTCACCCAGCTGTTTCCCGACCTGTTGCGACAGCCTTCCGGGGCACCGCGCCAGACGCTGGCCGGCAATCAACAGCACTATTATTCGTTGCTTGAGGCGCCGCAGCGCCGCGTCAGCGCTCTGCGTTCTGCGCCGCCGGCGGAACGGCACGACGAGCAGCATCAGAAAGCGCTGCGCATTCTCAACGCCGGCCTTTCGCTGTGCGTGACCGGCGAAACCGGCTGCGGTAAAGAGCATTTCAGCCGCCGCCTGTTTCAAGAGAGCCGCTGGCGCAACGGCAACTTCGTGGCGATCAACTGCGCGGCGCTGCCTGAGCCGCTGATCGAATCCGAACTGTTTGGCTATGCGCCGGGGGCGTTTACCGGCGCCAATCCGAAAGGCTACATCGGCAAGATCCGCGAGGCGGACGGCGGCGTGCTGTTTCTCGATGAAATCGGCGACATGCCGGCGGGCGTGCAAACGCGCCTGCTGCGGGTGTTACAGGAAAAAACGGTCACCCCGCTCGGCAGCCGCAGCGCTTATCCGGTCGAATTCGCGCTGGTCTGCGCCACGCACCACGATCTGCATCGGCAGGTGGAAGCGGGGGCGTTTCGCGAGGATTTGCTGTACCGCATACAGGAATACAGCCTGCGCATTCCGCCGCTCAGAGAGCGGGCGCAGCTGGAGGCCTTCATTTTGCAACTGTGGCGAGAGCTGGGCGGCGAGCGGCGCGACATTCGTCTGTTGCCGGAGGCGCTGGCGATGCTGGCGCGCTATCCGTGGCCCGGCAACGTGCGGCAACTGTTGAGCACGCTCAAGGTGCTGCTGGCGCTGGCGGACGATCATGCGGTGCTTACCCTGGACGATCTTCCTCAGTCCATCGCGGTGCTGGCGCCGCGGCAAGAGAACGCCGATACCGATCTGGGGGCGCTGCAGGCGGCGATCGACAGGGCGGGCGGCAATCTCAGCCGGGCGGCGAAGGCGCTCGGCGTTTCACGCAGCACGCTGTACCGCAAGCTGGGGAGGCAGAAAACGGCGGCGGAATAAGGCGGCGCGATTGAGCGGCGATAAGGCCCCGCTGCGCGGGGCCTGTTGCTCTCTCAATCCCCCAGCCCCGGCGGGTTAATCTCGGAATGGGCAATCTTCTCGTCGCTCTCCGCCCAGCGATCCAGCACCTGCAGATAGCTGCCGTTGGCGATGGCGCTGTTGAGCGAAGCCTGCACCGCGTCCACCAGGCCGTTGCCTTTCTTCAGCGTGACGGCGATGTTGGCGGTCTTCGGCCAGCCGCCGGGCACGATGCCCACCAGCCGGGTTTTGCCGGTCAGCCGCGCCTGATAAGCGCCGGAAACGTTGGGCCCGAAGGTGGCGTCGGCGCGGCCGGACTGAATAGCCAGCGTGGAGGCGGCCTTGTCGGTGACATACACCGGCTGCAGCGGCGCGAGCCCCTTGGCGCGGTTCTCTTTGTCCCAGGCCAGCAGCACCGCTTCCTGATTGGTGCCGGAGTCGACGATGATCTTTTTACCGGCGATATCCGGCGCGGTTTTGATCTGGGTGATTTTACTGTCGGATTTGACGTAGAAACCCAGCGTATCCTGCCGATAGGTGGCGAAATCGAATTTGGTCTTGCGTTCGTTGGTCACGGTGATGTTGTAAACCGCGGCGTCATATTTGCCGGAGGCTACCCCCAGCGGCCAGTCTTCCCACGAGGTGGGCACCAGCCTGAGTTTCAACCCCAAACCGTCGGCCACCAGGCGCGCAATGTCCGCCTCGCTGCCAATCACCGTTTTATTGTCGCGAGCGTACAGGCCGAACGGCGGGCCGCTGCCCAGCAGAGAAATGGCGACCGTCAGCGTGCCGGGTTCCACGAACCGGAAGCCGGCGGGGATTTTGGCCACGGCTTCGGCGCTTTTCACCGTGTGGATCGGCGTTTCGTTGGCGACGAGATCCACGCCTGGTGCGGCGGCGGCGGAAAAACTCAGCAGCGCCGCAATCACTATCATCTTTTTGCTATATATCATTATGTTAATTACCTTCATTATTATGGGTGTCACACGGTCGTTGCACTATCTCTAAAGGCGGCAGATCTGTGAACGAACAAAATCAACTAACCAATCTTGGAAAAATCATGAGGCGCCTCTGGCGGCGCTGAATCGATCGAGGATGCACCATGTCGTCGCGTTTCGCTACGTTGGGCCGCATACCGCGCGGCGTGTGGGTATTGGGTGGCGTGAGCCTGCTGATGGACGTTTCCTCGGAGATGATCCATAGCCTGTTGCCGCTGTTTATGGCGACGACGCTCGGTGCCAGCGTGATCGTCATCGGGTTGATCGAAGGGCTGGCGGAGGCGACGGCGTTGATCGTCAAGGTGTTCTCCGGCGTGCTCAGCGATTACCTCGGCAAACGCAAGGGGCTGGCGCTGCTGGGCTACGGGCTGGGCGCCATCAGCAAACCGTTTTTCGCCATCGCGTCGTCGTCCGGCATGGTGATGAGCGCGCGCCTGCTGGATCGCGTGGGCAAAGGCATCCGTGGGGCGCCGCGCGATGCCCTGGTGGCCGACGTGACGCCGCCGGAGATCCGCGGTGCGGCTTTCGGGCTGCGCCAGTCACTGGATACCGTCGGCGCCTTTTTAGGGCCGCTGCTGGCCGTCGGCCTGATGCTGCTGTGGCACAACGATTTTCGTGCCATCTTCTGGGTGGCGGCGATCCCGGCGGCGCTGGCGATTGCGCTGCTGTTTTTCGGCCTGAAAGAGCCGGCCGCCGCGATAACCCACAAGCGCACCAACCCGATTACCCGCGCCAACCTGCGGCTGCTGGGGCGCAGCTATTGGTGGGTGGTGAGCATCGGCGCGATCTTCACGTTGGCGCGTTTCAGTGAAGCGTTCCTGGTGTTGAAGGCGCAGCAGGGCGGCACGCCGCTGGCGCTGATCCCGCTGGTGATGGTCGCCATGAATCTGGTCTACGCCTGCTCGGCCTATCCGTTCGGTAAATTGTCCGACCGCATGAGCCATGAAGGATTGCTGAAAGCCGGGCTGCTGGTGCTGATCGCCGCCGACCTGGTATTGGCGCTGAGCGATCATTGGGCGGGCGTGCTGTTTGGCGTGGCGCTGTGGGGCGTGCACATGGGCATGACGCAGGGACTGTTGGCGGCGATGGTGGCGCACACTGCGCCGGCGCACCTGCGCGGCACCGCGTTCGGCATGTTCAATCTGATCGGTGGCGTGGCATTGCTGCTGGCGAGTCTCGGGGCCGGAACCCTGTGGGAGCTGTTCGGTTCCGCCTCCACCTTTTACGCCGGGGCGATCATCTGCGTGGTGACGCTGGTCGGCATGAAGCTGGCACCGTTCGGCGAACGGCGGCCGTGAAAGCGGCGGCGTTCAACGCCGCCGCGCGGTTTACGCCGGATGGGCGTCATTCTCGTTGCCGCCAATCGCCAGGTAATCCGTGTAGATTTGCGGCGCGCCGGAGAACGACGCCAGTGTTTTCCACTCGTCGTACATGCGTTCGGTGTCCTGATGCTCGGCCACGAACCTGATCGCTTGCTCGGTTGAAACATCGAGCTCCGGATGGAACGCGTTGAGCGACGCCAGACTTTCAATGATCAGCATCACCGCGTATTGGTCCAGCCGGTTGCCGCTCTGGCCCTTCAGCAGGTGAAACTTCCAGCCCGGGTAGTCTTCCACGCGGTGGATGTTGTCGGTAATGAACCGTTCAAACTGCTCGGGCGAGACGCCCGCTTTAAGCGCCAGGTTATGAATGCCGATGACACGCTGAATGCTTTCCTTCCCTGGTTCGCTGCGGTAATTGGGGCCGGGCGGCAATGAACTGTGGCTATTCTCGGCCACCAGACGGTAACAGGTGTAAAGGGTCGGCAGTTCGGCGAAGGTCGCGAAGGTTTTCCACTCCTCAATCAGCGCGGCGGCCTCCGGACGCTGCCGCCAAAAGGCGTGCGCCTCGTCGGTCAGCTCGCCGTTGCCGTCGATATAGCGCGCGTAGGTGGCGGCGTCTTTAGCCTGATAAACCATCAGGTACTGATTTTCACGCTCGCCGCGCAGGCCGCGCAGCAGCGTCCATCGCCAGCCGGGATAGGCCGGGATGGCGACGCCTTTATGGCGAACGAACGCTTCGAAACGATCCGAGGCGACGCCCCGTTTCAGGTTGATTCCCACGTAGTGCAGGGAGAAAACCGGCGTGGTTGATGCATGCATTAAACGATCCTCGCAAGTTAAGTTAGTGAGATGTGTTCGTCACGGCTTTGGCGCTGATGCTGACCAGCAACAGGCACAGCAACGTGCAGCCGAACGCCAGGGCCAGGCTGGTGTAATTGGCGATAAAACCGATCAGCGCCGGGCCGGTTAATAAGCCGAGATAGCCGACCAGCGTCACGGCCGGAAACGCCTGGCCGGGCGGCACCTGTTTTTGATTGCCGACGGCGTTGAACAGAATGGGAACGATGTTGGCGATGCCCAGGCCGGCGAGCATCAACCCGCCAAAGGCGGCCGATGCCAGAGGGACGGTGACGGTCAACAGCACGCCTGCCGCGGCGCACAGGCTGCCGAGCAGCAGAGTGCGGAAGCGCCCGACGGCGCCGATCAGCCTGTCGCCATACAGCCGCCCGCAGGCCACGGCGACGGCGTACAGCGTGAACCCGATCCCCGCCTGCGATTTGGCCACGCCGCGCTCGGCATGCAGGAATAATGCCGACCAGTCGAGCATCGCCCCCTCGGTCAGGAACACGAAGAAACAGAGCAGGGCGATAAACAGGATCTTGCCGTGGGCCAGCGCCCACCGCGCGCCGCCCCGTCGCCGCTCGCCGATGCCGCCGTGCGCCAGTAAATCGCCGGCGACGATCAGCAGCAGGATCGCGATGAGGAGGGCGATCAGGCCGATGGCCTGGGCCGGGGCGAGGCCCGCCAGCAGCAACAGACTGACGCCGCCGGCGCCGGCAATGCCGCCAAGGCTGTAGAAGCCATGAAAACCGGACATTTTCGCCTGGCCGCTCTCCCGCTCGACGATTATCGCCTGTGAGTTCATCGCCACATCCATGATGCCGTTGACGGCGCCAAATACCCCCAATGCCGCCCCCATCAACAGCGGCTCATCGAGTAACGCCAACAGCGGCAAGTCGATGCACAGCAAGGCGCCAGCGCCCAGCAACACGGCGCGGCACCCCAGTTTGGCGATCAGATAACCGGCGAAGGGCATGATCGCCATGGAGCCGGCGGCGAGGCAAAACAGCAGCAAACCGAGCGCGCCGTCATCGATGCCCAATCGCGCTTTCACGAAAGGGATCAACGGCGCCCAGGCGGCCATGCCCAACCCGGCGAGGAAGAAGATCGCTCGGGTGGCGATTTGCCGGCGATGATTCTCTGCGGCCTCGCCGGTTAGCCAAGGCAGCATCATGACGATCGGCTCTGTGCGACGGACAGATAATCGGTATAAATCTGCGGTGAACCGGAAAATGACGCCAGTTGCTTCCACTCTTCATACATTTGCTTGGTGTCGCGATGCGCTTTGGCGAAGGTTGCCGCTTCGGCGGTGGCGATATCGGGCTCCGGATAGAACACGTCCAGCGCCGCCAGGCTGACGATTTCCATCATCACCGCGTACTGGTCGAGCCGATTGCCGCGCTCTCCCTTCAGCAAGTGAAACTTCCAGCCCGGATAATCCTCAATGCGATGGTGATTTTCGGCGATAAAGCGTTCGAATTGCGCCGGGGTCACGCCTTCGCGCAGCGCCAGATTGTGGATGCCGATAATGCGCGCCTCGGGCGGTTCGCCCGGCCGTTCCCGGTAGCGCGGGCCGGGCGGCACGTCGCTTTTTCTGTTCTCAGCCAGCAGGCGATAATCGCTGAACAGCGTCGGTAGCAGGCTGTAGGTGCCCAGTTTTCGCCACTCGGCGAGGATTTCCTGCGCGGCGGCATGCCGCCGCCAGAATTCGTGCGCGTGCGCCGTTCGCTGCCCGGAGGCGGTGACGTAACGATCGCGCTGCTCGGCGCTGTCAATCTCGTACAGCATCAGGTATTGCCCGACGCGTTCGCCGCGCAGGCCGCGCAGCAACGTCCAGCGCCAGCCGGGATAACAGGGGATATGCACACCTTGTTCGCGCACGAAGGTTTCAAACTGTTGTGGCGTGACGCCGGCTTCGGTATCGATGCCGATGTAATAGAAGCTGAATACCGGTTTGGGATCGGAGACTATCGTCGTCATCTTTCACTCCTGATTGGCGAATGCGGCGGAAAATTGGGTATTGATAATGGCTTCGACCAGCGTGACGCCGATGGGCGTGAGCGTAACGCACGGGCCATCGACGGTGACCAGCGCTTTATCCACCAGGGTTTTCAACGTGCGGCGGATGACCGGGTTGGCAAACAGGCTGTTGCCGTCAAAGCGCCGTTTAAACACCCGATCGTCCACCGGCAGCAAGGTGGAGAGCGCCATTTTGAAGGCGTTCACTTCACGCTGGATCGGGGAGAAGCCGCGGCTTTCCTCGATGGGCAGGCGGTCTTGGTTGAGCGCTTCCTTGTACTTCTTGTAGCCGGTGATGTTGATGGCTTCGGATCGCGTCGATTTGGAGCTGCCGCCCAAACCGATCGCCACTTCCGGATACTGCTTGTCGAGATCGGTGATGAGCGCTTTCCACTTTTCCGGCTGTTGATCATTGCGGTGAAAGTACATGGTGGGGTGTTCGGTATAGCCGCCATTCAGGTAGTTCTCGACCAGCTCGCGCATTTGGTACTGTTTGCCCAGCCCAGGGAAGCGCAGGTTGTTGATGCTGATCAGCCCCTTTTTCTGCCACAGGCTTTCGCGCTCGCCCGAGACGCCGGTGCGATTTTTAATAAACTCATCCATGTGCAGCTTGGTGCAGACGACGTGCGACAGATTCAGTTCGAGGGTTTTTTCCATGTCGTATTTCACGTCGTCCACGCTTTGGCCCAGCATGCCGTAAATGAGATCCACGCTGACCCAATCAATGCCGAGCGCGCGCGCGTGATGAATGGTCTCCACGCACTCTTCGGCCGAGTGCATGCGCCCGCAGGCGGTGATGATGTCGTCATTGAAGGATTGGGTGCCGAAACTGATTTTGCTGAAGCCGAGCTCTTTCAGCAGCGCCAGATAGGCTTTGTTCAGGGTGCCGGGCTCCCCTTCGAAGCGCAGGGTGGCGTTGGCGAAGTTAAAGTGGCTGAAGTAGAAGGCCATCATGCGGCGCAGTTCCGGCTCCGGCAGCAAGGACGGCGTGCCGCCAAAGACGTTGAATTCGCCGATCTCCACTTCGGCCAGGCTGGGCACGCGCGCCAGCCACATTTGCGCCTCCTTGATGTTGAAATCGACCAAATCGCGAAATACCGCCTGAGAGGCGGGCGCCTTGGGATTGAGGATCACCGTGGGGTACTGACAAAAATGGCAGCGATAGCGGCAGGTCGGGATATAGGCCCAGAGGTGGATTTTGCCCGCCTGGCGAATGTCGGCCTCCATATCGGCAAAAAACGCGGCCAGCGGGTAATCGACGAGATCGCCGGGGAACACGTGACAGCCGAACGGATCCTTATGGACATACTCCAGAAAGGCCCGGTTTTCCGGTTGCGCCAGGAACGCGTTCACCCGCGGCGTGGGATAGCTTTCATCGATATCCAGCAATGAGTGCAAGGCTTCGTCGTTCATCAGAATACCCCTCCGTTGCCGAAATAGTTGTGGGCTTCGCCGGACTCGCGGTCTTCACAGAAGTAATAAACAAAGCGGGTGAAATCCTCGTCTTTGACCGTATCGAAGCAGGCCGGCAATGCGGGCGGGAAGCCGATATCGTCACCGACGGCGCGCCGCATGGCGGCAAACAGCGCATCGCGAAATTCGAGGTAGAGCCGATAGGCGGGAGTTTTGTAGGCATGGATCGGTTTGAAATCGATGATGCGCATCTCGTGTTTCAGTTCGTGAATGCGGCGGTAGAGGCTGTCGGCCAGCGAACCGGAGAAGAAATCGCGCACTTCGCTGTTTTCCAACAGCAGATACGGATTGAGCAGCACCGGCAGTAAGATATTCTTTGGCGTGTAGTCCTTGACCGAGTAGTCCCAGGCCAGTTTCGCCTCCGCCGGTGTGGCGTCCGCCAGCGCGGTTTTCTGCCGCTCAACGTCCGGCCGGACGTCCTTCATGATAATGATGCCGTCCTTGCCGTAGGCGATGCCGTTGATCACCTCATCGAGAATGGTGTCCACCCGGCGGCTGTTGATCTCAACGTAAGCATGGCGAGCGTAAACCGGCTTGCCGCCGTAGGCGATGACCTTAATGCCGAAGTCCCAGTCGTCGGACAGGTGTTCGACAAAGCGGCCATGGTTGAGCTGGTAGAAGATTTCGATGCCGCCTACCGCGTCATACAGGCTGCGCTCCACCCCGAACCCTTTGCCGTCGGGGAAGCCGCCGAACAGGGAGAACGAAAATTCGCGCAGACGCAGCGTTTTTTGGATCTCGCGGAACAGGTTGGGGCGGTGCTCAAACTCTGCGGGAGGGTAGTAATAGTTGCAGGTGCCCAGGTCGCCTTGTTGCTCGATCATGGTATTCACCAGCTCGTAAAGCCAAAATGCATCCACGGTGCAATCGGCATCGGCGGAAACGATATAGTGCTTGCGTTTATTTCCCAGCCGGCTGTCGCGGGCTTTAGAACGCAGCGACGCATAGTCCATGCCGCGTTTTCTGGCCGAGGAGACTCCCTGCACCGTTTCGGCGATAACATGAATGGCCATAGCCGGATGCCTTTCACTAAACGCGTTTATTTTAGCGACGGAATCATCGGTGGAGTTGTTATCAACGACAATCAGTTCGTAAGTGTCGTGGGTGATTAATTCATTCTTGGTGTGCTGATTGAACAACGAAAGTAAAACCGCCTCAATACGGTCGCTTTCATTATAAACGGGCAGTACGACAGACACAAAAACAGTATCACGCATAGATCCTCCAAAGGCTAATGAAAGTCCACAGTTAGAAATGGCTTGTCTGAAAATGAAATGTCACGTCATTCGATGATTAGCTGATATTTAAGAACTCCATGATGTTGTTGGATAAAATCCGCTTGCCCAGCGCGTAATTCTTTTCCGCCACGCGCTTCATCTTCTCCTTGTTATTAATGAACCGGTAGACTTCCTGGATGAATTCGTCGTTCGGCGGCCCATCCTGTAACTCGGAGATCGGCATGACGGGCGCTTCAAATCCATGCCGGCCGTAGACTTCGTGATAATATTCATAGCGAGTGGTGATATAGCAACGGCGGCAACTGATCGCTTCACCGATAGGATTGCCATAGCTATCATAATCATACGAGGTGAGAAAAGAGACCAGGTCGCAAGAGTGATAGAGGTCCTCTATGCAAAACGCGTCGTTTTCCGAGCGCATATCGACATGGGGAAGCATACCGACGAATTTGACATAGGGGAGAACATTCAGTTCCTGCGCCAATTTGGCGAGTTGCAGATAACATGACGGATTTTCATATTCATTGCCGGCGATCGCCAAATAGGCGCGTCGAGTGTTGTGGTCGCGGATAAATAAATCGTTAAGCCGGCTGATCAGCATAATATCGCGATCCAATCTTTTCTGAGGGATGATGCGGGTGGTTCTGGCAATGAGAAGATCATTGTCGCGAATATTCATCTGCTTTCTGACATTCGTTCTTTCGTGACTGTCCGAGAAGTCATAGGTATTTTTCTTTACCTCGACATGGACATCATGATTGCACCAGGCCTCCAGCTTTTGCTTCAGATCGTGATTGAGCGTGACATAGGTAATGTATTTTGAAGGGATAGGTTTGATGGCGTGAGAATAAGGTGGCGGGCCGTATTTGAGCACCCTTTTCTCGCTGTTCCACATCAGGTCATGATCGCGCCAGATGACGAAACGCGTCAGTCGATAACGTCGGCCATAATCTTCGATCGCCAGATACAGCGCTTTGGTATAGATGATGTTTTCCGGCAGCGTGCCGTTTTCCACCACCACATGGCTGACTGCGAGCGCTTCCCATTGGGCTATGAGGCGCTCCGCCAGCTGCCGCGCCGTCAACGCGATGGTATGCAACAAAGCGGCTTTTTCTTGCTCGTCAATGGGCGTTTTCTGGCCGATCAACGCCGCGTGCGCGTAGTCGAGAAAGGCGGGGTGGTAATCTGGAATCGACGTGATGTCGTCCAGGCGGACCAGCGTAAAGACATCGCGGTAGATGTCATGCTCATGCTGATAGGGTTTATTAAAGTTTCCCTTATCAATCTTGATGTCGTATCCCAGATCAAGATAAGAGCGAAATCCACAGGCTTGCAGTCGTTTGGCAATCTTCATTGCTTCCACCGTGATCCCCGAGACCGAGACGGCATCGAACGAAATGAACATTGCATTCTTCTCTTGCCTTTCGTGCATCGCAGTACCTCCTGCTATTATTTGTAGTGCATTGATTTAAATTAACTATTTCTTAACAAGTCTCCGGTAACGTTCCCAATTGAGTGGAAAAAGAATCGTTTTGACGCTCTGGAATACACTCAAATCTGACAGAACGGAAGCTTAACCGTTCAAAAATGTAAAGATACGTTTATGCTTTGTGAGGGCTCTCACAAATATTCCGGTGCGGGAGGCGTGAAACAGGCAGAGGAAAAGAGGGGGTATCAAGCCCCCCGAATGTGAGGCATGCGATGCCGATTTAACGATTCGCCATGCCGCCTTCGGCAGGCTGAAGTATCGCCTGCAGCAGCGTCGGCACCTGCTGGGACTCCACCGCCGGGCTGAACAGAAAACCCTGGCCGATATGGAAACCGGCTTCGCACAGCGTTTGGCGCTGCTGCTCGGTTTCCACGCCTTCGGCGATGATATCGATCGACAGCTTTTGACCGAGAATGCCGATGCTTTCCACGATCGCCAGGATCGCCGGTTCGGTGTTCATGCGTTGAATAAAGTCGCAGTCCAGCTTAATGCAGTCCAGCGGGTAATCCATGATATGGCTGAATGAGGAGTGGCCGGTGCCAAAGTCGTCCAGCGCGATGCGGATACCCATCTCTTTGAGCATTTGCAGCGCGCGCAGTACGTATTTCGAACCGTGCTTGTTGAACGCGTGTTCGGTCACTTCCAGTTCGATCAGGTGATGGGGAATGCGGAACTTCAGCAGACGTTGCAGGAAGGTTTCGGCGTAGTTGTCGCGTAAAAACTCGATCGGCGACACATTCAGCGAAATAGGCCGTACCGCCACGCCGGCCGCGCGCCAGCGGGCGATATCGGCGAAGACTTTCAGCTGCATGGCTTCGCTGATCTTGGTTGCCAATTCGTAGTCGTTAAACGCCTCGCTTACCGTCGCCGGCAGCTGTACGCCGTTTTGCGGGCAATGCCAGCGCAGCAGCGCTTCAAAACCGACGATGCTGCCGTCGATCAGGCAGACTTTCGGTTGGTAGCTGGGGCGGATGCAGTTGTCGCGCACGATCTGGCGCGCGTAGTTGAGCTGGCTGGCGCGGGCGCGGGCTTTGTCCATCATCTTGCTGTCGAACATGTAGACGCCGCCGCGGCCGCCTTCTTTCAGTTCATACAGCGCGGTGTCGGCGCATTTCATCAGCTCTGACGCATCGCGGGCATCTTTGGGATAGATGGCGCCACCGATGCTCATGCCGCAATGCAAGGTCTTGCCGCCGTGGGTGATCGGCGTCTCCAGCTGCAGCAGAAACTTGTTGGCGATGCGGAAAATATCCTGCTCGTTTTCGACATCGCTGATCACCACGGCGAACTCGTCGCCGCCGAGGCGGGAGACGAACGAATGTGCATTCATGCAGGCGCTGAGCCTTTTACCCAAGATCCGCAGCAGATGGTCGCCCGCCGCGTGGCCCAGCGTGTCGTTCACCAGCTTGAAGTGGTCAAGATCCAGCAGCATCAGCCCAAGCGACTTGTTGCCATGCAGGGCGCGCTTCATCTCTTGCTTCAGCTTTTTCTTGAATAAGCGCCGGTTGGGCAGGCCGGTCAATTCGTCATATTCGCTGGCGAGCAACAGACGTTGTTCCATCACGCGTTGCGACGTCACGTCGCGCGAAACGCACAAGATCTCGGCCACGGCGCCGTGTTCATCGCTGACCGGTGTGAGAATGTTGTCCCAGTGCTGTTTTTTACCCTGCGGCGTCACGCTCAATCCGGTGAAGCGCGCATTTTTTCCGGCTCTGACGTTGCGCAGCGCCTTGCTGCCGCGGCGACGGATCTCGGGGGACAGCAGCCCCAGCCAGGGCATGCCAAACTCTTTTTGCGCCGGATCAAGACCGAGCGCCAGGCTGCCGGAGCGATTCATGTGGCGCAGCGTGCCGTCGTGATTGATCACTTTGATGCAGTCGACGCTGGCGTCCAGCATGTCTTGCTGGATAGAGAGCGCCTGAACGTTTTGCTGGCGTTGCAGCATTTGCGGATGGATGTCGGTGGCGGTGAGGTACCAGCTAGGCTCCTGCGCCATGCCGTCCTGGCGGGCGTTAAACGCCAGCATAAACCACCGGTAGGCGCCGCTGCGCTCGCGCAGACGGGCTTCGCCGGCGAACGAGGAGAGGGCAACGATCGCCTGGCGCCATTGCGCGGCCAGGCGATCGCGATCGTCGGGATGCAGTGCATCGAGCCAGTCTGTGGCGGCGTGCTCACCGGCGATAGCGCCGGTATAGTCGCGCCACTGCTTATTGAAGTAACCGCCAAGGCGGTTGCCGAAGCAAATCAGACCCGGCAAGTCGTCTACGATTTCGCTATAGAGATCAATCGGATTTTTGTTATTACTCTGCTTGGGCAACAGGGTCATGCGGTATTTCCTCGGAAAATTACCCATATTCTTGCTCTATAGCAGAGCCTCTTTCAATATAGTCATTGCCAATGAAAATGGGAATAGCCAGCGGGCGCGGCTAAGAACCAGCCTGGTAGCATGAAATAGATTACGCAAGAACGCATTAGGAATACTCCTGTTATTTATAAGCCCCTCTTATATTGCATCGAAAAATAAGTGCTCCGACCACGATGTTTTACTGTCTGAAAAAGTAATCAATATTGATGTTTCAATGTGGCGAAATGTTTAGCTGCCATGCTGTTGTTGCGCTCGGCATTTTGCTTGCGCTATGCACCAATACTGAAGAAATCCTCGCTTATGGCGGTGATGCTCACCATTTCATGCACGTTTTAACAGGCGCCAAAGCACGGCTCCCGGGCGATGACGAGAAAAGTGATGATATAAATCAAGAAATGTTTTGTTTCATCTGTTGACACTTTGCTGACGTGTGAGATAGCCTCGCGAATGATAATCATTAGCAAAACTGGATGGTGTCGCAAATGCATTCACGTAATGATCCCCAGGTAGCGGTTCGGATGACAGGCAACGTTCATAACACGAGACCACGTCTGCTGTGGTCTCTGGCAACGAGACAATGTATCGAACGGCCGCTGTCATCAGGCCTCTTGGGCGGCATCTTCACTTAGCCTCAACCAGCAGATCTCAGTATTAAGCCATGGGCGGATCAAGGCGGTCTATTATTTCCACGCATTTTTCGCGGATATATCGCGATCTCACGGAGTTGCATACGTTCTCAATCATGGGTAAGGAGGCTTCGGGCAGTTAAAATTAAATTTACTCTCTGGGTGTAAAGGAATTGGCAAAAAGAATGGGGCGTATCGGGTTACCGCTATTCTCAGGACTTTGATTAACCCCAAGAGACATTTCGGATGTCATATTAATACTAGCTTCTTTGTGGAGAACGCTATGGGTAATACCATGAATGGAAACAAAACAGGTTGGGACAGTGTTAACGATCTTATTCACTACCATGAGCGCGGAAATGGTTTGACGATCAATAATAAACCGTCCTATGACATAAATGATGCGGGGTTGCAGATAGCGCGCAGCGATAAAACCTGGAATGGCGTTCACGTCACGGGCAAAGATGCGACGGTGACCTATTCATTCCCGGATTGGGAATATAACGAACTGAACCTGGGCCACCGCTCCTCAGAACGCGATACGGGGCTAAGTGCGTTCACGCAACATCAACAAGAACAGGCGAAGTTATCTTTGCAATCCTGGGCCGATGTTGCCAACCTAAAGTTTGTCGAAGTGGCATCGGATCAACCTTCCAATATTACTTTTGGGAATTATGAGGGGAAAGGGCAAGCGTATGCCTTGAAACCATTCTCATATAATGGCAATGACTACAGAGGATACAATTCTGATGGGCAAAGTTGGTATAATATAAAGAACCATTCTGAAAACTTGCATCCTGAGCTGGGTAATTACGGCCGTTTAACCATTACCCACGAAGTTGGCCATACTCTCGGGTTAGATCATCCGGGAACGTATAATGCGGGGCAAGGAAGCCCAAATTATACCAAGGCAGTTTACGCCGAAGATACCCGGCAGTTTAGCGTAATGAGTTACTGGAATGAATCCATTACCGATGCGGATCATGGCCACTACTATGCCGCTGCACCGCTGGTTGATGATATCGCGGCCATCCAACATCTTTACGGTGCCAACATGACCACCCGAACCGGCGACACCGTTTACGGGTTTAATTCAAATACAGACCGAGACTTCTATACACTCAAGGGCAGCCACGACAAGCTGGTGATGTCTGTCTGGGATGCAGGTGGTAATGATACCCTTGATTTCTCGGGGTATAGCCAAAATCAACGCATCAACTTGAACGAAGGCGCTTTCTCCGACGTCGGGGGATTAAAAGGGAATGTTTCCATCGCTGCCGGTGTCACCATCGAAAACGCGATAGGGGGCTCAGGTAATGACATCATCGTTGGGAATCACGCAGACAATACGCTCAAAGGCGGCGCCGGCAATGATGTTATTTACGGCGGGGCTGGTCAGGATCAATTATGGGGAGGAGACGGTAATGATATTTTTGTCTTCTCTGATCTTAATGACTCGCCTGTTCAGGCACCTGATACAATTTGGGACTTTGAGTCAGGCAAGGACAAGATCGATCTGTCCTTCTTCAACCAAGGCGATAAAGGCAGTGATTTCATTCAGTTCGTCGATCATTTCAGCGGGCAGGCCGGTGAGGCGCTATTGTCCTATGATAGCCAGAACAATCTGAGTGAACTGGCCTTCAACATCCAGGGCGGTGCTAATCCAGACTTCCTGGTGCACATCGTTGGACAGGCTGACGTCGCTGTTGATTTTATCGTTTAAAATGGCAACGGTGGGCGATGATGCCCACCGTTTCACATGGGCCACCTATGTATAAATTTATTCTTGTCGGAATAATATTCTTGTTTTCAGGAGTCTCTATGGCAAGCAGCCTGGTTTTACCTTCCGCCGAAACGCTATCCGGGCAGTGGACGGTCAGTGATAAATCAAAATCTTGTGTTGTGCAGCTCAACACGGAGAGTGTGGAATCGGCTGGCGGCTATAGCCTGAAATTCTTGTCTGATTGCACGCCCGACGTATTGCCGCAAGAGCCTGCCGCATGGCGTCCCGCCCCCGATGGCATTGCGCTGTTGGACAAGGATGGGCTAACCGTACTTTTCTTCTCTCAGGAAGACGATCATTACCGTAGTCAAATCTGGGCTGAGACAGGGAAGATCTTGAAGAGAAATAACTAGCCAACAACGCCTTCTTATCCCTCGGCCTCGGCCGGCGCTTCTGAACGCGGTCATCACGTTTCACGTCGCTCCGCTCACGATTTTCTGAGATATCGTTCCCTGGTTATTCGTTGTCTTGCTGCGTTTATATTGCGTCGGGTGGACACCGGCGCAATATCAGCCGGCAACGAACAGCCGCTGCTGCCAGTGCAACAGTTGTGTCAGCGTGATTGGCGCAGCGGCAGCAATGGCCGCGCGATTTTCCAACGCAATCTCCCGCGCGCGTTGCAACGGCTCGGCGCTGAGGCGTTGCAAGTTTTGTTGCAGCGCCTGTTGCGTTTGCTCCAGCTCACCAACGCTAACGTGCGTCAGCTCATGATGCATCTGCTGCAAGAATTCGTCGGTTAACTGCCGCAGCTGTTCCGCGGTGAACGTCGGGGATTGCAGCGCGAACAGCAGGCCTTCGGCATGGGTGCAGCGGTGGAAGGCACATTGCACCACGTAGCCCACGTTGCGTTCCACGCGCAGCCGCTGAAAATAGCGCGGCGCGTAAAGCCGGGCCAGCACGCACAGCGCCCAGCGGCCTTCGGCTTCATCGCTTTGCAGCGGGTAAAACTGCAGCAAGGCGTGTTCGGCGCCGCTTTCCGTCAGCGTGACAGGAGGAGGTAAACGCGGCGGCGTTTGCGGCTCAGCCGTTATGGCGTAGGGGAAGTCATACAGCAAATGTGACAGCCGCCGTTTTAACTCGCCATCGCCGCCGACCAGGGTGGCATGCCAGTGTGACGCAGTTGCCGTAGAGACGTTCAACGCCGCCGGCAATTGGGCTAACAGGCGGCGAATGGCGATATCGTTTTGTTGTTTTAACTGCGCGTGGCGCAGGTTTCTCGCCGCCTCGTTGATGACGGCCGGCGGCTGCGTCGCCAGAGCCCGGTTCACGACGTTCAGACCGTGGCAGATCAGCCCGTGGCTGCCCGCCAGCTGCAGCAGCCACACACCCTGGTGGCGTTCGACGCTTAAATGTCCCTCCCGATGCGCTAACTCGGCCGCTCCGGGGCGCAATGCCGCCTGCAAACCACAGGCCTGTTCTTCGCTGAGTGCGCCATGCGACGATGGGCGCAGCAACAGCACCGGCTGCGCCTCGCCGGAACGTAGATGCTGCAGCGGCGCCTGGCCGGCCGGCAAGGGCGGTATCGGCAGCGCCGCCGAAGCGGAGAAAAAGCGGAAAGGCTCCGCTGTAGGCGTCAGCGCGGCGCCGACGAAGGGGCCGAGGGGCAGCGGTAGCCCTTGGATTTCGCGCGTTTCACCGCCCCCCTCGGGCAGCACGGCCAGGCGGCGGCGCGGCGCTGCCATCAGCATAGCGAGTTGCCGCGTCCAGTCGTCATGCTGTTCCGTCGGCGGCAGCCCAAATGCCCTGGCCCGCAGCTGATCGAGCGGCGCCAAACGGTGAAAATCGCGGTTCGCCAGTTGCCCGAAATGCTCGAGCTGGCCCGGTGTCAGCGCGTTCAGCGCCTGCAGCCATGCCAGCAAGGCGCTTTCGATATGGGCGGCCTCAGACGCCGAGCCGTGATTGACGGTGAAAATAAAACTCAGCAGGGCGCTGTTTTCGCCGCAGCGGGCATAATCCAGACGAACGGCGTCGCCCCACGCGTGCGCGCGCAGCCGTGCCAGCAGCCCGCCAGGGGCATCGTCCAGCAATAAACGCTCAAGCCGTCGCAGCCAGCCGCGTGAACGGGAGTGTGGCAGGGCAAACACCAGCCGCAGCTGCGGCGCGCCGGGAAGAGACAGCGTGTAATCTTGTCCGGCGGCCAGCGGCGGCAATGTCTCGGGCGGCGTGGCGCTGCCCGACGGCAAGCCGCCACCGTAGCGCTGTGCCAGCGCATGCAGCTGCTCGAGCGATTGCGGGCCTTGCAGCCACAGCGTCATGTTCGGTGCGCGGTAATAATGGTGGTGAAACTGCCGCAACGCCTGCTGCAATGCGGAAATATCGCTGCCGAAAGCGGCGCGGCTGCCGATATGAAAGCGATGCAACGCGTCAAATCCGCTGAACATCTGCCGCTGCGCCGCTTCGCAGCGGGTTTCACCGTCGGCGCGCAGCAGGCGGTATTCGGCGTCGATGACCTCGATCTCCTGGGCGATTGCCCCAGCCGCCAGCTGCGGGGCGGCGAGCATATCGATCAGCCTGGCCAACCCCTCCGCCAGCTGTTCGGCGCCCACCTCAAAGAAAAACGCGGTTTGCGTAGCCTGGGTGGTGGCGTTTAACCGGCCGCCGACCGCCTGCGTCCAGCCCATCAGCCCATCTTGCGCGCTAAAGTTCGCGCTGCCGCGAAACAGCATATGCTCCAGCAGATGCGCCAGGCCGGGCCAGGCGGCAGGCGCCTGAAAGCTGCCCGCTTCGATGCACACCAGCGCGGCGGCACCCTCAGCGGCCGGGGTGCTTATCGCCCTGACGGCCAAACCGTTATCGAGCTGCCACGAAGCGGCGAGTGTCATCATCAGCCCTTGAAGATCAGTCGGGAGTTGGTCTGATTGCGAAAGCGCAGCTGATCGATGCCGATCTGCGAGTGATTCGCCGCTTCACGCGCCGCCAGAATGGTGCCGTGATGCGGCGATTTGCCGCACACCGGGTCGGCGTTGTCGGCGTTGCCGGTCAGCATGAACGCCTGGCAGCGGCAGCCGCCGTAGTCTTGCTCTTTCTCCGAACAGGACCGGCA
>NZ_JBJNOJ010000003.1:0-110910 GCF_052166695.1 Serratia sp. CY76391
AATCGCGGTTACTGAGCGAAGCGGAAGACGTGATAAGGCCACTTGAACGCGCCGTGAAACTCGACATGGCCACGGACGCAGAAAAGGCCAAGCTGGACGCCTGGGAGCGCTACAGCGTGAAACTGAGCCGGGTTGATGTCGATAATCCGGCGTGGCCGGATAAGCCAGAGTAACCCACATAGAAATGACCGCCAGCCCTGAGCTGGTTTTTTTACGTCCAAAAAGCGAAAGCCCCGAGTATTGGGGCTTGATTATAAATCAGCGGTAGATGTGGTAACCAATTAAAATACAACAATAGTGACTATTGTATAATAATATATTTATTATGGTTCTCCGGGGTGACTCACTGTAAAAAATGCCGCAATAGGGTTGGCGAGCGACATATTCGCTGTTGTTACTCCTACTCGCTGACTGCCTGCAAGATGAACTATGGATTCAATTCTCTTTTCTGGCAATTTTATTGAGTTAATAAAAGTCATATCTTCTAAAGTCAATGATATCAGCTCGTCAGAGTCTTGAGAATGTGTTGGATTAGGTGAGGCTATTAAATACAATAACTTACCTTCAAAATCAAATGCAGATGCGGTAAATCTACGAGGGTATGCAGGTGACTCCGCAACTAGTTTATTGTTGTTGTTTATATCAAAGGCATAAACTTTTGATGTTGAGCTAAAATCTGTTTCACTATCAGCAACACAGACTACGTATAGGGTGTCTGTAATATTATCCGCGAAAATGGATGTTATGCTTGTGACTGGCGTGGTATTTATGTCAGGCATGTAAAACCCATCAACAAGCATATCATCTGTGTCGTCAATGTAAAATATGGCCTCCATTTTCTCCTGAAGCCCATTTGATATGAATACTCTACGCCTTTTACTAATGGCTATGTCTTTGTTAGACAACCCCAGTGTGTTAAAGTTATATGGAGTTAAATCTAGTTTTCTCTTGTATTCGTTTGTATTTCCATCAAATATGTAAAACCCACAAAAAATGGGTGAGTTATCTGCACAGCAATAAAGTTCATTATTATCAATATCAAAATGAATAGCATTAATGATATTCCTGTTGACCAGCTCGTCTGGGACGAGCATCTGCTTTAATGGTGAGATTTCTGATATGCTAAGCTTGTCATATTCTAATAACGATAAGGTGCTCGGCCTGTCTACATGGAAGTAGCTAGAGTATGCTTCATTGGTATAACCGTGCTTAATACACATTGCAGCGATGCTTCCAGTTGTTTTAATGTTTTTTTCAAGCTTGTTACCACTATAGCCCACACTGATAGTTGATATATTGTTTTCTATGCCTTGTATATATACGCAATCTTGCTCTATGCAATATGCAATTATCTTAACTTGGCCGCCAGGGAAATTATCACTTGGTAGATATATTGGGTCGCTAATTTTGCTCATTTATCATTTCTCTCTAATTCTATTGATTGGTGAGTAAGGTATTGTTCTGGATTAATTATTAAATTAATAATTTAATCCTAAGCTTTTATAGTCATGTTAGATTGGAATTGTCAACCAAGAGGCTATGCTGCAGAGTGCAGAGGCTTCGATTATGACAGGATATCGACAAGGTTTAACCTTATGTAATCAGTAAACTACGCATCAAAATCTGCTAATTAAGAAAAAGGCAAGATGTCATCCACATGTCTAAAAGAAAATCCCAAACCATAATCATGTCCTTGCATATGGGACTGCAGCCCCATTTCCGAACACATCCCTGCTTCTGGAGCTGCCTTTTTGGGTGGCGATGACGAAAGCCCCGACACAGGAAGCGCAACACTAACTAACTTTCGTCACTGCCATTGTTTGGCGGTAATGCCCGGCACTAAAAAGGCAGTGGCACATAGCGATAAAATTGCAGGGCATTACCATTGATTGGGTGGTGCAGCATCAGACTGACAACAAGGTACTGGCGCTGCACCGTTGCTCCCTTGAAGAGCGATTTGAATATATGGATGGGAGATTTGGGGTGTCAACTGAGTAAATGATTTCGTGTGGTGCGGAGAGAGAAAACCTAGCGTAGTGGTTGGGCGGTTCTATACCGCCTTTTGTTCTGCTTTAATCAAACGTAATGCCGCTTGTTGAACAGTAGTTACCGGAACTACTCTAATTGAGTGCTTATCTCCAACCTCTTGTATGGCGTGGAGGGCTTCATGCAATTTCGCAAATTGAGACTTCCCGTAAGTTGCGTCATTATCTGGTGGGCGATACACAATAAGTTCGAAACAATCCCGATCAAAGATATCGTGATCTTTAACAGACAAAAGGTCAAGTATTCTTGCTTTATTCCTGTCAAGGTGTGCAGCGAGATTAGTTGGTATCAGACGATCTGTGTTAACAGCTACTTTAGTGCTCAAATAAAATATTTTTGCAGCTCTTGCGTGCCCGTCTACTTTGAATTCTCTGTTGAAATATTGCTCATAATAAGGTGATTTATTAATTATTGTTGCTCTTAGCTGATTTGCCCAGGTGTTTTCTGATGAATATTTCTCATCATTCTCATCTTCTGAAGAGAAAAAATCTAGAGAAGATAGGCTGGCAGTTAATTGAACTGCCTGTCTTAAAATACCAGTCATATCACTTGATTGGGCTGATGTAATTCCGCCTAAGACGGCTCCAACTATTGGGGACTTCCAGCCAGAAAAGCTTTTATGCATCTTCAGGTGGTTTTCTAAGTTTTGTATGATAATTTCAATTATTGAGTGAAACTGTGAGTGCTTATTACCATACATTGCTTTTACTACGTCAGGACGTATCGCATTACATACTCTTACCACACCATCCTCTGAGTATGCAGCAATAATCACAGTGAATTTTTCTCCTGAACCCATCACGGGTTCAAGATACACTGGCGCCCAAGTCGCTCTGAAGCTTGGTGGGCGAGGTGCTGACTTGAGAAGTTTGTTATAATCAAGCATTTATGAAATCCGATTGTGCGGAACCTACCCGTATATTTATCATCGATTTTAGCAGGTTTTGTCTAATAGACAAGAAATTACAAAGAGATTTTATAATATTAGAATCACCACTTATAGAGTTTGTTGTGATGTGTATCGCGTTACGGTTAATTAATTCATCCGTCCAAATACTACCGTCAGTATGTTTTTGAGCACTGAGGTCGTTACTGACAAGCCCTACCATTGGGTGGCGCAGCGTTACCAATCCCGTGAATAACACTGCGCCACGCTTGTGCAAGCAGCCGAAAAGTAAAAAAGGGAGTTGAGCGGTGTCAATAGGGGCGGCAACGTCTGGGCTGCAGGACCGGGTCGGGCACGACGAATAAGAACCCTGCAGATTATCCAGACGTCACCATCGATTGGGTGGCAGCACCTGGTCGCCTTTATATCCGAACCCCGAGAAGATTTACGTTAACCCAAGTGCCGCCATTGTTGGGTGGCGACCTTCAACCCATGTTCAATGCCAACGCCCGTTAGCTGGTTAAGTTGAAGGTCACCATTATTTGGGTGGCCGTTCATTTCAATGCGTGGGTATCCGCACGTCGGTAAAGATGATGGAAGATAACCCCCGCATCCTCTGACTGAAATGAGCAGCCATTGGGTGGCGCGCCACTTGCTACAGGGAGGTAGGTGACGGCGCGCCGTGCTCGGAACGCGCGAGCAACTGAACGTTAAAAAAGGGAGTATTTGATTGTCAACGGAAGGGTTGCGGCACACTGCATGTTTTCACTGAATCTTCGGACTGCCAAAGGGTTCATCATGCGTGTGCCGCCATTGGGTGGCAACCAAAGCCCCTAAAGTGAACGCCTGCGGAGCGGACAATAATTTTGGCCTTGGCTGCCATTGAGTGGCGCGACCTGGAAGTTGCTGAGAAAACCAAGCCGCGCCGTGCCTGTCGAAGAACACGCAGTTATAACTTGTTAACGATAGAGGGTGACTGTCAAGGTGAAAGGAATGAGCGGATTGTAGCCGAGGATTCATGTTAAACACTGGTTGCTCAATCACCCGCAGTCAGCGCACGTTGCACGTTGACAGGAGATACCTCCCTGCAATTGCATAGTGTTTTTAAGTTGTTAGGTTGACATCCTATCTCCATTTGCTAATCGAGGTATTTCATGAACGAAATAAAAATCTCTCGCTTTGTTTGTTTGGTTATGTCTCTATTCCCAGCTCTTTGGGGGATTTTTAGCTTCATGAATAATATCACTGATTTTTCCGATACTGCGCAACACGCGGTGGCACCTTTGCTATCAATGCAAGATACTTATAACGTTCCTGGGCAAATGTGGCGAGCCATAAACGTTAGCTGGGCCCCGTTTATTGGTATGGCTGCAATTACAACAATGGAGACACTCGCGGGAATATTTGCCACTATCGGGATAGTAGTGATGTTGAAAAACTTTCGTAATCCTTACCATGACTTTGCGAAAGGCAAGGCTTGGTCCATGATGGGCGCTTCATTCGCCATCTTGGTGTGGGGGATTGGTTTTATGGTGGTTGCTGGTGATTGGTTTTTGGCGTGGCAAGCTAAAGAAAATCCGCTGGCAACGCAAATGGGGGCTATGATGTACACGCTTCCTTGTGTATTGACGCTGATTATTTTGATGTTGCAACGTGAGCCTCAGTAGTTACTGCGCCGGGGTAACCCCGGCTTTAACTCTCCAGCTAACCTCCTCGCTTCTCGACGTGCCCTGAAGTATTTTCCTCGATAGCTTATCAGCCCGCTGGCGTAATGTTGCACACTGACGACCTGTCCATACCTGTCATCCGAACGGTTAGTGGGGCTGGTGCGCAGAAGACATATTGACGACCATGACCTCCCAGCAACACGCTATAACCTCATCTAACAAGGGAGTTAAGATATGCGTCAATTATCAATCGGTGTGCTGGTGGCGTCACTGCTGGGATTTGGGGTGACTGCTACTGTGGCAGCTCCAATGCCGACGGTTAGTGCTGATACATCCCCCGCGATCGCGCCACTTGTTGCGCGCGGTCCTGGCCCAGTCATTAACCCGGAAGGCTCGAAATACATGGAAGATAAAAAAGCGGCGATGGAAAAACAAATACCACAGCACACCAAGCAGGGTAAGCCGGTTAAACACCACAGCAAGAAAAAACATCACAGTAAAAAGCATCACAGTAAAAAGTAGTAATTGACGGCGGGCGCGGCGTGGTGGCTAATTTTTGTGCTGCGCCTGCATCGCATGACCTAAATTCAGGTTGGCCTATATCATGAATATATCCATCAGTCCGCACCGCGCAGCACACTTCCACACTTATCAAATATCGGTAACCAGCCACTGATCAGATTCTTCAAACATTTCCTCAACAAGCATTTTGACGATTTTTTGCTGGACTTCTTGCATGACGTCGAACTTAAGGCCATTGGTTGAAGCGAAAGACAGTAGGCAATACGCGTTATAAAGGTGTGCCGAGGGATGCGGCCGCGTTGGTGCGGGAGAAGTAGGGGAATTCTTATTAGTAGAGCTGATAGGGCGGGGTTCGTGAGTGAATTTCAACAGCAAGCTACAGTTTTGTATGGTGGTTAAAATATAGTCACACTGAGCTATTCGCCCATCAGTGTGTCCATTGTCCTCATTAATAAGTTTAATACCATTATATTTATTAAATAAAATCAAAGGGTTGTTAATTATTATAATTATAACCTATCTGAATAAGTGGTATGGGATCAGGCATTGGCATAACGCCGCATTGCGGCTAGGGTGTGGAGGAGCGGCGAGCCGCCGTCAACTTTCCAACGAACAGGAGCAGGCGATGGATACCGACGATCAACGCAGAGAGCAGGTAGATCAGGAAGTGGGGCGCGCGGTGCGGCGGTTGATTGAAGAAAACAAGACGATCGACCGCGATCATCTCGTGGCGATGCTGCAATTGATACTGCGGGACGAAGCCGGCACGCCGCGCGAGGCGGCGCTGGCCGCGGCGGCGCAGCTGGTCGCCTTGGGCAAATAGCGCGCCGATCTGGCCGCAAACAGGGTAGCCTGGCCGGGCTGCCCACATCACCATGTTGGGGTTCTCTGGCAGAACCTTCTTTCAATACCGGGACGGCTATGCATATCACGTTGCGTCAACTGGAAGTTTTCACCGAAGTGCTGAAAAGCGGTTCGACCACTCAGGCCTCGGTGGTGCTGGCGCTGTCGCAGTCGGCGGTCAGCGCGGCGCTGGCGGATCTGGAGGGGCAGCTGGGCGTGCAGCTGTTCGATCGCGTCGGCAAACGGCTGGTGATCAACGAACACGGCCGCTTGCTGTACCCCAAGGCGCTGGCGCTGCTGGAGCAGGCGGGGGAGATCGAGCAGCTGTTTCGCCATGATGGCGGGGCGCTGCGCATCGCCGCCAGCAGCACCATCGGCAACTATATGCTGCCGGAGATGATCGCCCGTTACCGCCGGGACTTTCCGGCCACGCCGCTGGAGCTGAACGTCGGCAACAGCCAGGACGTGATCGTGGCGGTAGCGGATTTTCGCGTCGATCTGGGGCTGATCGAAGGGCCTTGCCATATGCCGGAGCTGGTGACGCAGCCGTGGCTGGAGGACGAGCTGGTGGTGTTCGCTGCGCCGGATAACCCGCTGACCCGTCAACCGCCGACGCTGGAGGCGCTGGCGAATGCGCCTTGGATCCTGCGCGAGCGCGGTTCGGGCACTCGCGAGGTGCTGGATCATCTGCTGTTGGCGCACCTGCCGCACTTCCAGCTGGTGATGGAGCTCGGCAACTCGGAGGCGATCAAGCATGCGGTGCGGCACGGTATCGGCATCAGTTGCCTGTCCCGGCGGGTGGTGGCGGAGCAGCTGGCCAGCGGCGCGTTGGTGGAACTGCCGGTGCCGCTGCCACCGCTGCGGCGCACGCTGTACCTGATCCGCCATCGGCAAAAGCACATTTCCAACGCGTTGCAGCGTTTTCTCAGCTATTGCGTGCTGTAATCGACAGCGCGTCACGTCTTCTATCGCCGCGCAGGCCAAAGAAAGCATAAAAACCTGCGCGCGCTCACATTAATGAGAGTAAGTAAGGCCATAAGGGGCGCGGCTAATAATTGCCTCTGAATTATGAAGCTATCTTATATCGGTGCAATGTTGCTAGTTCACCGGCGGGTATTTGTTACAATCCGCCCTCATTTTTCGAAGAGCAGATAGATAGGGAACGAATGGCTCAGCAGGATATAAAAACATCGGGGCAGCAAGCTCCCGGATTGCGCCGCGAGCTGAAAGCCCGGCATTTGACCATGATCGCCATCGGCGGCTCCATCGGCACCGGCCTGTTCGTCGCCTCGGGCGCTACGGTTTCTCAGGCAGGCCCCGGCGGGGCGCTGCTGTCTTACGCTCTGATCGGTTTGATGGTGTACTTCCTGATGACCAGTCTGGGCGAACTGGCGGCCTTTATGCCGGTCTCCGGTTCATTCTCCACCTACGGCGCCAAATACGTGGAAGAAGGCTTCGGCTTCGCACTGGGCTGGAACTACTGGTACAACTGGGCGGTGACCATCGCCGTTGACCTGGTGGCTTCGCAATTGGTGATGAGCTACTGGTTCCCGGACACGCCCGGCTGGATCTGGAGCGCGCTGTTCCTCGGCCTGATGTTCCTGCTGAACTACATTTCGGTGAAAGGGTTCGGCGAGGCGGAATACTGGTTCGCGCTGATCAAGGTCAGCACCGTGATTATTTTCATCGCCGTCGGCGTGCTGATGATTGTCGGCATTCTGAAAGGCGGCGAGCATGCCGGCTGGCAGAACTGGACCATTGGAGATGCGCCGTTTGCCGGCGGCTTCTCGGCGATGATCGGCGTGGCCATGATCGTCGGCTTCTCGTTCCAGGGCACTGAACTTATCGGCATCGCGGCCGGCGAATCGGAAAACCCGGGTAAAAATATTCCGCGCGCGGTGCGTCAGGTGTTCTGGCGTATCCTGCTGTTCTATATCTTCGCCATCCTGATCATCAGCCTGATCATTCCGTATACCGATCCGAGCCTGCTGCGCAATGACGTGAAAGACATCAGCGTCAGCCCGTTCACCCTGGTGTTCCAACATGCCGGCCTGCTGTCGGCGGCGGCGGTGATGAACGCGGTGATCCTGACGGCGGTGCTGTCGGCCGGTAACTCGGGCATGTATGCGTCGACCCGCATGCTGTACACCCTGGCATCGGAAGGCAAAGCGCCGCGCATCTTCGCCAAGCTGTCGAAAGGCGGCGTGCCGCGCAACGCGCTGTACGCGACCTGCGTGGTGGCCGGGCTGTGCTTCCTGACCTCGATGTTCGGCAACCAGTCGGTTTACCTGTGGCTGCTGAATACCTCGGGCATGACCGGCTTCATCGCCTGGTTGGGCATCGCCATCAGCCACTACCGTTTCCGTCGCGGTTACATGCTGCAGGGGCGCGATCTCAACGACTTGCCGTACCGTTCCGGTTTCTTCCCGCTGGGGCCGATCTTCGCCTTCGTGCTGTGTCTGATCATTACTCTGGGGCAGAATTACCAGGCCTTCCTGCAAGACAAGATTGACTGGTACGGCGTGACCGCGACCTACATCGGCATTCCGCTGTTC
Organism: Serratia sp. CY76391; assembly: GCF_052166695.1. Lineage (NCBI taxonomy): Bacteria > Pseudomonadati > Pseudomonadota > Gammaproteobacteria > Enterobacterales > Yersiniaceae > Serratia > Serratia sp. CY76391. The sequence continues at coordinate 8,520 of NZ_JBJNOJ010000003.1, forward strand.
CTGCTGATTTGGTTTGGTTACAAGCTGTCGCAAGGCACCCGTGTCGTGAAGTACAGCGAAATGGAATTCCCGAAGATGGACGTGAAGTAATCTTCGGTGAGTGACGCGCGGCGGGGGCTCCCGCCGCGTTTGGGTTTACTTTTTCCCGCCTTTGGCTTCCGCCAGCGCCTGCTGCGCCGAGCTCATCAAACTCTCTACCGTCGCGTAATGCTGCGTCAGCGCCAAAATGCCGGCGTTAAGCCGCATGTTCACCTCGCCGAACGCGCCAAAATCGTAGGGCGCCTCCAGCGGCGGCACAATGCGCGCCAGAAACTCGCTTTCCGCGCCGTAGGGCAGATCGTGCACCAGAATCAAAAACAGGCCGCCGGTATAACGGCAGACGTAGTCGCTCGGGCGGATCAGCGTCTTGAGGCGCTCGCCGACGGTGCGCAGTACGTCGTCGCCGATCTGGACGCCGTGACTTTGGTAGAGCGCCGCCAGCGGACCGAATTCGAGAATGAACAGGTGGGAGATCGTCTGCGCCGTTGCGGGGCGGCAGATGCTGCGCATCACCACCTCGCCGCCCGCTCGGTTGAGGAAGCCGGTCAGGCGATCGCGGTGCGATGCCTGCTGCTTCTCCCAGGCCAGCGTGACGTGCTGCACCAACTGGCGGTGGTAGCGCGCGATCATGCCATGGGCCAGCACCAGCCACAGCGGCGCGAGATCCGCCATGACAAACAGATTTTGCACGCGCGACAGCGGCGCCGCCAGCAGGTAGGGCAGCGTCAGCGCGATCACCTCAAGCAGCGCGAAGCGCGGCGCAGCGGCATGGCGCTGCATCAACCAGCAGGCCAGGGCGGTGATGGTCAGGCCGGCGAACAGGATCAGCACGAAGCGGCCCGACAGCATCGCCAGCGCGGCGCTGGCGCCAACCAGCAGCGCCCACAACAACACCGTCACCAGCATGGCGTTCGGCCAGGCGGGTTGGCGCCTCTGCGCCAACCTGGCACGCCCGGCGGTCAACAGCAGCAACAGCAGCAGCAGGCCGATACCGACCAGCGGTTGGTTCAGCCAAGCGTACCCCACCAACAGCGCGGCCGGCCCCACGGCATTCAGCCAGGGGGTGAGAGGAGAGGGCGTCAGCGTGAGACGCAGCTGGCGTTGGAACGGCTCGTCATCGGCGTGCAGCGGGCTGTGCAACAGCCAGTTCAGCAGCGCCGGGCGTTTGGGCGTTACCGCCGGAGATGGACTTCTCATTACAGCCTCGTCAATAAGGCCGCTCTTGCGGCGGCCTGAAAGTTTTTTGCACGCGCGGTGCTGTGGTTTTGGATTCTATGTGGTTTTGCCGTTATTTGTCAGAGTCTGGTCGGATCAGGAATAATTTTCAGAATAATTAACCTACTGGCCGTTGGCGGGGGAAAGCGTGGTGGTTTGAAAAATGGCGATAAAAAACAAATTATTACATTTCAACAACGCTGTTTTCACCCATTGATATGATTGATAAGTATTATCGTTTGCTTTATTGTGGGCGGCTGCGCACAGGCGGTCGCCGCGCGCTTTCCGGTTTACGGCGGACGCCTTCGCGCCGCTGTCATGATGGTTGTAACAGGTATCTTAACGAATGAGCGTATCCACCGATCCCATGACTGACGCCAAGGGGCAACCCAACGCCGGCGTGATGGGGCGTTATCAGCATATTCTTCGCCATCGCCTGTTGATGATGGGCGTGTTGGCACTGGCGATCCTGGGCTCGCTGCTGCTGGATTTCACCATGGGGCCATCCGGCCTGTCGCTGTCGTCTTTGTGGCAAACGCTGCTTGATCCCGCCGCGGCCGATGCCGGCACGCGGGTGATCGTCTGGGACATCCGCTTGCCCTATGCGCTGATGGCGGTGGTGGTGGGTTTTGCGCTCGGTCTGGCCGGGGCGGAAATGCAGACCATCTTGAATAACCCGCTGGCCAGTCCCTTTACTCTCGGCGTGTCTTCCGCCGCGGCCTTTGGCGCCGCGCTGGCGATCGTGCTCGGCATCGGCATTCCGGGTATTCCCGATCAGTGGTTCATCTCCGCCAACGCCTTTATCTTCGCGCTGTTCGCCGCGCTGATGCTCGACGGCATCACGCGCTGGACGCGGGTCGCCACCTCCGGCGTGGTGCTGTTCGGCATCGCGCTGGTGTTTACCTTTAACGCGCTGGTCTCGATGATGCAATTCATCGCCAGTGAGGACACGCTGCAGGGGCTGGTGTTCTGGACCATGGGCAGCCTGGCGCGCGCCTCGTGGGACAAGCTGGGCATTCTGTTCGGCGTGTTCGCCGTGCTGCTGCCGCTGTCGATGATGAGCTCGTGGAAACTGACCGCGCTGCGTCTGGGAGAAGACCGGGCGGTGAGCTTCGGCATCGACGTGCGTCGTCTGCGGCTGACCACGCTGCTGCGCATCAGCATGCTCTCGGCGCTGGCGGTGGCTTTCGTCGGGCCTATCGGCTTTATCGGCCTGGTGGCGCCGCACATCGCCCGCATGATCTTCGGCGAAGATCACCGTTTCTACCTGCCGGCCAGCGCGCTGATTGGCGCGCTGGTGCTGTCGATGGCCTCGGTGGCGTCGAAAAATCTGGTGCCCGGCGTGATCATTCCGGTGGGCATCGTCACCTCGCTGGTCGGGGTGCCGTTCTTCCTGAGCATTATTCTGCGCCATCGGGGGAACGTATGAATCAGGGCTTGCGCATAGAACACTTCTCGGCGGGCTACCCAAAGCGTCAGGTGATCGGCGATCTCTCGGTGCCGATGCTGCCGCGCGGGCAAATCACCGTGCTGCTGGGGCCGAACGGCAGCGGCAAATCGACGCTGCTGCGCTCGCTGGCCGGGTTGAACCCGGCGCAGGGCAAGCTGTGGCTGGACGACGGCGATCTGATGCAGATGCCGTTCGCCCGTCGGGCGGAGAAAGTGGTGTACCTGCCGCAGTCGCTGCCCGCCGGGGTGCATCTGCACGTGCTGGAGTCGATCATCGTGGCGCAGCGCGCCTCGGGCGGCCGCAGCAACGCCGGCAGCGAAGCGGAAGTGATGGCTTTGCTGGAACAGCTGGGCATCGCCCACCTGGCGTTGAGCTACCTCGATCAGCTGTCCGGCGGCCAGAAACAGCTGGTGGGGTTGGCGCAGTCGCTGATCCGTCAGCCGTCGCTGCTGCTGCTGGATGAGCCGCTGAGCGCGCTCGATCTTAACTATCAGTTCCACGTGATGGATTTGGTGCGCCGTGAAACCCGCAAGCGCAATATCGTGACGGTGGTGGTAGTGCATGACATCAACATCGCGCTGCGTCACGGCGACCACGTGCTGATGCTGCAGGATGGCGATCTGATCGCCGACGGTGCGCCGGATCAGGTGATAACGCCGCAGAGCCTGGCGCGGGTCTACGGCGTGCGCGGGCGCATCGAGCGTTGTTCGCAGGGCACGCCGCAGGTGCTGATAGACGGCCTGGTAAACCAGCCGACGATTTAATCCAGGAAAAAGCCCGGCATCGCCGGGCTTTTTTTATCGCGCAGCGTGGGTTAGCGCCTCGCTCACGCGTTCGACGACGTGCTGGGCGGTGACGATGCCGCCGGACAGATAGACCTCGGCCGCCGGCAGGTAAACCACCTGGCCTTTCTTCACCGCCGCGGTTTTCTTCAGCGCGGTGCCGGTAAGGATTTTCTGCGGCGCCACCGCGTTCGGCCGCCCGGTCGCGGCGTCCCTGTCGATGATGAACAGCCAGTCCGGATTCAGTTTGGCCACCTGCTCAGGCGTCAGCTTATTGCCGCGCACGTCTTTTTCATCGGACTGCAACGCGGACGAGAAGCCGAGGGCGTCATAGACGAAGCTGAAACGGCTCTTGGGGGCGTAAGCGCTGATCTTGCCGCCGGAGAACAGCACCACCAGCCCGCGTCCGGCCTGGGCGGCCTGTGGTTTGACCGCCGCGATCTGCGCATCCAGCTTATCGACTGCCGCCTGCGCCTGTTGCTGCTTATCGAACAGCTCACCCAGCTGTAGCGTGCGCTGTTTCAGGCTGCCCAACTGATCCTGCTGATCGACGGACATATTCAGCGTCGGCGCCAGCGTGTTCAGCTCGTCATAGGCTTTGGACGCCCGGCCGGCGATCAGGATCAGATCCGGTTTGGCGGCGCGCAGCACGGCCATATCCGGCTCGAACAGGGTGCCGGCATTGAGGTATTTGTCGTCCTGATAGCGCTTCAGGCTATCCGGCAAATTCTTACGGTTGCCGGGCAGCGCCAGCGGTTCGACGCCCAGCAGCTGCAGCGTTTCCAGCGAGGCGTAATCCAGCACCACGATGCGCTGCGGGTGTTTCTTCACCTCGGTGCTGCCGTTCAGGTGCTGGACGTTGACGGTGGCCGGGGCCGCCGGTGCGTCGGTTTTGCTGTGGCAACCCGCCAGCGCCATCGCGGTCAGCAGGGCGATCATCAGGGGGGAGCGGCGTAATTTCATGGGGCTTCCTCACGGTGATGGAATGAAAAGGGCGCGCAGCGCGCGCCCGGGGGCATCAGAAGTTGTAGGTCATGCCGACGGTGTAACGGCGGCCGTCCAGCGTGGTGTTGTAGTGATCGTAATCCACGGTCTTGTCGAGGATGTTGTAGACCCCGCCGGTCAGCTGCAGGTTTTTCGCCGCCTGGTAGCTCAGGCCCGCATCGACGAAGGTGTAGGACGGCGTGCTCTTGGCCATCGAGGTACGGCTCAGATACTCAGACGTTTTGCTGCGGAAATTAACGCGCGACCACAGGCTGAGGTCCTGCGTGGCGCGCCAATCCAGCACGGTGTTAACCATGTGCTTCGGCATCTGGTTCAGCGCCTTGCCCTGGAACTCGCCGCTCTTCTGCTCGGAAGCGGTGTAGGTGTAGTTGGTGTTCCACTTCCAGTCTTTGTTGATCTGCCAGCCGAAGGTGGCTTCTACGCCGCGCATATTGGCTTTGTCGACGTTGACGCGATCGCTGATAAAGTCGTAGACGTCATTGCCGATCTTACAGTCCGGCGTGTCTTCGCAGCGGCGCACTTCGGTGATCTTGTTCTTGAAGTCGGTGTTGAAGACGGTGACCCCGGCGTTGACGCCTTTCAGGCTATCCCACATCAGGCCGATCTCTTCGCTCAGGCTCTTCTCCGGCTGCAGATCCGGGTTGCCGACGATGATGCCTTTACGCACGCCGCCGCCGGTGACCTGGCCCCAGTTGGCGGAGGATTGGCGCAGATCCGGCGATTTGTAGCCGGCGGAGACGCCGCCTTTCAGCGTCCACTGTTCGGTCAGGTGCCAGACCCCGTACATGCGCGGCGTCCAGTGGCTGCCGAAGTTTTCGTCCTGATCCATGCGGATGCCGGTCGTCAGACTGAAGTCGTTGGTCAATGCCCACTCATCTTCGGCGAACAGCGCCCAGCTCCAGCGCGTCAGCTTGCTGAGACCTTGCGCCGATTCAAGCTGGTTGCCGCTGTCGCTCAGTTTTTCATAGCGATACTGACCGCCGAGGTTCAGCATGTGTGAACCCAGCTCGAACTGGTTCTGGGTGTTGAAGATGGTGTTGTACATCTTCATTTTGCGGCCCGGGTTGTTGGTCTCTTCCCGCTGAACGTAGCTGGTGGAATTGCCGAAGTCGTAATAGCCGTTGTGGGTCAGCGCGTAGTTGGTGCGCGTATACAGGCTTTCGCTGCGCGATGTCGGCGTGCATTTGCCTTTGCTGCAGCGTTCCGCTACCACCGATTTGCCCGGCGTGCTGTTGCGATCCTGCAGCGAGCGGCCGATTTCGAAGTCGAATTCGTTTTTCTCGTCCGGGGTCAGGGTGAACACTGCGGTGCCGCTGCGCATGCGCTGCTCGTTGTAACCGTTGGTGATTTTATCTTCCGCGCGGCGCGACAGCAGGCCGTTGACCCGCAGGCCGAGCAGGCCTTCAACCAGCGGGCCGGAGGCGTAGGCGTTGGTCTGGAACAGATCGCCGGAATCGCGGTTTTCCTGAAGGGTGGCGTCGCCGTGCAGCGAGCCTTTCCACTCGGTGCGCGAGGTTTTGCGGGTGATGACGTTGATCACGCCGCCCATGGCGTCGGAACCGTACAGCGAAGACATCGGCCCGCGCACCACTTCGATACGTTCGATGGCTTCCATCGGCGGCAGCCAGCCCTGTTCGATGCCGGCGTTATCGCTGTTCGGCCGGGTGCCGCGGGTGTCGACGCGCTTGCCGTCCACCAGGATCAGCGTGTACTTGGAAGACATGCCGCGAATGCTGATGTCGCTGCTGCTGGCGCCGCCGGTGACGACCACGCCCGGTACGTCTTTCAGTGCATCGGTCACGTCGCGATAGGCTTTATCTTCAATTTGCTGGCGCGGGATCACCGAGATGGAAGCGGCAGAGTCCTGAATTTTTTGCTGAAAGCCGGAGGCGGTGACGACCATGGTGTCCTGGGTGTCGTCCTGCGGCGCGGCCAGTGCGGCGGTGGCGCTGAGTGAGGCGATCACCAGAGCGGCGAGCTTGCTGTAACGTGGCGTTTCCATGAGGTAAACCTTTCCTGGATTGAAGTGAAAGTAATTAACCAATTGAATTTCTAATGAAATTATTCATCGTTCGCTGAGAAATACTTCGCTTCGTCAGCGTTGCGTGAGGGTATTGTAAGGATTTTTTTCTTAATGTAAACGCTAATGATAATTCATATCATTTGTATGCTTGTTCTGCTGACGGAAAAGGGTAACCGGATGAATTAAAGGGAAAAGCGGCGCAGCGGGCGTGCGCCGGGAAGGATCAGCGTTTCTGGATGTAGGTGATGGCCAGCGCCAGCGCCAGCACCAGGCCTTTGATAATGTCCATGGCGTAGTAGGGCACCGACAGCATCACCAGGCCGTTTTGCAGCACGCCGAGGATCACCGCGCCGATCAGGGTGCCGAGCGCATTGGGTTTACCGGCGCCGGCCAGCGAGAAGCCGATATAGGCCGCCGCCACCGCGTCCATCAGATAACCGCCGCCGGCATTGACCTGCGAAGAGCCAATACGTGACGCCAGCAGGATGCCGCCAAGCGCCGCCAGCCAGGAGGAAATGACATAAGCGGCAACCCTGTAACGCACGGTGCGGATGCCCGACAGACGCGCAGCCTCGGGGTTGCCGCCGATGGCGTACATGCGGCGGCCGTGCTTGGTCAACGACAGGAACAGCTGCACCGCCACGGTGACCGCCAGCATGATCAGCACGATCACCGGCACCTGACCGAGAGCGGCAAACACTTCCGGGATCGGGCCTTCCGCCATGTCGCCATTCGGCAGCACCATGTTTTGGGTGATGGAACCTCCGTAGCTGTAGGTCATCGCCACGCCCTGGATCACGAACAGGCTGGCCAGCGTCGCCAGCATATCGGGAATTCTGAACACCACGATCAGCAGGGCGTTGAACAGGCCGACCAGCGTGCACAGCAGCAGCGTCACCACGATGGCGCCGGTGGTGCCGAAACCGTGCCAGACGAACAGCGAAATCACCAGCGCGTTGGCCAGCGAGGCGGTCGAGCCGACCGACAGATCGAAACCGCCGACCGACAGCGAGATGGAGACGCCGATGGCGATCACCGTCACGATGGCGATCGAACGCAGGATATTGATGATGTTGTTGGCATCGAGAAAGTTGTCCGACGCCAGGCCAAACAGGGCGATCAGCGCCGCCACGGTCAGCAGCATGCCCCATTTGTAGAGGAAATCAAACAGCTGTTGGCGCCAGGGCAGCGCAGGCCGCAAGGCAAATTCTTTACTCACGCAGGGGTTCCTCCGGTGGAATAGAGCAATAAGGTTTCTTCGTCGATGTCGGCGGCGTTCAATTCCGCCACGATGCGGCCGTCCCACAGCACGCAGATGCGATCGCACAGGCCAATCAGCTCGGCGAACTCGCCGGAGGCGTAAATCACGCCTTTGCCGGCGCGGGCCAGGCCGTCGATCAGGCTGAACAGCTCCTGTTTGGCCTTGATGTCCACGCCCTTGGTCGGTTCATCGAAGATCAGCACCTCGGCGTCGCCACGCAGCCACTTGCCGATCGCCACTTTTTGCTGATTGCCGCCGGACAGGCGCGCCAGCCGCTGTTGCGGGCCGGAGGCGCGAATATTCAGACGCTGCATGATCTCGCGCGCCCAGCGCAGCTCTTGCCGCCGGCTGAACAGACTCCAGCGCGAGAAGCTGTCATCGGCGCTGACGCTCAGGTTCATCGGGATCGCCTCGTCGATGAAAATACCTTCTTTGCGGCGTTCTTCCGGCACCAGCGCCAATCCTTGTTCGACCGACAGGTGCGGCGCGCGTGGCACCCAGGGCTGCCCGCGCAGTTCGCCGCGCTCGAGCTGCATGGCGCTGGCGCCGAACAATGCCTTGCACAGTTCGGTTTTGCCCGCCCCGGCCAGCCCGGCGATGCCGAGGATCTCGCCCTCATGCAGCCGCAGCGAAACGTCGCGCAGCTTATGGCGATCGTGCAAGCCCTGCACCTGCAGCAGCGTTCGCTCAGGGTGTGGCGGGCGCGGCGGTGGGAAAATGTCGTCCAGCCGATGGCCGAGCATCTTCTCGACGATCTGTTCGCCGCTCAGCCCGCGCATGGCGTCTTCGCTGACGCGCCGGCCGTCGCGCAGCACCGTCAGCCGATCGCAAATGTCGCTCAGTTCGTGGATGCGGTGGGAAATAAACACGATGCCGATGCCTTCGGATTGCAGGCGGCGCACCACGTTAAACAGGCGCTCGCTCTCGGCGCGATCGAGCGGCGCGGTCGGCTCGTCGAGCACCAGAAAACGGCAGCGGTGCGACAGCGCGCGCGCCAGCAGCACCTGCTGTTTTTCCGCCAGCGTGCAGTCCGCCAAGCGTCTGCGCGGGTTGAGCGGCAGCGCCCATTGCTGCAGCAGCTGCGCGGCGCGGCGGTGCAGCTCCGCCCAGTTCAGCCAGTGGCCCGGCTCGTTCAGCCAGTCAAGCATGATGTTTTCCGCTACCGACAGCGTGGGGATCAGCGCGACGTCGACCTCTTGCTGCACCACGTGAATACCGTGACGGCGCGCCTGCAATGGGGAGTGGATCGCCACCGGCTGGCCGTCGATCAGGATCTCGCCGCGATAATGATCGTGGGCGCCGGAGAGGATCGCCATCAGCGTCGACTTGCCCGCGCCGTTGGCGCCGACCAGCGCATGGATTGATCCGCCCTGCAGCGTGAAGTCCACGTCCTGTAGCGCGTTGAAGCCGGCGAAGGCGATCGAGATATTGCGCATCTCGAGGCGTGAAGGCGTTGCGGTTGACATAAGGTGTTAAGGCCGTTTAGATGTTTAGATGGCTGTTTTGCTCTGTTGTAACACAGATTGCGCCGTTGGCAACCAACAAAATGGCATAACGGCGATGAAAAAAGCGTGGGTGGGCAGGGGCGCAACCCGCGTCAGGCTGCGCCGGTGCGAGAAGCGGTCAGAAGGTGGTAGGGGTGTGTGCGCTGACGATGCGGCAAATGCGCGCCGACGTATTGCTGAAGCTGTGCGGAATGCCGGTGTTGATGGCGTAACTCTGACCGGCACTCAGGCAATAGCTCTGGCCGTTGATGGTCAGCACGATCTCGCCTTCCAGCAGGGTGCCGATCTCTTCGCCCTGATGCTTGATCTTTTCGCCGGTGGTGGTGCCGGGCTGGTAGGTTTCCAGCATCATCGCCAGGTTGCGCGTCGGGCTGCCGTTGTGCACCAGCTTCATCGACACCCCCTGGCTGCCGATCTCAATCAGATCCTCGGCGTCGATCACCACGCGCGGTTCGTCGACGGCCTCCGGTTCGGCAAAGAATTCAGACAGCGACAGGCCATACACCTTCAGCAGCTTTTGCAGCGTGCTGATGGCCGGGCTGACCTTGTCCTGTTCGATGGTGCTGATCGCACTGTGGGTTAACCCGGACAGTTCGGCGACCCGGCGCTGCGACAAACCCAATTGCTGACGGATCTGTGACAGGCGTTTGCCCGGTGCCAAGCTGGCTTCGCTCATAGCGGTACTTCCTTCTGGTAGGGGCGACAGGCAGACATGAATATCGTTATCGGGCGCCTGTCTGGGCGATAACGATGCTGCATGATATCGATAGTTAGGGCAGGTTTGGAAAATATATTGCCCATGTTCACTCTCGGTGCGTTGGACGAAATAGTTGACGTAAAAATGGCAGCAAGGCCTTTTCGGTCAATATTTTATCAATTTAGCAGCCGGTGGTGAATAATCAAACAGGATTGTAACATTTGCAAACCCATTCTGTTAATACTATGTTTCATATTGTGGATGTTATTTTGAGCGCCCGGCAGCGGCGCGACCTGGCGAGAAATCCAATCATGTGTTGAATCGAACGGCGGACGGGCGCTAACGCGCCTTAAGAGCATAATGGCGGGTGACGTATGCAAACCAATAGCGCAGCAGTTGAACATTTTGCACAGCATCATGAAGAGAGGCGAAGTAGCGCGTTCCAAAATGAGGTTGCTCATTATTTGGAACGCCATCCCGCCACGCAGTATGTCGATATCCTTCTCACCGATCTCAATGGTTCCTTCCGCGGCAAACGCATACCCGTCTCAGGGTTGAAAAAACTGGAAAAAGGCAGCTACTTCCCCGCGTCGGTGTTCGCCATGGACATCCTCGGCAACGTGGTGGAGGAGACCGGTCTTGGGCAGGAGCTCGGCGAGCCGGATCGCATTTGCCTGCCGGTGCCCGGCTCGCTGACGCCGTCGGCCGCCGATCCGGAGCATATCGGCCAGGTGTTGCTGACCATGCTGGATGAAGATGGCACTCCCTTTGACGTTGAACCCCGTAATGTGCTGAACCGCGTGTGGCAGGCGCTGCGACAGCGCGGCTTGTTCCCGGTGGCAGCGGTAGAGCTGGAGTTTTATCTCATCGACAGGCAGCGCGACGCAGAAGGCGATTTGCAGCCGCCGTGTGCGCCCGGCACTCAGGAGCGCAACACCCAAAGCCAGGTGTACTCCGTCGATAACCTGAACCATTTCGCCGAGGTGCTGAACGATATCGACGTGTTGGCGAAGCTGCAGGGGCTGCCGGCGGACGGCGCGGTGGCGGAGGCGTCGCCGGGGCAGTTCGAGGTCAACCTGCGCCATTCCGACGACATCTTGCTGGCCTGCGACCACGCGCTGGCGCTCAAGCGGCTGGTGCGGCTGGTGGCCGAGAACCACGGTATGCACGCCACCTTTATGGCCAAACCCTATGAGGATTACGCCGGCAGCGGCATGCATGTGCATGTCAGCATGCAGGACGGGGCGGGCAACAACCTGTTCGCCGACGGCGAAGGCGAGGATTCACCGTTGCTGAAACAGGCGCTGGCCGGGATGATCACCCTGATGCCGGCGTCGATGGCGCTGCTGGCGCCGAACGTCAATGCCTATCGGCGTTTCCAGCCGGGGATGTATGTGCCGATCCAGGCCGCCTGGGGCCACAACAATCGCACCGTGGCGCTGCGCATTCCCTGCGGCGAACCGGAGAATCATCGGGTGGAGTACCGCGTGGCCGGCGCCGACGCCAACCCCTATCTGGTGATGGCGGCGATCCTGGCCGGCATGTTGTACGGGTTGGACAACGCGTTGCCGTTGCCTGAGCCTGTGACCGGCAACGGGCTGGAGCAGGAGGGGCTGCCGCTGCCGATCCGCCAGAGCGATGCGTTGTACGAGTTTGAACATCAGCATGCGTTGACCCACTATCTGGGCGAGCGCTTCACCCAAGTTTATCACGCCTGCAAGACGGACGAATTGCTGCAGTTTGAACGGCGGGTGACGGAAACCGAGATCGACTGGATGTTGAAAAATGCCTGAATGGGCGTATAAAGTAAGAAGTATGTGCGGGCGACCGGCCTGCCGGTAGCGGATTAATTCGCCTGCCGGGCTGGTTTTCCGTGCGATCGACAAAAAGAATTTGTATTTGAGGGCTTCCGGATCTTGTCATCCGGAGGCATTCTGGTGCAAAATATCTCAAATGCAGATAGCCGACGTTTTGAAAGCGTCGGTTATTTTTTTTGCATTAAGTTTTACCAACGTAGCGTTTCATACACCAAGCGAGGCCGGACACCGATCCGGATAGATAAATAGTTTCGTGCACGATCAAACAAAACTTTATGGTCGTGACTCATGAGGATTAGAAAGATGGGGCAATTTTTCACTTTAGCGCCGGTGCCCGCCGGTTTCCGCTGTGGCCGCAGCGACTATGGAGCAGCCGAGGTTACCTCGACCCGTTATCCAGCTTACAATCCCCTTCTTTTAGAATTAAGTCGCTCGTTGCGAAGTTTCCCCGCAACCTTAAGTCTTGGCGTGTCCGCCATCCGCAAGGCTCAAGGTAAGGGGGGGCTGAACAATGTCCGATAACACCCTTAACGCCGCTCCGGCTCAGCGCACTCAGCTGCGTAAAACCCTGACATTAGTTCCGGTAGTGATGATGGGTCTGGCTTATCTGCAGCCAATGACTATCTTCGATACCTTCGGCATCGTATCCGGCCTGACCGATGGTCACGTCGCGACCGCGTACGCCTTCGCTCTGCTGGCGATCCTGTTTACCGCCCTGAGCTACGGCAAGCTGGTGAAGAAGTTCCCTTCCGCCGGTTCTGCCTACACTTACGCCCAGAAAGCCATCAGCCCGCACGTCGGCTTTATGGTGGGCTGGTCATCGCTGCTGGACTACCTGTTCATGCCGATGATCAACATTTTGCTGGCCAAGATTTACCTGGAAGCGATCTTCCCGGGCGTCCCGTCCTGGATCTTCGTGGCGGTGCTGGTCGGGTTGATGACGATTTTCAACCTGCGCGGCATCAAGCTGGTGGCCAACCTGAACTCCATCATCGTGGTGGTGCAGGTGGCGATCATGATCGTGTTCCTGGGTCTGGTGATCAACGGCGTTTACCACGGCGAAGGCGCCGGTACGCTGGTCAGCAGCCGCCCGTTCTGGTCCGATAACGCTCACGTGGTGCCGATGATTACCGGCGCGACCATCCTGTGCTTCTCGTTCCTGGGCTTCGACGGCATCAGCTCGCTGTCCGAAGAAACCAAAGACGCAGAGAAAGTGATCCCGAAAGCCATCTTCCTGACGGCGCTGATCGGCGGCATCATCTTTATCGTGGTGTCTTACTTCGTGCAGCTGTATTTCCCGGACATCTCGCGCTTCAAGGATCCTGACGCGTCGCAGCCTGAAATCATGCTGTACGTGGCGGGCAAGTTCTTCCAGTCGGTGATCCTGGTGTTCTCCTGCGTGACGGTATTGGCGTCAGGCATGGCGGCGCACGCGGGCGTTTCGCGTCTGATGTACGTGATGGGCCGCGACGGCGTATTCCCGACTCGCTTCTTCGGCTATGTGCATCCGAAGTGGCGTACCCCGGCGCTGAACGTGCTGCTGGTTGGCGCCATCGCGCTGTCTGCGGTGTCGTTTGACCTGGTGACCGCGACCGCGCTGATCAACTTCGGTGCGCTGGTGGCCTTCACCTTCGTCAACCTGTCGGTGATCTCGCAGTTCTATATTCGCGACAAGATGAACCGCACCGTGAAGGACACGTTCAACTACCTGATCCTGCCGGTGATGGGCGCACTGACCGTCGGCGCGCTGTGGATCAACCTGGAAGCCAGCTCGATGACGCTGGGCCTGGTTTGGGCGGCCATCGGTCTGATCTACCTGGCCTTCGTCACCCGCAGCTTCCGTCTGCCGGTGCCGCAAGCGAGCGAAGACGCTGCCTAAGCGCGAGCCGTCTCCTCAGCCACAAAAAAGGCCGCTTTCGCGGCCTTTTCCTTTTCTGCTTGCTGCGGGTTTTATCCCACCAACTCTTTGCCGTAATCGAACAGCGCTTTCAGCAGGGCGGTTTTCTCTTTGTCGCCTTCGTGCAGGTTATACAGTGATTCGAGCTGCAGCAGGTAACTCTGCACGCGCTCCGCGCTCAGCGCTTCCTGGCGGTGTTGCAGCCAGCGGCGCTGCTCGGCGTCGTCCAGCGTATTCGGATAGTTGCGCGCGCGGAAGCGGAACAGCAGCTCTTTCATGCGGCCGTCGCTGAAGGCCAGATCCAGCGCCGGCAGGTTCTGCGGCTTGGTCTGCTGGATAATCCTCATCGCCGCCTTGTCGGCGTCGCTGAAGAAACCGTCGTACAAGCGGGCGTCGACGTCCTCGGAACCTTTGAACGGCTCGGCTTCGGCGAACAGTGCCACCACTTTCTCGCGCACTTCCGGATGCTGTTTCAGCAACTGCAGATTTTGCAGACACGCCTGACGATCGATGCCCAGCCGCTCGGCGTTCTCCGGCAGCAGGGTTTTGGCCGGCGCCAGCACCGGGCATTTGTTGATGTGCACCAGCTTGATCGGCACCGGCGCCTGATCCGGCGCCAGATCGTCGCGGCGGGTGTACAGCCGTTCACGCAGCTGCTCGGCGCTCAGCGTCAGCAGCGGCGTCATGTCGCCGGCGAGATCGCACATGATCACCGCGTTCTTGTTGTCCGGGTGCCAGGCCAGCGGCGACACCCAGCTGGTGTTGCCGCGCGCCGCGCCGAACATGCCGGAGACGTGCACCAGCGGCGTCATGTCGGCGACGTCGATCAGGGCGTTCAGTTTGTGCTTGTTGCGGTGTTGCAGCAGGAAATCGAACAGCCGCGGCTGCGCCTGCTTAACCAGCTTGGCCATCGCGATGGTGGCGTATACGTCTGACATCGCGTCGTGAGCCTGCGTGTGTTCGACGCCGTTGGCGCGCGTGAGGTGTTCGAGGCGGAAGCTGGGGAAACCGTCTTCGTTTTCCGGCCAGACGATACCGTCCGGGCGCAGGGCGTAGCAGGCGCGCATCACATCCAGCAGATCCCAACGCGAGTTGCCGTTTTGCCAGCTGTAGGCGTAGGGATCGTAGAAGTTGCGATAGAAGATATTGCGGCTCACTTCGTCATCGAAGCGGATGTTGTTGTAACCGAGAATGCAGGTGCCGGCCACGCTGAAGGCCTGATGGATTTGGCGGGTGAACTCGGCCTCGTTAACGCCTTTGGCGCGCGCCACCTGCGGCGTGATGCCGGTGATCATCACCGCCTCCGGTTCCGGCAGGTAATCGTCGGCCGGGGCGCAGTAGATGACCAGCGACTCTTCGATAATGTTGAAATCCATATCGGTGCGCACGCCGGCGAACTGCGCCGGGCGATCCAGCGACGGGCTCTTGCCGAAGGTCTCGTAATCGTGAATATAAAATGTGGCCGTTGCCTTGCTGCTCAAAATCGCGTCTCTTCAGTGGCGGATACAATATGCCTCTATTGTAACGGCGTGGGGAGCGATGCCAAGCGGCGGTTAGCGAAATGCGCGCAATTACGCACGGCGATAGTAATCCAGCCGCTGATGAAAGTAGGGGAGCAGGTGGTCGGGGATCTGTTGTTCCGTTTCCGTCTGGGTCGAGGCGATGCCGTAGCGCTCGTTGTAGATCACGCTGATGGCCAGCAAATCGGTTTCTATTTTCTCGCGTTGCGCCTGCGGTAAGCTATCCAGCTTTCGAGCCATCGTTATCTCCCTGTTAATCTTAGGGTATAATAGGATCGTTAGCCGGTCTTGTCCCTACCCATTCCGGGGGGCGGCGGAGGCCTGAACGCTTTGCTGCGGGCAGGGGGGCACACTGTGGCGGGCGGCGAACTCGCTCTGCGCCTGGTGCGCATTGAGGCGATCTGCCCGATTATACAGCGAACAGGCGCCGCTTATCACTGCCCCCCAAAACAGGGTGCACAGCAGCAAAACCCCCAACCAGATTTTTTGGTTATAGGTCATAAGTCCTCCACGGACCAGAAGAGAAATAACATTGACCGTTAAATTAAATCAGGCACTACATCAATGGTATTTAAACGGCGGAGATTAATCATAGAATCTACGCGGTTCTTTTGTTACTAAACCCATGATGGATGTTTCAAAAGATTCCTTAAGATAATATTAAGAAAAGTGTTTAAGGGCGCCGTAATTCTATTTAATATTTGTTTAAATATCCGCGGATACAATCAACCACATTCAATGCCAATGTGGGTGACAATGATGAAAACGCTACTGTTGACCGGCGCTACCGGCTTTCTTGGTGGTGCGGTTCTCGAAAAGTTATTGATTGAAAATCAGTCAGTTAATTATCTTTTGCTGGTGCGTGCAGACGATGCGCAGCAAGGGCTGGCCCGTATTCGCGCGAATATGGAAAAGTTTAATATCGATGCGAATCTGCTGTCTAAAATTACGATTGAAAATATATTATTGGGCGACCTTTCCGAGCCGGCCGACTTTTTAACTGACGCGCGTATTAACAATGTTACGCACGTTATTAACTGCGCGGCCGTTGCTTCATTTGGTAATAACCCGCTCATTTGGAAGGTAAACGTAGAAGGCACTCTGGCCTTTGCCGAAAGAATGGCGCAGGTACCGGGATTAAAACGTTTCCTGCACGTCGGCACCGCCATGTCCTGTTCGCCGGAGCCGGGTTCGCTGGTGGCGGAGAGCGGCGAGTTTGAGGAAGACGCCGAACACCTGGTGGAATATACCCGTTCCAAATCCACCATCGAACAGCTGATGCGCCAGCGCTGCCCGCAAATGCCGTTGACCATCGCTCGTCCGTCGATCGTGGTGGGGCACACCCGCCTGGGCTGCCAGCCTTCCAGCAGCATTTTCTGGGTGTTTGGCATGGCGTTGATGCTGCGCAAGTTCATGTGCTCGCTGCAGGACAATATCGACGTGATCCCGGCGGACTATTGCGCGGATGCGCTGGTGATGCTGATGAACAGCGAAACGCTGGAGAACGACGTTTATCACATCTCCGCCGGTGAGGAGAGCAGCGTCAGCTTTGCCGAAATTGACAATGCCATGGCGGCGGCCCTGGAAAAAGCGCCGGTGGGCGATGAGTATGCGCAGGTGACCTATGACGCGCTGGTGAAAATGCGCCGCCAGCTGAAAGACATTTTCGGTCCGTGCAACGAGCGGCTGATGCTGAAGGCGATGCGCCTGTACGGATCGTTCGCCATGCTCAACGTGCGTTTCAGCAACGAGAAGATCCTCAAGCTGGGCATGCCGAAACCGCCGCGTTTCACCGACTACATCGCCGGCTGCGTGCAGTCGACGCGCGGGCTGTCTATCCAGCAGCAGATGGTGGTGGACTTCAAATAACCGCAGGGCGCAACGGGCGCCCGAGGTTATCGCCCGTTACCAGGACGAAGACGACCAGAAGACGCGGCCGAGCACCACCAGTTGCTCCTTGCGCTGCTGATAGCTGAGATACTCGTCCTGGTACTCTTCCCGGTTGAGGGAGCGGATGATGACGCCGCCGTCCGGCTGTTCGATCAGCACCTTCACCCGCAGCAAATTGCCGTGGCGGATGGCGTAGGTCTTGCCCTCGCGGATGCGCGTGTCGTCGGTATTGATGCCGACCACGTCGCCGTCCTGCAGACGCGGTTCCATGCTGGAGCCGGAGATGCGGATAATGCGCGCGGCGTTGACCGCCACCCCCATCTTGTGCAGATAGTAACGGCGGAAGATCAGCGAAAACTCCTCGCGATCGACGATTTCGTAGCAGCCGTCGCCGGCGGAAAAATCGATATCCAGCAGCGGGATCTCCACAAACTCTTCCTTGTCTTGTTCGGTATCTTCCCATACCACCGGTTTCAAACGGGCGGGCTGGAAGTCCGACTCCGCCGCCACGTTGTCAAACGGGCGCACCAGCTGCTTTTCATGAAACACGTCGAACCAGCCCTTGGGCAAATTCAGCCTGGCCTCGATCCGCCTGGCCAGATTGTCGCCAAGATTGCGGGAGGATTTCTCCCCGATGATTTGGCTCAGCGTCGGCGCGGAAGACTCAACCAGCGTGGCGAACTCATTCTGGTTGACGCCTTGCCGGGCGTAGCGGGCCATCAATTCGCGCAGATTGTTGCGCCTGATTTCTTTAGTTTCCATCGTTTGATGATCGCACTCTTTAGCAAAAAGGTAAATAACGGTTTTGCTAAAAAACGCTTGCGCATTATTTAGCAATTAGCTAAAACAGAAAGGGTGAGCCAAAGGTTCACCTGTGCGGAGCGGCCTGTCATGATGAGAGGCCGCTCAGTGAAATCAAACGAGAGAGGGACTTTACGATGTACAAGATTGATTACAATAGCTACCGATCGGTCGCCAGCTTCGGCCACCGCGTGCGCTTTCTGGTGCTGCACTACACGGCGCAAAACTTCGCCGACTCGGTGACGTCGTTGACCGGAAAATCGGTCAGCGCGCACTATCTGGTGCCGGATCCGACCGATGCCACCTATCAGGCCGCCGGCTTCAGCGGCGTGCGCATTTTCAACCTGGTGGACGAGAACGAGCGCGCCTGGCATGCCGGCACCAGCCAGTGGGGCACCCGCAGCAATATCAACGACACCTCGATCGGCATCGAGATCGTCAACCTGGCGAGCGGCGACGGTGGAAACATCACCTTCCCGCCGTTCAATCCGCAGCAGATCGAGGCGGTCACCCAGCTGGCGCAGAACATCCTGCAGCGTTATCCGGACATCTCGCCGGTGAACGTGGTGGCGCACTCCGACATCGCGCCGGGCCGCAAGAGCGATCCGGGCCCGCAGTTCCCGTGGCAGCAGCTGTATCAGGCCGGCGTCGGCGCCTGGTATGACGAAGCGACCAAGCAGCAGCGCCAGCAGGAATACTGCAGCCAGGGTCTGCCGGCGCAGGCTGAGCTGCTGAAACTGTTCGCCCAATACGGCTACGACACCTCGGCGGCGAACACCGCAGAAGGCTACCGCCAGCTGGTGCGCGCGTTCCAGCTGCACTTCCGTCCGCAGAAGTATGACGGCGTGATGGATGTTGAAACCGCCGCCGTTCTGCGCGCGCTGGTCGACAAGTACGCCGCCTGAGCCTGACGGCGAATGGGGGACGCCTCATTCGCCTTTTCCTCGCCGGGCTTCCTCCGCTAAAATAGCGGCCTGGCTGGTGTTTATCGGAGGCACTGTGCGCCTCGATCGAAAAATCTCTTCACTTGAACTGCTGACCTATCGCCATTATCGCGTCGTCCACGGCGTGCGCATCGGGCTGGCGTTTATCCTGACTTTTCTGCTGATCCGCCTGCTGGCGGTGCCTGAAGGCACCTGGCCGCTGATCACCCTGGTGGTGGTGATGGGGCCGATCTCGTTTTGGGGCAACGTGCTGCAGCGGGCGCTGCAACGCATTGCCGGTACGGTGTTTGGCGCGGCTTCCGGCCTGATCGCCCTGTATCTGGAACTCTATTCGCTGCCGCTGATGCTGGCATGGTGCGGCGTGGTGATGTTCGTCTGCGGTTATCTGACGCTCGGCAAACGGCCGTATATGGCGCTGCTGGTGGGGATCACGCTGGCGGTGGTGTGCGGCGCGGGCGCCGGTGACATGCACACCGCGCTGTGGCGCAGCGGCGACGTGATCTTCGGCTCGCTGCTGGCGCTGCTGTTCACCAGCATCTACCCACAGCGCGCCTACATTCTGTGGCGCATGCAAATGGCGGACTGCCTGCAAACCGCCGCCCGTATCTACGGCGCGTATTTTTCGCCGAACGTCATTGAGCGGCCGCGGCTGGAGCCGCAGCTCAAGGATCTGTTGAATCAGGTGGTGAAGCTGCGCAGCCTGATCGTGCCCGCCAGCAAGGAAACCCGCATCCCCAAAGCGGTGTTCGAGGCGGTGCAAACCCTCAGCCGCAATCTGGTGTGCACGCTGGAGCTGATGGCCGACGCCTACTGGGCCTCGCGCGAAACGCACTTCATTATGTTGAACGCCCGCACGCTGCGCAGCACCCAGCTGCTGACGCTGAGCTCGCTGGAGTCGTTGGCGGTGCTGATGCGCGAAGGGCCGCAGGCGCAGCGGCAGGCGGCGGCGGGGCAGTTGGCGGAGATCGCCGGCGAGCTGAAAACGCTGATGCAGGAGGTCAGCCTTGGCCAGCACGGCGAAGCGCCGATTTACGGCTATGTCTGGCTCAGCATGGAGCTGGCGCAGCAGTTGGAAGAGTTGGGGGATTTGCTCCAGGTCTGCACCGCCGCCGGGCGCGAATAAGGGGTCAGATCATGAAGGCGGCGCTTTGGGTTTTGGCCGCCGGGGCAAAGTGGGTAAGATAAGCCAATCACTGTTGTGCCGGACCGCCACAAACCTGTATCTTGGTGCCATGTGGCCGTAAGCAAATGAATCTGTGTATTACTAAAGCAAGGGTATAAAGATGGATAATGCAAATAAGCCGAGTTTCCAGGACGTGCTGGAGTTTGTGCGTATGTTCCGCCGCAAAAACAAACTGCAACGCGAGATCGTCGACAACGAAAAGAAAATTCGTGATAACCAGAAGCGCGTGCTGCTGCTCGACAACCTGAGTGAGTACATCAAGCCCGGCATGAGCATTGAAGACATTCAGGGCATCATCGCCAACATGCGCAGCGACTACGAAGATCGCGTTGATGACTACATCATCAAAAATGCCGATCTGTCCAAAGAACGCCGCGAGCTGTCCAAAAAGCTGAAGGCGATGGGCGAAGTGAAGTAACCCGCTTTAGCGGGCCGGGCGTCCTGCCTGGCCCGCATCCTTATCCCGCCTGATTTTCCGTTCTTGCCGACATTGCCGTTTCCGTTGGGGCGTTCCCCGGCGGCCGAAGGCGCCTCCCCATCCTGCAGGACCTGCAGGTGACCGCCGGGGAACGCGTGTTACTGCTCCGCGCCGTACATGTCGAAGTCGAAATACTTGTCGTTGATTTTCTTGTAAGTGCCGTTGGCGCGGATCGCCTGCAGCGCGGTGTTGAAGGCGTTAAGCAGCGCGGTATCCTCTTTGCGGACCCCGATGCCGTCGCCGACGCCGAAGTACTTGCTGTCGCTCAATTCGGCGCCGATAAAGGCAAAGTCTTTGCCGCCGGGCGTTTTGAAGAATTCGCTGGCGCTGACGCTGGCCAGCAGTGACGCATCCAGGCGGCCGTTGGCCAGATCTTCGTTCACCTCCTGCTGGCTTTGGTAGGCGACCACGTTGACGCCGGCCGGCCGCCACAGCGCATTGGCGTAGGCCTCCTGGCTGGAACCTTGCTGCACGCCGACCGATTTGCCTTTCAGCGAGGCGGCGGTAGGCTGCAGATTGCTGCCTTTATGCGCCACCAGCCGCGCCGGGGCGTTGGAGACTTTGCTGGAGAAAGCGATCTGCTGCCGGCGCTGTGGCGTAATGGTCATCGACGAGGCGATGGCGTCGAACTTCTTCGCCTGCAGGCCGGGGATCATGCCGTCCCAACTGCTTTCCACCCACACGCATTTGGCCTGCATCTGGTCGCACAGCGCCTGGGCGATATCGACGCCGAAGCCGGTCAGCTTGCCCTGCGGGTTTTTATACTCCAGCGGCGGAAAGGTGGGATCGATGCCCAGCTTGATCACTTTGCCGCTGAATTCACCGCTCAGCGCGGGAAAGCTCGCGGCCAGCGGCAACAACAACAACAACAGCCCTTTGATGATTTTCATGTCATTTCCTCTGTGTTGGCGATTAAACCGCGGGGCGAGCCAAAAAGCGCTCGACCAATTTGACCCAGTAAGTGGCGCCCAACGACAGACTGTCGTCGTTGAAGTCATAACCGGGGTTGTGCAGAGAATTGCCCGGCGTGGCGGGGCCGTTGCCGATCGAGATGTAGCTGCCTGGGCACTTCTCCAGCATAAAGGCGAAATCTTCGCTGGCGGTGAATGGCCGCAGCGTGGGGATCACCCGGCTCTCTCCGGCCCATTCCAGCGCCACCGCGCGCGCCAGCTCGGTTTCTGCCGGGTGGTTCACCAGCACCGGGTAGCCGTGCTGATAGTCGATCTCCGCGCGGGCGCCGAAGCTGGCGGCCTGCGCCGTGACCAGCTCGGTGATGCGCTGTTCCAGCCGCGCGCGCACCGCCGCCGTCAGCGCGCGCACGCTGAGCGTCAGGGTGGCGGTCGCCGGGATCACGTTGGCGGCCTGGCCGGCCTGCATCGCCCCCACGGTGACGATCGCCGTTTCCTGCGGATCGATATTGCGCGCCACGATGGTTTGCAGGCTCATGACGATGGCCGCGCAGGCCACCACCGGATCGACGGTGCTCTGCGGCACCGCGCCGTGGCCGCCGTGGCCGTGCAGGGTGATGTGCACCGTATCGGCCGAACACATGAAGGGGCCGCAGGCGAAGCCCAGGTGGCCGGTGGGTAAGCCGGGCACGTTGTGCATGGCGAACACCGCGTCGCAGGGGAAGCGCTCAAACAGGCCGTCTTCAATCATCACTTTGGCGCCGCCGCCGCCTTCTTCCGCCGGCTGAAAGATCAGATGCAGCGTGCCGAAAAAGTTCGGCTGCCGCGCCAGATAGCGGGCCGCCGCCAGCAGCATGGCGGTGTGCCCGTCGTGGCCGCAGGCATGCATCACCCCGGAATGGGTGCTGGCGTAAGGCAGTTCGGTGGTTTCGGCAATCGGCAGGGCGTCCATGTCGGCGCGGATGCCGAGCGATTTTCCCGGCCCGCGCTGCAATGTGGCGACAACGCCGGTTTGTCCTACGCCACGCGTGACGCGGTAACCCCATTCCTCCAGCCGCTGCGCCACCAAAGCCGACGTCGCAAACTCCTGGAAGCCCAGCTCCGGGTGGGCGTGAATGTGGCGGCGAAGCGCGACCATCTCATCATGAACGGCGGCGATATCAGGCAGTACCAGTGAATGCATCATCACGATCTCCGGCAAAGGGCCCCGGCTAACGGGTACGGAACGGGGCAGAGAGGTTGGTATCGAGACTAGCAAACTCCGTTTTTGCCGGGTAGCCGCCGTTCGGTTATGCTGACAACCTATGATTGTCAGGAGGTGAGCATGAAACTGCACCAACTGCAGGCGCTGGTGGCCAGCGCCGACAGCGGCAGCATTCGCGCGGCGGCGCGGCATCTGGGGCTGTCGCAGGCGGCGGTGACCCGCGCACTGCGCGAACTGGAGCAAGAACAGGCGCTGCCGCTGCTGATCCGCACGCCGACCGGGCTGGGTTTTACCCCCTACGGCAAAACCCTGCTGGTGCACGCCCGGCTGGTGCTGAACCAGTTGGAGCAGGCGCAGGGCGAAATGGCGGCGCTGCGCGGGAGTGCGGCGGATCTGGTCAAGGCGGCGATCACTCCCTGGCTGATGCTGACGGTGCTGCCGCCGGCGGTGATGGCGTTTCGCAGCAAGGTGCCGGCGGTGCGGCTGGAACTGTCGGAAAGCCTGATGGCCAACGCCCAGTCGCAGCTGCGCGAGGGCACGATGGATTTCGCCATCACGCCGCTGCCGGCGTCGTCGGCGCCGCAGGAGTTCCACTGCGAGCCGCTGCTGGAGTATGAAACGGCGTACATGGTGCGGCGCGGCCATCCGCTGGCGCACAGCACCTCGCTGCATCAGCTGCTGGAGCAGGATTGGGTGATGAGCTATACCCAGGAAAGTTTCGATGCGCTGCTCGATGAGGTGTTCCACCGCCACGGCGCGCGCCTGCCGCGCCAGCGCATTATCCAGGCGCATTCGTTCGGCATGCTGCAGGCGCTGGTGGAATCCGCCGAGATGTGCACCTGGTGCCCGCGGCCGATCGTCGCGCTGCCGCAGTTCGCCTCTCGCCTGCAGCCGCTGGCGCTGCGCGAGAGCTGCCAACCGGCGCAGTTGAATATCGTCACCCGGCGCAACAGCATTCTGAGCGCCACCGCCCATGCGTTTATCGACACGCTGGTGCGCACCCTGCGCCAGCAGGCGCGATCGTCGCGGCCGGAGGATCGCCAGATCTACGATCGCGTGCGCCTGCTGATTTAGCGGATCTGCCCGGATCGGCGATCCCGTAAATGGGATCGCGATCCGCATTTGTAGCATTTTTAGCCGCAATGTTAATGAACTGTGATTTTGCTCAAATAATTATTTTTGCAGCTTTGGTTATATGTCGCTCTATGTTCACGTTGTCATTTTTAGTTATCGGGATGTGTAATGGTTAATTTGTTGAAATTTATAGCTTTATAACTCGGTTTGTTTTTTGTTTGATAAAAATGACAACGTCAACATTCATAATTTTCAAGCGTTTAATGAGAGTATTGGAGGAAGAGATGAGCCAGTTGCCGGAAAAAATGCGCGCGGTCGTTTGCCACGGCCCGCAGGACTACCGTTTCGAACAGGTGCCCACGCCGCTGCCGAAGGCGCGCGAGCTGGTAATCAAGGTGGAAGGCTGCGGCATCTGCGCCGGCGACTGCAAATGCAAGAACGGCGCGCAGATGTTTTGGGGGGAGAACCCGTGGGTTAAACCGCCGGTGGTGCCGGGGCACGAGTTCTACGGCCGCATCGCCGCGCTGGGCGAGGGCGCGGAAGGCAAATACCGGCTCGGCGAGCGGGTGATCGCCGAGCAGATCGTGCCGTGCTGGGAATGCCGTTACTGCAAATCCGGCAGTTACTGGATGTGTGAGACGCATAACATTTACGGCTTCCAGAAAGACGTGGCGGAGGGCGGCATGGCGGAATACATGCGCTTTTCCGAGAACGCCATCGTGCACAAGATCCCGGAAAGCCTGAGCCATGAAGACGCGGTATTGATCGAGCCGATGGCCTGCGCCATTCACACCGTGGCGCGCGGCGACATCCAGCTGGACGACGTGGTGGTGCTGGCCGGCGCCGGGCCGCTGGGGCTGTGCATGGTGCAGGTGGCGCGGCTGAAAACGCCGAAGAAACTGATCGTGATCGACGCCATCGACGAGCGGCTGGCGCTGGCGAAGGAGTTTGGCGCCGACGTGGTGATCAACCCGCTGAAGGAAGACGCCGACCAGATCGTCAAATCGCTGACCGGCGGCTACGGCTGCGACGTGTACATCGAGGCCACCGGCGCGCCGATCGGCGTCACCCAGGGGCTGCAGATGATCCGCAAGCTGGGCCGCTTCGTGGAGTTCAGCGTGTTCGGCAAGGAAACCACCGTCGACTGGTCCATCATCGGCGATCGCAAGGAGCTGGACATTCGCGGCGCGCACCTGGCGCCCTACAGCTATGAGATCGCCATCGATCTGTTCGAGCGCGGGCTGGTGACCTCAAGCGGCGTGGTTACCCACAGCTATTCATTGAATGACTGGGACGAAGCCTTCGCCCTGGCGGACTCGACCGACTCCATCAAGGTGATCCTGGTTCCCTGACCCTCCCGCTGTACCGCTGTTGCAGTCACGATCGCCGGCTCGCTCCGCAATGGAGGGGCCGGCCGGTCGGCCAAACGTAAAGACATGCTGTTGCTCTGATAACCACAACAAGAAGCTTCCCTACAGGAGAATTGGCTATGTTTTCATTATTCAAAAAGACCCTGCCTTTTATCGTCGCCGGTGGAATGTTGGCGGCCAGCCATGGGGCGCTGGCCAAGCAAATCACTATCGGTATGTCGTTCCAGGAAATGAACAACGACTACTTCGTCACCATGAAGCAGGCGCTGGATCAGGCGGCGGCGGATATCGGCGCCAAGGTGTACGTGGCCGATGCGCGCCATGACGTCGCCAAACAGATCGGCGACGTGGAGGACATGCTGCAGAAGAAGGTGGATATCCTGCTGATCAACCCGACCGACTCGGTGGGGGTGCAGTCAGCGGTGATCTCCGCCCATAAGGCCGGCGCGGTGGTGGTGGCGATCGACGCGCAGGCGGAAGGGCCGCTGGACTCGTTCGTCGGCTCGGAAAATTACGACGCTGGCTTCCAGGCGGGCGAGTACCTGGCGAAAGCGCTGGGCGGCAAAGGCAAGGTGGCGATCCTCGACGGCATCCCGGTGGTGCCGATCCTGGAGCGCGTGCGCGGCTTTGAAGCGGCGATGAAGAAATACCCCGACATCAAGATCGTCACCAAGCAAAACGGCAAGCAGGAGCGCGACACCGCGCTGACCGTCACCGAAAACATGCTGCAGTCGGCGCCGGATCTGGCGGGCATCTTCAGCGTCAACGACGTCGGCGCGCTCGGTGCCCTGGCGGCGATCGAAAGCAACGGCGCCAAGGTCAAGCTGGTGAGCGTCGACGGCCAGCCGGAAGCCATCAAAGAGATCCTCAAGCCGAATTCGCCGTTTATCGCCACCTCGGCGCAGTTCCCGCGTGACCAGCTGCGCATCGCGCTCGGCATTGCGCTGGCCCGCTACTGGGGCGCCACGGTGCCGAAAACCGTGCCGGTCAAAGTGAAGCTGATCGACCGCAGCAATGCGGCCGGCTTTAGCTGGTAACAGCGGCAGGTTCGCCCCGCTGCGGCGGGGCGTTCGGCGCGGAGGGCAATGCGGTGACACCTTTACTGGAACTGAAGCGAATAAAAAAGAGCTTTCCCGGCGTGAAGGCGCTGGACGGCATCGATCTGGCCATTCAACGGGGCGAGGTGCACGCCCTGCTGGGCGAAAACGGCGCCGGCAAATCGACGCTGGTGAAAATCATGTGCGGCATCCATCAGCCGGACGAGGGCGACATTTTTATCGACGGCGAGCAGCGCCGCTTTAACAACTATCGCCAGGCGATCGAGGCTGGGGTCGGCATTATTTTTCAGGAATTCTCGTTGATTCCCTACATGAGCGCCATCGACAACATCTTCCTCAACCGGGAGATCAGGAACCGTTGGGGCCTGCTGGATCGGCGGGCGATGCGGCGCAAGGCCGAGGCGATCTTCAAGCGGCTGACGGTGGCTATCGATCTCGATTGCCCGGTGGAGCAGCTGAGCGTGGCGCAGCAGCAGTTCGTTGAGATCGCCAAGGCGCTGTCGCTGGAGGCGCGGGTGCTGGTGCTGGACGAACCGACCGCCACGCTGACGCCGGGCGAGGCCGAACACCTGTTCAGCGTGATGAACGATCTGCGGCTGCTGGGCGTTGGCATGGTGTTTATCTCGCACCATCTGGACGAGATCTTCACCATCTGCGATCGCATCACCGTGCTGCGCGACGGCGCCTACATCGAAACGCTGGCCACCGGCGACACCAACGTGGAAGAGCTGGTGCGGCTGATGGTCGGGCGCAAAATCGAGAACGCCTTCCCGGTGAAACAGCATCCGGTCGATACCGCGACGGTGCTGCTGGAGGCGGAGATCCAGCGCGAGAAGCACGGCGTGACCGACCGCTTCCACCTGCACAAGGGTGAGATCCTCGGCTTCGCCGGGCTGGTGGGCTCCGGGCGCACCGAGACCGTCTCGGCGCTGATCGGCGCCAGCCGCTGCCACCGCAAACGCGTCAGCCTCGGCGGCCAACCGGCGGCGCTGCGCTCCCCGGCGCAGGCGCTGGCGCAGGGCATCGGCCTGCTGCCGGAGAGCCGCAAAACCGAGGGCCTGGTGCTGCCGTTTTCGGTGGCGCAGAACATCACCCTCAACCGGCACCACCGGCGCGGCAAGATCTTCGTCAGCGCCCGCAAGGATCGCGACGTGGTGCAGCGGCTGATCCGCGCCGTGGGGGTGAAAACCCCGGACGCCGAGACCGCCGTCAGCACCCTGAGCGGCGGCAACCAGCAGAAGGTGGTGATCGCCCGCTGGCTCAACAACGACTGCAACATCCTGATCTTCGACGAGCCGACGCGCGGCATCGACGTGGGCGCCAAGGCCGAGATCTACCAGCTGATGCAGCAACTGACCCAGCAGGGCATCTCCATCATCATGATTTCCTCTGAACTGCCGGAGATCATCGGCGTGTGCGACCGCGTGCTGGTGTTTCGCGGCGGCCACATCGTCGCCGAGCTGACCGGCGACGACATCGAATCCAACCACATCATGCTTCACGCGACCGGGAGTGCCTTATGATCGGAATTGAACAACCCGCCGTGGCGCGCCGCGCCGCCGGCCCCAGCCTCGGCAAGCGCTGGGAAAAACTGCTGCATCACCCGGCGGTCCTGCCGTTTATCGGCTTCGCTGTCCTGTTCGTGCTGATGAGCCTGCTGAACGACAGCTTCCTCAGCGTCAACAACCTGACCAACGTAGCGCGCCAGGTGTCGATCAACGCCATCATCGCGGTGGGCATGACCTGCGCCATCCTGACCGGCGGCATCGATCTCTCGGTGGGGCCGGTGATGGCGCTGGCCGGTTCGGTCGCCGCCGGGCTGATGCTGGCGGCGGTGCCGATCCCGCTGGCGATGGTGGCCGCGCTGGCGCTCGGCGCGCTGTTCGGCCTGGCCAACGGCGCCTGCATCGCCTACCTGCGCATGCCGCCGATCATCGTCACCCTGGCCTCGATGGGCATCGCCCGCGGCCTGGCGCTGCTCTATACCGGCGGCTACCCGATCTCCGGCCTGCCCGACGTCTTCTCCTTCTTCGGCCGCGGCACGGTGCTGGGCATCCAGGTGCCGATCCTGATCATGCTCGGCGTGTACCTGCTGGCCTGGCTGATGCTCAACCAGCTGCCGTTCGGCCGCTACGTCTACGCGATGGGCGGCAACGAAGAGGCGGCGCGCCTGAGCGGCATCCGCGTGCCGCGCTACAAGATGCTGGTGTACGTGATCAGCGGCCTGACCGCCGCGCTGGCCGGGCTGGTGCTGACCTCGCGCCTGATGAGCGGGCAGCCCAACGCCGGTGAAGGCTTCGAGCTGGACGCCATCGCCGCCGTTGTGCTGGGCGGGGCGGCGATCTCCGGCGGGCGCGGCGCCATCGTCGGTACGCTGGTGGGGGCGATGATGCTCGGGGTGCTCAACAACGGCCTCAACCTGATGAACGTATCGCCGTATATCCAGAATGTGGTGAAGGGCGGCATCATCCTGGCCGCCATCTACCTCAGCTCCGTGCGGCGCAAATAGGAGGCGCGATGTCAGTCTTTCTTGGCATAGACGTCGGCGGCACGGTGATCAAGGCCGGGCTGTACCGGGCAAGCGGCGAAGAGCTGGCGATCGCCGAGCGCGACGGCGCGGCGATCGCCGCCCAGCCGGGCTTTAGCGAACGCAATATGGACGCGCTGTGGGATGACGTCTGCGCGGCGATCCGCCAGACGCTGCACGCGGCGGGGCTGGAGGCCGGGCAGGTGCGCGGCGTCAGCTTTTCGGCGCACGGCAAAGGGCTGTACGCCATCGATCGCCACGGCAAGCCGGTCGGCAACGGCATCCTCTCTTCGGACAACCGCGCGGCGGCCACGGCGGCTGAGCTGCGCCGCGCCGGGGTGGACGCGCAGACCTACCCGCGCAGCCTGCAGCCGCTGTGGCCCAGCCATCCGGCGCTGCTGCTGCGCTGGCTGAAGCAGCGGCAACCGGCGCAGTACGCCGCCGTCGATCGCATCCTGATGGCGCACGACTACCTGCGCTTTCGCCTCACCGGCGAGGCGGCGGCCGAGGTGACCAATATCTCCGGCAGCAACCTGTTTAACCAGCACAGCGGCGCTTACGATCCGGCGCTGATGGCGGCCTTCGGCATCGAAGAGGCGCAGGAGAAGACCGCGCCAACGATCGGCTCGGCGCAGTTGGCCGGGCGGGTGACGGCCGCTGCGGCGGCGCAGTGCGGCCTGCGAGCGGGCACCGCGGTGTACGGTGGCCTGTTCGACGTTGTGGGCGCGGCGCTCAGCTCCGGCGTGGCCGACGATCGCACGCTCAGCGCGGTGGCGGGCACCTGGTCGATCGCCACCTGCGTGGCCGAGCGCATCATTCCCGCCGATTACCCCTACGCCTGGGGGCGCTACTGTATCGACGGCCGCTATTTCGTGCACGAAGGCAGCCCGACCTCGGCCGGCAACCTGGCCTGGTTCCTGCGCCAGTTCTGCGCCGACGACCGGCAGCGCTACGCCCAGTTCAACGCCTGGGTGGCCGAGCGCCGCGAGCAGCCCAGCGGGCTGCTGTTCCTGCCGTATCTGTACGGCTCCAACCTCGGCGGCAACACGCCGGGCGGGCTGATCGGTCTGAGCGCCCACCACGAGATGGCGGACGTGGTGCAGGCGATCTACCAGGGCATCGTGTTCTCGCACCTGATCCATCAGGAGCGCATGGTGCAGCTGAACCCGCGCATCGAGCGGGTGCGCATGACCGGCGGGCCGACGCAGTCCGAGGTGTGGATGCAGATGTACGCCGACGCCGGCAACCTGCCGCTCGAGGTGGTGGAAACGCGCCAGAGCGGCTGTCGCGCCGCCGCCCTGTGCGCCGCCGTCGGCGCCGGGGAGTACGCCGGATTCGCCGAAGCGATCGCCGCCGCGCCGCCCAAACTGCGCTGTTATTATCCCGCGACCGCCGCCCACCGGCGCCTGCGCGCCCAGCAGGCACGCTATCTGGCGGTCGCCCAGGCTTTGAGTGAGGTGACTGATGCAAACGACTAACGCCGCCTGTCTGGGGCTGTATGAAAAGGCGCTGCCCGCCGATCTGAGCTGGCCGCAGCGGCTGGCCACCGCCGCCGAGCTGGGCTTTGAATTTGTGGAGATGTCGATCGACGAACAGCCGGCGCGCCAGCAGCGGCTGGACTGGGATCGCCGCCAGCGGCTGGCGTTTATCCAGGCGCGGCTCGACAGCGGGGTGACGGTGCCGAGCCTGTGCCTGTCGGCGCACCGGCGCGATCCGTTCGGCAGCCATGACGCCGCCACTCGCGAGCGGGCGCGGGTGCTGATGAGCAAGGCGCTGGAACTGGCGACGGATCTTGGCATCCGCAATATCCAGCTGGCGGGCTACGACGTCTATTACGAACCCGCCGATCGCCACAGCCGCGCACGCTTTATCGAGGGCATGCAGTGGGCGGCGGCGCAGGCCGCCAGGGCGCAGGTGATGCTGTCGGTGGAGGTGATGGACACGCCGTTCATCAACAGCATCAGTAAATGGCGCGACATCGCCCGCCACGTCAACAGCCCGTGGTTCACGGTGTATCCCGATCTCGGCAACCTCAGCGCCTGGGACAACGACGTCGCCGCCGAGCTGGCGCTGGGCATCGGCAGCATCACCGCCATACACCTCAAAGACACCGTCGCGGTGGGGCCGGGCAGCGCCGGGCAGTTTCGCGACGTGCCGTTCGGCGAAGGCTGCGTGGATTTCGCCCACGCCTTTTCCGTGCTCAACGCGCTCGGCTATCGCGGCCCCTACCTGCTGGAGATGTGGGCGCGCGAAGACGGTCAGGATAAGCAACGCATCGCCCAGGCCAAGGCCTGGATCGAACAACAGATGATTGATGGAGGCATCGCATGCTGAACGAACTCAAGCGGCAGGTGCTGGCCGCCAACCTCAGCCTGCCGGCATACGGGCTGGTGACCTTTACCTGGGGCAACGTCTCGGCGATCGACCGCCAGAGCGGGCTGGTGGTGATCAAGCCTTCGGGCATCGCCTACGAGGCGATGACGCTGGAGGATCTGGTGGTGGTGGATCTGGAGGGCAAGGTGCGCGAAGGGCACCGCAAACCCTCATCCGACACCGCCACCCACCTGGCGCTGTACCGCGCCTTCGCCGATATTGGCGGCGTGGTGCACACCCACAGCCGCAACGCCACCATCTGGGCGCAGGCCGGGCAGCCGATTCCGGCGCTGGGCACCACCCACGCCGACTACTTTTACGGCGACATTCCCTGCACCCGGCCGATGAGCGAGGCGGAGATCGCCGGTGACTACGAGGGGGAAACCGGCAAGGTGATTATCGAGACCTTCAATCAGGCGGGGCGCGATCCGCAGCAGGTGCCGGGGGTGCTGGTCTACTCCCACGGCCCGTTCGCCTGGGGCAAGGACGCGGCGGATGCGGTGCACAATGCGGTGGTGCTGGAAGAGGTGGCGATCATGGCGATGGCGACGCGCCAGCTGGCGCCGGCCATCGCCCCGATGCAGCCGGAACTATTGGACAAACATTTCCTGCGCAAGCATGGCAAACACGCCTACTACGGGCAATAGCGCCCGTCAGCGATTCAACAGCGAGCCGGTGAAGAACTCTCTGCGCACCGGCAGCTCGCCGCGCGGGCTGTGAATGGCGCTGAACAGCAGCTCCGCGGCGATCTCCCCCAGTTTCTGCGTATCGTGATACACCCCCGGAATATGCAGGCCGTAAGCGCCGGCGCGCGGCGGTTCGTCTATCGAGAAGAACTTCACCTGCTGATAAAGCCCCATCTCGTGGCAGATGGCGATGGCGCCCAGTGTGATGATGCCGTTCAGGCCGATGATGTAATCCGGGCGGTTCTCCGGCTGCGCCAGATAGGCGCGCACCTCGCTCTCTTGCGAGGTGAAATCATAGTCGCCGTTGATGATGTGAATCTCACGGCCGCTGCCCTGCAAGGCCGCGACGATGCCGGCGGTGCGCGTTAAGGTAATTTCCGAATCCGCCGGGCCGCCGATAATCAAAAGCTTCTTCTCCGGCTGCTCCGCCAGATAGCGCCCGGCCAGCACGCCGATCTCGCGGTTATCGAGGAACACGCCGCTCAGTTGCTGATCGTAAAGATCGCGGTCGATCAGGATCAGTGGCACGCCGTACACCTCGGCCAGCTCGAGATAGGCGGGGCGGTAGCGCTTGTCGTCGCGCACCGCCGACAGCAGGATGCCGCGTGCCTTGTAGCCGAACAGCGCCTGAATGGCACGCATTTCCGCCTCCTCGCTGCCGTCGGTGTCGAACAGCATGATCTGGTAGCCCTGCTGGCGCGCAATGCGCGACACGGTCTTGATCAGGCCGGAATAGAACGGGTTGTACATGCTGCTGGTGACGATGCCGATAATCTGGCTGCTGCTGCTTTTCAGCCCCTGCGCGAACGCGTTGGGCACATAGTTCAGCTCTTTGGCGATGGCGTGAATACGCTCGCGGGTTTCCGGCTTGACCAGCTCGGGCTTATTGAAGGCGCGGGAAACGGTGATATTGGTCACCCTGGCGCGGCGGGCGATATCCACGATAGTGGCATTGGGATTGGCTTTCGACACCGTCTTTCCTTGCGTTATGCCTCAACAGATCCCTTATTGTAGGGAAAGGGCGGGGGCGGTGCTAGGGGGGAGTTGGAGTTGGAGTTGGAGTGGGGGAGAGAAAATAAATAAATGAAAGCGAAGTTAATAACTTCATTATTAGTTGTGAATCAAATCATTTTATGTGTCTATATTTTATTGGTGGAGAGTTTGGTAAGGTGTGTTTCATGGTCAAAGTTAGGTAACAATGATTGCTTTATGCCAGAAGTGGACATTACTGACATCATAATATGTTAATCAAGCGAGAACAGGTCATTCCATTGACCTGATGATTTAGCACTATAGGACTGCTAATTATCTTTCTGACTCACCACTAACAAGGAAAAGGCATGTTCGGATTCTTTAGAAAGAAAAGACCTGAAACTGAGCCTGGGCAAGGTTCCTCAATCACGGCAAAACAGTTTATTGCGCTGACGCTGAATGATGAAAAGTTGTCTATGCCCGTCTATCTTCCGGGGATCCGTAACGAAGATGATTGCGAGGGTATTGGGCTAGGTCCTCTCATTTATATCTGGAATGTGGATCGTGCCGTTGGCACATTCAGCCTCTCTGTTAACGGTAAAGCGATTGGTCACCTCCTTGAGCCATTTGTACCCCGAGATAACCCTGCATATGTTGAGATCCGTGATGAGGCAATGAAGGTTATCGCTGAATTATCTACTCAGTCCGTGCTGAAAACCATAGAGAAAACTGGCCTCATGCCCGATGTTTTGTTTGCTTACCATGCTGAGAATGTATAGCAGGAACAAAGCTGACAGTTAGGTAGAGTTTGGGATTACGCTAGGGACTAAATTAATCAGTCCTGTCACAGTAACGCTAAATTCTTGTCAAGAAATGCTTTAAGTTGCCGAAATATACATTCAGCGTTATTCCTGAAAATAAACAAAATGGATTGATCCGAATGAAGAAACTCTTACTTCTTGTTCCGCTGGTGTTTACTGCGCCGGTACAGGCTTCTGAAGTCACGGTAGGTCAGGTTTGCAGGGCTGCTTCTGCTGCGATGTTTGGCCGTGACCATAAGATCATGCAGCTTGATAAAGTTGAATCAGGTATTGCCTATGTACATTATATCCGACAGAACGATGGTACCCGTTGGGCAATCAAATGCAAACTTATAGGTGATCAAGTTATGTGGGCATCTGACAATCCTGACAGTACTGGTCGCTGGCGGGATGATCCTGCAGACAGTACGGTCAAATATTCTATTGATGGTAAAAAAATTATTATTACCGAGCTCTACAGCGACGGTTCCAGTACCACTAATTCTTATCCATTGAAGCAACTAAAGTGACTATTACCTGATCTCCGTTGGTTAAGATACCTCAATGTTAGTCAAGTAGTTGTTAGAGTTGCGAACTTCCGCTCCTCGCTCAAAGCCGCCCCTCAAATGCCGCCTATCAAAGCAACAAACCAGCGCCAGCAGCGCAGGAGCGACGGCGGTGAGGGGCTCATTGGGTGAAAACAGCAATCCACGCCAAAGAATGATCGAAAAAACAACGCGGACGATGAGTTCTACGACCGTCTTCCGGTAAAAACACCGCTAATCTAGCAGCAACTTTTCACCCCCAACCCCTACCCACAACCCCGGCAACAACCCCAACGTCTCATCAATCAGCGCCCGTCGGTCATTGCCCGGCTTCCAGATAGTCACCATAGTTTGGCTGATCCCCTGGCTGCCCACTTCGGTGCGCAGCGTGTTGACGTTTTTCCACCGTTCGGCATGCATGTGCGTCGGCAGGAATCCCCAGCCACAGCCTTGTTCAAGCAGGGCGCGCAGCATCTCCAGTTCGTTGGTGAAAATGGTATGCCCGGAAATTTGCAGGCGGCGCGCCACCGGTTCGTCAGAATCCGGGTGCATGATCACCTGCGGCGTGAGCGAGAGCTCCAGCAGCGAAAGCGGTTGTTCGGCGCCGGGGAAAAGCGTTTTGGCGGCGTAAAAATCCATCTCTATTGCCCCTAAGGCGCGCCACTCCATGGCGTCGCCCACGCTGCGATGGCGCGCCTGGCAGATGCCCAGATCGGCCTGGCCGCTTGCCAGCAGGCTTTCCGCTTCGTCGCGCGAGGCGTTAATCAGGCTCAGGCGCGTGTTGCGCTGGGCCATAGCGGCAATCAGCGCCTGCAGCAGCGCGCGGGGCGTAAAGGGATCGTAGACCAGCGAGATTTCCTGCGCCGCGCTCTTCGGCACGTCTTTGGCAAACGCCTCAAACGCTTTCACCTGGCGCATCAGCAGGTGCGCCTGGCGCTGCAGCTGTTCGCCTTCCGGCGTCAGGTGCAGGCTACGCCCCTCGCGCAGGAACAGCGCATAGCCCAAGCCATCCTCGAGAAAATCAATCAAATCGCGCAGCGTCGTGCGGTCTTTGCCGAGCTTGAGCGCGGCTTTCGCCAGGCTGCCGTACTCGGCCACGGCGGTGAAGGCTTCCAGTTGGGCAAAGGAATAAATCAGGCTCGGCACGCGGTTCTCCCGTCGATTTTGCGGGGGATTTTCCCCCATCAGGCGTTTTTTATTATAGGCCGCGTTTTTTTAAGCTGAACGCCTTCCTGAGCTAAGCGAGAAAAAATATGAAAAGCAAAGTGTTTAACCGCAGCCTGCTGGCGGGCGTTGTCATCAGTCTCTGCAGCGGCCTGTTGGCGCCCGCCGCGCTGGCCGCCTGTGCGGGCACCGAACTCAGCGCCTGTCCCGCACCTTTCGATGCGCAATTGCCGGACACGCACAAGATGCTCACCTGGAGCCAGAGCGACCGGGTGATCGGTTTTCGTAATGACTACCGCAACTATGCCGGGGATGTGTTTCACCACGGCAATGCCGCGCCGCTGCCGGCTGCCGCTAAACCGTTAACGGACGCCAGCTATCGGGTGAATGGCAAAACCTACCACCTGCAGGATTACCTGCAGCGCCAGAACGTCAGCGGCATGCTGGTATTGAAAGACGGCAAAATCGCCTGGAAATATCTGGGGCAGGGCAATACCGACGCCACGCTGTGGACGTCGCGCTCGGTGGGCAAATCGGTGGTCGCCACGCTGGTGGGCGTGGCGATTAAACAGGGCAAGATCCGCTCGCTCGACGATCTCATCACGCAATACGAACCCGATCTGAAAGGCACCGCGTGGGACGGCGTGACCCTCAGGCAGCTGATCACCCACACCTCCGGCGTGGCGTGGAATGAGGATTACACCAACCCGAAATCGGACTTCGCGCAGCTGACCGAGTGTGAAGCCAAACCCGGCACTTACGCCTGCGTGCGCAAGCTGGTGGCCGGTCTGCAGCGTGCTCATCCGGCTGGGCAGAACTGGTCTTACTCCTCCGGCGGCGCGTGGCTGCTGGGCGATGTGCTGGAGCGCGCCACCGGCATGCCGCTGGCGGCCTATCTGGAACAAAGCATCTGGCAGCCGTACGGCATGGCGAGCGACGGCGTGTGGCATGCCTACGCCAAAGGCCGGCACGACGTGGGTGCGCACGGCTTTAACGCTACGCTGGAAGACTGGGGGCGTTTCGGTGAGTTCATTCTGCATAACGGGACGTTGCCGAACGGCAAACAGATCCTGCCGGAAGATTGGGTAGCCCAGTCGTCCAACTGGACGCGGGCGGCAGGGTCGGTGTCGGCGGCGCATCCA
Organism: Serratia sp. CY76391; assembly: GCF_052166695.1. NCBI lineage: Bacteria > Pseudomonadati > Pseudomonadota > Gammaproteobacteria > Enterobacterales > Yersiniaceae > Serratia > Serratia sp. CY76391. The sequence continues at coordinate 44,850 of NZ_JBJNOJ010000003.1, forward strand.
AACGGCATCTACGGCTTCCAGTGGTGGAACAACGAAGTGCCGGTGAATGCGACTAACGTTGAGCCTGCTCCGCAGACCTCCCTCAAGCATTCCCTGTGGGCGCTGGGGATCTTCGGCCAGATGATCATGGTCAATCAGGCGGAGAATCTGGTGATCGTCCAGTGGTCTACCTGGCCGCAGGCGGAGCCTTCTTTCAGCGCGCAACCGCTGGAGGCCTCGCTGATGTTTAGCGCGATAGCGAAGGAATTGCGTTAACGTCGGCTGGGTAAGCAGGGGCTGGATGGTGGTTGCCATTCAGCCCCTGTTTCTGTCCTTAACATTATCAATCTTTGCCATACCAGGATTTAAAATACTTCAGGAAACTGTAGGCCACGGCATAAAAGCCAGTGACGGCGCCGACTTTGCCTTCCTTCCATGCCCCGCTCAGTATGTACCATTTAAAAAATGCGCCGATCGCGCTAACGACGCCACGAAATAACGAGGGTCTAATGTTTCTGTATTTTACTACCCTTGTCGTATAGCTATTGAGCTTGTTGAATATTTCATGGAGAGAGTAAAAGGTATCGTGCTTAACATTGCCGGGAATGACCGACGTGTGAATATAGCCTTCAGCGGCATCATCTACCGGAGCATCATTGAACCTGACCTGCGTTCTATTGAACAGCCGAACGGGGTAGTCCGGTGAGGAGATGGGATAAATCGTTCTGACTGGCTGTCCGAGCACAAACCAATTCCTTTTGATTCTAAAGGCTTGCTGTGGCGGTGGGTTTTCCTGCGCTTTGAATTTTAAAATGGACGCTATGGTTTCGGCATCAAGGATTTCGTCGCTGTCCAGGCACAACACCCAGTCATGATGAGCTTGAGAAATCGCAAAGTTCATTTGCCGTCCGTGAGTCTCGAAACGATGATAAATAGGGCTTATTCCAAAGCCTTGGCAAATAGACAGCGTTTTATCCGTACTGCCGGAGTCCACCACAATCCACTCATCCGCAATGCCCATGAGTGGAGAAAGCACCTCGTGTAATAAACGAGAGGAGTTAAAAGTCAGTATACAAACAGCTATCTTTGCCATTAACTAACATCCTTAAAAATCGCGAGCAGGTGAGTGCGTGATGTTTTCTCTGGAATGGAAATTGCGATTCTCTTCTTATCCCTTATCAACCTCAGAAAATGCTTAACCCCGCCGGTCAAACCGATAAACCAGCGCCAGCGCCAACGCCAGGAGCAAAAGCGGCGGGGCGAGGGCGGTGAAGGGCGCGTTGAGGGCGAACAGCAACCCCAGGTTGAGAACGATCTGGTAAGCGATGTAGGTCAGCAGCCCGATGATGACGCCGAGCGCTAATCGGCTGCCCATGCCGGGGGTGCGCGGGGCGGTGAAGGTAAACGGGATGGCCAGCAAAATCATCGCCAGCACCAGCAGGGGCTGGCCGAGTTTTTTCCACAGCGCCAGGCGGTATTCGGTGCTGGGTTGCCCCGAGCCTTGCAGGTAATCGATATAGCGATCCAGCTGTTGGAGCGAGAAACTGCCCGCCGGCAGGGTCAGCTCTTTCAGGCTCGGCACGGCGAACAGTGAGTGCCAGATCAGGCTGTCTTGTCGCGCAATCGTCTCCTTTCTGCCTTGCCAGCTTTTCTGCATCACGTTGTGCAGCAGCCAGCTGCCGTCGGCGGCGGTGCTGGCGCTGTCGGCGTAAATGTAAGACTCCAGCGCGCGGTTGGCTTGATAACGGAATATCTCAATGCCGTGGGGCTGGTCGTTCTCATCGACGGTCTTCACTGTCACAAACTCGTTGCCGCGCCGCGCCCACAGCGGGTTAACGGTAACGTCGTTATTATTCGACTGCGCCAGGGCGTTATTCTTCATTTGCAGCGCGCGTTGCTGCAGCGGCGAGGCGGCCCATTCATCGAGGGCGCCGAGCGAGAGGTTCATCAGCAGCCCGGCGGCGAGCATCACCAGCGCGATGCGGAATATCGACATCCCGGCGGAACGGATCGCCGTCAGCTCCAGGCTTTTGGAGAGCTGCCCCAGCCCGACGATGCCGCCGAGCAGCGCGATAAACGGCCCCAGATCGACCAGGCTGCGCGGCAGGGTCATCACGGTCACCAGCAGCGCCTGCTGCCAGCGGTAGCCGCCCGGGGTCACGTCCTCCAGCTCGTTGATCAGCGTAAAGGTGGTGAACAGCGGGATGAGCAGCCCGGCCGCGGCGGCGAAGCCGATGAACACGTTGCGGATCAGATAGCGGCTAAAAAGGGTCATCGGGAGGGTTTCCGCAGCAGGGATAGGTCGCGCGCCAGCAGCAGGGCGATACCGACAGCCATCGCTATCGGCACCAGCCAAACGCCGGGGATCGTTGGCAGAGAGCCGTTGGCCACCAGCGTGCGGCAAATGTTGCCGCCATAGAAAATCACGGTAAACAGAACCGTGAGGGGCAGCAGCGCGGCGTAGCGCCCCTGCCGCGGCTTGATGCGGCTAAAGGGGATCGCCAGCAGCACCATCAGCACGGTGGTCAGCCCGCGGCTCTCGCGCCATTGCAGTTCGGCGGCGTCGCCCGGATCGGCGGAGCGCGCCAGTTCCGCCGGCGAGGCCGACTTGTGCCGGCTCTCGGCGCTGGGCACGAACGGTTTGAGCGCGATGTCAAAGTTGTCGTAGTTCTGCCCGTTGTCGTCGGTGCCCTCACGATCCAGCACATAGGCGGTGCCGGTTTTCAGCCGCACGGCGGGGCTGGCGGGGGAGGCGTCGAGCACCTCCACCGACTGCGCGCGGTATAGGTTGGTGTGATGGCCGCCGCGCACATAAATCAGGGCGTCCGTCAGGTGGTTGGCCGTTTTGTCGACGTGACTGGCGAGGATCATGCGGCCGTTGCCGCTGACGTTGAATTTGTCGGCCTGCAGGTGGCTCACGTCCAGCACCGATTGCGACTGCTGCTGCAGCTGATAAATATTGGCGTACGCCCAGGGCCTGCCATACAGCGACAGCAGCGTGACCGCTATCGCCAGCGGCACGGCGAGTATCAGCACCGCCTTGTACAGCCGCAGCGGGCTGGCGCCGGCGGCCAGCATGGCGGTGATCTCCGCATCGCTGTACATCTGGCTCAGCGCGACCGCCACCGAGACATACAGCGCGACGGGCAATATCATCTCCAGCGCGATCAGCGATTTATAGAAAACCACGTCGGCCACCACCCGCAGCGCCAGCGTGCCGTTGGCGGCGTCGGTCAGGTAGCGCTGAGCGGAGTAGCTGGCGAACATGAAGATCAGAAACCCGGCGATCATCATCACCAGGCGGCGGATCTCAACCGTGATATAGCGTTCAATCAAAGACATGCGTTATCGGTTCCCGGCGGCGTGCGCTTCATGGCGTCTCCTGCGCGATCAGCGCGCGCAGCAGGGCGATCACCTGGTCAACTTCCTGCGGGGTGAGTGCGCCGTCCTTCGCCCACTGCACGCGCCCGGCCTTGTCCAGCACTACGATGGTGGAGCTCTCCTCCGGCAGCCGCCAGGCCATGCGCCCCAGCCCGTCGCTGTCGACGATGAATTGTGCCCAGGGGTAATGCCGCTTGTTTTTCTCGATCTTGCCGCGCACGAAGAAGCCGGAGCCCGGTATCGCGTCGTCGGTGTTGACGATGGTGGTCGGCTGGAAGCGATCGCCCGGCAGGTTCGCGTCCTTAACGGCGTTGATCAGCAGCGAGTTCTTCTTTTTGGCGGAGGTGCGCCCGGCGATGTACTGGATCACCCGCACCTTGCCCGCCAGTTTTGCGCTGTTCCACGGCCGGTAGCTGAAATCGCCGTTGCGCAGCAGCAGCTCACCGCGATCGGCGATGGCGATCGGCGCCACCGGCCGGCCATGCACGAAGTTATGCGCAGATGCCGCCAGAGGCGCCAGCAGCAGGGTGAGGGTCAGCAAGCGACGTAACGTCATCATGGCTCCGTGCAACCCGCTTATCTGCCCGCCGCGATGGCCGGCTGGGAAAACGACAGCGGAAAACGCGCCAGCAGCAGCTCCAGGCGCTGGCGGATGTCGATATCCAGGATCGCCGGCCGATCATAGATATCGCCGCCGGCCAGCTTGTCCGCCACCATCACGTCATGCCGGTCGCCCATCAGGCCGTTAATCGCCGCCAGGAAGCGCGAGATCTGCCGGGCCTCGCGGTTGTCGGGATCGATCGATCTCAGCGTGTCGTAGAACGAGACCTGGCGGCTGACGATTTTGCGCACGTCATGGAACTGATGCCCGGTCAGCGCCGGGCCGGCGATCAGCGTTTGCAGCTGGCGCATTTGCTCCTGGCGGTAGGTGATAAAGCCCTGTGCGCTTTCCAGCCGGGTGTGGCGCAGCGCATAGCGCACGTAAGACCACACCGGCTTGCTGAGCAGCAGCCGCAGCAGGTTGCCGTACAGCGTCAGGTTCTTCTGGTTGCCGTTGCGAAACGCGTCCTGAAAATGGCCGAGCACCACGGTGGTGGTGTGGAACAGGCGGTTGGCGCGGTGCGGGGCGCCGTACAGCTGCTGGGCGAAGCGCAGGTGCTTATAGCGGGCGCGGATATATTTGTAGCGCATGCGGGTAGCCGCCGCCAACTGCGGGTCTTGCAGGAAACCGTTCACCAATTGCAGCAGCTCGCGGCGGGAAAAGCCGTCTTCCCAAAACTGCAGGCACAGCGCGTAGTTGTCCCGAATGCTCTCGGGGGAGCATTCCAGATCAATCTGCTGCGGCAGGCTGATATTCGCCTCAACCAGGTCGTCCTCTTCCACCGCGACAAACAGCGCCTGGGTGGTTTCGGCTGAGAACTTTTTCCAATTATTGCTAGCGGTCATTGATTACTCTCTTTGGGCACATTCAGCCCCAACATAAAGCGATTGCGGTAGGCGCCGATCGTCGGTATCAGGGATAACAGAACGTCTAAACATTGCCCAAGTAAATAAGCGAAGGCGGCGCCCTGCACGCCGAAGGCATACGCCATCGACACCAGCAGCGCAATGTAGGCCGCCGAGGCCGTCGCCTGCGCGATCAGGAAGGCGCGCTGTTTGCCCGCCATAAACAGTAAGGATTCCTGCGGGAAGCCCATCATGGAGACGATGATCGCGCCCAGCATGATTTGAATCAGGTCATAGGCTTCCAGGTATTGCTGCCCGAATACCGCGGAAATAAGCGGCTTGCCCACCAGCAACATCAACACCGCAACGGCCAGGCCGATGCCGCCGGCCAGCAGCGAAGAGCGCAGGCCGAGCAGCCACGGGGTCTTGGTGCGCGGATCCAGGCGCATGATCTCGGGATAGAAGCTTTTCTCCAGCAGCTTGGCCGGGGTGCCCGTCGCATCGAAGAAGGTCATGGCGATCTTGAACAGCCCGGCGGCGGCCGGGCCGAGTACCACGCCCACCAGCACGGTGGTGCAGGAGTTGCGCGCGGCCCAGATGGTATGGGCGATGTTGGTGGTCCAGACGAAGTTCCAGGCGCCCTCGATGCGGCGCGCGACGTTGAACAGGCGCGGCCTCAGCGCGCCATGGATATCGCGGCGGCGCAGCTCGCGCGCGGTGAACCACCAAAACAGCGTGCCGCCGATCAGGTTAGAGGCGTACCAGGTGACGATAAAGCCGGGGAACCCCAGATCGAAATAATAGGAGATGACGCTGCCCACCGCCTGCAGGAACGGTTTGATCGCCTGCTGGATGGCGATTAAATCGAAGCGGTTGAAGGCGCGCAGCACGCCGGTCGGCGTGGACGAGGTCATCGATGGGATCAGGGTGCAGTACAGCATGGCGAGCCAGAAGCTTTCGCTGTCCAGCCCCAGAGCGTGAGACAAGAACGGCAGCATGATCATGCCGCCCAGCACGGCGATGACGCCGCTGGCGATATCCAGGCCAAAGGAGAAGGCGACGACGTCGCGGAAGCGCCCGGTATTTTGATGCTCCAGCGCCGGAGTGCCGAATTGCACCACAAACTGCCAGGTCTGGAATTTGATGAAATCGCTGACCGCTTTGGTATAGGCCTGAATCACCACCAGCACGCCGAACATTTCAGGCGACATGCCTTTACCGGCGCAGGAGAGCGCCAGCAGGCCGAGCAGTGCGCTGGCGACGCTGCCGGAACCCAGGTAGGCGGCATTACGTAAAATGGAACGAAACGCGCCGTCGGAAAACCACCGTTTCATAGCCCAAACCAGCCGTTATCGTTGTTTTGCTGCATTTTGTATTCCGCAGTCATGCGTTTGCCCTGTATTCGTTTAATAAACCTGAGTTTCTTTACCGGCGTTCTCGCCGGGTTGCCCGAGATCGCTCTGCGGGCGCTTCGCGGGGTTCACCACGGCGGAAATGGCGTTGAGCGCATTGCTCAGCACCTCGTCGTAAGGGGCTCTGGCGTCCAGCTCGATGATGCGCGAGCCGTTGTATTGCAGGCGCACCATGGCGGCGATCTTGTCTTTCAGCTCTTCGTAACTGTGATCGGGCTTGCGGGAAAAGGCCGTATCGACGTCGATATCAAGGCGAATGATCAGCTCCGGCCGATAAACGGCCATGCGTTGATATAAACGGCGTTCGCGCGCCGCCAGGCGGCTTAATAGCCACCCTTTTGCGCGTTCCACGCCGATGCCGGGCCCATCGTAGTAAAAACCTGAGATTTCCGCCTGCGGGTAGCGATCGCTGATCACCAGAACACCGCTCTGCGCCAGCCGCCGCACCTTGCGCAGGTTGGATGCGCGCCACAGCGAAAAGCCGTACATGATCAGCGCCGCCCACAGCGCCGGCGGCCTGTTGCTCATGCGTTGGGTTTTGTCGGATTTGGCCGCCAGGCGCCGTTCCAGCCACACGCCGATGAACGGCAAACGCTTGATTTTGTCGCCGTCTTCGCCGGAGATCAGCCCCAAATAGCGCCGCTCCGTGGGGCGATGTTGCTGCAGGTTTTTCACCAGGTCGGCGGTCAGCGTGGACTTGCCCGTACCGTCGCTGCCCACCACGGCAATCAGCCCGGTGATGCAGGTGGGAGAGGTATCCTGTTCGGCGGTGAGTTTATTTTTTTTCATCTGTTTCGGTACGGAAAGGTTATTTGTCGGCTAGGCATTGGCGGCCCTCAGCGATATTTTAACGGCGTGCAGCGATGCGTCGAAAATACGGTCGGCCGGTTCGCGGCCGTCTAAATCCAATATGTTAGCGCCGTTAAACGTCAGGTGCGGGATGACGGCGATCTTTTCACGCAACGCCGCCAGCGAGTGATCGGGTTTGCGTGAATAGGCCGTTTGTTCGTCAATATCCAGCCGAATTAATAATAAGGGCTGATAAGACGCCATCCATTGGTACAGGTTTTGTTCGCGCTTTCTCAGCCAGCGGATCCAGCGATTGCCGCCGGCGGTTTTCGCCAGCTGCGGGCCATCGAAACGAAACCCCGCCACTTCGGCTTGCGGATAACGATCGGTGATCAGTAATGCGCCGTTGCGGCTTTTCTTCAGCATGCGACGGAATTTATAAACGCGCCAATAGGAGAGTAAAAATATCACCAGCGCCGTGGCATTATCCGGCGGTGTGGAAGGGCGCTCATGCACGCGTTCCGATTTCTTCAGCAAATAACGCCCGAAGGGCGCGCCAATAATCGGCAGCGAACTGATCCATTCGCCGATGCGCCCGGAAGACTGGCCGAGATACAGCAGTTCGGCAGGTTCTTGTGCCGATAAAGCGTTGACCAGGCTGGCGGCTAACGTGGATTTTCCCGAGCCGTCACAGCCGGTTATCGCTATTACGCGCACGGGCGAGCGATCAGATGAAGGTCTTATCTGCTGACTCACAATAATTGATCCAATGCGAAAAAAACTATTGTATTCCAATACGCCTTGGGTTCAAGATATTTATTGTGCTTTGCTGCGATAAAATAATGAGATCGGTATTCTTTTTCGTTATTTGAATTGATATTAATGGCATTTGTTCTTGTTATTTTGTGCTAATTGTTCGTGCGTGGGCCGGTTTCGCTTTTTATGTTAATTCTCGGCATGGCTCACGGCGAAAAAAGAGCAGAGGTTTTCAATTTTCGCTTAATCTTTTGTGCTTTTTGGCGCTGCGTATGGCAAATTTTTTTCACGCAGCCACCGCGGCAATGATAAGCGATCGTTCGCTTCAAATATGGCACGCCGTTTCTGGTGTATTGAAAGAGAGTCTTATTATGAGTGCAAAATTTCCGCCGCTGATTGCGGTTATCGGCAGCGACGGATCGGGTAAGTCCACCGTTTGTGAACATCTGATCGAGTATGTGAAACATTATGGCCCGGCGGTGCAGGTGCATCTGGGCAAACAGGCGGGTAACGTCGGGCGCGCGGCGGCGAAATTGCCGCTGCTCGGGCGCTCGGTGGGCAAGGCTATCGAGAGCAATACCAAAAAAGTCAAAACGAAAAAATCCCGGATTGGCCTGTTGCCGTCGGCGGTGATCATCGCTTTCGTGGGGCGGCGGCTGCTGCGTTTTCGCCGCATGCTGGCGTATCGCCGGCAAGGGTTCATCGTGTTGACCGACCGTTTTCCGCAGGCGCAGATCCCTGGCGCTTACGACGGCACGGTTTTTCCCGTCGACGTTGAAGGCAGCCGTTTCGTCCGTTGGCTGGCGGCGCGTGAACGGGCGGCGTTTCAATGGATGGCGGGGCAAAAACCGGATCTGGTGCTCAAGCTGAATGTCAGTCTGGACGTGGCCTGCGCGCGCAAACCCGATCACCGCAAAGCGGCGCTGGAGAAGAAGATCGCCGTCACGCCGCTATTGACGTTCGAAGGCGCCGACATCGTGGATCTCGATGCCGATCGGCCGATCGAGGAGGTGCTTTCGGCGGCGGAAAAAGCCATCGCGGAATTTATGGCGGCGCAGGGGTATCGCTATTCGGCTGATGGGGTATCAACGGCTGCGCACTGAGGTGCGCATCGGTTCGGCAGGGCGGCGTGGCCATTTTCGGCACCGCCGCCGCGGCCGAAAAGGAAAGACTTTATTTTTTCAGCGCCGCAAAGGCGCGCACGATGGTGTCGATTTCTTCATCGCTGTGCGCGGCATTGACGCTGCAACGCAGCAGGGTCACGCCCGCCGGCGCGGCCGGTGGCAGCACCAGGTTTACATAGACGCCGTGGGCGATCAGATCGCGCCAGAAACGCAACCCTTCTTCCTTTGAACCGATCATGACCGGCACCACCGGGCTGATGCGCGGCCCCAGGGTATAGCCCAGCTCGGCGAGGCCGTGGTACAGGCGGTGCGCATTGCTCCACAGTTTTTCCCGCAGCTCGGGATGGCGGGCGATTTTTTGCAGCGCCGTGCGCACCGAAGCGATGCTGGACGGCGACGGCGAAGCGGTAAAGATATACGGCCGGCTGCTGTAGCGCAGCACGTCCATCCCCTTGCCGCCGACGGCGAAGCCGCCGATCGAAGCCAGGCTTTTGCTGAAGGTGCCCAGGATGATATCCACGTCTTGCTCGACGCCCAGCGCTTCGGCCAGGCCGCGGCCGTGCTCGCCCATTACGCCGAAGGAGTGCGCTTCGTCGACCAGCAGATACCCGCCCAATCGCCGCTTGATGTCGACGATTTCCACCAGCGGGGCGACGTCGCCCAGCATGCTGTAGATGCCTTCCACGATAATGATCGCCTCGCGGGCGCGTTCGCCCAGGCGCACCATGCGGCGCTCCAGATCGGCGGCGTCATTGTGGCGGAAGCGAATAATTTCCGCGCCGCCGAGGGCGCAGGCGTCGTAAATGCTCGCGTGGCTGTCCGCGTCGATCAGCACCACGGCACCCGGCCCCGCCAGCGTGCTGATGACGCCCAGGTTGGCGGTATAGCCGGTGGAGAACACGATGGCGCTCGGGCGATCGAAGAATTCCGCCAGCTCCCGTTCCAGCGTCAGGTGCGATCCGTAACTGCCGTTCGCCATGCGCGAGCCGGTGGTGCCGGTGCCGAGCGCGGCCAGAGCCGCCTGGCCGGCGGCGATCGCCTGCGCATCGAACGTCAGGCCAAGGTAATTATTGGTGCCGGCGAGGACAATCTTTTGATCGCCGATGCGCCCCTGGGTGGCGGAATACACTTCGTCGATACAGGTGCCGAACGGATTCAGACCGGACGTTTGAAATTGTTCACGGTCATTGGCGAGCCGCGCAAACTTATCATACAGTCCCATGGTTTTTCTCCAGATAAGGGCGCAGCGCGTCAAGCAGTTGCTCAGGCGTTCTGACATCAAGCAATATATTGATAGGAATGGAGATATCTAATTCATCTTCCAGCATCATCAGCAGATCCAAGACTCTGATGGATTCCAGGCCAAGATCATTGACGAGATCGCTATCAGGTTTTATTTCCACTCCGCCTTCGACGATACCTTGCAAACACGTCAGGATATAATCCATTACAGCATCGCGATTTAGCATAAGAACGTTGACACACCTCTACTTGGAATAATTAAAACAGCCCTTCACGCAGCGCGCGTTCCAAACTCACCTGTGGAAACCAATTAATCTGTTGCGACAGCGCCTGATTACTGGCGGACCAGTCGCGATGCGTTAATTCGCGTATTTTGCTGCGCGTCAGCATCGGCTCTTTTTTTACCAGGCGGTTCCACACCACGCTGATATCCGCCAGGGCTTTCAGCAGCGGCAGCGGAATGCCCACCAGACGTACCGGCCCGTGACGCACGGCGGCGCCGATGTCCCGCAGGCGCAGCCAGTTATAGCCTTCGGCCACGCCGTCGCACAGTTCGTAAATATTCGGCTGCGCGGGTTCGGTTTGCACCCATTGGCTGACCGCCTTTGCCAAATCGCTCACGTGCAGAAAAGAGAGCCTGGCGTCAGGTGCGCCCAGCCGGGGCAGCACGCCGCGCAGCAGGCCGTTGAACAGCGGTTTCAGCTCTTTATCGCCGGGCCCGTAAACCGCCGTCGGGCGGAAAATCCCCAGCGCGATATCGCCCGTGGCGGCGATGAGTTGCTGCTCGGCGGCCTGTTTTGAATGGGCGTACCAGGACAGCGCCGGATGGCGGGCCGCCAGCGACGACATGAACAAGAAGCGATTGCAGCGGCCGTTCTGTTTGGCCGCCTGCATCAAATTCAGGCTGCCGGTGACGTTGCAGCGGGTGAACACCGCTTCCGCATGCCCGCGCACCTGGCCCGCACAATGCACGACGCACTCCGCACCGCGCACCAGTTCGGTGAGCGAGGGCCGATCTTCCAGCGCGCCGGGGATCCACTGCAGGTTGTCTGCGGCGGCTTTTCCGGCTTGCCGAGTCAGGGCGCGCACGCTAAACCCTTGCGCCAGCAGATCCTGGACGATATGCCGGCCGATAAAGCCGGTCGCGCCCGTCACTGCCACGGTGCCGCTCATTGCGCGAAACCGGCCAGCTGCGGCATTTGCGGGTAGAGCGAAGCGCTCAGCCAGCGTTTCTTGGCCTCCGCGCGCGCGGGTTTGCCCGACGACGTGCGGGGAATGCTGTGCGGCGGCAGCAGCTCGATGTCCACCGCGATGCCGAACTCGCTTTGAATGCGCGCGCTCAGCGAATGCACGATTTGTTCACGGCGTTCTTCCGAACTGACTCGACACTGGATCTGCAAAATGATCCTGGCCGCTTCGTCGTGTTCTTCGGTCACGAAGGCAATCGCATCGCCGGAACGGATTTCCGGTTCGGATTCCGCGACGTACTCAATATCCTGCGGCCAGATATTGCGGCCGCGAATGATGATCAAATCCTTCTTGCGGCCGGTGACGTACAGATAGCCGTCCAGCAGATAGCCGAGATCGCCGGTGTCCATCCAGCCGGTCACCTGGATCTGCTGCTGGGACTCATCGTCGCAGAAATAGCCGTTCATCAGGCTGGGGCCGGAAATCGTGATATGGCCGACCTGACGTTCCGGCAGCGGTTGCCCGGTTTCGCTGCGGATCTCAATACGATGGCCGGGCAGCGCACGGCCGCAGTTGACGAAGGTCGAGACGGCGCGGGTCTTCTTGCCCGGCGCGACCGCTTTACCCTCGTATTCCAAAATATCGCGGTCGACCTCGTTGGTCTGCGGGCCGGAACAAGGGTCGGAAAAACTCACCGCCAGGGTGTTCTCGGCCAGGCCATAGCACGGCATGAAGGCTTTGCTGTCGAAGTTGATGCTGCTGAAGTGTTCGCCAAACTGGGCGAGCAGCTCGGCCGGGATCGGCTCGGCGCCCACGCCCGCAACCCGCCAGCTGGAAAGATCCAGATCGGCCAGCTCTTTGGCGTTGCTGCGGCGCAGACACAGATCGTAGCCGAACGGCGGGGCGACGGACACCGTGCCGCGATTCTTGGCGATCAGTTTCAGCCACTGCATCGGGCGCATGGCGAAATCTTGCGTGCGCAGGTAGTCGACGGACAGCTGGGTCGCCACCGGCGTCAGCAGGAAACCGACCAGGCCCATATCGTGATAGAAGGGCAGCCACGAAACGCAGCGGTCGCCGGCGCGCAACTTGATCCCGTCGCGACTGATCGCGTTCAGGTTCGCCATCGCCGCCCGCTGGGTAATGATCACGCCGCGCGGAAAGCGGGTGCTGCCCGAGGTGTATTGGAGATAGGCGATATCGTCGGGCGAAGGCGCCGGCAACGCGATCTCCGGCTCTGGCAAGGCGTTAAAGTCCGCGTCGCTGAGGATGTGCATCGCCGACGTGTTTTCCGTGGCCGACGCGATGAGCGGTGTCCACTCTTCGCTGCTGATGATCGCCGCGGGGTTGCAGCTGGCGATCAGCCCTTTCAGTTTGGCGGTGTAGGAGTCGCGCTGGCCAACGCCCATCGGGATCGCCAACGGCACCGCCACCAGGCCGGCATATTGGCAAGCGAAAAAGGCTTCGACGAAGCCCGGGCTGGTTTCGGCGATAAGCGCCACGCGATCGCCTTTCTTGAGCTTCAGGGACAATAAACGCCGCGCGCCCGCGATCGCTTTTTGCTGCAGCGTGCGATAGTCGAGAACGGTCACGAGTTGATTGCGACGGTCGTAAAAATTCATTCCCGTATTACCGAGTGCCGCGTAATCCAACGCGTCCACTAACGTGGGGAAGTCCGCATAGCGCATGGGAAGAGAATGAACGGAACTTGTTTCAGACATAGACAAACTTAGCCATAGATTAAAAATCACCAAAAGAGAAAAATCACTCTTGGCGAGGTAATTGATGTTTTACTATGAATAGGTTTTGAATAAGTTTGTTATTCAACCATCTTCATTCCGCGAACAGCGTATATTGCCGTGCTCGAGCGGCATGCCGGTTATTAACCGGGCAGAGCGTAAGTAGCCCGAGTCATCAGCCTTGAGCGGCACCCTGGCGAGATATGAGAGACTATTGTAATATCCGGACTTCGCCGTTCTTTAGTCTGCATCTGTCGGGCAGGAAATAACTGTCGGCTCATAGGTTATGACCTCATGCATGGCTATCTTGGAACTTAAACACTTCCTAAACAGTATGCCGCAAGAAATTCAAAAGTGAACGATTCATTTAAGGCTAATCTTAAAAATAGCATTAAGTGGTAAAAATGGCGGCGCACCTCCTGATTAAAGTCGGTACACTAAAAGCGGCGAGTTTCTTTTACCATAACAGCACGAAATAATAAAAGAGCACTATTAGCGTAGCCTGGCTGCGCCGCTTTCTGTTTCCTTTTTTTATCAATTATGGACATCACAGGGTGAATGTCAGGCAACACGTTGCTGATTCGCCGGGGGGGAATATTCGGTTTTTCTTATCAGTGAGCCGGAGGCAATACACAATTCAATAAAAGGCAACAGCATAAAAAATGCTAAAGGCGTTGTCGCGTGCTTATTTAATTATTTTATTAAAACGTAAGGCTATTTATGATCCGTATTGAGAAAGTTCTGGATAAACGCGAACTTAAAGAATTTATTGCTTTCCCCTCGCAACTGTTTCGCGATGATCCGAACTGGATTGAGCCGCTGCATGTAGAGCGCGAAGAGCACCTGTCAAAGAAGAATCCCGGGACCGACCATATTGAATGGCAGGCATGGGTGGCCAAAAAACAGGGCAAAGTGGTTGGGCGCATCACTGCGCAAATCGATTCTCTGCACCGGGAGCTGCATGGTGAGGATACCGGCCACTTCGGCATGATTGACGCCGTTGACGATCCCGCCGTGTTCAGCACCTTATTCACGGTAGCGGAGGAGTGGCTGAGGTCGAAAGGCGCGCGTAAAATCACCGGGCCATTCAGCCTAAATATCAATCAGGAAAGCGGCCTGTTGGTCGAAGGGTTCGATACCCCGCCTTCCGCCCTGATGACGCACGCGAAACCTTACTACGCGGCCCAGATAGCGCAGCAGGGCTACAGCGAAGGGATTGATTTACTTGCCTATTGGATGAAAAGAACCGACCTGCATTTTTCGCCGTCGTTAACTCGGATGATGGATCAGGTGCGTAAAAAGGTGACCGTCCGCCGTCTCAATCGCAAGCGCTTTCGCGAGGAGATGCAGGTGCTGCGCGAGGTGTTCAACTCCGGGTGGCAACATAACTGGGGGTTTGTCCCGTTCACCGAGCACGAGTTCGCCACCATGGGGGATCAGCTGAAGTTCTTGGTGCCCGACGATATGATCCATATCGCCGAGGTGGATGGCGCCCCCTGCGCCTTTATCGTCGGTCTGCCGAACATTAACGAAGCGATTGCCGATCTGCAGGGGCGTTTATTGCCGTTCGGCTGGGCGAAGCTATTGTGGCGCCTGAAAGTCAGCGGCGTGCGCACCGCGCGCGTGCCGTTGATGGGCGTACGCCAGGAATATCAATTCAGCCGCATCGGGCCCATTATTGCGCTGCTGCTGATTGAGGCGCTGCGCGAGCCTTTCGCGAAGCGCAATATCGACGCGCTGGAAATGTCGTGGATCCTGGAAACCAATACCGGCATGCGGACGATTTTAGAACGCATCGGCGCGGTGCCGTACAAGCGCTACCGCTTGTACGAGAAAACGCTTTAAGCGGCTGATATCGCGTCCTCTTTTTACGCTCCCAGAATAATAACCGCGCCAGGGCATTTTCGGGCGGTGCCGTTTCAGGAGCGGGGTGACGGCGAGTGAGTGAATGCATCGTTTCCTGAAAGAGAATGGTTAAGGTTTTTAATTAATAAACTTGAGATAAATTCACGCTGCGTGATTTATTTGCGAGTGACTGTCGCAGTTTTGACGAGAGCTGATTGTATGCCTGTGGAAAAGAAAAAAGGAATAAGCCGATTAACCTACAGCATTAGGAATTCCTGGGCCGGGTTTATTGATGCTGTGCTTACCGAAGATGCGTTCCGCCAATTATTGGTTATTAACGCTATTTTACTGGTTGTTACATTTGGTTTGGATATTACAAATATAGAAAGGCTGTTATTAATCACCTGCAGTTTTCTGCTATTGGTGGTTGAGCTGCTTAATACGGCGATTGAAACCGTAGTCGATCGCATTTCGCTGGAATTGCATCCGTTATCCAAACGCGCCAAAGATTTGGGCGGCGCAGCGCAGCTGGTAGCCGTGGTGATGACTATCATTATTTGGGGAATGGTGCTGCTGGGGCGATAGGGGCTTGGGTGGTTCAACCACCCAGTTGGTGAACGTGGCGATATAAGCGGTTATCATCGCTGTTTTGCGTCTTCTGCCATTTCAGCAAGGAGAGTTGGCCGTTATGCCCGTGAATTTTGATCTCAACGATCTCTATGCGTTTCGCGCGCTGGTGGAGTATGGCAATTTTCGGCTGGCCGCAGAGTCCATCTGCCTGTCCCAGTCGGCATTGAGCCGCAGGATTGAGAAGCTGGAAAACGCGCTGGGCATCAAGCTGTTCGATCGCACCACCCGGCGCGTGACCTTGACGCTGTACGGGCAGGCTTTTGCCGAACGTTCGGAACAGTTGCTGATGAACGTCGAAGCGGTGTTGGCCGATATCGACAAGGTCAGCCAGGAGCGGGTGGGGCTGGTTACCGTCGCCACGGTGCCCTCGGCGGCCTACTATTTCATGCCCGACGTGATACGCCGTTTCCGGCTGCGCTATCCGCGCGTGCGCGTCAAGCTGATCGACGGCAGCGCAGGTAATGTCATCGAGGCGGTCACCGGCGGCCAGGCCGACTTCGGCATCTGCTTCGCCGGGCGGCTGCAGCCTAATCTTGAATTTGTGCCGTTGGTGGGGGACGTCTACGTGGCCGCCTGCCGGCGCGACCATCCGCTCGCCGCTAAAAAGAGCCTCACCTGGCAAGAGTTCTATCAGCAGGATTACGTCTCGCTGGATAAAACCTCCGGCAATCGCAATCTGCTCGATCAGCGCCTGGAACACCTCGTGCCGGAACGCCCCAGCGTGTGTGAAACTCGCCATGTGACGACCATGCTGGGCATGGTTGAGGCGGGCATCGGCATTGCCGCCGTGCCCGCCATGTCGATGCCCACTTCAGAACATTCGGTGTTGACGTCGGTATCGCTGGTTGATCCGGTGGTGAAACGCACCGTCGGTTTGATCCGGCGCCGCGGCCGCATGCAGTCTTTCGTCGCCGCCGAGCTGGAAAAGCTGATTACTGAACAGTATCACTCTGCCTGACCGGCTGCTGCGCCGGCACGGTTCGCATGCCGGTCGCGCGAATGGTCGGCTGTGCCTGAGAGGAGGCGAGGAAGTCCAGCAACGCTTTGCCTTCGCGGCGGTGCTCGGCCTTGGCGGTCACCGCGCCGGCGAAGCGGGTGATGTACTGCACGTTTTCCGGCAGCTCGCCGATAAAGGTGACGCCCGCCACGGGCAGCAATTCGCTCACCTGCTGGAAGCCCAGCGCATATTTCCCCTGCGCCACTTCAGAGGCCACCGGAATGCGCTCAACCTTATGTGCTTTCCCTTTCACCTGTTCCTCGATGCCCAGTTTTTTGAACAGTTGGCCGCTGACATAGCGGCCGCTGGCGCTGTCGGAATAGGCGAAAGAGTCAGCCTGCAGCAAGACATTGCGCAGCTCGGCATCCGTTTTTATCACCGGCTTGGGCGCACCCTGTTTCACCACCATGCCGATCGGCGAATCGGCCAGCTCCACGCGCGAACCCGGCTGGGTCCAGCGCTCTTTTTCCAGTTGGGTGAGCGCGTCGCCCACCATGATCAGCACATCGGCTTGCTCTCCGCGCGCCAGCCGCGCGGGGATCGCCTGCGGCGTTTTGCCCATCGAGGGGCCGGACACCAGAATGATTTTGTCGCCGCTTTGAGCTTCATATTCCGGAGCCAGCTTCTCCAGTGCGGCTTTGAAGCCGCCGGAGATCATGACGGTCACGTCTTTGGCCAGCGCCGCCGTACTGCAGGAGGCGCACACCAGCGCGGCGAGGATCGAACGAGTGAGTTTTTGCATGGCATCATTCCTTTTGAGATGGCGGCTTAGCGCGCGGTTTGCAGCGGCATGGCGATGCGGCGATACATATACAGCGTCGCCAGCAGGGCGCACAGCGCGGCGAAGCTCATCCAGTAGCCCGGTGAAGCCTTGTCGCCGGTGTATTCGATCAACGCGGTGGAGACCACCGGCGTAAAGCCGCCGAACACCGCCGTCGCCAGGCTGTAGGCCAGCGAGAACCCGGCCACCCGCACTTCCGTTGGCATGATCTCCGTCAACGCCGGGATCATGGCGCCGTTGTAGAGGCCGTAAATGAAGGACAGCCACAGCAGCACGGCCAGCATCATGCCGAAGCTGGGGGCGGCGGCGAGCAGGCTCAGCGCCGGGTAGGCGGTGGCCAACGTCAGCAACGTCATGGCGACCAGCACCGGTTTGCGGCCGAAACGGTCCGACAGCGCGCCGCCGATGGGCAGCCAGATGAAGTTGGAGATCGCCACCAGCAGGGTGACCAGCAAGCTGTCGGAGGCGCTGAGCAGCAGCACCTTTTTGCCGAAGGTCGGCGCATAGACGGTGATCAGGTAAAACGCGGTGGTGGTCATGGCGACCATCAGCATGCCGGCGATCACCACCGGCCAGTTTTTCAGCAGGGTTTTAAACACGTCGCGCATCGCCAGGTGGTGACGGCGAGCGGTAAATTCCTGCGTCTCTTCCAGCTTGCGGCGCAGGAAAAAGATGAAGGGAACGATCAGGCAGCCGAACAGGAAAGGCAGGCGCCAGCCCCATTCGCGAATGGCGCTTTCTTCCAGCGCCGCATTGAGCGCGAAGCCCATGGCCGCCGCCACCATGATCGCCACCTGCTGGCTGCCGGACTGCCAGCTGGTGTAGAAGCCTTTACGGCCCGGCGTGGCGATTTCGGCCAGATAGACGGACACGCCGCCCAGCTCCGCGCCCGCCGAGAAGCCTTGCAACAGACGCCCGCACAGCACCAGCAGCGGCGCCCAAAGCCCGATGCTTTGGTAAGAGGGGATCAGCACGATCAGGAAGGTGCCCGCGGCCATGATCGACAGGGTGACGATCAGCCCTTTGCGGCGGCCGACTTTATCGATGTAAGCGCCCAGCACGATGGCGCCGATAGGGCGCATCAAAAAGCCCGCGCCGAATACCGCGAAGGTCATCATCAGCGAGGCGAACTCGCTGCTGGCCGGGAAAAAGGTGTGTGCGATGTAGGTAGCGTAAAAGCCGAACAGGAAAAAATCGAACTGCTCTAAAAAGTTGCCGGAGGTGACGCGCAGTATCGCGCCGGATCTGGCCCGGGTGGTCATGGGTGAGGTAGAGGAATGCATCGTTATCTCCAGTTTGTTATTGGCGCCTGACGCCGCGCCTGTTGCTGAAGACTCGCTCAGGAAAATAAAGTAAATAAGCGCAATAAACGCATGGCGCGATGCGTTTGGCGCATCAATCGGCGTTAACAATGTTGCCTAACCCGATGTAACGTGGCGTTAACAAGTTTGCCGCTCACCGCCCGCTGCGCAGAACGCCGAAAACGTTATGCGCTTTTTGTGACAGGGTTCATAAAGGGGCGGCGGGGAAGCGCCCGTGCCTCTGAACGATTATTCGATACCGCTCGTAAAAAGGTGAATGCCGCGCACTGCGTTTGCAAAATGCGTGGATGTACGTTCAGCCTTGCAGTATCCACGCATGCCTTTGCATGCTATCCCAGCGCCTCTCTGCTATAGCTTTGCATCTATATAGCTATTGATCTATATTTCAGGGAGGTTCCGTGTGGGAAATTAAAACAACGGATGCATTTGATCATTGGTTCAGATCACTCAGCGATGCCGACCGGTCCTGCGTGCTTGCTGCATTGATGGTTCTGCGGGAAAAAGGGCCCGGCTTGCCCAGGCTCTATGCCGATACGGTTAAAGGCTCGCGTTACAGCAACATGAAAGAGCTGCGTATTCAGAGCCGTGGCGAACCGTTGCGGGCATTTTTCGCCTTCGATCCGTACCGCGTCGGCATGGTGCTTTGCGCGGGCAATAAAGCGGGCGATGAAAAACGTTTTTACGATCGAATGCTGCAGATTGCTGATCGGGAATTCACGAATTGGCTGAACACACTAAAAGAGAAGGAGTGACGCGATGGGCAGAACGCTGGAACAGCTTATTGCGGATGAAAAGCCCGAGGTCGTGGCCGAAGCGCAGGCAATGGCGACGGACATTATGCTGAACATCCATCTTGCCGAGCTGCGCGAGAAGGTGCAGAAAACCCAGGTTGAAATGGCGCAGGCGCTGGGGATCAGGCAACCGACCGTCGCCGTGATGGAAAAACCGGGCCGCGATCTGAAACTGTCTTCGCTTAAACGCTATGTTGAGGCGGCCGGCGGCAAACTGCGCCTGGATGTCGAACTGCCGGACGGCTCTCACTATGAGTTTGTGCTGTAAGCGCTAACGGCAGAAAGGCACAAAGCCCGCTCAGGTTCCCCGGAGCGGGCTTTGTGCACCAGGGAGCCGTTGACACAAGCAGGCGGCCGTGAAAGCAAAGAGGCTCAAGACGGGCAGGCTGTCTGAGCACTTTCGTTTGGGCCGGATAGCGTTAAACAAGCCACCCGCACTCCCTTCGCGATGTCTTGCTTGCCCGTAACTGTCTCCTTGCTCTTTAGCTGAAACGATACAAATTATGTTGATAAATAGCTCGTTTCATGTGCAAAAACTCAACGTATTTCATTAAAACTGCGATGAAATTCGTATTTTTATCGCGCTATTTAGTCAAATACTCACCCGGTGAAGCTCATCACATTTCTTTAACCTGCTTGACAGTAGATTTTGCTTGCTTTGAAAAAAATCGATTCAGCTAAAGGGGAAGGGAAATGAAAAAGGCATGGGTTATGGCGGTGTTTTCGGCCCTGATTTCAGGGCAGGCGGCGGCGCAGAGTTGGGTGCTGACCAGCGCTGAAGATGGCGTGGAGAAAGGAAACTGGAAGATTTCGAGCGAGGCGCTGAAGGTGAAGGATAAAACGTTCAGCATTGAGCAGAAAGTGTTGCACGGCGGCAAGCAAGAAGGCAGCAAAGTCCTGATTATCCGCAGCCAGGATGGCCTGACCATCACGCTGAGTCCCACCCGCGGCATGAACCTCCTGCGGGCAGAAGGCTTTGGCGCGAAAATGGGATGGGATTCACCGGTCAAAGAGGTGGTTAACCCCGCTTTTATCAATCTGGAAAGCCGCAATGGGCTCGGCTGGCTGGAAGGTTTCAATGAGATGATGGTGCGTTGTGGCTATGAGTGGACCGGTCATCCGGTGACCGAAGGAGGGCAAATTTACACGTTGCACGGCAAAGCGGGCAATACGCCGGCCTCGCGGGTTGAGGTTGAGGTTGCGGATACGGCGCCGTATGAAATTCGTATTCGCGGCCTGATCAAAGAGAGCACATTCAAAAAAGCCGATCTGCAAACCCTGACCGAATTGCGCTATGTGCCCGGCAGCAACAGTTTCAGCCTGCATGATGTGTTAACCAATCGGGCGGATTATCCCCATGACTACCAGATTATTTATCACAGCAATTTCGGCGCGCCGATTCTGGAAAATGGCGCCCGCTTCCTGGCGCCGATGGCCGGCATCAGCCCGTTTAACGACTATGCCAAAGCCGGGCTGAAGACCTGGGGAACCTATGCCGGGCCAACCAAAGGGTTCGATGAAATGGTCTTTAACATTAAGCCATTATCGGATCCGAATCATCAAACGCTGGCGGCGCTGGTCAATAACGCAGGCGACAAAGGGGTGGCGATTCAGTTCGATACCCGCCAGCTGCCCGTCCTGACGCTGTGGAAGAATACCGATACGTTAAAACAGGGGTATGTGACGGGGATTGAGCCGGGCACCAGCTATGCTTACCCGGTCACTATTGAGCGCGAACAAAAACGCGTTAAGCAGCTGCAGCCTGGCGCCAGTGCGCAGTTTGATCTGACCTATACCTTGCTGCACAGCAAAGCGCAGGTGGCGGATCTGGAGAAGAAGATCGCGGATATTCAGGGCAAGGTAAAAATTGAAGAGAATGACGCGCCGATAGCCAAGGAGTAACGCTGCCTGTCGATGCATTCAGCGTTAAAGCAAAAAGCCCGCTTAAGTTGCCTTAAGCGGGCTTTTCTAAATATGGCTCCTCTGACTGGACTCGAACCAGTGACATACGGATTAACAGTCCGCCGTTCTACCGACTGAACTACAGAGGAATCGTGTGAACGGGGCGAATAATAGCGGGGTGCCTGGGGTTTGTCAAAGCGCTAAACTGCAAAAAAAGCGCGTTTGCTGGCGGAATGAACATCTTGCGCTGTTTTTCGGCATTTTCCATCGCTGTGCGGTGATTTTGCGGCCCACAACGATTGCACACGCCTTTGCACGGCGATGGTGCAGGGCCGTTCTCCCTCCCACACTTCCACTCGCGCTAACCGTATTGGCCAGACCCTGGTTAACGCCGCCACACGCCGCGCCGCAACTGATATGTAGGATGAATAAGCAAACAATATGTATTCGTCGTCACAATGGCTGGATTTTTGCTTACCCATTTTTGGGGAATGCGACTGCGCTCTCAAGAAAATTATTTTCCCCGTCTACACATAAAGTGACTGATCCGCGCCCCAGGGCGTTTCGCTACAACAGTGCTGAGGAAGATAACAATGTCATCGAAATTGATAAAAAGTCCGCTCGCTGCTTTGCTCATCGGTTGTTTAGGTACGGCTTTTTCCGCGCAGGCCGATATCGTCATCGGCGTCGCCGGGCCGTTCTCCGGGCCGAAC
Source organism: Serratia sp. CY76391 (assembly GCF_052166695.1). Taxonomy (NCBI): domain Bacteria; kingdom Pseudomonadati; phylum Pseudomonadota; class Gammaproteobacteria; order Enterobacterales; family Yersiniaceae; genus Serratia; species Serratia sp. CY76391. Next base: position 66,887 of record NZ_JBJNOJ010000003.1, read on the forward strand.
GCCACCTATGGCGATCAGTATTGGCGCGGGGCTTCGCAGGCGGCGGCGGACATCAACGCCGCCGGCGGGATCAAAGGGGAAAAAATCAAGCTGGTGCAGGGGGATGACGCCTGCGAACCGAAGCAGGCGGTCGCGGTCGCCAACCGGCTGGTGGATCAGGACAAGGTGTCGGCGGTGGTTGGCCACTTCTGTTCCTCATCCACCATGCCCGCCTCCGAGGTGTATGACGAGGCCGGCATCATCGCCATTACCCCCGGATCCACCAACCCGCAGATCACCGAGCGCGGCATGAAGACCATGTTCCGCATGTGCGGGCGCGACGATCAGCAGGGCGTTATCGCCACCAACTACATGCTGGATACCCTGAAGGCCAAACGCATCGCGGTGATCCACGATAAAGACACCTACGGCCAGGGGTTGGCGGACGCCGCCAAGGCGGCGATGAACAAGCGCGGGGTCAAGGAAGTACTGTACGAGGGGCTGTCGCGCGGCGAGAAAGACTTCAACGCCCTGGTGACCAAGATCGCCTCGGTCAAGCCGGACGTGGTCTACTTCGGCGGCTGCCATCCCGAAGCCGGGCCGCTGGTGCGCCAGATGCGCGAGCAGGGCGTGACCGCCAAGTTCTTCTCCGGCGACTGCGTGGTGACCGAAGAGCTGGTGACCGCCGCCGGCGGGCCGCAGTACACCAACGGCGTGCTGATGACCTTCGGCAACGATCCGCGCCTGATCCCGGAGGGCAAGGCGGTGATCGCCAAGTTCCGCGCCAGCGGCTTTGAGCCGGAAGGCTACACCCTCTATTCCTACGCCTCGATCCAGGCGATCGCCGCCGCCTTCAACGCCACCGGTGGCAAAGACAGCGCCAAGGCCGCCGAATGGCTGAAGTCACACGACGTGGACACCGTGATGGGCAAGAAAGCCTGGGACCAGAAGGGCGACCTGAAGGTCTCGGACTACGTGGTCTATCAATGGGATGACAAGGGCAAATATCACCAACTGTAAACGGCCTAACCGTGAAGTTATGACCCTATGACCGACGGGCCGCCGCCCTGGCGCGCCCGTTCCGCGATGACCTTTGGGCCGCGTCGGACTGCGTTGGCGGCCTTACCAGGCGAGACTGCTCATTATGGATGTATTCTTTCTGCAACAGCTGATCAACGGCCTGACCCTCGGCGCGGTGTATGGCCTGATCGCCATCGGCTACACCATGGTTTACGGCATCATCGGCATGATTAACTTCGCCCACGGCGAGGTATATATGATCTCCGCCTACCTGTGCGCCATCGGTTTGGCGCTGCTGTCGTTCTTCGGGCTGCACTCGTTTCCGCTGCTGATCCTCGGCACGCTGGTGTTCACCATCGTCATCACCGGGGTGTACGGCTGGGTAATCGAGCGCATCGCCTACAAGCCGCTGCGCAACTCCACCCGCCTGGCGCCGCTGATCTCCGCCATCGGCATGTCGTTAATCCTGCAAAACTACGCGCAGATAAGCCAAGGGCCGCGCCAGCAGGGTATCCCGACGCTGCTGAGCGGCGTGTTCCGCCTGGAGTTCGACGGCGGCGTGGTACAGATCACCTACACCAAAGTGTTCATTTTGGTGGCGTCGCTGCTCGGCATGGCGATCCTCACCTACATCATTCAGCGCACCCGGCTGGGGCGCATCTGCCGCGCCACCCAGCAGGATCGCAAAATGGCTTCGATTCTCGGCATCAATACCGATCGGGTGATCTCGCTGGTGTTCGTGATCGGCGCCGCCATGGCCGGGTTGGCCGGGGTGCTGATCACCATGAACTACGGCACCTTCGATTTTTACGTCGGCTTTATCATTGGCATCAAGGCCTTCACCGCCGCGGTGCTGGGCGGCATCGGATCGCTGCCGGGCGCGATGCTGGGCGGGCTGCTGCTCGGTGTGGCGGAGGCGCAGTTTGCCGGCATGGTGAATTCGGATTACAAGGACGTGTTCTCCTTCGGGTTGCTGGTGGCGATCCTGATCTTCCGTCCGCAGGGCCTGCTCGGCCGGCCCCTGATCGCCAAGGTTTAAGGAGAACGCCATGTCGCAATCCGTGATCAACGGCGGGCTGAACGTCAAACGCAGCCTGCTGGACGCTGTCTTGGCCGGGCTGATCGCCCTGATCGTGTTCGGGCCGATCGTCGGCATCGTGCTGAACGGCTATAGCTTCAACTTCGAGCCGCATCGGCTGGTATGGATCATCGTCGCGGTGATGGCCGGGCGGCTGTTGTTGAGCCTGTTCCTGCAAACCGCGCCGGGGCGCAGGGTGTTGGCGCGTTTCGACGGCGGCAACGACGGCGTTTACGTGCGGCCGCTGGGCTATAAATCCAACCTGCGCTGGATCCTGCCGCTGATGGCGGCGATCGCGCTGCTGTTCCCGTTTGTCGCCACCAAATACCTGCTGACGGTGGCGATCCTCGGCCTGATCTACGTGCTGCTCGGCCTGGGGCTGAACATTGTGGTCGGGCTGGCGGGGCTGCTCGATCTGGGGTACGTGGCGTTTTACGCCATTGGCGCCTACGGGCTGGCGCTGGGCTACCAATATCTCGGGCTGGGGTTTTGGGCGATGCTGCCGCTGGGGGCGCTGATGGCGGCGCTGGCCGGCGCACTGCTGGGTTTTCCGGTGCTGCGCATGCACGGCGACTACCTGGCGATCGTTACGCTGGGTTTCGGCGAGATCATTCGGCTGGTGCTGAACAACTGGATGTCGCTCACCGGCGGACCGAACGGCGTCTCGGTGCCGGCGCCGACGGTGTTCGGCCTGGAGTTCGGCCGGCGCGCCAAAGACGGCGGGGTGCCGATCCACGAGTTTTTCGGCATCGATTACAACCCGAATCTCAAGTTCATTTTCATCTACGCGGTGCTGTTTTTGGTGGTGCTGCTGGTGCTGTATATCAAGCACCGGCTGACGCGCATGCCGATCGGCCGCGCCTGGGAGGCACTGCGCGAAGATGAGATTGCCTGCCGTTCTCTGGGGCTGAATCACGTGCTGGTGAAGCTGTCTGCGTTTATGCTCGGCGCTTCCACCGCCGGGCTGGCGGGGGTGTTTTTCGCCACCTACCAGGGCTTCGTCAACCCGACTTCGTTCACCTTCTTCGAGTCGGCGCTGATCCTGGCGATCGTGGTGCTGGGCGGCATGGGCTCCACCCTCGGCGTGGTGCTGGCGGCCTTCGTGCTGACGGTGGCGCCGGAGCTGCTGCGCAGCTTCGCCGAATACCGGGTGCTGCTGTTCGGCGTGCTGATGGTGGCGATGATGATCTGGCGGCCGCGCGGGCTGGTGCGCATCAGCCGATCCAGCTTCGCCGAACGCAAGGGGGTGGCACCATGAGCGACGCCATTTTGCGGGTGGAACACCTGATGATGCACTTTGGCGGCATCAAAGCGCTGAACGACGTCAATCTGGAGGTGGAACGCGGCTCCATCACCGCGCTGATTGGCCCCAACGGCGCCGGCAAGACCACGGTATTCAACTGCCTGACCGGCTTTTACCGCGCCAGCGGCGGCGCGATCCTGCTCAATACCCACAAGCGGCCGACCGACGTGATCCAGGTACTGGGGCAGAAGTTCCGCGCCGGCGACTGGATACGCCCAAAGCGGCTCGGTTCGCGCCTCTACTACAAGATGTTCGGCGGCACCCACCTGGTGAACCGCGCCGGGCTGGCGCGCACCTTCCAAAATATCCGTCTGTTCCGCGAAATGTCGGTGGTGGAGAACCTGCTGGTGGCGCAGCACATGCAGAGCAACCGTAACCTGATCGCCGGAGTGCTGAATACGCCGGGCTACCGCCGGGCGGAGAGCGCCGCGCTCGATCATGCCTTCTACTGGCTGGAGGTGGTGGATCTGGTGAGCTGCGCCAACCGGCTGGCGGGAGAGATGTCTTATGGCCAGCAGCGGCGGCTGGAGATCGCGCGCGCCATGTGCACCGCGCCGGAGATGATCTGCCTCGATGAGCCGGCCGCCGGGCTGAACCCGGTGGAAACGGCCACGCTGAGCCGCATCATTCGCTTCCTGCGGCAGCATCACGGCATCACGGTGCTGTTGATCGAGCATGACATGGGCATGGTAATGGAGATCTCCGATCGGGTGATCGTGCTCGATCACGGCGATGTGATCGCCCGCGGCACGCCGCAGGAGATCCAGCACAACGAGGCGGTGATCGCCGCCTACCTGGGCGCGGACGAAGAGGAGCTGGCGGGATGAGCGAAGCGATGTTGGAATTTCGCGAAGTGGATGTGTTTTACGGGCCGATCCAGGCGCTGCGCCAGGTGTCGCTGCAGGTGAACGCCGGGGAGACGGTGGCGCTTATCGGCGCCAACGGCGCGGGCAAGTCCACGCTGTTGATGTCGATCTTCGGCCAGCCGCGCATCGCCGGCGGGCAGATCCTGTTTGGCGGCGAGGACATCAGCCGTCGCTCCACGCACTTTGTTGCCAGCAGCGGCATCGCGCAGGCGCCGGAGGGGCGGCGCATCTTTCCGGACATGAGCGTGGAGGAGAACCTGCTGATGGGCACCATCACCGTCGGCAATCGCTACCTGGAGGAGGATTTGCCGCGCATGTTCGAGCTGTTTCCGCGCCTCAAGGAGCGGCGCAATCAGCGGGCGATGACCATGTCCGGCGGCGAGCAGCAGATGCTGGCGATCGCCCGCGCGCTGATGAGCCGGCCGAAGCTGTTGCTGTTGGACGAGCCGAGCCTGGGGCTGGCGCCGATCGTGGTGCGGCAGATCTTCGGCGTACTGCGCGAGCTGACCCGTAGCGGCATGACGCTGTTTCTGGTGGAGCAGAACGCCAACCACGCGCTGAAACTGTCCGATCGCGGCTATGTGATGGTCAACGGCCAGATCCGCCTCACCGGCAGCGGCCAGGAGCTGTTGAACGATCCGGAGGTGAGAAAGGCCTATCTGGGCGGCGGCTGAGCGCCGCCCCACGGGCAGGGATGCCCGCGTTCATTTTTCAGCGGCGTTGCGCTCTTGGCCATCGTAGTGCGAACGGGCCGCTCTGAAGGCGTCGGCGGAGGCGATAATCCACGACCAGAGCGGCAGCATGTTGAGCAGCATCTCTTCCCCCGCGTCGGTGATGGTGTAAACCACGCGGGGCAGTTTCTCCTGATAATCGCAGCGCGATATCAACCCATCCCGCTCGAGATGGCGCAGCGTCCGCGTCAGCATTCTCTGCGTCACGCCCGCTAATTGGCGGCCTAGTTCGCCGTGGCGCAGCGGCCCGTGGGTGCCCAGGAGATGCAATACGCCCAGCGACCAACGGTTGCCCGCATGCGCGAGGATCTCGCGCTTCAATCCTTCATCGTCGTTGCTCAATGCTTCACAGAACGCTTGCGAAAATTGCAGCAGCGCTTCCCGATCGCTCGTCATATTCCTCCCCGGTATCACGCGTGTACCTAATTGAACCCGTTTTTGTCAGCTGTCAGGATGACGCAGTGTCAAGACAGGAGGCAAGCATGAAATCCACAAATCCATCCATCAATACCGTGCTCATACTCGGCGCCGGCGAACTGGGGCTGCCGGTACTGCGAGCGATGAGCCGGCAGGCTCGGTTATCTCCATCTTTAAAAATCAGCGTACTGCTCCGGCCGGAGGCCGCCCGCGCCGTGAGCGGCCCGCTCCGGGCGCGGCGGGATGAGCTGGCGCGGCTCGGGATCGCCGTGGTGGAAGGCGATCTGCAGCAAAGCGGGGTGGATGCGCTGAGCGTGCTGCTGCGTGGCTTTGATGCGGTAATCAACTGCAGCGGCTTCGTTGGCGGGGCGGGCACGCAGATAAAGATCACCCAGGCCGTTTTGCAGGCCGGCGTGGCGCGCTACTTCCCGTGGCAGTTCGGCGTGGACTACGATGTCGTCGGTAAAGGCAGCGGGCAGCCGGTGTGGGATGAACAGCTCGAGGTGCGTCACCTGCTGCGCGCGCAGAGCGCAACGGAGTGGGTGATTGTTTCCACGGGCATTTTCACCAGCTACCTGTTTGACTCGGGTTTTGGCGTGGTGGATGCGGAACGCAAAACCGTGCGCGCGCTGGGCGATTGGCAGTATGCGGTGACGCTGACCACTCCCGAGGACATTGGCCGGCTGACGGCCGCGATTTTTTTCCATCGGCCCGCGTTTCGCAACCAGGTGGTCTATATCGCCGGGGACACGCTGACCTACCGTGAGCTTGCCGATCTTATGCAGGCGCACTGGGGCGTGGAGGTCAACAGAGTCCTGTTGGACAAAGAGCGGCTGCAGGCGGAGGTGCGGAATCATCCGCATGACGTCGGCGCGAAATACCGGCTGGCTTTCGCCCGGCCCGACGGCGTGGCCTGGGATAAGGCGAAAACCTTCAATGCGCGCCAGGGCATAGTCACCACCACCGCCGCGCAGTGGCTGGCTTCTCAGGGCGGTTAATCGCCTGAGCGCCGCAGTCAGAACTGGCGCTGCATCCAGCGCACGTTCAGCCGCACCAGCGCGATGATGGCGCCGGAGAGCAGCCGCAGCCCGGCGGGCATGTCGCGGCGGCGGATATCCAGCAGCAGCACGGTGCGCACCTGCGGGCTGTCGTTCCACACCTCGTGTTCGAAGGTATCGTCCCACAGCATGAACTCCCCCTCGTGCAGCCGGTATTCGCGGCCGTCCACTTTCAGCACCGCCGCCGGCGCGCCGTCGGCGCGTTTGGGCATGTCCAGCACCAGATAGCCGCGCAGAATGCCGCGAAACGGCCCGCGATGGGGCGGCACCTGTTTGCCGGGCGCCAGGAAGGAGAGCGAGGCGGACAGCACGTCAGGCGACGAAGCGATCAGCGCCGCCAGCGTCGGGCAGCGCGCCAGGTTGTGGGGGATGGGCTGGCCGTAGGCCTTCATGATGAACATGCGCCAGTCGCGCGCGTCGTTGGCGGAGATCGACGCCTGCTGGCTCATGATCTCGTGAAAACGGGGAATATTGTGCAGATCGTGGGCGACGGTCAGCGCCTCTTCGCGGATCTGCCGCCATTGGGCGGTGAAACGTTCGGCGTCGGGGAACAGCGCGGCGCTGTCGAGCACCGGCTTGCCCTGAATACGGCGATCGTAAACATTGCGCAATGCGAGCACGGACCAATCATAAATCGCGGACATCATAATGACCTCGCCTCAGGAAACGCCAAAGGGACACTGCGCGCTTCTTCGGCGCGGCGCGTGGACGGCCTGGGAAGAACGGCAGGAAAAATTGGTACGCTTCAATAGATTAGCACAGCATTTTGGCAACCGTGCGTCGGTGAGCGTGTCGATGGGCGGTGAAAAAAACCACACAATTAAAGTGTGACGTATATCGCATTTAGCGGGCCGGTTGGTTAAAATATCGCGACTTGCCCGCACCTGTCCGGATTTTGTTTACCATGGAACACGCTCCCGTTTCGCGCTCAACCGCCTGGTTGCGCGTGGTTATCCTCGCCGTCTCGGCCTTTATCTTCAACACCACCGAGTTTATTCCGGTCGGTCTGCTGAGCGATATCGCCGCCAGCTTCTCGATGCAAACCGAACAGGTCGGCTTGATCATTACCATTTACGCCTGGATCGTCGCCGCCGCCTCGTTGGCGTGCATGCTGCTGACCAGCAAGATTGAGCGCCGCAAGTTGCTGATCGGCGTATTCATGCTGTTTATCGCCAGCCACGTGTTGACCGCCGTGGCCTGGAACTTCACCACGCTGGTCATTTCGCGCGCCGGCGTGGCGCTGGCGCACTCGGTGTTTTGGTCGATCACCGCCTCGCTGGCGATCCGCGTGGCGCCGCCGGGCAAGAAAGCCCAGGCGCTGAGCCTGCTGGCGGGCGGCACCGCGCTGGCGATGGTGCTCGGGCTGCCGCTCGGGCGGGTGGTCGGGCAGCTGCTCGGCTGGCGCATGACCTTTATCGGCATCGCGGTGTGCGCCACCCTGGCGCTGGTGCTGCTGTGGCGCCTGCTGCCGGTGCTGAAAAGCGAGCATTCCGGTTCGCTGGCCAGCGTGCCGCTGCTGTTCAAGCGCCCGGCGCTGGTGGCGCTTTACATGCTGACCATCATTGTGGTGACGGCGCACTTCACCGCCTACAGCTACATTGAGCCGTTTATCCAGACCGTGGCCGGGCTGTCGGAGAACTTCACCACGCTGATGCTGCTGCTGTTCGGCGCCGCCGGCATCGTCGGCAGCCTGCTGTTCAGCCGCTACAGCGAGCGGTTTCCTTCCGGCTTCTTCATCGGTGCCATCACGTTGCTGGCCTTGAGCCTGCTGCTGCTGTTGCCGGCGGCCGGCAGTGAAAGCCACCTGACGGTGCTGTGCATCTTCTGGGGGATGGCGATCATGGCGATCGGCCTGTCGATGCAGGCCAAAGTGCTGAGCCTGGCGCCGGACGCTACCGACGTGGCGATGGCGATTTTCTCCGGCCTGTACAACTTCGGCATCGGCAGCGGCGCGTTGCTGGGCAACCAGGTGAGCCTGCATCTGGGCATGGGCAACATCGGCTTCGTCGCAGCGCCGCTGGCGCTGATCGCCCTCGGCTGGTGCCTGTTGAGCGTCTACCGCAGCGAACGGCTGCAGCAGCACCACAGCCGTTAACCTGCCGATTCGGGATGCCGCTGCGGCATCCCGCGCTACATTTTCCTGCTATAAAACAGGCTGCTGCAGCGTTTTATGCTTAACTTTTTTTCATAGTCTGCTAATTAAAAATTTAACTCCGACGCCGCTTCGCTAGCATAGAAAGTCATCAAAAATGTTAATGCGAGGTTAATGGTGAGTGAATCTGTAGCGGCGTCGCCGATCCATGCGCGGGATTTGGCGGCCAGAATCGACGCCTTGCCCGCGTCGGCCGGCCTGTGGCGCTTTATCATTCTGCTGTCGCTGGGCGGCTTTTTCGAACTCTACGATCTGTTCCAGACCGGCTATATCAGCACTGGCCTTATCGCCGACGGCATCTTCCACACCGGTGCGCAGGGCGTTTTCGGCGTGTCGGATCAGGCGGCCTTTGCCTCCGCCACCTTTCTCGGCCTGTTCGTCGGTGCCAGCCTGCTGAGCCCGTACGCCGATCGCTTCGGCCGGCGCACCACCTTTATGTTCGCCCTGATCTGGTATGGCGCCTTCTCGCTGCTGTTGGCGTTTCAACAGCAGGCGGAATGGGTGATCTTTCTGCGTTTTCTGGTGGGCGTCGGGCTCGGCATCGAGTTGGTGACCATCGATACCTACCTGACGGAGTGGGTGCCCGCGCATTTGCGCACCCGGGCTTTCGCCTTCGCGTTCTTCGTGCAGTTTCTGTCGGTGCCGGCGGTGGCGCTGATGTCCTGGTGGCTGGTGCCGCAGACGATTTGGGGGCTGAGCGGCTGGCGCTATGTGGTGATTGCCGGCGCGCTGGCTTCGCTGGTGATCTGGCTGGTGCGCAAGGGGCTGCCGGAGTCGCCGCGCTGGCTGGTGCAACAGCGGCGTTATGCGCAGGCCCGGCAGGTGATGCGGGACATGGAACGGCGCTGCGGCGTGGCGGCCGCGGACTTCCCGTCGCGCCCGGTTGACGATGCCGAGGGAGCGCCGCTGCGCGGCCGCTTTCGCGACATCTGGGCGCCGCAATATCGCGATCGCACGCTGATGCTGGTAGTGATGAATTTCTTTCAGGCCATCGGCTTCTTCGGCTTCGGCAACTGGCTGCCGGCGCTGCTGTCGGGCAAGGGCGCGTCGGTCACCCACAGCCTGCTGTACGCTTTCTTTATCACGCTGGCCTACCCGCTGGGCTCGCTGCTGTGCAGCTTCTACGCCGACAAGATGGAGAACAAGTGGCAGATCGTGTTGTCCTGCCTGGTGACGGTGATCTTCGGCTCGCTGTTCGCACTGCAGAACAACCCGCTGTGGCTGATCCTGTGCGGTTTCTTCATCACCTGGTCCAACGCCTGGCTGACCTACAGCTACCACTCTTACCAGTCCGAGATCTTCCCGACCCATATCCGCGCCCGCGCCGTCGGCTTCTGCTACTCCTTCAGCCGGCTGTCGACGGTGTTCAGCAGCATCATCATCGGCATTATCTTGCAGTACGGCGGTTCGCTGGGGGTGATCGCGTTTATCGTCGCCAGCATGCTGATCGTGATGCTGGTGATCGGGCTGTTCGGCCCAAAAACGCGCGGTATCGATCTGGAAAACATCTGACGTTTTGCGCCGGCGGCGACGCCGGCTTCTTCAGCAAAAAAACTCGCGATCATGCGAAAATTATTCCGTTATCACTGCCTTTACGCCTGCCGTACTGTTAACCCGTACAAAATCCAATTCGATACCGAGCGGGGAACACGTCATGAGCACCCTTACCGCGCCCGATGGCGCACGCATTTTCTATAAGGATTGGGGCCGCGGCCAGCCGATCCTGTTCTCCCACGGTTGGCCGCTGTCCGCCGACGCCTGGGACAATCAGATGCTGTTTTTCGGCCAGAGCGGATTCCGCGTGATCGCCCACGATCGCCGCGGCCACGGCCGTTCGGAGCAAACCTGGCACGGCAACGACATCAACCAATACGCTGACGATCTGGCCCTGCTGATCGAAACGCTGGATCTGCGCGATCTGATCCTGGTCGGCCATTCCACCGGCGGCGGCGAAGTGGCGCGCTACATCGGCCGTCACGGCAGCGATCGGGTGGCGAAGGTAGTGTTGGTCGGCGCCGTACCGCCGCTGATGCTGCAAACGCCGGTCAACCCTGAGGGTACGCCGATGGCGGCCTTCGACGGCATTCGCAGCGGCGTGGCGGGCAACCGCTCGCAGTTCTTCAAAGATTTGGCGGTGCCGTTCTATGGCCTTCACTGCGACGAGGTGGAGAGCAATGCGGGGCTGATCGACCACTTCTGGCTGATGGGCATGCAGGGCGGCGTGAAAGGGCAGTACGAGTGTGTACGCGCGTTCTCCGAAGTGGATTACACCGCCGACCTGCTGGCGATCGACAAGCCGACGCTGCTGGTGCACGGCGACGCCGATCAGATCGTGCCGATCGGCGCCTCGGCGCTGAAAGCCGCTAAGCTTATGCAACAGGCGGAGCTGAATGTTTACGCCGGCGGTTCGCACGGTTTGGCGCAGGTCGATCCCGATCGCTTCAACGCCGATCTGCTGGCCTTCATCCAAAATTCGCCGTTTTAAGGGGGCACGATGAATCTGACTGCTATCGCCGCCCGCTGCGCACAGCGGCTGCATGCGCCTGTGGTGCGCTGGCTGCTGCTGCTCGCCATTTGCGCCGCCTATATTCAGGGCGGGTTGGTCAAAGCGCTGAACGTCGAAGGCGCGGTCGCCGAGATGAGCCACTTCGGCCTGCAGCCGGCGGCGCTGTTCGCCGTGCTGGTGACGCTGCTCGAACTGACGGCGTCGGCGCTGATCCTGAGCGGCTTTTATCGCTGGCTCGGCGCGTTGGCGCTGGCCGGTTTTACCCTGATGGCGACGCTGATGGCCAATCCGTTCTGGCAGTTCGACGGGGCGGAGCGCGGCCAGATGATGAACGGATTTTTTGAACACCTTGGGCTGGCCGGCGCGCTGTTGCTGGTGGCATTTAACGATTTGAAGGAGCGAACGGATGGCTGAGCAGACGGAAAACAAGGCGGCGGCGGGCGGCTTCGCGCCGCTGAAAATCCCATTATTTGCGGTGCTGTGGGGCGCCACGGTGCTCGGCAACGTCGGCAGCTTTATGCGCGACGTCGCCAGCTCGTGGTTGATCACTGACCTGTCGAGCAACCCTTCGGCGGTGGCGCTGATGCAAACCGCCGCTACGCTGCCGGTGTTCCTGCTGGCGATCCCGGCCGGGGTGCTGTCGGACATTCTCGATCGGCGGCGCTTTCTGATCTTCGTGCAAATCTTGCTGGCCTGCGTGAGTGGCAGCCTGCTGGTGCTGTCGCAGACCGGCTCGCTGACGGTGGAGTATTTGCTGGCGCTGACGTTCGTCGGCGGCATCGGCGCGGCGTTGATGGGGCCGACCTGGCAAGCGATCGTGCCGGAGCTGGTGCCGCGCGCCGAGCTGAAAAACGCCGTGGCGCTGAACTCGCTGGGCATCAACATCGCTCGCTCCATCGGCCCGGCGGCCGGGGGGCTGCTGCTGGCCAGCTTCGGCGCCGGCGCGGCCTACGGCGCGGACGTGATGAGCTATGTGCTGGTGATTGCGGCGCTGCTGTGGTGGAAGCGACCCAAGGTCGAAGACAGCGGCCTGTCTGAGCACTTTTTCGGCGCCTTCCGCGCCGGCCTGCGCTATGCCCGCTCCAGCCGCGAGCTGCACGTGGTGCTGCTGCGGGCGGCGGTATTTTTCGCCTTCTCCAGCTCGGTCTGGGCGCTGCTGCCGCTGGTGGCGCGCCGCATGCTGGGCGGCAGCGCCGGCTTTTACGGCGTTCTGCTGGGGGCGGTGGGCGCCGGGGCGATCCTCGGGGCTATTGTGCTGCCGCGACTGCGCCAGCGGCTGAATGCCGACGGGCTGGTGTTGCTGGCGGCGGTGTTGACGGCGGCGGTGATGGCGGCCCTGTCGCTGGCGCCGCCGCAGTGGCTGGCGGTGGTGCTGCTGTTGGTGCTGGGCGCAGGCTGGATTATCGCGCTGACCACGCTCAACGGTGCGGCGCAGGGCGTGCTGCCCAACTGGGTGCGCGGCCGCGGCCTGGCCATCTACCTGATGGTGTTCAACGGCGCGATGGCGGCGGGCAGCCTGCTGTGGGGGCTGGTGGCGCAGGAGCTGGGCGTGGCTGCCACGCTGCTGGTCGGCGGCGTCGGCCTGTTGGCGGCGGGCCTGCTGTTCCACCGCCTGCGTCTGCCGACCGGTGAGGCCGATCTGCAGCCGTCGAACCATTGGCCGGAACCGTTGGTCAACACGCCGGTCGAAAACGATCGCGGCCCGGTCATGATTCAGGTGGAGTACCGCATCCGCGAACAGGATCGGCCGCAGTTCTTGCGCACGCTGCTGATGCTGGAGCGGGCGCGCCGCCGCGATGGCGCTTACGCCTGGGGTATCACCGAGCATACCGGCGATCCGGAATGCATCATGGAGTGGTTCCTGGTGGAGTCCTGGGCGGAGCATCTGCGGCAGCACCAGCGGGTGTCGCACGCCGACGCCGATCTGCAGCAGGAGGCGCTGCGCTTCCATATCGGCCCGGAGAAACCGGTGGTGCATCACTTCCTGTCGTTGGACAGGCGGCAGGTGAAGCATTAACTGCACGGCCAGGCGGTGAGAAGGTGCTATGCTTTTGGTCGGTTCGGCGGCGCGGCCGCCGTAAGACGAATGTAGTCAGTACAGGGAGACACATTGATGACGGCACCTTCTGCTTTTGCCCGCGAGCTTGGGCTGCGCTATCCGATCGTTCAGGGGCCGATGAACGGCGCGTCACCGCCGGCGTTGGCGGTGGCGGTGAGCAACGCCGGGGCGCTGGGATCGTGCGCGGCGGCGCTGTTTTCACCGGCGCTGATCCTCGAACGTGTGCAGCAGATCCGCGCGCAGACCGCCGCGCCGTTCAACATCAATCTGTTTCTGCTCAATGAGCAGCACCCGGATCTCGCCGAACTGAAGCGCGCCCAGCACCTGCTGCGGCCGTTCCGCGAAGCGCTGGGGCTGAGCGAGCCGCCGCTCCCCACTCAATTCGCCGAAAACAACCGCGACCAGATCGCAGCCTTGCTGGAGGCTGCGCCGCCGGTGGTCAGCTTCACCTTCGGTGTGCTGCCGCGCGCCACGGTCACGCAGTTCAAGAAGGCCGGTTCACGGGTGATCGGCACCGCCACCACGGTGGCGGAAGCCCGCGCCTGGGAAGAGGCGGGCGCCGACTTCGTTTGCGTCTCGGGCTCGGAGGCGGGCGGCCACCGCCCGACCTTCCTCGGCGATATCGAACAATCCTGCGTCGGGCTGATGGCCCTGCTGCCGCAGGTGGCGGCGGCGGTGAAAATCCCGGTGATCGCTGCAGGCGGCATCATGAACGGGCGCGGCATCGCGGCGGCGCAATTGCTGGGCGCGCAGGCGGCGCAGCTCGGCACCGCGTTTCTGTGCAGCCCGGAGTCGGGCATCGCCGAAGCCTGGCGGGCGGCGCTGAGCAACGCCGGCGATGACAGCACGCGCCTGACGCGCGCCTTCAGCGGCCGCCCGGCGCGCGGCATCGTCAATGATTTCATGCGGCAGATGCGCGCGGAAGAAGCGCAGATCCTGCCTTATCCGGTGCAGAACGCGCTCACCGGCGATATTCGCCAGGCGGCGGCCAAGGCCGGGCGCGGGGAGTTTATGTCGCTGTGGGCCGGGCAGGGCGTGGGCCTGGCGCGGCCGATGCCGGCGGCGGAGCTGGTCGCCACCCTGGCGGCGGAGCTGGAAGCGGTGTAAGACAGACGGGGCGCCTGGTTCGGCGCCCTTTTTATTGACGTCAGAAGCTGTAGGTGCCCTGCGCCAGGACGAAGTTCATGTTTTTCAGCCCGGCATGGTGCTGCAGGCTGTGGCCGACGTCGAAGTAGACATAGGCTACCTTGAACTGGAGATCGCTTCTCGGCGTCCAGGTGGTTTCGACCTGGTACTGGTTGCCGATAAAGCGCGAGCCCTGTTCGCTGCCTTTCACCGGGCGCATTGGCCCGAGATAGAAGGCGTCCTCACGGCGTTGCCGCCATAATGCGTCCCAGCTGAAATCGATGGCCAGGGTTTGCCACGGCGTAATGGTGACCGAAGGATGGATGGCGATCAGGTTAGCCGGCGCCACCAGCCCGTTTTCGGTCAGGTAGGGCAGCTTGGGGTACATGGCGTTGAAGGTGTTGAGCTGCCCATCGTGACCGTTTTTGTCGCCGCTGGCGATGCCAATCTTGCCGCCAAAGCGCGGCTGCCAGCGCCAGTCGCTCACCGTATAGCCGGCGTGCGCCGACGCCGACCAGGCGCGGATATCGCGCTGTTCTGCGCTGCCGAACTGCCAGGCAGCTTCATTATCCCAGTCGAACCCCCGCGCTGCGCCGAAGATGCGTGCGCCGACGGTATAGCGCCGCTCTTGCCCGCTAAGCTGCGCGTAGTGGGCGTCGTTATCCTCAAAGCCAAAGGTGTAGAGATCGAGCGAAGAAGCCAGCGGCGTCAGCGGCGTGGTGCCGTACAGTCCCCACACCTTTTGGCTGTTGTCGGTATCGTCGTCGAAACTGCCGGTTTTAAGGGTGACGGGATGGCCGATAAAGGCGTCGAGGCGGTTTTTATCCTTGACCCAGCTGGCGCGGATAGCATCGAAGGAACGGCGCACGTTGGGGCCGTCGCGGGTGCCCAGCAGGTGCAGCGAGCCCAGCGCAATCTCCTGGCGGCCGATCCGCAGGGTGCCGAGGCCGTAGGCAGTGGGCAGTTTCATATCCACATAGCCCTGCCCGAGGTAGGCATGATCTTCGTCGGTCGGCTTGCGCCCGCGATCGCGCGGCGTGGCCAGCGACGATCCCACTTGCACATAGGCGCCGAAATAGTCGCCGTAGTCGAGGCGCGCGCCAACCAGCAAGCGCTGCATGAAAGTGTCGTCGCGTCCGCCGCTCAGATCCCGTTGATCCGTCCATTCATAGCGCTCGCGCAGTGAACCGTCGAAAGATAAGGTGGCCGCATCGCCCAACGGGATGTTTTTCCAGGGGGAAGCGGCGGGCTCCGCCGCCATTGCGGGGAGCGTGGAGAACAGCAACAGTGCGGGTAGCGTGCGTTTCATCATGAATATCCGAAGAAAAAAGCGCGCCGCAGCGCGCCTTGGGTTTATTTGGCTGTCTGGTGAATTTCGGCGATGTAGCCGCCGGGGAAACGCACCAGCGCCGAGGCGCGGCGTTCCGCCGCCGTCGAACGCCACAGCACCTGCGCGCCGCTGGCCGTCGCTTTGGCCAGCGTGGCCTGCAGATCCTCGACGCCATAGCCGGTGCGCTCATGGCCGAACGGATAAGGCAGATGCCCATCGGTGACGAAAATGCGCGTTTTGCCAAAAAGCGAGTCCAGTTCGATCTGGCGGATCTTGCCGTTATCGTTGCGGCCGATCGCCGCATCGCTGACCTGCTCGTCGCGCACGACTTTGCCGTGCGAGAACGTCTGATAGCTTTTCAGGAAGTCGTCGACGCGATAGGCGGAGAGATACAGGCGGTTTTCCGGCACGCTCAGCAGCGGCTTGTAGTTGGGCGCCTTGGTGTGCCAATAAAGCTGCATGTTGACGCCGCCGGGCCATTGGATCACCGCGTCGCGCCCAATCGGATCGTCGAAGGGGGCGACCAGCACATCGGCGCCGGCGGCCCTGGCCTGCCGGATAGCGGCGTCCATATCCCTGACCAGAAAACCGTTGCGTTCGACGCCGAACGGGTACGGGATCGGCGTTTTGAAATCGAACACCGAGAAGCTGCCGGCCGGCGTCAGTATCAGCTGGGAGTAGGTTTCGCTCGGCGTCGGCGTGACGTTGACCAGCACGCGTTCGGTGCGGGTGCCGCCGAAAGTTTTCAGGATGCTGTCGACAAAGGCATCCATCTTGCCGCGTTCGACGTAGACATGGGTGGTGTCATATTGCGGCCCCACGGCGAGAGATGCCGTATCGGCCGCCCATGATACGGCAGGGAGCAGCAGCGCAAGGGCCGATATCCTCAGCCGACGAGAAGAAATACCGATAATGTGTTGCATGATGACCTCCAGGTAGCGGTTATTTTCCTGAGTGCAGCGTAATTTTCTATGAGCTTTCCCGTCGGCTGAAAAATAAAAGCTAAAAACGCAACGCGCGTGATGAAACGCTAAATAGGGGCGAAGTTCTGACGCCCCGGCGAATATGGCGCAGGGGCAGAACATTTATTCTTATTGGCGTAAACGGTGAGGCGCCGGGCCAGCAGGCCCGCTATCGCTAAGGGACGGCGCTGATAATGCGGCCCGCCTCGCCGCGTGTTGAAGTGAATTGAGGATAATCCATAACGGTGTTCTCCTTGATGGGATATATCGTATTAGCGCGCTGAATTTACGTTCTTCATTGCCCTCTAAATATAAATACAGCATTAAAAGAATTGCCGCCCATCAAATTTTTATATGACTTGTTGAGTAAATACGAATAAGCGGGGAAATAAAGTATAACGGCGCACGCCGTGGCCGGCGTTGAGGGGCGGCGGTGTGGATCTCGGGAGGAAAAACGGCCTGCCGAAGCAGACCGTTGCGGGGAGTTTACGCCAGATCGAAGCGATCGAGGTTCATCACTTTGTTCCAGGCGGCGACGAAGTCATGGGCGAACTTCTCTTGCCCGTCGGCGCTGCCGTAGACTTCGGCCAGCGCGCGCAGCTGCGCGTGCGAACCGAACACCAGATCGACGCGGGTGCCTGTCCATTTGACCGCGCCGCTGCGGCGATCGCGGCCTTCGAACAGGCCATCCTCACCCACCGGGTGCCAGGTGGTGCCCATGTCGAGCAGGTTGACGAAGAAGTCGTTGGTCAGCGCCTGCGGCCGCTGGGTGAACACGCCGTGCTGCGTGCCGCCGACGTTGGCGCCGAGCACGCGCAGCCCGCCGACCAGCACCGTCATTTCCGGCGCGGTCAGGGTCAACAGCTGCGCCTTGTCGACCAGCAGCGTTTCGGCCGGCACGCGGTATTTGCCCTTCAGGAAGTTGCGGAAACCGTCGGCGAGCGGCTCCATCGCCTCGAAGGAGTCCACGTCGGTCTGTTCCTGCGAGGCGTCCATGCGGCCCGGGGCGAACGGCACCGTCAGGGCGAAACCGGCGTTCTTCGCCGCCTGTTCCACGCCCGCCGCGCCGGCCAGCACGATCAGATCCGCCAGCGAGACGCGCTTGCCGCCGGTCTGAGCGTCGTTGAAGGCGCGTTGGATGCTCTCCAGCTTGGCCAACGTCGAGGCGAGCTGCGCAGGTTGGTTGACCGCCCAGTCCTTCTGCGGCGCCAGGCGAATGCGCGCGCCGTTGGCGCCGCCGCGCTTGTCTGAGCCGCGGAAGCTGGAAGCAGAAGCCCAGGCGGTGGAGACCAGCGCCGACACCGACAGGCCGGAAGCCAGCACCTTGCTTTTCAGCGCGGCGATGTCCTGCTCGTCGATCAGCGGATGATCGACCGCCGGGATCGGATCCTGCCAAATCAGCTCTTCCTGCGGCACTTCCGGGCCGAGGTAGCGCGCGCGCGGCCCCATGTCGCGGTGGGTCAGCTTGAACCAGGCGCGGGCGAAGGCGTCGGCCAGCTCTTCCGGGTGCTCATAGAAGCGGCGCGAAATCTTCTCGTAGGCCGGATCGAAGCGCAGCGACAGGTCGGTGGTCAGCATGGTTGGGCGGCGTTTTTTGTTGGGATCGAAGGCGTCGGGGATGGTTTCGCCGATGTCTTTCGCCACCCACTGGTGCGCGCCGGCCGGGCTTTGGCTCAGCTCCCATTCGTATTCGAACAGGTGGCGGAAGAAGTCGTGGTTCCACCGGGTCGGGGTGGTGGTCCAGGTCACTTCCAGGCCGCTGGTGATGGCGTCTTTGCCGACGCCGGTGCCGAAGGTGCTGTGCCAGCCGAGGCCCTGCGACTCCAGTCCGGCCGCTTCCGGATCGGCGCCGACGTGAGACGCCGGGCCGGCGCCGTGGGTCTTGCCGAAGGTGTGGCCGCCGGCGATCAGCGCCACGGTTTCTTCGTCGTTCATCGCCATGCGGGCGAAGGTTTCACGGATGTCGCGCGCGGCGGCCACCGGATCAGGGTTGCCGTCCGGGCCTTCCGGGTTGACGTAGATCAGGCCCATCTGCACCGCCGCCAGCGGGTTTTCCAGATCGCGGTCGCCCGAGTAGCGGCTGTTCGGCCCGCCGCTCAGTTCCAGCCAGATCTTCTCAGACCCCCAGTAGACGTCGTCCGGCTCCCAGGTGTCGGCGCGGCCGCCGGCGTAGCCGAAGGTTTTGAAGCCCATCGATTCCAGCGCCACGTTGCCGGTCAGGATAATCAGATCGGCCCAGGAGAGGTTGCGGCCGTATTTCTGCTTGATTGGCCACAGCAGGCGGCGCGCCTTGTCGAGACTGACGTTGTCCGGCCAGCTGTTGAGCGGGGCGAAGCGCTGCTGGCCTTCGCCCGCGCCGCCGCGGCCGTCGCCGATGCGGTAGGTGCCGGCGCTGTGCCAGGCCATGCGGATGAACAGGCCGCCGTAGTGGCCGAAGTCCGCCGGCCACCATTCCTGCGAATCGGTCATCAGGGCGTGCAGATCCTGTTTGAGCGCCGCCAGATCGAGGCTGTTGAAGGCATCGGCGTAGTTGAAGTCTTTATCCATCGGATCGGACAGGGGGGAGTGCTGATGCAGCGGTTTCAGGCTGAGCTGATTAGGCCACCAATCCTGATTGGTGGGGCCGTTCTGCGGTGCGGGCTGCTTGCCGCCCGAAAACGGGCATTTGCTTTCAGTTGTCATAATGCGCTCTCTGCTTCCGTAAAGATGCTCCAGCCGCCGGGCGTGGAGCGGTTAACAAGGCATGCGGGTAAGGCTTGCGTCGGGTGTTGCGCTAAATAACTGAACTCAATCGATTTACGTCACCCCCGTCGCCAACGGACAAAGGGTAACTCATGGCTAAGCTTAGTCAGCGGCGGCGGAGAGATAAAATAGGAATGAGTGAATATTGTGATAGCTTGCGGCGATTCATGGTTGTGCTATTGATTGTCAGCACACCGCTTTATCGGCGCCGCAACATGAACGTGAGCACCCCGTCCGCCAGTTTGCCGAACGGCGCGCGCAGCAGGCCGGTAAAGTGCCAGCGGCTCTGGATGAAAACGCCCTTGGCGTGGCTCAGCGCCCGAAATCCCTCGATGCCGTGACAGGCCCCCATGCCGCTGGGGCCGATGCCGCCGAACGGCAGATCGTCCTGGGCGAAATGCAGCAGGGTGGCGTTGACGCTGACGTTGCCTGAGGTGGTGTGCGTCAGCAGCCGATCCTGCTGCGCGCCTGCCGGGCCAAAGTAATACAGCGCCAGCGGGCGCGGCCCGGCGTTGATAACGTCGATCGTTTCATCAAAGGCGGCGTAGGTGCGCACCGGCAGCAGCGGCCCGAAGATCTCTTCTTGCATGATCCGGCTGTCGTCGGGGGCGCCGACGACCAGCGTGGGGGCCAGGGTTTTCGGCCGTTCAGACGCCGAGTCCGGGCGATGGCCGACCGGAATGATTTGCGCGCCCCGCGCCTGGGCATCGGCCAGCAGGTCTTGCAAACGGCGATAGTGCCTGTCGCTGATGATGGCGCCGTAGTCGTCGTCGGTTGGCCCGTCGGGATAAAAGCTTTTAACTGCCGCGTCATAGAGCGCCATGAAGCTTGCCAGATCGTCCTGATGAACCAGCAGGTAATCTGGCGCGATACAGGTTTGGCCCGCGTTCGACAGCTTGCCGAACGCCACGCTCTTGACGTCTCTGGCGGTGAGCGCGCCGGGCGCCACGACGGCAGGGCTTTTGCCGCCCAACTCGAGCGTCAGCGGCACCAGATTTTTAGCGGCCGCCTGCATGACCTGACGGCCGATCGCTGTACTGCCGGTGAACACCAGGTGGTCGAACGCCAGCTCGCTGAATCTGGCCCCGATCTCCGGCCCGCCGGTCACGACGGCGACCTCATCGGCGGGAAACAGCGCCGCCAGCATCGTTTCGATCAGGCGGCTGGTATGCGGCGTGAGCTCCGAAGGTTTCAGCATCACGCGGTTGCCGGCGGCCAGGGCGGTGGCCAGCGGGATGAAGGTCAACGAGAAGGGATAGTTCCACGGCGCCATGATGCCAATCACCCCCTTGGGCTGATATTGCACATAGGCGCGTGCGGCCTGATACGGCAGGGCGACGTGGCGGCGCTCCGGCTTCATGAAGCGTTTCAGGTTGCGCAGCAGGTAATCGATCGCCTGAACGGTGACCAGAATCTCCAGAATGTCGGTTTCGTAAGGCGAACGGTGGCCGAAGTCCGCGCTGACGGCCGCCGCCAGCGCGGCGCGCTGGGCCAGAATGGCGCTCCGCAAGCGGTGCAGGGCGGCCTTGCGCTGTTGCATCGTCGGCGCGCCGTCGCGCAGGAAGGCGTGGCGCTGGGCGGCAAGCCGCGGCTCCATCGTCATGAGGATGTCATCTCCCTGCACTTGAATTCTCCTGATGCCGAGTGAAAGCGGGAATGCGGTTTGCCGAATTGTGTTTGACCTTAAAGTGAACTTTAAACCTATACTCGTTAAACGATCAACGCAAGATCGTCGGCCAACCGGGATGAGGGAGCCAGAGATCCCGGCGCCGTGCGCAGTATAAACCTTCTTTTTTAACCATAGTGTAAATGGGAGAAACGACATGGGTTATGTAACGACCAGCGATGGCGTCGAGATTTTCTACAAGGATTGGGGCCCCAAAAACGGCAAGGTTATCTACTTCCACCACGGCTGGCCGCTGTCCAGCGATGACTGGGATGCCCAGATGCTGTTCTTCGTGAACAAAGGGTTCCGCGTGGTTGCGCACGATCGCCGCGGCCACGGCCGCTCCAGCCAGGTGTGGGAAGGGCACGACATGGATCACTACGCCGATGATGTCGCCGCGGTGGTAAATCACCTCGGCGTACAGGGTGCCATGCACGTGGGCCACTCGACCGGCGGCGGCGAGGTGGTGCGCTATATCGTGCGCCACGGCGAGGACAAGGTGTCCAAAGCGGTGCTGATCAGCGCGGTGCCGCCGCTGATGGTGAAAACGGACAGTAACCCGCAGGGTACCCCAAAATCGGTGTTCGATGATTTCCAGGCGCAGCTGGCCGCCAACCGGGCGCAATTCTATTACGACGTGCCCGCCGGCCCGTTCTACGGCTATAACCGTCCGGGCGCCAAACCGTCGGAGGCCATTATCTGGAACTGGTGGCGGCAGGGCATGATGGGCGGCGCCAAGGCGCACTATGACGGCATCGTCGCCTTCTCGCAGACCGATTTCACCGAAGATCTCAAGAAGATTGCCATTCCGGTGCTGGTGATCCACGGCGACGACGATCAGGTAGTGCCTTATCAGGATGCCGGCGTGCTGTCGGCCAAACTGGTGCAAAACGGCACGCTGCATACCTACAAGGGCGCGCCGCACGGCATCCCGACCACCCACGCCGATCAGGTCAACGCCGATCTGCTGGCGTTCGTGAATAGCTAAGAACAGCGCCCAGGGGGACGCTCCGCCGCCTGGGCGCTGCTTGAGGGATATCCCTCATTGCGGCCCTGCCGGCGGTTATTTAAGCTGAATGGGCAATGCAACGATGAATATGGAGATAATCATGACTGATTCAGTGTCCAACGATCGTAATCCCACCCCGGATGTGGCGGAAGACAACGCGTTCTTCCCATCCCCTTACTCCCTCAGCCAGTACACCTCGTCCAAAACCGACTTCACGGGCGCCAGCTACCCGAACGCCTATCGCGGCGGCAAGTGGAAGGTGCTGATGATCGCCTCGCAGGAGCGCTACCTGCTGATGCAAAACGGCAAGTTCTTCTCCACCGGCAATCACCCGGTCGAGATGCTGCTGCCGATGTATCACCTGGATCTGGCCGGTTTCGAGATCGACGTCGCTACGCCGTCCGGCGATCCGGTGAAGCTGGAGATGTGGGCGTTCCCGCATGAAGATGAAGCGGTCAAGGCCACCTACGAGAAGTACCGCAGCCAACTCAAGCAGCCGAAAAAGCTGACGGAAGTGGTGAAGGATCTGGATGGCGGCAACTACCTCGGCGTTTTCATTCCCGGCGGCCACGGCGTGCTCAACGATATCCCGTTCAGCGAAGAGGTGAAAAAGACGCTGCACTGGGCGCATGACCACGATCGCTACGTGATCTCGCTGTGTCACGGGCCGGCCGGTTTGCTGGCGGCGGGCATCGGCGAGGGCAAAGACGATTTCCTCTATCGCGGCTATGAGATGTGCGTGTTCCCGGACTCGCTCGATACCGGCGCCAATATCGATATCGGCTATATCCCCGGCCCGATGCCCTGGCTGGTGGGCGAACGCCTGCGCGAGCTGGGCGTTAAGATCGTCAATGCCGACATCACCGGCAAGGTGCATAAAGATCGGCGCCTGCTGACCGGCGACAGCCCGCTGGCTTCCAACAACCTCGGCAAACTGGCGGCAGAAACGCTGCTGGCCGACGTCGCCGCGCGATGAGCGACGAGATCGCACAGCGCGCTTTCCAGACGGCGTTGGCGATGGACCACGAGCGAACCCTGTCCGCCATTCAGGGGCGGATTCGCGCCTTCGCCGCGCCGTTCGGTTTCGATCGCTTTGTGCTGTATTCCGCTTCCGCCGCGGCGGAGGCGGGGATCGAGCATATCTACTGGGTCGAGGGCGACTGGTTCGGCGAGGGGGAGGCGGTCGATGCGCTGACCTACGTGCGGCACTGCCCGGTGACCCGGCACATGCTGCGGGCCGCCGAACCGTTCTTCTGGACCAAAACCCGGGCGCAGCAGGGAGAGCGCTACCGGATTGTGCGCACGCCGCGCGGCGCGGGCCTGCACGGCGTGCAGATCCCGGTGTTCGGCCCCGCCGGCCTGGAGGGCGCCGTCAGCCTGGGAGGCGAGCGCATCGACGCCTCGCCGCCGGTGCGGTTGGCGCTGTCGCTGGTGGGCGCGGCGGCTTTTCTGGCGGCGCGGCGGCTGTTCGAACCGGCAGCCGGCGAAGAAGAAGGCCGGTTGTCGGCGCGCGAGCGCGAGGTGCTGAGCTGGACCGCCATTGGCCGGCGGCAGGCGGATATCGCCGCGATGCTCGGCCTGTCTGAACGCACGGTGGAAAACCACCTGCGCCGCATTCGCCAGCGTCTCGGTGCCGCCACCACCGCGCAGGCTATCAGCGTGGCGATCCGCCTGGGCGAAATCGCCCCCGAGAGCCGTTAGCCCGCCGCCATTTGCCGCAGCAGCCACGCGCGCAGCGCCATGATATCGGGACGCTGTGCGGTCTCCTCGGTGGTCATCAGATAGTAGTTGGCGCCGGGCAACGCCATCTCGAACGGCGCGGCCAGCACGCCGCGCTGCAACAAATCGCGCGCCAGCAGCCGGCTGGCGATCACCACCCCCTGGCCCGCCACCGCCGCCTGCAGCGCATGGGTTTCGTCACTGAAGGTCAGCCCGGCTTCCACGTTCAATCCTTCCGGCCCGTAGCGCCGCCGCCAGTTCTCCCAGGTCGGCGAGTCGGCGGGCACCTGCCGATGCTCCACGTGAAACAGCGTCACCCGCTGCAAATCTTCGATGCACTCCAGCGCCAGCGCCGGGCTGGCCACCACGATAAAGCGATCCTCATGCAGCAGCGTACAGTGCAGATCGCTTTCCGGCGTTTCGCGGTAGCGGATGGCGACGTCCACGGTGCGCTGGCTGAGATCCACCCGCTCGACGCTGGTGTGCAGGCGCAGATCGATGGCGGGAAACTCCGCCTTGAAATCCGCCAGGCGCGGCACCAGCCAGTGGGTGAGAAAGTTGGAGGTGGTGGTGACGGTCAGCGCCGGCGGCTGCCGGGCGCGGGTGATTTGGGCGACGGACTGCTCCAGCGCGGCGAAGGCGCGCTGGGTGCCGGCATACAGGATCTCGCCGGTTTCGGTCAGGCTGACGCCCTGCGCGCTGCGCTCGCACACCCGGCATGCCAGCACCGACTCCAGCAGCTTGATCTGATGGCTGATCGCCGTTGCGCTGACGCCCAGCTCCTCGGCAGCCAGTTTGAAGCTGCGGCAGACGGCCACGGCGTGGAAAGCGCGCAGCGCGCCCAGCGGCGGCAAACGGGTTTTTCTCATGGCTGAATTATTCTCATCCAAGGCTGAAAACTATGAGTTTGTCTGACCGATTATACAAGAGATAGGCTACTGACATGTGAACAGGGAAATGAATTTATTTCATCATTTCCATCATGTCGGAGTGAACGATGAGCCTCTATATCAACAACGGCGCCCTGGGCGCCATGGAACACACGGGAACGGCGGCGAGCGCCCTGGCGCTCAGCGTGCCGGTCGCGGCGGGCGCCTTGCTGCTGAAGACCGAAAATCTGCTGGGCATCGGCGCGGCCCTGATGCTGCTGACGGCATTGGCGCTGGCGTTTCTCGGCGGCGCCGCGCTGGCCCGCTGGCGGACGCTGCGGAACCGGCCTGCGCTGGCTATTCTCCGCCACGGCTTTTTACTGGCGGCGGCGGGATGGCTATTGATGCTGCTGATGCTGTTCGGCGGCCACGGCTGGCCGGCCCTGCTGCCGGGCCTCGCCCTCGGCGGCCTGGGCCAGGGCGTCGCCTACCGCACGGCAGTGGGGGAGAAAGGAGCCTTCGCCGTGGCGTGCAGGCTGACGACGGTGGTGACTCTCGTGGCCGTAGTGGTTGCCGCTTCGCTGGTGCAAACCTATGCCGCGCCGGGGATAAAGGGAGTCTGTTTCGCGCTGGCGCTGCTGGTCGATCTGGCCTTGCTGGGGGCGTTGATGGCGCGGATTGCGGAGCGTGACAGGGAGTGAGCCGCCGCGCCGCAGGTAAAAACAGCCCGCCGGTAAACCCGGCGGGCTTCGCTTAGGCGGCCGCCAGCTCTTGCGGGGCAATGGTTTGCAAACCGACAAGCTGAATGGCCGGCTGCTCCAGATTGATGCCAAAGTATCCTTGATCCCAATTGTAGATATTGACGACGTGCTGATTGAGCGCGCTTTCGCCCTGCATGAATATCGACAGATCCTGCGTATGGGTTTGCGCGTTGTAATTCAGTGAGAAGCTGCTGTTTGATCCTTCGGCGCCGAAGGCCAGCAGGTGGCTATCGATAGACAGGGAGGAGGCCTGTAAAAAGCCCAGCTCGAAGCTGTCGTCGATGTAGATATTGTGGGTCTGCTTCACGGGAATGTTCAGCAGGCTGTTGGGGAAGGGCACATCGTTGGACAGCATGCTCAGGTTTACGCCGAGATAATCCTGCGGCGCACTTCCACCCGGCGCGGTGGTATAGCCGTGCTCGAAGCGAATCTCGCTGGAGCCTTTGCCCAGGTTGACCTCCAGGCCGTTGGCCGGCGTTAGCACCCGATCGTTAAAGGTGACGTTATCCTTAAAGTCGGTCAGTTTCACCGCTTCGATGTTGTACAGCCCGTCCTTAAAGCCATACAGCCCGATGCCGTTTTTCTCGATCACCCCGCGTCCGCCGTAGCTGCCCTGGGCGTCAAACTTCAGGTTTACCCCGTGCGACAGGCTGGAATAATCGACCGTATCGTGGCCGCTGCCGCCGTCGATCACCGTCCAGCCGTAGTTGCCGGCGTTGTTTTGCCAGCGGCGCGGCACGCTGATGGTGTCGTCGCCGCTGCCGGTGTTAACGGCGATATTGCCGAACGCCAGCGTGAAATCGTCGTCATGCAGCGTACCGACGCGGTACAGATTCGGCGTGGACAGCACGTCGGCAATGTCGTTGAAAATCGCCGAGCCGATATCCAGCTTGCCGGGGATAATGCTGCCGCCGCCGGTCACGCTGCTGCCGTAGGACTCAGTGTAGAAATCACGCGCCGCCTCGGCGGCCAGGCGGATGGTCTCGTGGCCAATGCCGAGGGTGGTCAAATAGGTGGGCACTTCGCCCGCCAGCAGCGTTTCAACCACGTAACTGAGGTTTTTCATCTGCATGGAGACCTGCGCCGCGGCAATCAGATCGTAAGTCCCGCCTTCCACCTTAAAGGCCGAGGTGTCGTTGGTCGCCACCCATTCGGTAAAGAACGAGGTGTCGCCTAAATAAGAGAACAGCGTGGTGCCGGCCCAGGGGGAATAGTTGGGAGCACCGGTCGAGGAGGCGTCGGTGAACACTTCGGACGCCGCCGCACCGGCGTCGATCAGGCCAACCTCGTGAATATCCGGCACTTTGGCGCTGGTGGGCGGGGCATCCGGCAGCGGCGCGTTAGGATCGCTGCTCAGATCGACGCCAAACAGCGTTTTGGCGAAGTTTTTGGCGATGTTGTCGGAGGCATTCTGAATGCGCGCCTCCCAGTCATCGGGCACATGCCCGGTGCGCAGCTCATACTGCAACTTGGTTTGGTCGCGAATGTAATGGGCAAACGCCCCCTGATTCGAGTTCACGCCATAGGCGCCTTTGATCCAGGTATACACCGCGATATCCACGCCCTCAATGGGTTGGTTGGCATGGTTGGGATCGGTGAGCGCATCGACGGATGCGGCATACACGGCCGGCCAGTCGCCGGCTTTGGCGGCCTCCCAAATCGCTTGCAGTTTTTCTCGGTCGGTAATGACGTAAGCCATATAAACACTCCTTGTTGCTGAGAGATTGCTGTGAAATTCAACATGATGAATGGAAGCGCGCGATGGAATAAACCGAAACCCGAACAGCCAGAAACGCGCATGCCGCGAGCCGCAGCGAACGATGGGCAGCAGGCACCCATAGCGAAAGGATAGACGCAACTTGCCGAGCGCGAACAATTCGCTTATCGATTGTTTTTACAGGATTATTGCTGTAAATCGGCGGGTTAACCCGCGTATTGGCGTCAGGAAGGAATATCCGTCAGCTGGGTTAGGAATCTTCTTAGATAAAAGAGTGGGTTTCGCTGGTGGGGGGCGAGCGTTGGCGTTATCTATGATGGAGATTGCAGGGACCTTGCCGGTGAGATGGTACGGTGGGGTGAGGGGCCGGCCTTGTTGTCTGGCATTGTAAGAAAACGCTCCTTTCGGAGCGTTTCTTCGCGTTTACTCAAGGTTCGCGTGTCTCTTAAACATCGTGTCGCTGGTTTCGCTGAGTTGAGCCATCAGCTCAAGCACGATAGCGTCATAAGTAATAAAGCACAGCTGTTCAAAAGCTGATCCCATAGGTTGGGAAAAAGCCCCGTCTTCTCGTGCATTATCTTCTTTCACGGTACCAGGCAGCACAAGGATACTTTTGGCCAGTTTGCCGATGGTAGACTCGGCTTTCATCGTGACAAGCGCCACGTCAACCCCGCAGGCGATGGCCTTTTGCGCCAGGCTTACCAGGCTACCTGTTTCACCGCTGCCGGAACCAATAATGACAAGATCGCCGGGCTGCGTATGAGGCGATGAAATTTCACCCACGATGCTCACTGAAAATCCAAGATGCAGCAGACGATTGGCGAAAGCGCGGATTGCGATTCCACTTCTCCCCGCACCCTGCAGGAAGATGTGATTGGCTTTCCTTATCTGATTAATAAACTGTTCTGCCTGCGCATCGTCGATGTTGCGGGCGTTTTTTTGCAGCTCACTCAAAATATCGTATGTGTTTTTTTGAACGCTCATATCATGCTCTCCCGCTTAAGCGATAGTACGCCCGCCATCCATCAGAATGGTTTGTCCCTGAATGTAGGAGTTCTCCTTGTCAGCCAAAAAGATGGCCAGGTTTGCCACGTCGTCGATCGTGCCGAGCCGGCGCACTGGAATCTTCTCCAGAACGGCATCAAGATCCGCCTGTGTGGGGTAATTGACACGCATCATTTCTCCGGTATCAATCAGGCGCGGAGCAATAGCATTAACGTTGACGCCTTTGGGACCCAGTTCTTTAGCCAGACCGCGAATCAGGCCTTCTCCGCCGGCTTTACTGGCCGGATAGCTCACACCGCCCCCCGTGCCGGAAAGTGCAGATCCGGAAGAGATATATACGATGGAGCCATGGTTCTTGGTGAAATCGGCATAGAACGCCTTAACGGTGTTGAATAAACCGGTAAGGTTAATGGCAATGGTTTTATTCCACTCTTCAAAAGAGATGTCGTTGACTTTATTGGCAAATGCCACACCGGCATTTAAGACCAATATATCGATGCGGCCAAAGGCCTCAAATACTTTGTCACGAACGTTTTCCAGCGCCTTAGGGTCGGATACATCAGTCTTAACAAATAAAGACTTCACGCCACCAAAGGTCAGTTCCTCTGCCGTTTTTTTGCCGTTCTCTTCGTTATAATCAACGATAACCGTGTGTGCTCCGCGCTCAGCGAATTGTTTTGCAATACCTTTGCCAATCCCGTGAGCCCCACCCGTGACTAACGCGACCTTTCCTTCAAAATTGCTCATTTCAGTTTACTCCTTAAGTCTCATGACAAAGGGGGATGAGCCCCCTTTTTGGTAACTGGTGGTTTAATTGATGGAAATAATAACCTGTGACTTCTCTGGGGTGTTTTTCAGCTATTACTGGATCGCCATTCTTAGTGCCTGATAGTTTTCTTGCGGGGAACCATTAAACAGAGCGCCGCCGACAACAATTAAATCAGCGCCAACTTCCTTTACCTTTCTGGCAACTTCAGCATTAACACCGCCATCGACTTCAATTTGAATGGCACGGCCTGCAATCATTTCCTTAGTGTTTTTTATTTTTTCCAGGCTCTTTTCAATAAACTTCTGGCCTGGTTGGCCGGGGTTAATAGTCATGATTAAAATGTAATCAATGTCATCCAGCAGATATTCAATCACGCCTTCCGGTGTCCCCGGGTTGAGTACCACACCGGCCTTGCGCCCAGCCTGTTTGATTTTTTGAATAATATAGTGCACATGAGGCGTTGATTCATAATGAACCGAAATCATTTCTGCGCCAGTTTTTATTACTTCATCAATATGTCTTTCCGGATTTGCCAGCATCATATGGACATCAAAGATCATTGAACTGGCTTTTTTCATCGCTGCGATTTGGTTGGGCCCGAATGCAATATTGCTGACATAGGTGCCATCCATTAAATCCACATGCAGTATTTCTGTGTTCTCTGCTTCCAGAAACTTAATCTCCTCCTGCAAGCGGAGTATATCTGCGCCAAAAATAGAAGGTAGAATCGTTGCCATTTTAATTAGCCTCCTGCTCTGCTAATTAGTGAGTTACTGTACTCAGCCAGTAAGTTAAGATTTCCCATGGACCCGTTAAAACAAAATCTGTTCCTTGTCCCTGCAGGCCAACGCCCGCACCGTTCAGGAATTGCGTTGCACCTGGCGCCACATAGCCCCCCAAATACATGACCACCACACAGAACAGTAGGGTAGAGATAATTGAGCGAATAACGTTGCCGTTGCTGACCATAACCGTCATGGTCGTCATATAGATGATTGACATCAGCACGCCGATTGGAAAGATCTGGATGCCCGGTAAAACCAACGCGCAAAGCATGGTCAGAGGGATGGTAATGACGGTAACGGTCACCGTTGCCGGATCGCCGAGAGCCAGGGCGCAGTCCATCCCAATATTCAGTTCCGCATCCTTACCCATCTGTTTCTGCATGATTTCTTTGGCACTTTTACCAATCGGGTTAAGCCCTTCCATCAGAACGCCAACGACTTTCGGCAGCAGTACCATGACGCCGGCAATGCCCATTGCCATTGGCACAATGGTCGTGATCGGTTGCTTGGTTAAAAGACCCAGGAGGGCACCGACAATGACGCCAATGATTGCCGGTTCGCCAAAAACACCCAGCCGTTTCTGAACGCTCTCTAAGTCCACATCAAGTTTGTTCAAACCTGGAATGAAATCGATAATTTTGTTTACAAGCCAGGCAAATGGTAATGTCCAGCCGATATGAATCATCGTGGTGCAGGTTGTTCCTTCGAGGCCATAGTATTTTTGCCATCTTGGCGCAATCAGGTCGCCGATAAACAGCGCAACCACGCTGAGGACAACTGCCACTCCCAGCCCCAGAAAGAAACTATCGAAGACGAAGTAAGCCAGTGCACCCGGTACCAGGAAGTGCATATAGTTCCAGATATCGACGTTCAAGGTTTTGGTCAGCTTTAGGCGGACCAGGATCAGATTCAGGACAATACCAATCGGAATGACCATCGCCGCAAACGGGGCTACCCATGCCGCAGCGCCTACCGCAGGCCATCCAATATCAGCAACGGTGAAACCGCTGCCGATTTTGGAGTAATATTCAATTGCCGGGTGAAGGGCGGTATTCAGTAGGCCGACAACCAGGCCCAGGCCGATAAAGCCAATACCGACGGTGATGCCCGACTTAATGGCTGCACCGATTTTCATACGGAAAACCAAACCTAAAAGGAAAATAACCAGCGGTAATATTGCCGTAGCGCCCATGCTTGTGATTGTAAACATGATGCTTTTTAATGTTTCCATTTTACCATCCCCCGGTTTACGCGGATTTATTTTTTTGCTGTCTCGATTAATAATTCGCCTAATTTTCTTCGCAGGGCTGCTTCATTGATACCAGTGATAAAGCCGGAAACGCTCATATGGGGCTTCCCAATATCACCTTTATAGTTATTGGTGGTTAAAACGATATCAGCGCTTTGCATCTCAGAAGCTAATTCTGACATGCTGCATTTATTGATTTTAACGTTAGCAATGTTGTATTCCGCACAAACTGATTTAACTTCATCAGCTGCTAACGTAGATGTTGCTACGCCGCTTCCGCAGGCTACGAGGATAGTAATCATAATAATGCTCCTGGTGTTTGTTATTTAATTATTGTGTTAACGAACATTGCTTTTGCTTCCTCAGCAGGAAGCTCAAGCATTTGATGATAAAAATCAGCCATCTGAAGATGGTTAAATAATGCTTTTAGCAACTGCAACTGATCGGCCGGGTCAGTCACAACTAAATTAATCACCAAGTTGACCCATAACTTCCCATCACCATCAGCTGCATTAACCTCAATAGCTTCCGCGAGACGGAGAATATAAATAGCCGGCTTAATTGCGTGCTGGCTGTCGCAATGTGGGATGGCGACAGAATATCCATCCAACTGGATACCGGTAGGGTAATCCGCTTCACGCTCACGAAGGGCACTTAGATAAGTCTCTTTAACTATGCCCGCAGCAGTCTGTGTTGCATGGATATGCTGCAGCACCTCATCGTAATTCTTGAACGCGGCGGCATCCGCAACATTGACGGTAATCGCACTCACTTTATCCTCCCCTCACGATACATGGAATGCTCATATGAGTTGTTTGTTTATCATATGAGCATTTATAGCACATCGTTTTTGTAGGGATCTAAGGAGGTTTCAAAATTTATAAGTCGATCACAATAAATCACATTGGTGCATTTTTATTTTTGCTCAAATGAGCATTTGGCTGGAGTGTGAATATGCGAGATTTGACTCAATAAATTGAATTATATGGGTATTTATTGATTTTTGGCTTTTGCGGGGTGAACTCACTGAATAACGCCATAGAGCTCTTATGAGCACTTTCCAGGCGTGTACAAAGGCCGGACGGTGTAGAACCACACCCACACCGTCGGTGATAAGCGGTTCAACACGTGATGACAGTCGTGAACCTTGATACTTCCGCGATGCTTTCTTTATCCGCCACCTCATTGGTTATGAGGGCGGTAATTTCTGACCAATCGCAAATTTTGAACAGGCTGCTGCGCTGAAACTTTGTGTAGTCACCCAAGATGTATTTTTTCTCGGATCGGGCGATGATGGTTCTGTCTAAAAAGGCATCAGAGGACGACGGTGTCGAAGGTCCCCCCATCTTGCTGAAACCATCCGTACCGATAAAACACAGGTCAACGTTGATATCGTTGATCATCGAGACCGCCCAGCCGCCGAACACTGATGAGCTTTTTTTCCTTAGTTCTCCACCGAAAAGAAAGACCTGATTATCAGATTCGATGAGAACACTTGCCACGGGGAGAGAGTCTGTAAAGATTTTGAAGCCGGATTTCAGACACAACAGATTGGCCAGCTCAAAGTTGGAACTGCCGGTACCGATTATCATGGAACTGTTTGGCGGGATGAATTCCAGGGCTTTCCTGGCAATGGCTTGCTTGAAGGAACTGTTCTCTTTTTCCCTGACCTGGAAGGGATGTTCGATGGCGCCTTGTTTTAGGGTTGCGCCGCCATGGCTTTTAACCAACAACCCCTTTTGTTCAAGGTAAGTCAGATCTTTGCGTATCGTCTCATAAGTAACCTCATACTTTTTCGCAAGGTCGCTGACATACACGGTACCTGCCGAAATAATCTCTTCGAGTATCAGTTTTCTCCTTTCATCAACCAGGTACATCCTTCCTCCTGAACGGTTTAGCGGGTGGTTTGGGGGACAGCATAGCACAAATGATGCAAACAAAAGCAAACCCCAGGTGAATGCGAGGTCGTGCATTTTCAATGAAACGTCTAACTTTCCCTTCAACTTGAATTTATTTAATTTGTTGATTTGATTCATATTTTTAGTAATTTCCTCATGCGTCGACTTGCCATGATGGTAACGTCAATTTTTGTTTAAAATTTGACCTATATTGTTATTTATTAGTTTTTATTTGTTTTTGTTGGTTTTTAATCCTTTATATATCAATTGTTTATTTGTTTTGTGATTTTGATCTCAGTTGATAACCAATATTTGCCAACTCTATGCTTGGCTTAAGTTACTAATGAGGTGGGTTGAGATGAAAACTAAAATTGCAATCGCAAGCGATGATGTGGGGTTTGAACGCAAGGAGGAGATCAAAAAATACCTTGTAGAAGAGAAAGGTGCGGAGATTGTGTACGATCCCGTCAAACGTAAGGAGGACGGCGTGAATAATTTTGCCCGTCTGGCAGACGAAATGGCGGGGGTGATCCAGCGTGACGAATGCCGCATGGGCATTTATATCTGCGGCACCGGTATCGGGTTTACGTGCCAGGTGAATAAACACTGGGGTATTCGCGCGGTTGCCGTAACGAATCCTTATTCTGCGAAACGCGCGCGGCTGAGCAACAATGCGCAGGTGATTGGACTCGGCTGCCGGGTTAATGATCTTGAATACACCAAAATGATCGTGGACGCGTGGTATGACAATCCGTTTGACTTCGCCACAGCAAGAGAAAACTCCAAAAAGAACCTGCTGGAAGCTGAACGCAGCGATAACTCGCTGCTGACAAAACCGGGTGATGTTCGCTGGAATATGGGGTTCCGACCCGATGATGAGATTTCCGAGGGCTAAAAAATGGAACTGATCACACAGTTTATCAATGACCTGGGTAACTTTATTTTCATACCCGTCATCTTCCTTATCCTGATGAAGCTGCTGGGCCGTCCGCTGTCCGAATGCATTTCATCCGCGATCAAAGTCGGTATCGGTTTCATCGCATTAACCATGACCATCATGTTAATGCTGGAAAAAATGCAGCCGGCGGTCACTGGGCTCGCGAAAGCCACAGGATCGTCACTCAGCGCCATTGACGTGGGAGGGGCGGCAACGGCCGTCATGGGTTTTGGCTCAAGTATGGGGGCGATTATCATCCCGCTGTGCGTGGCCGTAAACATTGCCATGCTGGTCGCTCGCCTGACTGACTGCGTGAACGTCGATGTGTTTAACCTGCATCAGAATGCCTCCATGGGGGCGATCGTGGGGGCCTACTCCGGCAGCTTCCTGTACGGTGTTCTTACTGCCGCGCTGTTCCACGTCTGGGCGCTGATTGCGGCGGATCTGGGCGCGAAAAAGAACGAAAAATTCTTCAATCTGCCGAAAGGTGTCGCTATATCGCATCCGGTTGCGAATACCTACCTGTTGTTCGCCTACCCATTTAACTGGGTTTACGATCGCATCCCGGGTTTCCGTAATCTGAACGTGACCGCAGAAAGTATTCAGAAACGTTTTGGCATTCTCGGCGATCCGACCATGGTGGGTTTCATCATCGGCATCCTGCTGGGTTTCTGCGGTTATGGCTGGGAGTCTCCGTATCATACGATCATAGCGAGCCTTCAACTGGGGATGTACCTCGCGGCCGTCATGCTTCTTCTCCCGCGCATGACCTCCATCATGATGGAAGGACTGGTACCGCTGTCCAACGTGGCGCGTAAGAAACTGGTCAAACGTTTCCCCGATCGCGAGATCACCGTCGGCATGGATACGGCGCTGATCGTTGGCCACCCGTCGGTTATCGCCCCCGCACTGTTGTTGATCCCGGTGATTGTGATCCTTGCCGTGATCCTGCCTGGCAATCGCGTGATGCCGCTGGGTGACCTGTCGCAGTTCGTGTTCTTTATTGCCTGCATGGTGCCTGTTTTCAACGGCAATATTATTCGCACCTGGGTGACTTCCATCATCCTGTTTGGTGGTGGTCTGTACATTGCGTCATGGATGGCGCCAGCCACCAACGAAGTGTTCCAGCAGTTCGGCACCAACCCGGATGCGAGCGTGATGTATTCATCTCTGAACCCGTCGGCCAACCCGTTCACCGGTCTTTTTGCCGCACTCAGCCATGTGGGCATCGTCGGTTACGCGCTTGCTGCCGTGCTGCTGGTGTCTGTGGGGTACTTGCTTAAACAGAGGTCACGCCGCCAGTTAAAAGCAGAAGCAGAAAAAACGATTTAACCATTTAAAAAGGTAATGAAAATGAAAAAGATCTTAGTCGTGTGCGGTAACGGTATTGCTTCTTCCTCCATCATGGTTTCTGTCCTGCAAGACTTTCTGAAAGAGCAGAAAATGGAAGCGCAGGTTGATAAATCCTCTCTGATGGCGTGCACCACGGACACTTTTAACGGATATGACCTGATCGTCTCCTCCACCAAACTGGATAACCCGGGGATCACGACGCGCGTTATTGTGGGCGCAGGCCTGTTAACCGGTTTGGGTGAAGATGAAATCTTCGATGCCGTTAAAGAAGAAATGCTGAAGTAGGTGAATGATGAAACTCGAAATTCTGGTAAACGACGTTGAGGGAACCATCGCTGACTGGCGCGCCGCTATTGAGTTTGCCGGCCAGAAGCTGCTGGAGAAGGGCTACATCACACCGGAGTACATCCAGGCCTGTCTGGTACGTGAAAAAACCTACCCGACGGGTTTGATGATGGCAAATGGGCAGGGGATTGCCATTCCCCATGCGGACTACACGCTGGTAAAGACCAACAGCATCAGTATCGTTCGTTTTGACAAGGGGGTGCTTTTCGGCCAGATGGAAGATGCCGATCTGACCGTTGAATGCGGCATTATGTTCAACCTTGCGTTCGCCACAAGCGATCAGCACATGGCGGTACTGCGTCGCCTTTTCACGCTTTTCCAGGAGCTGTCGTTCATTGAGTCCTGCCGCAACCTGAAAACGCACGAAGTCGGAAAATACGTTGAAGAGATGCTTTCGGCATCCTGATAAACAAGAGGCAGATACGCAGGTATCTGCCTTTTTCATAGAAGAATTGCACGATGAAAAACTACTCTCTCGTTTTAAACGAACTCGCATCGCTCGCTGGAAAAATCGATGAGCGGGAATTTAATGCCGTGATTGATTCCATCGTTACCGCGAACCACATTTTCCTTGCCGGGGCCGGTCGTTCGGGGCAAATGATTAATGCATTGACGAACAGACTGATGCACCTGGGGATGTCGGTCAGCGTGGTGGGTGAAATCAGTTCTCCTCATTCACATGCAGGCGATTTGTTGATTGTGGGATCCGGTTCTGGGGAGACTCCGCGTCTGATTAATCAAGTGAACATTGCGAAGAAAAACGGGGTGCAGATCGCGCTGATCACCGCGGCACCGGGCTCAACGCTGGCGGGGCTGGCTGATCATGTGTTGACCATTCCGGCCGGTGACAGTGTGCAGCCAATGGGATCGCTTTTTGAGCAGGCCTGCCTGCTGATGTACGACAGCATTGTGTTAGGGCTAATGGAAAAACTTAACGAAACAAACCAGACGATGAAAGCACGTCACGCCGACATTGAGTAATGCCGGCGCGGAGTTCGTTGTGCGGCCATCACTCCAGAAGTTTGATGGCCGTATCAAAGTCTGTGATTAACACTTTCAAAAGGCCGGATTTTAACGAAGCAACAATCCCTTCGTACTTCTCTTCACCGCCCGCCACACCGATCAATTTCTTCGTGGTTCTCAGCTGTTCGGTTGTAATGCCAAAGCCCAGCCGGCTCATGGGACTGTCCAGGATCTCTCCCTCGCTGTTGACCAGTGTCACGCAGACATCGGCAGCGATATCTTGAGCGAGCAGCGAATCACGCCAGGATTTTGGGAAAATATCGCACAGACTAGATGAACCCGTTTTCCAGGCACCAATGCCGGTGATCACCACGTCCATTTGCGGGTAAAATTTCTGGGCGTCCAGCACGGCCTGATCGCCTGCTAGTTTTTCCGCCAGACTCTCGTCATCGACCCACATCGGAACGTACATCGGGTGGGCCTTTCCGTGCGAAATGGCTGCAATTTTATGAATGAGATCCACGGGGCCTTGGCTGAATTCTATGCCTGGATGTACACCAGAGAGCTGGACAACATCCAGAGAGGGTAAAGAAACCAACTGACTGACGGTGCTGGACAAAACCCGCCCCCAAGCCATGCCAAATTTCATTCCCTCCTGGAGGGTTTCACTGAGATAATTCGCCGTGATCCCCCCGAGTTTGACGTTCAGCTGCTCTTGGGTGGACCAGGTTTCTGAAGCAGGAAGGACGACCGCTTCTTTAAGGCGGTATTTTTCGCAGAGGTTTCCGGCAATTTCTTCATCGAGCGCTTGCTGTTTAGGGAACACGAATTTGACGTATTCTTGCTCAATGGCCTCATCGATCAGACGGGCAACTTTAAAACGGGAAACGCCCAGCTCTTCAGCGATTTCAATCTTGGTTTTCATTTCCGCAAAGTAACGCCGGGCTACCAAGGAATAGAGATAGCGGGGATCGGAATGCTGCCAGCGGGAGGGGGCTTTGGTTCTGGGCATGTCATGTATCCTTTTGGGGCTGCAACGGGTGACCTTATCCGTTCAATTCTTCCAGCGAAAATCTACTCATAAGAGTATACATTTTTATGCTCAAAAGGTTGCATCAGTGAGAGATGCGTTGAATATCTGTGACTTAGAACACTAAGTTGGCTTTCGGGAAATATGACGCAGCGCGTTCAGCAAGGAGCAGAACCCTACCAACTTCTACCCCTCGCTCATAGCCGACAGAACCCATGCAAAACCCCAACAGCAAAAAGCCCGCTTAAGTTTCCTTAAGCGGGCTTCTCTAAATATGGCTCCTCTGACTGGACTCGAACCAGTGACATACGGATTAACAGTCCGCCGTTCTACCGACTGAACTACAGAGGAATCGTGTGAACGGGGCGAATAATAGCGAGGCGCCGCAGGCATGTCAAAGGCGGATTACACATTCTGTGACTGTTTGCTTACAGAATGCGCAACCCGTTGAGTTTTTTGGCAGATTTAGCCCTCTGGCGCCCGCTGCAGGCGCAGCTGATAGCGGTAAACGCCGGCGGTGAGCAGGTAATCCCGGTGCACGCTCGGGCTCCAGGAGTCGTCGCCGCCCACCCCCATGTGGAAGCCGTCCAGATGCAGCCAGGTGCCTGCTTCCGGCTGCAGCAGATGCTGGTGGCTGCAGGCCATCAGCTGTTGCAGGCCGTAGCGGCTGAGCGAGAAATGGAAGCGGCCGTCGATGCGCCAGCCGCCGTAGCGCAGGCTGCGGGTGTCGCAGCGCATGCCGTTCTCGCCGGGGAAAATATACGGCGTGTGCAGATCCGCCAGCGGCAGGCGCCAGCGCCCATGCTGCGCGGCCAGGCGGCGATCAGGGTAGTTCTCGTGCGGGCCCAGACCCAGCCATTCCGCCTGCGGCTGCACCGTCGCCAGTTGGCAGTTCAGGCCGATGCGCGCCGGCGGCGTCAGGGCGTCGGCCACCTCGACCTCCACGTTCACGCTCACCGCGCCCAGCGCGTCGAACAGCCACTGCTTGCGGCTAATCAGCAGAATCTGCCCGTCCACGCCGAACTGGTGTTCGCTCACCACCCGCACGCCGTTTTGCAGCGCATCGGCCTGCAGCCGCGTGCAGCGCTCATCCAGCCGGTACAGGCCCGCCAGCTTCCAGCGTTCGACCCAGGCGTTGGGATCGATATGGTCCGCCTCGCTGACGCCGATGTCGTTGTCGATCGGCGCGCGCGCAAAGCCGTCGCGCAGCGGCGTCAGCAGCTGCGGCTGCTCATTCTGCCACCACTGCGTCAGGTGGCCGCTGCTGCGCTCGAAGCGCCAGCGCTGGTCGCCGTGGGTGAGCGTCAGACCCTGATCGTCTTCAATCAGCGTGGGCGGCACGCCCTGCGCCGGCGGCGGCGCGGGATGCAGCGCGCGTGGCACCCGCCACTGATCCCAGGCGCAGCGGTGGTGCGCTTCGGACCAGTCGGTGGCCTGCGGTTGCACCACCTCCACGTTCAGCCACAGCTCGCCGGGCTGATGCAGCATCGGCAGCCGATCGAGCAAGATGAAGCTAGCGCTGCCCTGCGGCGGCAGCGCCAGATCGAAGCTGCCGCTGGCGCGCTCCACGCCGTCCAGCTCCAGCCGCCAGTTGAGCTGTTCGTTGTCGGTGTGGCGGAACAGGTAATCGCTGGTGACGGTCAGCGTCAGCGAGGCGGCGTCGAAGGCGAAGCGGAACAGCTGCTGCGCCCGCTGCGCTTCGAACAGCGCCGGGTGCGGGGTGCGATCCGCGAACACCAGCCCGTTCAGGCAGAACTGGCGATCGTTGGGGGTGTCGCCGAAGTCGCCGCCGTAGGCCCAAAATTCCTCGCCGCGCTCGTCGCGCTTGATCAGCGCCTGATCGACCCAGTCCCAGACAAAGCCGCCCTGCAGGCGCGGATGTGCGTGGAACGCGCGCCAGTAGCGCTCAAAGCCGCCGAAACTGTTGCCCATCGCGTGGGCGTATTCGCACAGGATCAGCGGCCGCTGTTCTTCCGGCAGACCGATCCACTTGCCGATCGCCCATTTGGGCACCGCCGGGAACGGCTGATCCTGATCCACTCGCGCGTACATCGGGCAGATGATGTCGGTGGCGGCGGTGTCGGCGCCGCCGCCTTCATATTGTACCGGGCGGGTCGGATCCTGGCTTTTCACCCAGCGGTACAGCGCGTCGTGGTTCACGCCGTGGCCGGACTCGTTGCCCAGCGACCAGATAATGATGCAAGGGTGGTTGCGATCGCGTTGCACCATGCGGGTGACGCGCTCGCTCATCGCCGGCAACCACAGCGGATCGTCAGCCAGGCGGTTCATCGGCTGCATGCCGTGGGTCTCGATATTGGCTTCGTCCACCACGTACAGCCCGTAGCGATCGCACAGCCGGTACCACAGCGGGTGGTTGGGGTAATGCGAGCAGCGCACCGCGTTGAAGTTGTGCTGTTTCATCAGCAGGATGTCGTGGCGCATCGTCGCCTCGTCCATCACCTGGCCGTGGCGCGGGTGATGCTCGTGGCGGTTAACGCCGCGGATCAGCAGCGGCTGCCCGTTGAGCTTCAACAGCCCGCCGCTGATTTCCACCTGGCGGAAGCCGACGTCATAGGCCTCCACTTCGATAATCTCCCCCTCGGGGGAGAGCAGGGCGATGGTGGCGCGATACAGCGCGGGCGTTTCGGCGCTCCACAGCGCCGGGCGTTCCACCGGCAGGCGCAGCGTGACGCGATCGTCATAGGCGCCGCGCTCGTCCACGATATCGCTGCCGAGGGGCTGGGTGCGCTCGGCCACCCGTGCACCATCGCGCCACAGCTGAACCTGCACCTGCACCTGCAGCGGGCCGGGCCGGCTGGCGCGCGCCGTCACCACCAGTTCGCCGCGGGTAAAGCCGTCATGCAGCGGGGTGCTGATGCGCACATCGCTCAGGTGGGCGGCGGGTTTGTGCAACAGGCTGACGTCGCGAAAGATGCCGCTCATGCGCCACATGTCCTGATCTTCCAGATAGCTGCCGTCGCACCAGCGCAGCACCATTACCGCCAGCCGGTTTTCCCCCGGCCGCAGCCACGGGCCGAGATCGAACTCCGCCGGCAGGCGGCTGTCCTGCGAGTAGCCGACCCAGTGGCCGTTGCACCATAAATAGAACGCCGAGTTGACGCCGTCGAAGATGACGCGCGTCTGGCCGGCGGCCAGCCAGGCCGGATCGACGCTGAAGGTACGCGAGTAGCAGCCGGTGGGGTTGTCTTCCGGCACGCGTGGCGGATCGACCGGGAACGGGTAGCGCACGTTGGTGTAGATCGGCGCGTCGTAGCCGGCGAGCTGCCAGTTGCCCGGCACCGCCAGCGGGGCGGCGTCCGGCAGATCCTGCTGCAGCCAGCCTTCCGGCGCCGCCTCTGGGCGCGGGAAGTAGCTGAAACGCCATTCGCCGTTCAGCGACTTGCGGCTGGCGCTGGGGGCATCGTCGCGCGCGTCTTCCACCGTGCGCCAGCTGGCGAAAGGCGGGTGGGCGTCCAGCCGGCGGTAGTGGGTGCAGGCGGGGTTTTGCCAGTCACGGCGGGCGAGGATCTCGGACAGGGAAGCTAGGGGTTCAGCGGGCATCGGCGATCGTCCAGTCGGCTAGGTGATGCTCACCAAGATGCTGACCGGCGCATAAAAAGTAAAGCGGTTACACGCAACCTTGCAAGGGCGATCAAATAACCGCTAATGCGGCTCGCCGGCGCGGTAGATCCGCTGTGGGCGGCCCACCTTGCCGTAAATGATCTCGGCGCGCAGCTGCTGCGCGGCGGTGCAAAACTCCAGATAACGGCGCGCGGTGGTGCGGCTGAGCCCCATTTTTTGCGCAACGCTTTCAGCGGTGTGGCGCGCGGCGGGCTCGGCGAACAGCGCGCGGACCTTGCCGAGCGTCAGCTCGTCGATGCCGGCGGGCAGCGCCGCCTGCTGTTCGCCGCGGGCGTAGGTGTTGAACATCTCGTCGATGCGGCGCTGGTTGAGGCGCGCTTTGTCCTTCAGCGCTTCGCGGCGCTGGCTGAAGCGCTGCAGCGTCTGGCTCAGCCGGTCATAGGCCAGCGGTTTGATCAGGTAGTCGAACACGCCGTAGCGCAACGCCTCGGCCACGGTAGCCATGTCGCTGGCGGCGGTGATGAACACGATACCGCCGCGATAGCCGCTCAGCGTCAGTTCGCGCAGCAGGGTGATGCCCTGGCCGTCGGGCAGAAAGTTGTCCAGCAGGATCAGATCCGGCTTGAAGCGTTCGGTCATGGCGCGCGCCTGCGCCAGCGTGCCGGCCAGCCAAATCTGGCGGCAGCCGCCGTTCTGGCGGATAAACTCCGCATGCATCTCCGCCAGCGGCGTTTCGTCTTCAACGATCAGGATGTTCAGCCATTCCATAGTGCGACCCGTAATTGCAATAAAAATGCTAAGTGAATGTAAGTGAATTGCGGCGCCAAATAAAGATTATCTCAATAATAAACACCATAAGATTAATTAAGTAAATAAAGAACATTAAATAACTTATTAACCGGGATCGGTTTGTGAAATAGGTCAATAATCGGCGTTTTTTTTCTGCTTACCATGGGTTTATTGAACGAGAGGGTGATTTTATCTTCATGGTTTTTAAGGTTTTAATTGCCATTTTCGATGTTAATTAAAATGCCTTTTTGTATTTCATTTGTTGTTTGCCAGTTAACCCAGAGAGCGTGTTATGTTAGGCGATGCCGTATTTAACCGGGTAAAGCGATCGGATCATAAAGCGATTTCAGAAATAAGCGCCTTCTTGCGCAGTAACGATCTGAATATCGACACCACGGTTGAAATATTTATTACCGTTACCCAACACGACAAATTGGTCGCCTGCGGCGGCATCGCCGACAATATTATCAAATGCGTCGCCATCAGCCCGCTGATGCGCGGCGAAGGCTTGGCGCTGGCGCTGGCGACCGAGCTGGTGAACCTGGCCTATGAGCGCCATCACACCCAGCTGTTTATCTACACCAAGGTGCAGAACGAGCCGCTGTTCCGCCAGTGCGGTTTCTACCCGATCGCCACCGTGCCGGGCATCGTGGTGTTGATGGAAAACAGCCCGTGCCGCCTGAAGCGCTACGCCGCACAGCTGGCGAGCCAGCGCCGGCCGGGCGACACCATCGGCAGCATCGTGATGAACGCCAACCCCTTCACTCGCGGGCATCAGTATCTGGTGCGTCAGGCGGCCAAACGCTGCGACTGGCTGCACCTGTTTCTGGTGAAGGAAAACACCTCGCGCTTCAGCTATGAAGACCGGCGCCGGCTGGTGCTGGCCGGCACCGCCGACATCCCCAACCTCACGGTACACGAAGGCTCGCAGTACGTGATCTCGCGCGCCACCTTCCCCTGTTACTTCATCAAGGACCAGGGCGTGGCCGACGACTGTTACACCGAAATCGATCTGAAGATCTTCCGCCAGTATCTGGCGCCCGCGCTGGGCATTACGCACCGCTTCGTCGGCAACGAGCCGTTCTGCGCGGTGACCGCGAAATACAACCGCGACATGCGCTACTGGCTGGAAACGCCGGCGCTGCCCAGCCCGCCGATCGCGCTGGTGGAAATCGAGCGTTTGCAATATCAGGGCACGGCGATCTCCGCCTCCTGGGTGCGCAAGCTGCTGGCGGCGGGGGACTTCCACGCCGCCGCGCCGCTGGTGCCGCCGGACACCCTGTACTACCTGCAGGATCTGCAAACGCAGCGCCGGGCCAAGGCGGCCCCGCATCCTTTTGAGTCCGCACAATCAGGTGAATGATGAAAATTATCCGAGAAGCAATGGCCGGCACGCTGGAATCCAGCGATGTCATGGTGCGCATCGCGCCCGCCGAGGGGCCGCAGCACGATCTGCTGATCGCCAGCAGCGTGGAAAAACAGTTCGGCGCGGCGATCCGTCGCACCCTGCTGGAGGTGCTGCAGCGTTATGAGGTGGAACCGGTGCAGGTGATCGTCGACGACAAAGGGGCGCTGGACTGCGTGCTGCGCGCCCGGCTGGAAACCGCGCTGATGCGCGCCTGCGAGGGTGGCCAACTGCCGTGGGAGGCGAAAGATGAAAATGCTGAATAAAACCCGGCTGCGCCGCAGCATGTTGTTCGTCCCCGGCGCCAACGCGGCGATGGTCAGCAACGCCTTTATCTATCAGGCCGATGCGCTGATGTTCGATCTGGAAGACTCGGTGATCCTGCGTGAAAAAGACGCGGCACGCCGGCTGGTGTACCACGCGCTGCAGCACCCGCTGTACCAGGAGGTGGAAACCATCGTGCGCGTCAATGCGCTCGACTCCGCCTACGGCCTGGCGGATTTGCAGGCGGTGGTGCGCGGCGGCGCGGATATCGTGCGCCTGCCTAAGACCGACAGCGCGCAGGACGTTATCGACATGGAGCGCGAGATTGCCGCCATCGAAGCGGCCTGCGGCCGGCCGGTCGGCAGCACCGGGCTGCTGGCGGCGATCGAATCGGCGCAGGGCATCACCAACGCGGTGGCGATCGCGCACGCTTCGCCGCGTCTTATCGGCATCGCGCTGGGGGCGGAAGACTATGTACGCAACCTGCGCACCGAACGCTCGCCGGAAGGCATCGAGCTGCTGTTCGCCCGTTGCTCGCTGCTGCAGGGGGGGGGGGGGGGGGGGGGGGGGGGGGGCGGGGG
>NZ_JBJNOJ010000004.1:0-186658 GCF_052166695.1 Serratia sp. CY76391
TTGCTCGCTGCTGCAGGCGGCGCGCGCCGCCGGCATTCAGGCGTTCGACACCGTCTACTCCGACGCCAACAACGAGGCCGGTTTCCTGCAGGAGGCGGCGCTGATCAAACAGCTCGGCTTCGACGGCAAATCGCTGATCAACCCGCGCCAAATTGAGCTGCTGCACAACCTGTACGCGCCGACCGCCAAAGAGGTGGCGCACGCGCAGCGGGTGGTGGACGCCGCCGAAGCGGCGGAGCGGGAGGGGCGCGGCGTGGTGTCGCTCAACGGAAAAATGGTCGACAGCCCGGTGATTGAACGCGCCCGGCTGGTGCTGGAGCGCGCCGCGCTGTCCGGCTTACGGGAAGAACCGGCGCAGCACGGGGAGGAAGCATGATGAACCGCCAACAACGATTGATGACCTTCGCCAACCCGGCGGATCTGCCGGGCTATCAGGACGTGTCCAAAGCCAACCTGCAGGCGCGCAAACCGCGCGATCTCAAGCTGTGCGACTCCTTGCAGGAAGCGGTGCGCCGCAGCGGGCTGCAGGACGGCATGACCATTTCCTTCCACCATGCGTTTCGCGGTGGTGATTTGACGCTCAATCAGGTGATGGAGACGCTGGCGGCGATGGGGTTCCGCAACCTGACGCTGGCCTCCAGCTCGCTGACCGACTGCCATGCGCCGCTGGTTGAGCATATCCGCCACGGCGTGGTGAGCCGCATTTACACCTCCGGGCTGCGCGGCCCGCTGGCGGACGCCGTTTCGCGCGGCCTGCT
Source organism: Serratia sp. CY76391 (assembly GCF_052166695.1). Classification (NCBI taxonomy): domain Bacteria; kingdom Pseudomonadati; phylum Pseudomonadota; class Gammaproteobacteria; order Enterobacterales; family Yersiniaceae; genus Serratia; species Serratia sp. CY76391. The sequence goes on from NZ_JBJNOJ010000004.1 coordinate 759, forward strand.
GGCGGAGCCGGTGCAGATCCACTCGCACGGCGGCCGGGTCAACCTGATCGAGTCCGGCGAGCTGAAGATAGACGTGGCCTTCCTCGGCGTGCCGGCCTGCGATGAGTTCGGCAACGCCAACGGCTACAGCGGTGAAGCCTGCTGCGGCTCGCTCGGCTATGCGCGGGTGGACGCCGAGGCGGCGGGCACCGTGGTGCTGCTGACCGAGCAGCTGGTGCCGTATCCGCATCATCCCGCCAGCCTGGCGCAGGATCGGGTGGATCTGATCGTGCAACTGGAGCGGGTGGGCGACGCCGACAAAATCGGCGCCGACGCCACGCGCATGACCTCGAACCCGCGCGAGCTGCTGATCGCCCGCCGCGCCGCCGAGGTGATCGCCGGTTCCGGCTACTTCACCGAAGGGTTTTCGCTGCAAACCGGCACCGGCGGCGCCTCGCTGGCGGTGACCCGGTTCCTGGAGGACAAGATGCGCGCCCGCGGCATTTGCGCCGCGTTCGCCCTCGGCGGCATCACCTCGACCATGGTTGATCTGCACGAGAAAGGGCTGATCGGCAAGCTGCTGGACGTGCAGAGCTTCGATCGGGCGGCGGCGACCTCGCTGGCGCGCAACCCGCGCCATATCGAAATCAGCGCCAACCAGTACGCCAATTTCAGCTCCAAGGGCGCCTCGGTCGATCGGCTCGACGTGGTGGTGCTGAGCGCGCTCGAGATCGACACCGGCTTCAACGTTAACGTGCTGACCGGCTCCGACGGCATGCTGCGCGGCGCGTCCGGCGGCCACTGCGACACCGCCGCCGCCGCGCGGCTGGCGATCATCGTCGCGCCGCTGGTGCGCGGGCGCATCCCGACGCTGGTGGAGCAGGTGACCACCTGTGTCACGCCGGGCTCCAGCATCGACATTTTGGTGACCGACCACGGCATCGCCGTCAACCCGGCGCGGCCGGAGCTGGCGCAGCGCCTGCGGGAGGCCGGGCTCGAGGTGGTGAGCATCGACTGGCTGCGCGCCCGCGCGCTGCAGCTGACCGGCGAACCGCAGCCGATCGCCTTTACCGACAAGGTGGTGGCGGTGGTGCGCTACCGCGACGGCTCGGTGATCGACGTGGTGCATCAGGTGGCGGAGTAACCGATGGCCGCCGTCGATCCCCAACTGGCCGCCGAACGCGCAGTCAGCCTGCCGGAACTGCTCACCAGCCGCGAATGCCGTCAGGCGCGCCAGCAGGCGTGGCTGGCGCAACACGAGTGCACGCTGCTGGTGCTGACGCTGGTGGTGCCCGGCCCGGTGAAGGACAGCGCGCTGACGCGTGGCATCTTCAACCTCGGGTGGGCGGCGCTGCTGCGGCTGTGCGCCGAACAGGGATGGCCCAGCCCGCAGGCCGAGGCGCTGGCGCTTTCCACCGGCTGCGAAGGGTTTGTGGCGCTGCGCGCCGATGCCCTGCGGGTGAAGGACTGCGCCATGCAGCTGGAGGTGAGCCGCCCGATCGGCCGGCTGTGGGACATCGACGTGCTGGATACGCAGGGGCGCATTTTGTCGCGCCGCGATATCGGCCTGCCGGAGCGGCGCTGCCTGCTGTGTGGCCAACCGGCCAAGATCTGCGCCCGCCAGCGGCGGCATAGCAGCGAGCAGCTGCTGCATGAAATGGAAAGGATGTTCAACGATGCGATCTCTGCCGATTAACCTGCCCGCCCGCCGTGCCGAACCGGCCTGCGACTTCGCCCGCGCCGCCTTTCGCGCGCTGCTGGTGGAAGTCAACCTCACGCCCAAGCCGGGGCTGGTGGATCGCCATAACACCGGCGCCCACCGCGATATGGATCTCGGGCATTTCTACCGCAGCGCCCGCGCTATCGGTGTGTGGCTGCCGCGCTTTATCCAGCGCGGGCGCGAAGACGCGGCTCTGCCGGCAGAACAGCAGCTGGCGCGGCTGCGGCCGCTCGGCCTGGCCTGCGAAAACCAGATGTTTCGCGCCACCGGCGGCATTAACACCCACAAGGGCAGCGTGTTCTCGCTCGGGTTGCTGTGCGCCGCCTTTGGCCGCCTGCAGCAGCAGGGGCGCGCCATCGGCGCAGCGGCGCTGTGCGCCGAAACGGCGGCGATGTGCCGAGGATTGGTGGACCGCGAGCTGCGGCGCAACAACGCCGGGCAGACCGCCGGCCAGCGGCTGTTCGCTGCCTACGGCCTCAGCGGTGCGCGCGGCGAGGCGGAGGCCGGTTTTCGGCTGGTGCTTGACGGCGCGCTGCCGCTGTATCGGCAACGGCTGGCCGCCGACGGCGACGAACAGCGGGCGCTGCTGGACAGTCTGCTGTGGCTGATGGCCCACAACGGTGACACCAACGTCGCCTCGCGCGGCGGCATGCACGGACTGCGCTGGCTACGGCGCCGGGCGGCGTTGCTGCTGGCGCAGGGCGGTTCGGCCGGGGAGGCGGGCCTGGCACGCCTGCGGCGCTTCGATGCCGACTGCATCGCCCGCAACCTCAGCCCCGGCGGCAGCGCCGACCTGTTGATAGTGACCTGGCTGCTGGCGCAGCTGGGTGCCCAAGAATAATAACCAAGCCTTCAGGAGAGTCCCTATGTCCCAAACCCAGGAAAAGATCTGGAAAGCGATAGCGCCGCTGGCGGTGCTCGCGATCCTGTTATTGATACCGGTGCCCGACGGCATGCCGCCGCAGGCGTGGCACTATTTCGCCATCTTTGTGGCGATGATCGTCGGCATGATTCTGGAGCCGATCCCGGCCACCGCCATCAGCTTTATCGCGGTGACCGTCAGCGTGCTCAGCGCCAACTGGGTGCTGTTCGGCGCGCAGGAACTGGCGGAGCCGGGCTTCAAGGCCGGCAAAGAGGCGCTGAAATGGGGGCTGGCGGGCTTCTCCAGCACCACCGTTTGGCTGGTGTTCGGCGCCTTTATCTTCGCGCTGGGCTACGAGGCCACCGGGCTGGGGCGGCGCATCGCGCTGTTCCTGGTGAAATTCATGGGCAAGCGCACGCTGACGCTGGGCTATGCGGTGGTGATCATCGATATCCTGCTGGCGCCGTTCACGCCGTCCAACACCGCGCGCACCGGCGGCACCGTGTTCCCGGTGGTGAAAAACCTGCCGCCGCTGTTCGACTCTTTCCCTAACGATCCCTCCTCGCGCCGCATCGGTGGTTACCTGATGTGGATGATGGTGGTCGGCACCAGCATCAGCTCCTCGATGTTCGTCACCGGCGCCGCGCCGAACGTGCTGGGCATCGAGTTCGTCGGCAAGATCGCCGGGGTGCACATCAGCTGGATGCAGTGGTTCCTGGCGTTTCTGCCGGTCGGCCTGCTGCTGCTGATCATCGCGCCGCTGATCTCCTACTATCTGTACAAGCCGGGCGTGACCCACAGCAGCGAAGTGGCCGCCTGGGCGGATACCGCGCTGGGGGAAATGGGCAAGCTGACGCGCAAGGAATACACCCTAATCGGCCTGGTGCTGCTCAGCCTGTGCCTGTGGGTATTCGGCGGCAAGGTGCTGGATGCCACCGCGGTGTGCCTGTTGGCGGTGTCGCTGATGCTGGCGCTGCACGTGGTGTCGTGGAAAGAGATCACCAAATATTCCAGCGCCTGGAATACGCTGGTTAACCTGGCGACGCTGGTGGTGATGGCCAACGGCCTGACGCGCTCCGGCTTTATCGACTGGTTCGCCCAGACCATGAGCACCCACCTGGACGGCTTCTCGCCGAACATGACGGTGGTGGCGCTGGTGCTGGTGTTCTACTTCGCCCACTACCTGTTCGCCAGCCTGTCGGCGCATACCGCTACCATGCTGCCGGTGATCCTGGCGGTCGGCAAAGGGTTGCCGGGCGTGCCGATGGAGCAGCTGTCGATGCTGCTGGTGCTGTCGATCGGCATCATGGGCGTGCTGACGCCGTACGCCACCGGGCCGGGGGTGATCATCTACGGCTGCGGCTACGTGAAATCGAAAGACTACTGGCGCCTGGGCGGCATTCTCGGCGTGGTGTACATCGCCGCGCTGCTGCTGATTGGCTGGCCGATCATGAGCCTGTGGTACTGAGTTGACGCACAGCGGCCGCCGCCCGGCGGCCGCTGGTACGATCTTTTCCCGTGAGCCCTGTCACACACTTGTCACACTAACCCCGCCATCATACGCAGGCAAACGCTAACACCTTAAAAATAATCATTTTCCGGGAGCCTCTGCGGATGAGAAAAAAAACGTTATTGCTGTGTCTGCCCTTGTTATTCACCGGGAACGCGCTGGCGGAAGCCGGCGGTTATCAACTGGAACAGGTGCTGGTGATGAGCCGCCATAACCTGCGCGCGCCGCTGGCCAACAACGGCAGCGTGCTGGCGCAGTCCACGCCGAAGGCCTGGCCGGCCTGGGAAACGCCGGGCGGCCAGCTGACCACCAAGGGCGGGGTGCTGGAAGTGTATATGGGGCACTATTTCAACGCCTGGCTGAAGCAGACCGGCCTGTTGCCGCAAGAGGGCTGCCCGACCGCCGGCAGCGTGTACGTCTACGCCAACAGCCTGCAGCGCACGGTGGCCACCGCGCAGTTCTTCAGCAACGGCGCGTTCCCGGGCTGCGACGTCAGCGTGCACCATCAGGACAAGATGGGCGAGATGGATCCGACCTTCAACCCGATCATCACCGACACCGGCGAAGCCTTCAACCAGCAGGCGCTGGCGGCGATGAACGCCGCGCTGGGATCGCTGAAGCTGGACGCCTCTTATCAACAGCTGGCGAAGATCATCGATTACAAGGATTCCGCCGCCTGCAAGACCGACAAACACTGCGATCTGACCAAAGAAGCCAGCGTGATGAGCGCGGTGCCGGGCAAAGAGCCGGGCGTCTCCGGCCCGCTGCGGGTGGGTAACTCGCTGGTGGACGCCTTTATGCTGCAGTACTACGAAGGTTTCCCGATGAAAGAGGTGGCCTGGGGCAAAATCGTCACCCCGCAGCAGTGGAAGCAGCTGGCGCAGTTGAAAGACGGCTATCAGGATTCGCTGTTCACCTCGCCGGTGGTGGCGCAAAACGTCGCCAAGCCGCTGCTGACCTACATCAACAACGCGCTGCTCGGCGAGCGCAAACCGGACGCGCCGAAGCTGACGGTGCTGGTCGGCCACGATTCCAATATCGCCTCGTTGCTGTCGGCCATGCAGTTCCAGCCGTATCAGCTGCCGCAGCAGTACGAGAAAACGCCGATCGGCGGCAAACTGGTGTTCCAGCGCTGGCGCGACGCGCAGAACAGCCGTGAATTGCTGAAGATCGAGTACGTCTATCAGTCCACCGAACAGCTGCGCAAGGCGACGCCGCTGACGCTGCAAACCCCCCCGCAGCGGGTAACGCTGGCGCTGAAAGGCTGCCCGATCGACAAAGACGGTTTCTGCGCCTGGAGCGATTTCGAAAAGACCATGAAGGGCATCTTGTAATACTGAGCCTCTCTCCCGACCGCGGGGGAGAGGCCTCTTCCCATCCCGGCTAACGCGCCGCCGTGCCGGCCTTAACGCCATTTATTTTGTCCAGAGTCATTGTTGCAGGCCGTTTCGGGGGCTAACATCATCAGCCTGCCTGCTTATCATGGATACCGCCGTTGCCCACTTTTATCCGCAATATCAACTTTTTCACGCCGGACGGCTATCCGGGCCAGGTGGCGCGCTGCCATTTTGCGCTGGCGGATTACCGCGATGAGAGTTATCCCGAGGCAGGTTTTACGTTGCCAGGTCATCTGGCGCGCGCGGTGCCGAAACGCCGCGCGGAGTATTTGGCCGGGCGTGTTCTGGCGCGCCAGCTGCTGGCGCCACTCGGTTTTGCCGATTTCACCCTGGCGCGCGGCGAAGATCGCGCGCCGCAGTGGCCGCCGGGCATCGCCGGGGCGCTGAGCCATAATTCGGATACCGCGCTGTGCGCCGTGCATCGCGAGAGCGGGCTGGGCGGCGTTGGGCTGGACGTGGAGACGTTGCTGTCCGTGGAGCGAGCTGAGGAGCTGTGGAGCGCGATCGTTTCACCGGCGGAGCGCGAGGCGTTGCTGGGCGAAACGCTGCCGTTCAACGCGCTGCTGACGCTGACGTTTTCCGCCAAAGAGAGCCTGTTTAAGGCGCTGTATCCACAGGTGCGTTGTTACTTCGATTTTCTTGATGCGCGGATGACGGCCGTGGATGTGCAGCGGCAGACGTTCGTATTAGAGCTGCTTAAGACATTGACGCCGCATTGCCCCGCCGGGCGCCGGTTCAGCGGGCGTTTTTGGCGTGAAGGTGACGACGTCACGACCTTTATTTTTTGCTAAAACACAATAATAACAATGTGTTATCTCTTTTCGTGCCGTAACGCGGATTTGACGCAGCGGGCGGAAAGATTCATTCATCGGAGATTGACCCACGGTGGGGAACCGGTGTAATTTACCATCCCTTTACAGCTAATGATAACTATTCGCATAAACATTATCATTGGTGAGGCGCAACAAAGGAGTGGTCTTGTGGCGACACTGACGACAGAAAACCAAACCTTCCCCGGGTTTGCGTACGCCGAACAATCGACCTTTTTGTACCGGTCCGAATTCCGTTCACTTTCCGCCGACGGCGTGTTCGAGCGCATTGAGACGCCGGCGTTCGGCGGCGAGCAGGAAGACAGCGCGCTGGCGCAGCATATCCGCCAGGCGTTGGCGCGCGCCAAAGCCGCCGGCCAGGCCGCACCGGTGGTGGTGGGCGCCATTCCGTTCGATACGCGCCGGCCTTCCAGCCTGTACGTGCCTGAAAACTGCCAGTTTGTCGCCAACGACAGCTTTACCCGCGCCGCGCGCCCGATGCTGCAACAGCCGCATCGTCTGGCCGCCTGCACCAGCATTCCGGACGAGCCGCGCTTCAAGCATGCGGTGGCGGAAGCGGTCAGCCGCTTTAAACAAGGCAAGCTGGACAAGGCGGTGCTGTCGCGCATCCTCGACATCGAGCTGGAGCAGCCGGTGGCGGGCCACCAGATCTTCAATAACCTGATGGTGCAGAATCCGACCGGATACCACTTCTCCCTGCCGCTGGCCGATGGCGGCGTGCTGCTCGGCGCCAGCCCGGAGCTGCTGATCCGCAAGCAGGGCGGCGAAATCCACACCAATCCGCTGGCGGGGTCGGCGCGCCGTCAGGACGATGCGCGGCAGGATCGCCTCGGCAGCGAGCGCCTGATGCGCTCGACCAAAGACAAATACGAACACAAACTGGTGATCGAGGACATTCGTCGGCGCCTGGCGCCGCTGTGCGCCAGCCTGAGCGTGCCAAGCGGCCCGTCGCTGCTCAGCACCGGCACCATGTGGCACCTGTCCACCCGCATTCGCGGCGAGTTGCTGAATCCGGCGCTCAACGTGATGCAACTGGCCTGCCTGCTGCATCCGACGCCGGCGCTGTGCGGCTTCCCGACCGAGAGCGCCCGCCAACTGATCGCCGATCTGGAGCCGCACGATCGCGGCCTGTTCAGCGGCATCGTCGGCTGGTGCGACGCCAACGGCGACGGCGAGTGGGCGATCGTCATCCGCAGCGGCCTGCTGCGCGGCAACCGGGTGCGGCTGTTCGCCGGCGCGGGGATCGTCGCCGCCTCGACGCCGCAGTCCGAGTGGATGGAAACCGCTGCCAAACTGGGCACCATGCTCAACGCTTTCGGCCTGAACAGCGGCGCGCTGTAGGGCCACTGTGCGGCGCAGCGCGCCGCATCACATGCTTTTCGCAGGAGACAACGATGAACAACAACATGACCCGGCTGTGCGCCCGGATGGCGGTGCGCGCATGAGCATTCAGATGGATTTCACCGGCAAACGCGTGTGGGTGACCGGCGCGGCGCGCGGCATCGGCGAGCAGATCGCCCGGCATTTTTTGACGCAGGGCGCCGAGGTGGTGGGGTTTGACCGCGAGTTCGCCAACCCGGATCTGCCTTACCCTTGCGTGACGCTGGACATCAGCCGGCCGGAGCAGGTGGAGGCGGTGTGCCGCCAACAGCTGGGGGAGAACCCGCGACTGGACGTGTTGGTCAACGCCGCCGGCATTCTGCGCATGGGCAATACCGAAGATCTGAGCGTGGATGACTGGCACCAGTGCATCAACGTCAACGCCTCGGGGGCGTTTTACCTGTTCCGCGCCGTGCTGCCGCACTTCAAGGCGCAACGCAGCGGCGCGATCGTCAGCATCGGCTCCAACGCTGCGCACGTGCCGCGCGCGCAGATGGCGGCCTACTGCGCCTCCAAGGCGGCGCTGACCAGCCTGAACCACTGCGTGGGGCTGGAGATGGCGCCGTTCGGCGTGCGCTGCAATCTGGTGTCGCCGGGCTCGACCGACACGCCGATGCAGCGCGGCATGTGGCAGACCGACGATGCGCAGCAACGCACCATCGCCGGCTTCCCCGAGCTGTTCAAACTGGGGATCCCGCTGGGTAAAATCGCGCGTCCGGACGAGATCGCCAACGCGGTGCTGTTCCTGGCCTCGGATTTGGCCAGCCACATCACCATGCAGGACATCGTGATCGACGGCGGCGCGACGCTGGCCGCCTGAGTCAGACCCGCTGGCGGCGCAGCAGGTGTTGCGCGCCTTCCGCCGCCAGCAGCAGCACCGCCAGCCAGATCGCCAGATAGGTTGGCCATTCGCTTTGGCTGATGCTCTCGCCGAGCAGCAGCGCGACGATCACCAGCAGCACCGGTTCCACATAGCTCAGCAGGCCGAACAGGCTGAACGGCAGCAGGCGGCTGGCGAGGATATAGCACACCAATGCCACGGCGCTGATGACGCCGAGCAGCGGAATGCGCCAATACAGCTCGGTATTGATCGGCAGCGCCGCTGCGCCACCGTCGCCGAAGGCGAACCAGGCCGCAGCCGGCAGCATCAGCGCCAGCTCGCACCACAGCCCGCCGAGATTGTCGGTGCCGAAACGCCGCCGCAAAATAAAGTAGAGCGGATAACCCAGCGCCACCACCAGCGTCGGCCACGACACGCCACCCGCCTGATACAGCTCATTGCCCACCCCCACCATGGCGCATGCCACCGCCAGTTTTTGCAGCAGCGACAGCCGATCGCGGTAAATCAAACGGCCCACCAGCACCATCGTCAGCGGCAGCAGAAAATAGCCGAGCGATACGTCGAGCGCCTTGCCGTGCAGCGGCGCCCACAGGAACAGCCACAGCTGCACCCCCAGCAGCGCCGAGGTGAGCAGCAGACCCAGCAGACGCGTCGGCCGTTGGCCGATCCAGGCCAGCGTGTCGCCCACCTTGCGCCAATCGCCGGACAGCGCCATGAACAGCGTCAGGAACGGCAGCGTCAGCAGCGTGCGCCAGCCGTAGACCTGCTCGCCGTTCAGCGGGGTGAGGGTAGAGGTGAAGTAATACATCGCGCCGAACAAGATGGAGGCGACGACTGAAAGAGTGATGCCCTTAATCACACGCATTCCTGGTGAGTGATTGATTTTATGGCGGCTACTGTAGAGAAATTTGCCGCCAACGACAATGGCGCCGCCGGGCGCTGGACAATCGGCGGCGGCGGGTTACAATGGGTACTGTGTATTCATACAGGTTTTGGCGATGACAATCGATCTTTTTGAAGACGCGCTGCCGCCGCCGTGGCGCGAAGAGATCGCCCCCGGCGCGGTGGTGATGCACGGCTTCGTGCGCGATCACGGGCCGGCACTGCTGGCAGCGGTGCAGGGCGTGGTGGCCCAGGTGCCGTGGCGGCATTTGACCACCCCCGGCGGGCACGTGATGTCGGTGGCGATGAGCTGGTGCGGCAACGGCTGGACCAGCGACAGCCGGGGCTACCGCTATTCGGAACGCGACGCGCGCAGCGGCAAACGCTGGCCGGCCATTCCGCCGATCCTGATGGCGCTAGCGGACGAAGCTGCGCAGCAGGCGGGCTTCGGCCCCTTCGTGCCGGATTCCTGCCTGATGAACCGTTATGATCCGGGCAGCAAGCTGTCGCTGCATCAGGATAAAGACGAACACGACTTCGGCGCGCCGATCGTCTCGGTGTCGCTCGGGCTGCCGGCGGTGTTTCAGTTCGGCGGCCTGCAACGCAGCGACCGGGCGCGGCGCATTCCGCTGGCGCACGGCGATGTGGTGGTGTGGGGCGGCCCATCGCGGCTCTGTTTTCACGGCATCCTGCCGGTCAAGGAAGGCTACCACTCGCTGGTGGGGCCGCACCGCATCAACATCACGCTACGCAAGGCGCTTTAGCTGCGGCTCCTGCGCCAGGCAGGCGACGAGATAGTCGATAAACACCCGCAGTTTGGGCGGCAGATACTGGTTGGGCGCGTAGAGCAACCACAGGCCGCCGTGATAGCTGCTGAGGAAATCCCATTCCGGCAACACCTGCACGATCTCGCCGTCGTCGAGCGCCTGGCGGGCGGTAAAGTACGGCAGGCTGCCGATGCCGATATGCCGTTTCACTGCGTCCAGCCGCACACCGGTGTGGTTGGCGGCGTAGCGGCCGCGCACGTTGACCGTCACCGTTTTGCCGCTGCGGCGGAATTTCCATTGCGCGTCGCTCGGCGTTTCCCCCAGATAGATGCAGCTGTGCGCCGCCAGATCGTGCGGATGCTGCGGTGTGCCGTGCTGCGCCAGGTAGTGCGGCGTGGCGCACAGCAGATGGTCTATTCTCATCAACTGGCGGCCGATCAACCCGGGCGACGGGCGATCGGTAATACGCAGCGCCAGATCGACCCGATCGTCTATCAAATCCATGTAGCGATCTTCCAGCCGCAGCCTCACGTCCACCTTCGGGTAGCGGCGCAGGAACTCCGGCATGTGCGGATGCAGCACGAAGCGGCCCACCGCTTTGGGTACGCTGACGCTGACCAGCCCTTCGGGCTCCGCGGCGCCGCGCCCGCCGATCGCCATGACCGCGTCGGCCGCCGCCAGCAGGGTGCGGCAGTGCGCAAACACCTCTTCGCCGCTTTCGCTCAGCCGCAGTTTGCGGGTGGTGCGGTGCAGCAGCTGCAGCGTCAGCGCCTGTTCGAGCTTCGCCACGCTGCGGCTGACGGCGGAAGGCGAAGCGCCCAGCTTGCGGGCGGCGGCGGAAAAGCTGCCGCTCTCTACCACCTGAACGAAAACGGCCATTTCGGCCAACAGCGCGTAAGAAAGATTTGTGCTCATAACGCAAAAGTCCATTGTGATGGCGGCGGATTATCCTCCGATTATGGCATGAATATAATGGCTCTCCGAACCGAGGAGAAAAAATGATGACCGAGCGACGTTATTACTACAGCGACGATTTACAGGGCCAGGCGCGGGTGTTGAGCTGTGCGCCGGCCGAGGCGGGCGCTTACGCCGTGGAACTGGACGCCACGCTGTTCCACCCGCAGGGCGGCGGCCAGCCTTCCGATGTGGGGTTGTTAGGCGGCGTTACCGTGCTGCGGGTGCAGCAGCAGGGGGATACCGTGGTGCACTTTACCGCCGCGCCGCTGCCGAACGGACCGGTTACGATGCAAATCGATGAAGCGCAGCGTCGGCTGCACGCCCGCTGGCACTCCGCTGGGCATCTGATCGGCTGGTTGGGCGAAACCCGGGGCTGGCGGCCGGTCAAGGCGCATCATTGGCCGGGGGAAGGGCGCATCACTTTCGCGCCGGGACCGGATGCGCAGACGATAGAAGTGGACTTTTTGCAGGCGGAGCTGATGCGTTTGATCGCCGCCGATCTGCCGCGCCGCCAGCAGGCGGTGGACGGCCTGCGCCAGGTCGGCTTCGGCGAGCTGCCCGCCTACGGCTGTGGCGGCACCCATGTCGCCGCGCTGGGTGAGGTGGGCGCGATCGCGATTACCGGCCTAAAGATGAAGAAAGGGCAATTGAACGTGCAATATGAGCTGGGTTGAATAAGGGGGCGGCTCAGCGCCCGGCCTGTCGCAGCTGGGTGCAGAATGCGCATTGGCATCCCGCCACCGGCACCGCCGCGCAGCTGCCGATGCTCACCGGCTGGGCGTCCATGGCGTGAAAGCCGTAAAACAGATTTTCGATGTTTTGTTCCGCCACCCGCGCCTGCTCCGGGCGCGGTTCGGGCACTTTCGACTGAAACGCTGCGGCCTTGCCGGCCAGCAGGCTGAGAAACAACAGCGACAGCTGGATTTTCATCGTCGTCTTCCTTTGCTTTTTTGATATGTTATAACAAAACCAAAACGCCGCCAAGCGCCGCTCTCGCGCTCGGCGCCCGCCAGCGCGTGAGCCGGTGCGGTGAACGCCCGAGTCGAATCCAGCTTTCTCTTTGATTTCATTGAAATTGATAAAATAGTCAGATGCCATCATCCAGGGCATGACAGGGCAGCCAATATTCTAAATACTTAAATTTTCAGCGGCGCCTGGAAAGCGGGCCGGGTCGGGGCCGTGACCGGCGTTTACGCGGCGTCCTACCGCTTTTTGAGGTATTTCAAGGCGTGGTACCACAGATAGCCGAACGGCGGGCGTGGCGTGAGCTCCCGTTCGGTTGCGGTGCGCGATTGCGGCTTTGGGCCGGCAACCGCGCGCCGAAGGCGGGGGACGAACCGCCTTCATCTCCTCGTTTAAACGCTGTCTTCAGCGATCAGCACCTCAGTAATATCAATGCGATGCAGCAGCTTTCTCTGTTTCTCATGGCTGATTTTCTTCATGCGGCGCAGCCGGTACAGCTCTTCTCTTTCCGCGTGCAACGAGGCTAAGTACAGCTGCTTTTCCAGCCGCTTCAGCGCCACGATATTCTTAACGTCTTCTTTGGTCAGAATTTTACGTTGCAGCACGTCCAGCATTCGCCGCGTCGTTTCTTCAATCAGCTCCGGCGTAGCGTCGTCCGGCGGGGCGACGAGCAGCTTTTCCTTGGTTTCGTTAACGGCTTTGGTCGCCGCGCTCGCCAAGGCTTCTGAAACGGAGAAAGCCTCTTCCTGATCTTCTTCCGGCGGCAAATTGCCGCGCAACAGGAAGGGCAGCGTGACGATGCCGACGACGATCGACAGCAAGATGACCCCCGAGGCGATAAACACCAGCTGATACCGCCCCGGGAATGGCGAGCCATCCAATAGAAACAGCGGAATTGACAGCACGCCCGCCAGGGTCACCGCCCCTCGCACCCCGGCAAAGGCGGCGACGAACAGATCGCGCGTGCTGAATTTCGAAAATAACAGCGGATCTTTGCGCATCAGGGTCGCGCTGCCGACCTTCATCAGCCACAGCCAAATCAAACGCACGGCGATCAAACTAAAATAGATGATCACCACGTAAGCCAGCAGCGTCTCCAGGCTGATGGAATGATCGATACCGGTTTGCGCCACGGTGAAGTTCAAGATGCCCGGCAGCTGCAACCCAAGCAGAATAAACACCATGCCGTTAAACACGAACTCGAGCATTTCCCAAATATTATTGGTGCGTAAACGCACCAGCGGCATGCTGCGATTCACTTTGGATTGGCCAATCATCATGCCGGCGCTGACGGCGGCCAGGATGCCGGATACGCCGATTCTTTCCGCAATCAGATAGCAGGAAAAGGGCAGTAACAGCGAGAAAATAATCTGGGTGGCGGAATCGTTATACATCCATTTATGGATGAACTTAACCATTTGATTATAGAGAAAGACAATAATGATGCCGCACAGCACCCCGCCAATCGATACCTGTAGAAAAGTCAGAAAGGCGCTCTCCAGGGTAAACGCCATCGCGCCGAGCGCGACAGCGATGGAGAAGTTGAGGGAAACCAACCCGGAGGCGTCGTTCATCAGCGCCTCCCCTTCGATCACGCTCATCACGGGTTTGGGCATGCGTCCTTTACCGACGATGCCGGACAGCGCCACGGCGTCCGTTGGCGACAGAACGGCGGCCAGGGCAAACGCGGCGGCGAGGGGGATTGACGGGAGCAGGAAGTGAATCAGATAACCCACCCCGACGACCGTGATGATCACCAGCACCAAGGCCAGACAAAGGATTTCTCTGCCGTAATGGATGAACTCTTGTGCCGGCGTTTTCCAACCGTCGGCGAACAGCAGCGGGGGAATAAACAGCATCAAGAAAAGCTCGGGATTGAAGTCGATATGCAACCCAAACTGCGGCCAGGCCAAGACGGCGCCAACGATGATTTGCATCAGCGGAAGCGGGATTTGGAAGGGCAATATGCGCGTCACGACGCCGGACAACGAGACGGTGAGCAGTAAGATCAATATGGTGAAGAATGTTTCCATCGTGAACCTTTTGTGGATTTAATTTTTCTCGCCGTTATCAAACGGTTTTTCTGCATGCCGCCCCTCAGGCGGACTCGTCGGCCAAGGCTAAGCAGCGGCCATGGCGGCCGCTGTCGATAAAGAAAGCGCAGTTGAGCAAGGCCGGTCTTCGCCCCGCTTGCCTGTGGGATGGCGCAGGCAAACGGGGCAAAGGGTTAAGGCAGCGCAAACGCCATCACGTAATCGCCGGTTTCTGACGAATGCGCGGCGCCGCCGACCACAATAACGATGTATTGCTTGCCGGTTTTAGGCGAAACGTAGCTCATCGGCGTCGCGCTCGCGCCGACCGGCAGCGCATATTTCCAGACTTCTTTGCCGGTGCTGCTGTTATAGGCGCGCAGATAATAGTCCTGGAAGCCGGCGAAGAAGACCAGGCCGCCGGCGGTCGTCATGGTGCCCGCGTAGGTGGGCATGCCAACCGGCATCGGCAGATGCGATCTGATGCCCAGTGGCCCCATTTTTTCGGCGGTGCCGGCCGGTATCTGCCAGGCAATCTTCTTGTTTTTGTAATCGACGGCGGTGATCGTGCCGTAAGGGGGTTGGTTGCAAGGCACTTCGAGCGGCGACATCCACATCAACGTGATCATGCCGTATGGCGTGCCGATCATGGGAGAAGGCCCGTGGCCATCGATCACTTTTTGCGGGTACTGTTTCGCGACGCGTTCATAGTTGTCGCGCGCCACTAACCAAAACACATTCGGGATGCGCACATCGTTCATGTAAGCCATATGGTTCACAGGATCAATCGACATGCTCCCCCAGTTGAGTCCGCCTAAATTGCCGGGCTGCTCGAGCGTTGGGCGGGTGCCGATCGGGGTCATGTCGCCCTGGTAATTCATCTGTTTGAACAGGATGCGGCAGGCCATCTGGTCAAACAGGGTGGTGCCCCACATTTTTTCTTCGGTCAGGCGTTCGGCGCCAATGGTCGGCATGCCGACGGAGAACGGCTGGGTTGGCGAGAGCCGCTCTTCCTCTGCGGCGCCTTGGGTCGGCACGGCTTTCTCTTCAACCTGCGCCAGCGGTTTGCCGGTCTCCCGGTTCAGGTAGAAAATCTGCCCGCGTTTGGTGCCGAGCAAAAGGGCGGGCACCGGGCGATGTTGCTCATCAAAACCGTCCACCAGCGCGGGTTGGGATGCGAGGTCATAATCCCAAATGTCGTGATGCGTGGTTTGGAATTTCCAGCGCTCACGGCCTGTTTCAATATCAATGGCGACCAGGGCAGAGTTGTACTCATCCGAATTTTCCGGGCGATTCATGCCGTAATAGTCGGGCGTTGCATTGCCAAGCGGCGCATACAACAAGCCTAATTTGTCGTCATAGGCGGCGGTGGTCCACATATTCGGCGTGCCGCGCGTATAGGTGCTTCCGGCAGGCGGAGCCTTGGTGATGCCCGGGTTGCCTAAGTCCCACGCCCAGTCCAACTCGCCGGTTTTGGCGTCGAACGCCCTGATGACGCCGGAGGGCTCGCCTTTCATTACGTTATCGATAACCCAGCCGCCGACGATAATTTTCCCTCTGGCGATGGTCGGCGCCGAGGTTTGGAAGTAATAACCCGGCTTGACTTCCCCCATATGCTGGCCGAGATTCACCTCACCGTTTTGACCGAAGGCGGGGCATTTCTGGCCCGTTTTGGCATCCAGCGCAATGAGGCGGGCATCGATCGTGGTGTGAACGATCGTTTTCTCGCACAGCGCGCCTGGCGCAACATCTTCATTTTTGTAGTAGCCAAGCCCGCGGCAGCGTTGCCAAACGGGGGAGGTGGAATGCGAGTCAAATTTCCAGCGCGCTTTACCCGTATCGGCATCGATAGCGGTGATAAGACCGTTGGGCGTACAGCTATACACCACATCATCAATCGCGAGCGGGGTGTTTTGGTCCACGCCCGGCCGGAAATCGCCGGTGCGATAAACCCAGGCGAGTTTCAGGTCTTTGACGGTTGAACGGTTCACCTGATTGAACGGCGCGTAGCGCGTTCCTTCCGTCGTGCGGCCATAGGCGCTCCAATCGGCAGTCGCATTGTCGCTTTTGCTCTCGATAAACGTCACGTCGCCAGCAGGGGTAATTTCGCCATGGGGAAAGAAGGCGCCGATAAAGAAAGCGACAAAGGCCACGGATAATGCCGAACCGGCGATGTAAGCCTGCTTTTGACTCTTGGCGCCGTGCAGGTATGAGGGAAGTAAAAACGCGGCGATAATAGAGAGGCCGGCGGGTACCAGCAGGCGAGGGAACAATGCCCAGTAGTTAAGCCCCGATTCCCAAAGCGCCCACAACAACGTCATCAAAAACAGCAGGCCGGTTAAGTAACAAGCCGATTTGCTGTGCTTGGGGACCAGCACTGCGGCGGCGATGTAGCCTATCCCGGTAATGGCATAGTAGAACGATCCGCCGAGGGCGATCAGCCAAATTCCCCCCACGGTTAACGCGACGCCAGAAAAAATCAGCAAGCAAAAGAACGTGATTATTGCGGCTCTCTTACCAAACGATGTTCTAATCATATGTTTTCCTTTGACTTTTAAATCCACATTGGATCACCATCCCATCGCTGCCAACGCATGAAAATGCAGGCGCGAAAGGCAAGGCATTTCCCGCCTTGAGACTTTTTATTCTTTAACGCTTTAGGGGCATTGAGTTGTCGTTTTGATATCCATTTCAACAGTGGCCATTGCGGCTTGGATCAGTCGCCAGACCAAGATAAGGGTTTTTTATTGGGCGATGACAGAACGCGCGCGATAAAAATAACCATCAACATTTTTATTTAATACCGGGTTGTAACCGTCTCGCAGAGATACGGTTTTGAGTGCGCTGGGCAATCCGATATTTTATAGCAGTGATAAGCGCATTGAATGAAAGAGCCTCTCTGGACTAATCATTTAGAGTGATGATGAATGCGGAACTGCTTTTAATCACGAGGTTGCGTAGAGGTTTACCCTGCGTTGAGTTCAGGATGAAACGTCATTCTTTATCAAGCCGATGTCGATAGAAGCGGCGAAAAAAATGATTCAATGCCATTCTTTCTCCATCGACATAGACAATATAACCTTTCCCGCGTTCGCCGACGGTGACTTTTTCAACATTAACATTAGGATAGTGTTTTTTTAGGTTTTTAGACCATACTTGGATACTCATAATTCTATTTTCCTGACGCGCTTTATTCTTGTTTAAGGCATATTGATAGCACCCGTAAAAATAAGTCTCGTGGAAATAAAATATCGTCACTACCTGGGGATGTCTACAAGCGTGCGGGCGGGGTAAAGCGAAAAATGCCGGTTGCGCTCAGGCAGGGTATTTAACGAAAATGCAATAAAAACAATGAGTTGCCCAATCGGTCGCACAAAAAGCAAATGTGGGTAACACATTGATATTTAATGTTTTGGTACGTAAGTCATATCGAAGTCAACGCTTTACGGATAAGCGGTTATTCCTTGTGGGGGCGAGAAAATCTCATCTTGGCGCGATCTTTAGGGAGGTATTGACACGTTTTCCAATTAGATAAGTCTTAAAGTTGGTACTTTGCGGCGAGTGGATAATGAGTGGTTTTGAGCCTAAATTCATCATGACTCTTTATTGATAAATATAAATTATTACCCTTTTTAATAAATAGCAACGCCGATAGTGACAAGGTTAGCGCTCTGGCCCAGGCGCTACCTCTTTCTCTCTGTGCTTGATAGGGAAGACAATGGGGATATAGGTCTTCATCTCTATTCTATCGCCGCCTTTGGGGGTGATAATTTCAATGAGAAAGCGATCGATCATGCCAACTTTATTTATCGGGAATGATTTGGTGTAGATACTTTGCGTGAATTTTTGCGCCTCATCGCTTGCGCCATCAAAACTGAACTCTGCAAAAAGTTGCATGTCTTTTTTTCCCTGGGCGTCGGCCAGGGAGGCAAGCACGCTGCCAAGACAGTCTTCTTCAGGAATATAGAGGGTCTTCAAATAGATGCTGACGTAATTCTCTTTCTTGATGCTCGCGCCAAAATTGAAAAAGTTAATCACGCCGCTATCCGTTTTTTTCATGTTATCAATTGCCGCCAATCGCAGCGCGGAAACCGCAGGATGGAAGTGATATATTTCTGCATCAACGCCATCCCCTGAATCGTCGAAAAACTTTGGCAGGTGCACATAGCGATGCTCGGGAATGCCGTCGAGAAACAGCAATGGGATGGCGGAGGACACGTCCCACGATTTACTTTTGCGATAGTGCATCGGCGAGGTTCTGAATTGCTTGCGGAAGGCTCGTTCAAATGATTGATATGACTGAAAATTTAGCGTTTTAACGATATCGGAAATAGAGAGGTTCGTCGCTTTCAACATAAATGCGGCGCGAATGAGTTTTCTGCCCCTCACATAGCTTCCGAAAGTCATCCCTGTTTCATCTTTAAACGCTTTTTGGATATGCCCGCGTGAATATCCGCTTTTTTCTGACAGCATCTCAACGGTGAGCTTCTCATTGAACCCACTTTCTTCCACCCAGGCGAGCAGCTCCTCAATGACTTTGGTTATAAACATGCAGGAGCTCCCTTTTAGTTAACTGCCTAATGGTTGCGTTGGGTAAAATAACGCGTTATCGGTATTCAGCGATAAGCCCCCAATTTATCCATTCTTTTAGGCAATATCCTGAGTATAGAACGCTTGCAATATTAACGCGGTAAATTAAAAAAAATGTACTTAAAAGTGTCATTTACCAAATAGCAGCGTATGGCAAGAAGTCTAACGTGAAGGGGGGCATTTTTGATTTTGTTAATTTATTGATTTTTATTGATTTTTATTGGAGTGCCAAGGTAAGGGGAGAACAATTTTTGCTCATTGATAGATAAAAACTCTATATGACTGTCAATTTATTGACAGTAACATCTTTTCGAATCGGAATAATTAACTATTCTATGTTTAAGAGTGGGTGGTTAAGCGGAAAATAGGCAGGCAAGGCATTGCGTAATTAAATGATGGTTAATCCAAGGGGGCGTCAAGGGTAATGATATTCAGAGAAGCGTATGTGTGCTTTATTTTCACGAAAAATAGCGTTTGCTATTTATCTTCTGGCTGTGGCCTGCGCTTTTTGAGGCAGAATAAACGCTGAGCGTTGTTCTGTCTTGGCGTCCGTGGTTTATCAGCGTTTTTCCACACGACTTCTTTGTGAATCTCATCTTGTGCGAGAGGTGAATCGGCATCTTTCGCCCTGGAAATGATTTTTGTGCAATGTGATGTGTGGATATATTTGAACGGATATGGGAATGCCATTCTTCGAAAGAAAGCAAGTCGGACAGCTTTTGGTTCCGCAAGAAGAGAGATGCATTCAATAATAAAAATAGCAAGATGACAGGCTTTACTATGGATTGTTCTAACAAGTTCAGACGCAATATTTTAGATGAGATAATCGCTATCATTGAAAAAGCCATTGATACACAAAGCCATGTATCAATAAGGGCACTATCCATTAAGTCAGGGTATTCCATCGGGCATTTACAGCGGATGTTCTATTTGTATGAAGGGATGAAGATAGGGACCTATATCAGAAAACGCAGACTAAGCCGTGCGACGTTATTGCTGAAATGTACCGATCTGAAGATCTATGAAATCGCGTTGCTTTCCGGATTTAGTTCTCAGCAATCATTTAGCCGTGCGTTTTCAAATCAATTCGGTTGCCCGCCGAGAACATTCAGAACCCTGTGCGATTGGCCTTTTCTCAATTATCAACCGATTATTGGCTTCGATAAAGAGCCTTTCCCCAGCAGCATCGTGTACTTGAATTTGCATGAGTATTACGAGAAAAAAAGGATCGTGCAACTGCTTTCGCCGATAATCAGCCGGGGGCAGATGAAGGTAAACGTAAAGAATCCAATAACCTGTAGCCTGTACAACGCATCGGCAAAGTACATTGCGATCAGACGCAATGAAAAAAAGATGAGCGAAAACGAGTTCATCCTATCGCTCTATGAGGGGGTGTTGGCTTCCCTGGATATCTTCATCACGCAAAGCGTAATCTTTAAAATTCACGATCACTGCCCAGGTGAAAAGGAAAACGTCAGCATGTGGTATTTCATCCCGATAAAATGAGCTTTGTTTATCGCGCGCGGCAGAAGGTTGCCTGATCACAACGGAAAGCTTTGGTTATGCCATCGATATTTTGATGGCGCCCTCCCGTCAACCCCCCATAAGCCTGTTTCCGTCAACGGAACGGTTGGCGAGGAAGAAAAAAAACCGACCGCGAGGGTCGGTAAGCATGGGGTATTCAATAGGTATGACAATACTACAATTAAATAATAGCGCGTGTTTGGTCTTTTTCTTTACCGAAAAGTGTTATTTCACGGAGCAATGGGCCCGGCATACGCACATCCTCTTTTACAATAAGACTGGGGGCCGTGACGTGCAGGCGTCATGAAATGAAGATAAAAAAAGCCGGCGATTAACGCCGGCCAATGAAACATCGACAATCTCTCTGAGATGCACGACCTCTACACGGTAAATAAGGCTATGCGGTTGCTATTTAACCCTGCCTGCTGCGCTTTTTTTTACCAAAAAGAGATATTTTGGGCAGGCGAGGAAAGGAAATAAAAAAGCCGGTCGGACGACCGGCGAATGCGAAAATAACAGGGTAACGTTAATTGAAAGTGCACATAAAATGATAGCGAATTAATCCTAGCACTGACATCGGCAGTATATTTTACCTAAAAATGTCTTTGCGGCATTGGCATTACCGCCCGGCTCTGACGGCGGAATGAGTTTGTGCGAGAGGAGAAAGGGCGGCCGATACTGCGCCCCCGAAGCCAGGCTAAGATCACAGCGGCCAGACCGCCTCGCGCACGGCGATCGCTCTGGGCAGCAGCCCGAGGGCGTAGAAGCGGTCGGCGATGCTTTGCTGCTGGCGGATCACCTGCAAATCCATGGCGCGGATCTCGTGGCTGCGGCGCGACAGCGCGAGTTCCAGCGAGGCGCTCGCCAGCCCCAGTTCGTTGGAAAGGTGACGAGCGGCTTCTCTCGGCTGCGCAGTGATGTAGCTGCCGGTGTGCTGCAATGCTTGCATCAGCGGCCGCAACAGATCGCCCGAACGCTCGGCGAAGTCGCGGCGCGCCAGGTAGAATTGCTGATTGAGCACCCGCTGGGTGCCGTCGGCGATCACGCGCAGTTCCCCGCTGCGCTGCGCGTCGCTGAGCAGCGGATCCCACATCATCCAGGCGTCCACCGCCTGCAGGTCGGTCGCCGACAGCGGATACTTCGGCGGCGCGTAGACGATACGCACGTCGTTCAACGTCAATCCCTGTTCGTCCAGCATCTGCAGCAGTAAATAGTGCACGTTGGAGCCTTTGTTGAGCGCGATGCGTTTGCCGCGCAGATCGGCGGCGCTGCGTATCGGGCTGTCTTGCGGCACCACCATCGCCACGCTCTGCGGCGCCGGCGGCTCAAAACCGACGTACACCAGCGCATTGCCCTGTGCCTGGGCGAAGATCGGCGGCACTTCGCCGGTGGTGCCGAAGTCTATCTCATCGCCGTCGAGCGCGTGCAGCAGCTGCGGCCCGGCGGGAAACTCGCTCCACAGCACGCTGATGCGCTGTGTGGCGAAGAGCTGTTCCAGGCTTTGCCGCGCCTTGAGCACCCCGAGGTTGCCGAACTTTTGATAGCCGATGCGCAGTTCGCGTTCGGGCAGCGGCGCTGCGCTGATGGCCGGTGAATGTGAGGGGGCGCCGGCGCTGCGGCGGCGCGATTTGATCAGACCAAGATGCGCCAAATGGGTGCGCAGGGTATTGCGGCTGACGCCGAGCAACGACGCCGCTTGCAGCTGGTTGCCGCCGCTGCGTTCGAAGGCGTTGCGCACCAGCGCATCCAGCACCCGTTGGTAAAGCTGCGCGCTGTCGCCTTGCAACTGCTGCTGCACAAAGCGATCGATGGCGTCATCGCCGCCGCTGTCGTTATCCGTCAGGCGATGGGTGAGCTGCAGTTGCTGCGGGGCGATCGCCCCCTCCTGGCTCAGCAAGACCGCATTATGCAGCGTGTTCTCCAGCTCGCGCACGTTGCCGGGCCAAGGGTAGTCCAGCAGCGTCTGCTGCGCTTCTGCCGTCAACCGCGGCAGTGGCCGTTCCAGACGGCGGGCGTACAGCGCAAGAAAATGTCTGGCCAGCACCGGAATATCGTCCGGCCGCTGGCGCAAGGGCGGTAACGTCACCGCCGCCACGTTCAGGCGGTAATAGAGATCTTCTCGGAACCGCCGTTGGCGAATCGCGCCGGCCAGATCGACGTGGGTGGCGGCGATGACCCGCACATCGATCTTCAGCGGTTTGCGCGAACCGACGCGGGTGATCTCCCGTTCCTGCAGCACGCGCAGCAGCTTGACCTGCAGCGACAGGTTCAGCTCGCCGATCTCGTCCAGCAGCAGGGTGCCGCCTTCCGCCGCTTCGAACCAGCCCTGATGAGTGCCGACGGCGCCGGTGAAGGCGCCTTTCTCATGGCCGAACAGTTCGGCTTCCGCCAGGCTTTCCGTCAGCGCGCCGCAGTTGACCGCCAGGAAAGGTTGATGGCGGCGCGCGCTGTGGTGGTGCAGATAGCGCGCCACCACTTCTTTGCCGGTGCCGGTTTCACCGACGATCAGCACGGTGGCGTCGGTGGGAGCCAGCCGATCGAGCACGCTTTGCAGAGCGAGCGACGCCGGATCGATCAGCACCGGTTTGTCGGCGGCGAACGGTTGAGGATCGTACATGGGCGTCTCCTGTCTGACGGCGATGGGGAAAAAAATCTTATCCCAGCCAATGAGCCGCCGCGAGAGGATAAAAGGCGCACGGTGCTGCATTGGCAACAGCTTTCCGCCGCCGCCTGCTGCCAATGCAGCAGCGTTTTGACGTCGATATCTCATCAATATATTGATATGCATTGGTTTTTTTAAATCTGCAATGTGGCACGCATCCTGCTTTTCTTTTTATAACCAAGCAAAGTTTTTCTATCGATAAATAATGAAAATAGTTATATAGGAAAGGCATAAATGACTGAGTCAGTGAAAGATCGCATCAACGTTTTCTGGTTTCTGCCGACCCACGGCGACGGTCGCTATCTGGGCACGGCGCAGGGCGGGCGCCCGGTGGACCTGCCTTATTTGCAGCAGGTGGCGCTGGCTGCCGACAACCTCGGCTATTACGGCGTGCTGATCCCAACCGGTAAAAGCTGCGAAGATTCCTGGCTGGTGGCGGCGGCGCTGGCGCCGATCACCCGCCGGTTGCGCTATCTGGTGGCGGTGCGCCCTGGCCTGCAGCCGCCGAGCCTGGCGGCGCGCATGGCGGCGACGCTGGATCGGCTGTCGGACGGGCGCCTGCTGATCAACGTGGTGACCGGCGGCGATCCGGTGGAAAACAAAGGGGATGGCATCTTCCTCAGCCATGCCGAACGCTATGAGGTGACACAGGAATTTCTCACGGTGTATCAACGGCTGTTGCAAGGGGAGAAGGTGGATTTCAGCGGTAAGCATATTCGCGTCGAAGGCGCCGAATTGCTGTTCCCGCCGGTGCAGGAAAACGGCCCGCCGCTCTATTTCGGCGGCTCATCGTCGGAAGCGATCGACATCGCCGCCGGGCAGATCGACACCTACCTGACCTGGGGCGAGCCGCTGGCTCAGGTGGCGGAAAAGCTGGCGGCGGTGCGCCAGCGCGCCGAGCGGCAGGGGCGTAAACTCAGCTATGGCATTCGCCTGCACGTTATTGTGCGCGAAACTGAAGACGAAGCCTGGGCGGCGGCCGAGCGACTGATTGCGCATCTGGATGACGACACCATCGCGGCGGCGCAGCAGATCTTTGCGCGCATGGACTCTACCGGCCAGCGCCGCATGAGCGAGCTGCACGGCGGCTCGCGCGAGAGTCTGCGCATCGGCCCCAACCTGTGGGCCGGCGTTGGCCTGGTGCGCGGCGGCGCCGGCACCGCATTGGTGGGCAATCCGCAGCAGGTGGCGGCGCGCATACGCGAGTATCAGGCGCTGGGCATCGACAATTTCATCCTTTCCGGCTATCCGCATCTGGAAGAGGCTCACCGCTTCGCCGAGCTGGTGATGCCGCTGCTGCCGCTGGCGCAGTCGGCTCATCAGACGGCTCGCACGATCAATACCGGCCCGTTTGGCGAAACCATCGGCGGCGATCGTCGTCCCGGCCCGGCGCAGCGGGAGGGCTGATGGCGAAGCGTGCCCATATTATCGTTATCGGCGGCGGTTTCACCGGCGCGGCGCTGGCGATCCAGCTGGCGCGCGGAGCGGTGGATGTCACGGTGATCGAACCGCGCGCCGCGCCGGGCTATGGCGTGGCGTATTCGACCACCGAGCCGACTCACCGCATCAACGTTCCGGCCGATAGGATGCAGCTGGCGGATGAACCGGCGGGGGATTTTGACCGCTGGTTCCGCGAGAGCGGCGGGCTGGCAGCCGATCCGCAGGCGTTGTGGCGCGACGGTAAAGCCTATCCGCAGCGCGGCGCCTTCGGCCGCTATGTCGAGGAACGTTTTCATCAGGCGGCGCAGTCGGGCCAGGCCCGCTTGCGGCACCTGCGCGATCGGGCGCAGCACCTGCAGCCGCAGGCGCAGGGCGCGTCCGTCATCACCGCCGGCGGCGAACGGCTGTGGGGCGACTATGTGGTGTTGGCGACCAGCCATCCACCGCCCGCGCTGCCGCGGCAGATCGCCCCGG
The DNA here is from genome assembly GCF_052166695.1 of Serratia sp. CY76391. Lineage (NCBI taxonomy): Bacteria > Pseudomonadati > Pseudomonadota > Gammaproteobacteria > Enterobacterales > Yersiniaceae > Serratia > Serratia sp. CY76391. The sequence goes on from NZ_JBJNOJ010000004.1 coordinate 25,567, forward strand.
AACTGGCGCGCGACGCGCGTTTGATCGCCAATCCCTGGGCGGAGGGGGCGCTGGATGAGATTGAACCCGATGAATCGTTGGCGATCGTCGGCAGCGGGCTGACGATGGCCGATGCGGTGGCGGCGTTGCACCGCCGCGGGCATCGCGGGCCGATTACCGCGTTCTCTCGTCACGGCTTGCTGCCGCGTGCCAATGCCGAAGGGGAGTACCCGACGTGGTCGTTTACCCCGCCATCCGGACTGCGTGACGGGGTGCGGCAGGTGCGCCTTGAGGTGGCGCGCGCCGCTCGGCAACGGGTGCCGTGGCAGGCGGTGTTGGACGCGGTGCGCGCCCAGGGCCAGAGCCTGTGGCAAGCGTTGACGCCGACCGAACAGCAGCGCTTTCTGCGGCATCTGCGCGCCTATTGGGACGTGCACCGCTATCGCCTTGCGCCGCAGGTGAGCACGCTGCTGATGGAGCAACAGGCAGCGGGCACGCTGCAGGTATTGGCCGCTCGTCTGCGGCGGGCGGAACCCACGCCGCAGGGCGTGCGCTTGACGATTCTGCCGCGCCAGGGCGCAGAGCGGGCGCTGCAGACGCAGCGGTTGCTGATCGCTACGGGGCCGGCTCATGCCGGCCTGATCGCTGCCAGCCCGTTGCTCAGTTCGCTGGCGGAGCAGGGGGCGCTGCGCGCCGATCCGCTGGGATTGGGGCTGTGGGTCAATGCCGACAGCCAGGCGATCGGCGGCGACGGCCTTGCCAACCCGCGCCTGCTGGTGGCCGGCCCGGCGGCGCGCGGCCGCTTCGGTGAACTGATGGGGCTGCCGCAGGTGGCGGAACACGCCCAAAGCGTCGCGCAATACCTGCTGGCGCGATGTCCGGCTGCAAACTGATCGTCCATTCCCGTTTTTAACACCCTAAGACCCCCCATCCGGCCCGGCTCCGTCCGTGGCCGGCAGATAATTGTGGAGCTCGCTATGTCATCGCAACGTGAAATTCGTCTTAACGCTTTTGATATGAACTGCGTCGGCCATCAGTCGCCGGGGCTGTGGGCGCACCCGCGCGACCGTTCCTGGCAGTATAAGGATCTCGAATATTGGACCGATCTGGCGCGCCTGCTGGAACGCGGCAAGTTCGATGGATTGTTTATCGCCGACGTGCTGGGGATTTACGACGTGCTTAACGGCAGCGGCGACGCGGCGATCCGCCAGGCGACGCAGGTGCCGGTTAACGATCCGCTGGCGCTGGTGACACCGATGGCGCTGGTTACCGAACATCTCGGCTTCGGGCTGACCGCCTCGCTGTCATTCGAGCACCCTTATCCTTTCGCCCGCAGATTGTCGACGCTTGATCACCTGACCAAGGGGCGCATCGGTTGGAATATCGTCACCTCTTACCTGGAGAGCGGCGCGCGCAATATTGGCCACCGGGCGCAGACCGATCACGATGCGCGCTACGACTACGCCGATGAATACCTGCAGGTGGTTTACAAGCTGCTGGAGGGCAGTTGGGAAGACGGCGCGATTTTGCGCGATCGTCAGCGGCGCATCTTCAGCGATCCGGCGAAAATTCATCCGATCAATCACAAGGGCGAGTTCTTCCAGGTGCCGGGCATTCATCTGAGCGAGCCTTCGCCGCAGCGCACGCCGGTGCTGTATCAGGCCGGCGCTTCCAGCCGCGGCAAGCAGTTTGCTGCGGAACACGCCGAATGCGTGTTTGTCGCCTCTCCTTCGAAAACATTGCTGAAAAAAACCGTGGCCGATATCCGCCGCCGCGCCGCCGAGGCCGGGCGCGATCCGCGCAGCATCCTGATCTTCAACCTGCAGACGGTGATCGTCGGTGAAACGGACCGACAGGCGCAGGAAAAATGGCGGGAATACAAATCCTATACCAGCTACGAAGGCGCGCTGGCGCTGGTGTCCGGCTGGACCGGCATCGATTTCGGCCAGTATCAGCCGGATCAGGTGCTGAAGCATCTGCACACCAATGCCATTCAGTCGGCGGTGGAAACTTTCTCCAGCGCCGATCCCAGCCGTGAATGGACAGTACAGGGCATCGCCGAATGGGTCGGCATCGGCGGTTTCGGCCCGCTGTTGGTGGGCGGCCCGCAAACCGTGGCCGACGAACTGCAGGCGTGGGTGGAGGAAACGGATGTTGACGGCTTCAATCTGGCCTACGCCGTTACCCATGAAACCTTCACCGACGTGGTGGAACTGCTGATCCCCGAGCTGCAAAAACGCGGAGCGTACAAGCGCGACTACACGGCGGGCACTCTGCGAGAAAAATTGTTCAATCAGGGGCCGCGCCTGGCGGAGCCGCACCCGGCGGTGGGCTACCGCTGGCCGGCCGGCGCGTCCTTGGCCGATGCACTGAGCGTCAAGTGAGGATGCGATGATAGAGATTGAGGAGTTGCACAAGGCTTACCGCGCGCCGGACGGGCGCCGGATTGAGGTGCTGAAGGGCGTTTCGCTGCGGGTGCCGGCCGGATCGATTACCGCCGTGGTCGGCCCCAGCGGGGCGGGCAAATCGACGCTGGCGAAATGCATCAGCCTGCTGGAGCGGCCGAGCAGCGGCAGTATCCGGGTGAACGGCCAGGACTTGTCGCGGCTTGCGGGCGAGGCGCTGCGCAGGGAGCGGCGGGCGATAGGCACGGTGTTCCAGTCTTCCGCGCTGCTGCAGCGCAAAACCGCCTGGCAGAATGTGGCGCTGCCGTTGACCTATCTGGGCGTGGTGCCGCGCGATATCGACAAGCGGGTAAAGAGCCTGCTGGCGGCGGTGGGGCTGGCGGACAAGGCGGCGTTTTACCCGGCGCAGCTGTCCGGCGGCCAGCGCCAAAGGGTCGGCATCGCCCGCGCGCTGGCGCTGAATCCGTCGGTGCTGCTGGCGGATGAGGCCACCTCCGGGCTGGATCCGGACGCCACCGGGGCCATTCTCAGCCTGCTTAAACAGCTGCGCGATCGGTATGGCCTGTCGATCATCCTGATCACCCACGAGATGGATGCGGTGCGCGACGCCGCCGACGCGGTGGCCGAGATCCGCGACGGCGTGATTGTGCAGCAAGGGCCGGTGCGCGAGCTGTTGGCAGCGCCCGATTCCTCGCTGGGCCGCCGGCTGTTCCCGCTGAAGACGCTGGCGTCCGACGCCGCGTTGCGGCTGCAGGTAACCTACTGCGCCCGTCAGCCGGCGGCCACCGACTGGATCAGCCGCATCAGCCGCCAACTCGACCTGCAGATCGATCTGTTGGGCGGCCACGTTGAAGTGGTGGGCGGCAGCCTGGCCGGGCGGTTGGAGATTGCGGTGCGTTTTGGCGGCGGTTCGCGTTCGGTGGCTGAACTGCAGGACGAGCTGCGGCGGTTGGGCATTCTCGCCGAGGTGCTGGAACAGCCGGCGGCGTTGCAGGAGGCGGTATGAAAAATCTGTCTGACAGCGTGATGAGCCAGGACACACCCTGGCGCGAGATCCATCGGTTGATGCTGCCGGCCTACGGCGAAACCTGGCTGATGGTCGGCATCGTGATGCTGTTTGTGGTGGCGATTGGCGGCGCCGTCGGCGTGGTGTTGTTCAACACCTCATCGCGCGGCTTGTTTCCGCGCCCGGCGCTGAATCGCGCGCTGAGCTGGTTGGTGAACATGGGCCGTTCGCTGCCGTTTCTGGTGCTGATGGCGGCGATTATTCCGTTCACCTTCTGGTTGACCGGCACCACCATCGGCATTCCGGCGGCGGTGATCCCGATGATCGTCGCCGGCATTCCATTCTTCGGCCGGCTGGTGGAGAACGCGCTGCGCGAACTGCCGCCGGAGGTGACGGCGGTGGGGCTGGTGTCAGGCGGTTCGATCTGGCAGATAGTCACCCGCGCGCAGCTCAGCGAGGCGCTGCCGGCGATCGTCGCCGCCATCACGCTGAACGTCATCTCGATGATCGAGTATTCGGCCATCGCCGGCACCATTGGCGCGGGCGGCATCGGCTATCTGGCGGTGGTGTACGGCTACCAGCGTTTCGACAATCACATCATGATCGCCACCATTGTGGTGCTGATCGCCACGATCCAACTGATTCAGTTTATTGGTGACCGCCTGGTCGCCGCGTTGCGTCATCATCAGGAAACCCTTTAATTATGCCTAATCACGATTTTGAGATAGTGAAGAAGAAACGCTGGCCGTGGCCGGTGGGTATCGCGGCGGTGGCGATTATCGCCGCCGCGGTTTGGCACTTCAGCGCCCGCCAGCCGCAGACGGTGCAGTTCGGCAGCACGCTCAAAGTGCACTTTGAGCCGGCGATGGCCGGAGAGCAGCGGGTGATCGAGTTCGTCGGCGAGCATATCGCGCCGGATTACGGCCTCAGGCTGGAGGCGGTTGGCCTGCAGGATCCGGTGCAGGCCGATCGTGCGGTGGCGCAGGGGCAGTACGCCGCCACGATCTACCAGCACCAGTGGTGGCTAAAGCAGGTGGTGGAGGCCAACGGTTTTAAGCTGACCCCGACGCTGCCGGTGTTTCAGTGGGCATTCGGCATCTATTCCGACCGCTATACGTCGATCGCCGAGTTGCCGGACGGCGCGGAGATCGTGGTGCCCAACGACGGCGCCAATCAGGGGCAGGCGTTGTGGCTGCTGCAGCGCATTGGACTGATCGGGCTGGATCCGGCGATCGAGGCGCGCACCGCCAGGCTGAAAGACATTCGCGAGAACAAACGCCATTTTAACTTCAAGGAGCTGGATTTGCTGACCATGCCGCGCGCGCTGAATTCGGTAGATGCGGCCATTGGCTATGTGTCGCAGTTCGACGCCGGCAAGGTGCCGCGTGAGAAGGGCATCTTGTTCCCACCGGCGCCGAAGACCTTCGCCTCGCAGCTGGTGATTGGCACACCCTATCTGCAGGACGAAAATATTCGCAAGCTGCAGCGGGCGTTTGCCGATCCCAGGTTGCAGGCGTGGCTGAAAAACACCGACGACCCGCTAGTGAAAGGCGTGCTGGTGCCGGTATCGGCAGAATAATCCCCGCCCGAAATGGCCGTGATAAAGACCGGATTAACGCGTGTTAATCCGGCGTTTCCGTTACGCTGTAACTGTGTTTAATTTATTGATATTAATGATATTTATAGAAAGATTTGTTGTTTGTCGGCGTAATTTTTTCACCCTATAAACGAGGTGTCACCTGCCAATTACAACGAGGAAACTATGAGTACCTTAAATATCGATACCGCGCCGCCGTTATCTGCGCCCATCGGCTCGGCCAGCGATGTGGCGCGTTTGATTAACCAACGCAGCGAGAAAAATACCCATGCGCGCATGATCGTGCTGTTGGCGCTGGGCGGTGTTTTTCTCGATGCCTATGACCTGACCACATTGTCTTACGGCATCGATGACGTGGTGCGTGAATTCAGCCTCAGCCCGCTGCTGACCGGGGTGGTAACTTCTTCGATCATGGTCGGGACCATTCTCGGCAACCTGGTCGGCGGCTGGTTGACCGACAAATACGGCCGCTATCAGGTGTTTATGGCCGATATGCTGTTTTTTGTGGTTTCCGCCATCGCCGCCGGGCTGGCGCCCAACGTCTGGGTGCTGATCGGCGCGCGCTTTTTGATGGGTATCGGCGTTGGCATCGATTTGCCGGTGGCGATGGCCTATCTGGCCGAATTCTCCAAATTCACCGGCAAGGCCAACAAGGCGTCGCGCCTGGCGGCCTGGTGCCCGATGTGGTACGCCGCTTCGTCGATGTGTTTTCTGATCATCTTTGCGCTCTATTTTCTGTTGCCGGCCGAACATGCGAACTGGCTGTGGCGCGCCTCGTTGATTTTCGGCGCGGTGCCTGCGTTGCTGATCATCATGGTGCGCAGCAAGTTTATGAATGAGTCGCCGCTGTGGGCCGCTAACCAGGGCGATTTGAAAGAGGCGGCGCGCATCCTGCGCGAGTCATACGGCATTGCCGCCCATGAGGCGGAACCTGATACCGCCCAACCGGCGGCGGCGGCGAAGGTCAGCTTCCGCGTGCTGTTCCGCAAGCCGTACCGCGAACGCACTCTGGTCTCCTGCGTGATGAACGTTTGCATTTCCTTTGAATACACCGCCATCGCCTTCTTTCTGCCGTCGATTCTGGCGCAGTTTCTCGGCGCCGGGGTGTTTGAAACCCTCTCCGCCTCGCTCGGGCTGAACGTGCTGTTCGCCTTTACCGGTGGCCTGCTCGGCATGCGTCTGGCATGGAAGTATCCGTCGCGCCACGTGGCGATCGCCGGATTTGCGCTGCAGTTTATCGCGCTGATTGCTCTGGCGTTGATCGGGCATCCGCAGGCGGCGTTCGGCGTTGGGCTGGCGATCCTGATGTTGGGCCTATGGCTGTTCGCCGAAGGCTTCGGCCCCGGCGCGCAGATGATGATTTACCCGGCGCTCTCTTACCCGACGGCGATCCGCGCCACCGGCGTCGGTTTCGGCCGTTCGCTGTCCGGTATCGGCAGCGCGCTGGCGCTGTTTATTCTGCCGATTTTGCAGGCGCGCTTCGGCACCGACATGTTTTGGATTGTTTCACTGGCGGCGGCGATCCCCATCGTCTTCCTGCTGATCATTCGCTTCGAACCGACGGCGCGCGATATCGACGATTTGGCCGATCGCGCTTAACCACAGAGGACACTGACATGACGCAACACCTGTTATCCACCGGAGCAGACTACGCACAGCTGGCCGCGCGTTTTCGGCCGATCTTCGCCGAAATCGCCGCCGGGGCGGTGGAGCGCGAGCTGTCGCGCACGCTGCCGCATGAACCGATCCGTTGGCTGAAAGAAGCGGGGTTCGGCAGGGTGCGCATCCCGCGTGAAAAGGGCGGCGACGGCGCTTCGTTGCCGCAGCTGTTCGAACTGCTGGCCGAACTGGCGGAGGCGGACTCTAACCTGCCGCAGGCGCTGCGGGCGCATTTCGCCTTCGTGGAAGATCGGCTGAACGCGCCGGACGGCCCGGAGCGCGATCGCTGGTTCGAACGCTTTCTCGACGGCGAGCTGGTCGGCAGCGGTTGGACCGAGATCGGCGGCGTGAAGCTGGGGCAGGTCAATACCCGGGTAACGCCGCAGGCCGACGGCTGGTCGCTCAACGGCGAGAAATTTTACAGCACCGGCAGTCTGTTTGCCGATTGGATCGACGTGTATGCCGAGCGCAGCGACAACGGCGGCCCGGTGATCGCTTTGGTGAACGTCGCCCAGCCGGGCGTAGAGCGCGACGACGACTGGGACGGATTTGGCCAGCGCACTACCGGCAGCGGCACCACGCGTTTTATTGATGCGCAGGTCGAGCAGGCGCACGTCTATGACTTTGCCGAGCGCTTCCGCTACCAAACTGCGTTCTATCAGCATGTGTTGCTGGCGACGCTGGCGGGGATCGGCCGCGCGGTGCTGCGAGACGTCGGCGAGGGCGTGAGGCAACGTAAAAGGATCTATAGCCACGGCAACGCCGGTTGGGTGAAGGACGACGTGCAGATCCAGCAGGTGGTGGGGCAAATCAGCGCCTGGGCCTATGCGGTCGAGGCGACGGTGCTAAAAGCGACTTCCTCGCTGCAGCAGGCTTATGAGGCGCATCGATCCGGTGATGAAGCGCTGCTGCAGGCGCTTAACGTGACGGCGGAGCTGGACGCGGCCAGGGCGCAGGTCATCGCCGGGGAGTGGGTGCAGCGCGCCGCCGGTGAATTGTTCAATGCGCTCGGCGCTTCAGATACCCGTACCGGTAAGGCGTTGGATCGCCACTGGCGCAATGCGCGCACGCTCTCTTCACATAATCCGGTGATCTACAAGGCGCGCAATATCGGTGACTGGGAAATTAACCGCCATACGCCGACCTTTATCTGGCAAATCGGCAGTGGCGGTTGAGGCCGTGGCTATTCCGTCCAAACCTGCGTGCTGCGCGGGCTGTCCATCTGATAATCCGAGTAGGGGCGGGTGAAGAACTCGCGCCCCAACTCGCGGGCGGCCCGCAGCGGGTTGCGCGGATCGCGGGCGATCTCGCCGCGCTGGTTGCCGGCGCCGTGCACCAGCCCGACGAAGGCGGAATGGGTGTAGCGGCTGAACTCCTGGATCTGATGCACGATGCCCAGCGCCGCGCCGGGATAAGTTTCTTCCGACGCCACCGCCAGCCCGATGCGTTTGCCGCTCATGCGTTGGTGCACCTGTTCCGCCTGAGGGTAGGCGTTGGAATAGAAGCTGAACGAGCGATCGAAAAAGGCCTTGGTTTGCGCCGACATGCCGTACCAGTAAATCGGCGTGCAAAATACCGCGCCGTCGGCCGGCAGGAAGTGCTCCAGGAACAGCTCGGCGTAGCGATCGGCCGGCGGCGGCGTATGGCGTTCATCGCTCAGGAAACCGCTCAGGTAATCGTCGAGAAAATGCAGGCTGGCGGACGTGCCGGCTTCGGCGGCGCCCGCCATGATCGCCTGCGCCAGCGTGGCGCTGTTGCCGTCGCGGCGCGGACTGCCGATCAGCACCACCAGGCGCTTGGATTGATGAGCTGTATTCATGTCATGCTCCTTGGTGTGAAGTGAACTCAGCCTTAATCTAGAAGCGAACGTCTGCAGGCGACAAATGACGGTTTTTCTGCCAGGATGAACTCAACTCATCCCAAGAGGCTTCGCCATGTTCGCTACGCTGCCCGTCAACGCGTTACGCACCTTTGAATCCGCCGCTCGCCTGCGCAGCTTCAAGCTGGCGGCGGGCGAGCTGGCGGTGACGCCGACGGCGATTTCGCACCAGATCAAGGCGCTGGAACAGCAGCTGGGTTTTGCGCTGTTCGAGCGGGTGCCGCGCGGCGTGCGGCTGACGGCGAAGGGCGAAACGCTGTTTGCCGGAGTGCACGGCGCGCTGCTGGACGTCGCCGCCACGCTTGAGGGCCTGCGGCCGCAGCCCAGTGCCGGATCGCTGTGCGTCTCGGTGACGCACTCGTTCGCGGCGCTGTGGCTGGTGCCGCGCCTGGGGCGTTTCTACCAGGCGCATCCGCACTATCTGGTGCGCCTGGAGGCCTGCGCCGAGGTGATCGATCTGCAGCAGGACGCCAGCGTGGATGTGGCGGTGCGCTACAGCCGCGCGCACTATCCCGCGCTGCATCAGGCGGCGCGGCTGGAGGAAAGCTTTGGCGTCTACGCCGCGCCGGGGCTGGCCGCCGCTCCGCCGGAAAACCCGGTGCTGATCACCGTCAAGTGGGGGGATTCGGCGCTGTACGACAGCGGCTGGCATGACTGGTGCCGGGCCGCCGGCGTGGACTGGTGGCAGCGCCATGCGGCGATGCGCAGCTATCACGAGGAGCATTACGCCCTGCAGGCGGCGGTGGCCGGGCAGGGATGGGTGCTCGCCAGCTCGGTAATGGTGTCCGAGATGGTGGACAACGGTCTGCTGGTGGCGTACCGGCCGGAGGTGCGCGTACCGGGCGCCGCATACAGCGTGCTGTGCGCGCCGGGGCGCGAGCGGCATCCGCCGGTCAGGGCGTTTCTGGCCTGGCTGCAGCAGGAATTGCCGCAGGACAATGGCACGAAATAAAAGTTTTACCGTCCTAAGCTGTGGGAATATCAGCGAACTTTTGTTTTTACTTCACTGCGAGAACCTATCATGAGCCAGCCAAGAATCTCCGATTACCCGATTGACGCGCAATTTATCGAGCGCTGGTCGCCGCGCGCGATGACCAACGACGCCATCGACGATCAAACGCTGCTGAGCTTCTTTGAAGCGGCGCGCTGGTCGCCTTCGGCCTACAACATTCAGCCGTGGCGCTTTGCCTACAGCAAGCACGGCTCCGACAGCTGGGAGAACTACCTGGAGTTCCTGATCGACTTCAACCGCGGCTGGGCACAACACGCCTCGGCGCTGGTGGTGATCGTCTCCAAAACCACCAGCCTGAACGGCGAGCGACTGGTGGACAACCCGACCCATGCGTTCGACACCGGCGCGGCCTGGGCCAACCTGGCGCATCAGGCGCACCTGAAAGGCTGGCTGACCCACTGCATGAGCGGCATTCACCACGATAAGATCAAAGCGGCGTTGCAACTGCCGGACGACTATGCGGTGCACGCTATGGTGGCGATCGGCAAGCCGGGCGACAAAGCCCGCCTGCCGGATCTCCTGCAGGAGAAAGAAGCGCCGTCGGGCCGTCTGCCGCTCGGCAAGACCGTCAGCGAAGGGCTGAATTTCACGCTGTGATTGCCCGCTTTCTCGCAGGCCCGCTTCGCGGGCCTTTTTTATGCGGCGAGTAAAACTTAGGGAGTATGTTCTCGTTCGCTCATTCGCTGTATATTTTATTATATAGCGATTGTGCAGTGAGGAGGAACCCGTGGGAGATCATTTTGGCAAAGGGTTGTTGGCGGGGTTAAAGGTGGAGAACCTGAAGCCGGAGGCGGAGCTGTCGCGCTTTTGCTCCGACTACAAGCGCGGTTTCGTGCTCGGCTATGCGCACCATTTGGCGCAGCGCTGCGGCGACGAGAACCGGGCGGCGTTCGAGGCCGGGCAGCTCAGCCGCGCCTATGGCCTCGGCCGCGAGCCGATGAGTGAGTTCTTCTCCGGCGGCGACAGCCGGTTGGCGGAGAAGTTTTTCCACGCCGGCTATAACCAGCCGACGCAGGGGTAGCGCCGGTGAGCCGTCAGGCGGCGCTCAGCACCGCCACCATATACACGCATGCCTCATCGCTTTGGTTTTCAAAGCGGCAGTCCGCCGGTGGGCCGAGCTCCAGGCAGTCTCCTTCGGCCATTTCATGGCGCGCGTCGCCCTCAAGAAAGACCAGTTCGCCGGATAAAACCCAGATCAGCTGACGCTTGAAGGCATACACCGAAGCCGGCATCGGGATCGCTGCGCCGGCCGGCAGTTCGATGCGCACCAGATCGAGCGGCAGATCGGTGCGCGGCGACACGTGGCGCCGCACGTAGCCGCTCTCCGGATCGACCCAGACCGGTTGATCTTCCCGGCGCAGCAGCCGGCCTTCCTGCGTTTCCGCGCGGGCGATCAGCTTGGACATGCTGAGGCCGAACGCCCCCGCCAGTCTGCCCAACAGCATCGCCGTCGGGCTGCTCTCGCCGCGTTCGATCTTATGCACCATCGCCCGCGATACGCCCGCCCGTTCGGCCAAATCGGACAGCGACCAGTGGCGCGCCTCGCGTTCAATGCGAATGCGCGCGCCGATCAGCTGATTTAGATTGTCTAATTTAATATTCATATCGTAGTATTATAGTGGACAATTGGCCGGGGTAAACCATGATTATACGAAATGCGACGCTCAACGATAGCGCGGCGATTGCCGCTATCTATAACGACGCGGTGTTGAACAGCACCGCCATCTGGAATGAACAAACCGTGGATGCGGCCAACCGCGCGGCGTGGATCGGCGAGCGGCAGGCGGCGGGCTACCCGGTGCTGGTGGCGGTGAACGCCGCGGACGAGGCGATCGGCTACGCGTCGTTCGGCGACTGGCGCGCCTGGGATGGTTATCGCCACACCGTGGAACATTCGGTGTATGTCCATCAGGCGCATCGTGGCGCAGGGATTGGCAAGGCGTTGCTGCTGGCGCTGATCGCACGGGCGCGGGAAATCGGCAAGCACGTGATGGTGGCCGGCATCGAATCCGGCAATCAGGCCTCGATTAAGCTGCATCTGGCGCTGGGGTTTCGCGACGTGGGGCGCATGGAACAAGTGGGCGCCAAATTCGGCCAATGGCTGGATCTGACGTTCCTGCAGCTGAGGCTCGACGAGCGGGCGACGCCGCCCGCGCGCTGATCCCGGGAGACAGGGCGATGAATATGCTGTTACTGCTGATCGCGGCGGGAATGGGGTTGGTGGTGCAGAATCTGCTGATGGTGCGCATTACCGAAAGCGTTTCGACCATCCTCATTACGCTGGTGATCAACTCCAGCGTCGGTTTGTTGTTGCTGGTGGGGTTGCTGCTGGCCAAAAACGGCCTCGGCGCGGTGGCGGAAGTGGCCGGCGCCGCCAGGTGGTGGATGCTGTTGCCGGGGCTGCTGGGATCGCTGTTCGTGTTCGCCGGCATTCTGGGTTACCAGAAGCTGGGGGCGGCAGCGACCATCTCGATCCTGGTCGCCAGCCAGCTGTGCATGGGGCTGTTGGCCGATGCCTATCGCGCCGGCCCGGCGGCGCTGCGCGAGAATCTGCCGGCGCTGGTCGGCGCTCTGCTGCTGGTGGCGGGCGCCTATCTGGTGGCGAAACGCAGCTTTTGACGGCGGCTGAAAGGCAAAAAGCCCGCTCGGGTTTCCCTGAGCGGGCTTCTCTAAATATGGCTCCTCTGACTGGACTCGAACCAGTGACATACGGATTAACAGTCCGCCGTTCTACCGACTGAACTACAGAGGAATCGTTGGAACGGGGCGAATAATAGCGGGGCGGTTGCGGCTTGTAAAGCGTGAAAACGCCCGATGCGTCCGTTTGCTGCAAGATTGCCCAACCTGCTGCTTTTTCTCGCTTTTATCGCTTATCCCGCGCGCAGCGCCGCCGGGTTGCCCGTTGATCGGCGCATTTGCCTGCCGATGGTGCAACGCCTGCCCTGCGCGGTGGCGCGCGCCGCCCGATAAACGGCCATTTGCCGCCGTTTAGCCGGCGTTTTAGGCCCTTTGACGACTCTGGCCTGGATCTTGCTGCGGTTGCATGACCGGATTTCGGCATTCTCAATTTAGCGGCTCGCTGGAGGCACTATGAATTTCAGACGTCTGAAGTACTTCGTGAAAATCGTCGATATCGGCAGCCTGACCCAGGCGGCGGAGGTGTTGCACATCGCCCAGCCGGCGCTCAGCCAGCAGCTGGCGACGCTGGAAGGGGAACTGAAGCAGCAACTGCTGATCCGCACCAAGCGCGGCGTGCAGCCGACCGAGGCCGGCAACATTCTGTATGCCCACGCGCAGACCATTCTGCGCCAGTGCGAACAGGCGCAGAGCGCGGTCAACAGCGCCGGGCAGGCGATGAGCGGCCAGGTGTCTCTCGGGCTGGCGTCGGGCAGCACCGCGGCGCAGCTGGCGCTGCCGTTGCTGCAGACCCTGCGCGATCAGCAGCCGGGCATCCTGCTCAGCCTGCATGAAAACGGCGGCGCGGCGTTGGCCGGGCAGGTGGCTAACCAGACGCTGGACATGGCGATGGTCTACGGCGCCAAAATGCCCGCCGGGCTGCACGCCATCGCATTGATGCGGGAAGATCTTTATCTGGTGGCGACGCGCGCGGTGCCGCATCCCGGCAACAGCGTCGAGCTGCTGGACGTGGCGCGGCTGAACCTGTTCCTGCCGCGCGAGGGCGATGCGGTGCGCAACCAGCTGGAGGAGGCGATGGCGCTGCGCAAGCTGGCTGCCAACGTGGTGGGGGAGATCGAATCCTCGGGCGCGCTGAGCGCCGCGATCGCCAGCGGGTTGGGGGCGACCGTGCTGCCGGAATCGGTGGCGCGCGCGATGATCGGCCCGGCCAAGGCCTGGATGGCGCGCATCAATGCGCCGACGATGTCGGTGCCGCTGTCACTGTGCATGTCCAGCCAACAGGGGCTGTCCGCCCCGGCGCTGCTGGTGAAAGACCTGTTGCTGTCGATCGCCGGCGGCCGCAGCCAGGAGAAGCGCGCGCTGGCGCTGGTGCGTTGAGGAAAAAACGGCCCGCCGCAGCGGGCCTGGCACCGTTAGCGGAACGGCGGTTCGTTGAAGGTGCGCAGCTTGCGCGAGTGCAGGCGATCGCCCTCGGCGCGCAACAAATCGATGGCGCAGATGCCGATCTGCAGGTGCTCGGAGATCGCCCCTTCGTAGAAGCGGTTGGCCTGGCCCGGCAGTTTGATCTCGCCGTGCAGCGGTTTGTCGGAGACGCACAGCAGCGTGCCGTACGGCACCCGGAAGCGATAACCCTGAGCGGCGATGGTGGCGCTCTCCATGTCGACCGCCACCGCGCGGCTGAGATTGAAGCGGCGCGCCGAAGCGGAGTAGCGCAGCTCCCAGTTGCGATCGTCGGTGGTGACGACGGTGCCGGTACGCAGGCGCTGTTTGACCTCTTCACCGGGCATGCCGCTGACCATCTTGGTGGCGTCGTACAGGGCGCGCTGCACCTCGGCGATGCTCGGGATCGGGATATCCGGCGGCAGCACCGCATCCAGCACGTGATCGTCGCGCAGATAGGCGTGGGCCAGCACGTAATCGCCGATCTTCTGGCTTTCGCGCAGGCCGCCGCAGTGGCCGATCATCAGCCAGGCGCTCGGGCGCAGCACCGCCAGGTGATCGCAGATGGTTTTGGCGTTGGATGGGCCGACGCCGATGTTGATCAGCGTGATGCCCTGGCCGGTGCGCGAGATCAGGTGATAGGCCGGCATCTGGTGGTTTTTCCACGCCAGATCGGACACCGCCTGCTCCGGGGCGGTGGTTTCCGGCGTGATGTAGGTGCCGCCGGCGCTGGAGAGCGCGATGTACGGGCTGGCCGGATCGGCGATCTGGGCGCAGGCCCAGCGCACGAACTCGTCCACATAGCGGGTGTAGTTGGTGAACAGCACAAACGGTTGAAAATGTTCCACCGGCGTGCCGGTGTAGTGCCGCAGACGTGCCAGCGAGAAATCCGCGCGCAGCGCATCGAAATGCGACAGCGGGAAATGGTTGTCGGTGGCGTGGTACAGGCCGTCGGCGGTCTCGTCACCGATCTGCGCCAGCTCGGTGGTGGGGAAATGCTGCGCGATGCCGGCGCTCATTGAGCGATCGAGCGCCAGGCTGGAACCGTCGATGACATAAGGGAACGGGATCTCCTGCTGCGACGGCGCCACTTCGATATGGGCGGCGTAATCGTGTTCCAGCATCGCCAGCTGTTCGGCCAGATAGTGGCGGAACAGCTGCGGCCGGGTCACGGTGGTGCTGTAGCTGCCGGGATGGGTAAAGCGGCCGAAGGCGCGGGTTTTGCTCGGGCCGGATTGCTGCCCGTCCCAGCTGACGCGCAGTTCGGGATACACGAACAGCCCGGCGGCGCGCGCCTGCGGGTCCGGCAGCGTGCCGTGGCTGATAAAGTCACTGACCGCCTGCCGCAGCGCGTCTACCGCGGCGTCATACAGGGCCTCCAGTTGATCGAGTGCCTGATCGGCGCTGAGGCCGCTGCGAGGTGGGGCATAGCTCATACTTTCTCCTTGGATGTCCCGGCTCTGTGGCGGGGTTGCGGCGTTTTACCGTCACAGGTTAGCCGAAGAAGGGCGTAAAAGCTTGGTCGAAATGACGGGCGCGGCAAAGAAAATACCGCGCCCGTGAAGGCGGGGGATCAGGAGGCGGGAGCGGCCGCTTCGACCTTCAGCGACACCAGGCCGATGCCCAGCTTCTTCGGCGTGAAGCCGCCGCTGGCGCTCTCTTTGGGCTCGGTCGGCGCCGGCGGAGTAATGCTGATCTTCTGCGCGCCGCGCGGGTTGTCGAAGCGCAGGGTGACGGTGCTGTCCTGTTCACCGAGCGACACGAAGCGCTCTTCGTCGCCGACGCGCACCGAAATCGGTTCGCCGACGTTGTTGCCGTAGGCGCGGGCGCGCAGCACCAGATCGAAGCGCTTCGGCAGCGGATCGACGTAATCGATGTCGACCGCCGGCGCCAGATTGGCGTCGGACCAGCGGCCCCATTCCTCGACGGCGGAGACGCCGGTGATGGCTTTCACCTGTTCCGGCATGCCGGGCAGCATGAACTCGATGGCGTCCGCCCGGTATTTCACCGCCGCGTCGTCCACCTGCAGGCGGGCGACGGCGTTTTGGTAATCGGCGACGCTGTCCGCCGCCGGGCCGGTGAAGTTCACCTTGCCGTTGAAGCGTTCGCCGCTGGCCTGCGCGATCTGCGGCGGCGAGGCCAGGGTGCCGGAGGCCACGCAGATGTCGGTGCTCAGCGCCAGCTGCGGCGCCCAGACCCGGCCGATCTCGTAGCATTTATCGACCCAGACGAATTTCTCCCCCGCGCCCAGCCCGGCCAGCTGCTTGCGCAGCGGGGTGGAGAGGTAGACGTTGAACATCGGTTCGATGCGGTTGTCGCCCACCCGCAGGATGAACGGCACCTTGTAGGTGACGCCGGAGAAGCTGAAGCTGCGTTGGCGCGTATCCACGCTGTAGTCGCTGATGCGGTTCGGCAGGCCCCACTGATTGATCACCGCCGGTTTCCAGCCGTTGATCTTCTCTTCGATATTCAGGAACACCGTGGACAGCGACGGCGCCGACAGGCTGCTGCGGCCAAGGCCGATGTAGTTGTCGCCGCCCATCACGTCCAGCACCGTGGCGCCGTTGTCCAGCGTGCTGCGTTTCTCGTTGCGCTGTTCCGCCAGCGGCCGGGTGCCGTCGATGATGAAGAACAGGTTGCGGCGCTTCTGTTTGGTCAGGATGTCGTAGGCGGTGTTGTTCATCGCCAGATGATCGGAGGACACCACGATCACGGTATTGCTGAAATAGGGCGAGCGTTTGATCTTGTCGATCAGCGCGGCGATGTGTTGCTGGCTGCAGGCTACCGCGCTCAGCGAGCGGTTTTCCTTGTTCTGCCAGGCGTAGCTTTTCTTGCTGCAGCCGGCGGAGATAAAGCCGTCCGGGTGATGGGTATCGACGGTCAGGGTGAACAGCGAGAACGGCTGGCGCTGTTTGGACAGCTCGACGAACTTGCCGTACACCACGTCCAGCACGCTGTCGTCGTACCAGCCCCAGTCGTTTTTGTAGCTCGGATCGGCGACCTGATCGCGCAGCTCTTTGAAGCCGTAAACGTGGTCGAAGCCGTGGGATTTCAGGAAGGTGTCTTTACCGGCGAACGCCAGCTCGGCGCCCTGATAGAAATAGTTGCTGTAGCCGGCGGCCTTCAGCACATCGCCCAGGCAGACGTTCTCCGGATAGAAGGTGGAGACCGCGCTGGAGGCGTTGCCGTCGAAGGGCGCGAACAGCGGAATGCCGCACTGTGAGGCGACCATGCCGGCGATGGTGTAACCGGTGCCCGGCAATTGCTGGGTATTGCTGAAATCGATGCTGTCCGTGCGCAGGGCGTTCAGCTCGTCGGCCAGGCCGGGAAACAGCTCGGTATCGAAGTAGGTGCGCTCCAGGCTCTCGGCATAGATGTACACCAGGTTCGGCCGCTTGCCCTGTACGGTCTTTTTCGGCGCCTTGTAGTAGGTGGTGAAATCGGCGGTATCGCCGACGATCTGGCTTTTGACCAGCAGCGAGATGTCCTGAAACGCCGGGGTGGTGCCGACCGAGAACAGCGCCAGCAGCACGGCGACGACGCTGTAGGCCACGCTGCTGCCTTTGGCCTTGCGGCGCAGCAGGCTGCGGGCCAGCACCGCGAAGATAAGCCCCAACGCCGCCAGCAGGCCGATAAACGGCAGCACGTATTTGCTGATGCCCGCGCCTTTGAGGCTGCTGGTGACGGTGTAGATCACCGCATCGGTGATGCCGTCACCGGTGAAGTAGTTGCTGGCGATCAGGATGACGTTCAGCACCAGATAGCTGCCGAGCAGCGTCAGCAGAATGGCGAACCACCAGCGGTTGGCGGCGGCCCGGGTGCGATAAATCAAAATCGACGCCAAAAAGAGAACAAACGAAACGACTGCTAAAACCATCCGCCAAACCTTGTCTGATTGAAATAAAACCGTTGCTGCCCTGGTTTGCGCCGCCGAGCGTGCCGCGGCGCGAAAAGTGAAGGGTATAGCCTATTGCCGGCGGCGGAACAACGCGCGATCTCCCGCTACGGCCGACGAGCGGCGGCTATTGTACATTTTTATGACAATAGTGTGACGTTAATCACGCCGACGGCGGCCGCGGCGGCGAAAGCTTGCTGGTCGGAGGTTTCGCTCTACGCTTAATGAGCGCCACGACGGTGCATCCATCAGCCATTCAGGAGGAAGTATGCAGACAATCCCCGCAGCGGTACTCGACGATCTGGCCCCGCAAGGCGTGTTGCGCGCGGCGATCAACTACGGCAATCCGGTGCTGGCGCAGGCCGGGGCTGATGGCAAACCGCAAGGCGCTTCGGTGGAGCTGGCCGCCGCGCTGGCTTGCGAACTGGGCGTGGCGCTGGAGCTGGTCACTTATGACGCGGCGGGCAAGGTGTTCGCCGATCTGGACAGCGGCGCCTGGAACCTGGCGTTTATGGCCATCGAGCCGGTGCGCGCGGCGCAAATCGCCTTCAGTGAACCCTACGTGATCATCGAGGGGACTTACCTGGTGGCGAACGACGCGCCTTACTCTGAGGTGGCGCAGCTCGACCGGCCGGAGGTACGCATCGCGGTCGGGCAGGGGGCGGCGTACGATCTGTTTTTATCGCGCACGCTGCAGCAGGCGCAATTGGTGCGGGCGGCAACCTCCGCCGAGGCGATCGCGCTGTTTTTCGAACGGGGGCTGGAGGCGGCGGCCGGCGTGCGTCAACCGCTGTTGGCCGCCGCGGCCGCCCGTCCCGGCTACCGAGTGCTGGACGGACATTTTACCGCTATCCGCCAGGCGATGGCGGTGCCGCGGCAAAACACGCAGGGCGCCGCCTACGTGAACGCGTTTATCGAACGCTGCAAGGCCAATGGGCTGGTGAAGGCGGCCCTGCAGCGCAGCGGCCAGGGCGAGGTGACGGTGGCGCCGCCGGCCGCCTCGGCGTGATCAGTTCAGCTCCACCGCGTACTGGTCTACCGGGGTGATTTTCTTGATCAGCTTGTTGTCGAACAGGAATTGCTCGTAAGCCTCATAGCGGGTGCGATCCAGCTTGGCCGGATCGCGCGCGAACAGCGGCAGGCTGGCTTGCCACGCCTGTTTGTTCAGCTCGGTATTCAGCTCCGGGTGCGCCTTGGCGAAGGCCAACCAGGTATCCTGCGGGTGCGCGTGCAGGTAGTCGCTGCCTTGCTTCAGCGCGGCGAGGAACCTGCGGATTTTCGGTTCGTTCACCGCATTGCGGTTGGCGACGATGATCAGCTCGTCGTAGGCCGGCACGCCGTAATCTTCGACGTTGAACACCACCGGTTCTTTACCCTGCAGCTTCAGCTCCAGCGCTTCGATGTTGCGGTAGCCGCCGATCACCGCATCGACCTGGCCCGCCAGCAGGGCGCTGGTCAGCTGGAAGTTGACGTTGATGAGCTTGATATCCTGCGGTTTGAGATGCTCGTGTTCGACCATGGTGGCCAGCGTCGCCTGTTCGATGCCGCTGACCGAGTAACCCACCGTTTTGCCTTTGAGATCCGCCGGCGACGTGATGCTTTTGTCCAGTGCGATCACCGTATTCAGCGGCGTGTTGATCAGCGTGCCGACGCGCATCAATGGCAGGCCCTGATCGGCGAAGAAGTGCAGCTGCGGTTGATAGGTGATGGCGAGGTCGGCCTGTTTGGCGGCCACCAGCCGCGGCGGCAGCGCCGGATCGGACGGTGGCACGATCTTGACGTCCAGCCCTGCGGCCTTGAAGGCGCCGATCTGCTCGGCCACCATAATCGGCGCGTGATCGGGGTTGATGTACCAGTCGAGCACCAGCGTCAGCTTGTCGGCCGCGCCGGCCTGGCCGGTGATGGCGGCGCCGAGCAGCAGCCCGCAGACGGTTTGTTTGATCATGGTCGTTCCTTTATCCCTGGTTATGGTTGCAATCATCAGTCGTTTTCCGGCACCCAGGCGATCAGGCGCCGTAGCAGCGCATCCACCGCGGCCCACAGCAGCATGGTCATCAGCACCAAAATAAACAGTGCGGCGAAGCAGACGTCGGTCTGCATGCGCGCATTGGCGTTCAGCATCACATAGCCCAGCCCTTCGGCCGAGCCGACCCATTCGCCGATGATGGCGCCGATGGGCGCGACGGCGGCGGCCATGCGCAGGCCGGAGCCGAAGGCCGGCAACGCCGCCATTAGCCGCACGTGCCGCAGCTGCGCCCAGCGCGAAGCGCGCATCGTGCGTGCCAGATCGAGATAGTCGGTGTTGACCCGGCGCAGCCCGTCGAAAAAGGCCGACACCACCGGGAAGAAAATCACCAGCACCGCCATCGCCACCTTGGCGCTCATGCCGAAGCCGAACCACAGCACCAGCAGTGGCGCCAGGGCGAACACCGGTATCGCCTGGCTGGTGAGCACCAGCGGCATCAGCCAGCGCTGTAGGCGCGGCGAGAAGATCATGCACAGCGCCAGCGCCGCGCCGAGCAGCACGCCCAGCACCAGCCCGCTGACGATCTCCGAAGCGGTGACCAGCGTGTGCCAGGCGAGATAGCTGCGCCCGTCCCACAGCGCCTGCGCCACTGCGCCCGGCGTGGGCAGCAGAAAGGCCGGGATGCCGCTTTGCGCCGCCAGCCACCACAGCAGCAGCAGGCCGGCAAACACCGTCAGCCCGCGCCGCAGACGGGTGAAGCCGCGCTCTTTGGCGATATTCATTGCGCCGCCCTCACCATTTGCAGCAGCAACTCGGCCTGGCTTTTCAGCAGGTCGGCGTCATCCGGCGCGCGCGGCGGTAGCCCGCTGATGCGGTGAGTATCGTCGAGGCCCAGCGGCCAGGGCGACAGCACCAGCAGCCGGTGGCTCAGGCGGCAGGCTTCCATCGGATCGTGGGTGATCAGCAGCACGGTATTTTGCGCCAGCAGCTCGGCGGCCAGGCTCTGGATCTCGGCGCGGGTAATGGCGTCCAGCGCGGAAAAGGGTTCGTCCATCAGCACGATTGGCTGGCGTTCGTAGAGCGTGCGGGCGATGGCGGCGCGCTGGCGCATGCCGCCGGACAGCGAGGCGGGCAGGCTGCGGCCATGCGCGGCCAGGCCCACGCGCTCCAGCAGGTGCGCCGCCCAAGCCCGATCCGGCGCTTCACCGCGCAGCCGCGAGCCGAGGGCGACATTGTCTTCGACGCTCAGCCACGGGTAGAGCAGGTCTTTTTGCCCCATGTAGGCGATGCGCCCGGCGATCGGCAGGCCGTCGCTGCCGCTCACCGTGCCTGAGCTGGCCTGCGCCAGCCCGGCGATGATTTTCAGCAGGCTGGTTTTGCCGGCGCCGCTGGCGCCGAGCAGGGAGACGAAGCTGCCGCCGGCGATGTCGAAGCTCAGCCGCTCAAAGATCGTCTGTTGACCGAAGCGCAGAGTGAGATCCCGCACCTGGATGCCGGGCGGGAGGCGCGGGGAGATCATGAGGCGTTCAGCCCCATTTGCCAAAATGCCGCTTCCAACTGGGTGGCGGTGGTGAAAATCTGCGCCAGCTCGGTAAAGCGGCTTTGTGCGCCGCGCTGGTGGCCGACGGTTTCCAGCAGTTCGATGGCGGCGCGCACGCCGGCCAGATAGCCCTCGTCGCCGTAGTTGCGGATCCAGGAGGCGTAAGGATTGCCCTCCATCTGGGTGGCGGGATCGTGCAGCAGCCGCAGGCCGATTTCGGCATAGCCGGCCACGCAGGGCAGCAGACCGGCCAACAGATCGAGGGCGTCGCCGGCATGGCCGATATCCAGCACGTAGCGGGTGTAGTTCATGGTTTCCGCCGCCTCCGGCTGGGCGGCGATCTGCGCTTCGCTCAACCCCCATTCGGCGCAGTAGGCCACGTGCAACGGCAGCTCGGCGACGATGCCGTTGAGCGAGGCGGTGGCGGCGCGCATCTCCGGCAGGGTGCGCAGCTTGCTGACCAGCAGCGCGTAGGCGCGGGCGAAGTGCAGCAGGAACAGATAGTCCTGGGTCAGGTAGCGGCGAAAAGCGCGTTCAGGCAAGGTGCCGGCGGCCAGCTGCTGCAGAAACGGGTGATCGACGTAGTCCTGCCAGTGGCTGCCGGCTTGTTGCCGCAGCCGGCCGTAAAGACCGCTTTCGAACAGGGTGGTGATGGACATGGGACCTCCTTGAGTCAGTGGAGATCCGGGCACGCTGAGGTATGAACAGGCAACGGGTGATTGCGTTGTTGCCTAACCGTCCCTTCGCTGGCATGACCCAGATCAGGTTCAAAGGGTTCGGCTTGCGCCATCTCAGCCCGTAACAGGACACCCCTCGGAGCTGCCTGTTATACGACATTTGTTTTTTGATTACAATCGCCGGGCGGCGCGGCGGCAATCGGTTCGTTTAGTGCGATCGGGGGCGATTTTGCTGGCGCAAGGCGCGCGGTTTTTGTCACTGTAGGCCGATGATTTTGCCTTTGAGGACGATGCCCGATGAAAAAGATTGGTTTTCTCTCGTTTGGCCACTGGACGCCTTCCGCCCAGTCCGGCACCCGTTCCGCAGCGGATGCGCTGCTGCAGTCCATCGATCTGGCGGTCGCCGCCGAAGATCTGGGCGCGGACGGCGCCTATTTTCGCGTTCACCATTTCGCGCGCCAATTGGGATCGCCGTTCCCGCTGTTGGCCGCCATCGGCGCCAAAACCCAACGTATCGAGATCGGCACTGGCGTGATCGACATGCGTTATGAAAACCCGCTGTACATGGTGGAGGACGCCGGCGCGGCGGATCTGATCGCCGGCGGGCGGCTGCAGCTCGGCATCAGCCGCGGCTCGCCGGAGCAGGTGATCGACGGCTGGCGCTATTTCGGTTATGCCCCGGCCGAGGGCGAAACCGACGCGGACATGGCCCGCCGCCATACCGAAGTGTTCCTGGAGGCGCTGCGCGGTGAAGGGTTCGCCGAACCCAATCCGCAGCCGATGTTCCCCAATCCGCCCGGGCTGCTGCGGCCGGAGCCGTTTTCCGCCGGGCTGCGCGATCGCATCTGGTGGGGTGCCGGCTCGAACGCCACCGCCGTCTGGGCGGCGAAGCTGGGTATGAACCTGCAAAGCTCGACGCTCAAGAATGACGAGACCGGCGAACCCTTCCATATCCAGCAGGCCAAGCAGATCCGCGCCTATCGCGCCGCCTGGCAAGAGGCCGGCCATGCGCGCGAGCCGCGGGTTTCCGTCAGCCGCAGCATCTTTGCGCTGGTGGATCAGCGGGATCGCAATTACTTCGGCGGCAGCGGCAAAGAGGGCGATCAGCTGGGATATATCGACGCGCAGACCCGGGCGATCTTCGGCCGCAGCTATGCCGCCGAGCCGGACGCGCTGATCGAGCAGCTGGCGCAGGACGAGGCCATCGCTGAAGCGGATACGCTGCTGCTGACCGTGCCTAACCAGCTGGGCGTGGATTATAACGCCCACGTTATCGAATCGATTTTAACCCATGTCGCGCCGGCGCTCGGCTGGCGCTAAACGGAGGAGTGGCATGTCACGTATTTTCATTACCGGTTCGGTCGACGGGCTGGGCCGCGCCGCCGCGCAAACGCTGTTGGACGAAGGGCATCAGGTTATCCTGCATGCGCGCGCCCCCGGCCGTCTGGAGGCGGTGCGCGATCTGCTGGATCAAGGCGCGCAGGCGGTGATTGGCGACCTGTCCGAGGTGCAGCAGATCCGGCAGGTCGCCGAGCAGGTGAATCGCATCGGCTGCCCGAATGCGGTGATCCACAACGCCGGCATGTTCACCGGGCCGCAGGTGATGCCGGTGAACGTGATGGCCCCCTATCTGCTGACGGCCCTGATCGAACGCCCCGATCGCATCGTCTACCTGAGCAGCAGCATGCACTTTGACGGCGTGGCGGAACTGAACGGCGTGGACTGGCTTGGCGGCGCAGCCGGCTCCTATTCGGACAGCAAGCTGTTCGTCACCGCGCTGGCCGCCGCCGTGGCGCGCCTGTGGCCCGGCGTCATCAGCAGCGCGGTCGATCCCGGCTGGGTGCCGACCAAAATGGGCGGCGCGGATGCGCCCGACGATCTGGCGCTGGGGCATGTGACGCAGGCGTGGCTGGTGAGCAGCGATGAACCGCAGGCACTGATTTCCGGCGGCTATTGGCACCACCAGCAGCGGTTTGAACCTCACGCGGCGGTGCACGATGAGGCGTTTCAAACGGCGCTGCTGGCGCAATTGGCGCGCGCCGGCGGGGTGAACCTGCCGCAGGCCTGATGGCCGTTCCTTCCTGGCCCGTCGGTGATTATCGGCGGGCTTTTTTATACCCGCAGGGTGAACCGACGGGGCTTTTCTTATACAGTGGGCACCTGGCCTGTTTTGATTGTTATTTATATTATTGCCATGCACTCATTCCTGATTATCGTCCCTGAAGGGGGCATGCTGTTCGAAGCGGCGGGCATCGCCGATATCCTGATGCAGGCCAATCGCCTGAGCCCTGCCGAGACGCCGCTGTATCAGATCGCGGTCGCCACCACGCAATCTCACCGGGTGGTGCACGGCCTGTCCGGGCTGAGCCTGTTGGCCGATCATCGCCTGGCGGATCTCGATCCGGCCCTGCCGCGCGATACCGTGATCGTCGCCGGCAAGGGGGCGACCGAAGAAGAGGGTGCCCTGGTCGCCGATTGGCTGCGCCGCGCGGCGCCGCAGGCGCGCCGTATCGCTTCCGTTTGCGGTGGCGCACTGCTGCTGGCCGAAGCCGGGTTGCTGGACGGGCGGCGGGCGACCACCCACTGGCGGCTGGCGGAAACGCTGCAGGCGCGCTTCCCGCGGGTGCAGGTCGAAAACGGCCCAATCTACGTGCAGGACGGGCCGATCTGGACCTCCGGCGGCGTCAGCTCCGGCTTCGATCTGACGCTGGCGCTGGTGGAGGATGATTACGGCTTCGTGCAGGCGCGCGAAGTGGCCCAGGATCTGGTGATGTTTCTGCGTCGCCCCGGCGGGCAGGCGCAGTTCAGCCGCTACCCGCTCAACCAGGCCAAATCGCCGGGGCCGATCCGTGACCTGCAATCCTGGATCCTGGAAAACCTCGCTGACGATCTCAGCGTCGATCGGTTGGCCGAGCGCGTGGCGATGAGCCCGCGCAACTTTACCCGGGTGTTCACCCGCGAGACGGGCATTTCTCCCGCCAAATTCGTTGAAGAGGGGCGGTTGCATACCGCCAGGCAGCGCCTCGAACAGAGCGCGGAAGGTATCGAGCAGATTGCCCTGGCCACCGGCTTCGGCAACGGCCTTAACCTGCGGCGGGTGTTTGAGCGCAAACTGCAGCTGACCCCGAGCGAATACCGCGAACGCTTTCATGCGCGCAATTTGGCGTAAATTGATTGGTAAACGTCATTTACGCCGCTTCTGGTCGGCGCTAGATTTTAGGCAAAGTCCACAAATGAGGAGTGCACCATGGTGAGAGTAGGCATTAACGGCTTCGGCAGGATCGGGCGCAACGTGCTGCGCGCGGCGCTGGGGCGCAGCGATTTTGAAGTGGTGGCGATCAACGATCTGACCGACAGCAAGACGCTGGCGCACCTGCTGAAATACGACACGCTTTCCGGCACGCTGGCGGCCAGGGTGGAAGCCGGCGACAACCAGCTGCTGGTGGACGGCCGGCCGATTCAGGTGTTTTCGCAGCGCGATCCCGCCGAAATCCCCTGGAGCAGCGTGGGCGTGGACGTGGTGATCGAAGCGACGGGCTTCTTTACCGATAAAGCCAAGGCGGAAGTGCACATCACGCACGGCGGCGCCAAACGGGTGATTATCTCGGCGCCGGCCAAGAATGACGACATCACGCTGGTGATGGGGGTTAACGATCACCTCTACGATCCGGCGCTGCATAAGGTGGTCAGCAACGGCAGCTGCACCACCAACGGGCTGGCGCCCGCCGCGCAGGTATTGCATCAGGCGTTCGGCATCGAATACGGGTTGATGAATACCACGCATGCCTATACCAACAGCCAGGCGCTGCACGATCAGCCGGAAAAAGATCTGCGCGGCGCGCGGGCGGCGGCGGAATCGATCGTGCCTTACTCCAGCGGCGCGGCCAAGGCGCTCGGCAAGGTGATCCCCGAACTGGACGGCCGCCTGACCGGTTATTCGCTGCGGGTGCCGGTGCCGGTGGTTTCCATCGTCGATCTGACGGTGACGCTGAAACGCCCGGCGACGGTGGAGGAGATCAACGCCGCTTTCCGCGCGGCGGCGGCGTCCGGCCCGCTGAAAGGGATCCTGGGGTACAGCGACGAACCGCTGGTGTCGAGCGACTATCGGGGCGATGCGCGTTCGTCGATCATCGACGGCCTGTCCACGCTGGTGATCGGCGGCAACCTGGTGAAAGTGCTCGCCTGGTATGACAACGAGTGGGGCTTCTCCAACCGCTTGGTCGATCTGGCGCTGCTGATGGAAAAGCGCGGGCTGTAAACGCCCAACAGCAAAAAGCCCGCTTAAGTTTCCTTAAGCGGGCTTCTCTAAATATGGCTCCTCTGACTGGACTCGAACCAGTGACATACGGATTAACAGTCCGCCGTTCTACCGACTGAACTACAGAGGAATCGTGTGAACGGGGCGCATCATATCCAGCGGCTCCGGGTGTGTCAACGCTAAATTGCCCCAGGCGGTGCGACTGCTCGGTATCTGAGCAATGCGCCCGTCAATCAGCCCATTGCGCGTCGTTTTCCGCCTGGTCTCGCAGCAGGCGTGCCAGCGGATCCTGGCGGTAGAAGCGGCTAAAGTGCTGATACAGCGCCGGGAAGCGTTCGGCCAGCAGTTCGGGAGCGCTGAAGAAATACTCCGACAGCACGGCGAAGCACTCGGCCGCATCGGTGGCGGCGTAGGCATCCATGCTGGCGGCCTCTTCGCCGACCATGTCGATCTCGTCCTGCAGGCTTTCCATCGCGGCGTGCAGATCATGTTCCCAGGCGGCCACCTCGCGCAGCGGGATTGGCGGCACGCCGGTGGCGACGCCGCCGTTGCGCATATCCAGTTTGTGCACCGCTTCGTGGATCACCAGATTGAAACCGGAGAGGTCAAAAGAGTCCTGCACGTCTTGCCAGTTGAGCACGATCGGCCCCTGTTCCCAGCTTTGGCCCGACTGCACCACCGGCCCCGAGTGCACCAGACCGATCTCGTCCTGCCATTCGTCTTCCACCACGAACGGGGTGGGGTAGAGCAGAATTTCGTTGAAGCCGTCGAGGCATTCCGCGCCCAGCTCCAGCACCGGCAAGGCGAACAGCAGGGCGATGCGCGCCTGCATTTGCGAGGTGAGCTGCAGCCCCTGCAGCGGCACGATGCGCTTTTGCTGCAATATTTGCCCGGCGACGGCCACCAGCCGCTGCCGCTCCTGCTCATTCAGCGGCGAGAGCAGCGGGATCGCCAGCGCGTCCTGCCACTGGGCCTCGATGTCTGCCTGGGATTGAGAGGGTTGAGTCGCTTTCCACGGCCATTTAATCATCAGGTTGCTCGTAAACTCATCACTTGAACGTTCAGCGGTATGCTAATGCTGTAAAAATGCCGCAAAAGCGGGCATGATAGCAAGCGTTGTCAGGAGAGATGCCGGAGCGGCTGAACGGACCAGTCTCGAAAACTGGAGTAGGGGCAACTCTACCGGGGGTTCAAATCCCCCTCTCTCCGCCACTTTACCCCGCGTTATTCCCCCATTGAATCAAAATCCTTTTCTTTCGCTAATGCTTGTAAACCGTTGGATATGAAACCGGTTTGCGTTGGCCGAGATCCTTTCCCGCATTATAACTCGTGCAATATCAACGAATAGCATTTTGCGATTATGTTCTTCATTTTGTGAGCCACGTTGCGCTTGAACCCGGTGCGGCGCTTGCGGCAAGCCCAGTGCTATGCATGCCAATCACGCTGAACGTGTGAAACCGTCACGGCGATAATGCCTGCCGGCAGGGGCGTGCACGGCCTGAGTCCGCTATCCCTTAAAAAGTTTGCCAGACTGACAACATGCCCAACGCCTCCAGGATAGTGTGTATTTACACGCGATTTTTTGCGCACTAATATGTGTGCACATGCACATAAATGATCAGTCTCCTGCCCGAAACGAGGGCGACAGAAGAGGCTGACCGCCTGGAGACTGGAGGACTTGCCATGAGTTTGCACGATTGCGCACTGGATTTTCGTCACTTCATTGAGGAATTGCGTCGCCGAAACGATTTGGTCGACGTACATCAGGAAGTTTCCGCCGATCTGGAGATAGCGGCTGTCTGCCGCCGGGTCTATGAGCAACGGCTTTCGGCTCCGCTATTTCATCATGTGGCGGGCGCGATGCCGGGAGCCCGCATCCTCGGCGCGCCGGCCGGCATGCTCGCTTCTGCGGAACATGCCTATTCTCGCCTCGCCCTCCATTTTGGGCTGCCGCCGGAGAGCGCTCCGCGGGATATCGTGGCGGCGATTCGCCGGGCGGTGAAGGCGGAGCCGTTTGCGCCGGATTATTGTTCGACCGGCCCGGTGAAAGAGAATATTTGGCGTGGCGACGAGGTTGATCTGGAACGCTTCCCGGTACCGCTGTTGCATGAACGGGATGGCGGGCGCTATTTCGGCACCTACGGGTTCCATGTCGTGCAATCCCCGGACGGAAAGTGGCATAGCTGGGGAGTCGGCAGGCTCATGATGCTCGATCGCAATCGTCTCACCGGCCCGGCGATACCCACCCAACACATCGGCATGATCCGTGAAATGTGGCGCCGAGAAGGGAAACCTACGCCGTGGGCGATGGTGCTCGGGGCGCCGCCTGCCGCGGTGGCGGTCGCGGGGATGCCGTTGCCGGCCGGCGTCAGTGAGCCTGACTATGTCGGCGCGCTGCTCGGTAAAAGCGTCACGCTCACCCAAGCGGAAACCAACGATCTCTGGGTGCCGGCCAATGCGGAAATTGTGCTGGAAGGTGAAATCAGCCTGACGGAGACGGCGCTGGAGGGGCCGATGGGGGAGTATCACGGCTATCAACACCAGCAAGGCCATGAACAGCCGGTGTTTCATGTGCGTGCGGTGACGTTTCGCGATGACCCCATTTTGCCGATTTGCGTCGCCGGCACGCCGCCGGAAGAAAATCATACGATCTGGGGCACCATGATATCAGCTCAGCTGCTGGAAACCTTGCAGAGCGCGGCCTTGCCCGTTGACTTTGTCTGGTGTTCCTATGAGGCGGCGACCTGTTGGGCGGTGGTCTCCGTCGATATCGAAAAACTGGCCGGAATGAATACCACCGCGGCGGATTTTGCCGGCAAGGTGGCGGAGGTGGTCTTCGGCTCGCATGCGGGCTACCTGATCCCCAAACTGATCCTGGTCGGCAATGACATTGATATTGTCGATATCGATCAGGTGGTTTGGGCGTTGGCCACGCGCTCACATCCGGCGCGCGATCATTTTATCTTCCCGGACGTACGCGAGTTCCCGATGGTGCCGTACCTGACGGAAGAAGACAAGGCGCGCGGTAGCGGCGGCAAAGCCATCATCAACTGCCTGTTCCCCGAGCAGTTCAGCGGCGTAACACGTGCGGGTACCGCCTCTTTCAGGCACTCTTATCCGGAACCGGTCAGGGCAAAAGTCGAGGCTAATTGGAAACAGTATGGATTCTGAAAAAAAAGGCACGCAGAGCGGCAGACGGGGAATGGGATTGCCCAATGGTGCGCTTTACAGGATGACGGAGGTGGTGCGTCACCGCGAAAAACGGCTGTCTGCGTTACTCGCTTTGCAAGGACTCAGCCTCCATGAGTGGCGCGCGTTGCGCATTCTCTACAGTTTTCCAGGCGACGTGGCCATGAGCGAGGTGATAGCGCATTCGCAGACCGATCGCACCGCGCTAGGCCGTACGATCACCCAACTGGTTAATCGGGGGTGGGTCGCGCGTTTCCCCGATCCGGAAGATAAGCGCGCGGTATATCTGCGCGTCATGCCGGCGTCTCGTCCCATTTTTGACCAGGCGAGGCAATGGGTGGCGGATTATGACGCACAGCTGATGGCCTGTCTGGATGATGCCGGGCTCAGTGCCCTGGATGACGCACTGCAACGCATGATGCTGTTCATCGAGCCCGCGTAGTCCGTTCCGGCGAAAGCCAGCGCCGTATTTCCCGAGTGACCTCATCGCGGTGTTGTACTGTTGCCCGCGGGTAAGGTAATTTGCTGAGGGCATGATGACTGAGGCAGGGGCCAACGGACATGAACGAAAGAATCGACTACCACATCGAGAAATACCACTTCGCGCCGCTGGATGAAGCCCCGCGGCTCGCGCGCCAGTGGAGCGAGGTATTGAACGAGTGTCGCCAGACGCAGGCCGGGGCGGAACAGCGTCTGCGCATTGCGCTGCTCAACGTGGACTATGTGACCAGTTTCGAATTACCGTTTCGCTTATTGCTGGTGCGGGCGCCGCAGCTGATTGCCGGCCTGCGCGATGAGCTGTCGATCAGTCAAAAAAATGTGGTGTTCAACGGCAAGCGCTTTGGCTGCGTTTACAGCCTGAAAAGCGATTTAAGCGACGTGCCTGAGGCCTTCCAATACGGCCTGTCGACCCGTATTCACCGAACTTCGGCGTCGGGCGTGGACGCGCTGCCTTACCGGGAAATCGCCAAAGCACTCAAGGCGCCGCGTGAGCGGCTTAAGCTGGCGCTGGAGCAGGGGCTGCGCGTCACGGCACTGGACGGACTGTTCTGGTTCGGCATACAGCGCATTGCCGCAGAAGTACGCAGGCTAAGAAAAACCGGCATGACGATCGTAACGGCGGAAACGGAGATTTTCGACACCCTGACCGGCACGACACGCAAGGTTCCGGTTTACCGGCTGGCCGATCGTTAATGGCCGATGACTGGCGATTCATTATGCTGGTTTAAACCTGATTTCCGGTGGGGGACAGTCTGACCCCGCGGTGGCTTCCTCTTTTTCTACCCTCATTTCCTCGTCGCTAGATAAGAAAATAGGCGCGACTTCTTCTCAAACTCTCCTCATCGTTCGATCGGCTGCAGCACAACGCAAACGGCGGGCCGTCGTCGATGGCGGGTGTCACGATAGCGTCTCCGGTTGATGGCGCCGTTTGCTGTCCACCGTTGGCTTACAACGATGAAGATTTGAAGGAGAAGAGCATGTTGAAACGTTTTGCGTTGCTGTGCGGGTGCCTGTTCGGTGCTCATGCGCTGGCGGCCGGCCCCAACGCCAATATCAAGTATTACGGCTATGACTGGCTGGACTTTTATGAAACCGCCACGCCGTCTTTCAGCGCCACGGAGGCGCTCAAGGCGATTACCGGCACCGGCTTCAGTATGACCAATCTGAATGTGGTGCACACGTTGGCAAGTCTCAATCTGCCCGTTTGCGCTGGGGGGACTTGCGCCGTGAACATTCAGGCTGGATCGGGGGCGGTATCGGGCTCGCCGTTTATCGATATCTGCCCAGGGGCGGTCTCGAACAGCAGCTGCCAGGCCGCAGGTTCCTGGAATGCGATCTGGACGGTGGTGAAGAAGATCGCCGGAGCCAAATATAAGCCCGGCGCCATTTATTTTATCGATGAGCCGTTCGACGTTCCTGCCTTACAGACCGGGGGAAAATATGACGCTTACCAATACTCCAGCTATGTTTGCACCCTGCGACAGGCCATGCAGCAGTATGGGATCGCGATCCCCATTTACACCATTTTGTCCTACCGGCATGCCAACAACGCCGAATGGATCCGCGAAATGCAGCAGGGCGCGCCCGCGACCGCGTGTCCGACCAATGTAAAAAGCACGCCAGATTGGGTTGGGGTGGATAACTACAACTGGTCGGTGGCGGATATGTGGAGTACCTACAATCGCCTGGCGCCGATAAGCGCAGCCGGACAAAAGTGGGTGTTGGTACCGCCTTCGACGGCATCGTTAGGAATGAACGACCAGCAACTGCATGCGCAAATTCAACTGTATTGGGATTTCATTAATCAATATCCGACTGCGCCCGTGGTTTACATCATGAACTGGCGGTTTGATCGCGCGGTCACCGAGAATCGCGCGGCCTTCCCCGAATCGACCGCCTTATTGTCTTTCATGGCAAACACGCTGCTCACCCAACCTTAAGCGAGCAAAAAGGAGGTTCACATCAGGAACCTCCTTATGGATTGCACGGCTTACCGATAGGCTTCATTGCGCGCGATGGCATACTTCCCGCTGCCCAGCAGCAGGATGGCGAGTCCCCCCATAAAGAACACCAGCTCGTTTTCAATGCCCCAGGCGCCGACGTCGGTGACGGTGAAGACCTTGCCGGTGCCCACCATCAAAAACGCCACCACCAGCGTAAAGGCGTAAACCAGCGCGGCGGGGCGGGTGAACAGCCCCAAAATGATCAGTATCGGCGCCAGGATCTCCCCCACATACACGCCATAGGCGATGAAGGCGGGTAGCCCCTGTTCCTGCAACGCCCCGGCGATCCAGCCGACGCCGTGCTGAATCTTCGCCACGCCGTGAAACAGCATCAGCCCGCCGAAGGTTAGCCTGAGCGCCAATTTGCCGGCGTCTGGGTGGTCAAAAAAGCGAGTGAATACCGCATTGAGTGACTTAACCATGGCTTTTTCTCCTGAATAGGAATGATTTTCAATCAATATATCAGTCGGATGAATGCGAAAGCTGTTCTGGATCAGGAAAACGGCGGGCTTGACGTTAAATCGCCGGGCGAGGCCGGCGGTGCGGCCAGATTTTTAGGTGGAATGACCTGTGCGCACGGGCCGAACCGGGGATGAGAAAAGTCATCGGCAGAGGTGGCCCGCCTCTTTTCTGTATGTGTTGGCTACCCGATTTGCGTTTTCATCAAGGATTGTCAAAGGACAGGCAACGTAAAGATTCATAAGGTTTTTTTGCAGCAATGAAAAGGTGCGCGTTTTCGCTTTAATAACCCAATAGAGTTACCTTTATTTTTATTTTGAACCGCTAAATCATTAACGCTTTTTTTCGGCCTTTTTATTGGGAATTATCTTGCTTATTTTGCCTTGCGAAAGTTGATCCTGTGGGGCGTACGGCCAGTGGCGGGTTTTATTTTTATAGATTTTCTTATTTTTTGATGACAATTCAATGCCGAAGAGAATGAGGGAGATTGACTGAGGGGGTTATGAGGGGGGTGTAAATTCCCATGAACTATTTTTCCTGGCGTAAAAGTAATCGATTCAGCACTGTTTTAAGTTATTGAATTGTTTGTTTTATGTATATTGATTTGTTATTTTTTTATTAAAAAAATAATATTTTTTCTTGATATTGGGTTTGCCTTTGCTAGTATCAAATTAGTGGTCTTATCAGTTAGGGAAACATTTCTTGTATATGGAACAGATCGCTGGTCTTAACACGGTTCCTGTCGTTGCAGCGCTTACGTGGTTATTTTGCCGTTATAGTAAATGATATCTCTAATGCCACTTTAGTCTGTGAGACTCTTTACCGCAGTGGTGCTTTTGCCGCGGTAAGCCGTATGAGAACACACACGAAGGGGAATTGAATCTTAAATGATTCTGATCATTACCCTGAGTTAACTATAAAAGAATGATGCTTTATCCACCAGGCTGTTTGTGTACCAATAGGTATTCGGTGCACCACGGCGGAATGTTAATCTGTGCTTTAGCTTTAAAATTAATAATCAAAACTCTCGCCAAATTGTTTATTTTCACACCAGGTTTCGCATGTGTAAGTACTGAGTGCTGGAAATGAAAGTCACACTGCCATCGTCTTCTATTGATCATTGCGTGCTACCCGCTTGCAAGAAACGACTGGCTGTCATGGTTTTATGAAAAAATTTCACTATTTACTGTGGTTATCATTTGCTAATTAAATTATTTGTATCCAGTGGTATTACTGGAATTATCCTACCAAGGATGAAACGTTGTTTTTAGGGCAGTTTTTGATTTTTTTCCTATTCTTAGCTTGCATAATTATCGTTTGCAATTTATTGATTTTAAAAGAAAAAAATAAATATGTAAATGTAAAATAGTTTAAACCGATCACTGTGATTCTATTGATAGGCTCAATCTATTATTGTTGTTAATATTAATACATCTAAACAATTTGCGAGCTTGGTGACGACTAACTTACGCTAAAAGGACTCTGGGAAAGACTGGCGAACGTAAAAGCCCGCTTTATTAGGCTTTATGTTTCTAGTGCTGATTGAAAAGGATATCAGGCCATGAATGAAGTCATCTCAACGGAAGTGAATGGCGTCGAATTTGATCCACGATACAGTGAAATTGAATTCACGCTTTCGGAATATGACAGCCAAACCGATCCGCTTAATGCCGTAGACAATGCGCGTGATATCAATTGGCACGCCATTCGCGAGCAGTCTGCCGCGTTGCTGGAACAGTGCTTCGATTTACATGTCGTGCTGTGGTTTATGCGCGCCAATCTTCATATCGACGGTTTTTCGGCCTTCTACCAGGGCATTAAGGATATTGACGCCAAATATGCCGAGGAGGGCGCCACCATTTTCCCTCAGGCGGACATGGAACCCTCATCGGACAGCTTTCATGCGGCCGCATTAGGGTGGCTCGCCACATCGTCCTGTCTGCACGAAATCAAGAACAGCAAGATTTTTCCCGACACGCCGTTAACCACCGACGAGCTGCTGAATATGCGGCTTGACGAGCAGGAAGGCAAAAGCCTGCATTTTTCGGAGGTGGTAAAGGTGCTGGGGCAAGCCGACAGTTATTTTGCCGGCAGAAATCTGCCTTCGCTGAAAGAGCAATTGGCGCTGGAAATCGATGCGCTGGAGCGCGTCGAAAATTACGCCAATCTGCAGGCTGAAGATTATCGTTTGGACTGTCGGCAGGTGCGCGACTATTTGAAACAGTTCAGCCGCCAGCTGGCTTCACTGGAACAGCAGGAATTGCCGGCTGAACGGGATGACGCGGAGATTGACTTGCCGGATGCTGACGCGCCTGTCGCCATGCCCGGCAAATATATCCGTTCCCGGCAGGATGTCATCTTGCTGTTGGATCAGGTTTTGGACTATTTCCAAAACTATGAGCCCAGCCATCCGGCCCCCATTCTTATTCGACGTTCACAAAAAATGATCGGTATGGACTTCGCGACGATTGTTGAGGAGCTTTTGCCGGAATCTCTGGCCTCGTTAAATCAATTGTCCGGGAAGTAATTTTTATCACAAAGGAGTTTTCCAATGGCTAAGGACTCAAGCTCTCAGAAATTTATCGGTAAAAATAACGCGCCGCGCGTGCAAATTGAATATGACGTAGAGCTTTACGGTTCACAAAAGAAAGTGGAGTTGCCCTTTGTTACGGGGGTCATGTCCGATCTCTCTGGGCATCGGAAAAAGCCTTTGCTGCCGATCGAAGAGCGGAAATTCCTGACCTTTGATCAGGACAACTTCAACGATCGCATGCGCGCCATCAAGCCTCGTCTGCAATTTTACGTAGAGAACACCCTGAGCGAAGACGATGCGTTGCTGGACGTGGAATTGGAGTTTGAATCGATGGATGACTTCACGCCTGGCGCCATCGCCAAACGGGTTCCGCAGATGCAACGCCTGCTTGAAGCCCGGGAGCATCTCACGGAGCTGATCACCTATATGGATGGTAAATCCAGCGCGGAAGAGGTGGTGAAGAATCTGCTGGAGAAACCCGATTTTCTGCATCGTTTGGTGACGGATGCGCGTAAAACGGTCGCGGATGCGGAACAGGATGTGCAGGATCCCGGCAATAAAGGAGATGAGGAATGAGAGCGAGGCAACGACGCTATTCGGCTAAGCAGCAGGCTACGGCAGTCGCTGAAGTTGAAACGCAGGACACGGAAAATGAGCTTGACGGTTTGCTCAAGCGTTCATTCCGGCCCAGAACGAACGAGGCTTCGGAAGCGGTTCGTCGGGCTATCGGCACGCTGTCCGAATATGCCAACAAAGGCAAGGTCAAGGTCAGCCAGGATGTCGTATTGACCATTGAATCGTTGATTGCCCAGATCGACGAACAGCTTTCGCAACAGATGAACAATATCTTGCACCACAAGGAGTTCCAGAAGTTGGAGTCCGCCTGGCAAGGTCTGAGTTATCTGGTCGATAACACCAACGTCAGCGAAACGCTCAAGATCCGGGTGTTGAACATCAGTCAGGATGAGCTGACGCGCAATTTGCGCCGCTATCGGGGCTCCGCCTGGGATCAAAGCCCGGTGTTCAAACAGATTTACGAACAGGAATATGGTCAGTTCGGCGGCGAGCCGTTCGGTTGCATCATCGGCGATTTTGAATTCGATCACAGCCCGATGAGCGTCACGCTGCTGACCGAGTTGGCGAAAATTTCCGCGGCGTCGCACTGCCCGTTCATTTCCGCCGCGTCGCCGTCGCTGCTGCAGATGAGCAAGTGGAACGAACTGGGCAACCCGCGGGATATCGGCAAGATTTTCACCACGCCGGAATATGCGTCCTGGCGCCGCCTGCGCGAAAGCAACGACTCGCGTTACCTGGTGTTGACGATGCCGCGTTTCCTGTCGCGTTTGCCTTACGGGGCGAAAACCAACCCGATCGAAGAGTTCGCTTTCGAGGAGTCCGTCAGGCCGGATGTGGATGATGATTTTTCCTGGGCCAACTCGGCGTATGCGATGGGCGTCAACATCAACCGCGCGTTCCATGAGTACGGCTGGTGTTCGAAGATTCGCGGCATCGAATCCGGCGGCTCGGTGGAAGAACTGCCCGCCTACGCGTTTCCTTCCGATGAGGGCGGATATGAACTGACGTGCCCGACGGAAGTGGCCATTTCCGATCGGCGCGAGCAAGAGCTTTCCGACGCCGGGTTCTTGCCCCTGGTCTATCGCAAGCATTCCGATTTCGCCGCTTTTATCGGTTCTTGCACCATGCACGCGCCGGCGAAATACGAGGATCCCGACGCGACGGCCAACGCCAAGCTGTCTTCGCGCTTGCCTTATATTTTCGCCACGTGCCGATTCGCGCACTATTTGAAATGCATCGTGCGCGACAAAATCGGTTCTTTCCGTTCCAGAGACGATATGCAGCTGTGGCTGAATGACTGGCTGATGAACTACGTCGATGGCGATCCTTCCGTATCGACCGAGGCGACCAAGGCGCGTCGTCCATTAGCCGCCGCCGAGGTGCGCGTTGAGGATGTGGAAGACGATCCGGGTTATTACCGCGCGCATTTCTATTTGCGCCCGCATTACCAGTTGGAAGGCATGACCGTGTCCTTGCGACTTGTATCAAAACTTCCGTCAGCCAAAAAAGATGGGAGCAGATAAGTTACGGCTGGTCATTGGTTTGGATATTGCCGACGTTAATTATTAAATGGCGTTGGTGGGAATTGATATTTCATTGAAATTTAGTGGCGCTGTTTTTTACGCTATTGCTATTTATTAATGGCTAATGGGTTCTCATTGTCGCTATTTCAATGATCGCGTAGGCAATATAACGACTTATCTGAATAGACTTTTCAATTAACGAAGTAGACCTATCAGTCAAGGAGACAAAAAATGAGCACGAAAGCTTTAGTAGACTATTTTTTGAAAATTGAGGGTGTTGATGGTGAATCACCCGACCAAACCTACCCTGGCTGGATTCAGCTGCAAGCCTGGCAATGGGCGGAAGAAAACGCCGGCCGTTGGGGGTTCGGGAGCGGCGGCGGTTCAGGCAAAGTCGAGATGAAAGACTTTGAGTTTCGCATGGTGAGCAATAAGGCTTCGCCGAAACTGTTCCTGATGTGCGCCACCGGCGAGCATATTCCTCAGGCAAAACTTGTTTGCCGTAAATCAGGCCAGGGTCAGCAAGACTTCATTGCCGTGACCTTCAGCAACTGCCTGGTTTCCTCATTCAAGACCGTGGGTAATATGCCGCTGAATTCCACCATCGGTACTGAAATCGATACCGTGCTGCCAACCGACGTTATCAAGCTGAATTTCGCACGTATCGAAGTTGAGTACAAAGAGCAAAACAATGATGGCTCCATGGGTGCGGTAATTAAGACGGGGTATGACCTCAAGCTTAATGCCCGTATCTGATCATTGATGTCACAACACTAATTGCAGGCTGTCTGCCCGCAGCGATTGCGGGCAGACATAAGCCTTATCGCGAGGTGTTAAATGAAAGCGTCATTGCCCATGCTATTCGATAAGCTCAGCGTGAGACATCAAAGCGCCAGCGCCGATAATTGGCGGCGTGTTTTGGTACGTGATATCGAATTTTTACTGAATGACGCATCGCGCAGCGCTGATTTGAAACTTCATGATTATGCGCACAGCGAAAGTTCGGTATTGAATTATGGCCTGCCGTCGCTGAGCCAACGCATACCGATTAATACCGATCCGTTAACGCTGGCGAGACATATACAAAGAATCATTACTTCGTTTGAGCCGCGTCTGGATCCGAAAACGATTCGTGTGGTGCCTGTAGTGAATGAACGCCAATCGTATGTGCTGGCGATTTTATTCGATATTTATGGCACCTGCTCATTACCGGGTGACGAAATGTTGGTTAATTTGCGCATCGCTCTTGATTATTCCTGTGGCGCCGTACACGTATTTGATTAATAGGGGTGACTATGTTCAGTGAGCGCTTTCTCCAATTATATAATGATGAGCTGCGTTATTTTCGCGAGGCGGGTCGTCAGTTCGCCTCTTCTCATCCCCAGGTCGCCCAGCATTTAGGCATGCATATCGACGGCGTGCTGGATCCTTTCGTTGAGCGTCTGTTGGAGGGTTCCGCGTTCCTTTGCACCCGTATCCAGGAAAAGCTGAACAATGAGCAGCCGGAATTTGCCCTGCAAATGCTCTCACGCCTGGCGCCGCTGTGGTATACGCCGGTTCCCGCGATCGCCACCGTCGCGATTAAGCCCGATCTCTCTTTTCCCCAGTGGCACAGCCAGGTTGACCTGCCGCGCGGGAGCCGCATGACCCTCAACGATATCTCGCTGAACAACAAACCCGCCACGTTCACCACGGCGCGGCATATTAAAGTGCAGCCGGTTGAGATTTCACTGGCGGAATGCGAGATTTTGCCGCCGCACCATTTGCCTGACGGCGCCGCCAGACACATGCAGGATTGCTCGGCCTACGTCAGGATATGCCTGACGACGCACGGCGTGCTTCCCGTCTCGGAGCTGGATCTCGAGCCGCTGCATCTGACGCTGGCGGAAGATACGGTGCGGGCCAATCAACTGCTGGCCGCGTTGCTTAATCGCACCTTGCGCATCGTGCTATGGGCGAAAAGCGACGACCGGCCAATCGTCAAAGTCCTGCCGCCGGACAGCTTGCGCCTGGGAGGCGTCAGCGATGAAGAGGCCTTGTTGCCCACCGTGGTGGGGGAATTGCCCGGCAACCGGCTGATGCGTGAATACTTCGCTGCGCCAAGCCGCTTCTTCAGCCTGGAGCTGCATGGCGTGCAGGATTTTCTGCGCCAATGTGAACGCGTTCACGAGTTCGAGATCTTGTTCGCGCTGGAACAACGCCCACTCACTCTGATCGGTCGCGTCAACGCCAGGGATTTTCATCTTTTCGCGACCCCGGTCATCAACCTGTATCGCCGCCATTGCTCGCCGGTGCTGCTGACGGACGAGCGCACGGAGCACCAGCTGGTGGTCGATCGTTTGAACACCTCGCTGTATGAGATACACAGCGTAAAACAGGTGAAAGGCATGCTGCCCGACGGCAACCCGGTGATTTTCTCTTCGCTGCAGGCCGACGTGCAGTACGACTGCGAGCGGGAGCCGGCCGGTTATACGCTGCACCGTCGTCGGGAACCGTCGCCCTCCAAGTACAACAATCCGCACCTGCCCAACGAAGATACCTTCATCGCCATCTCGCCGGGCAAAAGCGGCATCGACATCGACGACATCACGTCGCTCAGCGTCGAGGCGCTGGTATGCGAACGGCATCTGGTGCCGGCGCACCTTCAGCAGCCGCATTTCCAGCTGGAAACGGCGATGCCGATCCACCAGGTGGAGATCGTCCGCTACCCGAGCAACCCGGTCGCGGTGCCGAACATCAGCCAGGCGTGGCAGGCGATTCAGATGCTGGCCTCCAATCCTCTGCGCCATGCGCGCCCCGACGTTCAGGATTGTTCGGCGCTGTTGCGCGACTGGCTGTCGTTGTTCTGCCATCAGGATGACTCCAGCCAGCGCAAGCGCATCGCCAGCATCAAAAACGCCTGGGTGGAGCACCACTTCGAGCGCAATCAGGGGCCGGGGCCGCTGGCCTGGATCCGCGGGGCCGAGATCGCCGTCAACTTAAGCGCCAACCATCATGCCGACCACGGCGCCTATCTGTTCGGCAAAATATTGCACCACGCGTTGAGTCAATACGGCGACCTGAACCAAACGTTAAGCATGAAGCTGTTGCTGGATGGGGAAACCCACGCCGACTGGGGGGCGCTCTACTATGGCTGATATGTCGTTGATGCGTGAAACGGCGCTCTCGTTGGAACAGGCGCCAACGCCGGGGGCGCAAAGCGAAAGCGCGGGCCGGGCCGAAATCCGCGGGCTGTCCAATCGACAGGATTTTTTCGAGCTGCTGCGGCGTATCGAACGCGCGCAGCCGGATGCGCCGCGGCTCGGCGTCTCCAACGATCGCAGCCGCGAAAGGCTCTGCATTACCCAGCCGGCGGATATGGCGTTCGCTTCGCGTGAAATCGCCTCTATCGTGCAGCACCCTAAGCAAGTGCTGATTCAGGCGCGGCATTTCGGCATGTTCGCCCCCTACGGCCCGCTGCCGATCCATGTGACCGAGCACGCGCGCACCGAAGTCATCGCCAGACGCAACCAGGCGTTCCAGCAGTTCGTCGGCATCGTCAGCCAGCGCTTCGCCGTATTGCACTACCGGGCCTGGGCGCAGCTGAAGGCGATGATCGGCCATGAGCATGACGATGACAAAAACCCGTTCTTGCGCCATTTGCGCCAGACGGTGGGCGTCGATACGGCGCTGACGGTGAACCCGCATATCCAGCGCCTGCGCGAGGCGTATCCCGGCACTTATCTGCCCGGCCGCCGCTCGCTGCGGCAGCTCAACAAGATGTTGGCGGCCTATTTCGCCGTTCCCATCACGATTACGCCGCGCTACGCCAAGTGGATCGACGACGGCAAGCAAAGCGGCAGCCAAAAGCTGGGCAAGTTGGGCAGCACGCGCATCGGCAGCCGCTTTTTCGATGCCCAGTACGGCGCGCATATTCAGATCGGCCCGCTGGGGGCTCCGCAGTATCAGCAGTATCAGCGCGGCAGCCGGCGGCTGCAGGCGCTGGTGAGCATCTGTCATGACTTTACGAGCCATCAGCTGATGCTGGACGTCAGCCTGCTGATCGCCACGGAGCCGGGCATGGCGGCGCAGCTGGGCGGCAAGTCGCTGAGTAAAGACAGCTGGCTGAAACCTAAGACAGGGACGTTTAGGCAGCTGGTTTATCAATCAACAACTTAATATAAGGAAATTTAAGGTGTATCAACGAGAACGTCTTTTTTCGCGATTGGGCCACTTTGCCTATCAGTCGTTCGTCGAAGCGACCAAGCTGTGCCGAACCTTCAGGCACGAATACGTGGAGCTGGAACACTGGCTGAAAGTCCTGGTGGACAAGGAACGCGGCGACTTGCCGCTGATCCTGGCGCACTACGCCATCAACAGTCAGCGCATCAGCGATGCGTTGGATCGCATTCTGCATACCTTGCCGAACCGCACGAATGCGGTGGTGGATCTGTCGACGCAACTGGAAACGGTGGTGGAAAGAGGGCTGCTGATGAGCCAGCTCGCCGAAACGCCGTCCGGCGGGGTGCGCACCATTCATATCCTGGTCGGCATTCTGCAGGATCCCACGTTGCAGCGCAGCCTGTACCGGCTGAGCGACGAGTTCAAAAAACTGCCGATCCCGCAGCTGTTCGACGATTATCCGGCGATTCTGGCGGAGTCCGTCGAGCATGAGGAAGAGGAAGAAGAGGTCTACAGCACCCACGGCGATGCGCCGGAGGCGTCCGAGACGGTCGATATTCTCGATAAATGGTGCGCCGATCTGACCCGCCAGGCGCGCGACGGTGAAATCGACCCGGTGATTGGCCGCGAAGCGGAGCTGCGCCAGGTGATCGACATCTTGCTGCGTCGCCGGCAGAACAACCCGATTTTGGTGGGTGAAGCCGGGGTCGGCAAAACGGCGGTGGCGGAAGCGCTGGCCTGCAAGATTGCCCAGGGGCAGGTGCCGCCGCTGCTGCAGGGCGCCCGGCTGCTGTCTTTGGATCTGGGGCGCATGCAGGCCGGGGCGAGCATGAGGGGCGAATTCGAATCGCGCCTGAAAGCGCTGATCGACGCCATCGCGCATTCGGCGGTGCCGGTGATCCTGTTTTGCGACGAGGCGCATACGCTGGTGGGCGCCGGCGGTCAGGCCGGCACCGGCGACGCCGTCAACCTGTTGAAACCGATGTTGGCCAGGGGGGCGCTGCGCATGGTGGCGGCGACGACCTGGTCGGAATACAAACAGTTCATCGAGCCGGACGCCGCGCTGACGCGCCGTTTCCAGTACGTGTTGGTTTCTGAACCCGACGAAGAGAATGCGGTGAACATGATGCGCGCCATCGCCCCGCATTTTGCGCAGCACCACAGCGTCAAGATCCGCGAGTCGGCGCTGCAGGCAGCGGTGCATTTGTCGCTGCGCCATCTGCCGTCGCGGCAACTGCCGGACAAAGCCATCAGCTTGCTGGACACCGCCTGCGCGCGGGTGGCGCTGAGCCAGCATGCGCTGCCTGAAAAAATCGAGTCGCTCGAGGCCGGGTTGGCGGTGAAGCGCACCGAAATGAACGGCCTGCAGGAGGAG
Source organism: Serratia sp. CY76391 (assembly GCF_052166695.1). Taxonomy (NCBI): domain Bacteria; kingdom Pseudomonadati; phylum Pseudomonadota; class Gammaproteobacteria; order Enterobacterales; family Yersiniaceae; genus Serratia; species Serratia sp. CY76391. Next base: position 67,837 of record NZ_JBJNOJ010000004.1, read on the forward strand.
AGCAAATTCGACGATCTGGCGCTCAGCCGCATCACTGAATTGCAGCAGACCCTCAGCGACATGGAAGGCGAACTGGCTGCGCTGCGTCAGCGGCAGGCGCAGGAGCAACAGGCGGTCACCACCTTGCTCGACGCGGAGCGGCAGTCGCCGGAGCGCTTGCCGCAGTTGGCCTCCGAGCTGGGAGCCCTGCAAGACGGCGGTCTGCCGTTGGTGTATCCGTGGGTGGATGACCGCGTCGTGGCGGAGGTGTTGTCGGATTGGACCGGTATCCCCACCGGCCGCATGCTGCAAAGCGATCTGGACAATGCGCTCAATCTCAATCAACTGCTGAGCCGCCAGATATTCGGCCAGCAGACGGCGATCGATGAAATCGCGCAGGCGGTGCGCATCTCCCGCGCCGGCATTCAGGCGCACGATCGGCCATTGGGCGTTTTCATGCTGTCCGGCCCGAGCGGCGTCGGCAAAACGGAGACCGCGTTTGCGCTGGCGGAGGCGATGTACGGCGGCGCGCATAACCTGATCGTCTTCAATATGAGCGAGTTTCAGGAATCGCATACCGTTTCCACCCTGAAAGGGGCGCCGCCGGGCTATGTCGGCTACGGCAAGGGCGGCAAGTTGACGGAGGCGGTGCGCCGCAAACCTTATTCCATCGTCTTGCTCGACGAATTCGACAAGGCGCATCCCGATATCCACGAGGCGTTTTATCAAGTCTTCGACAAGGGCGTGATGGAAGACGGTGAGGGCCGCATGATCAGCTTCCGCCAGTGTTTCATTTTAATGACGAGCAATATCGGCGCCGGCGAAATAGAAGCGACGCTGGCGGAAACGCCGGATCTGAAAACCGAAGCGCTGCGGCCGATGCTGCACGACGTGCTGGCGCGCTTCTTCCCGGCGGCGCTGTTGGCGCGCATGAACGTCATTCCCTACGTGCCGCTTTCTACCGAAGCGATAACCCATATCGCCACCAAACAGATTTCGCGTTTACAACAGCGTTTGCACAAAGAAGTGGGCGTGTCGCTGGTGCTGGAAGGCGATATTCCAGGCTGGATAGCCAAACGCATCAGCGCCCATCCTTCGCGCGGCAGAGCGGTCGAGTCGCTGCTGCAGCAGGCGATTTTGCCGCCCATCAGCAATGAAGTGCTGCAGCGCAAACGGACGGGACAGGAACTGCAGAATATCCAACTCATGGTCGAGAACGATAGTTTAAGTGTTTATTTCGACTGATTTTTAATTTGCCGCCGGCCCGTAAACGCGGGGCGGGGTTCGATATCGGATCAGAGAGGTTGTTATGCCTTTAATCGAAATTGATAACCCGGTGTTAGCCGAATTAAATGCGTTTCCACTCAGCTTCACCACCAAAGAAGGGTTGTCGAGCAACTCGCAATATACGCTCGAATTTGAATGTGAACAGGCGGACGTTGATTATGAATCTCTGCTGGGGCAAGGGATCAGCATTCAAATAGAAAGGCCGGATTTCGGCGCGCGGCCGTTTTACGCTTACGTGATCGGCGCCTCCGATTCGGGGCAGCATCAGGATAAGTTCGTTTATAAGCTGGAGCTGAGCACCTGGCTGTGGTTTTTGATGCAGAACCGCAACAGCCGCATTTTCCAGGATTTGAACGTGCTCGACATCATCGAGCAAATCTTCTCGCGCTACGGTTTTGCCGACTACCGTCTGGATATTCAAGGCACTTATCCGACGCGTGAATATTGCGTGCAGTTTTCCGAAACGGATTTCGCGTTTATCAGCCGCCTGCTGGAAGACGAAGGCATCTGGTATTACTTCGATCACGCCGAGGATAAACACACGCTGGTGATCACCGACCGGCAGAATTTCGACGATCTGGATTTCGGTTACGCCGTGTTGCCGTTCATGCCGGACAGCGAAGAAAACCGCGCCATCCGCGAAGGGATCCAGCGCATCCAGCGCTCCCGCAAAGTGCGCCCGAATGAAATCGTGCTGCGCGACTTCGACTTCCAGAACCCGCGCAAGAACCTGCAAACCAAGGTGGAAGAGAGCCGCCTCGGCCTGCAGAACACCCCGTTGGAATGGTACGACTACGCGGCGGGTTATGTGGATACCGAACGCGGTGAAAACCTGGCGCGGCTGCGCCTTGAAGAAATGCAAAGCGACGGCCATCTGCTGTTTGGCGAGAGCAACGCCGTCGGGCTGATGGCCGGCAAGGATTTCTCCTTGATTTTGCACCCGGACGCCAACCGCAACCGCCGTTTCAAGCTGACTCGCTGCGACTATGTGTTCGTGCAAGACGGCCCGGACAGCAGCAGCGACGGCCGCAACGTCACCTGCCGTTTCAATGCGTTGAACGATGACGTGCCGTTCCGCCCGCTGCGCGAAACGCCAAAGCCGCAGATGCCGGGTATCCAGAGCGCCACCGTGGTCGGCGCGCCCAACTCCGAAGTGCATACCGACAAATTTGCGCGCATCCGCGTGCATTTCCACTGGGATCGCTACAAAACCACCGAGGAAGACAGCTCTTGCTGGATCCGCGTGGTGCAGGCCTGGGCGGGGAAAGGCTGGGGCGTGATCGCCATGCCGCGCGTCGGTCAGGAAGTGCTGGTGACCTATGTCGACGGCGATCTCGATCGTCCGATGGTGACCGGGATTGTGTATAACGGCGACAACCCGCCGCCTTATCAGTTGCCTGAATACATCAACTACTCGGGCATGGTGTCGCGTTCGCTGCGCTTCGGCAAGCCGCAGCATGCCAGCCAGTTGACCTTCGATGACAACCGCAACAACGAACGCGTCATGCTGCATGCCGAACGCGATCTGCAAACCACGGTGGAGCGCAACCAGGCCACCGAGGTGGGAATGGACAAGTTTGACATCATCCGCCGCACCTTTACGGACTGGTTCACCAACCACGTCTCTTACAAGGATTACGTCTTCAGCATTACCGGGTTTGACGCCTCGATTAAAGGCGTCAGCGCGTCGATGACCGGCGTCAGCCTCACCGCCACCGGGGTCAGCACCTCGTTCACCGGCGTCAGCACCTCGTTCACCGGCGTGAGCACGTCATTTACCGGCGTGAGCACTTCGTTCACCGGGCTGAGCACGTCGTTTACCGGGCAGAGCACCAGCTGCACCGGCGTATCAAACTCGATGACCGGCGAAAGCAACTCCTTCACCAGCATCAGCAACAGCATGACCGGCGAAAGTAACAGCTACACCACGGTCAGCACCAGCCAGACCGGCAGCAGCACCAGCTTTACCGGCGTCAGCGTCAGCACCACCGGATCGTCGACCAGCACCACCGGCTGCAGCATCAGCACTACCGGATCGTCGACCAGCACCACCGGCTGCAGCATCAGCACCACCGGCAGCAGCGTGAGCACCACCGGCAGCAGCGTCGGCACCACCGGCAGCAGCGTCAGCAGCACCGGCAGCAGCGTCAGCAATACCGGCAGCAGCGTCAGCAATACCGGCAGCAGCACCAGCACGACAGGGGTGTCGATCAGCTATACCGGCGCGTCACTGTCCGAGACCGGCGTCGATTTGAAAAAAGTCGGGATGCAAAGCAAAAACTAACGAGGCGCGGCAATGAGAATCATACGGCCACAGCAATTGGTGGCGATTAAAGGAAGTTACCAGATCGGGACAGACAGCCGGCTCGGCATCAGCGTCGTGGCCGGGTGCTACCTGTCCCGGCCTGAACACTTCGTGAACGAAGCCGAAATCTGGGAGGCGTGGAAGCGCGTGCCGCTCAGCCTGCCGATATTGGATGTTGCCGAGCCGAAGCCGTTCGCCGAATACCTGATCGCCGGCCATGCCGGCATCGGTCAGCCGGTGAAAACGCTGAATGTCAGCGCCGACATCGGCGGGCTGAAGCGCCGTTGGCGGGTCGAGGGCGAGGGACGGCGCGGCGCGATGGAGGTGGAACCCTTCCTCAGCGTGCCGCTGGATCACACCTCCGCCTGGGGCGGCAAAGACAACAAGGAGAACCCGTTTGGCCGCGGATGCAATGACGGGCTGCGGCCGCTGCTGATGACGCTGTCCGCCGAGGGGACCGCGCAGGAGCGCTCTCCGCTGGCGGCGCCGGCGCCGGTGCCGCACGAGTTTGCGCTGCGCAAGGCGCACATCGATAAGGTGGCGGGCCAGATCGCTGGCAAAGCCTATCTCGAGACGGTATTCCCCGGGCTGCCGGCCAATATCGATCGGCGTTATTTCCAGATGGCGCCGCCGGCGCAGTGGTTGCCGGAAGCGGCGTGGCCGGATCGGGTGCCCTTCGAGCTGCAGGGCGTCGGCGCGCAAAGCGAGGCGATTCGCGGCGAGCTGCCGGCGGTGCGCGGACGGGCGTTCATCCGCCGTCACGATAGCGACAGCCTTGAGGAAATCGAGCTGCAGCGCAAAACGCTGTGGTTCCTGCCCGACAGCGACATCGCTTTGCTTATCTTCACCGGCAATGCGCCGTTGACGCATCTGCTGGACGAGTCCATCGAGTCCGTCATGCTGGCGTTGGATCGCTGCGATGCGCCGCGCTCGTTCGACTATTTCCAACAGGTATTCCGCAAGCGCAGCGACGATGACGCCTCGCCCTTTGAGTTTCTGTTCGATCCGGATCTGATGCCGGCGGAGATGGGGTTGAACGTCATCCAGGCGGTGTCGGATCACCCCAGCGACTTGCGTTACGATCCGTCGCCCACCTCTCTGGGCGATTCCGCCGTGTTCTATCGACGCATCCGCGAGGCGATCGCCTTGCACCAGCAACAAACGGCGGCGGAGCCCGCTTCCGTGACGCTGCCCGATTTGCCGGATCTTCCCGCCGAAGACGGCAATGACGCGTTTTTCCCCGATAGCGCGACCGTGGAAGGAAAGACCTTCAGCGGTTTGCGCTGCGAGGCGCTGTCGGGCAGGCATTTTCTGCAGTGCCGCTTTGAGCGCTGCGATTTCTCGCAGGCTTCTTTTGAGAACTGCACCTTCGAAAACTGCGTTTTTGATGGGGTCAACCTGACGCAGGCGGCGCTGCGCCAGATCCGCATGATCTCGTGCACGCTGCAAAAGCCGTTGCTGGCGGAAAGCGTGTGGCAAGAGGCGGTCTTCGAACGGGTGACGCTGGCGGAGCCTCAGGGGCAAGGGCTGCGCGCCGACCACGTGAAGCTGGATAACTGCGTTTTCGAGCGGGGCGATTTCACCGCGAGCCGCTTTGAACACGCGGCGATCGGCAACGGCATGTTTAATGGCGCGACGCTGATCCGCGCGCAGTTTCTGCAAGGCGAGCTGGACGCGTGCGTGTTTAACCGCTGCCTCGCCGAAGAGGCGGTTGCGCTGGAGATGACGCTCACCAAAAACTCGTTCCTTGGCGGCAACTGGCGCGGCGTACGCTTCGAACGTTGCCGCGTCGAGAGCCTGACGGCGGGCATGCAGGCGAACTTTTCCCACGCCGTGTTCAGCGATAGCTGTTTCACCAAAGTGGGATTGAAAGCGGCGCGCATGGAGAGGTGCCAACTGCTGTACAGCGTTTTCACCGAATGCAACTTTGACGAGGCCGATCTGACGGCCTGCGCGATCGCCGGCTGCGATCTGGCCGGCGTGCGGTTTAAAGACAGCCTGTTGACGCACTCACGTTGGCAAAACAGCAGCGCTCAGCAAGGCCTGTTTTATAACGCCGATCTGCGCGATGCGGCATTTGACCAGTGCAATCTGGCGGCGGCGCATCTGGCGATGACCTGGCAGGACGCCGGCACGCGGTTCAGCGGTTGTCTGCTGGAGCGCGCGTGTTGGGTGCCGCGCAGAATCATTCATGGGGACTATGCGCATGAAAACTGAAAGCCGCGTGATTCAACAGGCGCTGCCTGACCGAGAGGCGATCGAACTGGAGGTCGCCCAGGCGGTGGCGCAGACGCCGCCCATGCCGCGGATCTTCAAGAAACGCCGGTTCCACGATCGCGAGTTGAAAGGGTTGACGCTGAGCGACTGCTTTTTCATCGACTGTCATTTCGAACGCGTCACGTTTGAAGGCTGTGATTTGCGGGCGGTGCGCTTTGAGGGCTGCACCCTGCAGCAAGTCAACGTGGTCGGTGGCAGCCTGATGAGCCTGTCGTTCAACGAATGCCGGTTTGAGAACCTGACGCTGCAACAGGGGCTGCTGTGCAATTTGGCGTGCAACGACACCGCGCTGCAGGGGTGTTACGTCGGCGATTGTCTGCTGGATGACTGCGGTTTGATCCGGTGCGAGGTCAACGGCGCGGAAATTGAACGCAGTAGCCTGGGGCATCTGGCGGTGCAGTCCAGCACCCTGACCAACCTGATGTTTCATCAGGACGTGATACAGGACGCCAACTGGTACGCCTGCCAACTTAGGCAGTGCCTGTGGCAGGCGTCGACCCTGGATCGTCAGGTGATGGGCAGTTGTCAGCTGGAGACGTGCAGCTGGCAGACGATCGCGGGGCAGGCGCGCATCTGGTTCACCTGCCGCCTGTCGGGCTGCACTTTGGCGCAGCTACAGCTGCAGGGCGCCAGTTTTCACCGCAGCGAGCTGGAGGCGTGTTCGTTCGCCGACAGCGATCTGACCTCGGCGATCTTCGCTGAAGCGCAGGCGCTGCGCTGCGATTTCGAACGCGCGACGCTGACCCTGGCGCAGGGGCAGAAGGCCCGGTTCAGCGAATGCGCGATGGGCGGCGCCAACTGGGGGCGCGCCATCCTGACGCAAGCGGAATTCAGGGCGTGCGATCTGGCGTTAGCCAATCTTGAGCAGGCCGAACTGCGGGAAGCGAACCTGATCGAACAGCCGTTGACCGCCGCTCAGCAACAGAGCGCTCGCCTGCATGGCGCGCAGCGTCATCGCGCCGAAAACGTGCCGCTTACCGCCGATCCGTTCTTGAGTGCGATCGACGCCTGGTATGCGCATCAACAACCGGGGCCGCGGCAACCGTCGTATCAACGGCCAACAGGAGTAAGCAGATATGTATAAATCCAGAAGAGAGCATCAGAAGGTCTATGCCAACGCCAGGGTGACACCTTTGCAGTTGGTGCGCAGCGCTCCGCTTCCCGAACAAGGGGGGCGCAAGGTGGTGACGCTGGCGGCCGACGCCAACGGCAGTCTGTATGTCGACGGCATGCGCGCCCATTGTCTGGCGGTCGCCACCAGCTGCCTGGTTCAGCCGCTAGCGGGCGATCGTGTTTGCGTCATCGCCGACGGCGACAAGTTGGTCATCACCGAGATCTTGTCGCGGCAACAGGCGAACGCCGTCATGACGCTGGACAGCCGCTGCGCCAACTTGCGCATCGTGGCGCCGGAGATCGAGCTGCAGGGCGGCAAGCGGCTGACGCTGCGCAGCCCGCACTTCACGCTGCTGACGCGCAGCAGCCGTTGGGTGGCCGAAACGCTGCACCAAATCTCTCAACGCCTGTTTGTGCGCAGCAAGCACGCGAGCCGGCGGGTGGAGGAAACCGACGAGGTGCTGGCGAAGCACATCATTCAGGATGCGCGGCAATCCCTCGTCATCAACAGTGAAATTGGTTCCCTGAAGTCTTCGGCAGTGCTGAAGATCGACGGCGGCCAGATACATATGGGGTAACCATTATGACCGCAGCCAATACCAACGCGGGCGGGATCGGCTTGGCAAGCTGTGACCCGATGATTCCGGCGCCGGGCCCGAACACCTCGCCCAACAACACCGGCATACCGAACGTGCCTAACTATTTCATTTGCGGCGGCAATGAACAAAATCTCGGCACCGTTCGCGTGGCCACCATCGATTCGGGCGGGGTGATCGGCGCCGCCTCGGGAACGCATTCGGCCCAGGCGCAGCCGGTGCAGGGATCGGGCAAGTATTTCTCCGGCGGCATGCCGGTCACGCGGTTGGGTGATTCCAGCACGACAAACAATAACAACATGGTCGCCACTCAGGTCGCGCCGAGCCAGACCAAATGTTTTGTTAATGCGTAGGAGTTCAACATGGTGAAGACGCTTCGGGGAGTCGCGGCAGGGGGATTGTTGGCGGTGGGGATGCTCGGCGGATGCAGCTGGTTTTCTCACGACGAGGCAGCGGACGCGGGGCGTCGGTTGCGGTTTATCGACGTCGAAGTGACCGCCAACGACAACGTAAACCCCAATGCGGCCGGCGAGGCGCAACCGGTCAAGGTATGCGTGATAGAAACCAATCGCTCGGGGTGGATGCCCGACGGGATTGGCGATGGCGCCCCTTGTCGCGAGACGGCGCCGTCGGAAGGGGCGCTGAGCCGGCACCAGAGCATTTTGCAACCGAGGGAGACGTTGCGATATCGCTTTGAGGTGCCGGCGGGGCAAGAGCGATGGGTCGTCGTCGGAGCGGAGTTTCAGCAAATCAGCGGCGTGTTGCCGCTCGCCGAGCAAAAGTCCCCCGCGCAGGCTGATTCGCAAATGAAGGTGATGGTGGGGATGACGTCACTCAGCATAGTGACTAACGACAAAATGGATGAATGACATGTTACCTAAACAACGCGTCGCCTGGGTAGAAGGCATGTTGATGGAACCGCAGCATTTCCAGCAGCAGGAACGTTTTTTCGAGCACTTGATTGAAGCGCGCTTGCGCAGCGTCGAAACCTTCACCTGGGGGTTCCTGACGCTGGAGATCGACAACGGGCTATTGGAACAGGGCAAGTTTGCGCTGAAGAAAGCCAAGGGCGTTTTCCCCGACGGCACGGCGTTCAGCATGCCCGAGGATATTCCGCTGCCGCCGCCGCTGGTGCTGGGAGAAGGCTGCCAGGGGAAAGTGGTGTGCCTGTCCGTGCTGATGGACATCGCCGGCAATGCCCAGATCGATCTTATCCAGGATGCGCGAAAAAGCAGCCGTTTTCGCACCATGGACGCCGAGGTGCCGGATCGCAACCACGGCGTCAGCCTGGAAGGGACCCCGCGCGTGTGCACGATGCAACTGGGCAGCCTGGTGACGCGGCTGAGCCTGGAGGACGCGGTCAGCAGCGCGGAAAGCGTGCTGCCGGTCGGTTTCGTGCGCGAGATCACCAGCGATCGTCGGGTGCTGCTGGATGAGCGCGCCTTGCCGCCGATGCTGGATTTCCGCGCCATCGGCTGGCTGCCCGCTTTCACCACCGAATTGCTTGGGCTGATCAGCCAGCGTCTGGAGTCGGTTTTCCGCCCGGACGTGCATATGACGATCGGCGGGCTTTCCGAGCTGCTGGAACTGCTGTTGCTGCAAACCTTGAGCGAGTTCAATTTGCGCATCAGCCAACTGCTGGCCAGCCCGCAGGTGCATCCTGAAACCCTGTTCGACACGTTGCTGAGCCTGCTGGGGCGGCTCAGCATCATTCCCGGCGGCGAACGCCTCTGGGATCGGGCCGACTTGGTGTATCTGCACGATGAGCCGCACAACTGCTACTTCCAGCTGTTCGCCTCGATTCGCCGCGCGCTGTCGCTGGTGATCGAAGCGCCGGCGGTGGCGTTGCCGTTTGTCGATCGCGGCGACAGCATTTATCTGTGCCCGAACGACTCGCAGCTGCGCCTGGAAAAACTGGTGTTCGCCGTCAGCTGCGGTTTGTCCATCGAGCATCTGCGCTCGTATTTCCCCGCGCAGGTCAAACTGGGGCCGGTCGAGAAAATCATTCAGCTGATCGATCTGCAATTACCGGGCGCTCGCTTGTTGCCGATGGCTTCGCCGCCGCGGCACATACCGTATTACCCGAACAGCATCTATTTCGAGGTTGATCATGCCGACCCGATTTATAAGGAAATGATGGCCGGCTCGGCGATGGCGCTCAGCATCGTGGGTGATTTCCCCGACCTGCGTTTTGACGTCTGGGGATTAAGGCAAGGGAGGGTGGGATGAACGAATTCGAGAGAAAAATACGTGAGGCGATGGCGGTAACGCGCAACAACGCGACGCCGCGCCTTCCCGCGTCCGGCTCGGTGGGCAAAACGACGGCGGAGATCGCCGCGCTGTCCTTCGGCGCGCGGGCGCTGGCCGCCAAGCTGCGGCCGGGAAGCGCCGGGGTGGTGACGTCCCCCGAACCCAAGCCTTATGAAGCGGAAAGCGTTGCGCCGGAAAGCAGCGAGCCCGCGCCGGCCGAGGCGGCGCCGACCTCGAGCGGGCTGTTTGGCCGCGCCGCGCTGAGCAAGCCCGGCGTGATGATGGGTCATTGGGACAACCCGTTGATCGCCGCCGCCATCCCGGTTCTGCTGCAGGTGGAGCGGGTGCGCGATCAGAAACAGCTGAACCCGGGCGCGGTGCGCGCGCAGATCGTGCGCGAGATCCAACAGTTTCAGCAGACGCTGCTGGCGGATCACATCGCGCCGAGCGATGTGGACAAGCTGGCCTATCTGCTGTGCTCCTACGTGGATGAGTGCTGCATGAGCACGCTCGAATCCGGCGAACTGAATCTCAGCCTGCTGGTGGAGTTTTATCGTGACGCCTGGGGCGGGGAAAAGTGCTTCGAGCACCTGCAGGTCTATCTGGCCGCCTCGCCGCGCAACAAGGAGATCCTGGCGTTTTACGATCTGATCCTGTCGCTGGGCTTCGAAGGGCAATATCACGTGATGGAACGCGGCGCGGTGCTGTTGGCCGACGTGCGCAACCGTCTTGACGGCTATCTGTACAGCCAGAACCCGACGCAGACGCTGGCCGATGCCGAGCCGAGCAAAGTGGTGCGCAAGGCGACCCGCATCACGCCGCTGAAGCTGCTGTGCTACGGCCTGGCCATCGCGCTGCTGGCGTATGCCTCGGCCGCCTGGTATCTGCACGATCAGTCCCGCGCGCTGCGCAACGCCATTTTGGCCTGGACGCCGCCGCAGCCGCGCAAAATCAACATCATGGAGACGCTGCCGCAGCCGCTGCCGCAAATCCTCAGCGAAGGGTGGCTGGAGGTGCGCGCCGATCCGCGCGGCTGGCTGTTGATCTTCACCTCTGACGGCGCGTTCGCCACCGGGCAGTCGAAGCTGTCGGAAGAGTTTAAAAAGAAACGCAACATCGAGCGTTTGGGGGAAGCGCTGGCGCCGTGGCCGGGCGATCTGGAGGTCATCGGGCATACCGACAACAAACCGTATCGCAACACCTCCAACAACTCCAACCTGAAACTGTCCGAGGCGCGCGCGCAGACGGTGGCCGACAAGCTGCGCGAATCCTTGGCCAACAGTAAATACAACCGCACCGTGACCTCGGTCGGCAAGGGCGATCAGGAGCCGCTGGACGACAACGCGACGGAAGAAGGGCGCCGCCGCAACCGCCGCGTGGACATCCTTTGGAAAATCGGCGAGAGGGAGATGGCTTCACCGTCTGCAACGTTAAATCAGGCAGGGGTAGCCGCCGAGGTCCCCGAGGATAACTAAGACATCCGCCGGCGTAGAGATAATAAGGAAATTATATGATACGTAGATCATTCATATTGGTGATTGCCTTGCTGCTGTGTGCGGTGGTGTGGTGGATTGGGCCGTTGATCGCCATCGGCACCTATCGGCCGCTGTTGTCGGTCTGGGTCAGGGGCATCATCATCGCGCTGATCCTGTGCTGGGCGCTGTGGCCTTTCGTGGCGACGTTCTTATCCTGGGTGTTCCGCCACGCGCGAGCGCCGGCTCCGGCCAAACGCAAGACCGCCCAGCGAGATCGCGTGACCTCGCGCTTTTACGACGCCTTGCGCACCTTGCAGTACGTCGGCACGGCGAAGCAGCGCACTCCCTGGCAGCGCTTCAAATACCGCCTGACGCGCCGTTACGTCAGCGAAAAGCCGTGGTTTCTGGTCATCGGGCCGCCGGGCAGCGGCAAAACCTCGCTGATCGGCGAAAGCGGCGAACGCTTCTTGCTGGCCGAGCACTATGGCCTGCAGCAGACGGTGGACGTCGGGCCGACCCAGGATTGCAACTGGTGGCTGGCGGAGAATTCGGTGTATGTCGACACCTCCGGCGAATGGCTGCAGTTGAACGGCCTGGGAGAAGAGGGCGCCAGGGCGCGCGACACCCTGTTCAAACTGATCCGCCGCCATCGCCGCCATCCGGGCATCGACGGCATCATGCTGTGTCTGGATGCGCGTTGGTTGCTGCACGCCTCGCTGACGGAGAGAAAGTCGGTCGCCGACGCGCTGCGCGTGCGCCTGCTGGAGATGGCCTCGTGGTTCCGCAGCGAGCTGCCGGTCTATCTCACCATCAGCCACCTCGATCAACTGGTCGGCGGCGAGACCTTCCTGTCCATGCTGGGCGACGATCTGTTGCAAAAAGGCATGGGCTTCAGCCTGAACCGCGCCGAACAGGGAGAAACCCCCTTCGAGCAGTATGAAACCCTCTACCGGGAGATGGTGGCGCGCGTCAGCCATCACGTGCTCGAACTGTTGCACGATGCGCCGGACGGCCAAAACCGCCAGCAGCTGCTGTTCTTCACCGAGTCGCTGGGGTCGCTGGGCAACCCGCTGTATTCCCTGTTAGAGCAGATCTTTCCGCAAACGCCGGTGGGCTACGCCTGCCATCTGCAGCAGGTGTGGCTGGGCAGCACCATCGCCTTGCCGCCGCAGGGGGCGATCTACAACGCGGAAGCGGCAGATATCTATGAAGCTCGCCCGACCGGGCGCATTTATCACCCGGAGCTGGATTACGCCCGGCAAGAACGCGGGGTGATGCAGCAGTCTTCGCACGCCAGGCCGCTCGGCAGCCGCATGAGCTCCCTGGGCCGCTATGTGCTGGTGCTCATTCTGTTGGCGGTCTCGTTTAACCTGCTGGCGATGCGTTACCTGTGGGAGAGCGATTACATCTCCTACATTGCGGCGCGCTTCGATGAGACAAAGCGCATCGTGCGCGAAATTCCGGTGACTAACCGCGTCAGCGACGATGTCATTTCCGCCTATGAGCAGCTGGGGTACATGAACGCGCAATTGGGCGGCGAAGTGTCGCCGGTGCCGAATCCCTATTTCGAGCACAAGCTGATCAACAGCGCGGCGCAAAAAACCTACCAACGCCATTTGCTGCAGATCTTCTGGCCGGCGGTGGAAAACTATATCGCTGACGAACTCAAGAATGACGTCTCGGCGTCCAACAAGGACGTCTACGGCACCCTGAAAGTGTACCTGATGATGGGCGAACCCTCGCATCGCTCCGCCGAAGCCTTGGTCGACTGGTTCATGGCGCGCTGGGAAACCTTTATGCCGCAGGGGTACACCGATATGAACAAAGGCATCTTCGCTTACCATCTGCGGGAGATGTTCTCTTTGCCGGACGCGCCGGTCATGAAGATGAACGGCGATCTGCTGCGCCTGGCGCGGGTGAAAGCGATGAACATTCCGATGCAGGTGCGGGTGGTGCGCCGCATCGAAGAGAAACCGCTGCCGGCGGCGATCAACGATATTTCGTTGGCCGACGCCGCCGGGCCGAACGTCTCCTTGATGCTGCGCCGCAAGAGCCAGGCGACGGTCACCGATACCGCCGTGCCGGGGTTCTATACCCGCGCCAGCTATCGCGACGTTTTCCTGGCGCAGCTCGATGACGCCGCCAAGGACATGATCGAAGAAGAGTCCTGGGTACTGCGCGACAGTGGGGAAGGGAAAAACGCGGTGAACTCGCTGGCCTCGGCGCAGAAGCTGGCCGACGAGGCGAGGAAGCTTTACCTCATCGAGTATGCCGACAAATGGGATGCGTTCATGCGCGACGTGCGCGCCCGGCCGGTCAACGGGCTTGAGGATGCGGCGATCCTGGCGCGTCAACTGTCCGACCCTTCTTCTCCGCTGGCCAATCTGGTGCGCTTCGCCGCACGCGAAACCAGCATGACCGGCACCAACCAGGGCGATGCGGCAAGCTGGTTCGATCGCCAGCGCAACCGCATCGAGCAGCAGCGGCGCGACATCCTGGGCGAGATTTCCGGCGAGCGCGCGCGTTTTCGTCTCACGCCGGAGCGCGCGGTGGAAGATCGCTTCGAGCTGCTGCGCCGTCTGGGCTATCAGCTGTTGCAGACCACCAACGCCAGCAACGATCCGCTGAGCCGCAGTTTCGAAGCGCTGTACAGCCAGTTGACCACCTTGTCCACCTCGCTGCGCGGCGGCCAGGTGGTGCCCGCCGGAGGCACGCTGAAGCGCCTGCAGCTGGATGCGGCGCGCCAGCCGGAACCGGTGCGCAGCGTGATGATGGATCTGTTGCAGGTCGGGGACAGCCAGACGATTCAGCAAAGCCAGAAGAACCTGAGCAAAGGCGCTTCGTCGCTGGCCTCCGGCTTGTGCAAGAGCAGCATCAGCGGGCGTTACCCGTTCTCGCGCAACGCCAGAGCGGAGGTCGGCATCGAGGACTTCTCGCGCATGTTTGGCCAAAGCGGCGCGATGCAGCAGTTCTTCGATGAGAACCTGGCCCCTTATGTGGACGTCAACGCGCAGAAATGGAATGCCAAACCGGGTTCAGAGGGGATCGTCAATGCCAGCACGCTGGGCGCGTTTGAGAATGCCCGCCTGATCCGCGATACCTTCTTCACCGCCGGCGACAAGCTGTCCTTCTCCATGTTCATCAGGCCGTTGTCCCTGACGCCGACCATTACGGAAGCGACCCTGGATATCGACGGGCAGGTGATTAACTACAGCCATGGTTTCAGCCAGCCTACCCGTATCGATTGGCCGGGCCCGAAAGGCGGCAGCTATGTTCGACTCACCTTCCGCACTGGCACCGGCCAGATCCAGGTCGCCAGTTTTGACGGACCCTGGGCCTTGTTCCGGATGTTCGACGCCAGCAATCCCGTGCCGCTCGCCAGCGACAGGCGAGAGCTGACGATGTCGATGTCGTCGGTGGTGGGCGTGCTCAAACTGGAATTGCGCTCGACGATGAAAGATTTCCCACTTTGGTCACGGGCGTTGCGAGGATTCTCGTGCCCGAAAGCGATGTAAACACAACCGTAAAGAGGTGATAAACATGTTAGATCCAGCCAAAATTTTAGAAACCATGAAGGCCGGCGGCAATTTGGGCACTAACTCCCAATCGTCGCTGAGTCAACCGTTTATGCAAGGCGTCAGCAATATTCAAATGTCGGGGCCGGATGCGGCCAAGTCGGTCATGAGTAACGTGACAAAATCTTGCGATGATATGTTCGGCAATATGAAGGGCATTTTTAATGGTCTGCAATCAAATGTGAACGCACACCAAAAAATGCAAACGGGCGAGCAGCCGAAAGATTTTAATGTTTCCATGGACGATCTTCGCCCGGCGATTGCGAAAGGGTTCCCGCACGAAATGGCGGACTTCTTTTCCAAAGTGCCGAAACTGTAATCAACAACTCGATGGATAAAATACCGGGAGGTGGAAATGCCTCCCGGTATTCACAAGGAGTGGTGCGATGATCTATGACTGGATGCTTAAAAACGCCAATAAACGCATGGGTTTTTTCATCATAGTGATACCCAGCTTGTTTTTTTGGATAATGGTTTTTCTGACCTTATCTATTTTTTGATTCTTTGATGTAAAAAAAAGCACCCGCGAAGGTGCTTAAAATGAAACGAATTAAAAAAATAGGAAGGGATGATTATGAATTGTTATTACAGTTTAGAGATGATCTGCAATCCGCTGGAAATCAGCGCATCGACAGCCAGACCAATACCTTTACCGATGGTGCCGACAACGGTTTTGGCATCCGGGTTAACACCGGCAATCGCGGAAATGGTATCAATACCTGTACCTACCGCACTGCCAATCAGTGTGCCTACGTCACCAAAAAAACCAGCACCGTTAACTTGTTCAATTTCTACTGCGGATAGTTCTTTCATGATTGAAACTCCTTTTTCAGTTAGCCCTTTACTTCAGGCCATTTAATTATTGCAAATCAGGTCATTTTTTCAATAAAACTCGCGCTGTTTTTTTATACTATTGTGTTTTTTGTTAGATTGATTTTGCATCGTTAGATTATATATTGCCGAAGCCTGGATTGTTATATCTCACTCGCCTTGAACGGTGGCGGTTTTATGAGGTTATTATTTTAAATCGGAATGATATATACCAGAAGGGAGACCTTATGAAGGTATTGACGACGCCGGAAAGACCTTTCCGGTATGATGAGCTTGCGGATAAAATTATCCGCGAGGCCAGGAGCCGCTTGGGGTGCGCCGTTTTGCGGTTTTTAGACTGCATGATCCTGGGTTATGGCCCGCCGGTGATAGTCTTTGATATCTATAATAATCACGGTAAGTTGCAAACGTTCAAAGTCATTCTTCCTCTTGGGAGCGACAAGCAGCTAAAAAAAGATCACCTCGGGTTGGTTTCCTGTCTGGAGGCCAAAAAGCTGATGAGGATCAAAAAAATATAATTCATCCCGCTCGTCAACGATGCCGCATTATCTTTCTGCGCTGCGCATCACTCCTGAAAAATCTTTACTCCTACCAGGCATTTCTTGCGCGGGCGGCCGATGGGTTCGCCTTCTTCTTTTTTGTTGCCGTCTACATGAAAGGGCGGGAATCACTTACTGCCATAAAGTGTAGCTTTTTTTTATGCAATTTTTTTACAATAAAATGAATATGGTTATACTCTGTTTAATAGGGTCTGCGATGACCCTGCCGCCTCGGACGAAAAAAGCATTATCCTGCCTTTATCATAAGTAAATTCCTAATGCATAAACGGATTCTCTTAACAATCAATGCCGCGCAATGTTATGTTCTATATTATGTGTTTTTTCGATATTTATCTGGATATATTGCGCTCTTGGAGTAAAATTAACGTATCAGAGCAAAATCTTAGCACCGTGATGCTGATGGCAATGATGCCTTATAAATATATCTTACGATAACAATTTCCCTTGCGAAGCGCGGCAGCTTACCGCGTCTTGCTTTTGTATGCTCTCCAGGGCAGATGATTTATATAACCCTATATAAAATGCACTTTTGCGAGGCATGGTCTTTTTTGCTTCGCCTATAACGCTTTTTTATTAAAAAGCACGTTAAAACAAAAAATAATCACAGCAATGATATTGCAGTAAGGAGAGTGAGCAAGCGTAGTCAAAAGGGAGGTTTGTTAATGGAGCGCGTCAATATCGCTATTGTGGATAAAAATCAATTCTTCAAGCTGGGGTTGAGTCTTGCCTTGCAAGAAGGTTTTCTCACGAATGGCATTAAGGCCAAGATCACGGGAGAAGAACGTGCCAACATCATATTCAGGGCGCCGGACAAGCGGGTGTCCATAAATTTTTGCCATACCCAGCTTTTGCAGGGCAACTTTTCTTCTATTCCGCTCTATTTTTCAATATTGGAGCATAAAAAGACATTCCCTAAAATTCATTGCAATTTGGAAGCCGGAAGTATTACGCGCAAAGACAGCGTGGCGGCGATCGTGGACAAGGTCATGTTCTGCTATCGCAAGAAAAATAGTTTTGTTTCAAGCTATTGCCCGCGTTGTCGTACCCAGTTGACCTTTAGCGAGGGGAAAGTGTGCCGTTTGATCCATTTGGGCTATTCACAAAACCAAACGGCGATGTTGCTCGGCATCAGCCCGAAAACGGTGAGTATTCATAAACGTTCGGCCATGAGAAAACTGAACATCGATAATAATATTGAATTCTTGCGCTGGTTAAAAATGCACAGCGACTCTTGTTAATCAGGGAAAGGAAGCGAACGGTCCGGCGCCGTATTATCAGCGGCGCTGAGCGGTTATCTTTTATTGATTTCCGCCTAGCATGGAATCGGTTTTATAGGGAGATAAAACATGGCTGTCTTTGTGAGGGAAGCGGTTTCTCATAATCATTTCAAATTATTGCAGGAGCTTTATGGCAGAGATTTGGGCGGGGAGCGTTTCCTGCACTGGAAGCATTTGCTCGATCCGCATTGTGGGGCGCCGATGGAAAAAACGGGCATATTTTACAAGGATCAAGAACGTTATCTCGGGATGTTTGTATCCAGTTTTTATCCTTTTAAAATCAATGAATTGTCTTTTAATGTCAATATGCTTGGCGATCTTGGGATCCACCGTAAGGTCAAATCTTCTACCGTCTTGAAAGACTTTTTCCTGCAGGCTAAGCGTTCGGATGTGGCGGCGGATATCTGCTTTTCCGATGACAGGAAGATCAGGGTTTATGAAAAGATTTTCAGAAAGTATTTAACCACCAATACGCAAATCTATCCCTTCGTCGAATTAACCTTAAAGCCTGATAAGTTTATGGCCTTTCGTTTTACCGAGGGCGGCCAAGCGCGGCAGGCCAGTTTTATCAATAATCTGGGGCGAGAAAAAGATCATCGCGCATTTGAATATATTGAAAAACATCCTCTGTATCATAAAATTCATTATATCAATAAAGGCAATCTCTACGCTGTGATTGGCTGTTCCAGTGAGTGTGCCGAACTTTTGGATATTTCCAATCCTTCCAGGGAGTGTTTTTCCTGGGCCATCGGCGTTTGTCGGCACCTGCATAGCCGTTGCAAAGTGATGATCCCTATTGGTTTTTACAAGTCGATTTGCGCTCAGGCGGCGGAGGTCATTGCAGAAAAGCGCATCAACATGCTGATCGGTTATTACTCAGAAAAGATAAGCGAGCTGATGCCGAAAGAGGTTTGGGTATGCCGCATGGATCGCCGTTAAGCAGGGCACGTGTATTCTAAATGGAGTGTTTGTCATGGAAGAGATTCCTGTATCACCCTATTCAAAAGTATTTATCGATGAATATGACCGCCATCCAGAAGGCTGTAATTACAACGTATTGGTGCTGCAGCGTATTGAGGGCGCGCTGGATCCCATCAGATTACAAGCTGCGCTGAATGCGCTGGTGCAAGATCATGTCCTGCTGAACAGCCATATTCATGAACAGAATGGCGAGCTGTATTGGCGTCGCAATGACGCAATCCATCCTTTGCAGCATTACACGGACCGCACGCTGCTGACCCAAGTGATTCGCCAGCCCTTCGACATTTACCGCGGGCCGCTTTATCGTTGGGCGCTTTTCGCCGAGGGGGCGGGGCGCTATACCCTGGCGCTGGTGGGCCATCATCTGGTGATCGACGGCGCGTCTTCCGACGAGTTTTTCTCATTGGTGAGCCAGTACTATGGTCAACAGCGGTTATCGACACGCCTCGAGGCGGCCGAGATTGCCGCCATCAACCGGCAGCTGCAGCGCGAGGTGGAACAACTGGCCGCCGACGGAGCGCTGGCGCACTGGCGGGCCGAAGCGGCAAATTTGGGCGCGATAGACGTGCCCTTTGAGAAAAGCGGCGCCGTGCGAAACGATGAGGCGGCCGAGCTGCGTTTCCAGGTGCCCAAAGCGCAATGGAAAGCGCTGAAGCAGGGCGCGGGAATACGGCGAATGAATGACTTTCTGGCGTTGCTGGTGCTGTGGGGCATCTTGATGGCGCGCAGCGGCAATCAGGAAACGGTCTATATCAGCTATCCGGTGTCGATAAAAAAGGGGCAAAGATTTGCGCTTGGCGGGCATGTCAACACCAGCGTGATGCCCCTCTCGCTGCGCGACGGCGAAGGCTTCGCCGCCGTTTATCAACGCGCGCTGGCGTTTATTACCGCCGCGGCGCCGCACTCGCGCCAACGGTTTAACCAACTGCCCACTCAACAGGTGGTGCAGGCGTTGGGGATCCGCGCGATGCCGATTTCCTTTGCCCAAACCAACCTGCGCGATGCGGCATTGGCGCTGGCCGATTGCGCCACTTCGCCGCTGTTTGAAGCCAACCACGATATGGCCAGCGCGTCGCTTTCCCTGGAATATGAGGATCGGGCCGACAGCGATGCCTTGCAGTTCCGGCTGCGTTTTCGTCAGGACATGTTTGACGAAGAAGATATGCGCGACTGCGCGGAACATTTCATGCGCTTGATGCAAGCGGCGATGCGCGCGCCTGACGCGCCTTTACGCCACCTCGCCTTTTATCCCGCCGCCGACATGCCGCCAGATGACGACGCGGCCCCCGCGTTGCCGAGAGAAACCCTCAGCGCCCGGTTTGAGGCGATCGCGCTGCGTTATCCGGATAAGATTGCGCTGGAGTTTGAGGGGCTGTATGTCAGCTACCGTGAGCTGAACGGCATGGCGAATAGCCTGGCGCGCGAAATTACGCTCCGCTACCAAGCGCTGACCGGGGGCGCCCCCCAGGCGGACACGCTGATTGCGCTGTACAGCGAGAAAAGCCTGGAAATGGTGGTGGCGCTGCTGGCGGTGCTGAAAACCGGTGCGGCCTATGTGCCGCTCTCCTGCAATTATCCTCAGGCGCGCATTCGGCATATTCTCGAAGAAACGCGCGCGCCGGTGCTCATCGCCGGGGAAAGCCTGCAGTCGGCCGCCGAGGCGCTGGCGGCGATGATGCCGCACGCCGTGTCCGTCCTCGCGCTGGGCGATCTGAACCGCCTGCCGCACGAGCGGCAGAATCTGCCGGCCGTCACCGGCGCCGACCGGCTCGGCGCGGTGATCTATACCTCGGGATCGACGGGGATCCCGAAAGGCGTGATGCTCGAGCAACACGCGATGTGCGGGTTGGCGACCGCGTCCGGCATCGCTGTCACGCCCGATGACGTGTTGCTCTTCCTCTCGAGCCCGGCGTTCGATGCGGCGACGTTCGAGGTGTGGGGCGCATTGCTCAACGGCGCCAAATTGGTCGTCGTGCGCGACACGGAGGATATCGCCGGCGATGTGCCGCAGCTGGAAGCCTTGCTGCGTCGGCAGCAGGTATCGATTCTGTGGGCGACGCGCAGCCTGTTCGATCATCTTTACCTCAGTCACCCCGACCTGTTCGCCGGGCTGCGCTGCCTGCTGGTGGGCGGGGAGGCGCTGACCGCCACGCTGATGCAGCGCCTGGTGCGGCAAGCCAACCGCCCGCAGCAGGTCATCAATGGCTATGGCCCGACGGAATGCACCACGTTCACCACGATGTACGCCATCGCGGCGGACGAAACCCGCAGCAGCATCCCGATTGGGCGAGCCATACCGGGGCGCGAACTTCATGTGCTGGATCGCTGGCTGCAGCCGTTGCCGCCAGGGCTGGCCGGCGAGCTGTATATCGGCGGAGACGCGCTGGCGCGCGGCTATCTCAACCAGCCGCAGCAGACGCAAGAGCGTTTCATTACGCTGAACGGGCGACGCTTGTATAAAAGCGGCGATCGGGTGCGAGAGTTGCGCGACGGCAATCTGGAGTATCTCGGCAGAAACGATTGCCAGGTAAAAATCCGCGGTTTCAGAATTGAACTCAGCGAAATAGAAAATACGATCAATGCGCTGGAGGGCGTCGAGAAATGCGTCGTGGTGGATGTCGTCCATCGCGATAGCAAGCGCCTTGCCGCTTATGTACTGATGGCGCGGGGCGAGCCGCTGGATCCTGCCGATTTGCGCGCCCGGCTGGAGCGGATCCTGCCGGATTACATGGTGCCGTCCAGCTATGTCGCGCTCGACGAGATACCGCTAACGGTGAACGGCAAGCTGGATCGCACGGCGCTGCCCGCGCCGCAATTCGCGCAAAGCGAGCGATATGCCGCGCCGCAGAACGCGCTGGAGGCGTTGATTTGCGCCCTGTGGGCGGAGATCCTCGGCGTTGAACGGGTTGGGGTGGATGACGACTTCTTTCGTCTGGGCGGCGATTCGATCCAAAGCATCGTGTTCACCAGCGAATTGAGCAAGTCGGGCTATCACAGCAACTCGCGTGCGGTGTTCGAAACCCGGAATGCGCGGGCGCTGGCCAAGCGCATTTTGCAGCAACGGGAGGCGATTGCGCCGCTCAATGAACAGGGCGAGCTGCAGGGCGAATTCGAATTGCTGCCGATTCAGCGCTGGTATAACGAGCAGCCGCCGCAACATCGCGCCTTCTTCAACCAGACTTTTTTGGTGCGGGTGCCGCCGATGTCCGCCGAGCGCGTGGCCGATCTGGTGAACGGGCTGGCGTCGCGCCATGACATGCTGCGCGCGCGGTTTAGCGCCGACGATGCCGGCGCGCTGGTCGCGCAGCGCTATCTGTCGGTGGCCGACGGCGGCCCTTCATGGGGATACTATGACCTGGCGCTTTGTCGCCAAAGCCGCGCCGAACTTCTGCATCAATGGCAATCGGGGTTTGATCCGGTAGAAGGGCCGCTGTGCCGCTTCGTCTACATTTTCGACAGCAGCGCGCCCGGTTACGCGCTGATGTTCTGCGCATTCCATCATCTGATCATCGACGTGGTGTCCTGGCGCATCATCGTCAGAGACATGCGACGGTTGCATCAGGGGGAATCGCTGTCGGCGAAAGGCACCAGCTACCGGCAGTGGGGCGAGACGTTAAGGCACTACGCGGCGAGCCGGCATGACCAATGCGCTTACTGGTTGGCGATGATCGCCGGGCAACCCGATTACGCCACGCTCAGCGAGGGGGCGCAGAGTCCGGCGTTTTGCCGCTTCGAGTGCGACGCGGCGATGACGACGCTGTTGATGGACACCTGTCATCAGGCCTACCGCACCTCGATCCGCGATGTGTTGCTGGCGGCGCTGGCGCCGGTGCTGCAGGCCTGGCATGGCCGTGCGGACAGTTACCTCACGCTCGAACACCATGGCCGCGATATCAATGACGATAAGATCCAGCTCGACGACACCGTCGGCTGGTTCACCGCCTTACTGCCTTTGCGCATCACCGCGCATCAGAGCCCAAAACACACGCTGCGCGCTATCAAGGACGCATTAAGAAAGATGCCGGATCACGGCATCGGCTATTCGGCGCTGAAATACGGTTCAGCGTCGGACGACGAAGCGATAGCCTGTCTGCGGCGCCACCGCTTGCCGGCCATTTCATTCAACTATCTCGGGGTCTTTAACGAACAGACTGACGACGCCTTGTG
The DNA here is from genome assembly GCF_052166695.1 of Serratia sp. CY76391. NCBI lineage: Bacteria > Pseudomonadati > Pseudomonadota > Gammaproteobacteria > Enterobacterales > Yersiniaceae > Serratia > Serratia sp. CY76391. The sequence goes on from NZ_JBJNOJ010000004.1 coordinate 90,510, forward strand.
GGCCTTGATCGACCAAACGGCGGATCTGGAAAACGGCGCGCTGCCGGCGAGCGACAATGTGCTGGATCTGGTGCTCTACGTGCACGGCGACCGGCTGAGCATCGTGATGTCGGGCTTATTGCCGCAGGCGACGCTGGCCCGGATCGGTTCGCACTATCGGGAGAGCCTGTCGGCGCTGGTCGCACACTGTTGCCACGAGGCGAGCCAGGGCGTTCGCCTCGCCAGCCCGGGGGACTTCCCCCATGCCAACGTCAGCCTCGCCGAGTTGGATCGCTGGCAGCAACGTCATCGCATCGCCGCCGTTTTCGAGGCTACGGTCACGCAGCGGGAATTGATGTATTTCAACCGGCTTAACCGCGAGTATCAGATCGATCAGGCCGTTTATGAGGTGGCCGGCCCGCTGCAGCCGGAGGTGTTGAACCAGGCCTGGTCGCTGGCGCTGCAGCGATTTGAAATGCTGCGCGCCGGGTTTGGCGATCAAACCCGCCGTGGGCGGCCCAACGTCTTCATCTGCGAGACGCTGCAGGCGCCGATCGCGATCGAGGATTGGACCGACGCGCCGCCGTCCTTGCTGGAAGAAAGGATGGAAGCGCTGTTGGCCCGGGAACGAGAAACCTCGTTTGAGCTGGATGCGCCGCCGTTGATCCGCTGGTGCCTGATCAAGTTGAACGCCGATGAGCACTATCTGGTGCAGACCTTTAACCATATCTTGTTCGACGGTTGGTCCCTCGGCGTTCTGTTCGAACACTGGTTCAACGACTACCTCACCTTGCTGGAAGGGGGCGCGCCGGCGCTGGAAATTAACCGATTTGAGCCTTTCGCCGCTTATGTGCGCGCGCACGGCGACGATCCCGAGGCGCAGGCGTTCTGGGCGAACTATTTGCGCGGGGCGCCGGTCAACCAACGTTTGCCGTTGAGCGCTTCGCCGGATGCCGCGCCGCAGGGGCGACGCATGCGGCAATATGGCGCGGAATTCAGCGCGGAACAGGTGGCAAGCCTCACCGCGTTTTGCCGGCGCCAGGGGATCACGGTCAATCAACTGACGCAGCTGGCCTGGATGCTGGCGCTGGCCGAAGCGCTGGCCTGTGACGATATCGCGATCGGCACGACCATGAGCGAGCGCCCGGCGGACATTGAGCAGGTGCAGACGCTGTTTGGCCTGTGTGTCGCCAGCCCGGTGCTGCGCCTGCAGGCGATTCGTCGCCGGCCCATTTATGCGTTGCTGGCCGATATCGCGGATTCCCAGACGCTGAGGCAGAAGTACGCCTTTTCCGAACTGAACCGCTACGACGAACAATGGGTACCCACTTCGCCGTTCGGCAGCCTGTTTGTGTTTGAAAACATGCCGCAACCGCAGAAGGATCCGCGCTTGCCGTTTACGTTCCAGGTGACGGATATCGTCAGCGGCAGCAACCACCAGACGGTGCTGTGCTTGTTCCCCGAAGCGGAACGGCTCGCCATTTCACTGTTTTATGATTCTCACGAGATAGCTCAGGAGACCATCGTTGCGATAGGGCGCCGTTTTCAGGCCATTGCGCTCGCGATCGCCCACCTTCCGCCCGACAGCGAAATCCGCGCCGAAGACGGGATTATCCAGGCGGAGGAGGCGTGATATGTGGCTTGCTATCGACGGCAAAATAAAATACCGGGCGATCGTGAGCGATCTTGACGGAACCTTGCTGGATCCTGCCGGGAATCTGTCTGATCTGACGGTGGAAACGCTCAATATCTTGCATGCCCGCGGGCTGGAAATCGTCATCGCGACAGGCCGTTGCGATGCGGATGCGCGCGGGATTGTGGATGGCTTGGGGTTCTCGCCGGCGATCGTCTCCTGCAATGGCGCGATGGTCAATATCGAGGGGCGGCCGGTGGCGGATAAAAGCTATTTCCTGCCTCGCGACAGCCAAATGATGTTGATGGATTACCTCTTCGCCTGTCCGCTCCACGTGACGTTGTTCACCCAGGAAGGATGGATGATGGCCGAAGAGAATCCGCATTTTGCCGACTATATCAAAGCCTCGGGCGTCGCTTGCCGCTATGTCGAGCCGGAGGCGATGAAACGGCAACCGATCCTGAAAGTGCTGCTGCAGGGGGAAGCGGCGCTGATCGAGCGGTTTTACGACGAGGTCAGTCAGGCTTTCGGAAAAACGCTGTCCATCTGTAAGTCCTCTGCGGAAACGATAGACATCATGGATAAGCATATTTCCAAGGCCAGAAGCGTGGCCGACTATCTGAGCGCCAAACAGATAGCGATGCGCGATTGCCTCTCTTTCGGCGATGCGATGAACGATTTGGACATGCTGCGCTGGGCCGGAACGGGGGTGGTGATGGGCAATGCGATGGGCGAATTGAAGCGCGCGCTGCCGTTTAACCCGATTGCGTTGCCCAACAGCCGCAATGGCGTTGCCGATTATCTCTGCCGTGAGTTCGGCCTGTTCTGACATTGTCACCGCCGCGCGGGTGAACGCATTGGCAACAGGGTCTTTCGTGGGCAGATAACAAGGAGGTGAACAAACAGTGAGGGTTTCATTTTTTCATTACTAAACATAAACATGTCGATAAATACAAAGGAGACAGTATGAAAGAACTGACTGAAGCAGAAGTCATGGCGGTTTCCGGCGCCGGCATCGCTTCCGATGCCGGCAAAATCCTGGGCAATGGCATTGGCGCCATCGTAGATGCCGGTACCGGTCTATTCGGGATCCACGCGGATGCGGCGGGCGCCGGCGCCAAACTCGGTGAGGGCATTGGCGCCGTCATCGATGCCGGGATTAGCGCCTTCTCGCAGCTGTTTGGCCGTAAATCGTCATAAGCCCGGCCCTTAATGAAAAGTGCCCGCAAGGGCACTTTTACCTCGCACATGTCGGGAGCCGGAAGAACGGCAAAGGGAGAGTTCATGGCGAATAAAATCATCTTGATCATGGCCATCAACCTGTTCGTGGCGGTGGCGTTGGCGGTGTTTAACTTTATCTATATCCAAAAGAAGGTGGATATACGCGCCCCCAATGACGCCACGCCCTTTCAGGTGACCGAGAAAGCGCAGGGCAGGATCGTCTCCATGCAGCAGACCTCGGTATTTCTGAACAACAATCCTGTGGTGGCGTTTACCTTGGAAATCAACGCCAGGCGCAAACAGTTTACGATCGCTGACCATCGGGAGGTCGTGCTGTATATCGCCATGAGCCGTTATGAGGAAAACGGCGTTTACAGCCTATTGCTGGGCGAGAACGACAGGGACGTGGCGTTCGAAAAGGACAGCTTTGGCTATCCGATACGCTTTCATCAGGTGCTCTAGGCGCGCGGAAGGTTTCCTGCCGCCAGGCGGCGTAAAAGGGATTTGCCACGGACAAAGGGGGGAGGAAAAAATGCTAAAACGCATTGGATACATCGCGCTGATTTACCTGGCCTTAATCGGCGGCCGGCAGGCCATGGCGGCAGAGGAAGATCGCTGCTTTGCGGACGAACATTCCGCCTTGTACACCGTTATTCCTTGCTATAACAATCAGTTGGCGATATTGCCTCTGTCATATTCGTTAAAGGGCGTGGATAACGGCCATGACGTGTCGATACGTCATTATCGGTTGATGTCGCAATCCTGGTCGCCGCAAGACGCCATCCGGCCGACGCAATGGTGGCACGATGTGGATATTTATATCCCCAACGGGGCGCTTGCCCGTAAAGCGTTGGTGCTGATGAGCGATGACTGCGCTTGCGCCGCCGCAGGGGCGAGCGGGCCAGGCAAGCAAAATGCGGCGTTTTCCGTCGCCATGCCGGCGGCATTGGCGGCGGAAAGTCGCACCGTCGTGATTGTCGTCAACCGGCTGCCTTATCCGTACCTGGAATATCAAAATGAGGGGCGGCGTCGTGCGGGGGAGGACAGCCAGGCCCGAGGCTGGCGATTGTTCCTGGACGATGCGGATGAATACTTGATGATGCCGCTGGCGATCCCCATGACGGCGGCCTTGTCGCAAACCATGACGCTGGCGCAGCGCGAATTGAGCCGGTGGGGGATAGATAAATTCATCGTGGCGGGCGCGGCGAGCGGCGCAACCGCGGCGTGGCTGGCGTCATTGTCGGATGAGCGCATCGATGCCGTCGTCGCCATGTTCCCGGATGGGGTCGCGGCGCGGCAGGTCTTGAAGCATACCTATCGTACGTATGGCGGCCGTTGGCCGTTGGCGTTTCATCCTTATTACCAACTCGGCATCGATCGGCGCATAGAGACGCCGGCGTTCGACAAACTGATGCAAATAGCGGATCCCACCGCTTATCCGCCGCCGACGGCGGGAGAGCGGCCAGCGGCGGCGAAATATGTCATCATCGCCAGCGGCGACGAACGTTATCCGCCGGACAGCACGCGATTCTATTTCAGCGCCTCAGCGGGAGAGGCTTCGCTGCGCGCGATTGCCGACGGGGATCGCGCGGCAAGCCGGCCGGCCGCCGAACGCGCCATACTGGCGATGATCAAGCGCCGCCAGCGCGATATCGCATTGCCGACGATCGAGGTGCAAGGCAGCGCCGCGGATGCTGCGGTGCGCACGCTGCGTTTTTCCGAACCGCCGGCCACCGTGCGGCGCTGGAGCGCGCACAACCGCACGGCCCGAGATTTTCGTTATTCGTGCGGCGTACGCTTTACCCCGGAGCCGTTGGCCGCAGCGGAGGCCGATCGCGGCGAGTTTCGTCTGGCCGCCCCGGCGCAAGGCTGGGAGGCCACCTTTATCGAGGCGGTGTTCAACGATGGGTTTATCGCGACCACGCCGGTCTTTATCACGCCGGACGATAACTATCCGTCCGCCGTTCCCGCGGGCGATGGCCTGGCGTGTGAAACCCTACCCGGCAGAGGGTTGGGTGAAGATTATCGCCATGACGATTAATTAGCGGCGCCGAAAAACAATAAGGTGGCCATGCGTTATTCTGCGCGACAGAGTGCATTGCTGCCTTATTTTAGAAATATTGAACGGCGCCAGACAGAATATTTCTGCGTAACGCCATTTTCTCGTTGTCACATGACCGCGCCGGTTTCACGAACGGCGAATGCCTTATTCTCCCTCACTGTTCGATAAACCGTTATCGCCATGCTTTTGCTATTCTGCTGCCCCTCTCGCTGCCGCCGCGTCGTGATGTCTTTTGTAATATAAATGTCATTTATTTCAGTGCGATTTTTTTCGCCAGGTTTTCATTTTACGGCGATGCCACCTGATTTTTTGCCTGAGGGGGAAATGAGGAGAATCTGGCGAAAGCGCCTTCGAATAGCGCGATAATAAATTCCCTTGCGGCCAGATGAATGAATCAAGAAACGCCGATTTGGCGGTTTTTTCAAAATAAAATTAAGAATGATGCTAATTCTATTTGGGGTAATTATCTTTTCTCATCTTTACATTGATTTTATGTATTGCTAAAGGGGGAAAGCTAAGCATAATTAACTGTGAAAGGAGCAGGGCTCCTATTCTCCCTGTCCGGGTTCTCCGGAGCGGGGATATTTTGAAGTCTGTCTAATCAAAAGGAGAAGTACCCATGATGGAAAAAAAAGTGATTATGTTGGCATTTGTCGCGGCAGCGTGTTCAAGCGCTTTACCTGCTCTGGCAGCAGATGGTCAGGTTAATTTTACCGGGAATATTGTCGATGCTGCGTGCAAGGTCACGAATGACTTGAGTAATCCATTAAATGTTGTTCTGGGTGATGTGGCCCGAACGGCATTTGCGGGTGGCAAGGGATCAACGTCCAGCGCGACAAAATTCACGCTGGAAGTCACCGATTGTCCGGATACGGTAAAAAGCGCCACCGTTAAGTTCGACGGCGCGGCCGATAACGGCGACAGCAACGTATTGCAGCTGACCCAGGAAACGGATGTCGCTACCGGCGTCGGTATCCAACTGTCTGATATTTCTAACAGTGTTCTGCCGCTTTACACGGCGTCGACGGCTTATCCGTTGGCTTCCGGCAGCGGCGTGAAAAATAACCTCGATTTTACCGCCCGCTATATTTCCACGCAGGCAGATGTGACCGCCGGTAAAGCCAATAGCGTCGCCACCTTTACGCTGAATTATAACTGATAATATTTTCTTGCCCGCTGGTTCACAGCGGGCTGTATTGCCTCGGAGATAATATTATGCGTTTTAATCGCTACGGCGCCTTAGCGGCTTTCATTATTTTATTGTTTGCGTCTACGGTTCACGCCGGCGTGGTGATTGGCGGGACGCGGGTGATATTCAACGGCGAAAAAAAAGAAGCGTCAATCAGCGTGGAGAATCCGGATAAAGAACCGTATTTGATTCAGTCCTGGCTGGAGAATCAACAAAGCGGGGTGGATAAAATCGCGTTTATCGTTACGCCGCCTTTATTTCGGCTGGACGGCAACCAGGAAAATATGCTGCGCATCGTGAAAGTGGGCGATGACTTACCGAAAGATAAAGAAAGCTTGTATTGGATGAATATTAAATCCATTCCTTCAACAACCCAGACGGGTAAATCGAATACGCTGCAAATAGCGGTCAAGACCCGCATTAAATTGATTTATCGGCCGGCGCCGCTGCTCCGCCAGGTACCCGAAGAGGTGACGCAGCAGCTGAAATGGCAGCGTGTCGGTTCAGAATTAAAACTCACCAACCCAACGCCTTATTATATGAACTTCCATTATGTCCGTATCGGGGGGCGGGAAATGAAAGAGGTGGCGTATATCGCGCCGATGAGCAGCGAAATGTTTGCATTGCCCGTGGCGGGCGCAACGTCGGTAAGCTGGAAATTAATTAATGATTATGGCGGCACAGGTAAAGAACATCAGTCAGGTATTTAATCTGTAAGGGAAGGCAGAAAAAGGGATAAAACATTTCAATAATGGAGCTAATGAATGATAACTCAAAAGCGTATATTAGCGAAGCGGGATGCTTGGCTGAAACGCATAGCCTTATTCACGGTAACAACGGCGGTATGCGGCAATATGGCTAAACCCGCCTTCTCTCGTGACTATTTTAATCCGGCGTTGCTGGAAACCGGGCGCTCAGGCCAGCAGCACGTCGATCTGTCGATTTTTGAAAATGGCCAGCAGGTTCCCGGCACGTATCGGGTCGATATTTGGGTGAACGACATGCTGCTGGAAACGCGCGAGGTGTCGTTCGTTCTGCGGGCCGGCAGCGACGAGAAGGCCGATCTGCAGCCTTGTCTGACGCGGGAAGATCTGAAACGGCTTGGGGTGAAAGTTGAGCTGTTTCCCGGTTTGGCCGGTGCCGATCGCTGCGCGAATTTGGCCGCGATCCCACAGGCCTCGGCGCAATTTCAATTTAACCGCCAACGCCTGATGCTGAGTATCCCCCAGGCGGCGTTGGAAAATAAGGTGCGCGGATACGTTCCGCCGGAACAATGGGATGAAGGCCTGCCGGCGATGCTGCTGAACTACGGCTTCACCGGCAGCAACAGCAAGGGGCGCGATCGATTCACCCAGAGCGCAAGCAGTTATTACCTCAACCTGCGGCCGGGTTTCAACCTGGGCGCCTGGCGAGTGCGGAACTACACCACCTGGAGCTACAACAGCGCCGGCGGCGGGCGAGCGTCGGAGGATCGTTGGGACTCCGTCTATACCTACGCCCAGCGCAATATTATTCGCCTGAAAAGCTTGCTGACGCTCGGCGAAAGCAGCAGCCCGTCCGATGTGTTTGACAGCGTGTCGTTTCGCGGCGCGCAGCTGGCTTCCGATGACGACATGTTGCCGGAAAGCCTGCGTGGTTATGCGCCGGTGGTGCGCGGTATCGCGCGCAGCAATGCGCAAGTGGTCATTCGCCAAAACGGCTATGTCATCTACCAGAGTTACGTTGCGCCGGGCGCGTTTGAAATTTCGGACATGTACCCGACCGGCGGCAGCGGCGATTTGGAGGTGACTATCAAGGAGGCGGACGGCAGCGAACAGCACCTGACCGTTCCCTTCGCCAGCCTGCCGGTGCTGCAACGCGAAGGGCGGCTGAAATATGCGCTGACCTCGGGGCAATACCGCACTTACGATCACAGCGTGGATAAAAAGATCTTCTCGCAGGCCAGCCTGATTTATGGCTTGCCCGCCGGTTTCACCCTGTATGGCGGCGGCCAATTCGCCGGGCCGTATCAATCGCTGGCATTGGGCCTGGGCAAGAACCTGGGCGAGTTCGGCGCCCTGTCGGCCGACGTCACCCAGGCGTGGGCAAAGCAGGAGCATCAGCCGAAAAGCGATGGTCAGTCATGGCGCGTGCGCTACAGCAAAAATATCGTCGAGACGGGGACGAACTTCGCCATCGCCGGCTACCGCTATTCGACCAGCGGCTACTATGGGCTGCAGGAAGTGCTGGACACTTATCGCAGCGGCAACCGTTACGCCCCGATAGACCGCCGCAAAAATCGCGGCGAAATCACGCTGAACCAGAATTTATGGGAAGGGGCGGGGTCGCTTTCACTCAGCGCGGTCTCCGAAGACTATTGGGGCTCCGAGCGCAATATGCAGTCGCTGAGCGCGGGTTACAACAATAGCTGGAATGGCATCAGCTACGGTTTTAACTACAGCTACAGCCGGAATTCACAGGCTATTTACGGCGATTCGAACCGCGGGCGCATTTACGATCGCGATCAGATCTTCGCTTTCAACATCAGCGTGCCATTAGAGAAATGGCTGAGCAACACCTACGCCACCTACAACCTCAACACCAGCAAAAAAGGCAATACCAGCCATACGGCGGGCCTCAACGGCACGGCGCTGGCCGGCGGCAACCTCAGTTGGAGCGTACAGGAAGGGTATGGCAGCCAGGGCCAGGGCAACAGCGGCAACGCCAACGCCGACTGGCGCGCGACGTACGGCGAACTCACGGCGGGCTACGCCTACGATCGCAGTCAACAGCGCGTCAACTACGGGGTGAAGGGCGGGGTGATCGCCCATGAAGACGGTGTGACCTTCGGTCAACCGTTCGGCGAAACCGTCGCCCTGGTGCAGGCAGCCGGCGCGAGCGATGTGGCGGTCGGCAATCAGGTCGGGGTGAAAACCGACTGGCGCGGCTACGCGATCGTTCCTTACGCCACGCCTTATCGCAACAATTCGATTCGCCTCGATGTAGACAGCTTGCCGGATGATGTCGATCTCGAGTTGACGAACCAGTCGGTCACGCCGACTCGCGGCGCGGTGAGCCGGGCGAATTTCAAAGCCAACGTCGGCAGACGGATTTTGATGAAGGTGACGGACTCGCAGGGGGCACCTCTGCCGCTGGGCGCCAGCCTGCGTCTTGCCGAGGGAGCGACTCAGCCGTTCCTGGTCGGCGGCGACGGCGTGGTCTATCTGACCGGCATGGCGGAAAAGGGCCTGCTCATCGCGCAGTGGGGCAGGAATGGCGAGAACCAATGCCGCATCCGTTACCAGTTGCCGGCGGAGCCGCCGTCAGCGGGTCTCCAAACCCTAAACGGCGTTTGCCAATAGATCTCGCTCTATCTCCATCATGACTTTTAAGTGAGAGTGAAAATGAACGTTTTTCTCAGGATATTCGGTTACGGCGCCCTGGTGTGGCTGGCGACGCTCACGACGGCGGTTTATGCCGGCACCTGTACCACCAACGCGAAAACCGCCCGCATGGGGTTGCTGACGCTGGCCGTGGATCCGCGCATCGAAGTCGGCGAGCAGCTGGCTGTTCGAACCGAGAACAGCATGAACGGCACGACGTTTTCTTTTCTTTGTTCCGGTTCGGTCGCCTATCGCTCCATGTCGCCGCTGACGCCGAGCGCGCTGCCCGGCGTATTTGAAACGGGCATCGAGGGCGTGGGGGTGACGATTTCAGACTTATGGCAGAGCAATAAGAACGTGCCCGTCAACACGGCGATTTCGCCCAACTTGCTGACGCCGTGGATCAATCGAAACGATGTTCGGCTGACGTTTATTAAAACCGGCCCGATCAAAACCGGCGGCGATATGGGTGGGAAAATTATCGCCAGATATTATCTGGATTCGACCTCAATTTTGGATCTCAGTATTTCCGGCATGAAGGTCATTCAGAAAAGTTGCCTGGTTGATTTGAACTATAAAAATCAAACGGTGAATCTGGGCAGCCCTAAACGCAGCGAGTTTAACGGCGTCGGCAGCACGGCGGCGTCTTCCGAACGCAATTTTTCCGTGGTTCTGCAATGCCAGGAGGACAATATTCCGGTTCAGGTCACGTTCGAGGCGGCCGGAAATTCGCCAGGCGTGGGAATGATTGATATCGCCGACGGCGCCGATGCGGCGAAGGGCGTCGCCGTGGAAGTGTTGGATGAGAACCGTAATCCATTAACGTTTTCCAGACCGATCAATTACCACACCGCGGCTGAAAAAGAGATCAGGATCCCCTTGATGGCGCGCTATAAGCAAACGGGAGCCATTAGCCCCGGACAGGCCGACGCGGTGATGACATTCACCATTACGCAGAATTAAAGAGACCCCCATTAAAAATATAATGTCGTCTGTTCGCGCGACATTATTGGTGGCATCAGGCGCTGCAGGCCGATGCCAATGCAATGACAACACGCATGTATGGCCGTGTTTGTCCGTTTAAATATGGAGATTAACCAATGAAAGAACTGTCTGTTATCGAAATGAATGAAGTGTCAGGCGCTTATTCCTGGGATATGAGCAATGGACTGTCGGGGCTGATTGGCAGCGCCGTTTCCAATGCCGCGGAAGCCGTTTCATCCATCGCTCTGGGCGCCTCCGTGGGCAGCATGGCGGGCGCCGTCATCGGCGGTAAGCACGGCGGCGACGGCGGCGGCCTGCTGGGCGTCGGCTCGATTGGCCAGGGCGTCGGCATGGTCGCCGGCGGCATCCTGGGCGGCGTAGCCAGCGGCGTGGCCGCAGCCGTTATTGGCTGGGACACCACGCTGGAATACTCCAAAAAAGGCCTCGATGGGCTGATTAACGGCACCATCAGCTAAATCCATACGCGGTCCAAAGCCGCAGCGTTCTCGCTGCGGCTGTCTCCCGGTCAGGCAAGCGCAGGTTCTTCCTATGAGTGATAATAAGAGCAGGAATATTTTCCGCCAGGAGGCGGTCAATTATCAACGTCAAAGATGGACCGGCAGGGCGCTGTTAATTTCCGGCGCGTCGAGCCATGTGATTGCCGCCACCTGTTTCACTTTTATTCTGATCCTGGCGGGCGCACTCTATTTTTGCGAGTACACGCGCCGGGTCGATGTTGAAGGCGAGGTGATCAGCATCCCGCATTCCACCAATGTGTTTTCCTCCCAATACGGTTACGTGAGCCAGGCATTCCATAAAGCCGGTGACATCGTGGAAAAGGACGAGCCGCTGTATGTGATTGATGTCTCGAGAAGCACCACGTCCGGCAATGTCAGCCATATCGCGGCCAGCGAAATAAGCAAACAGATTAGCAATCTGGATTCGATAATCAGCAAGCTGAATAAAAATAAAACCGCCATGCTGGATAATTTGCGCAAACAGATCAATAGCTATGAAAACGCCTATAAAGAAACCGAGAAACTGAACCTCAGCGCCAAAGAGGGGATGGATAAAATGCGCGATAGCCTGAAAAATTACGAACACTATTTGACGAAAGGCCTGATCACCAAAGATCAGTTAAATTATCAGCGTTCGCTCTTTCAACAACAGCAAAGCTCGTATCAGGCGCTCTACAGCCAAAAGATCCAGCAAAATATTCAGCTGTCGCAGTTGCGCAGCGATTTGCTGATTCGCGCCGCCGATTACGACAATCAGATATCGCAAAGCGAATCGCAACGCAGTGATTTACAACGCCAGCTGGCGGAGTCCAATGCCGGCGGCCAGGTCATTATCAAAGCGCCGCTCAAGGGGAAAATCGAGTCGCTGAGCGTGACCGCCGGGCAGGTGGTCGAGAGCGGCAGCAGTCTGGCGCAAATCAAGCCGATTGATAACATCAAATATTATCTGGTTTTATGGCTGCCGAATAACAGTTTGCCCTACGTGAAAATCGGCGATGGCATCAACATTCGCTATGAAGCCTTCCCGTCGGATAAATTCGGTCAGTTTCCGGGAAAAATAGAATCCATCTCGTCGGTCCCCGCCTCCCCGCAGGAAATGTCAGAATACAGCAGCGGAAATAAAAGGGAAAGGAACGCCTACTACAAAGTGCTGGCGTCCATCAGCGACACACAATTCAGCGATAAAGGCAAATATCTCGAAATCAGCAGCGGGCTGCAGGCCAGGGTCATCGTCTTCCTGGATAAGAAACCGCTTTATCAGTGGGCGGTCGCGCCTTTGTATGACATAAAAAACAGCGTCGTGGGGCGAGTCGATGAAGGACAATAATCTCTTTGAACGGATCAACGAGAAGTTAACCTTCTCACTGCGCAAGCGGGTGCCGAGCATCTTGCAGTCGGAGTCATCGGAATGCGGCCTGGCGTGCCTCGCCATGATCGCCTCCTATTACGGGTTTAATGTGGATATGCTGAGCCTGCGGCAGCGATTCGGCATTTCCACCCAGGGCGCGACCCTGGGGACGATCTCTCAAATCGCGTCGCAAATCCAGCTGAAGACGCGCGCCTTGTCCCTGGACATCGACGAAATCAATCAGCTGAAAACGCCCTGCATACTGCACTGGAATATGAATCACTTCGTGGTGTTGGTTAAGGTGCAGCGCGCCGGTTTTGTCATTCACGATCCGGCCTTCGGGCGCCGAGTGATCGGGCTGCAGGAGATGTCGAATCATTTTACCGGCATCGCGTTGGAGCTGTGGCCCGACAGGGCCTTTCAAAAAGAGACCCTCAAGACCCGTTTGCGCCTGTTGGATTTGATGAAAAACATCGAGGGCCTGCCGGGGACGCTGCTCAAGATCTTTGCGTTATCGATAGTCATCGAGTCGGTCAACCTGCTGCTGCCGGTGGGAACCCAACTGGTGACCGACCATGTCATTCAGGCGCATGACTACAGCCTGCTGACGGTCATCTGTTTGGGGCTGATCTTCTTCACCTTGTTCCGCGCGGTGGTCAGCATCGCCAGGGCCTGGATCTCCATCGTGCTCGGGACGCTGACCGATATTCAGTGGAAGACGACGCTGTTTGAACACCTGATGAAGCTGCCGCTGGATTTTTTCGAAAAACGGCACCTGGGGGACATTCAATCGCGCTTTTCCTCGCTGGATGCGATCAGAACCACCTTTACCAATAATATCGTCAGCGGGATCATCGACGGCATCATGACGGTCGGGCTGTTCGCGATGATGATGGTCTACGGCGGCTGGCTGGTCTGGGTCGTGGCGGGCTTCACTCTGATCTACATCCTCATCAGGATGATGACTTACAGAACCTACCGTCAATTCTCGGAGGAGCAGATCGTCAAGGCGGCCAAGGCCAACTCGCATTTCATGGAGACGCTGTACGGCATCTCGACCGTCAAGGCGCTGGGCATCAAGGAAACGCGCTCCAGCTATTGGCTCAATCTGAACGTCGACGCCGCCAATACCAATATCAAAATCACCCGATTCAATATGATGTTCGGCGGGATCAATACCTTTATCACGACGCTCGATCAGGTGGCGATCCTTTGGCTTGGCGCCATGATGGTCATCGACAATTCCATGACGCTCGGCATGTTCATGGCGTTCAATGCCTATCGCGGTCAATTCTCTCAGCGGGCCTCGAGCCTGATCGATCTGGCGATCGGCTTGCGCATGCTGTCGCTGCACAATGAGAGGATATCCGACATCGTCTTTACCGATGCGGAGACGGAGTCCGCGCCGCGACAGGTTTTCCCCTCGGGCACGGGGATTGCCATTGAGGTAAAAAATCTTACGTATCAATATGACGCGCTGTCGCGGCCGATCTTCAAAGACCTGAACATGCGCATTGCGGCCGGCGAAAGCGTGGCCGTCGTGGGCGCCTCCGGCGCGGGCAAGACCACCTTGCTGAAGGTGATGTGCGGTTTGCTCAGCCCCACTTCCGGCCAGGTTTTGGCCGACGCGATGGATATCCATAAAGTCGGGGTGAATAACTACCGTAACGCGATCGCCTGCGTGCTGCAGGACGACCGGCTGTTCTCCGGGTCCATTGCGGAAAACATCAGCGGGTTTGAGGTCAATGCCAATAAAGAGCTGATCATGGCCTGCGCGATACACAGTAATATCCACGATGAAATCATGCAGATGCCGATGGGCTACGAAACCCTGATCGGCGAGTTGGGCAACGGCATCTCCGGCGGGCAAAAGCAACGTTTGTTTATCGCGCGCGCCCTCTATCGCCGCCCGAGCGTGCTGTTTATGGATGAAGCGACCAGCCATCTGGACGTTGAGAATGAGTCGGCGATCAACCGGGCGATATCTTCGCTGAATATTACGCGCGTGATCGTCGCCCACAGAAAGTCGACCATCGACTCGGCCGACAGGGTGGTGGTGCTGGGGGCCGGGAGCGGTGCGCCGGCAGGCGGCGGTGAATGAAGGGCGCTTGCCGGCGCCGGGGGCGAAGCCGGCAACGCAGGCTGTCCCCGCGACCTAAATCGCGGTAAAATGCAGCAGTTGACCCTATCGCATTCCATCAGGCCGTCGAACCCGCTATGAAAACGCGCAAACCGCGCCGCCCGCCCGGGCGGTGGATCTATTACATCCTGCATGAAGACATGCTGTGGCCTTGCCCGGTCAAATGGGAATGGGAGAGCGGCTATAACGCCTGGTTGCCGTTTTACTATTCCCCCACGCTGGAATTCGTCGCCGGCAACCCCGCCCGCGCCACCAAGGTCAGCAGCGGCCGGCGCTAAGCGTGCTGCCCGCCTTGCCGCCCGGCATCCGCTCACCTAAGATCATTGCATCACCCACAGGTTTCCGGGAGCGTCCATGTCTACTCTGTTTCGCACGTCTCTTTGCGGCGTAGCGGCGTTGTTGCTGCTTGCGGGTTGTCAGCAGACGGCGCATCAACCGGCGCCGCCGCTGCAGGCGCAATTGGATCACATCGCTTTGATGTTGGCCGGCGGGCATTTCCTGCGCGTGGACTGCGGGCGCAGCGATGTGCCGGACGACGTGAAATTGCAACGCACCGCGATGCGTGCAGCGCAGCACCGCGGCTGGGATACGCAGGCGGCAGGGTATCGGCAGTTGCCGGCGCTCACCCAGGCGCGTTACCTGACTCTGCAACAGGATAGTCAACTGCTGACGGACAAATGCGCCACGCTCAGCCGCAGCACCGCGCGCTTTATCGCGGCGGCGCAGGCCGATCAGGAAGACTACATGGAGTAGCGCTACGGTGTGCCTGTCGGGCGCTCGCCACGGGCGCCCAAAAATTCTTTGCAGGATAACGATTTATCGCTCATCATTTGAAATGATGTTTCACTTTTATCCATCGAGCCCACCTTGAACCTGTATGCCGCACTGCGTCAGCGCGTGGAAAATACGCCCTGGTACGCCAAACGGAAAAGCTACCGCGTGCTGTTCTGGCGCGAAATCACGCCGCTGGCGGTGCCGATTTTTCTGGAGAACGCCTGCGTTCTGTTGATGGGGGTGCTGAGTACCTTTCTGGTGAGTTGGCTTGGCAAAGAGGCGATGGCCGGGGTGGGGCTGGCGGACAGCTTCAACATGGTGATCATCGCCTTTTTTGCCGCGGTGGATCTCGGCACCACCGTGGTGGTGGCCTTCAGCCTCGGCAAGCGCGATCGCCGGCGGGCGCGGGCGGCGGCGCGTCAGTCGCTGGTGCTGATGACCGGCGTGGCGCTGCTGTTGGCGGCGGGCATTCACCTGGCGGGCGAACCGATCATTGATGTGATCGCCGGCGCGGCCTCGCCGGAGGTGAAAGCGCTGGCGCTCTCTTACCTGCAAACCACCGTGTGGAGCTACCCGGCGGCGGCGATTGCGCTGATCGGCAGCGGCGCTCTGCGCGGCGCGGGCAACACCAAGATCCCGCTGCTTATCAATGGCGGCATGAATATCCTCAATATCATCATCAGCAGCATCCTGATTTACGGCATGCTGGGCTGGCACGGGCTGGGGTTCGTCGGCGCCGGGCTGGGGCTGACGATTTCCCGCTATATCGGCGCCATCGCCATCCTCTATGTGCTGGCGATCGGTTTTAATCCGGCGCTGCACATCACGCTGAAAAGCTATTTCACGCCGCTGAAGATGAGCATCCTGTGGGAAGTGCTGGGGATCGGCATTCCCGCCAGCGTCGAGTCGGTACTGTTTAACGGCGGCAAGCTGTTGACGCAGATGTTTGTCGCCGGCATGGGCACCAACGTGATCGCCGGTAACTTCATCGCCTTCTCCATCGCTTCGTTGATCAATTTGCCGGGCAACGCGCTGGGCTCGGCTTCGACCATCATCGTCGGCCGGCGGCTCGGCAAAGGCGAGATCGGTCAGGCGGAACGGCAGCTGCGCCATATTTTCTGGCTGTCTACCCTCGGGTTGACCGCTATCGCCTGGGGCACCGCGCCGCTGGCCGGGGTGTTCGCCGCGTTTTATACCTCGCAGGATGACGTGAAAACGGTGGTGAAAACCCTGATTTGGCTCAACGCCGCCTTTATGCCGATCTGGGCCGCTTCCTGGGTGTTGCCCGCCGGGCTGAAAGGCGCGCGCGACGCCCGCTTCGCCATGTGGGTGACGATGCTTGGCATGTGGGGCTGCCGCGTGGTGGCGGGCTACGCGCTGGGTATCGAACTGGGCATGGGCGTGGTGGGTGTCTGGTTGGGGATGTTCCTCGATTGGGCGGTGCGCGGCGCCTTGTTCTACTGGCGCATGGTCAGCGGGCGCTGGCTGTGGAAATATCCGCGGGCCAAACGCCGGGAGGCCGGGTAACGCCGGCCGCGGGGCACCGGCGAGATGGCCTCAGTATAAAAGCGTCATCGCGCTGAAGAACAGCAACGTCAACGCGATGATGATGACGTTTTGCGTGGCTTTGCGCACCAGCTTGCTGGCGCTCAGGCGGCTGTCGATGACGTAGAGCAGCGGCACCATCAGCAGCACATAGGCGAACATCAACATGGCGGTAAAGGGCTGCAGATTCATTCATGTTCCTCCTGTGCGTCATCATGGCCGACCAGATGCACCAGCACCGCCTTCGGCTGATGCGGCAAACCAATAAAGGGCGGGGTGGCTGGGGAGTCCGCCGTGAACGGCAGACCGGCACGCCGCGTCTTCACCGCCGCTTGCAGGATCTTCTTTCGATGCTTCCGAGTATGGTCGACCATGCGCCTCCGAATAGGGCCGCCCGAAGGCGGCCGATCGTTGTATTGCCCATTAAGCTGGAGAGGATCGCAGCCGCTGCCGGGGCCGCAGAGGTATAATATTGCGAATGATAACCATTATCAATAATGCGAGTGAAAAAATTAAGGGTATTGCGAGGGGACAGCCGGCGGGCGGGAAAAGAAAAAGCACGCCTTGCGGCGTGCTTTGTGGGGTACTAACGGCGGTGGTTACTTCTGATCGGGCAGAGCGTAAGCGACCACGTAGTCGCCCAGCTTGGTGCCGAAGGAGCCGTGGCCGCCGGCGTAGATCAGCACGTACTGCTTGCCGTTGACCTCATAGGTCATCGGCGTCGCCTGGCCACCGGCCGGCAAGCGCGCTTCCCACAGTTTTTCACCGTTGGTCACGCTGAAGGCGCGCAGGTAGTTGTCTGCGGTGGCGCCGATGAAGAACACGTTACCGGCGGTGGTCACCGGGCCGCCCAGCATCGGCATGCCCATTTTGAACGGCAGCGGCAGCGGTGAGCTGTCGCGCACGGTGCCGATGCGTTTTTTCCACACGATGTCGTTGGTTTTCAGATCCACGGCGGAAATGTAACCCCAGGCCGGCTGTTTGCACGGCAGGCCGAACGGCGACAGGAACGGGTTCAGGGTGACGCCGAACGGCACGCCATACTGCGGCTGTACGCCGGATTCGGTGCCGCTGCCGCCTTTGTCGCCTTCCGGCGGCTCAATCGGGTTGCCCGGGCCGCGCGGGATCAGTTTGGAGACGAACGGCAGCGCGATCGGGTTGGCGATGGCGATTTCGCGATCGGTATCGACGGCCAGGCCGCCCCATTCGAACATGCCCAGGTTACCCGGGAACACCAGCGTGCCCTGCTCGGAAGGCGGGGTGAAGGTGCCTTCATAACGCAGGCTGTGGAACATTACGCGGCAGACCAGCTGATCATAGATGGTCGCGCCCCACATGTCGGCGCCGGTCAGTTTCTTCTCAGGACGGAAGGTCAACTCGGAGAACGGCTGGGTCGGCGACAGGCGATCGCCTTTGGCCGGGCCCTGCGGTACCGGTTTCTCCGGCGCCGGCACCACCAGTTCGCCGTTGGTGCGGTTCAGCACGAAGATGTTGCCGGTTTTGGTCGGCACATAGATCACCGGCACTTTTTTACCGCTCTTATCGGTAATGTCCGCCAGGGTCGGCTGCGCCGGCACGTCCATATCCCACAGGTCATGGTGGACCGTCTGATAGAACCAGGCCAGTTTGCCGGTGGAGGCGTTCAGCGCCAGCAGGCCGCTGGCGTAGCGTTCCATTTCCGGAGTGCGATCGCCGCCCCAGATGTCCGGAGTGGAAACGCCCATCGGCAGGTAAACGATATCCAGCTTGGCGTCATAGGCGGCAGGCGCCCAGGAGTTCGGCGAGTTCGGCACGAAGTGGTGCTCGTCCGCCGGGATGGCGTTCGGATCCTTCGCGCCCGGATCGAAGGCCCACAGCAGCTTGCCGCTGTTGACGTCGAAGCCGCGGATCACGCCGGAAGGCTCGCGGTTGGAGTAGTTGTCGGTCACGGCGCCGGCGATGACGATCACTTTATCGGTGATCACCGGCGGCGAGGTCGGTTCGTAGTGGCCCGGCGTCGCATACGGCATATTGCTCTGCAGGTTCAGCTCACCGTTGTTTGCGAAGTCCGGGCAGGGTTTGCCGGTTTCGGCGTCCAGCGCAAACAGGCGGCCGTCGTTGACCGGCAGAATGATGCGGCGTGCGCACATTGCCGGTGCGGCATCGCCGGTGGCGCCTGCGGCTGCGGCGGTTTCGTGGTAAGACACGCCACGGCAGGTGATGTGCTGGAAGGTTGGGTTGTATTTCAGCTGCGGATCAAACTTCCACTTTTCTTTACCGGTGGCGGCATCCAGCGCAAACAGCTTCTGGTGCGGCGTACACATGTAAAGGGTATCGCGGATTTTGATCGGCGTGACTTCGTTGGTGATCTCACCCGGATCGTTGGCGGTCTTCAGATCGCCGGTCTGGAAACGCCAGGCTTCTTGCAGCTGGCCAACGTTTTTGTCGTTGATCTGGCTCAGCGGCGAGTAACGGGTGCCTTCCTGGGTGCGGCCATAGGCCGGCCAGTCGGCGCCGGTGGCGTCTTTCGGCTGTACCTGCGCGGCGTCGAGCGTGCCGTTGATCTCTTGCGGATCGTTGAACACGGCATAGGCCAACGCGATGACGGTGATCGCCAGCGCCGCGCTCAGCGCGCCGTAGGCGAATTTGCCGTTGGCCACCAGCTTGCGGTAGATAAACGGCAGCACCAGCCACAGGCCGAAGAAGAAGGTGACGTCCAGGCGCGGTGTCAGCGCCCAGAAGTCCGGGCCCACTTCCCACAGGGCCCAAATGGTGGTGCCCAGCAGGAATACCGCGTACAGCAGCAGCGCGGTGGCGCGGCGGCGGAACAGCAGCCAGGAGGTCGCCAGCAGCACCAACCCGGCGATGATGTAATACAGCGAACCGCCCAACTTGGCCAGCCAGATGCCGCCGCCGAGCAGATAAAGCCCGCTCAGCGCGGCAAACAGCGCCGTTATGACGATAAGCGGCGATAGTGACGCTTTATTTTGCATAGCAATACCCTTACCAAAAATGAAAGTCCCCGATTTAGAGATTAAGCCAAATCGGAAAAAACACGCGGTTTCTCCCTACTATTTCAGCGAGAAGCCGCTAGGGTGACGTAAAACCCATCCCGTTTTTTAACCTTAAGGTGCTTTGCCTTATTCAAAGCGATAAGACAAGGTGGCGCCGCCACCCCAGTTGCGCCCCGGCGCCGGCTCGAAGTAGCGGCCGTTGCCTTCGTTGACGATCACCGAACCGACGTATCGGCGATCGAAAACATTGTCCACCCGGCTGAACACGTCCAGCGCCCAGCGGTTCCAGGTAAAGCGATAACCGGCGTTTACGCCGGCCACGGTGTAAGCGGGAGCCTGCGCGCTGTTGGCGTCATTGGCCTGAATGTCGCTCATGTAGCGCAGCTCCGCGCCGGCGTGCCAGCCTTCCGGCGGGGCATAGGCCAGCGAGGCGTAGCCCATGTTGCGGGCGATGCCCGGCAGGCGATTGCCGGCGGGGGTACAAACGGCTTTGCCGCACATATCGCTGCGGTAGGTGGCGTCCAGCAGCGTCCAGGCCATATGCAGGCGCCAGTCCAGCGCAAACTCTTGATCCAGCGCCAGCTCAAGGCCGCGCCGCCGGGTTTTGCCGGCGTTGGCGTAGCTGGTGCGCCCACCGCTGCTTTCCGCCACCACCAGCTCGTTGTCGGTATCGGTCTGGAACAGGGCGGCGCTCACCAGGCCGTTGCCGAGGCGCAGTTTGCTGCCCAGTTCGACGGTGTCGCTGGTGGACGGCTGCAGGCCGATGTTCAGGCCGGCCTGGCCGTCGGGGCGGTAGGAGAGTTCGTTGATGGTCGGAGTTTCAAAGCCGCGGCCGGCGGAGAGATAAACGTTCCACGCCGGATTGATTTTATAGTTGAGCGAACCCATCGGCAGCCACTGGTGGTAGCGTTTGCTGCCGCTGTCGTCGCCGTTGCGCGGCGTGATGTAGTAGTCGGTCGAGTCGAAGCTGACCGTGCTGTAGCGCAGGCCGGCGTCCAGCGTCCAGTGCGGCGTCAGTTGCCAGGAGGTTTGCAGGTAAGGATCCAGGTTCCAGATGCGGTTTTTCTCGTTGCGCCGCTGGTCGCCTTTCTCGCCGTAGTCCACTGTGCCGTCTCGCAGAATAAAGTTTTCAAACCCCTGCCGGCGTTCGGTCATGGTTTCATAATCCAGACCGCCGATCAGTGTTACCGGTAACGAGGCGAGAGTATCCTCATGCTTCCAGCGAGTGTCAATGCCCTGATATTTTCTTTCCAGCACGATCACCCCGCCGGCGTGGGTAGGGTTGAGCTGCGGCCCGCGTGGAATGGATTGGTACTGCGTGGTGTGGCGCTCGCCGTGGTAGGCGGTCAGCGTCAGTTCGTCGCGCTCGCTCATCTGGCGCTGATAGCGCAGGCCGGCCTGGGTCTGATCGAGCGACTTGCGGGTGTTGTATTGATCCGCGCGCGGCGCCTGGCGCGGGTTTTCCTTCCATTCCGCTTCGGTCAGGCCGCCCGGATCGCCGGCGTCAATCGAGACGCTGTTGAACATCAGCGTCAGGGTGCTGACGTCGTCCAGCCGCACGCCGAGCTTGCCGTTGCCGAGGTTTTTGCGCGCGGCGCTGTGATCGCGATAGCCCTGAGTGGTGAAGCGGGTTCCCGAGATAGCGTAGTTGACGTCGCCGGCCTGGGTGCCGTCGCCGGTGGCGCCGGTCGCTTTCACCCCGTAGCGCCAGGTGTTGTCGCTGCCGAAATAGCCGCCGGCCTCCAGCGTCGGCGGCTGGGTGCCGGTCTGGGTGTCAACGTTGATCACCCCGCCCGAGGCGTTGCCATACAGTGCGGAATAGGGGCCGCGCAGCACCTCGATGCGTTCGACGGAATTGATGTCGATATTGGAGGTTTGCCCCTGGCCGTCGGGCATGGTGGCGGGAATGCCGTCGACGTACATGCGCACCCCGCGCACGCCGAACATCGAGCGGCTGCCGAACCCGCGTATCGACAGCTGCAGATCCTGCGCATAGTTTTGCCGGTTTTGAAGCTGCAGGCCCGGCACGCTGCCGAGGTTTTCCGACAGGTTAATCTGCGGGGCGGCGTTGCGCAGGTCTTGCCCATCGATCACGCTGACGGACACCGGCGATCCCAGTTCGGTCAATCCGGTGGGTTGCGCCATCACCACCAGGGTGTCGCTTTTTTCTTCATTATTTTCTGCCGCCAGCGCCTGGCTGGCAAACATGGGTTGTAGCAATAGCATTGCAGCCGGGGTAAGCACGGCGCTTTTCTTATTGGTCATGGAATAAATCTGCCACTGGTATTGAAAGGGAATCGCAGGTCGATTCAGAGTTAGCCATCTGTTGCTCCATCTACATGACGCTAAACGAAAAGGGTAAGGCATCCTGACATCAGTATAGAGTATCTCGGGCAGGAACGTTCCCGCAAAAACGCTGGTCCCAGCAACGGTTAACGGATTCATGAGCCTGGTTCATAAGCTCAAGCGTATTTTGCCCCATAGTCATGGCGGCAGCCGCCTTTTACAGTCACCACACCGGAGCGGCGCCGCGTCAGGCGGAGCCGGTATCATTCAGTGGGAGAGTGAAGATGCAAACACGCAAGTTAGGGCGCGAAGGGCTGGAAGTCTCGGCGTTGGGTCTGGGCTGCATGGGGCTGAGTTTTGGCTACGGCCCGGCTACCGACAAACGGCAGGCGATCGATCTGATCCGCGCTGCGGTTGACGAGGGCGTGACGTTCTTCGATACCGCCGAGATTTACGGCCCGTTCACCAACGAGGAATTGTTGGGCGAAGCGCTGGCGCCGGTGCGCGATCGGGTCGTCATCGCCACCAAGTTCGGTTTCGATCTGCCGCAACCGGCGGGGCAACAGGTGTTGAACAGCCGTCCGGAGCATATTCGCCGGGCGGTGGAAGGTTCGCTGCAGCGCCTGCGGGTAGAGACGATCGATTTGCTGTATCAACACCGCGTCGATCCCGAAGTGCCTATCGAGGAGGTGGCCGGTACGGTGCAGCAACTGATGCGCGAAGGGAAAGTGAAG
Organism: Serratia sp. CY76391; assembly: GCF_052166695.1. NCBI lineage: Bacteria > Pseudomonadati > Pseudomonadota > Gammaproteobacteria > Enterobacterales > Yersiniaceae > Serratia > Serratia sp. CY76391. The sequence continues at coordinate 113,278 of NZ_JBJNOJ010000004.1, forward strand.
TACTTCGGCTTGTCGGAAGCCGGAGCGCAAACCATCCGGCGAGCCCATGCGGTGCAGCCGGTTACGGCGCTGCAAAGCGAATATTCGCTGTGGTGGCGCGAGCCGGAGCGTGAAATCTTGCCGACGCTGGCGGAATTGGGTATCGGTCTGGTGCCGTTCAGCCCGCTCGGCAAGGGCTTTCTCACCGGCGCCATCACCGAAGACACCGCCTTTGACAGCGGCGATTTTCGCAACCTGGTGCCGCGCTTCAGCGCCGAAGCGCGCCGGGCCAATCAGGCACTGGTGAGCGTGCTGGGGCAGATAGCGCAGCGCAAGGGCGTGACGTCGGCGCAGATCGCCTTGGCCTGGCTGTTGGCGCAACAGCCGTGGATCGTGCCAATCCCGGGAACCACCAAGCGTCATCGGCTGCAAGAGAACCTCGCGGCGGCGTCGGTGGTGTTGGCGGTGGACGAACTGGGCGAGATTGAAAGTGCGCTCTCCGCTATCGACGTGATCGGCGATCGTTACCCGGCGCATCTGCAGAAAAACGTCGGGCGTTAAGCCCCGCGCCGCAACGCCTCAATCAGCAGCGCAAAGGCGGTGGTGTGTTGCCTGCGGCTTGGATAATAGAGGTAATAACCGGGAAACGGCGGGCACCAGTCGTCCAGCGCCATCTGCAACCGCCCGTCGGCCAACGGCTCGGCGACGGTATCTTCCGGCACAAAGGCGATACCGAGGCCGAGCTGCGCAGCGTCGATCCGTTGGCGCAGGCTGTTGAAGGTCAGTTGCCCCTCCACCCGCACTTTGATCTCACGGCCATCGCGGGCAAATTCCCAGGCGTACAGCCCGCCGAGGGTGGGCAAACGCATGTTGATGCAACGGTGGTTTTGCAATGCCTGCGGCGTGGCGGGGAGGCCGTGACGGGCGAAATAGGCCGGGGAGGCGACGGCCACCATGCGCATGTCCGGCCCGATGCGCACCGCGATCATGTCCTTCGCCACCTGTTCCCCCAGCCGGATGCCGGCGTCGAAACGCCCGGCGACGATGTCGGCCAGACTATTGTCGACGGTGATTTCCACGTTGATGTCCGGGTAATCGATGAGGAAAGTGCGCAGCACCGGCCACAGCACCGCATCCACCGCATGTTCGCCGGCGGTAATGCGGATGTTGCCGGCCGGGCGATCGCGCATTTCACCCAGCGCGTTCAGCGCGTTTTCTATCTCCGCAAAGCGCGGACCGATACTGTTGAGCAGCCGCTCACCGGCCTCGGTAGGGGCGACACTGCGGGTGGTGCGCGTGAGCAAGCGCAGCGCCAGGCGCTCTTCCAGCCCGCGTATAGCGTGGCTGAGCGCCGATTGGGAAACGCCAAGCTGCGCCGCCGCTTTGGTGAAGCTGCGTTCTCTGGCCACCATCAGGAAAGCGATCAGGTCGTTAACGTTTTCTTTCAACATATCGGCACCGAAGAGCAAGGTTAGGGCGCGGCCGCGCGTAGATTAATGAATTCAGCTCATAGCTCCTTGCGCATTTTACCCGCTAGTCGGCGGAAAAGCATGGCGCTATCTTGGCATCACTCACTTATGACTATCAGCGCCGGTTGTGAGAGCCGGCGCGGAGGATAAAACAGATGAAAATACAACGCAGCGGTTCGATCCCATCACTGCGCGGTTCGGCGGATTATTTTACCGGGCAGGTGCGCATCGACGCGCCGTTCGCCGGCGAAGCGCCGGCCAGAGTGGGCGGCGCAACCGTCACCTTTGAGCCCGGCGCCCGCACGGCCTGGCATACGCATCCGCTCGGCCAGACGCTGATCGTCACTCAGGGGCGCGGTTGGATCCAGATGTGGGGCGAGGCCACGCAGGAAATGCACCCCGGCGATATCGTCTGGATCCCGGCTGGCGTCAAACACTGGCACGGTGCGACGCCGGACTCCGCCATGACTCATATCGCCATCGCCGAAGCGCTGGACGGCACTCCGGTGACCTGGCTGGAGCCGGTCAGCGAGGCGGAGTACCGGCAATAACGGCGCTCAGGACCTGCGGTTCTGTTCGCAGAACCGCAGGCGGTTCCCGAATGGATCGGTGAGGTTCAGTTCCTTGCCCCAATCGACAATCTCCAGGCCCGGCCGTGCATAGCGGTAGTTTTTGGCCGTGAGCTCCCGGTGCAGCGCATCGATGTCCTGCATCGGAATGAAAATGGCGGCGCCGGGCGTGCTGTCGCCGTAGTGTTCGCTCAGGTGCAGCGTCAGCCCGGCGCGGGCAATCTGCATGTACAGCGGCAGGTCTTCGCTGAAACGGTGCTCCCACTCCAGCGTGAAACCGAGAAAATCCAGGTAAAACTCTTTGGCCTTGTCGACCGAAAAGATACGCAGGATCGGAATGGCGGGCGAGAAGGCGATCATCGTTGACCTCATTGCCGCGTTAGCGGCAGCCGATGTGGATATCGACCGCGTCGGGGCCGGTATAGGCTTCGAAGTCGGTCAGGAAGCGGCGTTCGATCTCAGGGTGTTGTTCGAAGTAGGCCCAGATGCGCTGCCAGCCTTCGATGACCGCCGCCGGCATCGCGCCACGGGCGGAGAAGACCAGATAGCGGCCGGGTTGGATGTGCAAACCGCTCTGTGCCTCACTACCGGCGGTGACGTCAAACGGCCCGCTGGCGTCGGAAGCGTAATTGGAATAAACCCCGTATACCGGCAGGGTGGGAGAGGTAGCGAAAAAATCCGACCACAGCGCGGGAATCTTTGCCGTTTCGGCTTGGGTTTCGTTCTGGTTGGTGGTTCTGACCGTTTGGCCAGCGACGTAAAAGCCGGGCAGGTGCACCGAGGTAGGCTGCATAGGGGAAATTCCTTTTAACCGCTTGAAAGAGATGCCTAAAGGTAGCAAAGGCTTGCCGGAGCCGCCAGGTATGGCCCCCGCTGGTGCGGGGGCCGAACGCATCAGGCATCCACGCCGCCAAGGCACAGGTATTTGATTTCGAGATAGTCCTCGATGCCGTACTTCGATCCTTCGCGGCCCAAACCGGAGTGTTTCATGCCGCCGAACGGCGCCACCTCGGTGGAAATCAACCCTTCGTTGATGCCGACAATGCCGTACTCCAGCGCTTCGGCCACGCGCATCACTCGGCCGATGTCGCGGCTGTAGAAGTAAGCGGCCAGGCCGAACGGCGTGTCGTTGGCCAGTTCGACGGCGTCGGCCTCCTGGCTGAAGCGGATCAGGGGCGCCACCGGGCCGAACGTCTCCTCGCGGAAGATTTTCGCCGTGCGCGGCACATCGGTCAGGATAGTCGGGGTGAAGAAATTGCCGCCCAGCGCGTCAGGCTTGCCCCCCAGCAGCACCGAGGCGCCGTGCTCGACGGCGTCGGCGATATGCTCGCGCACTTTTTCCACCGCGTCCGGGTTAATCAACGGGCCGATGGTGACGCCGTCATCCAGGCCGTTGCCGACTTTCAGCTTGGCGACGGCGGCTTTCAGTTTGGCGGCGAAAGCATCGTATACGCCGTCCTGCACCAGAAAACGGTTGGTGCAGACGCAGGTCTGGCCGGCGTTGCGGTATTTCGAGGCGACCGCGCCGGCCACGGCGGCGTCCAGATCGGCGTCGTCAAACACGATAAACGGCGCGTTGCCGCCCAGCTCCATGCTGGTTTTCTTGATGGTGGGCGCACACTGGGCCAGCAGCTGCGCACCGACTTCGGTGCTGCCGGTGAAGGAGAGTTTGCGCACGTCCGGGTTGGCGGTGAGTTCGCCGCCGATGCCTTTGCTGGGGCCTGTTATCACGTTGCATACCCCGGCGGGCAGCCCGGCGCGCTCCGCCAGCACGGCGATCGCCAGCGCCGAGAACGGGGTCTGGCTGGCGGGGCGGATCACCCCGGTGCAGCCTGCGGCCCAGCCGGGGCCGGCTTTGCGGGTGATCATCGCCGCCGGGAAGTTCCACGGGGTGATGGCGGCGAACACGCCGATCGGCTCTTTTTGCACGATGATGCGGCGACCGGCCTGGGGCTGTGGAATGGTGTCGCCATACACCCGTTTGCCTTCCTCGGCGAACCATTCGATAAAGGAGGCGGCATAGGCGATTTCACCGCGGCTTTCGGCCAGCGGTTTGCCCTGTTCCGCCGTCATGATGCGCGCCAGATCTTCCTGATTTTCCATCATCAATTCAAACAGCCGGCGCAGCTTGCCGGCGCGCTCTTTGGCGGTTAACGCGCGCCAGGCGGGCAGCGCTTTTTTGGCGGCGGCGATGGCGCGTGCGGTCTCTTCGGCGCCGAAGGCCGGTACGTGGCCGATCCGTTCGCCGTTGGCGGGATTATGAATGGCGATCGAACGGCCTTCCTGGGCCGGCAACCATTGCCCGTCGATGTAGTTGGCCTCGCGGAACAGCGTGGGATCCTTGAGGGTAGCGCAGATACTGGTGCTCATGAGTCTCTTCCTTTGCTGAGTTCAACAGAGTGGTCTATCCCATACGGCTCCCTTTACCCTAGCAAATTTTGCCGCTGCCGTTTGCCCACGCGGCAACAAGATGGTGGTTTTCTTTATGCGCACCTTCTGTACAAAAAATATCCTTTGCCGGGCCGATACTAAAAGAGCAGGCATATGACCCTTTTCGATGTAATTAAAAGGAGTGTGCGAATGATGAAATCAGTGGACAGACATCTCGCGGCCTACGGCAGCGAAATGGATTTTTTGGCGTCGAGCATCGCTCTGATGGAATGGCAAGGGCGGCAGATTGACGCCGGGCAGGTGGCCGGCAATATGTCGGAGCAGCAAAGCCGCCTGTTCTTTGCGCGGTTGAATTATTTTCGTCAGCTTTATCAGGCCGCATCGGCGGCCGAACACAGCCTGTAATTTCCGAACCAGCCCCGCCGCAGCGGGGCTTTTCATTTCAGCGCTGCCACACCCCGGTCGCCAGCGTCGCCGGCGAATACTCCAGATTACGCCCCCGCCACGGCAACGCCGCCGTAAAACGCCAGGCGCGGCGAACGTCAAACCGCCAATAGCGTTCTGCGCCTTCAACGCCGGGATGCCCTTCCGCTTGCCAGAGGATCTGCGTTTCCCCCTGCAGATGCAGCACGTCACCGCGTTCAAAATCGATGAACAGTAGCGCTGCCCGCGGTTCGGCCAGCAGATTGCCCAGCGTGTTCATATAGCGGTTACCGCGAAAGTCCGGCATCCACAGCGTGTCACCTTCCAGGTGGATAAAGCCGGGGCGGCCGCCGCGATGGGAAATGTCGACGCCGCCCTGCGCCAGTGCCAGGTGCGCGCAGCTGGCAACGAAGCTGGTATCCGCGGTGCGGATCAGCGCCTGCGCTGCCGCATCCAGCGAGGCTAAATGCTCAACCGGCTGTGGCCGGCTGTCCACCGGGTAGAGTTCACGGCGCTGAATGTACTGCGGGCAGTTACCGAAGCTTTGCTGAACGACGATCTCCACCCGGTTTTTGTCGGTGCGGCCGACGGTGCCGTTGGCGCGGTTGCGCCGCCGGTTGCTGAAATCCAGCCCCAGCGCGCCGACCGGTTTGCCGGGCAGCAACAGCGCCTGGGCGGGATCGTCGCTGCGACGCGGTGCGCTGATACGCAGGTGCGTGTCGTCCGGCGTGCGTAAAAATCCGGGCGGGCCGGTGAACAGGGTGGCGATGGGCCAGCCTTGTTCATCCAGCGTGGCGACGAACAGGTAGGGCAGCGCGGCGAAAAACGCGCGATGCTGATCCGGCATCGCAGGGTAGATGCCACCGCCTACGCCGCCAAACCCGGCCAGCGTCTGCGCGCGCAGCTCATCGGGATGGAACAGTTGCGGGATCATGGCGTCAGCTCCCCGCCGGTTCCGGCAGGGCCGGCATGGCAAAGAAGCCGGGCAGTGCAGCGATACGCGCCGCCCAGCGACGTATCGCAGGGTAAGGCGCCAGCGAAATGCCGCCTTCGGCCGCGACCGCCACGTAGCTATGGCAGGCCAGATCGGCGATGGTCGGGTGTTCGGTGGCCAGGTAGTCCCGCTCGCTCAGATGCTGTTCCATCTGCGGCAGGAAACGATCGCTGACCGCCCGCGCCGCCTGATAGTCCTCCGGCACCGCGAACTGGGCGATCAATCGGCAAGAGGCCGGGCCGTAGCGGACTTCACCGGCGGCTTTGGAAAGCCAGGCCTGCACCCGCGCCGCCGCGACTGGCTGTTCCGGCAGCCAGTGGCTGTCCGGTGCATAGCGTTTCACCAGATAGACCAGAATGGCGTTGCTGTCGGCCAGCGTCAGATCGCCGTCCTGCAAGACCGGGATCTGGCCTAACGGGTTGAGCCGGCGAAAGGCTGCGCTCTGCCGCACCTCCGCCGAGGCTTCGACCCATGCATAGGGTAGCGCCAGCATGCGCAGCAACAACGCTACGCGGTGAACGTGGCCGGAAAGCGGGGTGCCGTAGAGTGTGATGGTGGACATGGCGTTTCTCCTCAGTGCTTTTTGTCAGCATACTCTTGCGTTGAACGAGCGAAATCCGGCAATGTGGAAATTGATAATTTCACTTTTCGGAAGAATATATGGATCGGCTAGACGAGTTGGCCATCTTCGTGGCGGTGGTGCAGCAGGGCAGCCTGGCGGCGGCCGGGCGTAAACTGCGGCGTTCGGCGCCGGCGATCACCCGGGCGATCGCCGCACTGGAACAGCGTTTCGGCACCCGATTGGTTGAGCGCACCACCCGGCGGCTGGCGCCTACCGAAGCGGGCGCGCGGCTGTTGGAGCGCGCGCAACAACTGCTGCAGGATTATCAGGCGGTGGTGCAGGATACCGCCGAAGCACAGCTGAGCGGCTTGCTGCGCGTTACTTCGCCGGTGCAGTTCGGCCGCCGCTACGTGGCGCCGGTGGTGATGGCGTTTCTCGATGACTACCCGCAGATGCAGATCGAAATGGTGTTGAACGATCGCAATCTCGATCTGATTGACGAAGGGTTGGATATCGCGGTGCGCATCGGTCATCTGCAGGACTCTTCCCGCGTGGCGCGGCGGCTGGGGCAGGTCAGCCGGGTGACGGTCGCCAGCCCGGATTACCTGGCGCGCTGCGGTGAACCGCGATCGCCGGCGCAGCTGGCGGAGCATGCCACCATCGTCGGCACCCAGCGGCCGTCGCTGCGCGAATGGCGCTTCGGCCCGCAGGAAAACGGCGAGCGCGTGCGATTGGCTCCCCGGCTGTTGCTCAACGACGTGGAAGCGCAACTGCTGGCGGTGCGCGCCGGCAAGGGCGTCGCCCGGTTGCTCTCGTATCAGGTGGCGGACGATTTGGCCGCCGGTACGCTGGTGCGGCTGTTGACGGATCATGAGCCGTTGCCGATGCCGGTACAGCTGGTGGCGCAGCAGGCGCAGCACATGCCGCTGAAGGTGCGCGCCTTTTGGGATTATGCATTTGAACGGCTCAGCGCCTTGCCGCAAATTCAGCCGGACGGGCGGGGGAAATAAGCGCAAAAAGTTTCATGGGTTAAACTTTTTCATTATTCATCAGGTTTTATTTTACCGGGCGCGCATTGCTGATGCGCCCGTCTTGACAATAATTTTGCCGGTGCTAATAGTTAATTTACATTTTAAATAATAAACGAAGTTTAATATATGAAACCACTTGCGGGGAGTTATGATAACGGCGCCACGGTGGATAATGAAGCGGCTGTTTTGACTTCATTTCAAACTCGCAGCGCGGCTGTTTATAAACAGACGCGCCATGAAAATAATATTGCTTATGGCAACGGCGAACGCGAAACATTTGATTGGCTCTATTCTGCAAAGCAGCATCAGGGGACGTTAATTTTTATTCACGGCGGCTATTGGCAATTCTGCGATAAGGCGGATTTCGCCTTTATCGCCGCCGAGCCGTTGGCGTTGGGTTTTGACGTGGTGCTGGTGGAATATGCGCTGGCGCCGGCGGTGGATCTTGACGAAATATGCCGACAGATCGGGGTGGCGCTGGATGCCATTCAGCGCCGCCTGCCGCCGCACTATGCCCTTCCGGTTTATCTGTGTGGCCATTCCGCCGGCGGGCATCTGGCGGCGTTCTGGCAGCAGCATGCGTTGGTGGATGCCGTCTTTCCCATCAGCGGCCTGTTCGAGCTGGCGCCGTTGCAACAAAGCTATGTTAATCGGGCGCTGCAGCTGAGCGCGCGGCAAATTGAAACGCTCAGCCCGGCACGCCGCCTGCCGACGCGCGGCAAACCGCTTACGCTGTATTACGGCGCATTGGAACTGCCGGAACTGAGAGGTCAGTCGCAACACTATCATGCGGCGCTGCGCCAACGCGGGCTGCCGGCCGATCTGGTCGCGGTGCCCGGCGCCAATCATTTTACCATTCTGGATGCGTTGTTCGCCGCCGACGGCGCGCTGCTTCACCAACTTAACCACCACGGGAACCACTGACATGCGCGAGATCGTAGAGACCGGGCTGCCGGAGATCGGCCAGCCTTTTTCCTGGGCCACCCGGGGCGGCGGCATGCTGTTTACCGCTCACGGCCCGGTGCGGGCGGACGGCAGCATCGAGACCGGCGCGCCGGAGCGACAGATTACGCTGACCTTCGATAATCTGGCGCAGACGCTGGAGGCGGCGGGCAGCCACAGCGATAAGGTGCTGCAGGTGATCGTGTATCTCACCGACGTCAACGACGTTAAATTACTCGATGATATTTACCGGAAATACTTTAATTATCCTTATCCCAATCGCTCCACGGTCATTGTCGAAAAATTGGTGGTGCCGGGAATGAAAATAGAAATTACCGTCAGCGCCATCGCCTGATTTAATTTCTTCTCAAGTCAGTCTTAATATTAATTCAATAACGAGTTAAGGATGCGTCATGTTTAAACAGATTGCACCTTCCGCCGCCGATCCTATTATGTCGCTGATGGAAGCCTATTTGCAGGATCCCAATCCGAAAAAAGTGAATTTAGGCATTGGGCTGTATTACGATCGGCAGGGGAATATTCCGCTGATGCAGGCGGTTGAGGCCGCCGAGCAGCGGTTGCTGGCGCTGCGTCGCCCGCACGGTTATCCGCCGATCGAAGGTTCGCCGCAGTTCGCTCGCCAGGTGCAGACGCTGCTGTTCGGTGAGCGACAGGCGGCCGAGATCGCCACGGTGCAGACCGTCGGCGGCTCCGGCGCGTTGAAGCTGGCGGCGGATTTTTTGCGCCACTTTCTGGCGCGCGGTGAAATTTGGGTGTCCGATCCCACCTGGGCCAATCACTGGGCGATTTTCGAAGGCGCCGGGCTGCGGGTGAATACCTATCCCTACTTTGATGAAACGGCGGGCGGCCTGCGTTTTGCCGCCATGCTCGACGCGCTGGACAGCCTGCCGCCCGGCAGCGTAGTCCTGTTGCATCCTTGCTGCCATAACCCGACCGGCACCGATCTGACGGCGGAGCAGTGGCGCGCCACGCTCGCCGTGCTGCAGCGGCGCAACCTGCTGCCGCTGTTCGACATCGCCTATCAGGGCTTCGGCGACGGGCTGGAGGAGGACTGCTTTGCATTGCGCGAAGCGCTGAAAACCGATCTGCCGTTTTTGGTCTGCAACTCGTTTTCCAAAAACGTCGCGCTGTACGGCCAGCGTCTGGGCGCGCTGTCGGTGCGCTGCGCCGATGCGGAAAATGCCGCCAACGTCAAAGGGGCGTTAAAAACGCTGATCCGCCGCAGCTACTCCTGCCCGCCGACGCACGGCAGCCAGATCGTGGAAACCCTGCTCGGCGACGCCGAACTCGGCCGGCTTTGGCGCAATGAGCTGGCGGAAATGCGCGTGCGCATCAAGCAGATGCGTGAACAGCTGGCCACCGGCCTGGCGCGGGGCGGCTCTTCGCTGGATCACCGGCGCATTCTCGAGCAGCGCGGCATGTTCAGCTATACCGGCCTGAACGAAGCGCAGCTGCAGACCCTGCGGCAGCGCTACGCCATCTATCTGGTCTCGCCCGGCCGCATGTGTCTGCCGGGGCTCAATCCCGGCAACATCGACTATGTGACCGCCGCCATTCTCGACGTCACCCGTACCGCCTAACTCCGCCCGGGAGCACAGCCATGCCACAGATGAATGATTTTGAGCATATCGCCCGCCGTCAGGGTGGGTTGAACAAGCATCTTACCGCCGGGCAGATGTCGATGCTGGCGATCGGGGGCGCCATCGGCACCGGGCTGTTTCTCGGCAGCGCCTACGCCATTCAGATGGCGGGGCCGTCGGTATTGCTGAGCTACCTGATCGGCGGCGTCATTGCGCTGCTGCTGATGGGCAGCCTGGCGGAAATGACCTCCGAACACCCGACGCCCGGCTCGTTCGGCGACTACGCCGAATTCTATCTCGGCCCGCTGTTCGGTTTTCTGGTGCGTTATTCCTACTGGTCCTGCGTGGTGCTGGCGGTGGGCACCGAAGTCACCGCCATCGGCATGTACATGCAGTTCTGGTTCCCGGCGACGCCGACCTGGCCGTGGGTGCTGCTGTTCTCGGCGGCGGTGATCGTCGTTAACGTGATCGGCGTGAAATCGTTCGGCCAGGTGGAATACGCGCTGTCCACCGTCAAAGTGACGGCGATCGTGGCGTTTATTCTGATCGGCATCGGCATGCTGGCATTCTCGGGCAACCCGGCTTACGGCCTGCGCAACCTGACCGCCGGCGGCTTTATGCCGTTTGGCGTCAAGGGCATGTGGTTCGCGGTGATCGTTTCCATCTTCAGCTACCTGAGCATTGAGATGATCGCGGTGGCCGCCGGCGAGGCGAAAAATCCGGTGATTGCGGTGAAGGCGGCGTTCAAGGGCACCATCGTGCGGCTGTTCATCTTCTATATGCTGTCGATTGCCCTGATGTTGGCCATCGTGCCCTGGCGCCAGTCCGGCACCGGCGAAAGCCCGTTCCTGATGGCGATGAACGTGATCCATCTGCCCGCCGCCGCCGGCATCTTCAACTTTATCGTGCTGGTGGCGGCGCTGTCGGCGATGAACAGCCAGCTGTACATCACCACCCGCATGATGTTCTCGCTGTCGCGTGCCGGGCAGGCGCCGGCGGCGCTGGGGCGCGTCAGCCGGCGCGGCATTCCGGTCAATGCGCTGGCGATGTCGTGCATCGGCATCGTGGTGTCTATCGTGCTGAGCCTGGTGGCGCCGGAAACGTCGTTTGCCGCCATGATGTCTATTTCGGTGTATGGCGCCTGCTTTACCTGGCTGATGATTTTTGTCACCCACCTGTTCTTCCGCCGCCGGCATCGGCAGGCTCACCTGAAGTTCCGCATGTGGGGGTTCCCCTATACCACCTTGCTCGGCGCCGGGCTGATGACGGCGTTGATGATCTCGACCGCGTTTACCGAATTCTTCCGCATGACGCTGTGGTTCGGTATTCCGTTCACTCTGCTGCTGGTGGTGGCTTATCACTTCCAGAGCCGCCGCGCGGCTGCGCCGGCACCGTTCAAGGCGCCGGAAGTGGAGTAATGCGGGGGAGGGGCTGAGGCGCGCCTTCAGCCCCTGCGACTACAGCTGGCTTTTCGGGATCAGGTGGTCGCCGAAGCTCAGGCGCCGGCGGCCCGGTTCGATTTCGGCCAGCGGCGCCACTTCGTGCAGCGAGGATTTGCAGCGCTGCACCAGATCCTGATACTCGCGGGTGCCGGCGATCTTCCAGGCCAGCTCTTGTTCGGTCAGATCGCGCAGCACGCGCGCCGGGCTGCCCACCACCAGCTTGTTGGCTTCGATCGTCGCCGCGGCTTTGATGAATGCCATCGCGCCGACGATGGTGTTCTCGCCGATCTCCGCGCCGTCCATCACTACCGCGTTCATGCCCACCATCGCGTTGCGGCGAATGCGGCAGCCGTGCAGGATGGCGCCGTGGCCGATATGGCCGTCTTCTTCCACCACCGTGTCCTGCTGCGGGAAGCCGTGCATCACGCAGTTGTCCTGAATGTTGGCGCCGTCGCAAATCACCAGGCGGCCAAAATCGCCGCGCAGGCTGGCGTTCGGGCCGATATACACGTGTTTGCCGACGATCACGTCACCGATCAGCACCGCCGTCGGGTGCACGTAACTGCTGGGGTCAACGACCGGCGTCAGGCCGTCAATCTGATACACAGGCATAGCGTGAGTTCCTTAATATGTAGGGTCGCGCGGCAGGCCGCCGAAGCGCCGATAGTAACCGGCGGCCGGCGCGGGCAGGGCGCCGATGGTGGTCTCCGCCAGCGCGCTGACGTATTCCGTCGCGGCGCGATCGACCTGCTGGTAGAGATTGATGCACAGATTGCGGGCGATTTGGCCCTCCCACTGCGCGGGCAGCAGCGCGTCCGGCAGCAGCGGATCTTTCAACACCACGCGACGGAAGAAGTGAATCAATAATAGCTTAATCTGGAAACAGCGCAGCGGCGTCAGCGCCGCCGGGTCGACTTCGCGCAGCAGCGCCATCAGTGGCCGGAAGGAGACGATAAACTCGTGATAGCCGGCCGCCACGTCGCTGAGCGACCAGCAGTCGGCCACCAGTTTCTGCAGCGTTTGCTCGGAGCGGTTGTAGGGGTAATCGGCGCGAAAGTAGATCACCTGTTCGCTGGCGTTGAGTTCGCCGAGCAGCGCCGTCACGTCGGTCTGCGCATGGGTGGGGGCGGCCATCAGATTGTTGGCGATCTGCCCGAACCCGAGCCAGCCCAGTTCTTTTTTCAGCCGCGCGCGCGCGTTTTTTTCGGCGCATTCCAGCAGCAGCAGCTCCCATTTGCCGTCCCAGGCGGGCTGCTCGCGCAGATAGATCTTCGATTCGGCATGGCGGAACTGGCGCATTCCCTGCTCGGTCACGCGGTAGAAGCTGCGGCGGCCGATTTTCTCCACCGCCAGCCACCCCTCTTTCTGCAGGCGGAACACCGAGGTGCGCACGAAACGATCGCCGAAACCGAAGGCCTCCAGCAGCGCGCTCAGGCTGCCGAGCCACACTTCGCCGCCGCGGTGGCTGAGCGCGTCGCCGTACAGCGAAATGATCAGCGAGGTGCCGCTGATCGGCTGCGCGTCGACGGCGTGGCGAATGAACTCATCCAGTTTATGTTCCATATTTTTCCATGGGTTAGCCTTCGATGAGCCACAACATTACCATAATTTAGGGCGGCGTCATCCGTGACGCCGTGCGCCTCAGCGCGGCCGCAGATCGACCACGCGCTGTGCCTTGCCTTCCGAGCGCGGAATATCGCCGCAGTTGGCGATGCTGACGTCGGTGCTGACGCCCACGATCGATTTGATGTGGTGGCGCAGCTGGTGGCAGATATCGCAACGCTGTTGGTGGCTGAGGCTGAGCGCCGATTCTTTCAGCTCGACGCGCACCGCCAGCGTGTCCAGATGCCCGCTGCGGCTGACCTGCAGTTGATAGTGCGGCGACAGCTGCTCGAACTGCATGATCTGTTCTTCCACCTGCGACGGGAAGACGTTGACGCCGCGAATGATCAGCATGTCGTCTGAGCGGCCGGTGATCTTGCCCATGCGGCGCATTTGGCGCGCATCGCCCGGCAGCAGCCGGGTAAGATCGCGGGTGCGGTAGCGGATCACCGGCAGCGCCTCTTTGGTCAGGGTGGTGAACACCAGCTCGCCGTGCTCGCCGTCCGGCAGAGCGATGCCGGTCTCCGGGCAGATGATCTCCGGCAGGAAGTGGTCTTCCCAGATGGTAGGGCCGCCGCCGCTTTCCAGACATTCCATCGCCACGCCCGGCCCCATCACCTCCGACAGGCCGTAAATATCCAGCGCCTTGATGCCCATGCGGGATTCGATTTCGTGGCGCAGGGCTTCGGTCCAGGGTTCGGCGCCGAACACGCCGAGCCGCAGCGAGCAGCCGCGCGCATCGCCGCCCATTTTGCGCTCCAGTTCGTCGATCAGCGTCAGGCAATAGGACGGCGTCACCATGATGATGTCGGGTTTGAAATCGAGGATCAGCTGCGCCTGGCGTTCCGTCTGCCCGCCGGACATCGGGATCACCGTGGCGCCGAGCCGCTCCGCGCCGTAGTGCGCCCCCAGGCCGCCGGTGAACAGGCCGTAACCGTAGGCGACGTGCACCTTGTCTTTGGCGGTGGCGCCGCCGGCGCGCAGGCAGCGGGCGACGATATCGGCCCAGTTATCGATGTCGCGCTGGGTGTAGCCCACCACCGTCGGGCGGCCGGTGGTGCCCGAGGAGGCGTGGATGCGCACCACCTGTTCCATCGGCACCGCGAAGGTGTCGAACGGGTAGTTGTCGCGCAGATCCTGCTTGGTGGTGTAGGGGAAGCGCGCCAGATCGCTCAGCTGCTTAAGATCGTCGGGGTGTACGCCCGCCTGATCGAACTTGCGCCTGTACATCGGCACATTGTCGTAGGCGTGGTGCAGCGTCCACTTCAAACGCGCCAACTGCAACGCTTCAATCTCATCGCGTGAGGCGAATTCGATCGTTTCGAGGGGCTGTGGATTTATTGTCATGGTTAGCCTCAGGGGTCAGACACGCTCAATGATCATGGCGATGCCTTGGCCGACGCCGATGCACATGGTGCACAGAGCGTAGCGGCCGGCTCGCCGTTCCAGTTCAAACAGGGCGGCCAGCGCCAGGCGCGCGCCGCTCATGCCCAGCGGATGCCCCAGAGCGATCGCGCCGCCGTTGGGGTTAACCTGCGGGGCATCGTCCGGCAGGCCAAGCTGGCGCATCACCGCCAACGCCTGGGCGGCGAACGCTTCGTTCAGTTCGATGACGTCCATCTGCGCCAGGCTCAGCCCGGCGATCTCCAGCACCTTGCGGGTGGCCGGCAGCGGGCCGATGCCCATCAGCCGCGGCTCCACGCCGCAGGTGGCGGTGGCAACGATGCGTGCGCGCGGCGTCAGTCCCTGGCGCACCGCCATTGCTTCGGAGGCGACGATCAGCGCCGCCGCGCCGTCGTTCAGGCCCGAGGCGTTGCCGGCGGTGACGCTGCCGGGCTGACGAAATGGGGTTTTCAGCGCCTGCAGCTGCTCGAAGGTGGTGTCGGCGCGCGGGTGTTCATCCTGGCTGAACAGGGTGACCGCGCCTTTTTTACCGGTGAGGCTGACCGGTGCTATCTCCTGCGCCAGGTGGCCCAGCGCCTGCGCCCGGGCGGCGCGCTGCTGGCTGCGCAGCGCAAAGGCGTCCTGATCGGCGCGGCTGATATTGAACTGCGCCGCGACGTTTTCGGCGGTCTCCGGCATCGAATCGGTGCCGAACTCGGCCTGCATGCGCGGGTTGACGAAGCGCCAGCCGAGGGTGGTGTCGTACAGCTGCGCCTGGCGGCTGAAGGCGCTGTCGGCCTTGCCCATCACCAGCGGCGCGCGGGTCATCGACTCCGCGCCGCCGGCCAGAAGCAGCCCGGCGTCGCCGGCTTTGATGCTGCGCGCGGCCATTGCCAACGCATCCAGGCCCGAACCGCACAGGCGGTTGACCGTGGTGCCGGAAACGCCGACCGGCAATCCGGCCAGCAGCAGCGCCATGCGCGCCAGGTTGCGGTTGTCTTCCCCGGCCTGGTTGGCGCAGCCGAGGATCACGTCGTCCAGCTGTGCCCAATCCACCTGCGGATGGCGCTCCAGCAGCACGCGCAGCGGCAGGGCGGCGAGGTCGTCAGCGCGCACCTGCGCCAGCGCGCCGCCGTAGCGGCCGATCGGGGTGCGCACGCCGTCGCAGATAAATGCCTGATTCATGCCTGATCTCCTAAAATGCTGTGGCCAAGGCGGTGCGCGCGGCCGCGAAACCAGGCGACGGTTTTGCCCTGTTGATTGACGATTTCGACGTCATACAGCCCGGTGGCTTTGCCCTGATGGCGCATCTGCGCGCTGGCGGTGAGGCGATCGCCGGCCAGCGCCGGGCGGACGAAGTCGATGCTGCAGCCGGAGGCCACCGCCGCCAACCCCTGGCTGTTGCAGGCGTAGGCGAAGGCGGTGTCCGCCAGGCTGAACAGTTGGCCGCCGTGGCAGGTTTGGTGGCCGTTGAGCATCTGCGGGCCGACGGTCATGCTGACCTGCGCGTATCCGGCGTCGACGGCGTCGATGTGCATCCCCATCGCCTGAGCGCAGGTATCTTGCTGGAACATCTGTTCGGCGCAGCGCTGAGCCAGCGCGCGCGGCGTATTGGCGTTCATCGTTCGGCTCCTGGGAAAGAGGCGGGGGAAGCGTAGCGGCGCAGCAGCGGCATCGGGCGATAGCGCGCTTCGCCGTAATAGCGTTGCAGGTTTTCCAGCGTCGTCAGAATGTGACGCCAGCCGAGTGCGGCGCCCCAGGCCAGCGGGCCGCGCGGATAGTTGACGCCGCGCAGCATCGCCAGATCGGTATCTTCGGCGCCGGCGACGCCTTTGTTCACCACGTCGAGCGCTTCGTTGGCCAGCATGGCCAGGGTGCGCATCGTCAGCAGGCCGGGATAATCCGGCAGTTGAATGACCTGCTTGCCGAGGGACTGCAGCAGGCGAATCGCGTTGGCATTGTGTTGCGCGCCGTTTTGCGCCGCGCAGCTGATGGCGATGGCGGAGGCATGCGCATAGTCGGCACAGAGATCGAACAGCACCACAGGCGTTCCACGTTCGTCGGCCAGTTGGCCGGCGGTTTTACCATTGGTTAACATCAGTGTAACGTCGTCGATCGTGAGGTACGGGCTGGTCTGGCCAGGTTGTTTGATCGCCCCCGCATTTTCGATCAACAGTTCCGCTAAATCGGCCAGCGAAGACCAGTCGCCGTGCAGCGTGACGCGTTGCGGCGGCGCGGCCTGCGCCGGCGGCGCAAAGGCGATCATCTCTGCGGCGGGGCGTTGCGCGTCGTAGCGGTAGAAGCCGCGGCCGGATTTGCGGCCGAGATGTCCGGCGGCCACCAACTCCTGCTGCACCAGAGAGGGGGTGAAGCGCGGATCCTGGTAGAAGGCCTGATACACCGAGTCGGTCACGGCGTAATTGACGTCCTGGCCGATCAGATCGGTCAACTGCAGCGGGCCCATGGCGAAGCCGCCGGCGTCGCGCATGACTGCATCCAGGGTGGCGGCGTCGGCCACCCGTTCCTCCAGCGCGCGCAGGGTTTCGGCGTAGAACGGCCGCGCCACGCGGTTGACGATGAATCCCGGCGTTGAACGGCACACGACGCTTTGCTTACCCCAGCGCTGCGCCAGGGCCTGCAGCGCCGCGAGGGTCTCGGCCCCGGTCTCCAGACCGCTGACGATCTCCACCAGCTTCATCAGCGGCGCCGGGTTGAAGAAGTGCAGCCCGGCCATGCGCGCCGGGTGTTGCAAGGCGCCGGCGATGGCGGTGATCGACAGCGAGGAGGTATTGCTGGCGAACAGCGCCGTGGGCGAGCAGACCGCTTCCAGATCGCGGAACAGGCTCTGCTTAATCGCCAGATTTTCCGCCACCGCTTCAATCACCAGCGTGCAGTCGGCCAGTTGCTCGAGCGAGTCGGCGCGTTCGAGGCGTGCCAGCAGCGCCTCGGTGGCGTTGGCGTCGGCCTTGCCGCCGTCGACCCGCTGCCGCAGGCGGCGAGCGAGTTCGTCTATCGCGCGCTGGGCAGCGGCGGGCGCGATGTCGAACAGCCGTACCGGGTGGCCGGCGGCGGCGGCCACCTGGGCGATGCCGATGCCCATGGTGCCGGCGCCGATCACTGCCACCTGGCCGTTAAGAAGGGGCGCGTTCATGGCTATTTCCCGCTGAAGTTTGGCGTGCGTTTGGCAAAGAACGCGCTGACGCCTTCGCGGTAGTCGTCACTGCGGCCGCCCAATCGCTGCAGATCGCGCTCCAGATCGAGCTGCTGATCGAGGCTGTTGGTGGCCGAGCTGTAGATGGCTTTCTTGATAAGACCCAGACCGTAAGTCGGCTGGGTGGCCAGATGGCGCGCCAGCGTTTGCGTGCGGTCGGCCAACTCCTCCGCCGATACCACCTGCCAGATCATGCCCCACTCCAGCGCCTGTTGGGCGCTGATTTTGTCACCCAGCAAGGCCATGCCCATGGCGCGGGCGTGGCCGGCCAGCCGCGGCAGGAACCAGCTGCCGCCGGAATCAGGGACTAACCCCAAACGGCAGAACGACTGAATAAAGCTGGCATTGTCGGCGGCGATGACGATATCGCACGCCAGGGCCAGCGCGGCGCCGGCGCCGGCCGCCACGCCGTTGACCGCGCATACCACCGGTTTCGGCAGGGCGGTCAGGCGGCGGATCAGGGGGTTGTAGAAACGTTCGACCGACAGGCCGAGATCCGGCGCCTGTTGATCGGCGCTGACGTTGCGATCGTTGAGATCCTGCCCGGCGCAGAAACCGCGCCCGGCGCCGGCGATCAGCAGGCAGCGCACGCTGTCGTCGCGCTCGGCCTGCGTCAGCGCTTCACTCAGCTGGCGATGCATCTCGTCATTAAAGCTGTTGAGCCGATCCGGCCGGTTGAGGGTCAGCGTCAACACGCCGGCGTCGAGATGGCTGAGAATCAATGCGTTATCCATAAATCAGCGCCCCTGATAGTTTGGCGTACGTTTTTCGAAAAAGGCGGCGATGCCTTCGCGGCGATCGTCGGTGGCGGCCAGGGTGACAAATTGCTGACGCTCCATCGCCAGCCCCTGGCTAAGGCCGATTTCCTCGGCCTGTTTCAGCGCCTGCTTGGCGGCGCGCAGCGCCAGCGGCGCCTGACGGCTGATGCGATCGGCAATCTGCTGCGTGCGTTCCAGCGTCAGGGCATCGACGCACACTTCGCTGATAAGGCCGGCCTGCAGCGCGGTGCGGGCGTCGATGGCTTCGCCGGTCAGCACCATCTGGCTGGCGCGCGACTTGCCGACGCAGCGGATCAGGCGCTGGGTGCCGCCGGCGCCCGGCATCAGGCCGAGGGTGATCTCCGGCAGGCCGAAGCGGGCGCTTTCGCCGCCGATAACGATGTCGCAGGCCAACGCCAGCTCGCAGCCGGCGCCCAGGGCATAACCGTTCACCGCCGCCAGCAGCGGCTTGCTGAAGTGCGCCAGACGCTGCCACAGCTGCGGACGGCGATCCGCCAGCGCGGCCGACAGGTCCTGTTGTTGCAGTTCGCGCAGATCGGCGCCGGCGGCGAAGAAGCGCGCCGCGCCGGCGATCACCACGGCGCCCACGCCGCTGTCGGCGTCGGCCTGCTCCAGCCGTGCAACCAGCTGTTCCAGGCACGGCGTGCTCAGGGCGTTACGCGCCTCCGGGCGATGCAGCGTCAGCGTGACCACCCGGTGTTGCTGCTGATGCAAAATAAACGGGGTATCCATCGCGGCTCCTAGACGTCGAAGTCCAACACCACGCCGTCGCCTTTCGGCCACGACTGGCAGCTCAATACGTAGCCTGCCGCCAGCTGATCCGGCTCCAGGCTGTAGTTGACGCCCATCTCCACCTGGCCGGCCTTCAGCCGGCATTTGCAGGTGGCGCACACGCCGCCTTTGCAGGCGTAGGGCAGATCGGCGCCCTGGCGCAGCGCGGCATCGAGAATGCTGTCGTCCTGTTCGCCGACCTCGATATCCAACCGGCGGCCGTCGAGCAGGATCGCCACCCGGGTGGCATTGCGATCGCCGCTGTGGCGCGGGCGGGCGACCAAGCCGCTGGTGTTGAAACGTTCGCTGTGGATACGATTGGCCGGTACGCCGGCCTGTTCCAGCACGGTCTGCGCGTCGTCCATCATCGATTCCGGCCCGCAGATGAAGGCGTGGTCATAGTCGCGGAAATCCAGCAGCGCGCCGCCGATCGCCGCCAGGCGTTCACGGTCGATGCGGCCGCTGAGCAGCGGGCTGTCGAGGCTCTCCTGGCTGAACAGGTACAGCGGCTGAAAACGCTGCGGATGGCGGTTTTTCAGATCCGATAGCGCCTCTTTGAACATCATTGAACGGCTGTTGCGGTTGCCGTAGATCAGGGTGAAGCTGCTGCCCGGCTCGAGCTGCAGCGTCGCCTTGATGATCGACAGCATCGGCGTGATGCCGGAGCCGGCGGCGATCGCCAGATAGTTGCCGCGGCGCTCCGCCTGCGGCTGATAGCCGAAGCGCCCCTGCGGCACCATCACTTCCAGCGCATCGCCGACTTTCAGCATGCGGTTGACGAAGCCGGAGAAACGGCCCTGATCAATCGCTTTTACGCCGATCTGCAGCAGGCCTTCCTGCGGCGAACTGCAGATGGAATAGCAACGCCGCAGCTCTTGGCCGTTGACTAGCGCTTTGAGCGTCAGGTGCTGGCCGGGGGTGTAGCGGTATTGGTTTTGCAGCTCTTCGGGCACCCGCAGGGTGATGGCTACGGCGTCCGGCGTTTCGCGCTCGATGGCGGCGACGTTCAGGCGATGAAAGACCGTCATGGTGTCAGCGCTCCTATATGCATTTGAAATAATCGAACGGTTCCCGGCAGTCGCAGCAGCGGTACAGCGCTTTACAGGCGGTGGAGCCGAACTCGCTGATCTTCTCGCTGTGGGTGCTGCCGCAGCGCGGGCAGGCTACCGGGCCGTGGGCGTGCGGCCGATCGCAGGTGTGGCCCTGCGGCGGCGCTACGCCGTATTGCCGCAGCCGTTCGCGGGCTTCGGCGTTCATCCAATCGGTGGTCCAGGCCGGGCTGAGACGAATGTCCACCTGCACCGGGCTGAAGCCGGCGGCCGTCAGCCGCTGCTCAATGGCGTTGAGCAAAAATTCGGTGGCCGGGCAGCCGGAGTAGGTGGGGGTGAAGGTCACGCGCCAGCCGTTGCCGTCGCGCGCCACGTCGCGCACCATGCCCAAATCGGTGATCGACAGCACCGGCAGCTCGGGATCGCTGATCTGTTGCAGACAGTGCCAAATCTGCGGGATTTCAGCGGGTTGCAAGCGAGTGACGTTCATCGCGGCCTCCTACCATTGGCCGTTTGGATAGGCGCGTTGCAGGAACTGCATCTCCGCCAGCAGCGGGCCGAGGTGTTCACTGTGTCGGCCTTGTTTGCCGCCGTGCCGGAACGCCTGCTCGGCGGGCAGCGCCAGCATCCCCTGGCGCAGCGTCTCCTCCACCTGCGCTTGCCAGGGAGCCTGCAGCTCGCGCGGATCGACGGCGATGCCCTGTTCCGCCAGCTCAAGCTCCAGCGCATCGGCGTGGAACAGCTCGGCGGTGAAGCGCCACAGATTATCCAGCGACTGCTGGATCTTGCGGTGGCTGATGTCGTTGCCGTCGCCGAGGCGGATCATCCAGCCGCGGCTGAAGCGCAGGTGGTAATCGGCCTCCTTCAACGACTTGGCAGCGATGGCGGCGATCTGCGCATCGCCGCTGCGGCTCAACGCCTGGTGCAGCTGCACGTGGTAGACGTCGAGCAGGAACTGGCGCACCAACGTGTCGTTGAAACCGCCGTTCGGCTGTTCCGCCAGCAGCAGGTTATGAAACTGGCGTTCGTCGCGGCCGAAGGCCAGGCTGTCTTCGCTGCAGGGCGGCCCGGCCAGTTCGGCGGCGTAGCCCAGGAAGTGGCGCGCCTGGCCGAGCAGATCGAGCCCGACGTTGGCCAACGCCAGATCGATCTCCAGCTCGGGCGCGTGGCCGCACCAGGCGCACAGGCGCTGGGCGAGGATCAGAGGCGTGTCGCCCTGGCGAAGCAAATAGTTGATGCGCGGATCGTTCACCGTCATGGTCGCCTCTACATGTTCTTGATGCCGTCGGGAATGGTATAAAACGTCGGATGACGGTAGATCTTGTCTTCGGAAGGATCGAAGAAGGCGCCGCGATCTTCCGGCTGCGAGGCGATCAGATGGCGCGATTGCACCACCCAAATCGAGCAGCCTTCATTACGGCGCGTGTAGGCGTCGCGGGCGTTTTCCAGCGCCATTTGGTCGTCGGCGGCGTGCAGGCTGCCAACGTGGCGATGCGCCAGTCCTTGTTTGCTGCGGATAAACACTTCATACAGCGGCCATTCAACGTGGCTCATGATCTCGGTTCCTTATGTTGGCTATGCGGCGGAAGCGGCGTTTTTCGCGGCGTGGGCCATGGCGCCGTCACGCACCCAGGCGCCGTCTTCCCAGGCGCGGCGTTTGGCCTGCAGGCGTTCGTGGTTGCATTGGCCACGCCCTTTGATCACCTCATGCAGCTCGCTCCAGTCGATCTCGCCGAAGCGATAGTGGCCGGCAGCGGCATCCCAGTGCAGATCCGGATCCGGCGCCGTCATGCCCAGCGCTTCCAGCTGCGGTACGGTGTTGTCGACGAACTTCTGCCGCAGCTCATCGTTGCTGTGGCGTTTGATTTTCCACGCCATGCTCTGGGCGCTGTGGGGGGAGTCGGCGTCGCTCGGGCCGAACATCATCAGCACCGGCCACCAGAAGCGATCGATGGCGTCCTGCAGCATGGCGCGCTGCGTGTCGCTGCCGTTGGCCATCGCCATTACCGCCTCGTAGCCCTGGCGCTGGTGGAAGCTCTCCTCTTTGCAGATCTTCACCATCGCCCGCGCATAGGGGCCGTAGGACGCGCGGCACAGCGCGACCTGGTTGACAATGGCGGCGCCGTCGACCAGCCAGCCGATCACGCCGATATCCGCCCAGTTGAGCGTGGGGTAATTGAAGATAGAGGAGTATTTCATCTTGCCGTCGAGCATCTTTTGGTAGATGTCCTGGCGCGAACAGCCGAGGGTCTCGGCGGCGCTGTAGAGGTACAGACCGTGGCCGGCCTCATCCTGCACTTTGGCCAGCAGCACCGCCTTGCGGCGCAGCGTGGGGGCACGCGTCAGCCAGTTGGCTTCCGGCAGCATGCCGATGACTTCCGAGTGGGCGTGTTGGCCGATCTGCCGAATCAGGTTCTGACGATAGGCGTCCGGCATCCAGTCTTTAGCCTCAATGGCGATATCCGCCGCGATCTTGTCGTCGAAATGCTGCTGATACTGTGCGTCAGTTGTCATGCTTGCCTCTTGGTGATTCGTGTTTTTCGCATTAAATATAAAAATGTGAATCACTTTAACTAACCATAAGGCTACAAACTGATAACAAAAAGATCAAACGAGATTTATGTGGTTTTGCGAGCGCACTCACAAGTGTTTTTATTAATCATTTGATTTAATTTGATAAATATAAACAGTAGCTCCGTATTAATGCCAGGGGGAAACGGCTTGAAAGCGCTTCTTGTTCTCTTTTTGTTAAAATTGAGTTTGGCGTTGACTGGCATTTATGTGATACGTAATTAAGCTGTAGGGTGAAAATTTATGAATTCCGGAGGGCACATGCAGCAGTTACACAGTTATCTTTCTGGCGCCTGGGTGTACGGGCAGGGAGAGGCGCGCGAGATCCGTCACGCCGTAACCGGCGAAGCGCTGTACCAGGTTTGCTCCGACGGCCTGCCGTTAGTGGCGAGCCTGAGCTATGCACGCAGCCACGGCGGCCCGGCGCTGGCGCACATGACGTTCCAGCAGCGCGCCCAGATGCTGAAAGCGGTGGCGAAACACCTGCTGGCGCATAAAGAGGCGCTGTATCAGATTTCCTATCAAACCGGGGCGACGCGCAGCGACGGCTGGGTCGATATCGAAGGCGGCATCGCCACGCTGTTCGCCTATGCCGGCATGGCCGGCCGCGATCTGCCGGACGATACGCTGTGGCCGGAAGATGAGCTGATCCCGCTGTCGAAGCAGGCGCAGTTCGCCGCCCGCCACGTATTGACCTCGCGCCCCGGCGTGGCGCTGCATATCAACGCCTTCAACTTCCCTTGCTGGGGCATGCTGGAAAAACTGGCGCCGACCTGGCTGGCGGGTATGCCGGCCATCATCAAGCCGGCTACCGCCACCGCGCAGCTGACGCAGGCGATGGTCAGGCTGATCGTCGACAGCGGGCTGGTGCCGGAAGGCGCGCTCCAGTTGGTATGCGGCGGCGTCGGCGACATGTTTGCGCACCTGGATTATCAGGATGCGGTAACGTTCACCGGTTCGGCGCAGACCGGGCAGCGGCTGCGGGCGCATCCGCGCCTGTTGGAAAAATCGATCGCGTTCACCATGGAGGCGGATTCGCTCAACTGCTGCGTGCTGGCGGAAGACGTGACGCCGGAGATGCCGGAATTTGCGCTGTTTATCAAAGAGGTGTGCCGTGAAATGACCGCCAAGGCGGGGCAGAAGTGCACCGCGATCCGCCGCATCATCGTGCCGGCGGCGCAGGTGGCGGCGGTGCGTCAGGCCTTGTTGCAGCGTCTGGCGGGGGTGACGGTGGGCGACCCGCAGTTGGAGCAGGTGCGCATGGGGGCTCTGGTCAGCCACGAGCAGCGTGATGATGTGCAAAGCAAGGTGGAGTTCCTGCTGCGCAACGGCTGCGAACCGCTGTGCGGCGCGTCGTTGGATAAGCTGGAAGTGATGGGCGACGGCGCGCGCGGCGGGGCGTTTTATCCGCCGACCCTGCTGTATTGCGCCGATCCGTTCACCCATCAGGCGGTGCACGGCACTGAGGCCTTTGGCCCGGTGGCGACGCTGATGCCGTATGCGGATACCGAGCAGGCGATCGCGTTGGCGTTGCTGGGGCAGGGCAGCCTGGCGGGATCGCTGGTGACCGCCGATCCGGCAGTGGCCAAGCGCTTCATTCGCGCGGCGGCGTGCGCCCATGGCCGCATGTTGATTTTGGATGAACAGGCGGCGGTGGAATCCACCGGCCACGGTTCGCCGCTGCCGATGCTGGTGCACGGCGGCCCGGGGCGCGCCGGCGGCGGTGAAGAGCTGGGTGGGCTGCGCGCGGTGAAGCACTATATGCAGCGCACTGCGATCCAGGGCAGCCCGGCGATGCTGGCGGCCATCGGCGGCGAATGGGTGCGCGGCGCGCCGGTCGCCGAACATCCGGTGCACCCGTTCCGGAAATACTTCGAGCAGCTGCAGCTGGGCGACAGCCTGTTGACCGCGCGCCGCACCGTGACCGAAGCGGATATCGTCAACTTCGCCTGCCTGAGCGGCGACCACTTTTACGCGCACATGGACAAGATCGGCGCTGCCGATTCGCTGTTCGGCGAGCGGGTGGCGCACGGTTACTTTGTGGTGTCCGCTGCGGCCGGGCTGTTTGTCGACGCCGCCGTCGGGCCGGTGATCGCCAACTATGGCATGGAGAATCTGCGCTTTATCGAACCAGTGAAGATCGGCGACACCATTCAGGTGCGGCTGACCTGCAAAAAGAAAATCCGCAAGCCGCAAAAAACCGCCGAAGATCGGCCGCACGGCGTGGTGGTGTGGGATGTTCAGGTGCTGAATCAGGAACAGCAGCCGGTGGCGCTCTACAGCATTCTGACGCTGGTGGCGCGCCAGCAAGGGGACTTCGAGGCATAATGCGCGTTTCGCCGCCGCCGGGATGCCGGCGGCGGCGAGCCATTCAGATCAGCGGCTGCCCGCGCAGCTGTTCCAGCACTTTCAGCGGCGAACGCTGCGGATCCTGCATCTTGTTCACCGGCAACAGGAAGGTCTGTTCCAGCATAAACTGGCCGCCCATTGCGGCGTGCGGCGTTTGATCCGAGAAGCAAATCCAGCTGCTGCCCGGTGGGAATTCCAGCGCCAGCTGCGGACCCCGTTGCTGATAATCACCGTCGGCCTTCATGGCGTCATGCAACTGCAGCATCAGGTGGTCATAATGGCTGCGGCGGGTCTTGGTGATGCGCACCTGATGCTGCAGCCAACTGCTGAGGGCGGAGTAGCGTGCGAGACGCGGCATAAAGCGTGCCGCCAGCTCAGGGAACGGCTCGCCGACGCGCCATTGGCGATGCTCGCCGTGCGGATTGATGTTGGTGAAGATGCGCAGAATGCGTTCGCCGTAGTTCGGGCGCGACGGGAAAGCGTCAACGTGCAGGCGGCTGTCGTCTTTGCGCCAGGAACTGGTCGCCCGCCAGGCGGAAACCGGGTGCAAACGCAGGCTGCCGGTCGGGTGGTGCAGCGCCTCCTGATACTCGGGCAACAGCCCGGCGATCAGCTGGCGGCAAGATTGATAATAGCGCTCCAGCAGTTGCTGAACCTGTTGCCGGCGTTCCGCGACGGCGACGCCGCTCAGTTTGCCGAACAGCGGTTGATAGCTGATGTTTTTGCGCTTCGGATCGACCAACGCCGGATCCAGCAGCGGCATTTCCTGTTCAGACAGGGTGAAGGCCAGTTCGGGCAGAAACAGTACCTTGCCCTGTTCCAGTTCGCTGACCGCGCTGGATGCTTCCGCTGCCGCCCATTGTCGCAACGGCAGCGTCAGGACGGCCTGTTCACGCATAATATCGCCAGTAGGCATGAGATCTCCTCGCAAATCTATATCGCTTTATTCCCGTCTTTCAGGTTGCCGCGTGATTGGCTGCACTGGCTTGCGCAGTGGCTGGCTGGAGCGGCGTCAACAGGCCGCTCAATTGCAACGTGAAATGTGTGGGTTCTATTATGGATGTATCAGCAGGGCGCAGTGCGCCGAAGCGTGCGATGGCTTCCTGATATAGAGAATAGTCCTGATAAGGATATCACCGGCAATACCAATGAAAAGTAAACGAGAGCTAAACGGGGCTGCGCGTAGGCACGAATAATCAAAAATGGCACGAATTGTCTGCGGAATGGCGATTTTTTATCTTGTTGAATTTTAATGAAAATAAATATTATGCTTATTATTGGCGTTATTTTATTCAGAGCGCAGGGTAACCCGGGAAAATAATGTTGCGGAGAGGAATTATTTCATTTTGGTTGGTAATAAATCGGGCCGCTAAAATTTGGTGGCCCGATTAATGATTAAGCGCCGTAAATGCAATTTTTGCCTTTTTTCTTGGCCTGATACAACGCACTGTCCGCCTCATTGATAAAGCTGATCGGCGTATCGTTATACATATGCGGCACTTTGGCGCAGATACCGATGCTGATGGTGACGATGCCGTGCGGGTTGCCCTGATGCGGAATTTTCAGATCGCGCACCGCGTTGATGACG
Organism: Serratia sp. CY76391; assembly: GCF_052166695.1. Lineage (NCBI taxonomy): Bacteria > Pseudomonadati > Pseudomonadota > Gammaproteobacteria > Enterobacterales > Yersiniaceae > Serratia > Serratia sp. CY76391. The sequence continues at coordinate 139,984 of NZ_JBJNOJ010000004.1, forward strand.
CGTTCGGCGAAAATCAGTGCGCCCTGGACGTCGGTATCCGGCAGGATAATCCCCATCTCTTCGCCGCCGTAACGTGCCAGAACGTCGTTGCTGCGGCACGCCAACCCTTTGAGCGTTTGGCCGATCTGTTGCAGGCATTGGTCACCGGCGACGTGGCCATAGCTGTCGTTGTACTGTTTGAAATAGTCGATATCCAGCATCAGCAGCGCCACGCTGCGGTAGTTGCGCGAAGCCCGTGCCAGCTCGTTCTTCAGCGCGATATCAAACTGGCGGCGGTTGGCCAGCCCTGTCAGGCCGTCCAGCAGCGCCAGCTCTTCGAGCATCTGGTTGATGCTGGTCAGCTGATCGCGGGTGCGCATCAGCTCGGCTTCGGTTTGCATGCTGTGCTTGATTTGCCGCAGCAGCACCATGCCCATCGCCAACAGGATCATCAGCAGCGAGAGGCCGCCGACGGCGAACAGCCCGGCGTCGGTGCGCCAGTCCGCCAGCGCGTCGCGTTTCGACAGCCCGGCGGCGATCACCAGCGGAAAGCGGTTGACCCGCGAATAGCCGTAGATGCGCTCTACTTTGTCGTACAGCGAGGTGATGGTGGCGTTACCGAATTCCGAATGCGGCAAAATTTCGCTGAACAGCACACCCTTGGCGATGTTTTTACCGATCGACGCCGCCGAGTAAGGGCGGCGGTAAAGGATGGTGCCGTCCGCCAGCAGCAGGTTCAGTGAGGCGTCGGTGTTAAGGGCGAAGCTATCGTAAAACTGGCGGAAATAATCGATGTACAGCGTCGCCAGCACCACGCCGCCAAAGCTGCCGTCCGGGTTGTTGAAACGCCGCGAAACGGGAATGATCAGATCGCCGGTGGTGCGGCTGCGGATCACCTTGCCGATGTACAGGCCGCCGTCGTCGCGGTTTTGATGGTATATGAAGTACTCGCGATCGGCGTTGTTGGCGTTCTTGATGAATTTGCCCGAGGAGGTCGCCAGCCAGCGGCCGCGCGCATCGTAGAGAAACAGCCCATGCAGCTGCGGCAGGTTGCCGACCTGCGTTTGCATCACCCGCTGCAGCCGGGTCAATTGCGATGGCCCCAGTCCGTCGTTCTGGAGACGTTCGGTCAGATCGAGCAGATTGCCGTCCACCTGCATGAAAGTATCGTCGGCATGCTGCGCCAGCGAGCGGGCGAGGTTGGCGGATTCATGCTCGGCGCTGCGCAGATCGCGCTGGTGTGCGTTCCAGATTTGCCAGCTGTTAAAGAGGATCAGCGTGGCGGCAACGATGATGACAAACACGCCGGCCTGAAATAATAATGGGGAGCTTTTAACGCTGCGCGCCGGCACGGCATCCTGTATGGGTTGCTGCTGAGTCATGTCACCCTTGTTGTTTGATTACTATTCAGTTTGAGTTAAGAGCAATCTTATATTTTATGCATAAATGCGCCAGACCTCTAGCCTTTAACGAGGCGATAAGGCGAAAGGTCGATCGCAGCCCGCATCAGCGGCGGTGTGAACACCTCGGAGTGAAAGAGCCATGTCTGATTACATCATTATCGCTTTACTGACGCTGGCGGTGTATTACCCCCTTACGCTGGGAACGCTGGCGGTGATGATGTACCTCGCCTGGCGCCGCCGCCGGTCGCCCTATTGGCGGTTGGGATTGGCGCTGTTGGCGCTGCTGTTCGTGCTGTTCGCCAAGGCGGCGTATGACTGGCACCGCTATGGCTAGCGGCGCCATGCGGGGTTATTCGACGTTGATCATCCAGTTGACGCCGAATTTGTCGGTCAGCATGCCAAAACCTTTGGCCCAGAAGGTGGCTTGGTAAGGCATCGTCACCTGGCCGCCCTGCGCCAGATTGTCGAACAGTTTGCGTCCTTGTTCCGCATCGCTGGGGTTCAGCGACAGCGAGAAACCTTTGTGAGAAGCACCGCCGCTGTCATCTTGCGGACAGCCGTCGGAGGCCATCAGTACGCCTTCGCCGATCAGCAGGCGCGCATGCATGATCGCTTCCGGATTGACGTCCTGCGGTCCGCCTTGCCGGGCTTCTTCGGGCATGTCTTTAAAGCGCATGACCATTTCAACTTTGGCATTCAACTGCTGTACGTAGAAGTTAATCGCTTGCTCACAGTTACCGCTGAAAAACAGATAGGGTTGTACCAGCATGACATTGACCTCGATTATGGCCCGACAGGCAACGACCGGCTCTCGGGCGGACGAAATGATTGCTGGCGGCAATAATTGCCGTCGGTGACTTACTAGTGTAGTTCCCCTGGCGCAGAATGCTTGTGCGAGGTGAGCGCGCCTTCGCCGGCGGTGTGACGGGCAAAGGCGCGAAGGGGTCAATACAGCGACGGTTCGCCGGGTGGGCGGGTTTTAAAGCGGCGGTGCAGCCACATGTATTGGTCGGGGGCCAGCAGCACTTGTTCTTCCACCACGCGGTTCATCTTGGCCGCCGCGCGCGTTTCATCATCCAGCGGGAAGTCCGTCAACGGCGGCTGCACGATCAGCTCATAGCCCTGAGCATTTGGCAGGCGGCGCGGCACGAAAGGCACGATCGACGGCCGCCCCATGCGCGCCAGGATAAAGGTGCCGGTGGTCGTGGCGGCATTTTCCACGGCGAAGAACGGTGTGAATACGCTACTTTGCGGCCCATAATCGTGATCCGGCGCGTACCACAGGATTTCGCCCTGTTTCAGGTTGCGGATCATACCTTTGATATCTTTACGATCGATCATGAATTTATTCGAGCGCAGCCGGCCGCGGGTCTGTACCCATTCCATCAGCTTGTTGTTGTGCGGGCGATGCACACCGATGCCGGGGTTTTGCATGCCGAAAATGCGCGCGCCCAGTTCCAGAGTGAGGAAATGCAGACCGATCAGCAGAACGCCTTTGCCGTCCTGACGCGCCAGCCGCATGTTTTCCATGCCGCTCACCTTGAACCAGCGGGCGATGCGCCAGTCGGGCCAGAACCAGGCCATGCCGACTTCGAACAGGCCCATGCCGACGGACTCAAAATTTTTGACGATCAGCGCCTCGCGCTCGGCGGCGGGCATCTCAGGGAAACAGAGTTCTAAATTACGGCGCGCTATTTTTACCCGGCGTTTCATCAGGGGCATGGTGATTCTGCCAAGGCCGTGTCCAAGCCGATAAATGAGCGGGTAGGGCAATAACACCAATAGATAGAGTATTCCCAGCCCTATCCACAGCAACCAATAACGAGGGCGTAAGAATTCGCGCTCAAAGCGTTGGTTTGAAATCATTTTTTCTGTTCTTCCTTTAATTTCGCAATGGGACCTTAACCCAAATTGTTATGTGCGAAATGATAGAGCATTTTTTGTGAGGCCGGGTTTTCCATTCATGCTTTTTTTTTACGCTTTATTTAAACGCAGGCGAAAAACGAAGCGAAATAGGATTTTTACCGAGGGATGAGGGGATATTTTCCGCTATTTCAACCGGCTGGCGACATTGAAAAATAAAGACACAATTCAGCGCATCGCAAAAGTGACAACGGCTATGTAACCTTAATGAAACAGTAACGCTACGGAACCGTCCCAAGCGGCGGCCAGTGCGTACAATAGCGCGAGGATCAGGACAAAAGGTGCATTGAACATCGGCGTTTCCTCCCGGAGGATATGTTTAAAGTTTAGCCTTGCAAGATGACAGCGGGATGAAATCAGATCGTTTTTTGTATGGTGAAATTCAGACGGACGGAAATGGGTAAACCGCTGATTTTTTACTATAGTCATAGGGTGAAGTTGTGCGTTTGCCGCCGGACGCCTCCGCATTGATCGGCAGTGGGCAGATTGCCCAGAGCAAGATCGCGGAGCGGACGGCGCCTGGCGCGAAACATGTGACGAAATTCTCAGAGGGTTAGTCTGTAAGGATTTGACATGTCATATGAAAATGACGATCTAAACGGTGTTGAGCAACCGAGCGACTACGTGAAAACCACCGCCTGCGAAGTGAGCAGCGGTGTAAAAGCAGCGCTCGAGCAATCATGTGCCTGCCTCAAGGATAACCCTTGGGCGGGGATAGGTGCCGGCGCCGTCGTGGGCCTGGTAATAGGATTTCTGTTAGGCAAAAGGTAATTAATAGGGAGAGTAAAGATGGGCATCATTTCCTGGATCATTTTTGGTTTAATCGCCGGTATCCTGGCCAAGTGGATTATGCCGGGCAAAGACGGCGGCGGCTTTATTGTGACCGTTATATTGGGGATCGTGGGCGCCGTCGTCGGCGGCTATATCAGCACCTTCTTCGGTATGGGCCGCGTTGACGGTTTTAACCTGGGCAGCTTTGTGGTGGCGGTCATCGGTGCCCTGGTGGTGCTTTTTGTCTACAGGAAGATCAAAGGCTAAGCAGCCGTTGCTCAACAGGGTCGCCGCGGCGGCCCTTTTTCGTGAAATCAATCCGGCGGTGCGGCGCGGGCCGTACCCGCTGAAAGGGGAATATCATGGGTCTGTTCGATAGCGTATTGGGTAACATTCTGGGCGGCGGCGCCAACGGTGGTAAAGGTATCGATTACATCGCCATTATGCAGTGGGTCGAGCAACAAGGCGGCCTGCAGGCCATTTTGGACAAGTTCCGTCAGGGCCAGTTCGGCGATATCGTCGGTTCCTGGCTCGGCAATGGCGAAAATCAGCCGATTACCGGCGACCATGTGCAGCAGGCGTTGGGTAGCGACGCCATCAACCAACTGGCTGAAAAGCTGGGCATCGATCCTGCACAGGCGTCCAGCACCATTGCACAGTTCTTGCCAACGGTCGCGGATGCCGCCTCACCAAACGGTGAAGTGCAGCAAGACAGCAACGAGCTGGGCGATATGGTCGGTAAACTGTTCAAGTAATGATTAGGCTCCCGGCGTCTGGCCGGGAGCATTCACTCCGCTAATTCCCTCGATCGCCGTCAACGCCTGCTGCAGATGCGCCACCCAGGCGCGCACTTTCTCCGGAATAAAACGTAAAGCGGGATAGACCGCGTGCAGCGCCATGGGCGGGTAGCGGTATTCCGGCAAAACGGGCACCAGCGCCCCCGTCGCCAGCTGCTCGGCGATTAAAGGCCGTTGGGCGCCGCCGATACCGGCTCCAGCCTCAATGGCGGCCAGCAGCGATAGCGTATTGTTGGCACGGAACGTGGGCCGCAGAGCGACCATCTCGGGGCCGTGCGGCCCGAACAGAGTGAGCGTATCGCCGTCGTTCAAACCGCTGTAACGAATGTGCGCATGTTTAGCCAGCTCCGCCGGCGAACGTGGAGCGCCATACTTGGCCAGGTAGGCCGGTGACGCCACCAGCAGGCGTTGCAGCTCGCCCAAACGTTTAGCCACCATGCCGGGCGCATGCAGTTCACCGAAACGCAGCGCCACGTCGATGCCTTCGCCGATCACGTCGGCGCGACGATCGTCAAGCAGCAGCTCGATGGCGAGGTTCGGATGACGTTGCTGGAAAGCGATGGCCAGCGGCGTGACGTGCAACTGCCCGAACCCGGTCGGGGCATGAATGCGCAGATTGCCCTGTAACTGGTGGTGCTGGCCGTGCAGCGCTTCTTCCGCTTCGTCGACCGCCGCCAGAATCGGTTTGAGGCGCTGATAATAACTGCCGCCGGCATCGGTCAGGGTGACCGCCCGGGTGCTGCGAAACAGCAGTTGTGCCCCCAGTTGCTGCTCCAGACCGGCGATTTGCTGACTGACCGCCGGCTGCGTCAAACGCAGATCGCGAGCGGCGGCCGACAGGCTGCCCAGCTCCGCTACCCGCATAAAGGTTTTCATTGCGTTCAGCTTATCCATGTCGATCTTGCCTCTATATTTTTCTTATAAGTGTTAGTGGAAACACTCTTCTACCGCAAGAATTACTAATCAATGACACTCAGGGTATCGACAACCTGAGGAGTGGCAAGATGAATACAAAGCGACAGGCATTGGTGATCGGCGCCAATGGCGTGATTGGGCGCCGATTGATTGAGGAGCTGACCGGCCAGGGCTGGCAAGTGGTGGGCGTCTCGCGCCGGGGGGGACAATCGGCGCCGGGGGTGCGCCACCTTCAGGTTGATCTGCTGGATACGGCGGCGACGCGAGACGCGCTGCGGCCGCTGAGCGCGATTAGTCACGTTTTCTATGCCGCCTATCAGGATGCGCCGGACTGGGCGGGGCTGGTGGCGCCGAACCTGCAGATGTTGCAACACGTTGTCGAAGGGCTGGAGCCGATCGCGCCGGCGTTGGAGCACATCAGTTTGATGCAGGGTTATAAGGTGTATGGCGCGCATTTGGGGCCGTTTAAAACGCCGGCGCGCGAAAGCGATGCCGGGCATATGCCGCCGGAGTTTAACGTGGCGCAGCAGCAGTATCTGGCGCAGCGGCAGGCCGGCAAACGCTGGCGTTGGAGCGCCATCCGTCCAAGCGTGGTGGGGGGCTTCTCCCTCGGCAACCCGATGAATCTGGCGTTAAGCATCGCGGTTTACGCGTCGATCAGCAAAGCGCTCGGGCTGCCGTTGCGGTTCCCGGGTAAACCGGGCGCTTACCACAGCCTGCTGGAAATGACCGACGCCGGGCTGTTGGCGCGCGCCACGTTGTGGGCGGCGACCGAACCTGCGGCGGCCAATCAGGCGTTTAATATCAACAACGGCGATCTGTTTCGCTGGAGCGAGATGTGGCCGAAAATCGCCGCTTACTTTGGGCTGGAATGCGCGCCGCCGCTGCCGATGTCGCTGGAGATCATGATGACGGACAAAGCGTCGCTGTGGCGGGAGCTGGCGCAGCGGCACCAATTGGCCGAACCGGACTATCGCGCGGTGGCCGGCTGGCGTTTCGCCGATTTCGTCTTTTCCTGGGACTATGACATGTTCGCGGATGGCAGCAAGGCGCGGCGCTTCGGTTTCCACCAGTTTGTCGAAACCGAAGCCATGTTTTTCTCACTGTTCGATGAGTTCCGCCGCCGCGGCATCATTCCCTGAACGTGGCATTGGTTTCCCCGCAGCACCGGCCGCGGGGAATGGGCTCAGAACGTCAGCATGATCTTGCCGATGTGCTCGCTGGACTCCATCAGCGTATGCGCGGCGGCGGCTTGCTCAAACGGGAAGGTTTTAAAAATTTGCGGTTTCAGCACGCCGCGCTCCAGCAGCGGCCAAACCTTTTCGCGCAAATCGGCGGCAATCTGTGCTTTGTCCGCCACGCTGCGCGAGCGTAGCGTCGACCCGGTATGGGTCAGGCGTTTCAACAGCAGCGGCATCAGATTGAGCTCTTTCACCACGCCGTTTTGCGTGCCGATTTGCACGATGCGGCCTTCCATCGCTGCGGCCTGATAGTTTTTGGCGACATAATCGCCGGCGATCAGGTCGACGATGACGTCGGCGCCTTTACCGTTGGTGGCGTCTTTGGTGCGTGCGACAAAGTCTTCGCTGCGGTAATTAATCGCCACGTCGGCACCCAGCGCCAGGCTGGCCTGACGTTTCTCTTCGGAGCCGACGGTGGTGATCACCTGGGCGCAGAAGGCCTTCGCCAGCATGGTGGCGACCGTGCCGATACCGGAGGTACCGCCATGGATCAACACGGTTTCGCCGGCTTTGAGATGACCGCGCTGGAACACGTTGACCCAGACGGTAAAGAAGGTTTCCGGCAGCGCGGCGGCCTCGGTCAGGCTCAGCCCCGCCGGCACCGGCAACGCATTGCTTTCATGCACGGTGCAGTATTCCGCATAGCCACCGCCGGCGATAAGGGCGCAAACCCGATCGCCGAGCGCGAAGTGGGTCACACCTTCACCGATGGCCACCACTTCGCCGGCAATTTCCAGGCCGGGAATATCCGAGGCGCCTGGCGGCGGCGCATAGTTCCCCTGACGTTGCAACACGTCGGGGCGGTTAACGCCGGCGGCGGCGATTTTCACCAGAAGTTGGCCCGCTTGCGGAACCGGCACCGGACGTTCGGCGACGACCAGAACCTCGGGGGCGCCGGGTTGGCTGATCTCAATCGCTTTCATCGTGTCGGGCAGCGGTGCATTCGTTGACATGGTTACACTCCTCATCGTGGCGGACGCGGTTATCAGGTGGCGCGTCCACAATAAAGTCTGCTGTTAGCTTAGCGAAATCGAATGAGGTGCGCGTGGTCGAATAGAGCGGTTTTGCGAGGAAGAGGAGGAGACGCCGCCGCGATGGGCGGCTGGGCATCAATCGTTAGGGGGGATGCGGAACCCTTTCAATGAAACGATAAAGTGTTCTTTTCCTTTGGAGATTTTGGCGCCTTTATCGCACCACAGGCTGGCAAGCTGGAAGAAGTCGTCGCTGCCGATATCGTAAGCCAGTTCGATTTTCTTGGCGGTGCCGGCGCGGATGAGTTTTTCTGCTTCCTGATGGTTTGCAGCTTTAATTATGGTCATGGGCGAAATCCTTGGTGTTAAGCCAGAGCGGATAAACGCGAATCATCATATGGCCATAATGTGACAATTTTGTGATGAAAGCATGACAGCCCGCGAAGGCGCGGCGCGCGATGTGCCGGGCCTTCGCGGTGAAAGCGCGTTGTCGGTTACCGATCGTGCGGGCGGATGAGTGTGCTTTTTTTCTGAGATTTTAAATGCTTGTAGAGGGCGAAGCCCGCAATGCCGGCCAAGACGGCCAGGAGGGCAAGGGATCCTGTGGCCATGAACGTTACCTCCGAATAAGAATGGCAAGGAGGCGTATTTGTGACATTCATCACTTTGTGGGGCAATGAGAGCAATCTGTAATCGGAAGACGCTTTGAGGGATAGGCAAAAAAAAGCGCCTATAGGGAGGCGCATAAAGATTTGCAACACAGCTTGTTGTGTTCAACACCAGGAGGAGTGGTGAACTGAGGCATATTCTATGCAGCGGCAAAGGAGGCTGATATAGGTATTACTCCGAAAGCGCCACTACCACTCATACCCCAACTGAATGTTGTAATCGGGATCCTTATTGGTGGAATAGGGATCAGACTGGCGGCGGCGATCGGTTTTCTTCACCGGGCCTTCATACGCGGGATAAGGTTTGGCGCGCTGTTTGCTGCAGCCAGGATGATCGCACTCAATATCGACGCGAAAACCGCTTTTATCTCTCGCCTCTGTCCAGGCAATCGGCGGTTTTCCCGTTTTGGGGGCCGGCCCTGAGGGGGCAGGCGGCTTGGGCGCGGGAACCATGCTGGGGTCGGGGGCTTGATAATTGAGCTCCAGTGCACTCTGCGGAGCGCTGTAAGCGGCAAAGGCCAGCAGGGCGGCGGCACTGACTGCCGGTAATGTAAGCCATCTCGGCATGGTGAATCTCCCTGAATGATTTCGTCAGGCAACTATAAAACAGCAGAACGAGAATTACTATCATTTGCCTTGGGCGTTACGGGCGAGCCAGGCGGCGGCCCTATCGGCAGACAGGGTCAAATCCTGTGCGTTTAGCCGAGATTAGCGTCCCATCGCGGCGAAAAAGGTTGCTATTGCCGCTCGCTCATGAGTTAATGATGTCGGCCTGTGGTACAGACCTATTTATGCACGACATTTTGAGTAAAGTAGTTCAAATTTAAAGCGTTATCCCGGATAGCCCTTCTCTGACGAATTTCCTTTCCAGTGCCTCCATAAGTAACTGATGACCGGCTACCTCGCCCATGGCGGCTTACATTTATTATTGAAGGAAATTAGACATGTCTAACATGATCAAAGGTCAAGTGAAGTGGTTCAACGAAGCTAAAGGTTTTGGTTTCATCACCCCAGCAGACGGCAGCAAAGACGTATTCGTACACTTCTCTGCTATCCAGGATCAAGGCTTCAAGACCCTGGCTGAAGGCCAGAACGTACAGTTCTCTATCGAGAACGGTGCGAAAGGTCCATCTGCGGCTAACGTTACCGCTATCTAATTGGCGCCTGGCGCTGATTGAAAAAAACCCGCTGCGGCGGGTTTTTTTATGCCTGCAATTCAGCGGTGCGCAAAAAAAGCCCGCAAGTCTGCGGGCAAAAGTTCCTTGTTACTTCTTCATTTGCGAGCGCTTCTCTGGGGGGGAAACGCCTGAAGACAGGCTACGCGAGACCGGCTTAAGATTCTGCGGCCAAACCGTTAAGAAAGTGAAAATCCAGGCGGCTGCTACGCTGATAGCAGAGGCCGGCAGGGCTGGAGCGGTGTCCATCGCCTCCGGTTTTGTAATACACTGACGGCAATCGCAAATAAGGGAGAAGGGTATGCAAGTTAACGATCGAGTGACGGTAAAAACAGACGGCGGCCCGCGGCGTGAAGGCGTCATTCTGGCCGTAGAAGTGTTCAACGAAGGCACCATGTACCTGGTTTCTCTTGACGACTACCCGGCGGGCGTATGGTTTTTTAATGAGATCGACAGCCGTGACGGCACGTTTGTGGAGCCCTGTCGCGAGCACGGGCAGTAACTTAGGCTAATCTCATTAATTTGCTAATGAAATTGTCCATTTTGAGATTATTTCATTGCGGTAGGATTTTTTTTATCGACGGCAAAAAATACCCGTTGCGCTAGCGGGGGATAACGCAACAGGTATTTTTTTGTGGTTCCAGCGGCTGCCATCCAGATGACATTATCACCGGGTATTTAACGGCTGGTAAAACAGATCGGGGGCGTTCTCTATGGTTCAGCGGCTATTGACGAATATTCCACTGGTCAATGTATCGGTCAAACGAACAACGTGATAAATGATCTGCTTGTTGTGCGTTTTTATTTTCCGCTTGATGTTTCCCTTGTGGGAAGAGACCGTTTTGGCCTTTATTTGCATCTGGTCTGATATCTGGATGGTGCCTTGACCGGACATCCACATGCGTAACATGTTTGATTCAGTCTGGCTCAGCGTTACCGGCGTTTGATCCAGAGAGGATTTCTCCGTACGGAGGGACGTTCTCTCGAGATAGTGGCTAAGTAGCTGATTCATAGTCTCTGGCTTGATGGATTTTGACGATATGATGACGTTCTTGCGAACATATAAGTAATCGTCGAAATGTACGTTGGTAATGGCCATGAAGATGAAGAATAACGTATCCGGGTGCAGTGAAATCACCCGTTTTATTCGCTCGGTGGCGTTTGCTTCGTGGATGAAGCAGTCCTCGTTAATAAACACCAGGCTCGGATTCAACTTGCTGCATTTTTCATGCAGGCTGTCAATGTCCTCGATGGCATTAATATGGCGCTTTTTCACGCCATGCGAAGTCAGATAGTCGGTTAACCCCAATCTGGTATAGCTACATGAATCCATGATAATCGTTGGCATATCGCACCCCCACTTAAATCCGTTTTACTGCGGTAATATGAGAAAAAGCCTAAAAAGCCGAAAGGCAAAATGGAGCAATAATTCAGTGTAGCGAGTGTTCTATCAATAAACACGGCATCACTCAATGATATTTTCATACTAAACTTATTAATTGCATGAATCTATAAGTTTGGCTTAAGTCAGAGCGATCTGCTGCTCGTCCAGCTTCGGCATGTTGAGCCTGATCTGCGCTTGGCGCCCGTGCTTGTCTGCATTGCTTGCCGCGAATCTGTTCATCATGTCACGAAACAAAATTTTAGTTTGCTAGGAAAAGTCTTAAAAAAAATTCATGTGTCGTTTTTTTGAAGTCTTTCAGTGCATTTTTTGAGTGATTAAAAAATGCTCTCTCTGAGATTTTTTATTTTTTTATTTAAAAATCATTAATTTATGGTGTTTTTCTGCTTTCCATGCTAATGATTAGCACTTCTTTTTTTATCATAACGGCAAACGAAAGTTAACATTATGGCCGGAATGTGTAGCTTATTTGTTGCTATAAATCACCGTTTTACAATGAGTTATCTGGATATTTATTTTACATGAAATAGTTTTCGTGAATGTTTAACGGTGATTGAGTGATTTCTCTAAACTATCATCCTGCTGCCCGATCCGCAGGGGAGGAATGGCAGGTCGGAGTTGTCTCTGGCCCGCGTTGGTTTTAACTTGCCTCTCCACCTTTCAAAAACAGGATGTCGTGGTGAGACGGAATCAGTATGGGCAGCCGATAGGCGAAGCCCTCCCTCATTGGCAGCCGGCAGGCATGCCCGGGCACTCGCCGCTGCAAGGGCGGTTTTGCCGCCTCGAACCGCTTAACCTCGAGCGCTGGGGGGAGGCGCTTTATCAGGCTTATCAATCCGCCGAGGACGATCGCGACTGGACTTATCTGTTTTGGGAACGGCCGCAGTCGCGCGCAGATTTCCAGCGTTATCTTCAGGCTCAGGCGTCCAGCGCTGACAGAAACACGATGGTAGTGATCGATCAGTCAAACGGGCGTGCGGTGGGAAGCTGCGCTTTTTTGCGCATCGATCCTGCTAACGGCGTGGCCGAACTGGGCACCATCAACTGGTCGCCGCTGATGAAGCGCAGCGCGCTGGGCAGCGAGGCGATTTTCCTGATGCTGCGGCATCTGTTCGACGATCTTGGCTACCGGCGCTGCGAATGGAAATGCGATAGCCTCAATCTTCCTTCACGCCAGGCCGCCGAGCGCTTGGGTTTCCGCTATGAAGGCACCTTCCGCCAGGCCGTCGTCGTCAAAGGACGCACGCGCGACACCGACTGGCTGTCGATCGTCGACGGGGAATGGCCGGCGCGGCGCGCGGCGTTTGCCGCCTGGCTGTCGCCGGATAATATCGGCGATGACGGGCGGCAAGAACGGCGTTTGCAGGCCTTCCAACTCGGGTAATACGCCGCGCGCGTTAGGCCGTTTCCGCCAGGCAATGGCGCAGCGAGTCCAACGCCAGCCGGATGTCCTGTTCCTCCGTCATCCAGTTGACCAGTGCGGCGCGGATCCCCGGCTGACCGTTATAACGCGTAGGGGTGCAGTACACCACGCCGTGCCGGCTCAGGCGCTCGAGAAAGCGATCGCGCGCCGCCTCGCTGTCGCCCTGTGGATGGCTGAGTGCGAAGCAGACCACGTTCAAATTCACCGGCGCCAGCAGCTGGAAACCGTCATCGGCTGCCAGCGCCGCCCCCAGCGCCTGCGCCAATCGGACGTTGCGCTCGACGATATCCCGTATGCCGCTGCGGCCATAGGCTTTCAGCGTCAGCCAGAGCGGCAGGGCGCGGAAGCGGCGCGAATTCTCCGGCGTCAGATGCAGATAGTTGTCTGGCCGCAATGTCGGTGCTTCCAGGTAGGCCGAATGGTTCTGAAATACCTGCATTTGCAGATCCAAATGGCGGGTAAATTGGATCGCGCTGTCATAAGGCACGTTCAGCCATTTGTGTGCGTCGACAGTGATGGAATCGGCATGCTGCCAGCCCTCAAGCCTTGGAGCGTATAGCGGTGAGCAGGCCGCCACGCCGCCAAATGCCGCATCGACATGCAGCCAAAACGGATAACGCTCCCGCAGCGTCAGCAGACGCGGCAGGTCGTCGAACGCGACGGTGTTGACCGTACCGGCGCTGGCCAGCACCAACGTTGGCTGGCCGGCGCCGGCGGCGAGCTGCCGTTCCAGTGCTTCCATATCCATGGCTTCCGAGTCCGGCAGGCTGGCGACGGTCGTCAGCGCTTCGCGGCCGATACCGAGCATGCTGAGCGCCTTCACGCTGCTGGAATGTGGATTGGCCGACAATACCCGGATGGAACCCAGCGCCGCCAGGCCCTGTTGGGCGATATCCACGCCGTGCTGTTGTCCCAGCCACTGCCGGCCAATGGCCAGCCCGGTGAAATTGGCCATGGTCGCGCCGCTGACCAGGCTGCCGCTGAACGTTTCCGGCAGGCCCAGCAGGGATTTCAACTGTGTCACGGCCGCCAGCTCGATCGTGGCTGCGATGGTATCATGGCTGAGTAGGCTATTTTGGTCTGTCACGCTAACCAGCCAGTCCGCTGCGACCGCCGCCGGGGTGCCGCCGCCGGTGACGAAGCCGAAATAACGCGGGCCGGCGCTGGCGGAAATGCCGGCCTGATAACGTTGCCAAAAGCGCTCCAGCGCCGCCAGGGCGCCTTCGCCGTTTTCATCTAGTCGATCGTCGCCCGGTTGCAGCTGCTGATGCTCGAGCGGCGGGCAGACCGAGCGTTGCTGCAGCCCGGTCAGAAAATCTTCCGCCAACTGGCGGGTGTGGTCGAGGATCTGCGGAAACTGCGCGAGGTCTTGTTGTAAACGTGGGTGCATGGTGGCTCCGAAAGCGTCAGGGATGATGGGGTAAACATAGAACATTTGCCTGCCGGTCAAAATCGATGAAAAATAACCTTTTTGGATAGCCTGGTTAACCAATGATGAGTGAACGCATTCCCCTGCATGTCTTGCCGACCTTTGCGATCGCCGCCAGGTTGGAAAATTTGCGTGCTGCGGCGCAGCAGGTGCATTTGACGCACGGTGCGGTCAGCCAGCAAATTCAGCTGCTGGAGCAGGCGGTCGGCTATCCGCTGTTTGAACGGCGTGGGCGCGGTGTGCGCCTGAATGCGGCCGGGAAAGAGATGCTGGCGGCGGTGGAACCGGCGCTGCAGGCGCTGCAGCAGGGCGTCGCCCGCGCCCGGCGTGCGGCGACAAGCCAGACGCTGCGCATCAGCGTGTTGCCGTCTTTTGCCCATTATTGGCTGTTGCCGCGTCTGCCTGCTTTTCATGAGGCCTGCGCCGATATTGCGCTGGATATCGATGCGTCGCTGGCGCTGCAGGATCTGTCGCAGCGAGGGTTCGATGCGGCGATCCGCATCGGCAGCGGTCAATGGGCGGGGCTGCAGGCGCAGCGCATCGCGTCGGGTGACGTGCTGCCTGTCGCTTCGCCGGATATGGCGCGGCAGTGGGGAGCCGCATTCGAGAACGGTGGCGAAGTTCCCTTGCTGGAACACGACGTCAGTCCCTGGCGCGATTGGTTCAATGCACAAGGGCGCTCGCTGTACGGGCGGCAACAGGCGTTGTTCAACGATGCCGGATTGTTGATTCGCGCGGCGGAGCAGGGGTTCGGTATCGCGCTGGCGAAAAAGCTGCTGGTGCAGGATGCCCTCGACGCCGGGAGACTGGTGGCGTTGGCTGCACCCTGTCGCCTGAGCGATGACGACGTTTATCTGGTGTGGCCGCAGACCGCCGGGCTGACGCCGGCGGTCACCCGCTTGCTGCAGTGGCTGCAGCAACAGTTGGCGGCGGTTTAACGGCGCAGCCACACCGGCTGCGAGGTGCCGAGCGTGGTCGCCGGTAGCGCCCATTGCAGCGTCGTACCCTGCAGGCTTAACGGGGCGCGCAGGCGTTGCGCGGCCCCCCAGTAAGTCAATTCCGTTTCCGGGTTCTCGTCGGCGGGGCCGGCCGGCGCCAGCGGTTCCGGCCGATAATCTGCCGAACAGGGATGCGCCAGCAGCAGCTGCGCCGTGCGCGCCAGCGACAGCCGCGCGTGGTAGCCGGTGCCGCGGCTCAGGCGCTGTGCCATACCGGTCAGCACCGCCGCCGCCATCAAATAGCCGGTGGCGTGATCCAGTGCCTGTACCGGCAACGGCACCGGCAAACTGGCGCTACGCCAAACCATGCCCGCCTCCGCCAACCCGCAGCTCATCTGTACCAGGCTGTCGAAACCGCGCCGGGTGCGCCACGGCCCGCTCCAACCGTAGGCATTCAGGCAGACGTCTATCAGGCCCGGCGCCAGCGCGCGCCTTTCCTCCGCGCCATAGCCCAACTTTTCCAGCGCACCGGCACGGTAGCCGTGCACGATCACGTCGGTGTTTCTCAGCAGATGTTCAAACGTATGGCGATCGTGCGCATTGGTCAGGTTGAGGCGCGCGCTGCGCTTGCCCAGCATGACTTCGTGTTCAACGCCGGGCTCATCCCAACCGTAGGGATCGATGCGCAGCACGTCGGCACCCAAACCGGCAAGAAAACGCGTGGCGATCGGCCCGGCGAGAATGCGCGTCAGATCCAGCACCCGTACGCCGTGCAGCGGCCGGGCGACGGGAAGCGCCCAGCCCGGCGGTGGCGCTTCCGGCTGCAGCGAGGCGTGGATCAGCGGTTCGAGCGCTACGCTTTTGCCCTGAATATGTTGTCGCCACGCGGCCGCCGAGCGCATTTGGGCCGCGCAGCCGCCGGCTTCGATCACCGCTTCCTCCAGCTCGCTTTTTTTCCAGCCCAGCACGCGTTCCGCCAGCGTGCCTTTATCCGATGCCGAACCCAGCACCTGCTCCACCGCTCGCCGATGGTGCGGCGCATTGGTATGCAGGCGTATCCAGCCATCCGTCGTCGCATAGTCGCCGGCCAGCGCGTCCCAGGCCGCAGGCAGCGTCCACCCCAGCGGACGCAACGTCCAACCGAACCAGAGCGAGGCCAGGCGTTGATCGATCCAGACCTGCGGCGCATCGGCTGCCTCGCGGCGAAGCAACTCGGCGCAGGCCAAACCGGCGGCGCTCCAGGCGGCGGTAGCCAATTCGGTTACGGGAAAAGCCGAAGGCAATGCGCCGGTGCCGCTTACGGTTAGCCGGTCGGCGGGGGCGGGGCGCTGCCCCAGGCTTTGCCAAATTTCGTCGAGCAGAGTGTGGATCAGAGGCGTCATCGGCCACTCCTTGCGGGTCGTCGGAAATATAGCCTAGCGTAGCCCACCGCCGGCGACCTTGCTAAGGCGCAACGTCGAACGTGCGGCCATCGGCCAGTTTGGCGCGCAGGCTGCGGGCCGCTACGCCGGCGAATGGCTGCGCGCTGAAGTTGGCGGTCAGCGCTTTGTCCCACAGGGCCTGATGCAGCGGCCGGAAGGCGGCGTCGGCGCCCAATGTCGCCATCTTCTATTTGTGACATTGGAATATCATTGCGGTATTCCAGTTTATTTTTCGTTTAATAAATTAGCCTTTACTTCATTACCCGACGTCACTATACTCAGCCAAAATTTCGGTGGAGAAACCCAATTGGACAGTTGTAGTTGTAATAAAATAAATAAGGCAAGCTGACCAATTCTCTTCTGATTTGTTGCTTGCCGTTATCGGCGGGCAGCACCCCTCTCCAGTTATTTCTGAGCTGTGCATACCCGAATAAGAAAACGTTTCCTGATGCCAGGTGGCTTCAGGCGAATTGAGTTGGACGTTATTATGGTATTCTGCAGCCACAGCCTTTTCCCTCCAGGCATGACACGCTGATTCGCTGATTTATTTTCAGCGCGTTTTCGCGTGTGCTAAACAGCACATGATTTTATCTCCTGTGGTTAATTAAGGGGAAAGTCATGGCTATGACTCCTTTCGTTTTAAATTTATTGCTGGCGATGTGCCTGGGCGCGGTGATTGGCGCCGAGCGCCAGTGGCGCCAACGCATGGCCGGCCTGCGCACCAATGCGCTGGTGGCGACCGGTGCGGCGGTCTTCATTCTCAGCTCCATGTCCACCGATCCGGCCAGCGCCGGCCGGGTGGCCGCGCAGATCGTCTCGGGTATCGGCTTCCTCGGCGCCGGCGTAATCATGCGTGAAGGGCTGAACATTCGCGGCCTCAACACCGCCGCCACGCTGTGGTGTTCGGCGGGGATCGGCGTCCTGTGCGGCCTGGGCCAGCATTGGGATGCGGTGGTCGCCACGCTGGTGATCCTGTGCGCCAATATCCTGCTGCGCGAGGCCGCGCAGCGCATCAACCTGCAGCCGCACCAGCAGGCGACCGATCTGGAACTGTGCTATCGCATTCAGGTGACCTGCGGCGAGCAGGATGAAATTCTGGTGCGCACCCTGATTCTGCAGGCGCTGAACGGCGTCGCCTTGCGGCTGCAATCCTTGCGCAGCGCCGATATTGCCAGCCCGGGGCAATTGGAAGTGTGCGCGGAAATTACCGCTACGCCGGCCGCGCAAAAAGAAATTGAAGGTATTGTTTGCCGCGTCAGTCTGGAAAAAAGCGTGAGTGCCGTGCGTTGGCGCGTCGCGTCCGAATTACCGGTCTGAGTAATAATATAAATATTGATTAACTTGATTATATGTTCGGTTTTATTCATGAGTGCCTTGAATAACGCGGAGCATTAAGGAGGCGTTATGGACGATGACCCCGGCAGGGAAATAATTCTTGCGTGGCTGACAGGGTAATCACGCTATTCAGTCACGCTAATTAAAAAATTCCACTCTGCGCAGAGTCACCTGTTTATCGGGCGGGATATCCCTGTGCGCAGAACGAAAATAAGAGAATAGCGTTATGACTCAGATTAATGAAAGAATGCGTCGCCGTGATAAAGACGCGGTGACCTACGCCATTGCGCAAGAGGCGACCAACAGCATCGCCCAAACGCTGGCGAACCTGAAGTGCAACCGCAACGGCTTGACCCAGGACGATGCCGATGAGCGGCTGGAGCAGTTCGGCGCCAACCAGGTCGCCCACGACAAGGCGCCGCATGCCTTGATTCAGTTGATCAAGGCCTTCAACAACCCGTTTATCTTCGTGCTGATGGTGCTGGCTGCGATCAGTTTCTTTACCGATTATTGGCTGCCGCTCCAGAGCGGTGAAGAAACTGAACTCACCGGCGTCATCATCATCCTGACCATGGTCACGTTGAGCGGGCTGCTGCGTTTTTGGCAGGAATACCGCACCAACAAAGCGGCGGAAGCGTTGAAGTCGATGGTGCGCACCACCGCTACTGTGCTGCGCCGCAGCAGCTACAGCGCGCATCCGCTGACGCTGGAAGTGCCGATCCGCGAACTGGTGCCGGGGGATATCATTCAGCTCTCCGCCGGCGACATGGTGCCGGCCGACGTGCGTCTTATCGCCTCGCGCGATCTGTTCATCAGCCAGGCGATTTTGACCGGCGAAGCGATCCCGATCGAGAAATACGATGCGATGGGCAACGTGGCGCAGAAGTCGAGCGAAGGGGAAGTGTCCAGCGAGAACGCGCTGCTTGAGCTGTCCAATATCTGCCTGATGGGCACCAACGTCGCCAGCGGCACCGCCACGGCGGTGGTGGTGGCAACCGGCGGGCGCACTTACTTCGGCTCGCTGGCCAAGTCGATCGTCGGTTCGCGGGCGCAAACCGCGTTCGATCGCGGGGTGAACAGCGTCAGCTGGCTGCTGATTCGCTTCATGCTGGTGATGGTGCCGGTGGTGTTGCTGATCAACGGCTTCACCAAAGGCGACTGGAGCGAGGCGGCGCTGTTCGCGCTGGCGGTGGCGGTCGGCCTGACGCCGGAAATGCTGCCGATGATCGTCAGCTCCAACCTGGCGAAAGGGGCGATCGCCATGTCACGCCGCAAGGTGGTGGTGAAGCGCCTGAACGCCATTCAGAACTTCGGCGCCATGGACGTGCTCTGCACCGACAAGACCGGCACCCTGACCCAGGATCGCATCATTCTCGAGCACCACATCGACGTCACTGGCGCCAGGGATAACGAGGTGCTGCACCTGGCCTGGCTGAACAGCTTCCATCAGAGCGGCATGAAGAACCTGATGGATCAGGCGGTGATCCGTTTCGGGCGCGGCAAACCGGGGATCGAAGCCCTGGGCCGTTTCAGCAAGGTGGATGAGCTGCCGTTCGATTTCGTGCGCCGCCGTTTGTCGATCGTGGTGGCGGACGAAAATGGCACGCAGCAGCTGATCTGTAAGGGCGCGGTAGAGGAGATGCTCGAGATCGCCACCCACGTGCGCGAAGGCGACAAAACGCTGGAACTGGACGACGCGCGCCGTGCGGCGCTGCAGGCGCTGGCCCGCGAGTATAACGAAGACGGTTTCCGCGTGCTGGTGCTGGCGACGCGCGAGCTGGATGCGCAGCGCCCGGCCGAACCGCTGAGCGTGGCCGACGAGCGCGACATGGTGGTGCAAGGGCTGCTGACTTTCCTCGATCCGCCGAAGGAGAGCGCGCAGCAGGCGATCGCCGCGCTGCAGGAAAACGGCGTGACGGTGAAGGTGCTGACCGGCGACAACCCGGTGATCACCTGCAAGATTTGCCGCGATGTCGGGCTGGAGCCGGGTGAGCCGCTCTCCGGGCTGCAGATTGAACAGATGGATGACGAAGAGTTGGCGCGCGAAGTGGAACAACGCACGGTCTTCACCAAGCTGACGCCGCTGCAAAAATCGCGGGTGCTGAAAATGCTGCAGGCCAACGGCCATACCGTCGGCTTCCTCGGCGACGGCATCAACGATGCGCCGGCGCTGCGCGATGCCGACGTCGGCATTTCGGTCGACACCGGCACCGACATCGCCAAGGAGTCGGCGGACATCATCCTGTTGGAAAAGAATCTGATGGTGCTGGAAGAGGGGGTGATCAAAGGGCGCGAGACCTTCGGCAATATCATCAAGTACCTGAACATGACCGCCAGCTCCAACTTCGGCAACGTGTTTTCGGTGCTGGTGGCCAGCGCCTTCATCCCGTTCCTGCCGATGCTGGCGATCCACCTGTTGATTCAAAATCTGATGTACGACATTTCCCAGCTGTCGCTGCCGTGGGACAAGATGGACAAAGAGTTCCTGCGCAAGCCGCGCAAGTGGGATTCCAAAAACATCGGGCGCTTTATGCTGTGGATTGGGCCGACCTCGTCGATCTTCGATATTACGACCTATGCGCTGATGTGGTACGTGTTCGCCGCCAACAGCGTAGAACACCAGGCGCTGTTCCAGTCCGGCTGGTTCATTGAGGGGCTGCTGTCGCAAACGCTGGTGGTGCATATGCTGCGCACCCAGAAGATCCCGTTCATTCAGAGCACCGCGGCGCTGCCGGTGTTGCTGACCACCGGGTTGGTGATGGCGCTCGGCATCTACATTCCGTTCTCGCCGCTCGGCGCTCTGGTTGGCCTGCAGCCGCTGCCGTGGGAATACTTCCCGTGGTTGGCCGCAACGCTGGTCAGCTACTGCGTGGTCGCGCAGTTGATGAAGCGTTTCTATATCCGCCGCTTTGGCGAGTGGCTGTAAGCCGCCTCGGCGTTCACTTCGGGGGCGAAATTTTTCGCCCCCGCACCGCTACAGCAGTTTGTTGACCAGCAGGCCGAGCATGATGGTCAGCGTGAAGGAAAACAGCGTGCCGAGCAGCACATACTCGGTACGCATCTTATCGTCACTTTGGCGCAGATCGCCGAAACGGAAGATAGATTTGGCCGCCAGTAAAAAACCGATCGCCGGAATTTGCCCCAGCAGCACGAAGGTCAGGATCAGCGTTCTTTCCAGGTAGCCAATCTGTTTGCCCGCGCGCAGCAGCGAGTCGTTGTCGGCCTTGGCCGAAGGCGGCATTTGCGGCGTCCAGTGCGCCAGCAGTTGCCCGATCAGCAGGCTCATCGGCAGATAAATCAGGCTGTAGGCCACCAGCACCAGGCCGGTTTGCCAACGCCCCAGCTGCCGACCCAGCGCCGCGAGCAGTTCACCGGCGTTCGGCGTCAGCCCCAGCCACAGTAAGGCGATCACCGCCAGATGCAATCCCTGATCGAGCAGAAAGCTGCGGGCCGGGCTCAGACGGTTCATCGCGGTGACTTTCAGCAAATCGATCAGGTAGTGGCTGACGGCGATGGCCAGCAGGCTGGCCAGCACCTGCAGTGAAGAAAGCCCGCCGTGCAGCAGGCCGAAACCGGCCACCGCCCAGGCGGCCAGCACCCCGTGCAGCAACGCGTGCAACAGCAGAAAACGCGAACGCGCGCGATGTTGGATTTTATCTTCCACCCAACTCAGCGGCTGCAGCGGAAAATCCGCCAGCAGATGGACGAGCAACAGCCAGGCCAGCAAAGGCGCATAGGTCAGATCCATGGTCAGACGATCCTGTTAATGGCGTGAATAAACCGCATGATTTCCTCATAGGCCGCGCGTTTCAGCGCGGCGGAGACCGTGGAGGCGGCTTTTTGCAGCTGGTCCGCCACGGCGGCGCCGCTGTCGGCGAACATTCTCGCCTGAACGATGCGCGCTTCGGCCTGTGACAGGCGGCCAATCACATGATCTAACATCGGCAGCAGATCGCTGACAATGGCGTTTGTCCGATCGTTGTCGGTTTTCAGAGCCAGCCGGCAATTTTTTGCCATGGCGTCCAGCGCGCTGCCGGAGTTGATAAAGGCGCTGCCGTAACCGGCGGCGTCGGGCCGTTGGCTACCCAGCCCGACGGCGATGCGCGCATCCCAGTGCGCGGCACCCATCGCCCGCAGCGCGAGGCGTATGTACACCGCCAGCAACAGCCCGTCCTCTGGGGCGGCCTGCGCCTGGAAGGCATCGCCGCGAAAGATTTCCACCTGATGCAGCCGCCCGTCACGCCGCAGCCGATCGAGCAGGTTATGCAGCCCATTGAGGTAGTTGACGGTGTCTGATCGGCGGGAATCAACCAGATCGCCGCTGATTACGCTGATTGGCGTCGGCATGGCGTGTTCCATTATTTGCGGAGGGATGACTATAAATTCGCACCTGGATGCGAATATGTCAACAATTCGCCTCTAGGTGCGAATTTATGGGGTTTTCGCCTGTGAGGGCGAAACGGGCAGGATGAGGAACGGGGGATGAACGGCCGGGAATGCGCGGGCCTGCCAGGCTCGCCACCGGCGGCGTAGAGGGAAAATGGCCGGCAACCGGCTGTTCAGAAGCTTTTAACCAGCACGTCACGCGGCATTTCGCTGCCGTGTTTCAGCAGATGCTCAAACGATCGCTCGCTGCTTTTCAGCTGCTGCAAAAATTCCTGCGGCGACAGATCGTGTTTTTTGCCGCTCATGTAAGCCAGCGCCAGTTCTTTTGCCTGATAGCGGGAGAAGTTGTACATGGTGTCCTCGATACGGTGAATGTCAGTGCTCACGATTGTAGCGAAAGAGCACATAATGAACAGCGGCTTTGGCGTATGGAATCGATAGCCGAAACTTAACTTGCAGGCTGCAACAGCTCATCGCACAGGCGCTTGATCACCTGAGCTTGCGGCAGGCCGTTGTGCAACATCTGGCGGATATGCTCCGAATCGCTGATGCCCTGGCGGACATGACGCTCGACGGCCTGCAGCAGGGCACGATCCTCCCGTCGCTCGGCAAAACCGCTCAGCGCTTCGAGAGTGTGCAGGATGTGGGCGGTCAGGCTGCTGCGGCGCAGCGTCGCGGGATCGACGTATTCGGCGGCAAAGCCGCTGCGATAGGCGTTGATCTTGTTGTAATTGGTGAAGGCATCGTATTCCGGCGCGATCGGTGAGCGGTGCTGCAACAGAAAATCGGCCAGCAGGCGGCAGTAACCGACCAGCAGCACGGCGTGGGTGAGGCGCAGCGGCGTATCGCAGATGCGGATCTCTACCGTGCCCAGCTCTGGTTTTGGCCGCGCATCCCAGTAAATATCCTTGACGCTTTCAATCACGCCTGCGGCATTCAACCGTTCGTAGTAGGCGTTGAATTCATGCCAGCTGTAGATGTGTTCCAGGCATCCGTAGTTGGGGAAGGAGTTCTGGGCGCTGAAGCGGGAACTGGCAAAGCACGTGTCGACCCCCTGATACAGCGGCGACGAGGCGCTGAGCGCGATCAACTGCGGAAAGTAGGGCGTCAGCGCATGGCACAGGTACATCGCTTCGTCCCCGTCGTTGACGCCGAGGTGAATGTGTTGGCCGAACACGCAGGCCAGCTTGGAGAGATAGCCAAAACGGCTGGCCAGCTGCCTGTAGCGCGCGTTGTCGCTGATGACCTGCTTACGCCAGTCGTTGCTCAGGTGGCGGCCACCGCCGCAGACGTCACAGCCCAGGCGCTGCGCGCTGCGCCGGACGGTATGGGTCAGGGCGCGCAGCTCGGTGTGCAGCTCATCGAGATCGTGGTGCACCGAGCTGTTCAGCTCTACCATCGATTTGGTGAGCTCATGCTTGACGCGCCGGCGGTCGCCGACCGCGCTGACCACCCGATCGGCTCGATCCGTAAGATCGTAGTGCTCGGCATCGACCAGCTGTAACTCTATTTCGGTGCCGATGGAGAGCCTTTCCGAACGTTTGAATGTGAGCGGCATGGTACCTCCTTCCTGCAAGAACGGCATAAAGATAAGTATATGTCTCGGTGAGGAGGGCAACGTTTTGCATTTTATATTTGTTTTTTCGCATGTGAAGCTGGTATCTTCACGAGCGAGTTATGGTGAAGAGAAAGGTTAACGGGAGTGTGACATGCCGTCATTGACGCCGCTGAAGCTGTTTAAAAACCTGTCTGACGAGACGCGTCTGACCTTGGTGCTGCTGTTGCGCCACGCCGGTGAACTGTGCGTGTGCGAGCTGTCGGGCGCGCTGGCGCTGCCGCAACCCAAGATTTCAAGGCATCTGGCGATGCTGCGTGAAAGCGGGCTGCTGCTCGATCGGCGCGAGGGTAAATGGATACATTATCGCCTGTCGCCGCATATGCCGGCCTGGGCGGCGGCGATTATTGAGCAGGCTTATCAGTGCCGGCCAGAACAGATGACGGAGTTAGCGCAACGCGTGGCGAAAGGTTGCCCGTAACGGTAAAAAATTTACGCAAACACATATGAAAAATCGAATATGTAAACTTAAAGGGGCGGAAGGACAGCGATGATAGTGGCAGGGGCGATCTTTATTCTGACGTTGATCTTGGTCATCTGGCAACCGAAGGGGCTGGGTATTGGCTGGAGTGCGTCGATCGGGGCGGGATTGGCATTATTGAGCGGCGTGGTGCACGTCAGCGACATCCCCGTGGTATGGCAGATAGTCTGGAATGCGACTGCGACCTTTATCGCCGTCATCATCATCAGCCTGTTGCTGGATGAAAGCGGCTTTTTTGCCTGGGCCGCCTTGCACGTCGCGCGCTGGGGCAACGGCAAGGGCCGCTGGCTGTTTACCTATATGCTCCTGTTGGGCGCGGCGGTGGCGGCGCTGTTCGCCAATGACGGCGCCGCGTTAATCCTCACGCCGATCGTGATCGCCATGCTGTCGGCGCTCGGTTTTCGTCCTGCGGCGGTGCTGGCTTTCGTCATGGCGGCGGGCTTTATCGCCGATACCGCCAGCCTGCCGCTGGTGGTGTCCAACCTGGTGAATATCGTTTCGGCGGATTTCTTCCACTTGGGCTTTACGGAGTATGCGGCGGTGATGGTGCCGGTCAATCTCGTCGCCGTGGCGGCGACGCTGGTGATGTTGCATTTGTTCTTCCGCAAGGATATTCCGCCGGGCTACGCGTTGACGCGTTTACCGGTACCGCGGGAAGCGATCCGCGATCGCGCGACGTTTCGAGCCGGTTGGGCGGTATTGGCGCTGTTGCTGATCGGCTTTTTCGCCCTGGAACCGCTCGGCGTGCCGGTGAGTTTGGTCGCCGCCTGCGGCGCGCTGGTGCTGCTGGCGGTAGCGAAACGCGGGCGGGCGATCGATACCGGCAAAGTGCTGCGCGGGGCGCCCTGGCAGATCGTGATTTTCTCGCTGGGTATGTATCTGGTGGTCTATGGGCTGCGCAATGCCGGTTTGACCGATCTGCTGTCCGGCGTGCTGGATGCGCTGGCGCGGCAGGGGCTGTGGGCGGCGACGCTCGGCACTGGCTTCCTGAGCGCGTTTCTCTCTTCCGTCATGAATAACATGCCGACGGTGCTGGTGGGGGCGCTGTCGATCGACGGCAGCAGCGCGGAAGGCGTCATCAGGCAGGCGATGATTTACGCTAACGTCATCGGCAGCGATCTCGGCCCCAAAATCACCCCGATCGGCAGCCTGGCCACGTTGCTGTGGCTGCATGTGTTGGCAAGGAAAAACATCGTCATTACCTGGGGCTATTATTTCCGCGTGGGACTGGTGATGACGCTGCCAATTCTGTTTGTCACCCTGGCCGCGCTGGTGCTGCGGCTGTCAGTTTTATCCTAACCGGAGAAACCGTCATGAGCCGTATCAAGATTTATCACAACCCGGCCTGCGGCACGTCGCGCAATACGTTGGCGCTGATCCGCAACAGCGGCGCTGAGCCGGAGGTGATTCTGTATCTGGAAACGCCCCCCAGCCGCGAACGGTTGATTGCGTTGCTGGCCGACATGAACATGACGCCGCGCGCGTTGTTGCGTAAAAACGTCGAGCCTTATGCCGAACTGCGGCTGGACGAAGCCGGCTGGAGCGACGATCAACTGATCGACTTCATGGTGCAACAGCCGATCCTGATCAATCGCCCCATCGTGGTGACGCCGCTTGGCACGCGCCTGTGCCGTCCGTCGGAGGCGGTGTTGGAGATTCTGCCGGATCCGCAGCGCGGCGCCTTCAGCAAAGAGGACGGCGAGCCGGTGATCGACGCGCAGGGCCGCAGGATAACCAAAGGCTGATCGCTGCGGCCCTGAATTTCGGCCAATCAGTGCAGTTCGGCGCCGCTGCGATCGGCCAGCGCTTCCAGCTGCGGGGCGGAAGGCACGAAGAACAGGGTGCCGGTCACCGCGTGGCTAAAATCGAGCAGCCGATCGTAGTTGCCGGCCGGGCGGCCGATAAACATGTTTTCCAGCATCTGCTCGATCGGCTGCGGGGAGCGCGCATAGCCGATAAAGTAGGTGCCGAACTCGCGCAGGCCGGGGCGGCCGAACGGCATGTTATCGCGCAGAATTTTCACCTCGTTGCCTTGCTCGTCGGTGATGGTGGTCAGCGAACTGTGCGACGACGACGGTTTGACCGCTTCATCCAGCTCGATGTTGGACTGCTTATGGCGGCCGATGATCTTCTCCTGCGCTTCCACGCTGAGCGAATTCCAGCCCTGCATGTCGTGCAGGTATTTCTGCACCAGCACATAGCTGCCGCCGCTGAACGCCGCGTCTTCGTCGCCGATCACCGTGTAATCGAAGGCTTCATGCCCTTCCGGGTTCTCCGTGCCGTCGACGAAGCCGATCATGGCGCGCTGATCGAAGTAACGGAAGCCGTGCACCTCCTCGATCACCGTCACGGCGTCGCCGAGCTTGCCGATCAGCTGAGAGGCCAGTTCAAAACACAGATCCATTTCATCGGCGCGGATATGCAGCAGGATATCGCCGGGCGTGGCAACGGCGACGCGTTCCCCGCTGCCGATCGGGCTGAACGGATGCAGCTGGCGAGGGCGCGGCGCGCCGAACAGCGTATCCCAGGCCTCGGAGCCGAAGCCGCAGACGCAGGTGAGGTTGCCCGCCGGCGCGCGTTTGCCGACCGAACGCACCACGGCGGCGATGTCGCCGCACCAGGCGCGCACCGCCGCCAGATGGGAGGGAACGGGCGACAGGGTGGCGACGATAAAGATGGCATGGCGCGTCACCGGCGTGAATACGGCTTGCGGCAGGGGGGGATTTGCATTCATTGCATTCGGCTCCAGTGTGTTCGGGTGAAATAGCTCAGATCAAATTAAAGTGCTCGTCGGGTTTCATCGGCGGTGGCAGCGGGTTTTGGTCATTCATTTCCAGCAGGTTGCGCTCAATGGTGTTGCAAATGGCGTTTAACGGCAGATGGTTGGCCGACACGCCGAACGGATCCTCCAGCTCTTCGGCCAGTGAGTCCCAGGATAAGAAGGTATAGGAAATGAACACCGAAACAAACGGTGTCATGTAATGCAGATCGGTCACCAGGGCAAAAGGCAGCAGGCTGCAGAACAGGTAAACGGTGCGCTGCAGGATCAGGGTATAGGCGAACGGCACCGGGGTGCTGGCGAGCCGTTCGCAGCCGCCGAGGGCGTGGGACAGCTCACTCAGCTTGTTGTCGAGCAGCTCGAAAGTGATGTCGCTCAATAGCCCCCGTCGGCGCAGCTTGCCGATCTCCTGGCCCAGCATCAGCAGGATGCGGTTGGTCGGCATCGGGCTGGCGATCACTTCGGCCAGCTCTTTGCTGCTGAGATTGTGGTACAGATCGGCGGTGGGATCGGTGGCGCGCAGCTGATGCTTCAGGCTCCAGCTGAAGGCGATCAGCAGCTTGGCGACCTTTTGCTGCACCGCCGGTTCGTCCGGCAGCAGGCTTTTGATCTGGCGCAGCAGGGATCGCTCGGTAATCAGCAGCGAGCCCCACAGGTTGCGCGCCTCGACAAAGCGGCTATAGCCGGCATTATTGCGAAAGCCGAGAAAAATCGCGATGGCGATGCCCAGCAGGCTGAACGGCGCGATGGTCAAATGCACGCCGAGCTGTTCGTACCATTGGTAGCTGATCACCGCCACTATCGACATCAGCACGTTCAGCGACAGGCGAAAGGTGATCTTTGACAGCACGGAACCGTGCCAGGCGAACAGGCGAAAAAACCAGTTCTGGTGCGGGCGGATTATCATAACGTGGATGCTTCCTGGTGTCCTGCTATTGAGAATAGTCGATTCTTATCCGGCGGCGTTAGGCCGCCGTTGTCGATTGCCAGAGCCGCTGCGGGTGCGTATAGACGGTGGCGCGCCCCGGCTTGCTGAAGCCCACCAGCGTGAGGTTGCTGCGCTCGGCCACCTCCACCGCCAGGCGGGTGGCGGCGGAAACGGCGAACAGGATCTCGACGCCGCACATGGCGGATTTTTGCACCATTTCATAGCTGGCGCGGCTCGACACCAGCGCAGCCCCTTGCAACCACGCCTGTTGGCTGCGATAACCCAGCAGTTTGTCGAGCGCCACATGGCGGCCGACGTCTTCACATCCGCCGCTGAGCGCGCCGTCCGGCTGGATCCAGGCCGCCGCGTGGGTGCAGCCGGTCAGTTTCCCCACCGTTTGCACTTCCTGCAGCTGCGCCAACGCCCGATCGAGCAGCGCCAAATCGAAACGCTGCGTGAAAGGCAGCGGCGCGATGGGCTGAGCGACCTCCTGCAGTTGCTCGACCCCGCAGACGCCGCAGCCGGTGCGGCCGGCCAGGCTGCGGCGCTTCTCTTTCAGCTGCATAAAGCGGCGGCTCGAGAGCTCCACATGCACTTCAATGCCATTGCAGGCCGGTTGCTGGCGGATGTCGTAGATATCGTCGGGGGAGGCGATGATGCCTTCGGACAGCGAAAAACCGATGGCGAAGGCCGCCAGGTCTTTCGGCGTCGCCATCATCACCACGTGGGAAATGCCGTTGTACACCAGGGCAACCGGCACTTCTTCCGCCAGCCAATCCTGCTGCGCCTGAGCCAGATCGTTGCGCTGCCAGACCGCGTGGCGCGACAGGCAGGCCGAGTCGGCATCGCCGGGTTCGTCGAGAATCAAATGCTTGTTCATGATGGTTTCGCGGCGCCGGCGGATACAGCGCCGGCGTCAGATAGAGTCTGATGAGTGATAGCCGATTTTATCATAGATGGCGTGCTTGAACAGGGCGAAACGGGGCGACGTTAATCAGGCGGCTGATCAGAGGGGGGGACTAAGCGGGTGTCGAGCCAGTCGCGCGCGGCCGTCGGTCTCTGCTGCGTACAGCGCCGCAAAGAACAGCGGCAGGCCTTGCCTCAGCAAGAGCCCACGGGAGGAACGGCGGACGGCCTTACAAAATGACGCCAATAAAATTGCGACTGGCAATGGCATCAATGGGGCGGAGGCGGGCTGTTTGAGTGAATCGTTTGCGGCCCCACCAGGTTATCCACAGTTTTAGTGGATAACGTGTGCGCAAGGCAGAGTGAAACCGTTAGCAGGCGTAAAAAAAAAATCGCTCAGAAAATTATTATATTACGCGGCAAAGCGCGATCCGCAGGGGGATTTGGGGTTGCGCGCGTTCGCGTTTTGTTTATGATTTACTGTATAAATATACAGTTTGGTTATGATTATGCTGAGCAATTCAAGGTTGTATGCTTTTTCACCAGGTGAGTCTCTGGCGTTACCGCTGTTTGCCGATCGCGTGGCCTGCGGCTTTCCTTCCCCGGCGCAGGACTATGTCGAGAGCCGGCTGGATATCGGCAAACTGCTGGTGCGGCACCCCAACGCCACCTACTTTGTACGCGCCAGCGGCGAGTCGATGATCGACGGCAATATTCAGGACGGCGATCTGCTGATTGTCGACAGCGCCCTGACGCCGGAGCACGGCAATATCGTGATCGCTGCGGTGGACGGTGAATTCACCGTCAAAAAACTGCAGCGCTACCCCGACGTGCGGCTGTTGCCGATGAACCCCGCCTATGCGCCAATCGTGTTCAACGACGAGGCGCAGCTGGAGATCTTCGGCGTGGTGACCTTTATCGTCTACGCGGCGCTGTAACCATGTTTGCCCTGGTAGACGTCAACAGCTTCTACGCCTCCTGCGAAACCATCTTTCGGCCCGACCTGCGGGGGCGGCCGGTGATCGTGTTGTCCAACAACGACGGCTGCGTGATCGCCCGCAGCGCCGAGGCGAAGGCGTTGGGCGTGCCGATGGGCGCGCCTTATTTCAAAATCAAAGAGGAGATGCGCCGCCGCAACGTCGCGGTGTTTTCCTCCAACTACGCGCTGTACGCCGATATGTCCCGCCGGGTGATGGACACGCTGGAAGAGATGGCGCCGGCGGTGGAGATTTATTCGCTGGACGAAGCCTTTCTGCGGCTGGACGGCGTGGCGCGCTGCGAGGCGCTGGAACCGTTCGGCCGGCGGGTGCGCGATCGCATCCGGCGCGAGCTGCATTTGACGGTCGGGGTCGGCATTGCGCCGAGCAAGACACTGGCCAAACTGGCCAACTTCGCGGCCAAGAAATGGCGCGGCACCGGCGGCGTGGTGGATTTATCCGATCCGGTGCGCCAGCGCAAGCTGCTGGCGTTGATCCCGGTGGAAGAGGTGTGGGGCGTGGGGCGCCGCCTGACACGCCAGCTGCAGGCGATGGGGATCCACACCGCGCTGCAGCTGGCGGATTGCGATACCCGGCTGGCGCGTAAAACCTTCAGCGTAGTGCTGGAGCGCACGATACGTGAACTGCGCGGCGAATCGTGCCTGCGGTGGGAAGATGAGGCGGCGGCGAAAGAGCAGATCATCTGTTCCCGCTCGTTCGGCCAGCGCTTGACGCATTACCCGCACATGCGCGAGGCGATCTGCAGCTACGCCGAACGCGCCGCCGAAAAGCTGCGGCAGGAAAAGCGCTATTGCCGCAACGTTTCGGTGTTTATCAAAACCAGCCCGCATTCGGCGGGCGAAGGCTATTACAGCAATATGGGCACCGCCCGGCTGCAAACCCCGAGCAACGACAGCCGCGACATCATCGCCATGGCGGTGCGCGCGCTGGAGAGCATCTGGCAGGAGGGGCGGCGTTATCTGAAGGGCGGCGTGGTGCTGGGGGATTTCAGCGCCGCCGCCATGGCGCAGATCGACCTGTTCGACGACTGCCCGCCGCGCCGCAACAGCGAGCGGCTGATGGCGACCCTCGATCGCCTGAATCAGGAAGGGCGCGGGCGCGTATGGTTCGCCGGGCAGGGGATCGTCAAACCGTGGCAAATGAAGCGCGAAATGCTGTCGCCGGCTTACACCACCCGGCTGGCGGATATCCCGCTGGTGCGGCTGGGGGAGCGGGAGCCGCGTGATGCCCCACGGGCTGCTGCGCGGCCCAATCCGTCGAGACCTAAGGGAATAGGCGATAATAAGGCAGGATAAGCATGGCATGATCTGTGCGCCGACGATCTTCACCGCGGCCACCCCCCCGAGTTCAGAACCCGGATGCGTCGCTGGCCGCCTGGCGGCAGGGCGCGTATGGCCTCCCTTTATTCGCCATTCACCGTTTTGCGCTGTTTGATCACATATGTCCCTTGGATATTTCGGTCTTTAACGCCTGTATTGCAAAAGGCGCGCATGCGTTGGCTCGTTGATTGTTTCACCGACCAGACAGCCGCCATCCGTTGTCCTTATTTCTGCAGTTTTTTATAAATGACGGGCAGCTAAAAACGGTTTGCCGATAGGGATAACGCGCGTGTCAATCCGCGTTAAACGAGGATATCGGCATCTTAAAAATAAAACGAAATAAGGATGAAAGCATATGCCTGGATTTAATTATGGTGGTAAAGGAGATGGGACTAACTGGAGTTCTGAACGCGGTACGGGCCCTGAGCCGGGGGGCGGCGATAAAGGCCATTCCGGCGATCGCGATCGCGGCGGCGCCGGCGTTGGCAACAGCCCGGAACAGCAACAGATAGCGGCGATCCAAAACGATCCGGCGCTGCGCATGAAGCTGGAGGCGGTGATTAAGGCGGCGCGCAGAATTAACCCGGATGCGAAATTGCATATTGAAAGCGTCAGCCCATCCGGCACGCTGAGCCTTTCCGCCACCGGTTTGACGGCCGATCAGGCGAAGCACATTGGCCTGGGGGGGCTGGTGATGGGGGTCAACGCCAAGGGGGTGACAGTGGCGATCGGGGATATCGAAACCGGCCATGCGCGCAAGCCCTCAACCCCTGGCAAAGGCGGCAACAATGGCCTGAATGCCGGGCAGATCGGCGCCTCTTCGTTAGGCAGTTTCGTGACAGACTCGCATCGCGATCGGCCCGTCAGCGGCTGGCATGGCAACGGCAAAACCGGCGAATTCTCGACGACCCGCACGACCGGGAGTTACTACGGTTTTCATCATTTGAAGGTGGAAAAGCAAGACGGAGTGGCGACCTACAGCCTCTACTATAAGGCCAATAAGAACCGGCCCGCGTTTATCGCCGTGGTGAGAGGGGATAATCTGAATGCCATGGAGGTGAAATATGCCAACGGCAAGCCGGTAAAATCGCCCGGCTCGGTAAAAACGATCGTTAAGGAATTCGTCGAATATCAAAATGCGGAATTAAAAGCCATCAAGGATGGCGTCAGCCTGGCCGCAGGTATCAATAAAGATATCGCGGAAAAGATCGGCGCGAAATACGCCAAACTCGCCAAGGATTTGGAGGCGGGAATTCAAGGAAAATATATCCGCAACGTGCAAGATGCGGAGAAAACCTACGAGCAATTGACGAAGGGCCTGAACAAAAAACTCAAGGCGCAGGACAAAGCGGCGATTGTCGCCTGGCTGAAAATGATCGATGCGGAACAGTATGCCCGCAATGCGCGGGTATTGGGCAAGGTCTTCACCGGGGTGGATTGGGCGATCAAAGGCGCGGATCTGGTAAACACCGCGATTGAAGGTTTCTCAACCGGCAACTGGAAAGCGTTCCGCAACCAGCTCGAAGCGCTCGGGTTGTCGATCGGCGCAGGGTATACGCTCTCCGCTATCGCCGCGTTTTTCGCGCCGACGCTGGTGTCGTCGACGGTGGGCATTTTCGCCTTCGCTTACCTGTTTGGCTGGGCCACCAGCTATATCGATGCGGAACGTGCGGGGGAGCTGGAGAAGTGGGTCGCTGACCTGTAACGGCATGAGGGGGCTGGCCCCCTCATTTTACCCCTCACACCCTCTACCTCTTTCACACCACCGGCGCCACCGTCAGCAGCAGATTGGCGAAACGGCGCCGTTCGCCGGAGGCGATCACCAGCAGCGTTCGATCCGATTTGACCGCGGCGTAAAACGCCTCGCGCGGCAGGTGCTCGATCGGGCAATGTGCCGGCAGCAGCTGCCGATATTCGGCTTCGATGGTGTTGGTGAAGTCCGGCGGGCAGGCCATCAGCGCCGCGCTTTCCACGTTGATGCAGGCCAGCAGTTTTTCCAGGATCGGCGGGGCGGCGAGCGTGCCGGGCGCCAGGTTCAGATAGACCACGGTGGCGTCTTTCGGCGCATGCGTCATGCAGGCGTAATTGCCGTCGGCGATCAGCACCTGGGTTTTATGCCCGCATTGCGCCAGCGCGGCGAGCAGCGGCGGGTGAGTGATGGCGGATTTGATCATAAAGCGATTCCTGAATGGGCGGGCGGCAAGCGCGCCGCCCGCAGCTGAATTACATGCGGTAGATGCCGCCGTTGATGTCGAGAG
Organism: Serratia sp. CY76391; assembly: GCF_052166695.1. Classification (NCBI taxonomy): domain Bacteria; kingdom Pseudomonadati; phylum Pseudomonadota; class Gammaproteobacteria; order Enterobacterales; family Yersiniaceae; genus Serratia; species Serratia sp. CY76391. The sequence goes on from NZ_JBJNOJ010000004.1 coordinate 173,445, forward strand.
TGGCGCCGGAGATGAAGCCGTCGTATTCCGCCGCCAGGAAGGCGATGGCGCGCGCCACGTCGTCCGGTGTGCCTGCGCGGCCCAGCGGGATGGCGCGAACGGTTTCCTCCGCCGATGCCTGGGTGGTGTGGCGATTGTGGAAACGGGTGCCGAGGATCAGGCCGGGCGCCACCGCATTCACCCGGATGCCGTGCTCGCCGAGCTCCGCCGCCAGCGAGCGCGTCCAGGTGAGTACCGCGCCCTTGGTGGCGGAATAGACCAGCGAGCCGGCGTGCCCGCCGGCGCGGCCCGCCTGTGAGGCCAGGTTAACGATGCTGGCGCCGTCCGGCGCCGCTTTCAGATGCGGCAGCGCGCTCTGGGTGACGTTCAGCATGGTGGTCATGTTCACGTCGATCACGGTTTGCCAGAAGGTGCGGTCGATCTCGCCCAGCCATTTGCGCCCGACGATGCCGCCGACGTTATTGATCAGGATATCGATGCCGCCGAGCAACTCGGCGCCGGCCGAGACGCAGCGCAGCGTTTCGTCGGTATCGATGAGATCGGCGTAGCCGTAGGCGGCCTTTTGCCCCAATGAATGGGCCAGCGCCACCAGCGCTTTGGGGCCGCTTTCGTCGCTGTGGTAGTGAAAATAGATGTCGCAACCGGCCTTGATCAGCCGCTCCGCGGTGGCGCGGCCGATGCCCTGTTCCGCCCCGGTGATAAAGACCTTTTTGCCCGCAAGATCGCCCATGATTGACTCCTTATTGGTTCGTTAAGAATTGATGACGCCTTCACGCTGTTTGGCGCAGTAGAAAATGCAGATCAAACCGGTCGCCAGCAGGCACGAAGCCAGGAAAAACAGCCCCGGCGCGCTGCTGCCGGTCAGATCGTTCAGCACGCCCACCGCATAGGGAGCGACGAAACCGCCGATATTGCCGATGCAGCTCACCACCGCCAGCCCGGCTGCTGCGGCCGCGCCGGTGGAAATGTTGGCGGGCATGGATAGGAACGGCGGCACGGCGGTATAGATGCCGATGGCGGCGATGCACAGGAATGACAGCGCGACGAACGGGTCGTATTTAAAAAATGTCACCGCGCCCATCAGGCCGATGGCGGCGATCACCATGCTGAGGCCGGCGAACACGCCGAGTTTTTTGGTTTTGCTGGCCCACAGACTCCACGGATAGACCAGCAGCGCGGCCAGGCCGTAGGGAATGAGCGCCAGCAGGCTGACGCGGAAGATATCGCCGCCGGAAATGGCGCTGATGATCGACGGCAGCCAGGTGCCGAAGCCGTAAATGCCGCACACCATGCCGAAGTTGAGCAGCGCGTAGAGCAGGTATTTCTTGTTTTTAATCCCTTTCAGGAAGTCGCTCAGCGTGATTTTAGAGCCGGATTTGGAGCGGCCGGCGTTGCTCATCAGCCAGGCCTTTTCCTCCACGTTCAGATAGCCGACATCCTTGGGCGAGTTCTTGATCAGGAATGGGATCAACAGGCCGATGACGATCGGCGGTAGCCCTTCGAGGATGAACAGCAGCTGCCAGGGGGCGAACCCGAACCCGTCATGCTGAATATTGAGAATAAAGCCGGAAATCGGCGAGCCGACCGCGTTGGACAGCGGTTGGACGATGATGAACATGCCGAGAATTTTAGTGCGGTACTTTTCCGGGAAAAACACCGTGAAGTAATACACCACCGAGGGAAAGAAACCGGCTTCGCACACGCCCAGCATAAAACGGCAAATATACAGCTCCAGCGGCGTGCGCACAAAACCGAGCAGGGTCGCGAAGATGCCCCAGGAAATTAATATTCTGGCGAACCAGATGCGCGGGCCGAATTTTATGGTGCCGGCGTTGCTGGGTATTTCAAACAGGAAATAGCCGATAAAGAAAATCCCGGAGGCGAAGCCGAAGGCCGAGGCGGTCAATCCCAAATTATCTTCCAGCGCTTTGGCGGCGTAGGCCATATTGTTGCGGTCGAGAAAGGCCAGGAAATACAACAATATCATGAGGGGCACAATATGCAGCGTCAATTTCCTGATGGCGCTGCGCTCAATATCCTTTGGCATTGTTTTTTTCATCATGGTTTTTCCCATGTGGTTAATCGGAATAATAGTGTCCCGGCCCAAAGCAATGAGCGGAGAGCTGAATAACGACGTTGCGTGCATAAAAGCGTCGCGCCGTTTATTTATTGCGACGATTCTATTTTTTCTGCTTTTAGCTGTGACGATCCGGACGATGCCGACTGCGCATCGTCTGGGAAAGTCGTTTTTACCGTATTAACCGGCGGTTTTGACCGAGCGCCGGCTGATGACCGTCGGCGGGAAGAGAAACTCGCCGGGCGGTTGCGAATCATTGTTGATGCGGCCGATCAGGCGTTCGACCATCAGCTGCGCCATCTCCGCCAGCGGCGGCCGCACGGACGTCAGCCCCGGTTCGGCCAGGCCGGCCAGCGCGATATTGTCGATGCCGATCACCGAGATGTCTGCGGGCACCTGGACGCCGGCGGCGCGCAGGCCCACCATCAGCCCGATGCCCAACGCATCGTTAATCGCCACGATGCCGTCCGGGCGCGGTGCCAACGTGAGAACGCGCGGCGCCAGCGTCAGCCCCAATTCGAACATTTCCGTGTCGCCGTAGGCGCTGGTGGCCTTGCCTTCGATCACCCGTTGGCGTTCGCTCAGGCTGTGCCCCAGCGCACTCAGAAAACCGTCGATCTTGTGGCTGCGCCCCACGGTCAGCGTCGCTTCGGTGGCGAACACGATATGTCGGCAGCCGCGTTCGAGCAGGTGCTGCGCGGCCAGGCGCCCGGCGGCGATATTGTCCATCGACACGCTGTCGAACAACCGGCTGTCGGTGGCCATCTGCTCGGCAAACGGGCTGTCGTAGCTGACAATCTTCATGCCGCGCTCGGCGGCCCGAACAAAATGGGTCTGGCGAATGTCGCTCGCCGCCACGATGATGCCGCGCACACCGTGCAGGAACATATCGTCGATAAACGCGGCCTCCTCCTGCTCCTGGCGGTAGGCGTTGCCGAGCAAGACCCGGTAACGGTGAGCCCGCGCCGCGCCGTCGACCGCATGCGCCAGCGCCGAAAAGCTCGGGTTAACGATCGACGGCAGCAGCAGGCCGATTATTTTCGCCTGCGGCGCGGGTGCCGCCGCCGATTGAGCCGGCCGGTAGCCCAGGGTCGCCATCGCCCGTTCGATGCGCTCACGGGTCTGCGCGCTCATCTGGTGGCTGCGATTATTCAGCAGGTTCGACACGCTGCTGATGGACACGCCGGCCAACCGCGCCACATCACGAATATTTGCCATTTGCCGATACCTTGCTGCCTGCCGTTAGCCTGCAATCTATAAGGGAAGCCGGCCGCAGGCAAGCTGCAACCGGGGCGCCGCGTGCATAGGATCGCGCATTTGTGAGAGTCGTCAGGCGGCAGCCGTGTTGTTTACTAAACAACAACGGGGGCGGGGGCACTGTGTTAACGCAGATGAGTGAGATCTGCGAAGCATCTCTCGTTTATCGCCCTTCGGGGCGGCGGGTTCTGTACTATTGTTTTCTCTTTGCGGCACGTTCCAGGCCGATGGGGCGCTGGGCGCAACGGAGATCACAGATGAACAAACGGGAATTAGAAAGCGCGATTGTCACCGATTTTTCCAAACGCATGAGCTATGGCGACTACCTGTGCCTGGACCAACTGCTGGACTGCCAGCACCCGCTCTCCGACCCGCCGCATCATGACGAAATGCTGTTCGTGATACAGCATCAAACCTCCGAACTGTGGATGAAGCTGATGCTGCACGAGCTGCAGGCGGCGCTGCGGCTGGTGCAGCAGGACAAACTCAGCCACTGTTTCAAAATCCTCGCGCGCGTCAAACAGATCCAGCGGCTGCTGTTCGAACAGTGGGCGGTGCTGGAAACGCTGACGCCGTCGGAATACGTCGAGTTTCGCGACGTGCTGGGCAGTTCGTCGGGCTTCCAGTCGCACCAGTACCGGTCGATCGAATTCCTGCTCGGCAACAAGAACGCCGCCATGCTGGCGGTGTTCAGCAACGACGCGGAAAAGCACGCCGCGCTGAAGGCGATCCTCGAAGCGCCGAGCCTGTACGACGAATACTTGCTGTACCTGGCGCGCCACGGCTTGCCGATCCCGCAGGAGTGTCTCGAGCGCGATTGGACGCAGCCCTACCAGCGCAACCCGGATCTGCTGCCGGCGTTTAAAGTGATCTACGACAACCCGCAAACTTACTGGGAAGCCTATGAAATGGCGGAGAAGCTGGTGGATATCGAAGAGAGTTTCCATCTGTGGCGTTTCCGCCATATGAAAACGGTGGAGCGGATCATCGGCTTTAAGTCGGGCACCGGCGGCTCCAGCGGCGTCAGCTTCCTGAAAAAGGCGTTGGATCTGACCTTTTTCCCCGAGTTGCTGGACGTGCGTACCGAAATCGGTGCCTGAGACATTGTGAGGGGGAAGGGCGATGAGCGTGAGGATTATCGATAAGGCGGCGGAGAAGGTGGTGGGAGTGAGAGTGGTGGGGCCGTATCCGCAGACCATCCCGCAGGGCTCGCAGCAACTGTTGGCATGGCGGCAGCGCCACGACGTGCCGTTCGGCAAATGGCTGGTGCTGTATTGGGACGATCCGGCGGAAGTGGCGCCGGAAAAGCTGCGCGCCGACGTGGTGATGAGCGTGGCGGACGATTTCGCGCTGCCGGCGGGCAGCGCGGGCGTGACCGTGCAGACGCTGCCCGCCGGGCAGTATGCGGTCTACCACGTGCGCATCAGCGATGGCGATTTCGAGCGGGTGTGGGGCGAGTTCTATCAGAAGCTGCTGCCGGCCAGCGGCTACCAGCCGGTTGAGGGGGTGAGCTATGAGCACTATCTCAACGACTGCGAGGCCGACGGCTATTTCGACCTCGATATTTACCAGACGGTGAAGAAGTGGTGAGGGTGGCTTAATGCGCAGAAAGGCTGAATCGATAGGGGATATCGATTCAGCCTGTGATTGTCATTCCTGTTCGGTTTAGGTGCGGTGACAAGAGGAGGGAGTGTCACTCGCACTGAGGTATAGGCCGTTTGATATCTATACGGTGTAGGTAGATAGGCCAAGTCTCACTTTAGCGTCTTGGAATCAAGTGCCTTGGAATCACTCGGTGGCGGTTGTGGTGGCTATTTCCCCCAAGTTCCTTTTTGATTCATTAATATCTTACCATTCTTTATAACTGTCAGTGTGTTATCAATTTTACTGAGCATGTAGGTCGTCGATGCATTTTTAAACTCATAACTGATTATTGGGCATGGGACTGTATTGCAATCAGCACGTGTAACTTTTCCCTGCAAAGTTACAGCAGCACCATCTTTTTTACGCTCTCCATAATAAGTAGCATCATTACAGTTTCCTTTACTGATGCAAACAGTCATGAGCTTGATAGAGAATGACTGTGTGTCAAAGTATTCTTCCTCAGTCCTCACCTTATTTCTTTTGCTGTCTGAGGAAAAATGCATGTCTTTGAAGCGTGCAGCCCAATGCAGAATATCATTATTAATAGGGGAATCTTTATCAGATGATTTGTAATTTATGATATCAGAATCAGGTACAACCCAGGCGACATAAATTTTCCCATCGGGATTGATGACCAGAGCAGAGGCATTTTCCAGATAAAGATCTTTTAGCCAGCCTTCAACAAATAACCCACCACCTGGGGTTGAATGAGGTTCACCGAACACATCAAAGTTGTTGATGTACTTTTCATAGTCTTGACCCAGTATGCTTTTAAGATTGTCAGTGACCGCTTTATCGTTGACCAGCCCGCTTACTGTGTTGATTTTGTTATATTGTAACAAACCTATCGCTGATGTGGATTCAATGGAGCAAAGCAAAGAAGCAGCAAACAATGTAGGTAATAAGATTTTTTTGAACATAAATCACTCGTTTGATAATTTTAAAAATTCTTCTGCTTCCCGGGCATACCGCTTTTGAAGGCCATTACCATAACGTGCCCACCAGTTGTACTGTTTACCACCCTGCGTCGTGATGGTATCTCCATATATTGCTCTATCGTATTCTACCCGAGCTTTAAGTAAATTATCCTGAAAGCTTTCTGCCGACATACTTTCAATTTTGGCTATTGCCTCCGGCGTTAAGGTATCAGCCTTAACTATTCGTCCGGACTCCATGGAGTTCAGGATCGCTTGTGCGCCAGATGAGCCACGCATATGTGCCAATGAAGTTATTGCCCCTTGTTTTCCTGGATCAGAAAAGTTCAGTGCACCTGCAGACTTCGCTGATGCGCTCATTGCTTTGGATACTTCCTCAAACTCTTCAGCGCTGCCTTGGCCGTATTGGTTACGAGCAGCAAGGATTTTGTCATAGGCATTGCCATTTCCTTTTCTGAATCCATATAACTCACGGCGCCCACCTTGTTCTCCAGCACTCCCTTCAGAGGCCATGACCGATTCAACAACCCGATTATCAATTCTGCCGGGTTTTGTTGTCGATTGAGCATTTTGCGTGATAGATGCCGGCGCCGCTGCCGCCGCCCGAGGGGCGGCGTTAACCGGCTTTCCCGGCGTACCACTCGCCTCCGCGTTAGGGAACAGCTGATCGACGGCGCTCTGGATTGCCGCCTGATGGCCGCCACCCGGTGCGGCGGTGCGTGCGGCGCCGCCAGGCTGGTTGAGATCCAGCTGGCCGCCGGTGTTGATCGCGCCATCCTCTTTCACCGTGATATTGAAACTGGTGCCGGTGATGTTGATTTGGCCGTCCGCCAGCAGTTCGATCACGCTTTCGCCGCACTCGAGCCGCAGCGATTCACCGGAGCCGAGGGTAAAGGCATTGACCACGGCGTCGCTGCGCGTTTTGCCGGTCAGCGCGGAGGATTCGCCTTTGACGCCGGTGGCCTGATTGAGCACCACCCGTTTGATCTGGTTACCGCCCACCAGATGCGTGTGGTCGTTAGCGATGGTGTGGCTTTCATCGTTTTTCACCTGGGTGTCCATGTTGCGCTCCGCCTGGATCCACACCTGTTCGGCGCCGGCCTTGTCTTCGAAACGCAGGGCGTTGGCGTTGTCGGCGGTGCCGTCCTTGGTGCGGCTCATAAAGCCCATCTGGGTGGCGGCGGCCGGCAGCGCCCACGGCGGCATGCTGGCTTCGTTATAGACGCGCCCGGTGACGATCGGCCGATCCGGATCGCCGTTGATAAAGTCCACCACCACTTCGTCGTTGACGCGCGGGATCTGCACGCCGCCGTAGCCTTGGCCGGCCCAGGCGCTGGAGACGCGCACCCAGCAGGAGCTGCCGTCGTCTTTCGGCCCGAAGCGATCCCAGTGGAACTTCACCTTGATGCGGCCGTATTTGTCGGTCCAAATCGATTCGCCGGCCGGGCCGACCACCCGGGCGGTCTGCGGTCCGTGGGTTTTCGGCCAGGTAGCCTGCTGCGGCGGGTGCCAGGGCACGTCCGCCGGCAGGACGATGAAGTCGATGCGGTGTTCGCTGCTCTGATCGTCGCCGCTGGCGTAGCGATTCTCTTTCAGATGGTAGCTGGCCTGCAGCGTCAGATATTCGCGATTGTCGTCGGCATGCGGGGCGTTATACAGCGTGAAGGTACTGCCGGGGGCGATGCCCATGGCGGTGGCGGTGCCTCGGATCTGTTGATGTTCGGCCTGCCAGGCTTCCTGGCGCACGCGGGCGTAGAACTCCCCCTGCTGATGCTCGGTATAGCGGCCCGGCCAGTCGTAAACGTCGATCTGCCCCGGCGTCGGCGAGGCCGGGTTTTGCCGCGCCTGGAACAGCCAGGCGTTCGGTTTGCGGAAATCGTAGTCGTCCAGGCTATAGATGCCCGGCGTGACGCGATCGGACAATGTCCACTGGCTGATGCCTTCCTCGCTGGTGCTGCCGCCGGACGGCGTCAGATGGTAGGGGATCATCTCGTAGCCGGGATAGGGCTGGTGGTGGTGGGGCGCATCCCCGAGCACCAGCGTGTGCTTGCCCATCTCGTGTTTGAAATAGTAATAGATGCCCTCCTGCTCCATCAGGCGGCTGATGAAGTTGAAGCTGCTTTCGTTGTACTGCACGCAGTAGCCCCACAGGCGATAGTCGCCGGTCAGCTGATCTTCCAGCTGCACGTTGTGCTCCGCCAGCAGGGTCTTGACGATCTGCGGAACCGTCTGTTCCTGGAAGATGCGGAAGTTGCGGTCTTTGGTCATCGGCCACAGATCCGGCTGCACGTGCAGGTTGTACACCGCGTAGCGCGTGCCGCCGATCTCTTCGCTGCTGACGGCGATGGCGGTGATCTTGCCGTTCAGGTAGCGCGGGGCGCTGAGAAAGCCCTGGGTAGGGATCTCCAGCGTCAGCGGTTGGCCGAGCAGCGCTTTGCGATCGAGCCGCGCGTCGGTGCTCAGCAATTCAATAGAGAAGTCGAAAGGAGTGGAAAGCGCTTCGATGCCGTCCAGCGAGCGGAACAGCAGTTGCTCCTGGCCCAGCGGCGTGTGCGCAATAATGCGATCCAACATGAGAACGTCCTCTGTGATTGACGTCATGCCCTGCATACTCCGGCGTTGCAGCGGCCTTGCCGCGCGGCCAATGAGGGGGCAGTTGCTCGTCAGTCTCATGAAATAGGGGAAACCCCGCCGAGGCGGAGTTTCAGAACGGGATTAGCCGGCGGTGGCCGGGTTGACCAGCCAGGTGCCGGCGGTGTCGATGCTGAGCTGCTGGCGGCGGAGCCGATCGTTGTGACGGATCTCCAGCTGATAGCGGCCCGGCGCCAGGTTCAGGCTGGCAAAGCCGTTTTCGCCCGGCGTCACCTGCTGCGGCTTGCCGTCGAGGCTGACCTGCTCACCCGGCTGCAGTTTGAAGTACACCAGCGCCACCGGCTGCGGTGGTGGCGCCGCTTTTTCAGGTTCCGCCGCTGCAGGCTGCGCGGTTTGCGGCGCGCTCGGCTGCTCCGTCAGGGTTTTCTGTGCCGGTGACGCCACGGTGTTTTGGGCGACGGCCTGGGCGTCGTCCTTGCCGCCGCTCAGCCAGGCGACGGCGCCGATCACCAGCAGCGCCGCGACGCCGGCGCCGGCCATCATTGGGCGCGAGAATTGGGTGCCGCGCGCGGTAACGGCGCTGGCGGCGGCCGCAGCGGCAGCCGGGTTGGCGGCGACCAATAAGTTCTCCGGCGCGGCGGCCGGGGTGCTGATGATTTCGTTTTCATCGGCGATCGGCAGATGCAACAGCTCGGCCATTTCATCGATGGTCTGCGGGCGGTCTTCCGGCTTCAGCGCCAGCGCGCGATCGACGGTGCGCAACAGCTCCGGCGAGTAGCCGGCGGGGCGGCGCTCGGCCAGCGGCTGGTAGCTGTCTTCGATGCTGCGCACCACGCTGACCGGCGGCGGCGAACCGACGATCAGCGTGTGCAGCACGGCGCCGAGCGCGTAGATATCGGTCCACGGCCCCTGTTCGCCGTCGCTGTTCTCGGTGTACTGCTCGATCGGCGCGAAGCCCGGTTTGAGCATGATCTCCGTTTCGTCCGACAGGTTGCCGATCTCTTTGCGCGCCGACCCGAAGTCCAGCAGCACCGGCAGCTGGCTCTCCTGGATCTGGATGTTATCCAGCGAAATGTCGCGGTGCAGATAGCCTTCCTGATGGATGGTGTTGATGGCGCTGAACAGCGGCGGCAGCAGCCGACGGATCCACGCCTCGTCGATTTTTTCCGGCTGCTGCGCCTGCAGGTTTTTCAGCGTGGTGCCGCTGTAAAACTGGGTGCCCATATAGGCGGTGCCGTTCTCTTCCCAGAAGCGCAACACGTGCAGCAGGCCGGGATGCGAGAAGCGCGCCAGCAGACGCGCCTCCTGAATAAAGCTGTTCAGCCCGGCCTGGAAAGTTTTGCCGAAGCGCTCGCCGCGCAGCCCGATGCTGAGATCGTCGTTGCGTTTCGCCAGCGAGGTCGGCATGTACTCCTTGATGGCGATGGTGCGTTCCAGTTGGTGATCGTAGGCGCGGTAGACGATGCCGAAGCCGCCTTCGCCGATCGCTTCCTGGATCTCGAATTCGTTGAATCGATAGCCGCTCGGCAGGCTGTTCGAATTCGGTTTGGTTATCCCGGTTCCCGACATAGTGATGACTCTCTGTGTTCAAAGGGCCGCCGTCTCGGCGGCCGCGGCGTTATGCCTGAAATTGACAAATGAATTCGTGGTTCTGCAGCGCGATATGCAGCTGGCGATAGCGCTGGTCGTTGGCGCTGCCGGTCAGCAGGGTGTGGCTGATCTGCGGCAGCAGGGTGTTGGTCAGGATGGCGTCAACCATGCGGCCGCCGGACTCCACCTCGGTGCAGCGGCTGACGATCTGCTCGATGACCGCGTCGTCGAAGGTGCAGACGATGTCGTGATTCTCCGCCAGGCGGCGCTGAATGCGGCCCAACTGCAGGCGCACGATGTTGCCCAGCGTGGCGTCGGTCAGCGGGTAATACGGCACCACCAGCAGACGGCCAAGCAAGGCGGCAGGGAACACCGACAGCAGCGGTTGGCGCAGCGCGCCGCTCAGCGCCTCCGGCTCCGGCAGCAGCTCCGGATCGCTGCACAGCCCGGCGATCAGATCGGTGCCGACGTTGGAGGTCAGAATGATGATGGTGTTGCGGAAATCGATATGGCGGCCTTCGCCGTCCTCCATCCAGCCCTTGTCGAACACCTGGAAGAAGATCTCATGCACGTCCGGATGCGCCTTCTCGATCTCGTCCAACAGCACCACGCTGTATGGGCGGCGGCGCACCGCTTCGGTCAGCACGCCGCCTTCGCCGTAGCCGACATAGCCCGGGGGCGCGCCTTTCAGCGTCGAAACGGTGTGCGACTCCTGGAATTCGCTCATGTTGATGGTGATGACGTTCTGCTCGCCGCCGTACAGGGTTTCCGCCAGCGCCAGCGCGGTTTCGGTTTTGCCGACGCCGGAGGGCCCGGCCAGCAGGAACACCCCGACCGGCTTGTTCGGATCGTCCAGCCGCGCCCGTGAGGTACGCACCCGGCGGGCGATCAGATCCAGCGCATGGCGTTGGCCGATCACGCGCTGGTTCAGGGTATCGGAGAGTTGCAGCACCGCTTCAATCTCGTTTTTCACCATGCGGCCCAGCGGGATGCCGGTCCAGTCGGCCACTACCGCCGCCACGATGTTGGCGTCGACGGCGGCGAAGATCAGCGGCGCTTCGCCCTGCAGCGCGCTCAGCTGCTGCTGCAGCTCGCCCAGTTGGGCGCGCAGCGCGTCGGCGTCAGGGCCCGCCTCCGTTTCTTCGCCGGCAGGCTCCTCCGCTTCCTGCCGGTGCAGCTGGGCGCGCAGCGTGATGATCTCTTGGATCAGCGCCAGCTCTTGCTGCCAGCGATCGGTCAGCTGTTCGAGCTCCATGCGCAGCGCGGTCAGCTGAGCTTCAATCTCCTGCGGGCGCAGGGGATCGCCGATGCCGACCTTGGCCTCGCGGCGGGCGATATCCAACTCTATCTGCAGCGCATCGATGCGATGGCGGCAGTCTTCAACCTGGGCGGGCTCGGCGTGTTGGCTGACCGCCACGCGCGCGCAGGCGGTATCCAGCAGCGCCACCGCCTTGTCCGGCAACTGGCGGGCCGGAATATAGCGATGGGACAGCCGCACCGCGGCGTCCACCGCTTCATCCAGCAGCAGCACGCGGTGGTGTTGCTCCAGCGGGCTGACGGTGCTGCGCAGCATCAGCAGCGCCTTGTCTTCGCTCGGCTCGTGCACCTGCACCACCTGGAAACGGCGGGTGAGCGCCGGGTCTTTCTCGATGTATTTCTTGTACTCCGACCAGGTGGTGGCGCCAATGGTGCGCAGTTGGCCGCGCGCCAGCGCCGGCTTCAGCAGGTTGGCGGCGTCGCCGGTGCCCTGGGCGCCGCCGGCGCCGATCAGGGTGTGAATTTCGTCGATAAACAGGATGATCGGCGTCGGGCTGGACTGCACTTCGTCGATCACCGCCTGCAGCCGTTTTTCAAACTCGCCCTTAACGCCGGCGCCGGCCTGCAGCATGCCGATGTCCAGCAGGCACAGCTTCACGTCGCGCAGCTGCGGCGGCACGTCGCCGGCCACGATGCGCAGCGCCAGGCCTTCCACCACCGCGGTTTTGCCGACGCCGGCCTCACCGGTCAGCAGCGGGTTGTTCTGGCGGCGGCGCATCAGGATATCGATGATTTGCCGGATCTCCTCATCGCGGCCGGCCACCGGGTCGATCTCGCCGTCGCGCGCTCTGGCGGTCAGATCCTGGGCATACTGCGCCAGCACGCTTTCACCGCTGCGCGCCGCGCCGGATGCGTTCTCGGCGCGGCTTTCCGCCGGCGCATCCTCGGCGTTTTCCGCCGAGTGAGCGGTAATGGCGGCGAACTGCTCCATCAACAGATCGGCGTTGATGCGCTCGAACTGCGGGGAAATGGCCTTCAGCAGATGGCGCAGGCTGTAGGTTTTCAGAATGCCGAGCAGCAGGTGGCCGCCGCGGATGCGCGCCGCGCCGAACTTCAATGAGCCATAGACCCAGGCGCGTTCTACCGCGCTGTCGATGTGCTCGGACAGATCGGAGATGGCGCTGGCGCCGCGCGGCAGGCGATCGAGCGCCTCGACGATGTCGCGCGCCAGCTGCGCCTCGTCCAGCGCGAAGTGGCGGACGATCTGCTGCAGATCGCCGTCCGGCGATTGCATCAGCTGATGCAGCCAGTGTGCCAGTTCGACGTAGGGGTTACCGCGCAGCTTGCAAAACGCCGTCGCACTTTCCAGAGAGGTGAATAACAGGCTATCCAGTTTGCCAAATAATACCGAGCGGCTGATTTCAGACATGGTTTTCCTCAGGTCTCAGGGTGGCCTGGCGCCGCAGGGCGCCGGCCGAAATAGGGTCAGAACGGGTTTTCCAGCGGTTCAGGGCTGAAGATCAGATCGTCGAGATCGCGCTGTCGCCGATGGTCGGCCAGCCAACTGCTCAGGCCCAATCGCTGCGCGCCGCCGAGCTGGATGCCGTGCGCCTGTTCCTTCGCCAGGATCAGGCGCACTTCCCAGACGAACTCGATGCCCAGATATTGGCGCACCCAGTCGCGCAGTTGCCGGCACAGATCGGCGCCGGGCAGAAAGCGGTCATAGTCCTGCTGCGGCATCGGCCCCAGCTCGATGCGGAACTTGTGCTGGATATCGCGCACCGCGATGCCGAGGAAGGCCGACTCGCCGAGGGGGGGGGGGGGGGGGGGGGAGGGGGGGGGGGGGGGGGGGGGGGGGGGGG
>NZ_JBJNOJ010000005.1:0-270378 GCF_052166695.1 Serratia sp. CY76391
CTCGCCGAGCCGCGGCGCGCCGCGGCCGGCCTTGAGCCGCGCCTGCTCGCGCGGCTCCACCCGCAGCCAGTGCGGTACGTTTTCGACGATGCGCACCGGCACCTTGAAATACTGCTGCAAAATTTTGCTCAGGCCTTCCGGATCGCGGCTGTGGCGAATCAGATGACCGGCCATAAAATGCTTGGCGTGGGCGTTGATGCTGTCGCGCTCTTGCTGCGCCGGCTGGCCGATGCCGATCAGGCTCGACAGGTACTCGTCGAAGCGCCGGTTGTCCGGGCGATCCAGCGATACCGTCGGCTGCGCGTCGGCCCAGGCGCGGTAAAACAGCAGCGTCAGGCGGTGATGGAACAGGTTGGTGAACGCCAGCAGGGTGGTGTCCTGATGGTGATACACCCGTTCGCGCACGTATTCGGTCAGGTGCAGCGGCAGCGGCCCGTTGGGGCCGAACAGGCCGAAACTGAAGATCGAAACGTCGTGCAGCGGGCCGTTGGCGCGCGGCGTCACCTGCGCCAGCGTGGAGGGCGCGAACGACAGCGACGGCTCCTGGCCCAGGCGCAGCATCTCGTGGCGCGGCAGCGGCGCGCGCCCCAGCAGGTAGGGCTGGCCGCCCTGGGCGTCGATGCGCCGCAGCAGCTGAAACAGATCGTGTTTGTAAGGCGCGCTGCGCAGCCGTGGCCAGAAGTCGTCCGGCAGGCGATACAGCGCGTTGATCTGCGGCGGCGCCAGTTCGGTGGCGATCATTTCCGCGCTCATATCAGCGTCCTTTTGCCCATGCGCGCCTGCCAGTGGGCGATTTCGCCGCGCTGCTGGCTGGAGAGCGTCATCTCGGTGAAGGTGTTCATCGCCACCAGGCGCGAGAACAGGCGCTCCAGCACGCTGCCGAGCAGGTAAGGGCTGTTGCCGGAGAACGCCTGCTCATCGACCGTCAGATCGATGGCGATGCCGCGCGCGAATACGATGGGGCCGGGCTCCGGTACACGCCGATAGACCGGCCGCAGGTTGCAGTGGCGCACGCCCTGGATCTGCTTGGCGATCGCCGGTTCGCTCAGGTTGCCGTACAGCCCCAGCAGCTGGCGCAGGCTGGCGGCACCCTGTTCCGGATCGCCGTCCATCATGCTGAGGTAGTTCAGCTGCAGCTGGCTGATCAGCCGCCAGGTGATCATCCCTTCGGCCAGCGCCGGGCGCGGCGGGGTGGGGCCTTTGCGCAGCGAGACCTGCTTGATCGGGATCGAATCGGGCATCACGAAGTTGCCCTGATCCTGTTGCAACAGCATCAACGGCAGATCGCGGCTGGTGCACAGCACGTCGGCGGTGAGGTATTTCAGATCGCTGTGCCACGGCGATTGCCGTTCGTCCACCAGCGACACGAACACTTCCGAACCGGCGTAGCCGGTGCGGGTGCCGTAGCGGCGGGCGTGCTCCGACAGCGTGCGCTGTTCGCGCCGCAGCGAAAAGTAGGCGCCATAGTTGCCGTCGTCCGCGCTCAGGGTGCTGTAAAACGGCCGAAACTCTTGCTCGTAGCGTTTTTCGCTGGCGCTGCCGCCGAGCCGCTGCACCGAAAACACTTCGTAATCCAGCGGCCGGATATTGTCGACCACCAGATGGTATTCGTGGTTCTTTTCGTTGATCGCGATGCGTTCGGCCACTTTCGGAAACAGGTTGATCACCGGCGTGCAGTGCAGCGCCAAATGGGCGGCGTCGACCACCCGTTCCAGCGCGGCATCATGCCGATCCAGCAGCACCACGATCTCGAATTGGCGCAGCCCCTTTTTCCCTTCGCGCACGCTCTGCAGCAGCGGACGCAGGCCGTTGACGCTGAAGAACTGGAAGCGTGCCGGGAAGGCGAAATACTCCTGCAGCAGCCGGTAGCCTTCAAAGTTGCGCAGGTCATTGGGCAGCAGCGCCTGCTCGGCGGCGAAACCCTCCTGCCGCAGCCCGTCCAGCGCCAGCGCCCGCCGCTGCGGTTGCGGTTCCACCGTTTGGCAGACAAGCCCGACGCTGTGCTGCATCAGCAACTCCAGCAGCTGCTGCGCCTGCATGTCCGGCCCGGCCAGGTAAAACATCAATTGATCCAGCTGCAGATTGTTGAGCGTCACGCTTTCGTAGCACTCAAGACGAATGCGCAGCGCGCTGACGCAGCCGCTGTGCTGCAGCCCCAGTGAGGCCAGCGGGATATCGGCCGGAATGCCGCCCAGCTCGACGCCGGCGATGCGCACCGGCTGCAGCGTGACGTCATGCGCCGTGGTGTAACTGCAGGTGATGCCGCTTTTCTTCAGCGTCTGGCTGTCCATCATGGTGCCGCGCGGCACCACGAAGCCGTTGCTGATATCGCCTTTACTGCTGTCCGGCTGCAGCTCGGCGATCGCCATCGACGGCGTCGGCGACAGGTAGTTAGGGTAGATGATCTCCAGCAAGCGCTGAGAAAAGCGCGGGAACTCGGCGTCCATTTTCAGCTGCACGCGCGAGGTGAGGAAGGCAAAGCCTTCCATCAGGCGCTCGATATAAGGGTCTGCCACGTCAATGCCGCGCATGCCGAGGCGGCCCGCGACCTTCGGGTACTGTTCGGCGAACTCGGCGCCCATCTCACGCAGATAGGCCAGCTCGCGGTTGTAATAATCTAACAGTTTACTGTCCATCGCCTTACCCTATGTCTTTCAGATCGAAGTGGCCGTTTTCCAGATCCACGTCGGTACGGAACAGAAACTCCAGCGGATAGGGCACGCACCACAGGCGGCCCTTGATTTCGATCGACAGCACGTTGTGCAGCTCCAGCGAGCCGGTATCCGAGATGCAGCGCACTTGCAGCCCCTCGGGCAAAATGCGCGGCTCGAAATGGAGAATGGATTCGGTCAGCGCGCGCTGAATGTCGAGCCATTCGATGTCCGACATGCGCTTGCCCGCCAGCGAGGCGATGCCGTAATTCAGGGTGGAGCGCTGCACCTGCGGAAAATCGCCGAGATCCAGATTGGATTCGCTGTTGACGCAGTTGAACAGCCACTGCAGATCGCGCAATACCCGGCGGCGCAGCTCGCTGTGCGACACCAGGTTGCGCACCTGCGCCTCCTGCTTTTTCTGCGGTTCGTCGTCGGTCAGCATATCGAGCAGCACCGGCTGCATTTTGTCGCGCGAGGTCAGGCGTTCGCTGTCCTGACGATAGCGATAGCCCTGGTGGCGCAGATCGCCGCCGTCGTAGTGGGGTGGGCGCTTATCGTTCATGGTCAGGCACTCGCGTCGAAGCTCAGCTGCCGCAGGCTGTGCAGTGGGAATTCATCGCTTTCGCTGAGCCAGGTTTTCAGGCCCAGCCCCGCATAGTGGGTGCCGTCGCCCAAAGGTTGCCATTCGGTGCGTTTGCCGAGCAGCAGCGCGTCGTCGCTGCCTTCGGGGAGCGGATAACGGGCGGGCAGTTGGCATACCTGTTCGCGGCCATCGGTCAGGCGCACCAGCGCATGGCTCCACACCAGGTCGATGGCGCTCTGCGGCGCCTGGAACTGGATCGCGGCGATGTCGGCAAACGGCAGCCAGTAGTAAACGCCGTTCAGCGCCAGTTCGCATACCGGCCCGAGGCGGCCGTCACCGTCGGTCAGCCAGTCGAAACGCAGTTGCCGTTCTTGTTCGCCTTCGGCCAGCGTTAACCGCCCGGCGCCGGCCGGGGCGGCCTCCAGCGCTTCGTCGCGCAGCGCCTGGGCCTGTTCGGCCGCCCCTTGCGCATCCTGATGCAGCGCCTGCACCATCAGTTTCAGCCAAGGCTGATCCTGCCGCAGCAGCGCCGGCGCGGCCGTGCCGGCAAACACCGCCTGGCGTTGCAGCTCGGCGTTGACTGACTGCATCAGCAGCAGCGTGGTCGGTTGGGCGATCGGTTTCAGCGCCTGCCAGGATTTCAGCTGCGCGTTGGCGCGCGTCCAGTTGCCGCTCAGACACAGCAGTTGCACCAGCGCGGCGCGCAGGTCGGCATCCGCCGGTTTCGCCTTGATATCGTTTTCGACGGCGGTGATGGCCGCGCCGATCGACTGGCCTTGCAGCATGCTTGCTAATGATTTCACAGGCTTTCCTTATAATCAGTGAGTGGCGCCGTTAACCGACAGGTAGCTGCCGCTGGCGGGATCAACGCGGTCTGCGGCCAGCTTTTCCACCAGTTTGAAAGTCAGCGGGGCGGGGGCGCTCAGCAGCGGCTGCCAGGCGGTTTGCGCCTGCTGCACGCGCTGTTTGATCTTGTTCTCGTCGGCGGCGTCGACGCGCGGCATTTCAACGATCGCTTCACCGTTGAACGCCCAGGCGTGCAGCTTCGGTTCGAAGTTCAGCAGCAGGAAGCTGCCCGGCGCCTGCGGGTTACCGCCCAAAATGAGCCGTTGGGCGTTGGCGCTGACGACGGTCAGCGCGCGATCGCCGCCGTTAACCTGCGCCAGCGGGTAACCTTGCAGGAACCACAGCGTCGGCGAGAGGGTTTGGCCGCCCTGTTGCAGCGTGACCGCGCCGCTGCCCTGCAGCCAGCCGTCCTCGCCGCAGCGCAGCGCGGCGCCGGCGGGAATGAACAGCGAGCCGCCGTTGGCCTCGTCACGCCAGAAGGTGCGGAAGTGGCAGCCCTGCGGCAGGCTGAAACGCTGAGCCGGCGCGCTGTCCGCCTGCGGAGAAGTCACGGCCACCGCCGCAGGGATCGCCGGTTGCGGCGGGGTTTCCGGCGGCTCGGAGGCCTCTTGTTTGACCACCGGTTTCCAGCCGCGCGCTTTGGCGGCTTCGCCGCTGGCCAGTTTCTCTCCGCGCTTGTCGGTCAGCGTCCAGGGCAGGTGGCCGGCTTTCGGGCACTGCTTTTCCAACAGATTGCCGACGCGCGGCAGAAAGTCGTTCAGCACCGCCGGATCCTGGCTTTGCGCCGAGACGATACGCAGCGGGATGCTTTTGCCGCACCAGCTTGCCGGATTGCTGTTTTTGACGTCATCGATAAACACTTCCAGCTTCTGGCTGGGGGAGTAAACCAGGCGATAGTTCATCGCCTGCGCGGTCGGCACCGCCATCAGGGCGACGAGCCCCGGCATCCAATATTTCATAGTGAACCTTGCTGTGAATGTGCGCTGCTCAGTCGCGGCTCAGAAACCGCTCCGCATCCGCCAGCGAATGCAGCAGGGTGGTTTCCTGCGGTGAGCCAATCCAGACGGCGATAGCGCTGTAGTTATCGCTGTTATTGTTTTTCTTCCATGCCTGCTGCATCAGGGCGATCCACTCGCTGGGGGAGTTGACCATGTGCAGCGACTGTTCCAGTTCGGCCTGGCTGAAGCTGTGCCAGAAGCCGTCGGTGCACAGCAGGAAAACGTCGCCGTCTTCCAGCTGCAGCACGTCACTGTAAGTGGCGTCGCGCTCTTCGTTGAGCCCCAGCGCGAAATACAGCAGGTTGCTGTTGATGCCGTTGGTCTGGTAGCCGGCGTCCTGCATCTGTTGGATCAGGCTGTGGTCGGTGGTGACGGCATGCAGGTAGCCGCGGCGGAACAGGTACAGGCGGCTGTCGCCGGCGTGCGCCCAGTAGGCCAGCTGGTAATCGCGATCGATAAACAGACTGACCAGCGTGGTGCCCATCTTGCTGTATTCGTCCGACTGCCGCTGCTGCTGGTGGATGGCGGCGTTGGCGCTGGTGATGTGCTGACGAATGCTCTGGGCGTTCAGGTGCTTTTCGCCGTCGAAGTTTTGCAAAATGGTGTCGCGTGCCAGTTTGGCGGCGATATCGCCGCCCGGAAAACCGGCGATGCCGTCGCACACCACGAAGCAGGCGGCGCGGTTGCCGAGCACCTCGCCGGTCTGATCCTGGTTGGAGGCGCGGCCGCCCTGGTTGGAGGTAGAGGCTATGGTGATATTCATTACGCGTCCGGTTTGGTCTGTGAGTCTTTGTATTGATTCACTTCAACGTCATAGGCGTGCAGGAAGGCTTCGCCGAACAGGGTGTGGAAATCGTCCTCGATTTCGCCGGAGGTTTGCTGATAGTTCTTCACGAAGTAGTCCCACAGCGCGGCCTTGCGGTTGGCGGGCAGCGACAGACGCGGCGCCACGCCTTCCTTGCGCGCTTCTTCTTCGAGACGCTCCGGGTTAAACGACTGCAGCATGGCGGCGATGATGGCGCGAATGCCGGCGATCATCCCCAGCTGGTGCGCCTGCAGGTCGATCAGCGCGTCGCGCACCGCCTGCTCCGGCGGCATAAAGCCCGGCATCTGGCTGCCGAACATCTGCATCAGTACCGTTTTGCCCGAAGGCAGCAACTTGAACGGGTTGTTGGCTTCGTCGAGGATCATGGTCATCTCGGCCTTCACGCCGCGCTTGAGGATCGAGCGGGATGAGAGCAGGGCGACGGTGCCTTGCGAGAACAGGCTCAGCAGGCGGCCGGCCAGGCGGATCTGTTGTTCGTCGAAATGCGGCTGCGGCTGCAGATCGTCAAGACCGATGCCTTGCAGCAGCGCCGCCAGCAACGGTCCTTCCAAGGTGTCGCCATTCGGCGCGGCGGCGTGCTGCCGCTGGGCAGACTGGTAGGCAACCGGATCGATGCCCAGGCGGTTGCCCTGGCGTGGACGCGGCGGTTGCGCAGGCGGCTCCTGCGGGCTGAACTGCGGCGCGGGTTGGGGTTGCGGCTCGGGCATCTGCACGGGCGGCGGCGTCGGCTGAGGGCGCGGCGCTACCGGCTGGGCGGCGACCGGAGCCGGTGCTGGCGGCGGGGACGGCGGCTGTACCGCTTCCTCCGGCTGAGCCAGCGGCACGGCGCCGCCCATCAGCAGCCCCAGCGGATCGTTGCTGTTCAGCGTCTCTGGCGAAGCGGGCGCGGATGAGCCGCCGAACAGCGCCAGCGGATCCAGCTCTTGCTCCGGTTGCTGCGCATTCCGGGCCGGTGTTGCCGGGCGCGGCGGCGCAGCCTGCTCCGCCAGCAGCGCGCTGGGGGTGGTGTCGGCCAGAATGTGTTCGCGTTCAAAAGTGGTGTCGGTATTGAACAGCGCCGCCGGATCGGTTTGCTGTTGCTGCAATTGGCGCAGATCGACATCGCCCGCCAGCTGCGCCAGCGGATCGGCCGGGTTCAGCTCGCGAGCGGGGGTATCCAGCAGCGGGTGATTGCCCGGGTTGGCGATCGGCGGCGGTGTGACGGCGGCCGGCGCGTTCGGCGTGAATTCTTCCACCAGGCTGTCCCAGATTTCGTTGGGAATTGGCGCGGCGGATTTTTCGGTGGCGGCGGCTGCTGGGGCCGCAGCAGCGGCAACGGCAGCAGCCTTGGCCACCGGTTGAGCCTGTGGCGCGGCGTGTTGCTGCAGCGCGCTGACTTCAATCTGGTAATCGTCGATGCCGAGTACGTCGCCATCCTGCAGTTCAACCTGGCGGCCGCGCTCCAGCGGAATATCGTTCAGCAGCACGCGGGTGACGTTGCCGCGGTTGGTGATGCGGCATTCGCCGTCAGCGGAAATATGCACGATCGCCTGCAGGCGGGAAATGGCGCGCTCTTCGTCCGGCAGCACCAGGTTGTTGTCCACGCTGCGGCCGATGGTGCCGCCCGGCGGCAGAAAATCGCAACTGCTCTGCGGCGGAACCTGGCCGCTTTTATTTTTTACAATGGAAAATCGCATAAGGCATTCCTGCTGATGGGGATTTTAGACTGCTTTGGGCGTATGTTGATTTAGTCATCTAATCAGATGGCTAACTTCTATTCTTTTCTTCTTTGTAATAGGTGTTTTTTGGTAGTTGAGTTAAGTAGATAAAGGTGAACATCAAACTGCCGTAGTGAATAGAGTCATAGTTATCGTTGCCTGGTGGGTAGAAAAGATTAAGAAAATCATTCCCGCATGCAAAAATTGAGAGCTGTATGATACTCATAAAAACCACAATGAGAGAGTTGAAAACAAAAAATGGATAATTGTGTTTGCGAGCCGATAATTTTTTTAAGTAATATAATGCCACTAAAGTGATGAGTGACAATGAAAAATAGAAAAGTAAGAATCCATATGAGTAAGTTGATAGCGTGACGTCTGGAGTCATGTTAATAATCAATAAATTTACTTGATTTGAAAGATTTATGAAATTGGGTTCGATAATCCTTACTATTACTTAGAGTAACGTTCAAAGATGGCTTTAGCATCACTGGAGCTTTGCAGTGAAAGGCAATCTAAAATATGATAACTTCCTTTAACTGAGCCTTGGCTATTTTTATTGGCGTACTGTTCAGCCAGCTTTTCGCCTTGTTCGAATGCATCCATCGGCAGTTTACTTAATTCTAAATAGGCGGAAGCGGAATGGAAGGCGTCTTGCTTGGTTTTTTCTGAGTCAGTGGACTTCCCAATGCAGCGGCTGACTAACCAATTTTTATATAGTGCCTCTTGCGATAAAATATTGAGTGAGTTTTCAGCAAGGGCTACATGGCTTCCGAGCAGCAGAGACATTAAAAAGTACGTGTATCTTCTCATCCGAGATAACCTTTGATATGAGCCGTCGTTTGAGCAACTCTGATATCAGTTTTCGTCTTTCCCTTGGTATTTCTTGATGATAGCTTGCAACGCTTGGCTATGTACAAGATCGATGCACTTGGCCATCGTCATCGGCTCTCCAGACATGCTGTCATAGGGCTTTGCCAGAAATTCTTTTGCCAGCGCCCTGACAGCGGTATGCGCTTCCAGAGAATAATCGCCGAACTCCATGTAACCCCGAGCAGCGGTGGCGGCATCGTTTTTGACTTCTTTTGCTGAGTACCCCTCGGCGATACAAACGCTGAGCGCGTAGTTTTTGAGGTTCTCGGCAGGGGAATAGTCAATTTCTGTCGCTGCATTAACGCTCAACGTTGCGGCGAAGGTTACAGTCAGTGAGATTTTTTTCACTGGTTATTTCCGAGGAGGATTTTCATTTACTCTGTCCGGATTGTCTTTCACCCAATTATCATTAGGGCGCTGTACATAATCTTTCGCAAGTTTGTCAAGTTCTTCACTATGGTACATATCCATGCACTTCATTAAGTCTAAGCGGCTTTTCCCGTCCTTAGCATTGTAATTCTTTTGCAAATACTGCTTTGTCAGCTTGATGATAGGGGATTCTTCATCACGAATTGCATAGTATGACCAAGCATCGATACCATTCGATGAGGCAATTGCATCTTTGCTAGCCTCTGGTGATGTCTTATAAGCGACGGAAATGCAGTAGGTCAGAGCAATATCCTTGTAGTTTTGCAAATAGTTTCGGTACGCCGCTTGCGGTGGCCACTTTTCAATAGGTTCTTCTTGGTTTTTCTGTGCTATAGCACAAGTGGCATATAGACAAAGAAAAGAGATAAGGATTTTTTTCATCTCAATACCCAAAAGTTAGCGTAATTTGTTG
Organism: Serratia sp. CY76391; assembly: GCF_052166695.1. Taxonomy (NCBI): domain Bacteria; kingdom Pseudomonadati; phylum Pseudomonadota; class Gammaproteobacteria; order Enterobacterales; family Yersiniaceae; genus Serratia; species Serratia sp. CY76391. Next base: position 9,319 of record NZ_JBJNOJ010000005.1, read on the forward strand.
TATAGCGAGCTTCTGGTTCATTGAAATAACAATGATCATAACAATCGCCGTTCCCATTCCAAAGCGTAGCATGTCCTCCAGCATCGCTCCAACCTGCAATTTCAAACAGTATGATCCCTTTCTTCCCGGCTAATTCACCACCACCTGGAGGAGGGAATTTGACTCGAAGGTCGGGTTTGCCCCAGATCTTTGTCAGATAAGCGATAAGATCTTTAACTCTAAAAAAATACCATTGACGATCGGCGCCTGATACGGTCTGATCTTTTACATAAGGAATGGGGAAGCCAGATTTATTCAAGATGTAGCTCATACGCACAGCGCAGGTGTTTTCCCACTTTCCATTGGGCGCAATATTCATGGCGACACGCCCGCCGATAATCTTGGCAACATTTTGAGCTGAATATTGCGCGTTATATATTTTAGTGCTTGCAACCCATGCTGCTGAAAAAATGGGGCGATTATTATTCATTGTTATTTCCCTATATTAATCCCCCCGGCCGTAACCGGGGGGGGCATGCAGATTAAGCTTCGCGGTTTTCCTTGATGTTCCAACCTGCGCTGCTTTCGGCGCCTTTGCCGCCTTTGTCGCTCTGCTCCCAGTACTGCTGTTTCACTTTCGCCGCCTGGAAGGAGTAGGTGACGCCCACGGTGTCTTCGCCGCCTGCACCGGTGTACTGCACGGCGGTGACCAGCACGTCTTCCAGGGTGATTTTTGCGTATTCAACCTGGGTGCCGCCCGCCTTGCAAACCGACAGCTCAATCTTGGTCAGGTGTTTGCCGCTTGAGCAGTGTTTCAGCAAGGCCGGGGTTGACTTGTCGATCAGCGCGTTGACGTGCAGATCGTTGAAGCACACTTTGCCGGCGCCACCGCCGCCGCCAACGCCCATATTGCCTGGTTGAGAGGCGCCCCAGGAGAAAGAAGTAATGTCGGTCCAGCCTTTGTGATTCGAATCTTTGGATTCGCCGCTGGCACCTTCAACTTTCAGGAACATATCAATAGCCATAGTTTCTTCACTCTTTATTAAGGGTTAACAGTAGTATTAACGTTACGTTGAAAAACTCAGGTAATAGCAGCAGGAATTGCAAGTGTGGTAATGCATTACCAATTTATATCCTTGTGCCATGCACCTTCTTAAATACCGAAAACTATCGGTACGGGTTACCGAGCCACTATTAAGTGCTAATGGCTCAATGCTTAATTATTTCGCGTTATCTTGGTTTCACGCGCGATCTGGGTTGCCTGTTATGAACAAGCATGCAGTTAAACCAAACCTCATGCATTTACTGATAAGCCGATGGAACACTAGCTCAACTCCCAAAACCAGACCTCTTTGCAGTTAAAATAGCAATGGGAATGGCAGGTTAATAGCGAGTTTTCTGGTTCGATAAGATCAATGTGTCCGCCATCATAGTTGGTGATCTTATTGAAGAACACGACGCCTTTTTTATTGCCAATACCTTTCTCTGCATCTGGAGCATTAAAGAAAATTTTGGCTTTACCAAAACTACTGGAGCGATGCAACTGATCGGCCAGCAATTTGGCTCCCGGTTCAATCGTTTTACCCTTATAGGCGCCTTTCTTGATTGGCAGGCGGCCTTTGAAGCTGATACCGGTTTTCAACAGCGCCAGGCTCATGCGCACGGCACAGGTATTGGCATAACCAGGATTTTGCTTTAGAAGCGTATCAAGCTCATAGCCAATCTCAGCGTAAACGGCTTCTGCTGCCAAATATCCCGGGCTAGAGTAATCAGAGGAGTAATGGCTGCTTTTTAGCTGACGATATAAAGGTTTCATGCTTTGCCTCCTTTGCAGGGGAAGCGAGTTGCAAGAGCTTCTTCAATCAGGGGGGCAGCCCTTTCATGCAGGCGCGCCGTGGGAAGTTTATTAAAGAATTCGAACACAAACTCCTGCAGAGTGACGGTTTGTAGCTGGCTGTATTGGCACCAGCTTTTTCCTTCCGTCGCGTCCAGCACGCCCAGCAAATAAATCCGCGCTTTCTCTTTTTCCTGTTTATCTGCACTGCGATAGAAACGGAAAAAGTCGCTGCCTGGCAGATTGACATCATCGGACGTCAAATGTGCTATCGATGTCTGCTCGGCGAAAGCTGGCGGCGCGGCGGAGAGCGAGCAGACGACTGTCAACAGCGATGCCAGATAAAACCGTTTTGTCTTCATCTTTCTTTCCCTGTGATGAGGTTGATGTATCAGCCAGGCCGCACTACCGCGGCCTGACTTCAGTCCATCAGGACGCGTCGTTTTGTTTCAGCGAAGGCAGCTTCGACACCAGGCGCAGGGAGACGGTCAGGCCTTCCAGCTGGTAGTGCGGGCGCAGGAAGAACTTGGCGCTGTAGTAGCCCGGGTTGTCTTCGATCTCTTCCACCTGCACTTCCGCCGCGGCCAGCGGTTTGCGCGACTTGGTTTCCTGCGAGGAGTTGGCCGGATCGCCGTCCACGTAGTTCATGATCCAGTCATTCAGCCAGCGCTCCATATCGTCGCGCTCGCGGAAGGAGCCAATTTTGTCGCGCACGATGCACTTCAGATAGTGCGCGAAGCGGCAGCAGGCGAACAGGTATGGCAGGCGCGCAGAAAGCTGGGCGTTGGCGGAGGCGTCGGCGTCGTAGTATTCCGCCGGCTTCTGCAGCGACTGCGCGCCGATAAAGGCGGCGAAGTCGGAGTTTTTGCGGTGCACCAGCGGCATAAAGCCGTTTTTGGCCAGCTCGGCTTCGCGACGATCGCTGATGGCGATCTCGGTCGGGCACTTCATGTCCACGCCGCCGTCGTCGCTCGGGAAGGTGTGGCACGGCAGGTTTTCCACCGCGCCGCCGGATTCCACCCCGCGAATGGCGGTGCACCAGCCGAACTCTTTGAATGAACGGTTGATGTTGGCAGCCATGGCGTAGGCGGCGTTGGTCCAGGTGTAGTTGCCGTGGGTCGCGCCGTCGGTATCTTCTTCGAAGTCAAACTCGTCCACCGGATTGGTGCGGATGCCATACGGCAGGCGCGCCAGGAAGCGCGGCATCACCAGGCCCAGGTAGCGCGCATCTTCCGATTCGCGCAGGCTGCGCCAGGCGGCGTATTCGGTGTTCTGGAAAATCTTGGTCAGATCGCGCGGGTTGGAGAGCTCCTGCCAGGACTCCATCTGCATCACGCTCGGCGCGGTGCCGGCGATGAACGGGCAGTGCGAGGCGGCGCCGATCTTGGCCATTTCGCCCAGCAGCTCCACGTCCTGCGGGCTGTGATCGAAGTAGTAGTCGCCCACCAGGCAGCCGAACGGCTCGCCGCCGAACTGGCCATACTCTTCTTCGTAGATTTTCTTGAAGATCGGGCTCTGATCCCAGCCCACGCCTTTATAACGCTTCAGCGTGCGGCCCAGCTCCTGCTTGGAAATGCTCATGAAGCGGATCTTCAGCATCTCGTCGGTTTCAGAGTTGTTGACCAGGTAGTGCAGGCCGTGCCACGCGCCTTCCAGCTTCTGGAAATCGTCGTGGTGAATGATCTGGTTGATCTGCTGCGACAGCTTTTCGTCGATTTCCGCGATCAGCGCCTGGATGGTGCGGTAGGCGTCGGAAGAAACGGTGACGGTATTTTCCAGCGCCTGCTGCGCCAGCGTTTTCACCGCGTTCTCGACAGCTTCTTTGGCCTGATCGGTCTTCGGCCGGAACTCTTTGTTCAACAGCGCGCTGAACTCATCGCTGGAAAAAGTCTCGGTGGTTTGCAACGCATTTTGTTGCTGAGGCGAGTTGCTCATCGATTAATCCTCACGCTCGTTGTTGTCATCGTTAACCGCCGGCTTCGGCGCGTCGGTCAGGGATTTCAGCAGCGCCGGGTTTTGCAGGATCTTGGAGATCAGCTCCTCGGCGCCGTTCTTGCCGTCCATGTAGGACAGCAGGTTGGAAAGTTGGGTACGGGCATCCAGCAGATTGTCCAGCGCGTCGACCTTGCGGGCGATAGCGGCGGGGGAGAAGTCTTCCATGCTTTCGAAGGTCAGATCGATGTTCAGCTTGCCTTCGCCGGTCAGGGTATTGTCAACCTGGTAAGCGACACGCGGCTTCAGCGATTTCATGCGCTCGTCGAAGTTGTCGACGTCGATTTCCATGAACTTGCGCTCTTCCACGCTGGCTTGCGGATCGACCGCTTTCCCCACCAGATCCGCCATCACGCCCATCACGAACGGCAGCTGGATTTTGCGCTCTGCGCCATAAATTTCGACATCGTATTCAATCTGTACGCGCGGCGCGCGGTTGCGGGCGATGAATTTCTGCCCGCTGCGGGATTTCGAGTTTGACATGATTTACTCCATCTAATGGCGATTGGGAACGCGCCTCGTCCGGCTGGGAGAGTCAGGTTCTGATTCGGGTCTGCGCAGGGGCAGACGGTATCGGGTGTCGTCAAGAGAACAAAAGTCGGCGGCTAGCTGTTCTCCTCGTGGTCGGGGCGACCGAGAATGGTCTCCAGTTGGTTAAGCCCATCGGGCGCCAAATCGCGGACGATTTGCATAAAGTCCAGCGCAATCAGCCGCTGGACCCGATCGATCATCAGCGGCGCCGGGTGGCTTGGCTCATGAAGACGAAAATAGTTTTTCACCTTGTCCAGCATCAACTGGGCGTCGTCGCGCGACTGGATCTGCGCGCTGCGCCAGTTGAGTGGGGCAGAGGCGCTCTGTACGGCGGCCGGTGGTTGCTCAGCGGCGGTTTCCTGTGTGGCGTTCGCTTCGGTGGCGGCCGGGGCCTCGCTCTGGCCGGCGAGCGCCACCAGCGAAAAGACCTTGGTCAGCGCGCTCATTTCCGGCAGCGCGCTTTCACCCAGGTGGCGGGTCACTTCGCTGCGGATGGCGGCCAGGGTGTTGGCGATGTGCATCACCAGCGCGCCTTCGGGGCGATCCTGCTGCGCCAGTTCATCCTGCAGCCGCGCACGGCCGCCGGGAAAGTTGGGGCACTCTTGCTTGCTGCCGTCGAGCAGGGCGCCCGCATCGCGCAGCGAGATTTCACCGGCGGCGCTTTTCAGCAACGGCGCGGCGCGCACGCTGGCGGCCAGCGCGGCCTTGTCGCCAAGGTCGGCCAGCGCGTTGATGCGAAACAGCGGGTCGGCCTCGCCGTCGAACTCCAGCGGCGGCTGCAGGGCATCCCAGTAGCGGAGTATCGCCTGGTGGATCAGCGTCAGCCCGTCGGCATAGCCCGGCAATCCGCGCAGCTGGGTCCAGGCGCGGGTGAGATACAGCATGACGCGCAGGTCTTTGGTACGCGCCAGCAGCGAGCTTGCGAGACGCTCGACCTGCACCCAGTCCGGCGCTTCTTCCGGAATGATGGTGCTGCCGAATTGCTGTTCGGCTTTGCCGGTGGCGGCGCGCGCCATGGCCAGAAAGTCGGCGTCGTATTCCAGGTTGTCGCCGCAGGGATTGTCCGCGTCGACCGGGGCCAGCAGGGTATCGGTGTCGATAGCCATAAAATTTCCTTCAACGAGCGATGTTAATCAAACATTTGCGGGTACTGGCCGCCGCGGCCGGGGCGCGCCCAGCCGTTGGGCTCGAACAGCAGTGAAAACAGCTGCACGGTGAGGTTGCCGCTGTGCACGTGGGTGTAGAGCGGGTGCCCGTCGGCCTGATTGGTCCACCAGAAGCTGGTGTACTGCGCCGGATCGAAACAGTCGGCGGCCTGCTGCCAGCCGAGGCCCGGTACGTCCGGATGCTGGAACCCGATAATCGACAAGATCTCGGAGTCCGCTTCCGCCGGCGGGCTGGGCAGCGCCGGGATCGCCTGCAGCGTGCGGTCGATCTGTTCGGCGGAGAAGCCGTTGCGCACACCGTTCAGCAGGGTATGGCCGAGCTGTTGGTACCAGCTCGCCGCCATGTTCAGCTGTTGCGGGCGCCAATCCTGTTGGCTGAACAGGCGCAGCGCGCAGATGGGGTAACGCCGCCCGACGCGGTCGCGCGCCGGCAACAGGCAGCCCATCTGCACGTACTGGCTGCCGAGCGTGGCGGGGATCACGAAGTTCCACACCGGCGCGTTGCTGAACGGGTGATCGTTTGGCCCCTGCGCATCGCGCTGTAAATTCACCAGCCCGTTATGGAACCAGTGGGCCCAGTTGTTGATCACCGGGTCAGGCAAACGGCGTTGCAGGAAGTCACCGGCGGAAGGAAGTTTGCCGTACCAGCCGATGCTCGTCGGGGCGCTTGAATCAGTGCTCATGGTCATGTCCTTTCGGGGCTACGGGCACGAGAAGGCCGGCAGTTGGAACGGATTGCGAATGCTGTTGGGCGTGAACTCCAGCGTGACGCGATGGCCGTCGAGATTGAACGTCGCCTGGCGGCCGAGGCCGCCGGTGCCCGAAGACTGCGCCATATCCACCAGGCGGTTCAGCGCCCACGGCCCGCTGGTCACCAGGCTGGCGGTGGTGCCGTTGGCCAGCGCCAGCTGCAGATGCACCTGGTTGGTATTGCGGGTGCCCGGCCAGCTGACCACCAGCGGCACCTGCGGGCCGTGGCTGTATTTGAACAGCTGCCCGTCGATATCCAGCGTCAGGTTGAGGATGTCGTTATCCATCCGCACCGGCCGCACGGTCACGCGGTACGAGGGCGTCGCGGTACCGTTGGCGAAGAAGGCGTCGCGGATGCGCTGCGCCTGCTGGAACGAACGCAGGATGCCTTCGCCGCCGGGCAGCGTCTTGCCGTCCACGCCGGGGGTAAAGCGCCAGTTGGCGCGGGTAGTGTCGACCTTGCCCTGCAGGTTGTCGCGGAAGAAGCTGTCCATCAGCCCGCTGTTCGGCGCGAACATGCGCGCCAAATCGTCCGGCGTCACTTCCTGGCGCGCCCGGGCCACCAGCGGATAACGCCCGGCGATCGCCTGGCGGCAGAAGCTGCCGACCTCGAAGCTGATGCGTTTTTTCACGTTCTCCATCTCTTTGCGCTGGGTGTCGCTGCTGGCGCCGATCGCCAGCGACAGCAGCATCTGTTTGAACGGCACCGGCAAGCGGCCGGACTCGGCCTGCAGGCGCGGGATGATGTCGCTCGGTGGCGCCGACATGCCGCTGTTGGCCGCGCCTTGTACCGCCGTCAGGTAGCTGTACAGCTCATCGACCTGTTTCAGCACGCTGTCGAAAGGGATCGCCTTATTGCCTTCGCCCTGGCTTTGCGCCAGCTCCAGCAGCGGCGCGAAGTGCGCCATCACCAGCTGTTCCGGCTGGGCCGACACGTCGCCGTCGGCGTTGGCCGGCCGGTTGGTGAACAGCGCCTCCAGCGTGCGGTTGGCGTTTTGATTCAGCCTGTCTTCGGTTTTGGCCAGCAGCGAGCGGGAATCGGCGTCGCTTTTCTCGTCGCGCAGGGTGACGTTTTTGCTGACGTTGACCAGCAGGTTGCGCATCGGCGACGGGTTGCCTGACAGCAGGCGCGCGCTGCTGATACGCTGGGTCAGGTTGCCGATGTTGGCCAGTTGGATATCCCCCAGCAGCTCATCCCAGGCGCTGATGAAATCCTGCATATACAGCTGGCGGATGGTCTTGGTCAAATCGTCGCTCTTCTGCTCCGGCGTCTGGCTGTTCAACACCCAGACGTCTTCCTTGCGCAGGGTATCGGTCACCGGATCGATGTTGTCGTTGAACGCTTTCCAGTACCCTTGCGAGGTGAACAGGCCCGGCACGCCATCGGTCACCGGTTTGCCGCTTTTGCGGCTGAACGCCAGCTCGGTCTGCGGGCCGGCCAAATCGACCAGGCTGACCGGCTTGATGTCGGTCTGTTTCAGCAGCAAGCGCTTGAGGCGGCCATAGACGCGCTGCGACAGCGGCGCCCGATTGATGGCGGCCTGCGCCTGCGCCACCAGCTGTTCGTCTTTGGCGTAGGGCGAGGCCTGGATCTGCGCATCCAGCAGTTGGCTCAGGTGCCATTCGATCTGCTGCAGCTGTTTTTGGGTGCTGCCCTGCGGCAGGTTGCGCTGCAGGTTGAGCATCACCCAGGCGCGCAGGAATTTGCCGTCGTACTGCTTCGGCAGATACAGCATCTGGTAGGCCTTCAAAGCTTCATAGCTGAAGTCCGCGTCGCCGTGGTTGTCGTTGCGCAGCGTGGTGGCGATCTGTTGCGCCACCTGCGGCAGCAGCAGCTCTTTCAGCGCTTTTTGGTACAGGGCATTGCCGGCGTCACCGACCTGATCGCCGCGGAACAGCCCCATGCGGTAAGTGAACGGTGGGTCGTCCAGCGAAAAGTTCTGGCTGTCCGGCAGGTGCAGCAGGCTGTTGAGGAACGGCAGCAGCGAGAACATGTCGCCGTTGCCCACCTGCGTCAGGTTTTGCCCCTGGCGCTCGACGCCGGGCACCTTGGCGGCCACTTCCGCCAGGTAGGCCTTGTTGTTGCCGTAGCTGGTGAACCAGAGCATCGCCAGCACCGCCAGGACCACCGCCAGTGCGATGTAACCCGCCCAGTGCAGGGCGCGGTTGCGGTATTCCCACCAGCGGTTGCTGCCCGCCAGCCCGGACTCCTGGAAGATCACCGATTCCAGCGTCTCTTTCAGGAAGAAGCTCTGGCCCTTGGCCGCCGGGATCGGCGTTTCCTGGCCCACGCTGTCCCAGGCCGCGTTGGCCTGCGCCCCTGAGTTTGCCGTCGGCAGCTGCAGGTAGCGGTTCAGTTCGCCCATCACCCGGTCGAACGGCAGCCCCTCTTGGGTGCCGCTGGTGAAATAGATGCCGCGCGGGGTAAAGCGGGTTTCAAAACTGGAGGTGGCGAACACCTGTTCCAGATAGTGGCCGAGCAGCGGGCGCAGCGCGGCGAATTCCTGCGGGAACAGATAGCTTTCGGCGCGTTGGCGCGCGTCGTGCTCCATCAGCAGCGTATCCGGCAGCGCCGCATCCAGCCGTTGTTGCAGCAGGGCGTATTGTTGTTCGAAGGCGGCGTTCAGGTTGAAGTCCGGCTGCCGCGAGCGCTCGTAAGGGAAGGTGAATCCCCAGATCTGGTCGCGCTGCGCTTTGTCGAAGCTGCCGAAATAGGCCATAAAGCCGTTGAGCAGGTCGGTTTTGGTCACCAGCACATAGACCGGGAAGTGAATGCCCAGCTGTTCGTGCAGTTCGATCAGGCGCTTGCGCAGCGCGCTGGCCTGGGCGGCGCGCGCTTCGGCGCTGTCGCTCAGCAGATCGGCGACGCTGATGGTGACCATCACGCCGTTGATTGGCTGGCGGGTGCGATATTTTTTCAGCAGCGCGACGAAGCTTTGCCATTCGCCGGCGTCTTCTTCGCGCTGGCTTTCCTGGGTGGTGTAGCGGCCGGCGGTGTCGAGCAACACGGCGTCGTTGGTAAACCACCAGTCGCAGTTGCGGGTGCCGCCCACGCCGCGCAGCGCGGATTTGCCGAAGCGATCCGCCAGCGGGAAGTGCAGGCCGGAATTGACCAGCGCGGTGGTCTTGCCGGCGCCGGGTGCGCCGATGATCACATACCACGGCAGTTGGTACAGGTATTGGCGGCTAAAGCGGGTCATCCAGCGGTGTTTGCCGTCGCCCTGGCCCGGTGCGAAGCGCGCCTTTTTCAGCAGCTGCGCCGCTTCGTCGAAGCGCTGCGCCAGCTGATCGTCTTGTTTAACCTCTGGCTTGCCGTCTTCCGCCGGCACCGTTTCGGCGGCGCGCAGGTTGCTCAGCAGGCGGCTGTTGAACCAGGCGCTGTAGAGGCGCGGGATCAGGCGGCACAGGAACCAGATCAGGTAGATGACGCCAATGGCGATCTGGCGGTTAAGTTCCGGCTCCAGCGGGCGATAGTCGCCGATGGCCACCAGCGGGCCGATCATCCAGATGATGAACGCCAGCGCGGTAATGCCGACAAAGCCCCACAGCAGGCGGCTGGTGATGATGGAGAATAACGTACTGAGCATTACTTTCCGGTTCCTTGCGGCAAGCCGTTGATTTCCGCCTGGGTGTTTTCCGGGGCGACCAACAGCGTAATCTCTACCCGGCGGTTCAACGCGCGGTTCACTTTGTTATCGTTCGGCGCGACGGGGTTGCTCTCGCCGCGGCCCTCGGCCTTGACCCGCTGCGGGTTGGCGAGGTGTTTTTGCAAGCGGGCGCTGACCGCTTCGGCGCGCGCCAGCGACAGCTCCCAGTTGGAGGCGAAACGGGCGCTGCGGATCGGCAGGTTGTCGCTGTAGCCGGTGACCAGGATCTTGCCGCTGACGCCGTTCATGGCGGCGGCGATGCGGTCGATGACCGGGATATAGTTGGCGCGCACCGTGGTGGCGGCGGAGTCGAACAGCCCGTCGCCTTTCAGGATCACCACGCTTTGCTGCGCTTCGTCGCGCACCACCACCAGCCCTTCGGCGATCTCTTTGCGCAGGAAGCTTTTCAGGCTCAGCGTCGGCGGCGCGGCCGGCGCCGGGTTACCGATCGCCACCTGCGGCAGATTGGTTTGGTAAATCGCCGCCAGCACCGGGCTGGTGTTGTCGCCCAGCCGCCAGTTGAGGGCGATGAACAGCAGCGAAGCCAGGAAGCCGGTCAGCGCCACGCAGGCCCACAGCGGCACCAGCGGCCGCCACAGTTTCTGCTGTACCGGCAGATCCAGCGCATGAGGCGACAGCGGCGGGGCGTAGCCGCCGCGCACCGTCCGGATCAGCTGCAGCAGGCGCTGTTTCATGGTTTCCAGCTGAGAACGGCCGTTTTCCATGACCCGATAGCGGCCTTCAAAGCCCAGCAGCAGGCAGTAATTGATCAGTTCCAGCAGGTTGATGTGCTCACGCGGGCTCTGCGACAGCTTGGCCAGCAGCTGGAAAAACTTTTCGCCGCCCCAGGTTTCGTTATGGAAGGTCACCAGCAGCCCGCTGCCGGACCACACGCTGTTGCTGCCCCACGGGGTCAGCGCCGCCGCTTCATCCAGCGCGGTGCACAGGCAATAACGCGCGCCGATGATCACTTCGTACGGCAGATTGGCGCGTTGGCCGCGGATCTCGAAGCGGCGCATTTCGTCGATCAGCTGTTGGCGCAGCTGCGCCGGGTTGGCGTGCGTGGCCGACTGGCGGATCTGCGAAATGGCGTTCAGCAGCGGGTTGGCGGCGTCCACCAGCGGATTGGCCGCCGGCGCCATGCTATTTTCCTGAGTCATAGGTTACCGGTCCGTATGGCTGCGAATCGCCCAAAATTCCATGTCCAGCCCCGGGAACTCGCCGGCCAGATGCAGGGCGAAGGCGCTGGATTTTTCCATCTGTTTCCACAGGTCGCCGCCTTTTTCCAGCTCGAAATAGGTGTAGCCGGCGTGATAGGGGATCTGACGCGGCGCGGCGGGCATGGTGCGCAGGCCGATGCCCGGCAGCTGCAGCTGTACCAGATCGCGGATGCGCGTGACCGGGGCGATCTTCATCTGCGCCGGGAAGTGGGTCAGCAACACCTCGGCGGCCACGTCGGCGCGCACTGCCAAGACGAAACCGAAGTCGCGCATCATTTTGGTGTCCTGCACGGTGGCGACGTTCAACCCGTGGGAGCGTTCGACCAGCGTCAGCTGAATGGCGTTGTCTTCCAGCACCACTGACAATCCTTGACGCAGCAACAGCATCAGCTTACCGAAGCACAGCGCCAGGTTGTCGTGGTCGTACACCGGCAGGCGGCCTTCCGGGGTGCGCTGCGCCGAGAAGCTGGCGAGCTCGGTGGCGAACTGCAGCCAATCGGCGAACAGGCGTTCCGGGTGCAGATGGTCGAGGTGATAGGCATGGCTCACCTGGCCAAGATGACGGTTGATCAGCTGCAGCAGCATGAAATCGACCATTTCGGAACTGCCGCCGCGGCCCGGCTGCAGCAGGCGTTGGCTCATCTGCTGGCTGCGCTGCTGCAGCAGGCCCTGCAGGTCGTTGATGAAGGTTTTCAGTACCGGGTTGCCCTGGCAGTTCAGCATCGGCGGGATTTGCGCCGTATCAAGACGCAGGCTGTTGTCGCCGCGCTTTTCCAGCACGCGGGTAACGCCGAGCGCCGTCCATTCGGCGTTTAGCTCGCTCTCCAGCATCAGCCGCAGGCGCAGGCGACCGAATTGCAGCGCCGCGCTGCCCACCGAGACGGCGTTGAGATCGTCGACTTCGTTCTCGTAAGCCAGATAGCGCGCCAGCGCCTCCGGGCTTTCCTGAAAGATCACGTCTTCACGCCCTGCGCGGTAAGTCGGCAGGGCCAGCACCACGTTTTCACCGGTCTGGTTTTCGGCGATGCTCAGCGGCGCGGGCGCCTGCTGGGCACCGGCAAAGCGAAACGGCGTGCCGTCCGGCATGATGCCGCTGGCGGCGTTGAGCGCAATCTTGCCTTGGCGCAGCAGCGTTTGATCCAGATCCAGGGTCAGGAACCCCCAGAAACAGCCGCTGTGGGCCTGGCCCCAGTTGCGCATATAGCCTTCGAGATAGTTTTCCGCCTGCTGGAAATGGTGAGGGCGTAAAAACATCCCCTCAGTCCAGACAACCTTATGAGCATCTTTCATCATCACACCTATAGTTACTTCGCTTCAGCGCAGCGGTAGATCAGTCGACCTTTTTTACGGGGCGCAGGCCATTCACGCCCGCGACGATATGTGCTTCCAGCTCATCCGGCGAGAATTGCCATACCTTGTAGAAATTGGTTTCGGTGGGCTCCGGCAGCGGCAGCGAAATGCGCCAGGCCTTGCCGTCCAGGTTTTGATACTCGGCGATCACGCCGATGTAACGTGCGTCCAATGCGCTTTGCCCGCCGAGCGTCTTGCCGGTCTGGCCCGGCGTCAGGAAGAACTGATCGCTGTCCAGCAGGCTATTGCCGAGCACGCTTTTGGCGTCGTTTTGCAGACTGAAGAAGTCGGCATCCATGAATTCCGCATCCGAACGCAGTAGCAGCACGCGAATTTTTATCGGCGCCGGTTGTGCGCCGGCGGCGGCGTTGACCTGGCGATCGGCATCGAACACCAGGCTGTAGCGCGACGGCACGCTTTTGGCGGAAGACATGCAACCGCCGAGCGCCAACGCGCCCAGCAGCAGAAACAACATCCCGCACCAGCGGGAAGCGATAGGGGTCTTCATCATGGGAATCTCGTCGCCCGCAGGCGTACTGACTACTGGAGGATCCAGGTGGCTGAGCCGGCGTTTTTACACGCCTTGCTGTCGCCGCCGACTTTGACGCAGTCCTGTTTGGCGGCGCGCGCGCGGCGCGGCAGATCTTTGCGCAGCGTTGATTTGTAGCGCGCTTCCGGTACGCCGGCGTTGGCCTGGATATAACCCACCAGGTCGCCACCGCGAATGGCGGAGATCGCCAGCCAGTTGTTTTCCACTTCGCCCAGCGCGTAGAACGCGGCGGCGTTGTCCAGGCTGCCGACGGCGGTGCCGGTATAATCGGGGCTGCTCATGATGCTGGCGGCGTACAGGCTGCGGTATTCCTCACCGATCGGCTTGAACTGTTTCGGCGCGCTCACCGCGGCGCGGTGTTTTAGCGTGACGCCATTGACTTCACTGCTGACGATGGCGTCGTTATTGAGCGCCGGCGGCGGCGGCGGCGGGGTGGAGCAACCGGCAAGCGTCAGGGCGGTCAGCAGCGTCAGGGTAATCCGTGTTTTCACAATGTCCTCTTTTTCTTGATTGAATGGCTGTGTAATAAGGCGCCGTCATCAGGGCGCAAGCAGCAACACTTTTAATTGGCTCGGCACGATGCGCATGCCGAGCGCGTTGGTGGAATTCTGCAGGCTGAGGCTGGTCAACCGGGTGGCCGGGGTGCCTTTGAGCAGCACGGTAAAGGCGCCGGTCAGGTGGCGGGACGGCCCCATCACCGTGCCGGAAGCGACGCCGGTGGCCACGCCGGGGTTGTCGCCGTTGGTCAGGGGCGTCACCGTCGCCATGTTGTGCGCCGGGGTGCCGACGAACAGAATGTTGAACGCATTCGGGATGGCGGTCGGCGCCAGGGCGATATCCGGGTAAGGCACGGGCACCGGCGCCGGGCTTGGCGTCAGACAGACGTCGGGAAACGCCAGGTCCACGCCGATCATTTGGCTGTTGGCAAACATAAAAGGCCTCCGCAGGTTATCCGACGTGGATTTGTTCCGAATCCAGCTTGGTGATGTCTTTCGAGGTAATCAGCGTGTTGCGGGCATGAATGCGGGCGTAATCTTCCGCCTGGTAATCCAGCTGCCCGGCGCGCACGTGCTCGGTCTGGCGCACTTTGCGAAACAGCGAATGGCTGATCTGGCTGACCGAATGCCACAGCGACTCGCAGCGTTTGCCGACCAGGCGGCTGAGGCTGACAAAGGCAGACAGCTCTTCGCCGCTGTATTTCATCTTGTCGACGTGGCAGTCGCCGCTGTTCGCTTGCAGCGTCATGGCGTCGCCGCTCAGGTTCAGCGCCTGCGCGCCGTGCAGCGACAGCGAGCCGTTCGGTGTTTCAATGTGCAGATCGCCTGCGACGCAGAGCCGCGCCGCGCTTTGCGGCTCTGCGCGCTCGAGGACGGCGATCGCCCACAGCTGGTGGCCGCAGCCGGCGACCAGCACGTTATCGCCGAGGGCCGGCGTCAGCAGGCAGCTCGCCGCCCGGCGGCAATGCCAGCCGCGGCCTTCGCACTCCACCACCAGGCTGCCGTCCGGCAACAGGTTGACGACCTGGCCGGCGGCCTGCTGGGGCGGTGCGATGTTGACGGCGCGAGTTGTGTTGGCAACGCTCATGGTGATCCCCTCGTGAAGTGGTCAATGCATTCAGATTCGGCTCTGGCGCTGTGCGCTCCAGGTTTCGGCGGCGTACAGTTCTTCGTCGCGCTCGAGGATCCCGCTGCGATCGCCCCAGCGCGTTTGCTGCTGGTGGGCGCGGTGCATGCGGGTGCGCATAAAACGCGCGCGCCGGAAATCGGCGGCGCCGATGTCGGCGTAACAGAAGTCGGCGTAGGTCAGGTCGCTGTCGCTGAAATCACAGCGCGCCGCGCGGCTGCGCTGGAACACGCATTGATACAGGCGCGCCTGGCTAAAGTTGGCGGCGTCCAGCGTCGCTTCGCTGAAGATCGCCTGATCGAACTGCCCGCTGCGGCACTGTGCGTGGGTCAGATTAGCCTCCAGCCACAGTGACTGCTGCGCTTGCACGCCCGTCAGGTTGGCGCGCAGCAGTGAAGCGCCCTTGAAGTTGCTTTGACGCAACGTCGCCTGGCTGAAATCGACGTCGTCCAGTTGGTTATCGGTAAACTGGCAGGCGATGAGGCGCTGCCCGGCGTAACTTTTGCCGCGGTGGTCACATTCGAAAAACGTGACGCGGTCGAAATCAACCCCATCAAACCTTGTTTCACAGAGATTTAATCGAAAGAACGTGACAAGTGACAGCCTCGTATGACTTAAATCTGCGCCGTCGAGCGGGCTTTCGTAAAAGGTGGTGCGATCGTGCTGAGTGGCGGAAAAATTCGCGCCGGCCAATTGGCATGACATCCAGTGGCTTTGGTTGAGCGGCAGCCGGC
Organism: Serratia sp. CY76391; assembly: GCF_052166695.1. NCBI lineage: Bacteria > Pseudomonadati > Pseudomonadota > Gammaproteobacteria > Enterobacterales > Yersiniaceae > Serratia > Serratia sp. CY76391. Next base: position 24,695 of record NZ_JBJNOJ010000005.1, read on the forward strand.
TAAAGTCGCTCTGTTCAAGCCGGCAGTCGTTGAACATCGTCAGTTCGATATGGCTCTCGCTGAAGCGGCCGCCTGCCATGGCGCACTGATTGAAGGCCGTTTGCTTCAGGTTCGCTCGCGCAAATTGAGCGTGTTCGAGCCGGCAATCACTGAAGACGCTGTCGCGCAGATCGCAATCGGAGAAGTTCACGCCGTTCAGGTTCAGTTCGTTGAACATGCCGCCGGCCAAATCCATACCGGCGAATGACAGGCCGTGCAAATCCTCACCGGCAATCAGCTCGCCGCGTTTCACGCGCTGGCGTATCTGCTCAGGTTTTGACGTCATACTTCCTTCCCGTTGTGGCGAGGCAATGTTTTCACCCTGGCGGTATAGGCACCGTCGAGCCGGGTCGCCTGATCCACTTGCGACTGCGACAAATCGGCCCGGAACAGATTGGTGCCCTGCAGGTCGGCGCCTGACAGTACGCATTTTTGCAGGATCGCCGCGATGAAATTGGCGTCGCGCAGGTTGGCCTGGGACAGATCGCAGCGAATAAACAGGCTGTCGCTGCCGTTGGCCTGACGGAAATCGGCCTCGTTCAGCCGGGCTTCCGACAGGTCGCAGTTGTCGAGGCGCGCACGGCTGAAATTAGCCCGCTGCAACGGCATCTGGCGCAAATTGCACTGGTTCAGCGTCGCGTCGCCGAAATCCGCCTGCGGCAACAGCGTCTTTGCCGCGAAGGCGCAGGCGGTGAGGCGTGCGGCGCGGAAGCTGAGGCTTTGCGTCTCGGTATCAACCCAGGCGCAGCTCTCTAGCCGTGCCCGATCGAAGTTCACCGCCAACAGCCGGCATTTGACGAAGCTGACTTTGTCGAGCCGGGCGTGGCTGAATGTCAGCTGCTCCAGTTGCAGCTCCATCAACGTAATGTTGGCCAGCGTGGCGCGGTTGAAGTCACACTGCCCGAGCAGGGTTTCGTACCCCAGCAGGTCGCGTAACGACGCCATAGTGAAATCGCAGCGTTGAAACAACGTTTGCTGGATGTTGGTTTCGTGCAACTGCGCGCCGCCGAAATCCGTCGCTTCACATTTCGCCAGGGCCAACGAGGCGTGGCTCAAATCGGCCTGCTGTAAGACGGCGCCGCTGAGATCGGCGCGCGCCAACATTGCCTCACGAAGATCGCAACCCACCAATTGGGTTTGGCGCAGATCGGCGTTTTCCAGCAAAGCGCCGCGCAAGTTAGCCTGGCAGAGATCCATGCCGGACAGATCGGCGCCGGTGAGATCCAGGCCGCTGAGATCCTTATCGCGCAGCATGGCGGCGGCGACGCGTTGGCGAATGATTTGCGCCAGATCGCCACGCAGGCGCAGTGCAGGGCTTTGCGCCTGTGCCGACATTAAATACATTTGGTGCAGCGCGCGTTCGCTTTCCCCACGCTGTTTATCGCTAAATGCGTCAGGATGCCGGCGTGCCTCCTGGAACAGCAGATCGCGTTGCTGCTGGTAGCTTTCCGCACCGGATGGCGGCACATGGTCCCCACCGGGGTTGAGCGGATCGATACCCTCGGCTTGCGTCAGCTTGAGCATGTCCTGATACTGCGCCTCGGCCTGGCTTTCCAGACGCTCGACGAATTCGGCGAGCTGGTCCAGCTTCGGCGGCGCCTCTTGCGACGGGCGCGGGAAAAGTTCATCAATGTCTTGCCCCTCGCGCAGCAGACGCTGGCGATGCTCTTCGCGTTGCTGGTGCTCGTAGGCGGCGATATTTTCCGCCATCGGGCTTTGCTGCGTCGGCGTTTCCGTATCCAGCCAGGCGCCGATGCACGCCTCCGGCAGCAACTCTTGCTCACGAAAAGCGTGCAGAGCACCCCGTTCTTTATCCAGCCGCTGGGCCAATACCTGCCGATAATGCGCGGTGGAGCGGGGCTCGCCTTCGGTTTCCAGGGCCGGCATCAGCTGCATCACGTCGGCCGCATCGTCTTCATTGATGCATGTGCTGCCCTGATAAATCAGCAGCATCTGTTCCCGATGGGGGAAGAACCAGACGGTGGTGTGGCGCATCGCGATCTCTTCGAAATGCGTTTCGCCGCCGCGCAGCCGGTTGATGAAGCAGCGCGCGCGCCACGGCGGCAAATGCCCTTGCTGTACCGGTTCTGAAGGGTGCATGTTCCAAATCCGATAGGCGGCCCGGGGCGGCAAGCTGTCGCGTTGAGGATACTGCTGATCGCTTTCCGCCATGTTGAACAGGCGCCAGTCGATATCGTTGGCGAAGCCGGGAAAGCCGTTTTTCAACCAGTCGGCGTCGTAGTTTTTGCCGATGCGGGAGAAGCGGCGCGGCCAGGTGATATCCAACGCGTCAAAGCTTGCCGGTTGCGCGCTTTGCCGAGAAGACGCAAGGCGCCCCTGCAGGGGTTCAACATTGGGTAGGCGATGGATGCGGCCTTGCGGAAATGTTTCTGGGGTGGCGCCGATGCCGTGCGGATTATCGGCGAACTGTGCGCCGCCGTAAGCCCGGCGCCAGTCCAGACGCATTTCTGCAAAAGGGAGGGGAGTAGAGGGACGATCGTTGATCCAATGGCGATCGCCGAAAACCACCAGCGTTTTTTCCAGCGAATCAAGCTGGATCTTCACGGCGCAAGCGGTTTTGTCTTGTTGATGATGGGTGTAGGCATTGCCGGTGGCGAGAAACTCCGCGCAGGCTTTTGGGATAGCCAAATCGAGCACGCCGCCGCTCAACGTGAGTTCGTCGGCGGCCAACTGCCACAACTCCGGTTCGGGACGCAGGCGCGGGGCTGCCCCCATGTCGGCCAAGGCCAAAACGGAAACGCCCAGATGGTTTTGCCCTTGCCAAGAGAAGGGACGATGAAGCGCGCTGAGGCGCAGAGGTTTTACGACTTTCATTGTGTGTGTAAAGCTTCCTGTGGATATCAGCCGGCAGCCAGGCTGCTTGCTCAAAAACAATCCGTTTTTCGGTTTAATAGATATCAGGCTATGTCACAACAGATGAAGAAAACGATGCGGCGTTCAGAGCCGATCGCCAATGCGGGGAGCGCCCCGCTTCGAAATGGATGATCAAGAGGACAGTGCGTTGTCCTTTCCGCTTATTCCACGAGCCAGCAGCACGGCGGCCACGGACAACGCCGCGGCGATCGCCTTGGCGATCAATTGGCCGGCGCTCTCCAGGTGATAGGGCGCAAAGAAGCCGATGTCATTGGTGCCCAGGATCAGCAGCGCGGCGAGCGCCGCAAAACAGGGCGGCTCTATCGCCAGCGCCAGTCTGCCGGTGGGCGCCGCACCCAGGTAACTCATCAAAAAGCCGGGAAAAATCAGCAATCCGATCAGTTCTGCGGGGGCATTTACCGCAGACATCACCTGCTGGTTGTATTTCAGGAGCGCCAGCATCAGCGCGACAAAGATCAGCAGCCGCACAGGCAACGTGGCCGCTCGGTTGGCCGACAAAAAGGTTTTGCCGATCGCAGCGAGCAATACGCAGCCAACCAGGATGCCAAAGAAGGTAAACAGGACTTGTCCCCAGAGGCTGTCCTGCGTCGAAAAGGCAATGAACGTGCCCATCGTGACACTTCCTTATGCAAGGTGATTTCGCGAACTGATGAACGATAAGCCGTTTACGGAACGTTGAAATCGGATCGCGTGATTGAAGGGATGCTTTTCGCTCAAAGCCGGGAAAGCTCTTCGATCACCGCTTTTTTGGGATTCTTCGGATCGTACTTTATCGCGATGAAATGGCCCGGCTGATAACGCGGCAGATCCACGACGCTGATCGGGCCTTTCGCCACGGCCGTATGGTTTTTCCCGTCTTGGGCGATGTACTTGACTTCGACTTCGCAGACCGGCCGATTCCCGTCCCACAGGTTGGTCTGGCGAATGCTGACGATTTGCCCTGAGGCGGAAATACCGTTCTCCATCACGCTGAGGGAAGAACCGATATGTTTGAAATAACCCCAGATATCGACCGTGATGAATTTGAAAAAGCCCACCAGGCTGAGAATGGGAGCCAATAAAATCAAACCGATAACGGTGAAAACATTTTTGGCCTTCGACATGGGAGTCCCTTTACAAGAAGATCGCCAGCGCCTTGGTGCTCAATCGTAAGGCACCGTTGGTCACCAGCGCGCCAAGCTGCGTGAACGTCATGGGATCATTACTGAGCTTGAAATTGGTTTTGCTGATCGACAGCGGGTTGTGCGAGATATCCAGCATCGTGTGTTTCAGGCTGGCTCCTGTCAACGCAAGATTTGAACCGTAAAAGGCGAAGTTGGCCCCGGTCGCCACCCATTTCAAGCCGTGGCAGTTATCTTTCCAGCTCGGTGTTTGCACCGATACGCCGTCCGCGCTGGTGATATTGATCGTTTTCGCCTTGATGGTCAGCGTGCCGGTGATCGTGGTGCTCTGATCGTTTTTGTAGGTCTCGGTGACATCCCCGGTTACGGTGGCGGTTTGGCCGCCGCCTTTAATCGTCAATTCCTGCCCGCCGGCGGTGATGGTGGTGTGCTGCCCGCCGGAGGTGATGTTGACCGTCTGCCCTTGCTTGATGGTGCTGGTCTGTTGCCCCTCGGTAATGTCGAGGGTCTGGTTGCCTTTCACCGTGACATGCTGGGTTTGCGTAATGTTTTGCGTCTGCGCGCCGTCGAGCTTGAAGGACTGATTGCCGGTGATGTCGATTTTATCGCCGCCGTCGATAATCGTCAGGTCGCGGCCGCCTTTGATGTTCACCGTCTGGTGAGCGTTCAGGTTGGCGGTTTCCAGCCCATTGACCGTTGTGGTGCGTTTCGCTTTGTACAGGAACGTGGCGTCGCCGGTGACGGTGTCGTCCTGCTGGCGACCGATGGTGGTGGTGCGACTGCCGTCAATATTGACGTTCTTGTCGTTTTCCACCGTCATGTTCATGTTGCGTTCGGCGTGCATGTCGAAAGATTCGTTGCCGGGCGAGTCTTCCAGGAACAGGAAGCTGGCGTTGTCGACGCCGCCGCCTTTGCTGCGGCTCATAAAGCCCATTTTGGTGGCGTCGCCGGGCAGATCCCACGGTGGCATGCTGTCTTCGTTGTAAACGCGGCCGGTGATGATGGGGCGATCCGGATCGCCGTTGATAAAGTCGACCACCACTTCCTCACCGACGCGCGGGATCTGGATCCCGCCGTATTTCCAGCCGGCCCAGGCGCTGGAGACGCGCACCCAGCAGGAGCTGGTTTCGTTGCCGCTGCCGTGGCGATCCCAACGGAATTTGAGTTTCACCCGGCCATATTTATCGGTCCAGATGCTTTCGCCTTCCGGGCCCACCACTTCGGCAGTTTGCGGGCCATGGGTTTTCGGCCAGGGCGTGGTGCGCGCCGGGCGCCAATTGATATCCGCCGGAACGACCTGAAATTCGGTTCGCTGTTCGCCGACGTCGTTATCGTTGCTGGCGTAGCTATTTTCCTGCATGAAGTAATGTGCGCTGACCACCAGGTAGGTGCGGTTGTCTTCCATACGCGGCGCCTGGGTCAGTTGAAAACGATAGCCGGGCGCAATGCCCTGCGAATTACCTTCGCCGCTCATCTGCTCATGCTGCGCTTCGAACTCCTGTTGGCGAACCTTGACGTAAAACTGGCCATGGGCGTGATCGGTATAACGGCCGGGCCAGTCGAACACCTCGGCTTTGTCCTGCGCGAATGAGGCGGGATTTTGCCGGGCCTCCAGCAACCGCGCGCGCGGCTTGCGAAAATCGTAGTCATCCAGGCTATACAGGCTGGGCGTGATGGCGTCAGAAACGCTCCAGCTGTTGATGCTGTCTTTGTTTTCCACTAGGCCGCCTTCCGCGAGCTGATAGGGAATGCTGGCGTAGCCGGCGAGTTCCTGATGGGCCGCCGGCGCGTCAGCCAGCACCAGCGTATGGCCGTCTTGCTGGTGCGTGAAATAGTAATAGATGCCTTCGTGTTCCATCAGACGGCTGATGAAATCGAAATCGCTCTCCTGGTACTGCACGCAGTACCCCCAGATGCGGTAGTCGTAACTCAGGCGGTTATCGATTTTCACCTGATACTGCCCCAGCACCTGAGTCAGGATGTCGGGAACGGTCTTTTCCTGGTAGATGCGAAAATCGCGGTTTTGCGTCAGATACCACAGCGTGGGGCGCAGCACGGCGCGGTAGATATAGTAACGGTTGCCGCCGGCTTCTCGTCCGGAGAGGGTCATGCGCGTGATATTGCCGTTGAGATAACGCGGCGCCAACGGATTGCCCCGCAGCTCCAGCGTGATTTTTTGTCCCAGCAGCGCTTTCAGATCGAGCCGATTGTCGGGGCTGAGCAGCTCGACGTCGAATTCGAACAGGCCGGCCAGTTTTTCCTCACCGGAAAGGCTTCTGAACAACAGCTGATGGGCGGGCAAAGGCGTGTGCGCAATGATAAGACGATCCATACTATTCCCCGGTTTAGGCATAGCTACCGCACGAGAATTGACGCGCGATCCCGATGGCGTATCTGTCACGAATGGAGACAGGAACTGACGAAAGATTTAACAAAGTTTACACAAAGGCACGATTTGTGCAGTCTACAATAGAGCACTGCATTTGCAAAATAGCCTTGTGGATCAATGCTCAATTCGTTAACTCGCTCACGATCTTGTTTTTTATTTTTTAAAACATATAGATACGCATAGATCATTTTTTATCTCAAATTATTGGAGAATTGGTAATACCAGAAAGTAAATGTGTAACACATAAGCCAACGTGCTTATAAAACAACTCTTTTTTTACGTAAAAAAAGTCACTGACTGTTTTTTATCCTTACCATTTGCCAGTTAAAGATGATCAAATATATAAATTTGGCGAATGTTAATTCGGATGATTCCTATTTGGTGGGCGTTCCAGGGCCCACCGACGGGCCTGGGAACATGCGTTTGAACGGTTGAAAATGCAGCGAATGTCGCCGTTAGCGTGGAGAGAAGGCGAAGGAGAGTTGCCCGATAAGCTCGCAGAGCCAGATTAAAGCCGGGTCGCGTTGCGCCTGCCGGCCGGCGATCAGCTCAATGGGAAAAGGCGAGATGGCCAGCTCGTCAGGCAGCGGGAGAATGCGTACGCGTTGCGGATCGGAAAAATGCCGGGCCGCGCTGGCGGCCAGCGTGGCGATCAGATCGCTGTCGGCGACCACCGCCGGCAGAGCGGCAATGTGTGAAAAGGTCACGGCAACGCGCCGTTGACCGCCAATTTCCGCCAGACGCCGGTCGACCAACCCTCTGGCAGAGCCGTCGTCTGCCGGTGCATACAGCCCATGCGGCAGGCTGAGGTAGCGCGCCAGATCCCAGCGGCCATCCGCCAGCTGTGGGTGTGAACGGCTGGCTATACACACCAGATGTTCTTCAAACAACGTGCGCACATAGTGGCTTTCCGCACCGGAAAGGTGCCCTCCCAGCGCGATATCCACCTCGCCGCGATCCAGTTGCCGGTAAATATTGTGGCGATCCAGGCGCGAAACGCGAATATCGATGCCGGGTGCGGTCTGACGCAATCGACTGATGATGGCGGGCAGCAGCAAGATATCGGCATAGTCGCCGGCCGCCAGCGTAAAACGCCGCTGCCCGGCGGTGGCCGGGTCGAAACGGGCAGGGGGTGCCAACGCCAGATGGATTTGCTCAAGCACCCGCTGTATTTGCGGCATCAACTGGTGGGCGCGCGGCGTGGGGGCCATGCCGCCGCCGCTGCGAACAAACAGCGGATCGTTCAGAAGAATGCGCAGCCGCGCCAATGCATTGCTGACGGACGGTTGTGCGCGGTTAAGACGCCGGCCTGCGGCGGTGACGTTGCGCGTCTGATACAACGCCTCAAACACCACCAGCAAGTTGAGATCGACGCTGGATAAATTCATTTTATGAATACTCTATATACAGATAATCCATTTCCAGAATCATACTGCGTTCTTTAGGCTGGAAGTACACGAATTTAGCCTTCAATCAGGGGAAATGATGAACAAAGTTTTGATCACCGGCATTGAGCCGTTCGAGGGTGATGCGGTGAATCCCTCCTGGCAGATTGCGCAGGCGTTGGCCGGTGAACATATTGCCGGCGCGGAGATTGTGGTGCTCGAGCTACCTTGCGTATTGGGCGTAGCCAATCAGCGGTTGATCGCGGCGATTGAGGCATTGCAGCCGCTGGCGGTGATTTGTCTGGGGCTGGCCGGCGGCCGGGCCGAGATATCCCTGGAACGGGTGGCCATCAATCTGATCGATGCCCGCATTCCCGACAATGCCGGTAAACAGCCGATTGACGTGCCGGTGGTTGCCGGCGGGCCAGTGGGCTATTTCAGTACGCTGCCCGTCAAGGCCGCGGTGCAGCAACTGCGCCGGCAGGGGATCCCCGCGGCGGTCTCTTATACGGCAGGCACCTACAACTGCAACCACATTTTTTATGGTCTGCGTCACTATCTGGAGACGCAGCATTCGCGGGCCAGGGGCGGGTTCGTGCATATTCCGTACAGCCATGAACTGGCGGCAGCGCACCCGGGCAAGCCGAGCATGGCACTGGCGACGATGGTGGAAGCGGTGCGCACTGTCGTTCAGGTGACGCTGACGGTAGAGGAAGATGTGCGATTCGGCGACGGTGCCGTACATTAAAAGCAGAGCGCGGCGGACCACGCCCTGCTACGGGTTATTCGTCGGCGACGCGGATCACCAGTTTGCCGAAGTTTTTGCCCTGCAGCAGGCCGATAAACGCCTGCGGCGCCTGCTCCAGCCCGTCGACGATGTCTTCGCGGAACTTGATTTTCCCCTGTTCGACCCAACTGCTCATTTGTTGCAAGAACTCGTCAAAGCGTGAGCCGTAGTCGTCGAAGATGATAAAGCCCTGCATACGGATGCGTTTGCGCAGGATCAGCCCCTCCAGCAGCGGCAAGCGGTCCGGCCCCGCAGGTAACCCGGTGGCATTGTAATGGGCGATGATGCCGCATACCGGAATACGCGCTTTGGTGTTCAACAGCGGTAGTACGGCGTCGAACACCGCCCCGCCGACATTCTCGTAATAGATGTCGATACCCTGTGGGCAGGCGGCGGCCAACCGTTCGGCAAAGTCTGGGGCGCGGTGATCGATACAGGCGTCGAAACCCAACTCTTCCACCACATAGCGGCATTTTTCCGCACCGCCGGCGACGCCGACGACGCGGCAGCCTTTCAGTTTGCCGATTTGGCCGACCACCGAACCAACCGCACCGCTGGCGGCGGCCACCACCAGCGTTTCACCCGCCTGCGGTTGGCCGATGTCGAGCAGCCCCATGTATGCGGTAAATCCCGGCATGCCGAGCACGCCCAGCAGGCGGGAAGGGTGCGGCAAATGCGGGCCGAGGTTGCGCAGGCCGCTGCCGTCGGACAGCGCATATTCCTGCCAGCCGTCATACCCCAATACCCAATCGCCGACGTTGAAATCGGGATGCTGTGAGGCCGCCACGCGCGATACCGTACCGCCCACCATCACCTGACCGATCTCCACCGGCGGCGCATAGGAGGGGGCATCGCTCATGCGTCCGCGCATATAAGGATCCAACGACAGATATACGGTGCGCAGCAGCAGTTGGCCGGCGCCGGGTTGCGGTGCGGGAACGGTATCGAGACGGAAGTTCGCCGCTGTCGGTTCGCCGTTCGGACGCGAGGCCAGCAGGAAGCGGCGGTTCTGTTGAGAAGGGGACATCGAAAGCTCCTTTGTAGTGCGGCAAACAAGGTCCGTTAAGCCTAGTGCAGGAGCGCTGAGGCGACGTGACCGAATGTGCTTAGCTCAGAGCGGAACGATCAACACGTCGATATGACTGATATTGATAAAGCGGGCGGCGGAACAGGAGACTTTGTTCATCATGCTGTCTCGGTGATTGCCGCAGATCAGCAGGTCAAACGGCTGACGGCGGCTGGCGAATGCCAGGCTGTCACCCAGCTCGCCATGCACGATCAGCGTATCGGCGATAGGGTAGCCGGCGCGTTGGCGCAGTTCCTCCATAAACAGCCGGGTTTCCTCTTCCATCAGCGAGCGCAAATCGCCCAGCATCGGCCCGGCGAAATTATTGTACATTTCCGGATTGGCGAGGGTGCTTAACAGGGTGATGCTGCCGCCGTAGGGGCGAACGATGGAGACGGCCTTTTCCACCAGGCGGTGGCTGTCAGGGGCTACGGCGACGGTGACCAGAACGTTTTGATACCCCATATCCGACTCCTTGTTGTATCCATCGTGTTTCAGGCTGCTGCATCGGCGGCCTTGGTGGAAGTACTGCGTCGGATAAAGGGTAGAACCTGGCGGGGGGAATAAATGTGTTTCATATCACGCGCGGCAATAAAAGCTGAATGTGCCCCGGTTATATAGCAATAAAAGATAAAACCGTTGCCGCACGTAATTTCACTGAATTAAAGCACCTGTGCCCACAGCGTTTTCGGCACCTTGCCCAGGTCGAACAATTTACCGGCAACCAGCTCGGCGCGACGGTGGTCGGCGGCACGGTACATATTGCTCATTTCCGTATCGTTTTCAATGGAGTAGTTCAGTTTGTCGTACACCTTCTCCAGGCTGTCCAAAGAGGAGCATTTACGAAATGTCAGCAGATATTCGAGCGTATCGGTCATGATTAAAATATAGCCTGTTAATAGTTAAAGCCGGGTGAATAACACATAGCGACTCACGGCGACGCCGTCGAGGCAGCGATGTACGACCTGACAAAAATCATTTCAATTAGATAAATTGCACTGGGTAATGATGTCGCGCCGCCCGTAGCGGCGCTTTGGTAAATCATAATATGCCAGTGCGCCGTCAGCAATCTCAGCCTGCTGATTAATGGAGAAATAGGGAAAGTCTCAGGGCGGTTGACGGCCGACGCGTCGTCGTTCGTGCTGTGGGCAAGCACAAGGTGCCGTGCCGGGCCTCTTTTGGGTGATTTTTTCACCCGGCCGTGGCGCCGTCGCGGCATTGGGCGATGTTTGTCGCCGCTGCTTGCGTTGAAAAGCCGTTTTTTTCGATGAAGAAATATGAACAGTAAAACAAAACTGCGTTTTATTTTATGACAATGAAGTAATGAAAGCCAAAGCCATGTAAATAATCTCTGGGGGGGAGGGGGAATTATCTCGGCGTCAGAAAAAGAAATAAAAAGCATTAAAGTTTTATGAATTGCTGCCGATATAACGTTTTGGGGAAATTTAACTCAAAAAAGCACTCTTGCATCGTGCTAATACGGAAACATATCGTTACGTCTGTTGGCTTGTTCACTACGCCTGCGAATCATTGATAAGCCATAATCACCTGATGTTGAAAATTAGAACAGCCTCAGGCTGAAGGCTTAAGTCAAATCCGATAGCTAATAACCTTATAGTTTACATTGGTTATTTTTCAGCTTGGATATTTTTTAGTAACTCAAATGGTTATTTATACTGAGTTTGTTGCCTATATGCAGATTTTTGTTCTGTTATTTTGGTTTGGTGATGCTTTTGTTCGAATTGATCTAAAAAAGATAATTTTTTGGCGCATAAACATTGTTTTTAAGACGTTTTTTTACCTATGGCTGTTTTATGAGCAAAATGACGGTCAATAAGTGAGCGTATTTGGGGGTATTTGGCTTAATTACTTTTTATTTTTGTGATCCATGTCACATTGTATTTAAAATTGCCTCTCACTTACATTGTGTGTGCTAATGGTTCGGGGGTAGAGTTGCGCTGCTTTAGGAATAATCTTATTAAATTTGTAAAAATAGTTTCATGGTGACTAAACACTATCGAAGCAGAATGCTGTACATCCATACACGTTGGTTTACGCTCGTAGCAAATACTGAACAGTGGTCGAATTTAGCGATTGTCGAAAATTATAGCAGTCGTTTTTGAGAGATTAATTTGCCAACTTTGGGAAACAACCCAAGTCACGGGCGATAAAATTTATCACCCAGCGTATGTTTTTAAACATAGTCTGTCGGGATGGGGAATATGGGTACGTCTGAATTACTTAAGCATATTTATGACATCAATCTGTCATATTTACTTTTAGCACAGCGTTTGATCAACGATGAAAAAGCGTCCGCAATGTTTCGCCTGGGTATTGATGAAACCATGGCCGATGCGCTGGCGCAGCTGACTTTGCCGCAAATGGTTAAACTGGCCGAGACCAACCAGCTGGTTTGCCACTTCCGCTTTAACGAAAGCCAGACCATCGAACGCCTGACCAAAGAGTCGCGCGTCGACGATCTGCAACAAATCCATACCGGCATTTTGCTATCAAGCCATTTACTGCAAGAGCTATCGAGTAAAGACGCTAGCCCGACGAAGAAAAGAGCCTGATGATGGTTGAGAAAAGTATCGTTCAAGAAGCCAAGGACATTCAGCTCGCCATGGAGCTGATTTCGCTGGGAGCCCGATTGCAGATGCTGGAGAGTGAAACCCAGCTCAGCCGCGGGCGCTTGATTAAACTTTACAAGGAGTTACGCGGCAGCCCGCCGCCAAAAGGAATGTTACCGTTCTCAACCGACTGGTTTATGACCTGGGAACAAAATATTCACTCGTCGATGTTTTACAACGCTTACCTGTTTTTGATGAAAAGCGGGCAGTGCAGCGGCGTGGAGGCGGTGATCAAAGCCTATCGCCTCTATCTCGAGCAGTGTCCGCAGCAGGCCGGCGAGGCGCCGTTGCTGGCGCTGACCCGCGCCTGGACGCTGGTGCGCTTCGTCGATAGCGGCATGTTGCAGCTTTCCGCCTGCAGCTGCTGCGGCGGCGCATTTATCACCCACGCGCACCAGCCGCTGAATGGTTTCATCTGCAGTTTATGCCAACCCCCATCCCGCGCCGTAAAAAGACGTAAACTTTCGCCGCAACTGGCCGATATTATTCCTCAACTGCTGGACGAGCAGGTCAAACGCGCCATCTGAGCCGCCACGTTGCCGGCTCTCGGCAATGAATACCGACGTGTGATACGCAGGGGCGGCATGCCGCCCCCAGACATGCAGCCTGGTCTGTCGCGCCAGGGCGCGTTTGCCCCACCTTCCATCCACATTGTTAATTTAAGGAATGCGTGTGCTAGTTATTTTGGGTTATCTCGTGGTATTGGGTGCGGTGTTTGGCGGCTACCTGATCGTGGGCGGTCATCTCGGGGCGTTGTATCAGCCGGCGGAATTTCTGATTATCGGCGGGGCGGGCGTCGGCGCCTTCATCGTCGGCAACAACGGCAAAGCGATCAAAGCCACGCTGCGCGCGCTGCCGCGGCTGATGCGCCGTTCCAAATACAACAAAGATCTGTATATGGATCTGATGGTGTTGCTGTTCCGTCTGCTGGCCAAATCGCGCCAGCAGGGCATGCTGTCGCTCGAGTTCGATATCGATAATCCGCAAGAAAGTGAAATTTTCTCTAATTATCCGCGCATCCTTGCCGATAACACTCTGGTGGAGTTCATTACCGACTATTTACGGCTGATGGTGAGCGGCAATATGAATGCGTTCGAGATCGAAGCGCTGATGGACGAAGAGATCGAAACCTACGAGCAGGAAAGCGAAGTGCCCGCCGGCAGTCTGGCGATGGTGGGCGACTCCTTGCCGGCGTTCGGCATCGTCGCGGCGGTGATGGGGGTGGTGCACGCCCTGGCTTCGGCTGACCGTCCGGCCGCTGAACTGGGCGCGCTGATCGCTAACGCCATGGTCGGTACTTTCCTCGGCATTTTGTTGGCCTACGGCTTCATCTCGCCGCTGGCGACGTTGCTGCGCCAGAAGAGCGCCGAAAACGTCAAGATGATGCAGTGCATCAAGGTCACGCTGTTGTCGAGCCTGAACGGTTACGCGCCGCAGATCGCGGTCGAGTTTGGCCGCAAAACGCTGTATACCACCGAACGTCCTTCTTTCGTTGAGCTGGAAGAACACGTGCGCCGCGTGAAAGCGCCGGCGCAGCAGGCGACGGAAGAAGAAGAAGCATGAAACAGAATCATCCGGTCGTTCTGGTCAGAAAGCGCAAGTCGCATCATGCCGCCCATCACGGCGGCTCCTGGAAGATCGCTTATGCCGACTTTATGACGGCGATGATGGCGTTCTTCCTGGTGATGTGGCTGCTGGCGATCGCCAGCCCGCAGGAGCTGACGCAAATCGCCGAATATTTCCGTACGCCGCTCAAGGTTGCCCTGACCAGCGGCGACAAGAGCAGCTCCGAAAGCAGCCCCATTCCTGGCGGCGGCGACGATCCTACGCAGCAGCACGGCCTGGTGAAAAAACAGGTCGATTCGCCGGACTCGCGCGCCGAAGAGCTGCGCCTGAACAAGCTGCGCGAAAAGCTGGATGAGTTGATTGAGTCCGATCCGCGCCTGAAGGCGCTGCGTCCGCATCTGCTGATCAACATGATGGACGAAGGGCTGCGCATCCAGATTATCGATAGCCAAAACCGGCCGATGTTCAAAACCGGCAGCGCGCAGGTCGAGAGCTACATGCGCGATATTCTGCGGGCGATAGCGCCGATCCTTAACGACCTGCCGAACAAAATCAGCCTGTCCGGCCACACCGATGACATCCCTTACGCCACCGGCGAGCGCGGCTACAGCAACTGGGAACTGTCGGCCGATCGCGCCAACGCGTCGCGACGCGAGCTGATCGCCGGCGGCCTGGCGGAAGGCAAGGTGCTGCGGGTGGTGGGCATGGCGGCCACCATGAGCCTGAAACAGCATGGCGCCGATGACGCGATTAACCGTCGCATCACCGTGCTGGTGCTGAACAAGCAAACGCAAGAGGGCATCGAGCACGAAAATGCCGAAAGCAACGCGATGGATATTGCCCAGCCGGAAAGCCTAAAGCAGCTGGCGCCGTCGGCGACCGCACCGGCCAGCCAAACGCCGGAACCCTCGGCGACGGCCCCGGAACCGGTGGCGACAACGCCAGGCGCTCCACCGCAGGCATCCCCGGCGATAGCACCGGCCGATCAGGCATCGGAACCACCGGCGTCCGCACCCGCACCGACTAACCGCGACTCACAGCCAGAGGTGACCCCGTGAGCATGGACATTAGCGATTTTTATCAGACCTTCTTTGATGAGGCAGACGAGTTGCTGGCCGACATGGAGCAACACCTGCTGGAGCTGGATCCGCTGGCCCCCGATATCGAGCCGTTAAACGCCATCTTTCGCGCGGCGCATTCGATCAAGGGCGGCGCGGCGACCTTTGGTTTTTCGGTGCTGCAGGAAACCACCCACCTGCTGGAGAACCTGCTGGACGGTGCAAGACGCCAGGAAATGAGCCTGAGCACCGAGATTATCAACCTGTTTCTGGAAACCAAAGACATTATGCAGGAGCAACTGGACGCCTATAAAACCTCGCAACAGCCTGACGCTGAAAGCTTTGAATACATTTGTCAGGCGCTGCGCCAGCTGGCGTTGGAAGCGCAACAGCAGCAAGAGGCGCCTGCGGCTCAACCGGCCGTTCAGCAGCCAGTCGTTAAGCCATCGGCCGCGCCGGCGGCGATCGAGGGCGGCATGCGCATCAGCCTGAACGGGCTGAAAGCCAGTGAAATCCCCTTGATGTTGGAAGAGCTGGGCAACCTCGGCGAGGTTAAAGATCCGCATCAGACGGAACACAGTCTGGACGTGACGTTGCTCACCTCCGCCAGTGAAGACGACATCAGCGCCGTGTTGTGCTTCGTGCTGGAACCGGAACAAATCAGCTTCTCGACGCCGACCCAGAGCGAACCGGCCATCGCAGAAGCGAGCTTACCGGAAGTGGCCGCCTTACCGGAGCCTGCGCCGGTCGCGAACGCCGCGCCGCCTGCCGCGAAACCGGCCGAAGCACCAAAAGCGCGCGCCAAGGCGAGCGAATCCACCAGCATCCGCGTGGCGGTGGAAAAGGTGGATCAGCTGATTAACCTGGTGGGCGAGCTGGTGATCACCCAATCGATGCTGGCGCAACGCTCCGGCACGCTCGATCCGGTGAACCACGGCGATCTGCTGAACAGCATGAGCCAGCTGGAGCGTAACGCGCGCGATCTGCAGGAATCGGTGATGTCGATCCGCATGATGCCGATGGAATACGTCTTCAGCCGCTACCCGCGGCTGGTGCGCGATCTGGCCGGCAAGCTGAATAAACAGGTGGAGCTGACGCTGCAGGGCAGCTCGACCGAACTGGACAAGAGCCTGATCGAACGCATTATCGATCCGTTGACGCACCTGGTGCGCAACAGTCTCGATCACGGTATCGAAGAGCCGGCTACCCGCATCGCCGCCGGCAAGTCGGCGGTGGGCAATCTGGTGCTGTCGGCCGAACACCAGGGCGGCAACATTTGTATTGAAGTCATCGACGACGGCGCCGGGCTGAACCGCGAAAAAATTCTCGCCAAGGCCGCTTCGCAAGGGCTGGCGGTCAGTGACAGCATGAGCGACGAAGAGGTCGGCATGCTGATCTTTGCGCCGGGCTTCTCCACCGCCGAGCAGGTGACCGACGTTTCCGGCCGCGGCGTCGGCATGGACGTGGTGAAACGGAATATTCAGGAGATGGGGGGCCACGTCGAGATCCGTTCGCAGGCCGGTAAAGGCACCACCATCCGCATCCTGTTGCCGCTGACGCTGGCGATCCTCGACGGCATGTCGGTCAAGGTGAACGACGAAGTCTTTATCCTGCCGCTGAACGCGGTGATGGAATCGCTGCAGCCGCAGGCGGAAGATCTGCATCCGCTGGCCGGCGGCGAACGCGTGCTGCAGGTGCGCGGCGAATACCTGCCGCTGGTGGAGCTGTATCGGGTATTCGAAGTGGACGGCGCCAAAACCGACGCCACGCAGGGCATCGTCGTTATCCTGCAAAGCGCCGGCCGCCGCTATGCGTTGCTGGTAGATCAGCTGATTGGCCAGCATCAGGTGGTGGTGAAGAATCTGGAAAGCAACTACCGCAAAGTGCCGGGCATCTCCGCCGCGACCATTCTGGGCGACGGCAGCGTGGCCTTGATCGTCGATGTCTCGGCGTTGCAAACCTTGAACCGTGAAAAGCGTCTGACGGACGCCGCCGCATAATAATGAGTTTATTGATTTAAAAGGTGAATGATATGGCAGGATTGGCAGCCGTCAGCAAATTGGCTGGCGAAACGGTAGGGCAAGAGTTTCTGATTTTTACCCTGGGCAACGAGGAGTACGGCATCGACATCCTCAAGGTGCAGGAAATTCGCGGCTACGATCAGGTGACCCGCATCGCCAACACCCCGGCGTTCATCAAGGGCGTCACCAACCTGCGCGGCGTGATTGTTCCTATCATCGATCTGCGGGTGAAATTTTCGCAGCAGAGTGTTTCCTACGATGAAAACACCGTGGTGATCGTGCTGAACTTTGGCCAGCGCGTGGTGGGCATCGTGGTTGACGGCGTCTCCGACGTGCTGTCGCTCACCGCCGATCAGATCCGTCCGGCGCCGGAGTTCGCGGTGACCCTGGCGACCGAATATCTCACCGGCCTCGGTTCGCTGGGCGAGCGCATGCTGATCCTGGTGGATATCGAAAAGCTGCTGAGCAGCGAAGAGATGTCGCTGGTCGACAGCGTGGCGAAAAGCGTCTGATTTCAGACTCAAGGGGCGGGGCGCCGCCCCCTTTAATCTTCACTTTCCCTGATCTGTCGCGATGGCCTCAGCCGCGCCCGGAACCCCCACTAAAAATAGTTACTTTCCCGCATAAAGTTTTGCCGCACGGCGCCGATAACTCTCACATTCAACGTCATCAGAGCCTGTCTGCGCGGGCTTCAACAAGGGAAATCATGTTAAATCGTATGAAGGTGGTCACCAGCCTGTTGCTGGTGTTGGTGCTGTTTGGCGCCTTGCAGTTGATTTCGGGCGGACTCTTTTTCTCCTCGCTGAAAAGCGATAAGGAAAACTTTACCGTCCTGCAAACGATCCGCCAGCAGCAGCTGCAGCTGAGTGAAAGCCGCGTTGACCTGCTGCAGGCGCGCAACTCCCTGAACCGCGCCGGTATTCGCTACATGATGGATACCAACAAGATCGGCAGCGGCGCCACCATTGATGAACTGCTGGCCAAGGCGAAGGAAGAGCTGGGTGAAGCGGAAAGACACTACGCCGCGTACGAGAAAATTCCTCAGGACCCGCGCCAGGATCCTCAGTCGGCGGAACGCCTCAAGCAGCAGTACGATGTGCTGTACGGCGCGCTCTCCGAGCTGATCCAACTGCTGGGCGAAGGCAAAATCAACGCCTTCTTCGATCAGCCTACGCAGAGTTACCAGGACAACTTTGAGCAGAGCTACAACGTTTATCTGGAGCAAAACGGCAAGCTGTACCAAATCGCGGTCGACGGCAGCAACAGCTCCTACAACTCGGCCATTTGGACGCTGATCGTGGTGCTGGTGGTGGTGCTGGCGGTGATCGTACTGGTCTGGACCGGTATCCATCACATCCTGGTGCGCCCGCTGAACCGTATGATCGACCACATCAAACAGATCGCCGCCGGCGACCTGACTCAGCAGATCGTCGTCAACAGCCGCAACGAAATGGGCGTGCTGGCGGCCAGCCTGAAACACATGCAAAGCGAACTGATCGAGACCGTCAGCGGCGTGCGCCAGGGGGCGGACGCCATCTACAGTGGCGCGTCTGAAATCGCCGCGGGCAACAACGATCTCTCCTCCCGCACCGAGCAGCAGGCCGCGTCGCTGGAAGAGACCGCCGCCAGCATGGAGCAATTGACCGCGACGGTGAAACAGAACGCCGAAAACGCCCGTCAGGCTTCACAGCTGGCGCTGAGCGCCTCCGAAACCGCGCAGAAAGGCGGCAAGGTGGTGGCCAACGTGGTGCAGACCATGCACGACATCGCCGGCAGTTCGCAGAAGATCGCCGATATTACCGGCGTGATCGACGGTATCGCCTTCCAGACCAACATCCTGGCGTTGAACGCCGCAGTGGAAGCGGCGCGCGCCGGCGAACAGGGCCGCGGCTTCGCGGTGGTGGCCGGTGAAGTGCGCAACCTGGCGCAGCGCAGCGCGCAGGCGGCGAAAGAGATCAAAGGCCTGATCGAAGACTCGGTCAGCCGCGTCGATATGGGCTCCGTGCTGGTGGAAAGCGCCGGGGAAACCATGGGCGACATCGTCAACGCCGTCACCCGCGTGACCGACATCATGGGCGAAATCGCCTCGGCTTCCGACGAGCAGAGCCGCGGTATCGATCAGGTTGGCCAGGCGGTAGCGGAAATGGACCGAGTGACCCAGCAGAACGCCTCGTTGGTGGAAGAATCCGCCTCGGCGGCGGCGGCGCTGGAAGAACAGGCCAGCATGCTGACCCAGTCGGTAGCGGTATTCCGCCTGAGGTCGGAAGGCCAGGAAGAGTTTAAAGCGCCTGTCACCAGCAAGGCGCCGGTAACACCGGTAATCAATCATAAGAAAATGAACGCCAGCGATCTGCAGGATAACTGGGAAACGTTCTGACCGGTATCGGGCCTCTCTCGCAGAGGCCCTTTTCCCTACGTAGGCCGGTCGCCGGCCGGCTGCAAGGAGGTTCACAGTGTTTAACCGAATCCGTATCTCTACCAGCTTGTTCCTGTTGTTGATGACCTTCTGCGTTCTGCAGTTGGCCAGCAGCGGCCTGTCGTATTCCGCGTTTCGCTCCGATAACCACAACCTCGACATCATCACCCTCGGCAGCCAGCAGCGCGATTCGCTCAGCCTGAGCTGGGTATCGCTGTTGCAGGCCCGCAATACGCTGAACCGCGCCGGCACCCGCGCGGCGCTGAAACTGCCGCAGGAGCAGGTGAACGAATTGATGAGCAGCGCCCGCAGTTCGTTGCAGAAGGCCGATCTCTATTTCAATCAGTTTATGGCGGTTGAACGCAGCAGTGAACAGCAGAACCAGCAGACGGCCACCACCAAGGCCAGCTACGAGCGGCTGCGCGGCGCGCTGCGTGAGCTGATCGGTTTCCTGGAAAAGGGCGAGCTGCAGGCGTTTATGGATCAGCCGACGCAGAAAACCCAGGACCTGTTTGAGGCTGACTTCGTGCAGTACCTGCAATTGGTCAACGGTGACATCAGCGAGGCTCGAGACGCCAACCAATTCTCCTTCACGCTGGCGGGCCTGATGCTGGCGGGGGCGGTCCTGATGCTGATCGTGGTGACCGGCAGCGCCATGTGGTGGTTGCGCACCATGTTGGTACAGCCGCTGAACCAAATCCGCAGCCACTTTGAACGCATCGCCGCCGGCGATTTGGCGACGCCGATTCAGGTGTATGGCCGCAATGAAATCAGCATGTTGTTCGCCAGCCTGCAACGCACGCAGCAGTCACTGATCGGTACCGTCGGCGCGGTGCGCGACGGTGCGGAGTCGATTCTGATTGGCCTGCAGGAGATCGCCGAAGGCAATAACGATCTCTCTTCCCGTACCGAGCAGCAGGCCGCTTCGCTGGAAGAAACCGCCGCCAGCATGGAACAGCTGACCGCGACGGTGAAACAGAACGCCGACAATGCGCGGCAGGCCTCTCAGCTGGCGCGCGACGCTTCGGCCACTGCGGCCAAGGGCGGCGAACTGGCCGGGGACGTGGTCACCACCATGCACGATATCGCCAACAGCTCGCAGAAAATCGGCGCCATCACCAGCGTGATCGACGGCATCGCCTTCCAGACCAACATTCTGGCGCTCAATGCGGCGGTGGAAGCGGCGCGCGCCGGTGAACAGGGGCGCGGTTTCGCGGTGGTCGCCGGCGAAGTGCGCAACCTGGCGAGCCGCAGCGCGCAGGCGGCGAAAGAGATCAAGGTGCTGATCGACGAATCGGTCAGCCGCGTCAAACACGGCTCGGTGCTGGTGGAAAATTCCGGCGCCACCATGCAGGACATCGTGCGTTCGGTGACGCGCGTCACCGACATCATGGGCGAGATCGCGTCGGCTTCGGATGAACAGAGCCGCGGCATCGAGCAGGTGACGCAGGCGGTGACCCAGATGGATCAGGTTACCCAGCAGAACGCCGCGCTGGTGGAAGAGTCCGCTTCTGCCGCCACCGCGCTGGAAGAGCAGGCCATTACCCTGGCCGACGCGGTCGCGGTATTCCGTCTGGCGGACGATAACTTCGTCGCGCCAGGTAACAGCAACAACGCAGTTTCACCCGTGGTAAAGGAAGCCCAAGATTGTCAAACCGCATAAGCAGCACGTTTTACTCCGGTGAGGCGGCATGAAACAGGCGCCGTCAACTTCTAACCGGGATACTGCGTCGATGTTGACGCAAATGGTGCAGCGCCTGCCGCTGTCGGACGTGCATTTTCGCCGTATCAGCCAGTTGATTTATCAACGCGCCGGCATCGTGCTGGCGGAGCATAAGCGCGAGATGGTTTACAACCGCCTGGTGCGCCGGTTGCGGCTGCTGGGATTGCACGATTTCGGCGATTACCTGGCGCTGCTGGAAAGCGATCCGAACAGCGCGGAATGGCAGGCGTTCATCAACGCATTGACCACCAACCTGACGGCATTTTTCCGCGAGGCGCATCACTTCCCGATCCTGGCGGAGCATGCGCGCTCGCGGCCGAACGGCTACAGCGTCTGGAGCACCGCGGCCTCGACCGGCGAAGAGCCGTATTCGATCGCCATCACGCTGAGCGATGCCCTGGGGCAACGCGCCGGCAGTTGCCAGGTCTGGGCCAGCGACATCGATACGCAGGTGCTGGAGAAAGCGGAGGCGGGCGTTTACCGCCAGGAAGATCTGCGCACCCTGACGCCGACCCAAATGCAGCGCTATTTTCTGCGCGGCACCGGTCCGCATCAGGGGCTGGTGCGCGTGCGGCCGGAGTTGGCGGCGCGAGTGAACTTTCAGCCGCTGAATCTGCTGGCGCCGGAGTGGGCGCTGCCGGGGCAATTCGACGCCATTTTTTGCCGCAACGTCATGATCTATTTCGATAAGGCGACGCAGGAGCGCATCCTGCGCCGCTTCGTTCCCTTGCTTAAGCCGGGGGGGCTGATGTTCGCCGGCCACTCCGAGAATTTCAGCCAGATCAGCCGGGATTTCTACTTGCGTGGGCAGACCGTGTATGGGCTGACCAAGGAGAGGTAATGAGTAAAATCAGAGTGTTATGCGTAGACGATTCGGCACTGATGCGCCAGCTGATGACGGAAATCGTGAACGGCCATCCCGACATGGAAATGGTGGCGACTGCGCCGGATCCGCTGGTGGCGCGCGATCTGATCAAAAAATTTAATCCTCAGGTGCTGACGCTGGACGTCGAGATGCCGCGCATGGACGGGCTGGATTTCCTCGAGAAGCTGATGCGCCTGCGACCGATGCCGGTGGTGATGGTCTCTTCGCTGACCGGCAAAGGCTCGGAAATCACGCTGCGCGCGCTGGAACTGGGCGCGGTGGATTTCGTCACCAAACCGCAACTCGGCATTCGCGAGGGCATGTTGGCCTACAGCGAGCTGATTGCCGAGAAGATCCGCACCGCGGCCAGAGCGCGCCTGCCGCAGCGCTCCAGCAGCCCGGCGCCGGCGATCCTCAGCCATGCGCCGCTGCTGAGCAGTGAAAAACTGATCGCCATCGGCGCCTCCACCGGCGGCACCGAAGCGATCCGCCAGGTGCTGCAGCCGCTGCCGGCTACCAGCCCGGCGCTGCTGATCACCCAGCACATGCCGCCGGGTTTCACCCGTTCGTTCGCCGAGCGGCTGAACAAACTGTGCCAGATCACGGTGAAAGAAGCGGAGGACGGCGAGCGCGTGCTGCCGGGCCACGCCTATATCGCGCCGGGGGACCGCCATCTGGAGCTGACGCGCAGCGGCGCCAACTATCAGGTGAAGCTGCATGACGGCCCGGCGGTCAACCGCCATCGTCCGTCGGTCGACGTACTGTTCCGCTCGGTGGCGCAATACGCCGGCCGCAATGCGGTGGGGGTGATCCTCACCGGCATGGGCAACGACGGAGCGGCGGGGATGCTGGAGATGCATCGCGCCGGGGCGTATACCCTGGCGCAGAACGAGGCGAGCTGCGTGGTGTTCGGCATGCCGCGCGAGGCGATTGGCAGCGGCGGCGTCAGCGAAGTGGTCGAGCTGGACAGGATGAGCCAGCGCATGCTGGCGCAGATCGCCGGCGGCCAGGCATTGCGCATTTGATTTCAGTCCGCAGGGTCTTCCCGGCGGCGATATGACCCAGGTTCGCCGTGCGGCGGCCTGCGGTGTTGCATCATTAAACGGTTAACTATTTCAGGAGTAACAATGGCAGACAAGAACCTCAGATTTCTGGTTGTGGACGATTTTTCCACCATGCGCCGCATCGTCAGAAATCTGCTCAAAGAGCTGGGCTTCAACAACGTCGAAGAAGCTGAAGACGGCGCGGATGCGCTGAACAAGCTGCGCGCCGGCGGTTTCGACTTCGTGGTGTCCGACTGGAACATGCCGAACATGGACGGGCTTGAGCTGTTGCAAACCATCCGCGCCGACAGCGCGCTGGCCGCGATGCCGGTACTGATGGTGACCGCGGAAGCCAAGAAAGAAAATATCATCGCGGCGGCGCAGGCCGGCGCCAGCGGTTATGTAGTAAAACCATTTACGGCGGCGACGCTGGAAGAAAAGCTCAACAAGATTTTTGAAAAATTGGGCATGTAAGGAGAGGGCGATGAGAGACATTCCAATGCCTGCCAGCGATGCAGCGACCGCGGGAGAGATCATCTCCCGCATCGGCCAACTGACCCGAATGCTGCGCGACAGCATGCGCGAACTGGGGCTCGATCAGGCGATCGCCCAGGCGGCAGAGGCGATCCCGGATGCGCGCGACCGTCTTGACTATGTCGTAACCATGACGGCGCAGGCGGCGGAACGGGCGTTGAACTGCGTGGAGGCGGCGCAACCGCGCCAGGCGGAGCTGGAATCCGGCGCCAACGCGTTGAAAGGGCGCTGGGAC
Source organism: Serratia sp. CY76391 (assembly GCF_052166695.1). Lineage (NCBI taxonomy): Bacteria > Pseudomonadati > Pseudomonadota > Gammaproteobacteria > Enterobacterales > Yersiniaceae > Serratia > Serratia sp. CY76391. The sequence continues at coordinate 48,468 of NZ_JBJNOJ010000005.1, forward strand.
GAGTGGTTCGCCAATCCCATCGAACTGGACGACGCGCGTTCTCTGGTCAACGACACGCGCCAGTATCTGGAGCAGGTGCCTGGCCATACGGCCTTCACCAACGCCCAGTTGCTGGAGATCATGATGGCGCAGGACTTCCAGGATCTGACCGGTCAGGTGATCAAGCGCATGATGGACGTGGTGCAGGAGATCGAAAAGCAGCTGCTGATGGTGCTGATGGAAAACATGCCGGAGCAGCCGGTGAAGGAAAAACGGCCGAACGACAGCCTGCTGAACGGCCCGCAGCTCGACCAGAACGGCGTCGGCGTGATCGCCAATCAGGCGCAGGTCGACGATCTGCTCGACAGCCTCGGTTTCTGAGGCCTTTCGGGGCGCGCGACGGCGCCCCCCGAAAGTTGCGCAGCGTCGCGCAAAGATTGGAGTATATAGCGTTGCTATATACACCGTGGCGATTATAATTTGTACTCCAGTTAAAGGAGGTCGCCATGACGTTAGGTTCTGTCTTTACCAATAATCGGACGCAGGCCGTGCGCTTACCCGCAGAGGTGCGTTTCCCCGATACCGTTTCTAAAGTGACCGTCCGCGTGGTGGGCAAAGAGCGTATTCTTGCGCCGGTGGAGAATACCTGGGACAGTTTCTTCTGCGCGGAAAATGAGGTGAGCGATGACTTCCTCAACGAACGTGCCGGGCAACACCAGCGCGAGCGGGAAGAGTTCTGATGTTCAGCCATATGCTGGACACCAATATTGTTATCTATGTCATCAAGCGCCGGCCTCTGGAAGTGCTGGAGGCGTTCAATCGCTATGCGGGCAAAATGGTCATTTCGTCGGTCACCTATGGCGAATTGGTTCACGGAGTGGAGAAAAGCTCGCGTCCGGCGGTTAACGCCAGAGTGGTTGAGGATTTTGTCTCTCGATTGGACATTCTCGATTACGGCGCCAAAGCGGCTTCGCACTACGGCAACATTCGGGCTGCGCTGGAACGTCAGGGAACGCCTATTGGCGTAGACGATCTGCAAATCGCCGGGCATGCGCGCAGCGAAGGATTGATTCTGGTGACCAATAACCGACGCGAATTTGAGCGCGTTGATGGCTTACGGCTGGAAAATTGGCTGTAACGTCTCCCCCTTGATTGCCTCATCCCCTAAATAACCCGCCTTTTCCCCCGTTGTTCCGTCAATGACATCGCCAATTTTTTGGCATGCTGACCGCCATTCTTTACCCTCCCGATACAGGAACGGCGTTTCGTGGCTGAAGACAGCGATCTGGAAAAAAGCGAGGCCCCCACGCCCCACAGGCTGGAGAAGGCGCGTGAAGACGGCCAGATCCCGCGCTCCCGCGAGCTGACCTCGGTACTGATGCTGCTCTCGGGCCTGGCGATTATCCTGATGTCCGGCAGCAACATGGCGCAACAGCTGGCGGCGATGCTCACGCAAGGTCTGAACTTCGATCACGGCATGGTCAGCAACGATAAACAGATGCTGCGCCAATTGGGCATGTTGCTGCGCCAGGCGGTGCTGGCGCTGCTGCCGATCATGGCGGGGCTGGTGCTGGTGGCGCTCGCCGCGCCAATGCTGTTGGGGGGTATTTTGTTCAGCGGCAAGTCGATCAAGTTCGATTTGAAGCGGCTGAACCCGCTATCCGGGTTGAAGCGCATCTTTTCCAGCCAGGTGCTGGCCGAGCTGCTGAAAGGGATCCTGAAAGCGACGCTGGTCGGTTGGGTGACTGGCCTCTATCTGTGGCACAACTGGGCGGCGATGCTGCATCTGATGACCCAGCAGCCGCTCGATGCGCTGGGCAATGCGCTGCAGATGATCCTGTTCTGCGGTTTTCTGGTGGTGCTGGGGCTGACGCCGATGGTGGCGTTCGACGTGTTCTATCAGCTGTGGAGCCACTTCAAAAAGCTGAAGATGACCAAGCAGGATATCCGCGACGAGTTCAAAGACCAGGAAGGGGACCCGCACGTCAAGGGGCGCATTCGCCAGCAGCAGCGGGCGATCGCCCGGCGCCGCATGATGGCCGACGTGCCCAAGGCAGACGTGATCGTCACCAACCCGACGCACTACGCTGTCGCGTTGCAGTACAACGACAAAAAAATGAGTGCGCCGAAAGTGCTGGCCAAAGGGGCCGGCGAAATCGCCTTGCGCATTCGCGAACTCGGTGCGGAACACCGCATCCCGATGCTGGAGGCGCCGCCGCTGGCGCGCGCGCTGTATCGGCACAGCGAGATCGGCCAGCATATTCCGGCTACCCTGTATGCCGCGGTCGCCGAAGTGCTGGCCTGGGTGTACCAGCTGCGCCGCTGGCGGCGCGAGGGCGGCCTGATCCCGAAAAAACCTGAACGTTTACCGGTGCCGGAAGCACTGGATTTTGCAAGAGAGAGTGACTCTGATGGCTAATTTGGCCTCCCTGCTTCGTTTGCCGGGCAATTTTAAAGATACGCAGTGGCAGGTGCTGGCCGGCCCGGTGCTGATCCTGCTGATCCTGTCGATGATGGTGTTGCCGTTGCCGGCGTTTATCCTCGACCTGCTGTTTACCTTCAACATCGCGCTGTCGATCATGGTGCTGCTGGTGGCGATGTTCACCCAGCGCACGCTCGAATTCGCCGCCTTCCCGACCATCCTGCTGTTCTCCACATTGCTGCGTTTGTCGCTCAACGTCGCGTCGACGCGCATCATCTTGCTGGAAGGGCACACCGGCTCCGCCGCCGCCGGCCGCGTGGTGGAAGCCTTCGGCCACTTCCTGGTGGGGGGCAACTTCGCCATCGGCATCGTGGTGTTCATCATCCTGGTGCTGATTAACTTTATGGTCATCACCAAAGGTGCGGGGCGTATCGCCGAAGTGGGCGCGCGCTTCGTGCTGGACGGTATGCCGGGTAAACAGATGGCGATTGACGCCGATCTGAACGCCGGCCTGATCGGTGAAGACGAAGCGAAGAAACGCCGCGCCGAAGTGACCCAGGAGGCCGACTTTTACGGCTCGATGGACGGCGCCAGTAAATTCGTGCGCGGCGACGCCATCGCCGGCCTGATGATCATGGTGCTGAACGTAGTCGGCGGCCTGTTGGTCGGCGTGGTGCAACACGGCATGGAGCTGGGGGCGGCGGCAGAAAGCTATACGCTGCTGACCATCGGTGACGGCCTGGTGGCGCAGATCCCGGCGTTGGTGATCTCCACTGCCGCCGGCGTCATCGTCACCCGCGTCGCGACCGATCAGGACGTCGGCGAGCAGATGGTGGGCCAGCTGTTCAACAATCCGCGCGTGATGTTGCTGAGCGCCGGGGTGCTGGGGCTGCTGGGCCTGGTGCCGGGCATGCCGAACCTGGTGTTCCTGCTGTTTACCGCGGCTCTGCTGGGCCTCGCCTGGTGGCTGCGCGGCCGTGAACAACAGGCGCCGAAAACGGTGGAAGATCCGGTGATGCCGGAGAATCCGCAGGCCGCCGAAGCCAGCTGGGCCGACGTGCAGTTGGAAGATCCGCTGGGGATGGAGGTGGGCTACCGGCTGATTCCGATGGTCGATTTTCAGCAGAACGGCGAACTGCTGGGCCGTATCCGCGGCATCCGCAAGAAATTCGCCCAGGACATGGGTTATCTGCCGCCGGTGGTGCATATTCGCGACAACCTGGAACTGCCGCCTGCCAGCTACCGCATCCTGATGAAAGGCGTCGAGATCGGCAGCGGTGAAGCGCAGCCGGGCCGCTGGCTGGCGATCAACCCCGGCAATGCCGTAGGCGAGCTGGCGGGAGACAAAACCGTCGATCCGGCCTTTGGGCTCGAGGCGGTATGGATCGACAGCGCCTTGCGCGAGCAGGCGCAGATCCAGGGCTTTACCGTGGTGGAGGCCAGCACCGTGGTGGCGACACACCTCAATCACCTGATCGGTCAGTTCGCCAGCGAGCTGTTTGGTCGCCAGGAAACTCAGCAACTGCTGGACCGCGTGTCGCAGGAGATGCCGAAGCTGACCGAAGACTTCGTGCCGGGCGTGGTGTCGCTGACGACGCTGCACAAAGTGCTGCAAAACCTGTTGGCCGAGCGCGTTTCCATTCGCGATATGCGTACCATCGTCGAAACGCTGGCGGAACATGCCCCGGCGCAGAGCGATCCTTACGAATTGACCACCGTGGTGCGGGTGGCGCTGGGCCGGGCGATCACGCAGCAGTGGTTCCCGGGCAACGGCGAGATTCAGGTTATCGGCCTGGATACCCAGTTGGAGCGTCTGTTGCTGCAGGCGTTGCAGGGCGGCGGCGGCCTGGAGCCGGGGCTGGCTGACCGTCTGCTGGAGCAGGCGCGTCAGGCGCTGCAACGGCAAGAGATGCTCAGCGCGCCGCCGGTGCTGTTGGTTAACCATGCGCTGCGTCCTTTACTGGCGCGCTTCCTGCGTCGCAGCCTGCCGCAGCTCGTGGTGCTGTCCAACCTGGAGATCAACGACGATCGCCAGATTCGCATGACCTCGACCATTGGAGCCGCCTGATGAAACGCTGTCTGTCCTTGTTGTGTTTGCTGGCTCCGCTCGCCGCCGGCGCGGTGTCCGGCTCCTGGGTCGCTGAAGGGGCGGGGGTCACGCTGGAACAGGGCGGGATGCGCGATGAATCCGCCGCTTTGCGGCCGCCGAACGCGCTGCCGGACGCCAACGCGCGCATCACCAGCGTCAGCTGGCGCTACCGTTTGCTGGGGCCGGAGCCCGTGGGGCTGCAGGCCCAGCTCTGCACGGTAAACCGCTGCATTCCACTGGGTGGCGGCAGCGGCAGCAGCAACGGTCTGCAGGGCGAACCGGCCAATGCGGAATTGCGCTTTGTCTATTACGTGCAGTCGCAAGGCGGGTTGAACCCACCGCTGCGGGTGATTGGCAATCAGGTGATCGTCAATTATCAGTAACATCAGGCCAGAATTTGCAGGCCGTTGCGTTCCACCAGCGTCAGCAGTTTCATCGCGGCGGAGTTCGGTTGCGCTTCGCCGCGCTCCCATTTCTGCACCGCTTTTTTGCTGACGTTGAGATACAGCGCAAACACCGGCTGACTGACGTTTTCTCGTTCGCGCAGCGCGCGGATCTCGGCCGGCCCGAACTGTTTCACCGGCCGCAGGCACAGCATGTCGAAGGTGCGCATGGTCACGTCATCGACGAAACCGGCGCGATGCAGGCCCTGAACTTCCTGGTGGATCTCGGCAAGAATTTTACTCATCGCTTAGCCTCCGTAATTCCTTGTTGTTGACCAACTGGTAGAGTCTGAATGGCGAATAATCCAGATACAACGCAGCCAGATGTTTCAATCCTTGTAACTCATCCGCACTGATGTTTTCTCTCTCACTTTTGGCAAAGCCGCGCATAAAAAACAGGCGGTCTTCATCGCGAAAAACGATCAGTACCCGATAGCCGCCACGTTTGCCCGCACCAGCCCGAGCGATGCGCTTTTTGTATACGCAACCGCCAAGATTGGCATCGTACAGCTGATGTTGCATCTCTCGCGCCGCTTTCACTATCGTGGCGTCGCTAATGCGCTCGCGTGCGGCAAAACCCTGAAAGGTTTTGGTGAGATAAATGTCGGCCATTCGCTCTCCCTGCGAATCTATACCCGTTAAGGGTATATTTCAAGTGGTTTAAAAATAACCACAGGGTGACAAGCGGCCAAAGGGAAAGAAACAGCCAAATTCACGCCATGCGCAGCCTGACGCAAAGCCTTGAGTGAATTCAAAGAGTGATAGGGAGAAAATGCGAAGGGATGCGCAGAAGCCGGTGAACGCATGCCCGGTGATAGGCTCACCGGGCAAATGAGTCAGGTCAAACGCCGATTTTTCTGCCGAGCAGGCTGCCGGCGTGTGACTGGCCGTCCGGGCCATACAGAGATTTGTTGTTTTTGCTGAGGATGGCCAGCGCCTGAGCGTTATGGTCGATCTGCTGATTGAGCAGCAGACCGTTGTGCTGATTCTTTTCGCGCAGCGTTTGGCTCAGCAATTGAACGCGCTGCCAACGATCGGCCAGGGGCGCTTGGCTGGCATAGGGGGCGCGTTGCCCGCAGGTTTTTTCCTGCCCCAGGCGCTGTTGTTCGAGATAAGCGACCGTCGCCAGCAGTTGGCTTTTGGCATCGGTGACGCGCTGCAAGGCCACGCCCGGCAACTGGCCGGAGCACAGCAAGTCGTGCTCTTCCTCCAGCACGCCATTGAGCGCCTGCAGCGTTTCCAACAGTTTATCCAGCAGTTGTGCCAGCTTTTCCATAGTAATGACTTATCCTTTACCGCTACTCGCCGCGCGCTGTCAGTCGCGTCCGGCGATCCATTGAACATCGCTCTGCGCGTCTTGCAGCAGCGCATCGGCGATTTTGCCGGCGTCCATCTTCAGTTCACCGTTGCGGATCGCCTGTTTGATGGCCTCGACCCGACCCATATCGATATCCTGGGTGCCCGGCTGCATCAGGCGCGCCTGCGCCTCGCTCAGTTTGACCTGCGTGCCGCTGACGGCGGTTTCTGCCACGGCGGCCTTGCGCGGTTGGAGCGGGTTGTCGGCCGGGGTTTCACGCGGTTGCACAGTGGAAACCGGCTGTAACCGCTGGGTGCGATCGATACTCATGGTCCATCTCCGTTTACGCCGTGACCGCTTGCGGTCGACGACGCTGCAATGAAAGTGTTGCGGCCCTGGTGGCCAATAAAATGCTGCTTGATTTGTCTTATCGGCAAGGTTGGCGGAACCTTTACTTTTTTATAACGTAATGCGGATCGCGCCGTCGTCCCCGACCACGCCGCTGACGATCTGCCCGGAGGCCATGCGTACCCGCACGCTGTCTTCGGCGGCGGCGTTGTTCATCGCCTTACCCGCACCGCTGATGCTGAATCCTTCGCCCTGTGCGTTGACCTGCACCGGTTGCCCAGCCTTGATAATCCAGGCGCGCCGCAGCATGGCGAGTGTCAGCGGCTGGCCGGGGCTGATGTTGCGCAGGCTGACGGCGCCTAACGCTTTGCCCGGCTCGGTCAGCGCGCGCGGCGGCAGGGTATCGAGCCGGCCCTGTTTCAACGTCAGATCCGCCGCCGTCAATCGGCTGCCGGCGCTGATGCCGCGTGCCGACACGAGATAACGGCCGAACACTTGCACCTGCGTCTGAATAAAACGCCGCTCCTGGCCACAGCGCGCCGAAATGCTGACGTTGCCGCCGATCCGCGCGTTGGGCGACAGCGACAGCTGCGGCAGTTCGCAAGCGGGCCATTGGTTCGGCGGCGTGCGCACCCGCACTTTTACCTGTACCGGTTCGCCGCTGAACTTGCCTTGGATGAAGCTTTCGATTTGCGTCGCCAGATCGTCGGCGCGCGCGTTCAGACTGCACAGCAGGCCGATAAGCAGCAGCATTTTACCTTTCATCGTCATCTTCTCAAGCTTCATCGGGATACGCGTAAGTGTACCCGCAGCGCGCGCAGGCTAAGCAGATAAATAGCGCCCCATTTTGCGTTTATTCCCGCGATAGGGTGGCACGGGGGACGTTTATGCTGTCGACTCCAAATTCTAACCTCGCGGAGGGAGCATGCTCGACAAACTGGACGCGGCTCTGCGCTTTGGCCAAGAGGCGCTGAACTTGCGCGCCCAGCGGCAGGAAATTCTGGCCGCCAACATCGCCAACGCAGACACGCCGGGTTATCAGGCGCGGGATATCGATTTCGCCAGCCAATTGAACAAAGTGCTGGAGCAGGGGCGCGTCAGCGGCAACGGCATGGCGCTCAACCTGACGGCGGCGCGCCACATCCCGGCGCAGACCCTGCAGCCGCCACAGCTCGATCTGCTGTTCCGAGTGCCGGATCAGCCGTCGATGGACGGCAACACGGTGGACATGGATCGCGAACGCACCAACTTTGCCGATAACAGCCTGAAATATCAGACCGACCTGACGCTGCTCAACGGGCAGATCAAAGGGATGATGTCCGTGCTGCAACAAGGATAAGGCGCATGTCTTTACTGAATATTTTTGATATCTCCGGCTCGGCGTTATCGGCGCAATCCCAGCGCATGAACGTCAGCGCCAGCAACATGGCCAACGCCGACAGCGTGACCGGCCCGGACGGTGAACCTTACCGCGCCAAGCAGGTGGTGTTCCAGGTCGCGGCGGCGCCAGGGCAGCCGACCGGCGGCGTGCGCGTCGCCCAGGTGGTGGACGATCCGGCGCCCGAGCGCCTGGTGTATCAGCCGGGCAACCCGCTGGCGGACGCCAAGGGGTATGTGCGCATGCCGAACGTCGACGTAGTGGGGGAAATGGTCAACACCATCTCCGCTTCCCGCAGCTACCAGGCCAACGTCGAGGTGCTCAACACCACCAAGTCGATGATGATGAAAACCCTGACGCTGGGTCAGTAACCGGAGATTTCCATGGCTATCGCCGCAACCACTAACGAGTCGTTGGACAACACTGTCATCGGTAACAACAGCAAGACCACCAACAGCCAGGATCTGCACAACAGCTTCCTGACGCTGCTGGTCGCGCAGTTGAAAAACCAGGATCCGACCAATCCGATGCAGAACAACGAGCTGACGTCGCAGCTGGCGCAGATCAATACCGTTCAGGGCATCGAAAAGCTTAACACCACGCTGGGGTCGATCTCCGGCCAGATCAACAGCAACCAGTCGCTGCAAGCCACCGCGCTGATCGGTCACGGCGTGATGGTGCCAGGCAACAACATTCTGGTCGGCAGCAAGGATGGCAAGGTCAGCACCACGCCGTTTGGCGTAGAACTGGAGCGCGCCGCCGATCAGGTGACCGCCACCATCACCAACGCCAGCGGGCAGGTGGTACGCACCATTGAAATTGGCGGCCTGACCGCCGGCGTGCACGCCTTCACCTGGGACGGCTCGCTGGATGACGGCTCCACCGCGCCCGACGGCGCCTACAAAGTGGCGATTAACGCCAAAGGCAACGGCGAGCAGCTGGTGGCGCGCAGCCTGCACTTCGGGCTGGTGAACGGCGTGATCCGCGACGGCAACGGCGCCAAGTTGGATCTTGGCCTGGCGGGCAACGCCACCTTGGAAGACGTGCGACAGATCTTATAACCCTAAGCATCAGGCTCAATCGGACGATAGCCTGACCACTATTCGGAGAATAACATGGCCTTTTCTCAGGCAGTCAGCGGCTTGAACGCGGCAGCAACCAACCTGGACGTGATCGGTAACAACATCGCCAACTCCGCGACCGCGGGCTTCAAATCCGGCAGCGTATCCTTTGCCGACATGTTCGCCGGTTCGCAGGTCGGGCTGGGCGTCAAAGTGTCCGGCATCACCCAGAACTTCAAGGGCGGCACCACCACCGGCACCAGCCGCGCGCTGGATGTGGCCATCAACGGCAACGGCTTCTTCCGCATGCAGGATAAAGATGGCGGCATCTTCTATACCCGCAACGGCCAGTTCAAGCTGGACGAGAACCGCAATCTGACCAACATGCAGGGCCTGCAGCTGACCGGTTACCCGGCGGCCGGTTCCCCGCCGACCATCCAGCAGGGCGCCAACCCGGTGCCGCTGAGCATTCCCGAAGGCATGATGAACGCCAAGGCGTCCACCTCCGGCGAGATGGTGACTAACCTGAAGTCCACCCATAAAGTGCCGGAGAACAAGACCTTCGATCCGACCAAGCAGGACAGCTACAACTACGTCAACACCATCACCGCTTACGACTCGCTGGGTAACGCGCACAACATCAACGCTTACTTTGTGAAGACCGAAGACAACAAGTGGCAGGTCTACACCCAGGACGGCAGCGCGGCGCCAGTGAACGCCGGCACCATGGAGTTCAGCACCAGCGGCAACCTGGTCAAAACCACCAGCACCAACGGCGCGCCGGGCGAGTTCAGCATGGTGATCCCGATGACCGCCAAAGACGGCGCGCCGGCGCAAAACTTCACCCTGAGCTTCGCCGGCAGCATGCAGCAGAACGTAGGCAGCGACTCGGTGAGCAAGGTGGCGCAGGACGGCTATGCCGCCGGTGAATACACCAACTTCCAAATTAACAACGACGGCACCGTCGTTGGGATCTACTCCAACCAGCAGACCCAGGTGCTGGGCCAGATCGTCATGGCCAACTTCTCCAACCCGGAAGGGCTGGCGTCGCAGGGCGATAACGTTTGGCAGGAAACCGGCGCGTCCGGCCAGCCACGCGTTGGTCTGTCGGGCGGCGGCGGCTTTGGCAAGCTGACCAGCGGCGCGCTGGAATCTTCCAACGTCGATCTGAGCCAGGAGCTGGTGAACATGATCGTCGCACAGCGTAACTACCAGTCCAACGCCCAGACCATCAAGACGCAGGACTCCATCCTGCAGACGCTGGTTAGCCTGCGCTAATAGGGCCGAGTTATGGATCACGCGATTTATACCGCGATGGGCGCGGCGCGCCAAACGCTGGAACAGCAATCCATTACCGCCAACAACCTGGCCAATGCGTCGACGCCGGGCTTTCGCGCCCAGCTTGCCGCGTTGCGCGCGGTGCCGGTCGACGGGCCAAGCCTGGCGACCCGCACGTTGGTGACTGCCTCGACGCCGGGCGCCGACATGAGCCAGGGCGCGCTGAACTACACTGCGCGCCCGCTGGACGTGGCGCTGCAGCAGGACGGTTTTTTGGCGGTGAGCCTGCCGGGCGGCGGTGAAGCTTACACCCGCAACGGCAACATTCAGATTTCCTCCACCGGGCAGTTGACGGTGCAGGGGATGCCGCTGATGGGCGACGGCGGGCCGATCGAGGTGCCGCCGTCGGCGGAGATCACCATCGCGGCCGACGGCACCATTTCGGCGCTGAACGCCGGCGATCCGCCGAACACCATCGCGCAGATTGGCCGCCTGAAGCTGGTGAAGGCCGATGCGCGCGAAGTGATGCGCGGTGACGACGGGCTGTTCCGCCTGACGCCGGAAACCCAACAGCAACGCGGCAATCAGTTGCAAAACGATCCGCAGGTGCGGGTGATGCCGGGCGTGCTGGAGGGCAGCAACGTTAAGCCGATGGAGACCATGGTCGACATGATCGCCAACGCCCGCCGTTTTGAAATGCAAATGAAGGTCATCCACAGCGTGGATGAAAACGAACAGCGTGCCAACTCACTGCTCTCAGTGAGCTAAGCAGCAAGGAAATAACCGATGATTCCATCCTTATGGATTGCCAAAACCGGTCTGGACGCGCAGCAGACCAACATGGACGTGATCGCCAACAACCTGGCGAACGTCAGCACCAACGGCTTCAAGCGCCAGCGTGCGGTATTTGAAGATCTGCTGTACCAGACCATGCGTCAACCGGGCGCGCAGTCCTCCGAGCAGACTACGCTGCCTTCCGGTCTGCAGATCGGCACCGGCGTGCGTCCGGTGGCGACCGAGCGCCTGCACAGCCAGGGCAACCTGTCGCAGACCAACAACAGCAAAGACGTCGCCATCAAGGGGCAGGGTTTCTTCCAGGTGATGCTGCCGGACGGCACCCAGGCCTACACCCGCGACGGGTCGTTCCAGATCGATCAGAACGGCCAGCTGGTCACCTCCAGCGGTTTCCAGGTGCAGCCGGCGATCACCATTCCGGCGAACGCGCTGTCCATCACCGTCGGCCGCGACGGCATCGTCAGCGTCACCCAGCAGGGGCAAACCGCCGCCCAGCAGGTGGGCCAACTGACGCTGACGACCTTTGTCAACGACAGCGGTCTGGAGAGCGTGGGCGAGAATCTGTATCAGGAAACCGAAAGCTCTGGTGCGCCGAACGAGAGCACACCGGGGCTGAACGGCGCCGGTCTGCTGTATCAGGGCTACGTGGAGACCTCCAACGTCAACGTGGCGGAAGAGCTGGTCAACATGATCCAGACTCAGCGCGCTTATGAGATCAACAGCAAAGCGGTATCGACCTCCGATCAGATGCTGCAAAAGCTGACGCAACTGTAATCTGTCCTTGACGGGCCCGGCATGCCGCGCCCGTCATTCTCTTTCGTGAAACAAAGGCGATACCCGTGGTAACCACATATTCGATGGCAATCCTGCCGCGGCAGGGACAACGCTGGCTGGCGGGAATGGTGATGCTGACACTGAGCGGCTGCGCTTATATTCCGCATAAACCGCTGGTGGACGGCGCGACCACGGCGCAGCCCGCGCCGGCCAGCGCGCCGATGCCGAACGGCTCAATCTTCCAGACGGTGCAGCCGATGAACTACGGCTATCAGCCGCTGTTCGAAGACCGCCGGCCGCGCAACGTCGGCGACACCCTGACCATCGTGCTGCAGGAAAACGTCAGCGCCAGCAAAAGCTCCTCCGCCAACGCCAGCCGCAACGGCGCCAGCAAGTTCGGCGTCGCCACCTCGCCGCGTTACCTCGACGGCCTGTTGGGCAATGCGCGCGCCGATATGGACATTTCCGGCGACAGCACCTTCGGCGGCAAGGGCGGCGCCAACGCCAACAACACCTTCAACGGCACCATTACGGTGACGGTCAACCAGGTACTGGCCAACGGCAACCTGCACGTGGTGGGGGAAAAGCAGATCGCCATCAACCAGGGCACCGAATTCATCCGCTTCTCCGGCGTCGTCAACCCGCGCACCATCAGCGGCAACAACTCGGTGACCTCGACGCAGGTGGCGGACGCGCGTATCGAATACGTCGGCAATGGCTATATCAACGAAGCGCAGACTATGGGCTGGCTGCAGCGCTTCTTCTTAAATGTTTCACCGTTCTAAGGATTGACTGATGCTTAAAAAATGGTTTATCGCGCTGTGCGTCGGGCTGGTGTGCTTGCCGGCGGCGGCGGAGCGCATCCGCGATCTGGTGACGGTGCAGGGCGTGCGAGACAACGCCCTGATCGGCTACGGCCTGGTGGTGGGGTTGGACGGCTCCGGCGACCAGACCATGCAGACGCCGTTTACCACTCAAAGCCTGAGCAACATGCTGTCGCAGCTGGGCATCACCGTGCCGCCGGGCACCAACATGCAGCTGAAAAACGTGGCGGCGGTGATGGTGACCGCCAAACTTCCACCGTTCTCGCGCGCCGGGCAGAATATCGACGTGGTGGTTTCTTCGATGGGCAACGCCAAGAGCCTGCGTGGCGGCACCCTGCTGATGACGCCGCTCAAAGGCGTGGATAACCAGGTTTATGCGCTGGCGCAGGGCAACGTGCTGGTGGGCGGCGCGGGCGCGGCGGCCGGCGGCAGCAGCGTGCAGGTCAACCAGTTGGCGGGCGGGCGCATCAGCAACGGCGCCACCATCGAACGCGAGCTGCCGACCACCTTCGGCAGCGGCGGGGTGCTCAACCTGCAGCTGAACGACGAAGATTTCACGCTGGCGCAGCAGATCAGCGACGCCATCAACCGCCAACGCGGCGGCGGCACCGCGACACCGCTCGACGCCCGCACCATTCAGGTGCTGGTGCCGCAGGGCAACAGCTCTCAGGTGCGCTTCCTGGCGGAGATTCAAAACATCACCGTCAACGTCGGCGCGATGGACGCCAAAGTGATCATCAACTCGCGCACAGGTTCGGTAGTGATGAACCGCGATGTGATCCTCGATTCCTGCGCCGTCGCCCAGGGCAACCTGTCGGTGGTGGTCGATCGGCAGAATACCGTCAGCCAGCCAACGACCCCGTTCGGCGGCGGCCAGACGGTGGTGACGCCAAACACCCAGATCTCGGTGCAACAGCAGGGTGGGTCGCTGCAGAAGGTGAATGCCAGCGCCAACCTGAACAATGTGATCCGCGCGCTGAATGCGCTGGGCGCCACGCCGATCGATCTGATGTCGATCCTGCAGGCGATGCAGAGCGCCGGCTGCCTGCGCGCCAAGTTGGAAATCATCTGATGGCCGGCGATCTGATGGCGATGTCGGGCGCGGCCTATGACGCCCAGGCGCTGAACGGCCTGAAGCGCGACGCGGCGGCCGACCCGCAGGGCAACCTCAAGCAGGTGGCCCAGCAGGTAGAAGGCATGTTCGTGCAGATGATGCTGAAAAGCATGCGGTCCGCCTTGCCGCAGGACGGGGTATTGAGCAGCGATCAAACGCGGCTCTATACCTCGATGTACGACCAGCAAATCGCCCAGCAGATGTCGCATAAAGGGCTGGGGCTGGCCGAGATGATGGTCAAGCAGATGAGCAACGCCAACACGGTGCCGAGTGAAACGGCGGGCCTGTCGCCGATGGCGCTGGACAACGAGGTGCTGCAAACGCTGCCGAACCAGGCGCTGGAGCAGATGGTGCGCCGCGCGATGCCGAAAGCCCCGCCGGCCGCCGCGCCGCTGTCGCTCAACAACGGCAACTTCGTCGCCCGCCTGTCGATACCGGCGAAGGTCGCCAGCCAGCAGAGCGGCATTCCGCATCAGCTGATCGTCGCGCAGGCGGCGCTGGAGTCCGGCTGGGGGCAGCGCGAGATCCCGACCTCAGACGGCACGCCGAGCTACAACCTGTTCGGCATCAAGGCCGGCGGCAGCTGGAACGGGCCGGTGACGGAGATCACCACCACCGAGTTCGAACAGGGCGCGGCGAAGAAGGTGAAGGCGAAGTTCCGCGTTTACGGCTCGTACGTCGAAGCGATCGCCGATTACGTCAAACTGCTGACCAACAACCCGCGCTACGCCGACGTGGCCGCCGCGCGCAGCCCGGAACAGGCGGCGCATGCGCTGCAGCGCGCCGGCTATGCCACCGACCCGCAGTACGCCAGCAAACTGGTCAGCGTGATTCAGCAGATGAAGAACGCCGGGGAACAGGCGGTGAAAGCCTATACCCACGATCTGAAAGATTTGTTCTAAATCCCCGTCATTCTTGACGCCGCAGCGGCGCCAATTATTTAGGGGATAGGCGGTAACGAAGGCTGGCTGGATGCTGAGCGCGTTGCCGCTTTTTTTCCTCAAGTTCTTCTCATTTTTGCCGATAACCGAAACAGGCTGAGCGAACAGGCTCAGCAGCTCAATTAAGAACCCTGTGGGCCGCCGGCGCCGCAGCATAAGGAATTCCGATGTCCAATAGCTTAATCAATACCGCGATGAGCGGGCTGAATGCGGCTCAGGTGGCGCTCAGTACCGTCAGCAACAACATCTCCAACTACAACGTGGCGGGCTACAACCGCCAGACCGCGATCCTGGCCCAGAACGGCGGCATGGCCACCATGAGCGGCTTTATCGGCAACGGTGTGACCGTCACCAGCGTCAACCGCGAGTACAACCAGTTCATCACCAACCAGCTGCGCGGCGCACAAAGCGCGTTCGGGGCGCAAAACGCCTATTACGAGAAGATTTCACAGATCGACAACCTGTTGGCGAGCAAGACCAACCCGCTGTCGACCAACATGCAGGACTTCTTCACCAACCTGCAGAACCTGGTGAGCAACGCCGGTGACGACGCCGCGCGCCAGACGGTGCTGGGCAAGGCTAACGGCCTGGTGAACCAGTTTAACAACACCGATAAATTCCTGCGCGACATGGATAACGGCGTTAATCAACAGATCAGCGATACGGCGCAGCAGATCAACAGCTACGGCCAACAGATCGCCAAACTGAACGACGAGATCACCCGTTTGCGCGGCAGCGCCGCCGGCGAGCCGAATGCGTTGCTGGATCAACGCGATCAACTGGTCACCGAATTGAATCAGCTGGTGGGCGTACAGGTCACGCAACAGGACGGCGACGCCTATACCGTCTCCTTCGCCAACGGCTTGACCCTGGTGCAGGGCAGCAACACCTATCAGGTGGAAGCCGTGCCTTCCAGCAGCGATCCCTCCCGTCTGACCATCGGCTATAACCGCGGCAACGGCGCCAGCGAAGTGCCGGAAGGCCAGATCACCAGCGGCACGCTGAGCGGCGTGCTGAAATTCCGCAGCGAAACGCTGGACGGCGTGCGCAATCAGCTGGGCCAGTTGGCGCTGGCGATGGCGGACAGCTTTAACCAACAGCATCGCGCCGGCTTCGATCTGAACGGTGACGCGGGCGGCGACTTCTTCAGCTTCAGCGGCGGCCGGGTGGTGGATAACACCCGCAACACCGGCGACGCGTCGCTGTCGGTCTCTTACACCGATACCGGCAAGGTGAAGGCCAACGATTATCGCGTCGAGTTCGACGGCAGCAACTGGCAGGTCAGCCGCCTGCCGGACAACGTGAAAGTCAACGCGACGCCGGGCACCAGCGCCGACGGCAAGCCGACGCTGAACTTCGACGGGTTGGAAGTGAGCATCGACGGCAATGCGCAGGCCAAAGACAGCTTCACCGTGAAGCCGGTCAGCGACGTGGCGGGCAATCTGAAAGTGGCCATCACCGATTCGTCCAAGATCGCCGCCGCCGGTAAAGACGACAGCGGCCGCGGCGATAACGAAAACGCCAAGAAGCTGCTGGATCTGCAAACCAAAAACCTGGTGGACGGCAAGGCGACCCTGAGCGGCGCTTACGCCGGCATCGTCAGCGGCGTCGGCAATCAGACCGCTGCCGCCAAGGCTATCGCCACGTCGCAGGCCAAGATCGTCACGCAGCTGGGCGCGCAACAGCAGTCGATGTCCGGCGTCAACCTTGACGAAGAGTATGGCGAGCTGCTGCGCTTCCAGCAGTACTACATGGCCAACGCGCAGGTCATTCAGACCGCCAGCTCGCTCTTCGATGCGTTGCTGAATATTCGTTGATTTCATTGTTAGCCGGCGCCGTTGCGGCGCCGGTCGTTCAGAGTAAGGAACCCACAGCATGCGCATGAGCACCAGCATGATGTACCAACAGAACATGAGCGGCATCACGGGCAACCAGTCGCTGTTCATGAAGGCCGCCGAGCAGCTTTCCTCCGGCAAGCGGGTGATCAACCCGTCCGACGATCCGCTGGCGGCGTCGCGTGCGGTGATGCTGTCGCAATCGCAGGCGGAAAACAGCCAATACACGCTGGCGCGCACCTTCGCGCGTCAGAGCGTGTCGATGGAAGAAACGGTCTTGGCCGGCGCGACCTCCACCATCTCGGACATGAAGGCGCTGATCGTCAATGCCGGTGGCACCGAAAGCGATAACGACCGCCAGTCGTTGGCCACTCAGCTGCAGGGGCTGAAAGATCAGCTGCTGAACCAGGCCAACAGCACCGACGGCAACGGCCGCTATATGTTCGGCGGGTATGTGAACGACAAGGCGCCGTTCGTCGACAACGGCGGCACCGTTAGCTATCAGGGGGGCGACAAGACGGTTGAGCAGAAAGTGGACGCCAACCGCACCATGACCATCGGCCATACCGGCAATGCGGTGTTCATGTCATTGACCAGCAACCCGAAGCCTGAGCCGGACGGCAGCGCGCCGGTCAGCAACATTTTCGAGAGCATCGACATCGCGCTGAATGCGCTGAAAACGCCGCTGCAGGGCGCCGACGAGGCCACCAAACAGCAGGTGAATGATGCGCTGGCGAAAGCCAACCGCGGCCTGGACAACTCCTACAACAACGTGTTGAGCGTGCGCGCCGAGCTGGGCAGCCAGCTGCAGGAGATGGATCAGCTGGACAGCATCGGTAAAGAGCGTGACATGACCAACCAGATCCAGATGAGTGCGTTGACGGATGCCGATCTGGCCGAGTCTATCTCGTCTTACTTCATGCAGCAGGCGGCGCTGCAGGCGTCGTACAAAACCTTCAGCGATATGCAGGGCATGTCGTTGTTCCAGATGAATCGTTAAGAGCAATACCCCGTTGCCTGACCGCGACGGGTTTCCCTTTAGTGCGCTTAGAAAATGCCCTCTCCGCCCCGCGGGGAGGGAGGCTTCTTGAAACCGGGCGCACTCGTTTGGCGCGTCGCTCGTTCTCCCACTACTGACTGAGCGACGCGCCTTTTTTTGTCTGCGTGTTCCCCATTCACCTTAAGCCTTAGCGGAAAGGCACGCCGCGATCCCTATCACCGCCGTTATTGCCTCCGCCGGCGCCGCCCATCCGTTGCATTTCTTCTCTGGTCAGTTCTCTCAGCATAGGTCGATCTCCTGTTAACGCGACTTAGCGTTATTTTTAGGGTTGTTATTTTCGATTTGGGATTTGCGGCTCTCATTTAGCAGCCAGCGTATTGGCGTATAGAGGCACTCGGCCAACTTCAATGAGCCAAATAAGGTAAACGGGATGATGACAAAACTATCGACGCCAGGCGGCAGAGCAAATAAACCCCAGGAAAAACCCAGCGTGTTTAAAATAGTGCTCATGATCAAAAGGGCGATGCCGCTGATGAATAAATCACTCAGCTGAAGCTTTATCTTCATATTTAAACCGTTTATATTTTAATGAGGCTTGCCGCGTACTGGTAGCAAGGTTGTTTTCAATATAACGCTGGGGAAATAAGGTGGGAAATCGATTTTTCTTGTCAGTGAATAAATAAGTGGTGTGAGTAAAATAAATCATTAATACATTATTTTTAAATTTAACGCAGCAGCCAGGGTGATGTGGCGCGTTATTCCCTTCCTAAGAATAAAGTACACCGGCACGGTTTGCCGGCGAGTGATGAGTGTGGGTCCCGGGCTGCCGATGCGGCGTCGCGTCAAGTGACGTTGCAGAGGCCGAATACGGGCGCAACCCGGAATGTTTTGCTAAAAACCGTACGGGATTATTTCTTTTTCTTCACCACTTTCCATTTTTCACCGGCGGCCGTTTCGCTGATGGCAACTTTAAATTTGTTGCTTTTCCAGTGGGGCATGCCGAATAACTGGCGTGCTTTGCGGTTGCTTTTCGCTTTAATCATGATCTCGCTCCTGTGGTTAGCAAAGGTCGATGCTGCGCCCTGCAGCCGGCAGGCTGCCGGACGCATTTATTCAGGGTGTAAGTTATCTGTCGCGCATTTAACTCTGCGTGGCTGCGTTATTTTATTTTTCTCTAATCAATAAGTTTATATTATCGCCGCGGGTGACTGATGGCGTGCGGGCGATATTTTTTCTACCGGGTCTATTTTAGGTCGGGGTTTTATTTATTCAAGCCGCCGGAGACATTTGAACCTTAATCCGGATAAAAGGCGTTTCTCAGGCTTTTGTCCCAATAAAACGGTTTTATTGCCATTTTGTCTCAGGCAAAAGGGGGGAAGGAAGGAGGAGGCGGATTCAGAAGGTCATGCCGCCGATCACCGCCGCCAGACGATCGAACACTTCGCCAAACAGATGTTCGCAGAACGGCGCCAGCATCGGCATCATCATGCCCAGCGTCATGATGCCGAAGGTCATGGTGACCGGGAAGCCGATCACGAACACCGACAGCTGCGGCGTCATGCGGTTGAGCAGGCCGAGTGCCATGTTGAGCGTCAACAGCAGGCAGATCAGCGGCAGCGCCAGCATCATGCCGTTGATGAAGATCAGCGAGCCGACCTGAGTCAACACCAGGAAGCCGTTGCCGTTCAGCGGCTGCGTTTGGATCGGCAGGGTATGGAAGCTGTCCGCCAGCAGCGAAATCAGCCACAGATGGCCGTCGAAGCTGAGGAACAGCAGCATCGCCAGCAGGTTGAGCAGGCGCGCCAGCACCGGCATGTTCGGGCCGCCGCTGGGATCGAAGAAGGTGGCGAACGACAGGCCCATCTGCATGCCGATCACTTCCCCCGCCAGGCGCACCGCCGCGAAGGCGAACTGCATGGTCAACCCCAGCGCCACGCCGATCAGTATTTGCTGAATCGCCAGCCACAGGCCGGCGGCGGAGAAGATGGGAATATTGCTGGCGGGCAGCGTCGGCGCGATCAGGATGACGATCAGTCCGCCAAGGCCGATTTTGACCTTTTTGCTGATTTGCTTTTCGCTGAATATCGGCGCGGTGCTGATCAGCGCCAGAATGCGCAGCAGCGGCCAAAAGTAGTGGCTGAGCCAGACGGTGAGCTGGGCGCTGTCGAAGGTGAGCACGGTCAGCCGATCAGGGTAGGCAGGTTGCTGAACAGGGTGCGCATGTAGTCCAGCAACAGATTCAACATCCAGGGGCCGGCGATGATGATGGTGGCCACCACCGCCAGAATTTTGGGGATGAACGACAGCGTCATTTCGTTGATCTGGGTGGCGGCCTGCAGCAGGCTGACCACCAGGCCGCTGATCAGCGCCGCCAGCAGCAGCGGGGCGGCCAGCGCCAGCGCCACTTTCATCGCCTCGGTGCCGAGCGCCATAACCGATTCAGGTGTCATCTCGCTTTCTCCGGTCAGGGGTTACGAATAGAAGCTCTGCGCCAGCGAGCCAAGCAGCAGCTGCCAGCCATCGACCAGCACGAACAGCATCAGCTTGAACGGCAGCGAGATGGTGGCCGGCGGCACCATCATCATCCCCAGCGCCATCAATACGCTGGCAACCACCAGGTCGATAATCAGGAACGGAATAAACACCGTAAAGCCGATCTGGAAGGCGGTTTTCAGTTCGCTGGTGACGTAGGCGGGCAGCAGGATGCGCATCGGCACCGCTTCCGGGCCGGCCAGCGGCGGCTGATTGGCCAGTCTGGCGTACAGCGCGAGATCGGTTTCGCGCGTTTGGCGCAGCATGAACTCGCGCAGCGGCTGCGCGCCTTTATCCAGCGCGACCTCCAGTCCGATCTTGTCCTGGCTGAACGGCAGGTAGGCGTCCTGATAGACCTTGTCGAACACCGGCGACATGATGAAGAAGGTCAGGAACAGCGCCAGCCCCAGCATCACCTGGTTCGGCGGCGCCGACGGCGTGCCCAGCGCATTGCGCAGCAGGCCGAGCACGATGATGATGCGGGTGAAGCTGGTCATCATCAGCAGCATGGCGGGCAGGAAGGTCAGCGAGGTCAACAGCACCAGCGTCTGCACCGGCAGCGACCAGCTCTGGCCGCCGTTGGCCAGCGGCTGGCTGATCAGCCCCGGCAGTTGTGCAAAAGCCGCCGGGCTGATCAGCAGCAGGGCGGCAGGGAGCCAAACCGCCGGGCGGCGGACGAGGGTATGAAGAGTCGAGGTCATGCCGATTTTTCCGGGCGTTTCAGAACTTTTTGCATCAGTTGGCGGAAGTCCGCCGGTGTTGCCGCGTCGGCCTCGCCTGCGTCTTTCGGCGGGGCGGGCAGGGTGTGCAGCGGGGTGATCTGCTGGGCGGTGACGCCCAATACCAACAAGGTGTCGTCGACTTCCACCACCACCACGCGCTCGCGCTGCCCGACCTGGCAACTGGCGCGCAGGTTGAGCAGTTTGTTGTTGCGCGCCTGCGGGGCGAAACCCAGCCGACGGAACAGCCAACCGGCCAGCAGGATCAGCAGCAGAATGCCGCCGAGCGCGCTGCTGACCTGCATCAACACCGAACCGGCCGGCAGGGGCGGCGCGGCGGGCGGTTGGGTGCTTTGCACGGTAACGGGCGCCGCGGCGGTCATCAGCGGCTCAGTCGACGCATGCGTTCGGATGGGGTGATGATGTCGGTGATGCGCACGCCGAACTTGTCGGCCACCACCACCACTTCACCTTGCGCGATCAGGTAACCGTTGATCAGGATATCCAGCGGTTCGCCGGCCAGGCCGTCCAGCGCCACCACCGAGCCTTGCGACAGGCGCAGCAGCTCTTTGATGGTCATCTTGGTGCGCCCCAGTTCCACGGTCAGCTTGACCGGAATATCCAGGATCAGGTCGATATCCTGCAGGCTGCCGAGCGCATCCTGAGCTTCCAGCGACTTGAACACCCCTTCGGTGCTCGCGCCGGATTTCTCTGAAGACTGCTGCTCGTTAAACGCATCAGCCCACAGATCGTCCACGGATTCCTTTCCTTCGCCAGACGGTTGCTTAGGATCACTCATTGGGCTGTTCCTCACTCAGAGCATTCAAAATAGGGTTAATCAAATGTTCAACACGCAGGGCGTATTGCCCGTTCAACGTGCCGTATTGGCTGGTCAGAACCGGTACGCCGTCCACATGGGCGATCAGGCGTTCCGGCTTATCTATCGGTAATACATCGCCCGGTTGCAGCTTCAGGACTTTTGACAGCCGCATCGGGATATCGACGAAGTTGGCGATCAGCTCCAGTTCGGAATGCTGCACCTGCTTCACCAGCGTTTCGCGCCAGTGGCTGTCTTCCTGCCGCGAATTTTCCAGCGGCGGGTTGGTCAACAGCTCGCGCAGCGGCTCAATCATCGCGAACGGAATGCAGATGTTGAACTCGCCGGTCAGCGCGCCGATCTCCACCTGGAACGGCGTGGTGACCACGATGTCGTTCGGCGAGGTGGTGATGTTGGTGAACTTCACCTGCATTTCGGCGCGCACGTACTCTACGTCGATCTTGTAGATGGCGCTCCAGGCGTCGCCGTAGGCGTCCAGCGCCAGGCGCAGCATGCGCTTGATCACCCGTTGTTCGGTCGGGGTGAATTCGCGGCCTTCGACCTTGGTCGGGAAGCGGCCGTCGCCGCCGAACAGGTTATCGACGGCGATGAACACCAGGCTCGGCGCGAACACGAACAGGGCGGTGCCGCGCAGCGGATTCAGATGCACCAGGTTCAGGTTGGTCGGCACCGGCAGGTTGCGAGCGAACTCGTGATACGGCTGGATTTTGATCGGGCCGACGGTAATGTCCGGGCTGCGGCGCAGCAGGTTGAACAACCCCATGCGGAACTGCCGGGCAAAACGTTCGTTGATGATTTCCAGCGCGTGCAGGCGCTCGCGCACCACGCGGCGCTGGGTGTTCGGATCGTAAGGCTTGACCTCGCTCTCTTTGCCGACCACCGCCTCGGGTTCATCACCCGCGCTGTCGCCGTTGAGCAAGGCGTCGATCTCTGCCTGTGAAAGAATGCTATCGCCCATAGTGATTACCGCAGTATGAAGGCGGTGAACAGCACGTCGCTGACCACCTGCTTCGGTTGTCCCTTAACCAGCGGCGGGCTGAGCACGTCCTTAATCTGCGCCACCAACTGTTGCTTCCCTTGTTCATTGGCCAGCTGGCTCGCTTCCTGACGGGAGAGCAGCATCAGCAGACGGCTGCGCACTTCCGGCAGAAAATCGTTCAACTGGCGGCGGGTACTTTCGTCCGGCAGACGCAGCGTGAGGCCGATGTACAGCACGCGATCCGGGTTGTTGTCCGGCGTCACCAGGTTGACGGTAAAGGTGTCGAGCGGCATGAACACCGGCGCCGCCGGCGGTTGTTCTTTGACGGCGGCCGGTTCGGCGCCGTTTTTATGCTGTTGCAGCAGCCACCAGCTGTAGCCCGCGGCGCCACAGGCGACGACGCTGATCAACACCAGCAGGATGACCAGAAGGGGGCGTTTCGGTGCTGCCGGAAGGGAGTTCTGAGACATAGCGAAATCTAATTCCTGTTGTTCCACCCGCGGCCGGCGAGGCGGCGGGCATAGCGCGCGGCAAAGCCGCACGCATGACATGTAAAGGTATTATCGCGTCTATTGTGGCGTGCAATAGCCTGAATAGACGCGCAAATGGGT
The DNA here is from genome assembly GCF_052166695.1 of Serratia sp. CY76391. NCBI lineage: Bacteria > Pseudomonadati > Pseudomonadota > Gammaproteobacteria > Enterobacterales > Yersiniaceae > Serratia > Serratia sp. CY76391. The sequence goes on from NZ_JBJNOJ010000005.1 coordinate 71,725, forward strand.
GCCAGCTTGGGCGTTTGCGGCGGCTCAGGCGAAAATATCGACGCCGTTGACCGCGCTGGCCATACGCTGCAGCGCCGCCGGTGCGCTGACGCCCTCGGCGGCTGCGCCGTCAGCGCCATGATGTTCAGCATAGCTGGAACGGCCCTGGCCGTTGGAAGCCTGCTGTTGCGCCTGCTGCCAGTGCGGGGTGGACTCGCCGCCCACGCTGCTCTGCCCCAGGTTGATACCGCTCTCCGCCAGCGCGTGCCGTAGCTGCGGCATCGCCGCTTCCACCGCCGCACGCACCTGGCCGTGCGCAGAGGCGATGTGCAGCTGCGCCTGCTGATCGTCCAGTTTCAGCGTGATCTGCAAGGCGCCCAGTTCCTGCGGGTGCAGGCGCAGCTCGGCGCTCTGCTGGCCGTTGCGGTGGAACATCAGCACCTGTTGGTTCAACGCCTGCTGCCACTCCGGGCTGCCCAGCTGCGCGTTGAGCTGCGGAGCCGGCGGTGCAGTCACCAGCGCGCTGGCCGGGGCGGCCGTTTGCGTCGGGCTGGCGGCGGCCAGGGCGACAGCGTGATTGAGCGTCGGTTGCTGCTGTGCATCGCTCGCCGGCAGCGGCTGTGCGGCGTTTGCGCGTTCACCGCTGGTCGGCTGCGGGAGCGCCGCGGCAGCGTTGTCGCCATCGGTAGCCGGCGTTTTCGCGCCCGTCACCGCCGGGGCGGGGGCCGCCGACGAGCGCGCGGCGGTGTTATCACCGGCCGCCGCGATGTTCAGCAGGCCGTTGCCGGGCTGCAGCGCAGTGGCCTCGTCAGCGTTTTCCACCGGCAGCGACTGTTGGCCTTCGGCCGGTTGCGCCTGAGCGACGATCGCGGCCGGCAGCATGGCGTACAGCGCCTGCAGCGTCGCGGCATCCAGCTCTTTGGCGGCGACGATCGGCGGCTGCGCCGGTTTATCGCCGGCGGCGGGCGCATCGCCTTCAACGGCTTCAGAAGAAGGCGCGTCGGCTGAGGCTGACAGGTTCGGCAACAGGCCGCCGCGCTCGCCGAAGGTGGCCAGCAGCTGATTGAGCTGGTTGCGGCTCAGGGCCGGGGCGCGTTCATCGTCCGCGCTCAGCGTGGCCGGCTGAGGTTTACCATCGGCGGCGGGCGTGAAACGCGCGCCGAGCAGTTGGGCAAAAGCGGACGACAGCTGGCTTTCGTCCAGCGCCGAGGTCAGTTCGGTCAGACCGCCGGCGTCGCCGGGTAAGGCCAGGCCGGGCAGGGCGTTCAGATTCATGGGTTGAGATTCCTTTGTGCGCTGCGTTGAGCGAATTCATCCATCAATTTTTGATCCCGTTTGTTCTCCTGCTGCTGCTCCGCGTTCATTGCGCGGGTATGCAGGGTTTCGAAAGCGTTCAGCCGCTGTTGTTTGTCTTGCCATTGCTTCACCGCGTGATCCACTTTCTGCCCCCACTGCAGCAACTGCTGGCGGTGCTGGTCGATGGCCTGCTCCAGCGTGCCGATAAACTGCTGGTAGTTTTGCCAGCGTGAGCTGTCCATGCCGTCGCAGAGCGTATGATTCAGCTTCTGGCGGTATTCGTCCTGATAGTTGAGCAGCATCGACAGCTGTTGCTCCGCCGCCTGCTGCGCCTGCCGCACCTGGCCCAGCTGTTGCGCGGCTTGCTCCACCGCATCCTGCGCCAGATCGCGTAGGGTAATCAGGGGGGATTGTGATTTCATCGCTGTGCGCCTCTGGTGACGTTAAACAATCAACTGCTGCAGCTGTTGACAGGCTTCATCATAGCCGCTGCGTTCGAAGATACCCTGCTGCAGGTAGGCTTCCATCTGCGGATACAGCGTCATCGCTTTGTCCAGCAATGGATCGCTGCCCGCCGCGTAGGCGCCGACGCTGATCAGATCGCGGTTGCGCTGATAGCTGGCCAGCATCTGTTTGAAGGTGCGAACCCGGCGGTAATGCTCTTCGTCGATCAGCGACGTCATGGCGCGGCTGATTGACGCTTCGATGTCGATCGCCGGGTAGTGGCCGGCCTCTGCCAGCCGCCGCGACAGCACCACGTGGCCATCAAGGATCGCGCGCGCCGAGTCGGCGATCGGATCTTGCTGATCGTCCCCCTCGGTCAACACGGTGTAGAAAGCGGTGATGGAGCCGCCGCCGCTGATGCCGTTGCCTGCGCGCTCCACCAGGGCGGGCAGCTTGGCGAAGACCGAAGGCGGATAGCCTTTGGTCGCCGGCGGCTCGCCGATGGCCAGTGCGATCTCACGCTGCGCCATGGCGTAGCGGGTGAGGGAGTCCATGATCAGCAGCACGTGCTGCCCGCGGTCGCGGAAATCTTCGGCGATGCGGGTGGCGTAAGCCGCCCCCTGCATGCGCAGCAGCGGCGATACGTCCGCCGGCGCGGCGATCACTACCGAGCGCGCCCTGCCTTCGGCGCCGAGAATGTTCTCGATAAAGTCTTTGACCTCGCGGCCGCGCTCGCCGATCAGGCCAACGACGATCACATCCGCCTGGGTATAACGGGCCATCATGCCGAGCAACACGCTCTTACCGACGCCGGAGCCGGCGAACAGGCCCATGCGCTGGCCGCGCCCGACGGTCAGCAGGCCGTTGATGGTGCGCACCCCCACGTCCAGCACCTGCTCGATCGGCGTGCGCTGCAAGGGGTTGAACGGCGCGGTGATCAGCGGCGCGCGGTAACCGGTTTCCGGGGAGGGCAGGCCGTCGAGCGGTTTGGCGCTGCCGTCGAGCACGCGCCCCAGCAGCGCCGGGCCGAGCGGCAGCTGTTTGCCGGCGCTTTGGCCTTCCGGCGCGATGCGGGCGTAAACCCGCGCGCCCGGCACGATGCCTTCCACTTCTTCCAACGGCATCAGGAACAGCCGCTGGCCGTTGAAGCCCACCACTTCGCTTTCCACTTCCTGCACCTCACCGGCGTCGTGCCGTTCGATGAGGCAGGTCGCGCCGAGCGGCAGCTGCAGGCCGGTAGCCTCCAGCACCAGCCCGGTGGCGCGGGTCAGGCGGCCGTAGCGGCGCAGCGTCGGCGCGCGGGCGATGCGCTTTTCCAGCGTATCCAGAGAGCTCAGCCAGCGGCCGAGACGCGCGGTCATCAGACTTCTCCCGGTGCCGCCAGGCGGCACAGTTCATGCCAGCGCGTCGCCAGGCTGGCGTCGAGATCGCCTTCCTCGGCGCTGACCTTGCAGCCGCCCGGATGCAGTTCGCCGTCCGCCAGCAGACGCCAGCCGTGCAGGCTGAGGGTAACCCCCAGCTGCTGCTCGACGCGCGGGTAGTCGTCCGGGTGCACCCGCAGCTGCGGCTTGCCGTTGAACATCGGTTCCTGCTGGATCAGCTGTTGGATCTGCGCGAGCAGGGCGGTGCCGTCGCACACCGGCGGCTGGCCCAGCACCTGTTTGGCGGCGGTCAGCGCCAGCTGCATCAGCCGTGACGCGATCACGCTGTCGAGCGCGTCCAGCGTGTGCTGGAATTCGGTAACCAACTGCTGCCAGTGGGCGGTCAGCGGCTGTTGCTGCTGCTGCGCTTCCAGCAGCCCCTGCTGGCGGCCTTCCTCCAGTCCGGACTGAAAACCGGCCTCGTAACCTTTCTGCTGGCCGTCGGCATAGCCCAGTTGCTGGCCCTGTTGCTCCGCCTGCAGGCGCAGCGTCGCCAGCTGCTGCTGTAATTCGGCCTGCGCGTCCGGCGACGGATCGTCAAGTTCGAGATCCGGCAACTGCGGCAGTTCGACAGCCGGTTTCTGTTCGCCCAAATCGTTGAGCGACCAGGGCTGCCAGGGCAGGGTGTTAATGCGATCAGACATAGGTGTCCTCGCCGCCGCCGATGATCATTTCGCCGGTTTCTGCCAGGCGTCTTACCACCAGCAGGATGGCTTTCTGCTCGTTCTCCACCTGCGACATGCGCACCGGCCCACGGTTGGCCAGGTCGTCGCGCAGGATGTCGGCGGCGCGTTGCGACATGTTCTTGAGGAACTTCTCGCGCAGCGGCTGTTCGGCGCCTTTCAACGCGATCAGCAGCGACTCGCCTTCCACTTCCTGCAGCAGGCGTTGGATGCTGCGATCGTCGACTTCCACCAGGTTTTCGAACAGGAACATCTCGTCGATGATCTTCTGCGCCAGCTCGCCGTCGTATTCGCGCATCGCGTCGATGACCGCTTCTTCCTGCTGGGTTTTCATCAGGTTGATGATCTCGGCGGCGGTGCGCACCCCGCCCATTTTGCTGCGCTTGAGGTTCTGGCCGTCGAGCAGGTTGTTCAGCACTTCGGTCAGCTCCGCCAACGCCGCCGGCTGCACGCCGCCGAAGGTGGCGATACGCAGCATCACGTCGTTGCGCAGGCGTTCGTCGAACAGGGCCAGGATGTCCGCCGCCTGGCCGCGTTTGAGGTGCACCAAAATAGTGGCGATGATCTGCGGGTGTTCGTCGCGGATCAAATCGGCGGCGCTCTGCGGCTCCATAAAGTTGAGCGTTTCCATGCCGGTGGTGGTCTCGCGCGATTCGAGAATGTCTTCCAGCAGGCTGGCGGCGCGCTCTTCGCCCAGCGCCTTGACCAGCACCGAGCGCAGGTAGTCGCTGGCGTTGACGCTCAGCGCCGCGTATTGCTCGGCGTCGTCTTCAAACTCGGTCAGTATCTCGCCGAGCTGTTTGTGTGAAACCTGGCTCATGCCGGCCATGGTGCCGCTCAGCAGCTGTACTTCGCGCGAGGAGAGGTGTTTGAACACCTCCGCCGCGCGATCTTCACCCAGCGTCATCAGCAAGATGGCGCTTTTGTCGGTTCCGGTCAGGCTCATATCTCGTTACTCATCCATTGGCGGATTACCAGAGCGACCACGCGCGGGTCTTTGTCAGCCAGATCGCGGATCCGCTGGCTCTGGACTTCTGCGCTGACGCGCTGCTGCGATTTGCGACGCTGCGCCAGCTCCTCGTTGCTCGGTTTGTTGCTGTCGGCCGCTTTGGCGGCAGGGGCGTTGGCGGCGGCGAGGGCGGCCTGTTGCGCGGCCTGGCGCTGTTGCAGCTGCGGCCGCACCAGTTTGCGCCACAGCAGCCAGGCCACCAGCAGCACCAGCAGATAGCGGCCCGCGTCGATCAGGCGATCGATAAACGACTGGCTTTGCCAGAACGGCAGTTCGCCACCGGTCACCTGGCTGTCGGTAAACGGTGTGTTGACCACGTTCAGGGTATCGCCGCGGCTGCTGGAGTAGCCCATCGCTTCGCGCACCAGCGCTTCGATCTGCGCCAGCTGTTCTTTGCTCATCGGCTGCGGTTTGCCGTCTTTGTCTACGCCGAGGTAGTTGACCACCACGGCGACCGACAGACGCTGCACGGTGCCGGCTTTTTGCTGGGTATGGCGAATGGTGCGATCGAGCTCGTAGTTGGTGGTCGCGTCGCGTCGGGTATTTTGCGGCACGCCGCCGGCCGCCGCGCTGCGGGTGGCTGCGGCGTTTTGCGCGGTGGCGTTGTTGCCTGCCGTGGTGGCCGGCTTGGCGGTTTCAATCGGCGCGGTGGCCGGCGCGCTCGGTTGGTTGGACAGCGCGCCCGGCACGCCACCCACCTGCGGCCCACCGATCTGCTCGCTCAGGCTGGTTTGCTGGGAGCGGATAGCGGCTTTGTCCGGCTGCTGGTTCGGCTGGTACTGTTCATCGGTTTGTTCGCGCGTGGCGAAATCGATTTGCGCCGTGACCTGCGCACGCACGTTGGCGCTGCCGACCACCGGGGCGAGGATCGCTTCGATGCGGCGCTGGAAGCCGTTTTCCACTTCGTTGGCGTATTTCAGCTGCGAGGCGTTGAGATCGCGCCCGGTGCCGTCGGACTGGGTCAGCAGGCGGCCGGCCTGATCGACCACGGTCACGTTGCCCGGCGGCAGACCGGCGACGCTGCTCGACACCATATAAACGATGGCGTTGATCTGGCCGTCGTCCAGCGCACGGCCGGGTTGCAGGGTGAGCGTTACCGAAGCAGAAGGGGATTTCTGTTCGCGCACGAACAGCGAAGGTTTAGGCAGCGCCAGGTGAACGCGGGCGTTTTGCACCGGCCCCAGCGATTCGATGGTGCGCGACAGCTCGCCCTCGAGGGCGCGCTGATAGTTAATCTGCTCGCTGAACTGGCTGATGCCGAATTTTTCCTGATCCAGCAGTTCGAAGCCGACGGCGCCGCCTTTCGGCAGCCCTTGCTGCGCCAAACGCAGACGGGTTTCATGCACTTTTTCCGCCGGGATCAGCAGCGCCGCGCCATTCTCGGCAAAGCGGTAAGGGATATTCATCTGCGTCAGCTGGGTGACGATGGCGCCGCCGTCGCGGTCGTTCAGATTGCTGTACAGCACGCGGTAGTCGGGGCTTTTCACCCACAACAGCAGCGCGACGACGATCGCGATCGCGGCGGAAGCGGCGACCAGCAACGGAATTTTCGGGTTGGCGCGCAGACGGTTCCAGATGGCCTGCAGGCCGTTGTCGCGGCTTTCGCCGGCGGTTATCGAAGCACTCATTTTAGGTCTCGTCCTTCAATGGCGCTCACGATCCCGTACGGGCCGCTGAGCAGCTCCCTGCCAGGCTGATGAACGGTATGGTTAGCGTTGTGTGACAAAACAGACTCCCTGATACACATATCTTCTAAATAGCGGCGCTCCCATTTCTGGGCAGGCCATTATTCGCCTTATCAGACAATTCCGATTGCCCGATAAGCCGGGTTTTTTGCAGTTAATTAACCGCTTTAGGTCCGAAAACGCTGTGCTAGGGTGTGCATCATTGGAGAAGTGCAGGGTGAAAACGTCACCCGGCGAGACGAGATGATTGAGGACCAGATGGCGATTCAGGGCATTGAAGGGGTACTGCAGCAGATGCAGACCATGGCGGTTCAGGCCGGCAAGATGGGGCAGAATGCGGCGCCGCAGGGCGTCAGCTTCGCCAGCGAACTGACCGCGGCGCTCGGCAAGATCAGCGAGACCCAGCAAACGGCGCGCAAACAGGCGCAGGATTTCGAGCTGGGCGCGCCAGGCATCAGCCTGAACGATGTGATGGTCGATCTGCAGAAATCGTCGGTCTCTTTGCAACTGGGCGTGCAGGTGCGCAACAAGCTGGTGGCGGCCTACCAGGACATCATGAATATGCCGGTGTGATGAACGTGCCGACTATTTTTCAGTGAAATTTGGCTCGGCGCTGTTACCTTAGAGTGACGGCCAGTCCGACAATGCTGAAGCCGCAGCGCCAGCCGAGGAAAAAAAACCAGCTATCGAAATAGCTGGCTGAAGGTGCGATAAAACATTTATGTCATGTAGGAGCGTCGACAGCCGCTCGAGGTGGCGTCAACGCGATTATCATATTTGTTATATTATAACAAATCAATGCTGCCGTGCGTTTGCTTCAGCCCGCCAATTCCGCGATCCGCTGGTGGGCGCTTGCCAGCCCCTGATCGCGGCCGTGCGGTTTCATGTCCAGCCCTTCGGCATAGATAAATTGCACGTCGCCGATCCCCATCAGCCCCAGCACCGAACGCAGGTAGGGCGTTACGGCATCGGTCGGATGCCCGGCGTGCATGCCGCCGCGTGAACTGAATACCAGCGCATTGACGCCTTCCACCAACCCCACCGGGTAGGTGGCGGTATAGTTGAAGGTCATTCGGGCGCGGGCCACCAGATCGAACCAGGTTTTCAGCTGGGTCGGGACGTTGAGGTTGTACATCGGCGCGCCGAGCAGCAGCAGATCGCTCTCTTTCAGTTCGGCAATCAGCCGGTCGGAGAGCGCCACCGCTGCTTTGGCGCGTGGGCTGATGTTTTCCGCGCCGCGCAACGCACCGAACAGCTCGCCGTCCAATACCGGCAGATCCAACGCCGTCAGATCGTGTTCGACGATCCGATCTTCGTGTCCTTTTGCCTTACGCGCCGCCAGATAGCGGTCAATCAGGTTATTGGTCTGCGAGTCATTTCCCATAATGCTGGATTTGAGTACCAGTATTTTTTTCATGCTGTTGTCCTCTGACGGTCATCTGTGGTTTTCACCGGGGATTCGGAATGACTGCAGGTTATCATTGCTTGATGTTCACCAGTGGTGATAGGTTTTCACTAAATTGATTCCATATTGGCAACATTAAGATGAAAAGCGATCTGAGTGCGCTGCCGGCCTTTGTTGCCGTAGCGGAAGGCGGCAGTTTCGCCGCCGCCGCAGAGAAACTGCATCTGACGCGCTCTGCGGTCAGCAAAATCGTGTCGCGTCTCGAGGCTCGGCTTGGCGTGATGTTGTTTATGCGCACCACGCGCAGCCTGAGCCTGACGGATGAAGGGGCGCTGTACTATGAGCACTGCCGGCAGGCGTTGGCAAACATTCAGGCGGCGGAAAACCAGCTCGACAGCGGCAAGATGCAGGTCAGCGGCCGGCTAAGAGTCTCGGTGCCGGTGCTGTTTGGCCATTTGTGCATTGCGCCCGTGTTGACGGCGCTGGCGAATGAGCATCCCTTACTGACGCTGGAAATTTCATTCAGCGACCGCAGGATCGATCTCGTCGACGAGGGGTTCGATCTGGCGGTTCGCATTGGCGAGCTGGCGGACAGCGGCAGCCTGGTTGCCCGGCGCTTGGGCGAACACGGCATGCTGCTGTGCGCCTCGCCCGATTATCTGCAGCGCTGCGGTGAACCGAGAACGGTAGAGGCGTTAAGCCGACATCAGGCGGTGGGGTATCTGCACGCCGGCGCCGTGCTGCCCTGGCAGCTTCGTGGCGAAAACGGCGAGCTGCGGTCGTTCAGGCCACCGGCCAAGATGATGATGGATGACATGCAGGGGATCGTCGATGCGGTGTCCGCCGGCGCCGGTATTGCCTGGCTGCCGGAGTGGCTGGTGCGCGAGCGCTTGATGGCGGGGACGTTGGTGGAGATCATGCGCGGTGAGCCCAGCCTCAGTTTCCCGGTGAACGTCGTGTGGCCCTATATGCCTTACCAGCCGCTCAAGGTGCGGCTGGCGGTAGACAAATTGGTGGCGGAGCTGCCTGGCAGGCTGACGCGGTTCGCGTCAGCCTGAACGTGTATGTGGTGGCATGCGGTCCAAGGGACGTTTGCCGATGTCAGAGCGTGCGCTGTTGCGTCGATCGTGGCAGTGACGGCTGTGTTTTCCCTGTCAACAGGCAACTGAAAATAAGAACCCAAATGAACCCGTAAGAGTAATCGGGGTTGGCGGCGCAAGAGCCCAAAAATGCTGAGAAAAGCATAAATTTAAGCATGGAATGGGCTTCGTTGCCGGCGACGTTGCATTGCGAACGAATAAGCTTGGATACGATAAAACCGACTAACAGTATCGTCCCCAATATTCCGAAGTTAGCAAGTAGGGACAGAGGCAGAGAAGATATTCTTGCACTACCGATACCGACGCCCAAGCCAAAGGTATTATACATAATTTCAAGGGCATTGTAGTTGGAGGCGGAACGCACGAGGTGGGAGATCGTTTGCGCTTTTTTATCCGCGTAATCGGTTATTTTCTCCAGGAAAAAGATAAATGTGAGCTTTGATACGATGACCAAAGCCAGAGAAAATAGAGCTTTCTGTATCAGGCTAAAACGCGGACTGAAAATGAATGTGCCGCATAGCGACGTAAGCAGGGTAAAATAGCCCGATGTAGAGCCGTTTTTAACCAAGAGCAGCATCATCAATAGGGCCACTAGCTTCAGTCGCAAACCCTTGGCAACCATAAGAGGCACGATCGTTGCGCCGATAAAGATACCGGCGAATGACGGTTCACCGAAGGTACCGCTCAGTCTGGATTCAAAAATGGCATTGGCGTTATGCATGCTGTTATACATCAAAATCTGAATCGCATTCGCCAGCGGCCTGGCAAGGAGCCAAATCAGACAGTAAGCCGAGAAAACCAACGTTGTGAAAATGATGGTTTTCAGTGCGTATTCAGGCGTAATTTCACGCCGCTTGACGTAAATGACATACAGCGTTATGAGGTTCAGCGTGATTAGAATCAGTTGCTTGATGTTGTTATTGCCCCACACAAGCGAGATACCTTTTTTGGCGTAGTTATTTTCAAAGCTATAAGCCGGTGAATAAACTCTTACCCCTTCAAATAGGTGGGTTAACGCATAGGTGAAGAACCAAAAAAGAATAATTATTACCAACGATTGTAGAAATACCCGGTGTTTTAAGTTCAAGACGGATGTGCTGTTTTTTGAAGTGAAAACAAACCGGGTTATTAAAACCAGCTCGATAAAGTAAAATATGGGTAGGCTATTACTCCCTGTGTTAATAATAGCGCTTGATTGAAAGATGGATGCGAGAATCAACAGGGCGAAAATGGTTCTGTGGTGTAGGAAAAAAGTGGCGAAAGCAAGAGCTAGCCAAACAAAACTTAATATATTCACATTATATTCCCTAAATTACTTATCCTATATGGCATCGTCTGGCTTCAAATTAAAGTAGTTATAAAAGCCAGCGTATTTCCGCGCACTATCATACAATAAGAAGGTGGGACGGTCTAGCTGTAAGGGTAGTAGATTCATGGGGTTATAGAATTAGACTGCAAGTATATCCAATTCTTATAATTAACGAGCTAACTAAGCCGCGCGGATTTTGCGTTTGGTATAGTGACGATTGGCCCTCGGGATTTGCAATAACAGCAGGAAATAGGCCACCGGTGCAATTAATTTAGCAATGGAATAAATAAATAAAATTAATCAGAAATCACCGAGGAGCAACGACCATTGCAATGCGTAATAAAGCAGCAACAAGAGACAGCTGGCAAGCACCAGCTTTTCACCCGCTTGCTTAAGCTTGGCTTTAACGTTGTTCCTTTGCCGCATTTTTACGTTCTCGCTTTAGACAGTCAGATAGAAAAGCAGTATAGCAAGCAAATTTTAGGGGGCGGTCAAAATAGGAAAATACTTAATGCTTTGGTGGAGAACCGAGCAGTGGGTTGTGCGGGATAAATAGCCAGCGGCAGGAAGAGAACAACTAGGAAAAGGTGCCAGCGGTCGCTGGCGGATACGTCAAGATAAGTTGCTCGGCACGCCCACATCATTGCGATGCCATCGTTTATCCGGGCTAAATTGCACTGTTTGCCGCCATTGATTAGCCGGAACCGTAATGCTGTTCAAAGGCAGGTTCCATAATCCTTTGATGGCCGCGAATGGCGGTAGGCGCGAAACCGAAGCGTTTGCGAAAACGTTCGGCGAAACGCGATGCGCTTTCATAACCCACATGTTGCGCGATGGCGGAGATCGGCCAGTCGGTCGACTGCAGCAGGGCCAGCGCGCTACTCATGCGCACGTCGATCATCAGATTACGCAATGCGGTATTTTCCATCGACAGTTTGCGGCGCAACATCACTTCACTCATCGACAGGCTTTCTGCGACTTTGGCCGCCGTCCAAATGCTGTGCGGGTCGGTCGCCAGGCAGCGGCGCACGCGTTGCGTCAGATCCTTGGCTTCGTTGTGAATAAAGCGAATGCCGAATTGGGCCAGCCACAGCAGAATTTCCAGCATTTTGTGCCGCACGATGATGGTGGGAAAGCGTTGCCGCAGCGTCAGCGCCAGACCGGTGGTTTCAAAACTGTGCTTGAGGGCGCAGGGCAGGTTGCGCAGCGCCAGGACAGCCTCGAACGGCATCGGCATCGGCGCCGGCGTTTCCTCGGCCGGAGGTTGGACGGTGAGCAACAGGGGATCGCAGGTCAGCAACTGGCAGCTGAATACGCCGTCTTCGGACGGGCCGTTAATAATGTCCACCGTTTGCCCCCCGTCGATAATCAACAGCTCGCCGGGATGAGCGACCACTTCGTGTTGTTGCCAGCGTACGCGCTTATGGCCTTGTTGTATCAGATACAGATGTGGTTGCTCAAAATAGACTGAAGGGAATAATAATTCAGTATGCTGAATGATGTGCGCTGAGGCGCCAATTCCAGGACAGAGATTAATTGTACGTTCCATCGATATTCATTTCGCAGCCATTATCTGAGAATATCTTTACGCTTTGATCAGCGTTGGAGCAACATTTTTCCATGGGCCGTGAAACACAGCGGCGTGTTTTATCTATCAAAAATCAATTTCCTGCTGAACAGAAAACGTCCGTGTCGGGATGATGTTTATCCATTAAAGTGAGAGCCAGGCTCGAAACGCGCATTTTACCAATTACCCATGAACTGAATAATTCAAATGCCATAGATTAATATCCTAACGTAACCCGAGAGTAATAGCGCATAGTGCTATTTAATCTATTTTCGTCAGTGTTGTCGATCTTATCGGACCTGTGGTTCCCCCAGCAACAGCGCACGATCATGAAACTGGCCGTAGGTATTGTTGACCACGTTTTGGCGCGTCGACTGTTCAATAAGCGTTTTCAGCTCATCCATCCGTTGCTGCAACAGACGTTTGAGCTCGGTTTCGTTGTCGAGGATCTGTTGCAGCTTATTGCGCAACATCTCCTGCAACGCCATGGACGGGCCGGCTTGCCCGGTAAAGGCGGCGGTTTTTTCCACCGCCGTCACGTAGGCGAATTCAAGCTCGACGAGCTCTTCCCAGCGCCCGGTTTGCGCCAGCGCGATCATCTGGCTGCTCAGGCTATAAATTTGTTGATAAGCGGCTAACAGCTGCTGTTGACGTTCCATTACACGGCGTCCTGCGAAGGTTGGTAGTTGGGGCCGATCTGGCGCCAGGCGTCGGCGATGTTTTCCAGCAGTTTGACCACCTCGGCAATCGCCGCTTCGTCGTTGTGCAGATTGGCCTGCATCAGTCGACGCTTCATATAGTCGTATAACGCCGCCAGGTTTTCGGCGATCTCGCCGCCCTGCTGAGGATCGAGGCCGCTTTTCAGGCCGTTGTCGATGATGTTGATGGCTTTGGAGAGCGCCATGCCTTTGCCGGCGATATCGCCCTGGTTCATCAGGATGCGTGCGCGAAGCAGGGCGCTGAGCGCCCCGTCGAACAACATCACGATTAACTGGTGCGGGCTGGCGCTCATGGCGCCGCTTTCCAGACTGACCTGTGCATAGGCCTGAGTGCCGCTACGGTTATACATGCTGTTTTCTTTACCTTGTTAAAGGGTTACTTTGCCGAGAATTGTTGCTGTAAGTAGTTACCCGTGCTGCTCAATTTGGACATCATGGTATCCAACTGAACGAACTGCTGCTTATAGCGGTCGATAGTGTTTTGAATGCTGGCGGTGACCGTGGTGATCTGGCTGTTCAGGCGATCGAGGTTAGTGTTGATGCTTTTGGTCGAGTTCTCGATGATGCCGCCGGCTTTGATGTAATTTTGGATCTCGTTGTGGATCTCGGTGGCCATGCCGGTGTCTTTGCCGTTGCCGGCGAAGAAGTTGGCGACCTGCTCCGGTTTTTCGTCGATGGCTTTATTCAGCTTGGTGCTGTCGATTTCCAGTTTGCCGGTCTTGGTGTTGGTGGTGATGCCGAGGTTGCCCAAGCCTTTCAACTCCGGGTTGTCCTGCGCGGCACTCAGGGCACTTTTGATCGAAGACTGAATACCGCGCAGGGTATTGTCGCCCAGCAGCGCACCGTTCTTGGCGTTCTGCGCTTCGCCAGGTTTGACCGGAGTGTATTTGGTCAGCGAATTGAAGGTGTCCAGCAGCGAGTTGTAGTTATCAACCCATTCCTTAATCTTATCGGCGCTGCCGCTTTTATCGATACCGATCACCAGGTTTTGCGGTTCGCCGGCTTTGGTGGTGGTTTTCAGGTCGAGGGTGACGCCCTGCAGGGCATCGGCGATCGAGTTGGTGCTGCGCTTGATTTTCGTCCCGTTGACGACAATTTCCGCATCCTGACCGGGCACGGTTTGCTTCATGGCTGTGCTGCTATCTTTAGGTGGCGTCTTTGGATCGTAGTTGAGGATGGCACCCAATTTGTCGTCGTTGTTGACCTGTACCGCAATAGTGTTCTTTTCGCCGGGCGTGGTGGAGCTCAGTGCCAATTGATAGTCGTTGTCGCCGACGCGCATGATGCTGGCGGTGACGCCGGATTTCGATTTATTGATGGCGTCGCGCATCTCGACCAGCGAGGTCTGATCGTCGCTGAGCGGGATTTTTGTTTCTTTCGGCGGGTTGCCGGCGGTGATGCTAATCGAACGATCGCTGCTGCCCGATGTGCCCAGCTTGGCCTGCTGGTCGGCAATCGGCGTCTGAGTGGTCAGCGTTTGCGGCTGTGCCAGTTTCAAGACCTCAATCGAATAGTTACCCGGCACCGACTTGTTAGTGGTGGTCACGGTAAACTGATCGTGCTTAGTGGCAGTGGTGTTGTTGAAGAACTCTGGCTTGGCCAGCTCTTTGCTCAGATTGTCAAACTTCTCCAGCGAGCTTTTCAGCGTGCCGTAAGCGGTCAATTGGGCGTTGTAGCTGGTTTGCTGGGTGGTATATGGCGTCAGGCGCTGTTGTTCCGCTTTGGTCAGCTTGTCCAGCAAACCGTTGAGGTCGAGTCCTGAGCCGATGCCTAATGAACTGATCGATGCCATTCGTGCTTCTCCTTGGTAATGACTTTATTCGCTTTACGCGTTATCGGCCCAGTGGCGAAAAAGTTTACCGAAAAAAATAAAAAACCGATGGCGCAATAGAAGAGGGAAAAACCGCGTTATTTTCGCCATTGCCGTAAACGCAAAAATTTTTAAAAAATTGCTAAAGGTTGTTAGGGGAGGGCCGATACCTGAGGGGACGGTGGTTGACGCCGTGGGCAAACAAGCCCGAACCTTTTAACCGTGTTGCGAAGAACGCAACTGACTCGTAAGGAAAGCAAACAATGGCACAAGTAATCAACACTAACAGCCTGTCGCTGATGGCGCAGAACAACCTGAACAAATCTCAGTCTTCTCTGGGCACTGCGATTGAGCGTCTGTCTTCCGGTCTGCGTATCAACAGCGCGAAAGACGACGCTGCGGGTCAGGCGATCTCCAACCGTTTCACCGCTAACATCAAGGGCCTGACTCAGGCTTCTCGCAACGCCAACGACGGTATCTCTCTGGCGCAGACCACTGAAGGCGCGCTGAACGAAGTTAACGACAACCTGCAGAACATCCGTCGTCTGACCGTACAGGCGCAGAACGGTTCCAACTCTTCCAGCGACCTGCAGTCCATCCAGGACGAGATCTCTCAGCGTCTGTCTGAAATCAACCGCATCTCCGAGCAAACCGATTTCAACGGCGTGAAAGTGCTGAGCAGCGATCAGAAGCTGACCATCCAGGTTGGTGCTAACGATAACGAAACCATCGACATCGAACTGAAAGACATCAACGCCAAAACCCTGGGCCTGGAAACCTTCAGCGTTGCCGGTGGCGTGGATAAAGCTAAAATCGGTGGTGCCGTTACCGAAGTGTCTACCGGTAAAAGCATTGCTATCGATACCAACGGTAAGAAAGCGGGTGCTGATGATCCGGCAAAATACGTTAAAGATGACGCATCCGGCGACATCTACGCAGCAGATACCAAAGGCGACTTCTATAAAGCCACTATCGGCGCCGATGGTAAAGTTACCGCCATCGACACTACTGCAGCTGGTGCAACTCTGAAAGGTACTTTGAGTACTGCCGCATCCGTTTCCAGCATTCAGGAAAAAGTAGCTGTGTCTGGTGACAAAGCTGACACCGACAACCTGAAATCTTACGACAACGGTAAGTCTTACATCATCGAAGACGCTGGTAAATACTTCAAAGCTGAAGTGGCCAAAGACGGTAAAGTTACTCGTGGCGCAGAACTGAGCTCCGAGCCAAAAACTGCCGACCCGCTGGCAACATTGGACAAAGCGCTGTCTCAGGTTGACTCCCTGCGTTCTTCCCTGGGTGCGGTACAGAACCGTTTCGATTCTGTTATCAACAACCTGAACAGCACCGTTAACAACCTGTCCGCTTCTCAGTCCCGTATCCAGGATGCTGACTACGCGACCGAAGTGTCCAACATGAGCCGTGCCAACATCCTGCAACAGGCTGGCACCTCTGTTCTGGCACAGGCTAACCAGTCTACTCAGAACGTGCTGTCCCTGCTGCGTTAATCGTCTCTCCCGATTAACTGTCGCAAAGAAACCCCGCTTCGGCGGGGTTTTTTTATGCTCGCGCACCGCGCGGTTATTACATGGCGCAAATAAAGCCCGTTTTGTGCGACTGTTCAGCCGATTGGCATTCTGCCCCCTACGCATAATAGCGCTGACTCTCTTATCCGCAGGTTTAAGACATAGTGAGCGATCTGTATACCGCCGAAGGCGTGATGGACAAAAATTCTCTCTGGTTGCGCTACGTGCCGTTAGTGCGCCACGAGGCGTTGCGCCTGCAGGTCAGGCTGCCCGCCAGCGTGGAGCTTGACGACCTGTTGCAGGCCGGGGGAATCGGGCTATTAAACGCCGTTGAGCGTTATGACGCCCTACAGGGAACCGCCTTTACCACCTATGCGGTGCAGCGCATTCGCGGCGCGATGCTCGACGAGTTGCGCAGCCGCGACTGGGTGCCGCGCAGCGTGCGGCGCCACGCGCGCGAGGTCGCGCAGGTGATGCGGCAACTGGAACAGCGTTACGGCCGTCCGGCGAGCGAGACGGAAGTGGCGCAGACGCTGAACATCTCGCTGGATGAGTACCGTCAAATTCTGTTGGACACCAATAACAGCCAGCTTTTCTCCTACGACGAATGGCGCGAGGAGCATGGCGAGAACGCGGAACCGATGCTGGAAGGGCATGAAGAGGCCAACCCGCTGCATCACCTGTTGGAAGGCAGCCTGCGCCAGCGGGTGATCGACGCCATCGAGGCGTTGCCGGAGCGCGAAAAAATGGTGCTGACGCTGTATTACCAGGAAGAGTTGAATCTCAAAGAGATCGGCGCCGTGCTGGACGTGGGGGAATCCCGCGTCAGCCAACTGCACAGTCAGGCGATCAAACGGCTGCGCGCGCGGCTGGCGAACGATACCTGACGGCGGAGCGCCGCCCCCAACTCGATGACTCATGCGACAATCGGACTGCCCCTTATGCCAGGAATACTGTTGAAGAAACGGCCGCTTAGCCGTTACCTGAAAGATTACAAGCACAGCCAGACCCATTGCTCCCAGTGCGGCAAACTGTTGGACCGCATGGCGCTGGTGTTTCGCGGCAAGATAATCAATAAAGAAGCCATCGCGCGCATGGATCAGCCGATCGACGATGCGGTCTGGCAAAACGTGCAGCACGAGCTGACCGCGCTGTGCCGCTTTTGCAGCGAGATTTCCTGCAACAGCCACCCGAGTTATTTCGACATTATGGCGTTCAAGCAGTATCTGTTCGAACAGACCGAGATGAGCCACAGCACCATTCGCGAGTACGTGGTGCGGCTGCGCCGGCTGGATGAAATGCTGGTGGCGCGGAATTACCCGGCGGACAAATTCGCCAACAGCGCCAGCCATCAGCGCATCATCGACGATCTGCCTACCGCGGCACACAACAACTACCGCATTGCGCTGCGCAAGTACGATCAGTATCTCGCCTGGCAGCGCAGCTACTGAGACTTTCCCCGGCCACTGGGCCGGGGTCTGCTGTTTCCCCCGTGATAAAGGATGATTATTCAGTTCACATCTGCTAAATCTATCGGTTATCAGATGTTGATATTCGATTCCCTGGGGGGAAGTAGTGAACCTGCAACAACAACTGGCGCAATTTCCGCGTCTGGATCTGGTTGGCGTCGCCACACCGCTGGAAAAACTGTCCCGTCTCTCCGATTACCTCGGCCGTGAAATTTACCTTAAACGTGACGATGTCACGCCTATGGCGATGGGCGGCAACAAGCTGAGAAAGCTTGAGTTTTTGGCCGCCGATGCGCTGCGGCAAGGCGCCGATACGCTGGTCACCGCCGGCGCCATTCAATCCAACCACGTGCGCCAGACGGCGGCGGTGGCGGCGAAACTGGGCCTGCACTGCGTCGCGTTGCTGGAAAACCCGATCGATACCCGCGCGGAAAACTACCTGACCAACGGCAACCGTCTGTTGCTCGGCCTGTTCAACGCCGAAGTGGTGATGTGCGAAGCGCTGCACGATCCGCAGCAGCAGCTGGCGGAACTGGCGACGCGCCTCGAGGCGCAGGGCTTCCGGCCTTACGTGGTGCCGGTGGGCGGCTCCAATGCGCTGGGCGCGCTGGGATACGTGCAGTGCGCATTGGAAATCGCCGAACAGAGCCAACGCAGCAACGTGGCGTTCAGTTCGGTGGTGGTGGCCTCCGGCAGCGCCGGTACCCACGCCGGGCTGGCGGTGGGGCTGCAGCAGCTGTTGCCGGAAACCGAGCTGATCGGCGTGACGGTTTCGCGCACCGTGATCGATCAGCTGCCGAAGGTTGAGCAGATCCAAAAGGCCCTGGCCTGTTCGCTGAATATTGACGAACTGGCGCCGATCGCGCTGTGGGACGATTACTTCGCGCCGCAGTACGGCATGCCGAATGAAGAAGGCATGGCGGCGGTGCAGCTGTTGGCGCAGCAAGAGGGCGTGTTGCTGGATCCGGTATACACCGGCAAGGCGATGGCCGGTTTGATCGACGGCATCGCCCAGCGGCGTTTCCGCGACGAAGGTCCCATCCTGTTCGTTCACACCGGCGGTGCGCCGGCGCTGTTCGCCTACCATCCGCAGGTGTAAACACCGCGTGTTATTCCATTTTGAACTATATTTATAAGGTTATATTCCTTTATGCGGGCGGTTGCACTGTTAAAGTGCTGATATCAAAAAAGATAAACAACATACAGGGGTGTTTATGATGTTTGCGAAAGTTCGTCGTCAATGGTTGTTGGGCGTGGTGGGTATTGCGTTGGCCGCCGGTGTGACGACGCAAACCTACGCCGCCGATAACCTGCTGCAGCAGGTGAAACAGCGCGGCACGCTGATCGTTGGGCTGGAAGGCACCTATCCGCCGTTCAGCTTCCAGGGTGAAGACGGCAAATTGACCGGTTTCGAAGTGGATTTCGCCAACGCGCTGGCGCAACATCTGGGCGTGAAAGCCAAGCTGAACCCGACCAAGTGGGACGGCATGCTGGCGTCGCTGGAGTCAAAACGCATCGACGTGGTGATCAACCAGGTGACAATCTCCGATGAGCGCAAGAAGAAATATGATTTCTCCACCCCTTACACCGTTTCCGGCATTCAGGCGCTGGTGAAAAAAGGCAACGAAGGCACCATTACCAAGCCGGATGACCTGAAGGGCAAAAAGGTCGGCGTTGGCCTGGGTACCAACTATGAGCAATGGCTGCGCGAGAATGTGCAGGGCGTGGACGTGCGCACCTACGACGACGACCCGACCAAGTATCAGGATCTGCGCGTCGGCCGCATCAACGCCATTCTGGTGGATCGCTTGGCGGCGCTGGATCTGGTGAAAAAAACCGGCGATACGCTGGCGGTGGCCGGCCCGGCCTTTTCCCGCCAGGAGTCCGGCGTGGCGCTGCGCAAGAATAACCCAGAGCTGCTGGCCGCGATTGACCAGGCGATCGCCGAGATGCAAAAAGACGGCACGCTGGCGAAGATCTCCGAAAAATGGTTTGGCGCGGACGTAACTAAATAATGCACGAAAGTATTCAACTGGCGCTGGATTCAGCGCCATTTTTATTGAAGGGCGCCATACTGACGCTGCAGCTTAGCCTGGGCGGTATGGCGTTCGGCCTGTTGCTGGGGTTTCTGCTGGCGCTGATGCGCCTTTCGCCGCTTTGGCCGCTGTCATGGCTGTCGCGCATTTACGTATCGCTGTTCCGCGGCACGCCGCTGATCGCCCAGCTGTTTATGATCTATTACGGTCTGCCGCAGTTCGGCGTTGAATTCGATCCTTTCCCGGCGGCGCTGATTGGCCTGTCGCTCAATACCGCCGCCTACACCTCAGAAACGCTGCGCGCGGCGATTTCGTCGATCGACAAAGGGCAGTGGGAAGCCGCCGCCAGCATCGGCATGACCCGTTGGCAAACCCTGCGCCGGGTGATCCTGCCGCAGGCGGCGCGCACCGCCTTGCCGCCGCTGGGCAACAGTTTTATCGGCCTGGTGAAGGACACCTCGCTGGCCGCCACCATTCAGGTGCCGGAACTGTTCCGCCAGGCGCAGCTCATCACCTCGCGCACGCTGGAAGTGTTCACCATGTACCTGGCGGCATCGCTGATTTACTGGGTGATGGCGACCCTGCTTTCCGCACTGCAAAACCGTCTGGAAGCCCACGTTAATCGCCAGGATCAGGAGTAACGCATGAGTGCCATTGAAGTTAAGCAATTGACCAAGCAGTTCAAAGGTCAGACGGTGCTGCATGGGATCGATCTGGCGGTGGACGCCGGTGAAGTGGTGGCGATCATCGGCCCGAGCGGCTCAGGGAAAACCACCTTGTTGCGCTGCATCAACCTGCTGGAGGAGCCGGATTCCGGCACCATTCGCGTCGGCGATATCCTGATCGACGGCAGCAAGCCGTTGAGCAAACAGAAAAATCAGGTGCGTGCGCTGCGCCAGCAGGTCGGTTTCGTGTTCCAGAACTTCAACCTGTTTCCGCACCGTTCGGTGCTCGAAAACATCATCGAAGGGCCGGTTATCGTTAAAGGCGAGGCGAAAGCCAGCGCCGAACAGCGCGCTCGCGCGTTGCTGGCCAAGGTGGGGCTGAGCGGCAAAGAGGCGGCTTATCCGCGTCGGCTGTCCGGCGGGCAGCAGCAGCGGGTGGCGATCGCGCGCGCGCTGGCGATGCAGCCGGAGGTGATTTTGTTCGACGAGCCGACGTCGGCGCTCGATCCCGAGCTGGTGGGAGAAGTGCTCAATACCATGCGTTCACTGGCGGAAGAGAAACGTACCATGGTGATCGTCACCCATGAAATGAGCTTCGCTCGCGACGTGGCCGATCGGGTTATCTTTATGGATCACGGCCGCATCGTCGAACAGGGCCCGGCCAAAGCGCTGTTCGCCAATCCGCAGCATCAGCGCACCCAGCAATTCCTCGACAAGTTCCGGAATCAATAAGGCGTCGGGGGCGTTTCCCCCGACTGCATTCACTCCGCTTTCAACAATTCATTGCGCGCGGCGGCAGCGAGAAATCCGCTGCGGCTGCCGTATCCCGGATGTTGCCGAACCAGAGAGTCAATGCGACTTAACAGGCGATGGGGCAACGTGATGTTAATCCGTTCGGCTCGGCCGTCAAATTTATCCATATTGATAGCGACCAATAGCCATTGTCCTCCCTCGAAGGATCCCGCACCTTTGGCAAGATGGGCTGCGACGGCATGCGGGCGCGGTAGCGGTTGATTGTCTTCGCTCAACAACTCAAAGTGCGCATCCAGTGCGCTTTGGGCATCGGCAAAAGCGTCGTCCAGGCTGGTGCCGGCGAAGTAGCAGCCAGGGACGTCGGGAAAGAAACCGCTGGCGCTGCCGTTTGATTCTGTATGGATATAAGCGGGATAAAACATGGTCTCTCCTGTTAACGCGTGGCGATGTGAAGCGCACTTAACCCCGCGTCTTTAAGTATCTGCCGCAGCGTGCCCAGCTTGAGATCTTTCTTTGGGTGCGGCACGGTGATGATCAGCGCAAAATCGGGATGTTTGAATTGATGGTGGCTGCCTTTTACCCGCCGCAATACCCAACCGTGGCTTTCCAGCAGCGCAATCAGTTCTGAACTCTTCACGATGTTATTGTCATTAATCTACACACCATACACACTCTCAGGCAAGAAGATTAATACGCTAACGGCTGATCGGCTGCGGACAATAAAAAACCCTGCACAAGTGCAGGGTTTGCGTAGCGGTGAGCAAATCAGGCGGCAATGTATTGCCGCCTTGAGGATGCATTAACCGATGGTCATCAGGCTGGCGTTACCGCCGGCGGCGGCGGTGTTGACGCTCAGCGAACGTTCGATCAGCAGGCGTTCCAACAAAATGTTGGTTTCACCGTGAGCGAAGCCCTGCACCGAGACGATGGCGCCGCCGCGCTGCGCGATCTGCTCGCACAGGGTGCGCAGCTGGTCGGCATCGCCGTGGTAGATGGCGGCGTCGAACTCGACCTTGTCCTGCTGCCAGTCTTTGCTGAAGGCGATGCGCGCCTGCACATCGTTCGGCAAGCGGCGGAACAGATTGCGCTGCAGTTCCGCTTCCGGCCACAGCGCACAGCTGCCAACCGCCAGCACGGCGGCCAGCTGGATCAGCACGTCGGCTTCGTTATCCGCCAGGCACAGCACGCGTTCACGCGGCAGCAGGGCATAGGTATTGCGCTCGCCGGTCGGGCCCGGCAGCGGACGTACGGTGCCGCCCTGGCCCAGTTCCGCATAGCGTTGCGCCAATGCCGCCAGTTCGCCGTGCTGGCTGGTGACCGCCCATTTCTCCAGCGATTGCAGCGCACCCAACAGCTGCGGCCGCGCGGTGGCTTCCATCGGGCGCTCTTCGTCCTGGCGGTGCAGCGTACGTTGCAGCGCGTCCTCCGGACGGTTGGCCAGCAGACGGTACAGGTACAGCGGGCCGCCGGCTTTCGGGCCGGTGCCCGACAGGCCTTCGCCGCCGAACGGCTGCACGCCGACCACTGCGCCGACCATGTTGCGGTTGACGTACAGGTTGCCGACCTTGGCGCGTTCGGTCACCCGGGCGATGGTTTCATCAATGCGGGTGTGGATGCCCAGCGTCAGGCCATAACCGGCGGCGTTGATCTGATCGACCAGCGCGTCCAGATTGTTGCGCTGGAAGCGAACCACGTGCAGCACCGGGCCGAAGATCTCTTTTTGCAGCTCGTCGAAGCTGTCAAGTTCGATCAGCGTCGGCTTGATGAAGGTGCCGCGCGCCCACTCTTTTTCATCCTGCGCGCTGCTTTTGGCGGCCTGGTACACCTTGCGGCCTTTGGCGCGCATCGCCTGGATGTGGCGCTCGATGCCGGTTTTGGCTTCGGCGTCGATCACCGGGCCCACGTCGGTAGACAGGCGCTCCGGGTTGCCCATGCGGCATTCGGCCATCGCGCCGCGCAGCATTTGCAGCGTGTGCTCGGCCACGTCTTCCTGAATGCACAGGATACGCAGCGCGGAGCAGCGCTGGCCGGCGCTGTCGAAGGCGGAGGCTACCACGTCGGTCACCACCTGCTCGGTCAGAGCGGAAGAGTCGACGATCATGGCGTTCAGGCCGCCGGTTTCGGCGATCAGCGGCGTCGGACGGCCTTGCGGATCGAGACGACCGGCGATGCTGCGCTGCAGAATGCCGGCGACGTCGGTGGAGCCGGTGAACATCACGCCGCGGACGCGGGCGTCGTTGACCAGCGTCGAGCCGACGGTTTCACCCTGGCCCGGCAGCAGCTGCAGCACGCCTTGCGGAATGCCGGCTTCCAGCAGGATGCGCACCGCCTGCGCGGCCACCAGCGGCGTTTGCTCGGCCGGTTTGGCCAGCACGCTGTTGCCCGCCGCCAGCGCGGCGGCGATTTGGCCGGTGAAGATCGCCAGCGGGAAGTTCCACGGGCTGATGCAAACCACCGGGCCCAGCGGGCGGTGGCTGTCGTTGGCGAAGTCGTCGCGCACCTGGCCGGCGTAGTAGTGCAGGAAGTCGACCGCTTCACGCACTTCGGCGATGGCGTTGTTGAAGGTTTTACCCGCTTCGCGCACCAGAATGCCCAGCAGGCTTTGCAGCTGGCTTTCCATCAGTTCGGCGGCGCGTTCGAGGATCGCGGCGCGTTCCGTTGGCGGCGTAGCGAACCAAATTGGGCCGGCGGCCGCGGCGGCGTCGAGCGCGCGGCTGACTTCGCCTTCGGTGGCTTCACGCACGTAGCCGACCACATCGCCCGGCTCGGCCGGGTTGATCACCGGCTGCTCCACGCCCTGATCCAATTCGGCATCGATGATAGGTTCCGCGCGCCACGGATGGCTGGCGCTGGTGAGCAGGGCGCTGGAGAGCGAGGCCAGACGCTGTTCGTTGGACAGATCCAGACCGCTGGAGTTAACGCGTTTCTCGCCGTACAGCTCGCGCGGCAGCGGGATGCGCGGATGCGGCAGGCCAATTTGACCTTCGCTGGCCGCCAGCGTTTCCACGGCGCTGACCGGATCGGCCACCAGCTCGTCGAGCGGCAGGGTGGCGTCGGCGATGCGGTTGACGAACGAGGTGTTGGCGCCGTTTTCCAGCAGGCGACGCACCAGGTAAGCCAGCAGGGTTTCATGGGTGCCGACCGGCGCGTAGATGCGGCAAGGGCGGTTCAGTTTGCCGTCGGCCACTTTACCCACCACCTGCTCGTACAGCGGCTCACCCATGCCGTGCAGGCACTGGAATTCATACTGGCCAGGGTAGTAGTTGTTGCCGGCCAGGTGATAGATGGCGCTCAGCGTATGGGCGTTGTGGGTCGCGAACTGCGGATAGATCAGGTTCGGCACCGACAGCAGCTTGCGGGCGCAGGCCAGGTAGGAAACGTCGGTGTACACCTTGCGGGTGTAAACCGGGTAGCCTTCCAGGCCGTCCATCTGGGCGCGTTTGATTTCGCTGTCCCAGTAGGCGCCTTTCACCAGACGGATCATCAGGCGGCGGCGGCTGCGTTGCGCCATGTCGATCACCGCGTCGATGGCGAACGGACAGCGTTTCTGATAGGCCTGGATCACGAAGCCGATGCCGTTCCAGCCGGCCAACTGCGGCTCGAAGCACAGTTTCTCCAGCAGATCGAGCGAGATCTCCAGGCGGTCGGCTTCTTCGGCGTCGATATTGATGCCGATATCGTACTGGCGTGCCTGCAGGGTCAGCGACAGCAGGCGCGGGTAAAGCTCTTCCATGACGCGTTCGTACTGCGCGCGGCTGTAGCGCGGATGCAGGGCGGACAGCTTGATGGAGATGCCGGGGCCTTCATAGATGCCGCGGCCGTTGGAGGCTTTGCCGATGGCGTGGATAGCCTGCTGATAGGAAACCAGGTAGGCCTGGGCGTCGGCTTCGGTCAGGGCGGCTTCGCCCAGCATGTCGTAGGAGTAGCGGAAGCCTTTTTCTTCCAGCTTGCGCGCGTTGGCCAGCGCTTCGGCGATGGTTTCGCCGGTCACGAACTGTTCGCCCATCAGGCGCATCGCCATGTCCACGCCTTTGCGGATCAGCGGTTCGCCGCTCTTGCTGATAATGCGGTTCAGCGAGCGGGACAGATTGGCTTCGTTATGCGTGGACACCAGCTTGCCGGTAAACAGCAGGCCCCAGGTCGCGGCGTTGACGAACAGCGACGGGCTGCGCCCCAGGTGCGAATGCCAGTTGCCGTTGCTGATCTTGTCGCGGATCAGGGCGTCGCGGGTCGGTTTGTCCGGAATGCGCAGCAGCGCTTCCGCCAGGCACATCAGCGCCACGCCCTCCTGCGAGGAGAGGGAGAACTCTTGCAGCAGGCCTTGCACCATGCCGGCGCGGCCGTTTGCACTTTTTTGGTTACGCAGCTTCTCGGCGATGCCATAGGCCATTTTGTGAGTGGCCTGTGCAAGATCGGCGGGTAATCGCGCCTGTTCGAGCAACATCGGCACCGCTTCGGTCTCCGGGCGGCGATAGGCGGCGGTGATAGCGGCGCGGGTCACCGACTGCGGCAGAATTTGTTCGGCGAAATCGAGGAATGGCTGGTGTGACTCTTCCTGCGCTTGCGGCATAATGTCGTCCGCTTCAGGCTGGCCCGCTGCGGCCAGCGCTGGAATTTCAGGGATATCGGTACCGCTCTCGAGGCGCTCGAGGTAATTAAAGATGGCCTGCTTGATGAGCCAGTGCGGCGTGCGATCGATGCGCTGCGCGGCGCTCTTGATCCGGTCGCGTGTTGCCTCGTCGAGTTTCACGCCCATTGTGGTAGTGCCCATGCCTGTCCAACTCCTGTGTTTAGAACCTATCCCATCAGGCTAGACAAACAGCAGGCCGGAAAGCCTGTTGGGATAGGTTCGTGAGATGTGTGGGTTAAGAATGCAGACAATATCCTGCATGTTGCAACTTTGTGCAACCTTGTTAAATCAGGCTGATGAGCGAAGTGTGAGTTTCATCGATTTTTTAACACGGGCAGTTGGCATGAATGTTGCGTTATTGAGCGAATGCGGCGGGGTTTATTACGCCGCAGGCGCTTTACCCTGCGGTATATAAGGGTAATGACAAGGTGCAACTCATTTTGCTTGTCGTGAGTGCAACCTTTGGGCCCGGTAAATGTGACGCAGGGTAAACTTTGTGTAACTTTGTTGTTAAATATCTTGTTGGTTGATGAAAGGCTCATCTAGGATAACCGACGGTCAACAATTACGGGCAGAAACTATTTTACCTGCACTCGCTCGCAGGCTGCGCCACGTTCCGGCGCGGCGGCCAGTGAAATGCATTGCGCGTGGGTTTACCGGCGCCGGCTTGGCCGGAGCGAAACGCGAATAATAATGAAAGTGGAGAATTAAATGACAATGAGCACACCTATGCTGGTGACCTTCCTGGTGTACATTTTCGGGATGGTGCTGATCGGCCTGCTTGCCTACCGGGCAACCAATAACTTTGATGACTATATTCTCGGCGGCCGCAGTTTGGGCAGCGTGGTGACCGCGCTGTCCGCCGGCGCTTCCGACATGAGTGGCTGGTTGCTGATGGGCCTGCCGGGCGCCATCTTCCTCTCCGGCATCTCTGAAAGCTGGATCGCCATCGGCCTGACCATCGGCGCTTACCTGAACTGGAAGCTGGTGGCAGGAAGGCTGCGCGTGCATACCGAAGCCAACAATAACGCCCTGACGCTGCCGGACTATTTCACCAGCCGTTTTGAAGACAACAGCAAGCTGCTGCGGGTGATCTCGGCCATCGTCATTCTGGTGTTCTTCACCATTTACTGCGCCTCCGGCATCGTGGCCGGCGCGCGCCTGTTCGAAAGCACCTTCGGCATGAGCTACGAAACCGCCCTGTGGGCCGGCGCCGCGGCGACCATCCTGTATACCTTTATCGGCGGTTTCCTGGCGGTGAGCTGGACCGACACCGTACAGGCCAGCCTGATGATTTTCGCGCTGATCCTGACGCCGGTGATCGTGATCTTCGCCGTCGGCGGCATCGATACCTCGATGCTGGTGATCCAGGCGAAGAACCCGGCCAACCTCGACATGCTGAAAGGGCTGAACTTCGTCGCCATCCTGTCGCTGCTGGGGTGGGGCCTGGGCTACTTCGGCCAGCCGCACATCCTGGCGCGTTTCATGGCAGCGGATTCTCACCGCACCATCCGCAGCGCGCGCCGCATCAGCATGACCTGGATGATCCTGTGCCTGGCCGGGACCATCGCCGTCGGTTTCTTCGGTATCGCTTACTTCGCCAATAACCCGGATCAGGCCGGTAACGTGTCGCAGAACGGCGAACGCGTGTTCATCGAACTGGCGATGCTGCTGTTCAACCCATGGGTGGCGGGCGTGCTGCTGTCGGCGATTCTGGCGGCGGTCATGAGCACCCTGAGCTGCCAGCTGCTGGTGTGCTCCAGCGCGATCACCGAAGACCTGTACAAGGCGTTCCTGCGCAAGGGCGCCAGCCAGCGTGAGCTGGTGTGGGTCGGCCGCGTGATGGTGCTGGTAGTGGCGTTGATCGCCATCGCCTTGGCGGCCAACCCGGAGAACCGCGTGCTGGGCCTGGTGAGTTATGCCTGGGCCGGTTTCGGTGCCGCCTTCGGCCCGGTTGTGCTGATCTCGGTAATGTGGTCGCGCATGACCCGCAACGGCGCGCTGGCCGGCATGCTGGTCGGTGCGGTGACGGTGATCGTCTGGAAACAGTACGAATGGCTGGGCCTGTACGAAATCATCCCTGGCTTCATCCTGGGTTGCCTGGCCATTGTGGTGGTGAGCCTGATGGGCCGCCAGCCATCCTCAACCATGACCGAACGTTTCGATCAGGCGGAAGCCGAATACAAAACGGTATAACGCCGTTTGATGTCAGTCGGCAAGGGGCGCGCAGAGCGCCCCTTCTTTTTGCCTGTTTGCCCGTCATTCGGCTGTAACACCTGGCGACATTTGATTAGAAAAAATCACGCTTGTGCCTCTTGTATTTCTTTTTGCCAGAATGATAATCACTCTCGTTGTATTTTACGTTTCTTTACATACTCGCCGCGGCTCATTTCGAGCCGGTTTTCTCTGCCGCCGCGGTCTTTTCAGGGGTGATTAGTTATGTTCGTTCCCTTTCTTATCATGTTCCGTGAGGGGCTGGAGGCCGCGCTGATCGTCAGCCTGATCGCCAGCTACCTGAAGCGCACGCAGCGCAGCCAATGGCTGGGCGCGGTGTGGATCGGCGTGATTGTCGCCGCGGCGCTGTGTCTGGCGCTCGGCATCTTCATCAATGAGACCACCGGCGAGTTCCCGCAGAAACAGCAAGAGATGTTCGAGGGCATCGTGGCGGCGGTGGCGGTGCTGATCCTCACCTATATGGTGTTCTGGATGCGTAAGGTGTCCAAATCGGTCAAGGTGCATCTGGAAGGGGCTATCGATCAGGCGCTCAGCGCCGGTAAAGGGCAGGGGTGGGCGCTGGTGGCGATGGTGTTCTTCGCCGTGGCGCGCGAAGGGCTGGAGTCGGTGTTCTTCCTGCTGGCGGCGTTCCAGCAAGACGTGGGCGCCGCGGCGCCGATCGGCGCGGTGCTCGGCCTGGTGGCTGCCATCGTGCTGGGCATGATGATTTACTGGGGCGGGGTGAAGCTGCACCTGGCCAAATTCTTCAAATGGACCAGCCTGTTCATTCTGTTCGTCGCCGCCGGCCTGGCCGCCGGGGCGATCCGCGCCTTCCACGAAGCCGGTCTGTGGAACCACTTCCAGGACATCGCCTTCGATTTCAGCAACACCCTGTCGACCCATTCGCTGTTCGGCACCCTGCTGGAAGGCATTCTCGGTTACCAGGAAGCACCGACGGTCAGCGAAGTGGCGGTCTACTTCCTGTATCTGATCCCGGCGCTGATTTTCTTTTTCCTGCCGCAGCGCGCGGAGCCGGCAGCGGCCCCGGCGCAACGTAAAATCAATCATTAATGTTTAATAGGGAATCTCGTATGTCTACTCCGTTATTTCGCCGCAAGGTGTTGCACGCAGCATTACTGGCTATCCCGGCGTTTGCGCTGAGCATCGACGCCTTGGCGGCGGACGTGCCGCAGGTCAAGGTCACGGTCAACGACAAGCAGTGCGAACCGATGCAACTGACGGTCCCGGCCGGCAAGACGCAGTTTGTGGTGCACAACACCAGCCAGAAAAACGTCGAATGGGAAATCCTGAAAGGGGTGATGGTGGTAGAAGAGCGCGAGAACATCGCGCCGGGCTTTACCCAGAAAATGACCGCCACGCTGGAAGCGGGCGAATATGACATGACCTGCGGGCTGCTGAGCAATCCGAAAGGCAAACTGACTGTCACCGCCGCGGCCAACGGCGCCACCGACGGCAAGCCGAACGCGCTGGACCTGGTCGGCCCGATTGCCGAATACAAGGTTTACGTCACCAAAGAAGTCGATGGGTTGGTGAAACAGACCAAGCTGTTTACCGACGCGGTGAAGGCCGGCAACGTGGAGCAGGCGCGCAAGCTGTATGCGCCGACCCGCCAGCACTATGAGCGCATTGAGCCGATCGCCGAGCTGTTCTCCGATCTGGACGGCAGCATCGACGCCCGTGAAGACGACTACGAGAAGAAAGCGGCGGACCCGAACTTCACCGGCTTCCACCGTCTGGAGAAGGCGCTATTTGCCGACAACTCCACCAAAGACATGGGCCAATATGCCGATCGTCTGTATCACGACACCGTTGAGCTGCAAAAACGCGTGAGTGAACTGACCTTCCCGCCGAGCAAGGTGGTGGGCGGCGCAGCCGGGCTGATCGAAGAGGTGGCGGCCAGCAAGATCAGCGGTGAAGAAGACCGTTACAGCCGCACCGATTTGTGGGACTTCCAGGCCAACGTCGACGGCGCGCAAAAGATAGTCAATCTGCTGCGCCCGCTGCTGGTTAAGGCCAATAAGCCGCTGCTGGACAAAATCGACGCCAACTTCAAAACCGTGGACACCATTTTGGCGAAGTACCAAACCAAAGAGGGTTATGAGTCCTATGAGAAGCTGACCGATGCCGATCGCAATGCGTTGAAAGGGCCGATCACCACGCTGGCGGAAGATCTTTCCCAGCTGCGCGGCGTATTGGGTCTGGACTGAGGCATACGGTTATGAGCAACAAGGCAGGCCCGAATAACGGGCCGCATCCGCAATCGCAGGGGGCGGCATCGCCTTCGCGCCGCCGTTTGCTGCAAGGGCTGGGGCTGGGCGCGCTGGCGCTGGGCGGCAGCCGCCTGGCGCAGGCGGCGGGTAACGCGGCGGAGCCGTTGGCGACGCCGCAGGATGAGCGCTGGCAGAAACAGCCGTTTTATGGCCGCCATCAGGCTGGGGTGCTGACGCCGCAACAGGCGGCGATGATGCTGGTGGCGTTCGATGTGCTGGCGACCGACAAAGCGGGGCTGGAGCGCCTGTTCCGGCTGTTGACCGAGCGCATCGCCTTCCTGACTCACGGCGGCAAGGCGCCGGAGGTGGACGCCAAACTGCCGCCGCTCGATTCCGGCATCATGGGGCCGGAGATTTACCCGGACAACCTGACCATCACCGTCTCGGTCGGCGCATCGCTGTTCGATGAACGCTTTGGTCTGCAGGCGCAAAAACCGCTGCGGTTGCAGAAAATGACCCGCTTCCCCAACGATGCGTTGGACGCCGCGCTTTGCCACGGCGACCTGCTGCTGCAGATCTGCGCCAACACCAACGAAACGGTGATTCACGCGCTGCGCGACATCATTAAGCATTCGCCGGATCTGCTCAGCGTGCGCTGGAAGCGGGAGGGGTTCATCTCTGCGCACGCGGCGCGCAGCAAAGGCAAAGAGACGCCGATCAATCTGTTGGGTTTCAAAGACGGCACTGCGAACCCGAAAACCGACGACAAACCGCTGATGGATAAGGTGGTGTGGGTCGGCGACAACGTCGGTGAGCCGGCGTGGACGGCGGGCGGCAGCTATCAGGCGGCGCGCATTATTCGTTTTCGCGTCGAGTTTTGGGATCGCACGCCGCTGCAGGAGCAGGAAACCATCTTCGGCCGCGAGAAGCACAGCGGGGCGCCGCTGGGCATGAAGCGTGAACATGACGAGCCGGACTACGCGAACGATCCCGACGGCAAGGTGATCCCGATGGATGCGCACATCCGGCTGGCTAATCCTCGCACGCCGGAAAGCCAAAGCAACCTGATGCTGCGGCGCGGCTACAGCTATTCCCTAGGCGTCTCCAATGCCGGCCAGCTGGAAATGGGGCTGCTGTTCGTCTGCTATCAGGCCGATCTGGAGAAAGGCTTCCTGACGGTGCAAAAAAGGCTGAACGGCGAAGCGCTGGAGGAATACATCAAGCCGATTGGCGGCGGGTATTTCTTCGTATTGCCGGGCGTGAAAGAGGGCGGCGATTATCTGGCCAGCGGCCTGCTCAAGGCCTGAAGCCGGAATAACGAGGCGGGATCTTCCGCCTCGTTTTACGTTTCTCTTACCCGCTGCAGGGGGGCAGTTAACGATGAAACGCAATTCAATGCTTTGCCAGCAGATAAAAAAACACCCATCTCTGCTGCTTTTGATTGCGCAAAATTTAATCGGGAAACCAAAGTGTCATTCGCGGATTTTAATTGTAATTAATTGATATTTATTGATTATAATTTTCTATGGAATGATGTCTTGGGCGTGATATAGTGTTTTTGTGTTAACTGAAAACAAAGGACATTAAATTTTTTTACATTTTAGTAACGCTGTGGGATTGAATGTCATTATACTGTAATCATCTGGCGGTAGTTTTCACACGGTGCACAGCTTGAAGCTGTAAATATCACTGCGGGGATCGCTAATGGTAAAGTCCTTGGTTGGGCTGGAAAGAAAAAATAACACATCTCCCCTGATTTCTCGTTGTAACGAGGGTTCTCTCTCCGACTCTCTTTTACCGGCAACTCCGCCCCCTTATCGCTACCGAATCTCATCACTTTTTACTCCACGTTTATTGATGCAGTCCGCGTTGTCCCGTGAAGACACGGCGCTTAAGCGTTGCCGTCGATTCACTTTGTCCCTTGGCTCTTATTGGCTCGGAGGAGGCCAAAACCTAATACGTGTGTGAAACATAATCGCGCGGCCTGGCCGTTGCGGTAGGTGAAACAAACTGTAAGGTGCCACTATGGGTAGACAGAAAGCAGTGATCAAAGCACGTCGTGAAGCGAAACGCGTTATTCGTCGTGACGCTCGTAGTCATCGCCAGCTGGAAGAAGAGTCTGTGACCTCGCTGGTGCAAATGGGGGGAGTCGAGTCTATCGGCATGGCGCGAGACAAGCGCGATAGCTCACCCATCGAGGCTAGAACCGAAGCTCAGGGTCATTACTTATCAGCCATAGAGAATAAGCAGCTGATCTTCGCCACCGGCGAAGCCGGCTGTGGCAAAACATTTATCAGCGCCGCCAAGGCGGCGGAGGCGCTGATCCATAAAGAGGTGGATCGGATTATCGTTACCCGTCCTGTTTTGCAGGCGGATGAGGACCTCGGTTTCTTACCGGGGGATATCGCCGAGAAATTCGCGCCTTATTTCCGCCCGGTGTATGACATTCTGGTGCGCCGTTTAGGATCTTCCTTTATGCAGTACTGCCTGCGCCCGGAAATCGGCAAGGTAGAGATTGCGCCGTTCGCTTATATGCGCGGGCGCACCTTCGAAAATGCGGTCGTTATCCTGGATGAAGCCCAGAACGTGACCGCCAGCCAGATGAAAATGTTCCTGACCCGCCTGGGGGAAAACGTGACGGTTATCGTTAACGGCGACGTGACCCAGTGCGACCTGCCACGCGGCGTAAAATCCGGCCTCAGCGATGCCCTGGAGCGCTTCGAAGAGGACGAGATGATCGGCGTTATCCGCTTTGAAAAACAGGACTGCGTACGCTCCGCTCTGTGCCAGCGCACGCTCAACGCTTACAGTTAACCTACCCGCTAATGGAAAGGCCGCTTCGGCGGCCTTTTTCTTGCCTTGAATATCAGTACGGTCTATATAAAACAGATGGTTAAGTTGCACTAGAGACAACTATAACCCTCAGGAAACTATCTATGCGTGGACGCGATGTGGACGCTAAACATGGATTTTGCCTCCTAGCGGATTATAGGAAATTGCATCCTGTAGAAAATCAGGTGCAAAGTGAGCGTAGCTCATTGTCTGTTCAATTCGAGCATGGCCAAGTATCCGTTGGAGCGTGATGATATTGCCCCCGTTCATCATGAAATGAGTTGCGAATGTATGGCGTAACGAATGGGATGCTTGCCCATGGGGTAGGTTAGGTTTGGTCGCCTTAAGGATATCTCTGAAACTGCTGTAGGAGGCTTGAGGAAACAAGAGCCCAGACTTATGGGATACGATCTCGTCGGAGACTTCCTGAGAAATGGGGACGCTGCGCCGTTTACCGTTTTTCGTTTGCACAAAGGTCACGCGGTTGTGAATGACATGCTCAGCTTTGAGTTTCATGGCCTCACCCCAACGTGCGCCAGTACTAAGACACAAAATGGCCACCCGGCGGTTATCACCATCTAACGCCAGTAGCAATGCGCTTATCTCATCACGGTCAAGATAAGTCATTTCCGTATTGGCTTCTTTGAGCTTGCCGCTGCCACGAATCGGATGCTCACCACAGTAAAGCCCCGAGTCGACAAGGTCGGTAAACATCCCACTTATCGCGGTCATTTCGCGATTAATGCTGGATGCTTTGATGCCTTCGGCTAGCCGCGCCGATCGATAAGCTGTAATACGAGATTTATCAATCTGAAATGCGGCTGGGTTGTCCATCATTCGCGTAATGCGCTCCAGTTTTCTTAGGTAGGACTGCCCGTGGTCATTGTTCTTGCCATGGTACTTCCACCACAATTTAACCAGCTCAGATAATGACCTTTTATCCGTAGGTTTTGAGAGCCATTCTTTGTCGTGATAGCTGACGGTTATGTACTTCTCAAAAGCTTGTGCTTCATGTTTCCTATCAAATTTCCGACGGATGCGCTTTCCGTTGCGCCCGTTCGGCCTAATGTCCACTTCATATCGACCATCTTCGAGCTTCTTAATCGCCATCGCGAAGCCCTCCAAGGAAGATTTTACTTTCAGGTATGTAGCAAGCCCTTACCCCAAAAGTGTTAAATAAATAACTTAGGTGAATGCTTAACCAATCTTTTGGCCTGAGTGCTGTGAGGTTGTTACATCTTGCCCAAAGTGTGCGAGTGCCGGTGCTATTTGCCCGGATTCTGGTGCTATCTGGTCAGTAAAAAACCAAAGTGCGTATTTCTGAAAACGTGGATGGCTAAATATTTTCATCGTTATGTCTGTTGGTGGTGTTGAGCGCCCGCTTTCGTAGTAGGTAAGCGAGCTATAAGGAACCTCTGTAATTTCAGCAAATTGCTTTCGATTGATCCTCTCGGACTCCCTGACTAGAGCCAGCTTTTCGCCTATCATGCTTGACATGTTTTCAACATCCTCTAATATCTAGAACAAATAAAACATCTTTCAGTAATCATCTAACCAACTGTAAGCCTTCAGAAGCTACTATAGACAATTGGTTAGATCTCGATAGGAGATTAGCAGATGAGCAAACAAATCGTAAGTTTGTCGGACGCATTGCCATATCAGGAATTTGCCAAAGTTATTGGAAAAACCCCTGATGCAGTGAGGGGGATGATCGATAAAGGCAAGTTACCAACGATTGAGATGAGGAATCCGGAGACTCCTACAGCACGCGCGGAGCAATGGGTTTATCTCCCCGCATGGAATGCAGGTCTGAAACTGGCCTATGAGTGTCGCCCGAAAGAAATTCGTGATGGGTGGCTTCTGTGGCTAGGACTCGGTGAGCCATTGTCTTGATTTCAGCAAAACAGGGGGTAAGAGCATGCAACAACCTATCTCCATTGCTCCGCTGCTGTGGAACCACCAGACGGCGTACAAGATCGACATCACCATCACCCACGGTAAGGGGCGGAAAGGTATCATCATCCGTACCCGCCCAGCCAGCCGCTGGATCTCCTCTATCAAATCAGCAATGCGGGGTTTTTCAAAATGACAGCTATCACCGCTGGTATTGTTCGCAACCAGCCCGCCGGGCTGCGTGCTTTGGTTGGGGAGCGCCTCGCTGCCCCTCGCTGGAGAAGCACCTGCGATTTTTATAATCAGATGATGGAGCGTGAGCGATTGACCATTTGTTTCCATGCGCAGTTAAAACAGCGGCATGCTGTTATGCGATTAGAGGAAATGAATGACAGCGAGCGCGAGCGTCTTGTGTGCGCCATTGATGAACTTCGCAGCGCTTTCGCTACTTATCGTAAGCACGGTATCAGTAAATCTGGATTCATTGGCCGATTAACCATAAGCCAACGCCGCACTTTATTCCTGCATGCCGGGCTAACTGAGGTCGAGTTTAATCAGCCGTACTGGCGTATTGATGATGAGTCTTGTAAATGGCGCGAGGAGCTATTCAGGGCGCTGCGTGAGCTGTTTAATTTATTCGAATATGCACCGACCATATTAACGTCGGTTAAACCTGAAGCGTATTTTCATTAATTAACTCGCTTTAAATTTAAAGGCGCTTGATTGCGTCGGGCATCCTTTTATCTGGAGTTCTCTATGCACATGTATAAAACCGTTGGCCAAGAAATGAGAAATAAGGCTGATGCGGATTTGCATAACTTCATGCTGAACAGCGCTCGTACGGAAGCAAAGGCAGATGCGGCCGTTAGTTTCTCCTCCCACCTTGACCGTTTGGCGACTCATGCGGCGGTTAATCATCTCTCATGTGTGGAGATCATCGAGCTGTTGCGTCAGGAGTCGGAGAAGTTTGACCATGAAGGACGGGCGCACAAGCAGGAGTTGAAGCATGGTTGAG
This sequence comes from Serratia sp. CY76391, assembly GCF_052166695.1. NCBI lineage: Bacteria > Pseudomonadati > Pseudomonadota > Gammaproteobacteria > Enterobacterales > Yersiniaceae > Serratia > Serratia sp. CY76391. The sequence continues at coordinate 107,416 of NZ_JBJNOJ010000005.1, forward strand.
CGGGAGTATGTGGAAATTAATAACGTATTCGCCATCGTGAAAATGGAAGAGGGCGATTTTATTCTGGCCGAAGTAAAAATAGATAAAGAGACAAAAGAAAAATATTACCCGACCCGAGCTATCTACTCGAATGAGTTAAAGCTGGTTGCTGACCTTATTAATCTGTCGGTAAAGCGCGGTGTTTTTCTTAAAACCATTACCAGTCTTAGCGAGCTGATGAAAGAGTCACATCGCATCGCAGAATTAGCTCAACAGGTACTCAATCAACTGAACAGTGAATCGGAGCAATAACGATGCCGGATTTAATGGACTTGGTGCAGCAGCGCCAGCAGGAAACTCTCGCCGCACAAGTTAATGCTGCGCGCATCAAGGGCGGGGTGTCAGCGTCAATTTGTGAAGAGTGTGACCAAGCTATCCCCGCAGCACGCCGTGCAGCCTTTGCCGGTGTGACCCGTTGCGTGGCATGCCAGACCATCCACGAACAACAAACCAAGCATTTCAGGGGGTAATCATGCTGCGTATTCCTGTCGGTAAGGATTGGGTTATCACCAGTGACGTCCATCAGTTCATTTTGAACAAAAAGAAGCTTGTTAAAACCGGTGACAAGGCGGGAGAGGAGTGGCTCGACGCAGTTGGTTATTACCCGACTGTCTCTCAGTTGGTTTCCGGGTTAGTGCATTACCACGTCCGTGACTCAACCGTTACCAGTATCGCAGGTTTGGCCGCAGAGATTGGCCGCATTGGCGAGCTGTGCCAAGACGCGTTTTCCGCGATAAATAAAGAGGATAAATGACTGTATCAGCCCGGGGGCGCATAGCCCCCTCACTACCACCGCCATTTGCAGCAACTTCCGGCGAGCCCTTCGTCGGCGTTCATTCATGGAACGCACCAAAATCCGCTATTGGGAAAGAAAGACCGCTTACCCGTGAGCAATACGCTCAGGGGCAAGCTGTTTTGCGTAAAATTCACGCCTTACCGCATTTCCTCAGCAGTATCTTTCTTGGGCGTCATTCTTTCTTGCTGAAAGAGCAGGGGCTGCACGCTGCTAATAAGTGGCTTGTGCTCCAGTTTGAGCGCCGCATCTGGCCGCGCATTGAAATTGTTAATGAGAAAAATACGATGAACCTTAACGCCTCGCCATGCTTTATGGCTGAGGTGGATAATTATGCGCGTCTGCCGGGCATGGAAGATAAGGAGTTGCGGCGTTTTGCTGACCGTATCGCTGGGCAGTTGCTGCAAAATTATGACCGCTATTGTGAGGAGTTTCTCGCCGCCAATGACGGGGATAATTCTTTACTGCTGAGTAACGGCGTGCAGGCTGTGTTTTATGGGCGCATCGCCCGCATGGCGCGAGCCTTTAATATCACGCCAATGCACTGGAGAAAATACTGCAAAGGTAAGCTGGACGCGTCTTCGGCTGTTGCCAGCTTGTCACGGTTGGCTAACGCGGAGTGGTGGGAACGTCAGTTGAAAGCGCAGCGCACACGCTGGCGTGAGGCGCTACTGATTGCCGCCGGTGAAGTAAACCTAAAGAAATACCCATACGCGAGCAAGCAGGCGATTAGGGATGTGCAGGCCCGGCGGCTCGCCAATATGGATTATCTGAAAGGGTGCGATCTGGAGAATGTTGCCACCGGTGAACGTTTCGACCTGATTGATAAGGTCATGGCGAGCATTTCTAACCCGGAAATCCGCCGCATGGAGCTGATGAGCACCATCGCAGGGATAGAAAAGTATGCTGCCAGCGAGAGGCATGTCGGCATGTTTATCACTATCACCACCCCGTCTAAATATCACCCGACGCGCGTTGTTGGCAAAGAAGGGGCTGAAAAAATCCAGTTTAACCACAATTGGGATGCAGAGGCTTTTTCACCGAAAGACGGCCAACGTTATCTGGTGCGCATCTGGAGCAAAATGCGCACCGCGTTTAAAGACAACGGCCTGAGCGTTTACGGTATGCGTGTCGTTGAACCTCACCATGACGGTACGCCGCACTGGCATATGATGCTGTTCTGCGAGCGTAAACAACGTCAGGACGTCATCGACATCATGCGTCGCTATGCATTGAAAGAAGACGGTGATGAGCGCGGTGCAGCAAAGAACCGATTTGAAGCCAAGCACATGAATAAGGGCGGCGCGGCGGGGTATATCGCTAAATACATCGCTAAAAATATCGATGGTTATGCGCTTGACGGCCAGATTGACCACGACACCGGTAAACCGTTACGCGATATGGCTGCTGCGGTGACCTCATGGGCGTCAACATGGCGCATCCCTCAGTTTAAGGCTAACGGAATCCCTACTATGGGCGCTTATCGTGAATGCCGGGCCGCCTGCCTCCGCCACATCAGCCTTGCTGAATCTTTTGACGAGCGTGTAGAGGCTGTACGCGCGGCTGCCAGTGCTGGAAATTTTGCCGCCTATATGGCTGGGCAGGGGGGCGCAAATGTCCCGCGCGACGTGCAGACCGTTCGAGTTGCGCGCAAGGTGGCCGATGAGCTGAACGCTTATGACGAAGAGGTGCAAAAGGTTGTCGGCATTTTTGCGCCGCACCTTGGCGCGGGTCATATCCACGAAACCCGGACAACAGAATGGCGTATTGTCCGCAAGGCCGTTGACCTTGACGTTGATCCTTTGACTTTAAAAAGCGCCTCTGGCGCGCCTCGGAGTCCTGTCAATAACTGTGGGGAGGTTCAGCGAGAACCTGAGCCAGATATGCAGGTAGCAACGCCTGAGTATGTCACGGCGGTGATGAATTTGATTGAGAGCGGGGATGTTAGCTGGGATGACGTAGACGTCGCCAAGACGCTTAGAGACGCGATAAGGGGGCAGTCACCGAAGGATAATCACCAAGAAATCGCCCATAATCGGAAAAAATCTCGAAATGATGCGCCGTCGGCGCGGCTGACTCCGGCAGAACGGGCAAGGATTCCGCAAATTCGGTTCGAGCTTGCGCAACAGGGGATTGCTGTTGAGTGTTGGGAGCTGAATGTGTTGGCTAGGGGGGCAGCGATAATATTTGGAAAGCAAAAATTTTTATATCCAATTTTGAACTCATGGAGTGGATGGCCGGTTTGACGGTACAACATTGGTATCTAGCTGGAGTTCATACATAGACCCTGATATACTGGTTTTAAAACCAGTGGTTGGTTTCTTTGGATTATTACTTGTTGTTTTTTATGATAAAAAATGGAATGTCAAAAAGCTCGAGTTTTCAAGTATGTTTCGTTATAATGTTTGCCATATTGAAGTATGGAGAGAGAAATGACAGCCAAAGTAGTTGATCTTTTTTGCGGTGCCGGTGGTTTAACTCATGGCTTGGAGTTGGCTGGTCTAGATGTGGTCGCTGGTATTGATTTAGAGAAAGATTGTCAGTATGCCTATGAAAGTAATAATAAATCTCGCTTTATAAACAAAGATGTATCCTTTGTTACAAGAGAAGAGATTGCAAAACTTTTTGGCAATGCAAGCTACAAAGTTCTGGCTGGTTGCGCTCCTTGCCAACCTTTCTCAAAGTACACGCAAGGCCTTTCAAAAGAGAATGATAAAAAATGGCCTTTGCTCTATGAGTTTAAAAGGTTAATCAGCGAGTCGGAGCCGGAAATTGTTACTATGGAAAATGTTCCTGATGTAACAAAACACAAGGTTTACAGTGATTTTCATGATGCTTTGATTGCCATGGGATATCATGTATGGGCTAGTAAAGTTGAATGTGTCGATTACGGTATTCCGCAAAGCCGGACAAGGCATGTATTGTTAGCGTCAAAACTAGGGGAGCTGTCGCTAATAGCTAAAACGGTTACTCAACCAATCACGGTCAGGGAGTCGATTGGCCATCTTCAGGCTATAAATGCTGGAGAGGTAGCGCATGATGATCCAATACATCGTGCAAGTAAGCTTAGCGCCATAAACAAACAACGTATTATTCACTCTAAACAAGGGGGAAGTTGGCGTGACTGGCCAGAGGAGTTAATTGCTGCTTGTCATAATAAGCTTTCTGGGAAAGGTTACGCTAGCGTTTATGGTCGTATGTCATGGGATAAGCCGAGCCCAACTATCACCACTCTTTGCTATGGTTTTGGCAATGGTCGCTTTGGCCACCCAGAACAGGATCGGGCCATATCGCTTAGGGAAGCGGCATTACTCCAAACTTTCCCAATTACATATTCATTCTCTAAGCCAGATGAACAAGTTAAAATGAAAAATGTTGGAAGAATGATTGGTAATGCCGTACCTGTTAACCTAGGGAAAGCTATAGGGTTATCGATTTTGGAACATCTGAAGCTACATCAAGCAGTTGCTCTCAAATAAGCCTTCGTATCTAAGTACTCTTGTATGTTTTCAAGGATGCGGTTTAAATATTGATGAACCTCATCCTTCATTTCCTTGAGGGTGTCAATGGATGTCTCCCTTCCTTTGTTTCTAAATGAATCAGAACCATGAGCTAAATCATTTCTTGCTTTTTTTATCGGCAATAAATTGTACCCATTTCTGGTTGCTTCACTATCAGTGTCTGAGGAAAAACCATATCGCTCGGCAACTTCCCTTATTTTCTTTGCATCAACATTCCCAGAGAAAAGAGGGTTTTTATTTGCGTCGATTAGTTTCTTGTGCGCGTCAAGCCAAGTTTTTAAAATTGTTTTTGCTATGTCACCTTGTGAGAAATCTATTTCACTCTGTATCGATTTTATGTTTTTAAATGCAAGCTTTGTTAGGTTTTCGTTAATTGTGTCAACGCAGAGGTTGGCGTCGGAAGTAAAAACTGTATGAATGTCTTCGATTGCATTGGATATTGTTGCTTCAATCAAATTGTAGAGGATAATGAAAGCGTTAGCCTTTAAAATATGGGTCATCTCCTTATCTATAGGCATTATCGTTGGATTATCTTCCGGGGTTTCCTTGAAAACTAAGTTGGGCTTTTTATTAATAAGAAGATCGATGAATTCAAAATATTCATTGATATCCTGCATTCTTTCTGAAAAAAGTACTTTACTTGTCATGTTTACCATTCAAATAGCCTCACTCAGCATCTGCTTCTTCTGAATCATCATCATCATCAGTAGCTTCATTGACTGGTTCGCGACCAAGTAACTTATCTCTAACGTACTCAATTCTTGCTTTGACTTTAGGTTTGGAGTTACTTGCGTCTGATCTGGTGTGAGTAATAAACTCTTTGGAGTTTAACCATTCTTGTATATTTTCAGGTACAAGCTGAGGGTTTTCTCGTAGTGCTAATGTTGTTCCTACAGCTAATGCCTCAAACCTAATTCTAGGAACAGTGGTAGCACTTTTTGTTTTTCTGAATCCATGAGGGAAATGGGTGTTAATGAAATTACACATCTGGTGGAATTCACTGGCTAAAGCAGTGCTGTCATCACCATTATATTCTTTATTTTTTCTTATTAAGTAAGTGGTTAGGAATTCGTCAACGCTTTTCCTAAACTCAAGATATTCTTCAATATATGCAAAGTAGCGCAGTGCGAGCTCGGGATATTCTGAGCGACGTTTTCGGGCGTCACCAAGTGGGCAAATGCTTTGGAAGGTTTGATCTTCAGAAATACCGTTAACAAAGGCTAGGAATGGCCCGTCATTACTACCCTGTCTTTGCTCCATTGTTGTGAGCTTTTTACCGCCAGTATTTAGACGATCAAAAATTTCCCTTCGGGTTTCTTCATCACAATGCTCTGTTAACTCAATCATTCGAATTGTTTTTCTATCAAATCTTAGCTTTCTTGGTACGCTAAAATCAGAATATTTGAATCCGTTTGCTGAGGTTAGTTTATTTAATCCTTCCAATTCGAACATGTCAGTTTTAAATTGGTGTAGTGTCCTGATTCTTTGACTTCCATCAACTATTTCTAATCGTCCTTCATTGTCGCCTGAGCCAATGTCTGCAACAAAGATGTATGGGATTGGAAGGTTTAGAAGCAATGACTCAATAAACCTTGATTTCTGTTTGTTATTCCAGACAAACTCCCGTTGATAATCTGGGATAAATAATTCCGCTGAATCTTCTTCAATACCGTTTTGGAATTTGTCAACTATTACACTGATAGGGAACTCCCTTATTTCATGATCGGTAATTTTCTGCATTTCAACGATCATTTCATCTAAGCGGTTTTTTTCATCTATATTCTTGGGTTGATGTTCTGCCCTTCTTCGTGCCATAGCTTCCTCTCATATTGGTTTGCATGTGATTGCATTAAAATGCATGTAAAACAGAGCATTAAATTATACCACCCCTGCCCAATGTGGCAAGGTCATACACTACGAATGCAACTGCATTAAAACCGGCCCATGAAGCGGGCAGGCGTGGCGGGGATAGCATTGCGCGCAGGCATGTATTTAATTATCAGAATTGACGGCGTCAGCGCGTCGTGATGGCGTTGCGGGTCTTTGATTTGATTCGCGGGTACGTGCGGTGGCGCGTGCCGTGGTGGGCGTCTGAGGGCGTTTGCGGATGGGTATGAAAAGGCCGCCAATCTGGCGGCCGGTTTATCATTCGTCGTCGTTGTCGAGGCTGTACTTTTTAAACCGGATGACCTCGACGCCGACCCAGTCATTCACTTCTTTGATGCGCTGCTGGAGCGGTGTCAGCTCATTGCGGACAAACACCTTTGCGGCCTTTTCCACGTCACCTACTGACCCGACGTTCTCCGGCTTGCCGCCCATCAGCTGGTAGGGGATGCGGTGGGCGTCCAGCAGGTCGGCGGCGCTGACCTTTTTGATGTTGAAGAAATCATCCTTTGTCGCTACCTCGCTGAGCGGCACAATCTTGATACCGTCGGGCTTCCCGTTCGGTGCGTAGAAGAACAGGTTTTTAAAGTTCCCCATGCCTTTAGAGTCGCTCATGGCTTCGCGCAACGCCTCAACATCGGTATTGTTCTGCGCGGCGTCGGTCACATACATGATGTAGCCCGCGTGCGCGCCGTTCTGGTAATACTTGCGGCGGAACAGCGTGGCGGACTCGTTCAGCCACGCGGAGTTGAGCGCCGACAGATATTCCGGCATCCCATACAGCTCTTGATTGATATCCGGCTCCAGCAGGTGAAAAACGCTGTCGGGCGCGAACGGATGCGGCTCAGCGAACGATTGCACGAACCAGTAAACGCTCGGGTCAACGCCGCGCCGGGTGTATTTGGCCGGGGAGGTCTCCAGCTTCAACAGCTTGCCGGTCACGCTGAAGCGCTTTTCTAAAAAGGCGTTGCCGAACACCAGATAATCCAGCACAAACCGGCTGAAATCCTGCTGTGATAGCAGCGGGTGCGGGATGTAGGTGCTCGCCAAAATATTGCGTTTCACGTAGATGGGCGAGCTGTGGTGAACAGCGGCGCGCAGGCTTTTTGCCAGCCCGGAAAAGCTGATGGGCGGCTCAATCCATTTACCATTACCGACACATTCCGTGTAATCCAGAATGTCGCGGCGATCCAAAACGGCCGACGGCTCACCAAAGGTGAACGCCTGCATTTTCTGGTCCGGCTCGGTGGCGGCCAGATTTCCTTTTGCCTTGCGGCGATTGCGTTTGCTCATCGGTTGAAGTCCAGAATGGATTTAGACGGTTGGCCGTTGGCGGCGGTCAGCGGTTCATTCAGCAGGGCGTGCATGGTGGCCCACGCGACATCGGCGTGACTGGCTTCTTCGCTGCGGCTCGCTTCGTAGGTCATGCCCCTGCCGCTGGCGGTCATGGTTTTGCGGATGGCCATAAACGATTTGGTGATGTCGGTATACGCGGTGTCGTATTCGAGCCTGCCGCTGCCGATGGTATCTTTCGCCTTCAGTACCATGGCGGTCTTCACCTCGGCGCTGTAGCGGATTTCGCGGGCGGCCGGGTAGAACGCGCGCACCAGTTGGAAAACGCCTTGCCCGATGCCGGTGGCGTCGATACCGATGTATTCCACGTTGTATTTTTCGGTCAGCCTGCGGATGGATTCGGCCTGCGTGGCGAAATCCATGCCTTTCCACTGGTGGCGCTCCAGTATGCGGAATTTGCCGCCGGTGACCATCGGCGGGGCCAGCACCACGCAACCGGCGCTGTCGCCGGAGTGCGCCGGGTCATAGCCGACCCACACCGGCCGGTCACCGAAAGGTCGGCCTGCATAGGGGTTAACGTCCGTCCACTCGACCAGACTGTCGACCATGCAGCCCTGCAACTCTTCAAAGGGAAATACTGACGCGCTGTCGTCGACAAATTCGCACATGAACAGGTTGCGGAAGTCCTCGGCGCTGTTCTCCCGCTTCAGCACGTCGAGGTCAAACAGGTTACAGCCGCCGCGCAGGGCGTCCTCAATGGTGACGATTTGCCGCCACTGGCCGTCATCGCACAGCTTCCCGGCCGCTAATGCGCTGTGGCTGATATCGATCTCGACGTGTTCGCTGGCGCTTTTGCGGCCCTTGTTAAACAACTCGCCGGACCAGAAAGGAAACGCGCCATGCCCCAGCGTTGACGGGGTAGAAAAGTAGGTCGACCGGAGGTGCTTTTGCGAGGCCATGCCGGAAGCGACTTTGCGCAGTTTCTGGAAGTTGGGGATCCAGAAAATCTCATCGACCAGCAGGTCGCCGTTATGGCTTTGCGCGGTGTTGGAGTTGGTGCCGAGAAAAATCAGCTTCGCGCCGTTGTTGCCGAGCACAATCGGGTCGCCGGTCAGCTCAACGTCAACCCGCCGGGCAAACTGAATGATGTACTCGCGGAAGACATACGCCTGCGTTTTGCTCGCGGAAAGAAAAATCTGGTTGTGGCCGGTTTTCAGCGCGTGCAGCAGTGACTCGCGGGAAAAATAAAACGTGGCCCCAATCTGGCGCGATTTGAGGATGTCGCGAATACGGTGCTCAAGCCCGGCCTTGTGCCAGCCGAGTTGATATTCGAAAGACTCGTCATAAAAAATCTCCTCCAGCTTCGCAATAGCTTCCTCGCTGAAATAGTTCTTTGTCGGCTTTTTACGCTCGCCTTTGTTGCGGTTGGCGACGTTGGGATTGAGGTCGGCTTCGTTGCCGGAGTTCATGTAACGGCTGACGCGCGCGAGGCGCTCAATCTGGCGGCCCAGCAGGTCAATTTCTTTGTAGTCGCTGCCCTCTTTTTTTGTCTTGAGAACGAGCTGCACCATTCGCGCTTCAATGCTGGATTCGACGCGGGAAATCGGCGCGATATCGTCCCATTTTTCCCGTTGCTTCCAGCTCTGCACCGTGGGCGCTTTTTGCTTCAGCATTTCGGCGATTTGCTTCACGGAGAAGCCTTGCCAGTACAGCAAGGCGGCCTGCCTGCGTGGGTCGCTGAGTAAGGATGTATCTGTCTGGATTTGCATGGTATGCCCTCATTTGCATGACGAGGGCAAGGCTACGCAAGCCACGCCGGGCGTGCGCTAAGGTGCTGTTGTCTGAGGGATAGTCCGTCGGCAGTCGCTGGCCGCGAGGGTGATCAGTCGGGAAACTAGCCCCGACCTTAACCACTCAGGACAATGGCACATGGCAAAGAAAGTATCGAAATGGTTCCGCATCGGCGTCGAGGGCGACACCTGCGACGGCCGCGTGATTGACGGCAACGACATTCAGGAGATGTCGGAAATCTTCGACCCGCGCGTCTACGGCTGCCGCATCAATCTGGAGCACATCAAGGGACTGTTTCCCAACGGCGATTTTAAGCGTCTCGGCGACGTGGTCGAGCTGAAAGCCGAGAAGATTAATGACGACTCCATCCTTAACGGCAAATGGGCGCTGTTCGCCAAAATGACCCCGACCGACGAGCTGGTCTCCATGGTCAAGGCGAGCCAGAAAGTTTACACCTCCATGGAAATCCGTCCGAACTTTGCCAACACCGGCAAATGCTACCTCATCGGTCTGGCGGTTACTGACGACCCGGCCAGCCTCGGCACCGAATACCTCGAATTCTGCTCCCGCGCCAAAACTAACCCGCTGGCAGGTAAAAAAGCCGAGCCGGGCGATCTGTTCTCGGTGGCGACTGAGGTGCTGCTCGAGTTTGAGGAACAGCCTGACAGCCTGCTGACCAATCTGACCGAGCGCGTGAAGGGCATGTTCAGCCGCAAACAGGCCAGCGACGACGCGCGCTTCAGTGATGTGCATGACGCAGTCACCGCCGTCGCCGAGCAGGTTCAAACCAACGGCGACAGCGCCGAGCAGCGTTTTGCGCAGCTTGAGCAGGAAATCGCGGGGCTGAAAGGTGAAGTGACGACCGGTCAGGAAGCGCTTTCCGAGCTTCAGGCCGCGCTCGATACCACCGAAAACCTGAACCAGCAGCGCCGCCCGAAAGCGCCCGGTGGCAATGGTGAAGACAGCCTGTTGACCAACTGCTGAGAACAGTCAGGGCGGGGCGCACGGCGCGCCGCTGAGAGACGACCCGAATTTATCGAATCAGGACAATTCAATGAAAAAAACGACCCGCTTTAAATTTAACGCCTATCTGCAACAGGTGGCCAAGCTGAACGGCATCACAGACGTCGGCGACGTCGGCAAAAAATTCAGCGTAGAGCCGTCGGTGACGCAGTCGTTGATGAACGTCGTGCAGGAGTCTTCCGAGTTCCTGACCCGCATCAACATGACACCGGTTGCTGAGCTGAAAGGCGAGAAGGTCGGCGTGGGCGTCAATGGCTCGATTGCCAGCACCACCGACACCGACGGCGGCAAAGAGCGCCAGACCGCTGATTTCACCTCGCTGGAGTCCAATAAGTACGAGTGCCAGCAGGTGAACTTTGATTTCCATATGCGCTATAACCAGCTCGATTTATGGGCGCGTTATCAGGACTTCCAGTTGCGCATCCGCAACGCCATCGCCAAGCGTCAGGCGCTGGATTTCATCATGGCCGGATTCAACGGTATCAGCCGCGCCGCCACGTCTGACCGGGCCAAAAACCCGATGTTGCAGGATGTGGCGGTGGGCTGGTTGCAGAAATACCGCAACGAAGCCCCGGCGCGCGTGATGAGCAACATCACCGGCGAGGATGGTGCGGTGATTTCCCCGGTCATCCGCATCGGTAAAGGGGGCGATTATGCCAACCTTGACGCCGTGGTCATGGATGCGACCAACAACCTGATTGCGCCATGGCATCAGGAATCCCCTGACCTCGTGGTGATTTGCGGCCGTAAGCTGCTGGCCGACAAATACTTCCCGCTGGTTAACCAAGAGCAGCCGAACACCGAGGCGATGGCCGCCGACGTGATTGTCAGCCAGAAGCGCATCGGCAACCTTCCCGCCGTCCGCGTGCCGTTCTTCCCGGCCAACGCGATTATGGTCACCACGCTCGAGAATCTGTCGATTTACATCATGGATGAGAGTCACCGCCGCCATATCGAAGAGAACGCCAAGCGTGACCGCGTCGAAAACTACGAGTCGATGAAAATTGACTACGTCATTGAGGACTACGCCGCCGGTTGCCTGATTGAAAATATCGAGCTGCTGCCTGCGTCGACAGAAAAGTCGGGCGTACGGGTATCCAAAGAAGACCCGCAGCCATCGGGGGCCGATATCAGCGCCTTGGCTGACGCTATCGTGCTGGCAGTGAAAGGGGCGGCTGCGCAACCTGCGCCAGCCGGTGAGGAAACGCCAAAAACTGAAGGCGAAGCGTAACCATGACGAGTCCCGCACAGCGTCACATGATGCGGGTCTCGGCCGTGGAGGCTGCGCAGCGGGTGGATGACCCGCTGCGCCATGCCACCGCCTACGAGCAAATGCTCGTCAAGCTGGCCGCAGACCGCACCAAGCTGAAACAGATCCATTCCGTCGAGAAAAAGGCTGAGCACAAACGCGCCATGTTGCCGTTCTACGCGCCTTGGGTGGCCGGGGTATTGGCCGAAGGGCGGGGGGCGCAGGACGACATCCTGATGACCGTCATGCAGTGGATGCTCGACGCCGATGACATTCCCGGCGCGCTGGAAATTGCGCCTTATGCGCTGAAATACCGTCTCAAAGTGCCGAACAACAAGCGCCCGGTGGCGTACTTACTGGCCGAAGAGGTGGCGCTGTCGGCGGAGCGCAGCCGCAAGGCGGGCAACCCGGCCAAGATGGATGACCTTCGCGCCGCCATCGAGATGACGGCCGCCGAGGATATGCCCGACATGGTCAAGGCCAAACTGTTCAAGGTGACCGGCCTGATGTTGAGCGACTGCGGTGACTATGCGCAGGCGCTGGGGCACCTCGCGCGCGCGATGCAGCTCGACGGTCACGCCGGGGTGAGAAAAGAGATCCAAAAATGTGAAAGCGCCCTCAAGCCGAAGCCGGCGGCCGCCGCCAAAAGAACAACCACGCGCCCGCGTAAGGCCGCCACGCCGGCCAAGCGCGGACGCCCACGCAAGGCGGTAAAAACCGCCGGTTAACAGAACGCGCCCCGCGCCGGGCGGCACGGTGGCCGCGAGCGTCTTTTGACGTATCAAGGCCGCCGTCCACCGCCCCCTATTTTTGAGGTCGTCATGACGACAGTGATTATGCGTAACCCGATTAAGCCGCCGGACGAGCCGACGGCCATTATCCCGCAACCGGATGTACCGGAGCCGGTGATTAAAAACACGTTCTTTTTCCCGGATGTTGACCCGAAGCGCATCCGCGAGCTGATGCGTCTTGAGTACACGGTATCGCCGGAGCGTCTGCGCTTTGCCATTCGCAGCGGTATCTCGGAGACGAATGCCGAGCTGTATCTCTATCGCGAGCAGCAACTCGCCGCCGGTTTCAAAACGCTGGCCGACGTACCGGCCGACGAAGTCGACGGCGAAAGTGAGAAGTGCTTTCACTACCTTAGTGCGGTCTGCGCCATGACAACCGCCACGCTGTACGAGCGCTACCGGGGTGCGGATGCCAGCGCCAAGGGGGATAAAAAGGCCGACAGCGTCGAGGTGTCCATTGATGAGCACTGGCGGGATATGCGCTGGTCAATCGCCCGGTTGCAGGGTAAGCCGCGCTGCATTGTCGGGCAAATCTGATGAACGTCATCGCGCTTCAGGGGGACACGCTCGACGCACTGTGCTATCGCGTCTACGGCCGCACCGGGGGCGTGCTCGAGGCGGTGCTGCTGGCGAATCCGGGGCTGGCTGAGCTGGGTATCATCCTGCCGCATGGCACGGTGGTCACGCTGCCGGTCATTGATACCGCCCCGGCATCCGAAACCGTTCAGCTATGGGATTAACCATGGAGAAAGTCACATCGTTCATTGCTTATGCCGTCGCGGTGCTGCTGGCATGGGTCGGAAAGTATTCCGCGCAGGACATCGCACTGATTGTCGGTGCGGTGGTCGGCGTCGGCACCTTTGTCACCAACTGGTACTACCGCCGCAAAAGCTATTTGCTGCTGAAAAATGTCGGCATTCGACGGGAGGTTTTCGATGAAATCAATCGTTAAACGTTGCAGTGTCGCCGTCGTGCTGGCGCTGGCGGTGTTGTTGCCGGATTTTACCCGGTTGCATACGTCAATGGCGGGCCTTGAGCTGATTGCCAATCTGGAAGGGTGCCGCCTGAGCCCTTATCAGTGTAGCGCGGGCGTCTGGACGAGCGGTATCGGCCACACTGCCGGGGTGAAACCCGGCGGGGTTATCACTGAGCGCGAAGCCGCGGTCAATCTGGTGGCCGATGTCATGCAGGTCGAGAAACGCCTTGCGCAGTGTATGCCGGTGACCATGCCGCAGCCGGTCTATGACGCCGTGGTCAGCTTTGCGTTCAACGTCGGCAAGGGCGCTGCGTGCGCGTCAACGCTGGCGCATTTCATCAATAAAAAGCAGTGGCCCGCCGCGTGCAATCAGCTTCCCCGCTGGGTATTCGTCAACGGCGTCAGGTCTGCCGGGCTGGAGAATCGCCGGGCGCGCGAGCTGGCGCTGTGTATGACGGGGGTATTATGAGTCGCGGTAATAAGCTTTTTCTGTCGCTGGTGTTGCTGGCGGTCATTGCTTTGTTGAAATGGCAGGTCATTACGCTCGGCGACAGTCTGGATGCCGCGAAGCTGGAAAACGTCAGGGTGGCGGCAGCGCTAACCGAAAGTCGCGCGGCTATCGCTGCGCTACAGGATAGCGCTCTGCGCAACGAGCGCGAACAGGTCATGTTGCGCCAGCGCATCGCCGCCGCTGACCAGTTGGCCACCCGCCGCAATCACACCATTACGAGGCTGCTCAATGAAAATGAAGCGCTGCGCCGCTGGTATCAGTCTGCTTTGCCTGATGACGTTATCCGGCTGCATTCCCGCCCCGACTTCGCCACCCCCGACGATTATTTACGCTGGCTGTCCGAAGGTCAGCAGTTGCCCGCTGCCCGGCAGCAACCCGAAGACCAACGGTGATTTAAGCACCGATATCTTCAATCTTGAGCGCGCGCTGGCAAGCTGTGCGCTTCAGGTGGAGACCGTGAAAAAGTGTCAGGAGGAACTCGATGTTAAAGCCGAAAAGTCTGCGCAAAGCGCTTTATGACGCGGTGCCGAAGCTCAGGGCTAATCCGGATATGCTGCGCATATTTATCGACAGCGGCGTCATCGGGGCTACGCTGGCCGCCTCTCTGTCATTTGAGAATCGCTATACGCTCAATGTGATAGTCCAAGATTACCCGGATGATGTGGATTTGCTGCTGGTGCCGATTGGGGCGTGGTTGCGGGAGAATCAGCCCGATATCATGACCACGGACGAGGGCAAGAAAAAGGGGTTCACCTACTTCGCCGACATCAACAACGACGACAGTTATGACATCAGTATCAGCCTGCAACTGACTGAGCGCACGCTGGTGAAGGAAGTTGACCGGGCGCTGCATGTGTCCCATGTGCCGGAGCCGCCGCTGCCTGAGCCGGTAGCGCGCCCGATGGAGCTTTACATTAACGGTGAGCTGGTGAGCGCGTGGGATGAGTGAGCTTAAGCCTTTTGATGACAAACTCGCCGGGCTGATTGCCGGGCTATCGGCTTCCCGTCGTCGCCAGATGGCGGCCGAGATTGCGAAGCGGCTGCGCATCAGCCAGCAGCAGCGCATTAAGCGCCAGCAGGCACCGGACGGCACGCAGTATGCCGCCCGTAAGCGGCAGCCGGTTCGTAGCAAAAAAGGGCGAGTTAAGCGCGAGATGTTCGCCAAACTGCGCACCCATCGATACATGAAAGCCAAAGGCACCGCTGATGAGGCGCTGGTCGAGTTTGCCGGGCGCGTGCAGCGTATCGCGCGGGTGCACCAAGAGGGCTTACGTGACCGCCCGACCCGCCATAGTCGGGACGTGCAATATGAGGCGCGGCCGTTATTGGGCTTTGGTGACGTTGACCGGCAGATTGTGGAAGATGTTATCATTTCCCGATTGAACGGATAACGCGTTATAAATCCGTGGCGGACTATTCTAAGGATTGATAGTGGGATGAATTTGACAGCATTCATTGCTGTCTGGAAAAAAGGAGAAAAGGGATGAAGTTTGTGCTTTTTTTGGCTCTTGTAATTCCATCTTTATGGTCTTTGCGATGGTTTCAGTTTGGTAATCCGATAGATATGCTTGTCAGTATGTATCGGGATGGTCTCCCTAGTGTGACTTGGGGACTTGCTGTTTTGTATCTTTATGATTTTAGTATGGCGATGTTGAAAAAGAACTCACCGTACATGATAAGATTCCACAACACATTAAAAAAAGATTTTATTGTGCTTTTTTTACTTTCAGTGTTCACTGTTATCATTTATTCGTGCTCTCCACAGAAATTTACTGCTGTAAGTTTAGATATCAGTATGGCTGGGTTCAGCTTTATGATTATGGGGAATTTAGGTTTATTGCGTCTTTTTAAATATAAAGTTGGGGCAATCAAATATCCTAAGCTCCCGGCCTTTGTTATTTGCTTGGTGTCTATCGCTCTTTCCCTTTACTTTTTGAATGTGACGCTGAATGTTGCCAATGGTGTTTATGAAACATCACGTGCACTTTGGAATCAGATAACAGTCTTTTGTTTTTCTATTTCTCTTTTTTTCTTCTCGGGCCAAATTGTCTTTTTCATGGATAGTAAAACCATTGAGCCATCGCCGGTGATAATGGATTTGCTTAAGCGTTTTAGACCAACGAATAATCTGTATGAGATGAGTGCGAATGCAGCTGAGTTATGGAACGAGGCTGCGAAGAAGGAAAGGGCCAAGTTTAGTGCTCAATTAAGAAAAAATAAGAAGGGGAAGAAAAAAGGTAAGCGATAGGATTAGCTACATCTAACAAAGTACGCGTCAGACTGTTGTTTCCCCTGCCAAAGCACGCACGTCAATTGCCGCTGGATCTCTTCAGCGGCATCCTTCCCACCATGAACACACTCGAATCGATTTCAGAACTCGCTCGCGCTGTGCGCGACCTCATTCGCATAGGCGTCATCGTAGATGTTCAGTACGCTCCGCCGCGCTGCCGCGTTCAATTGGGCGGCAATACGACGGACTGGTTGCAGTGGTTGGCCTGCCGTGCCGGAGGTGCGCGCACATGGTGGGCACCCTCCATCGGTGAGCAAGTGGTTGTGCTGGCACTGGGTGGCGAGCTGGATGCCGCCTTTGTGCTGCCAGCTATCAACTCCGACGATTTTCCGGCTCCGTCAGTGTCGCCGGAGGCATATCACACCAGTTTTCCCGATGGTGCGGTCATCGAATATGAGCCCAAAACCGGCGCGCTGAGCGTTACCGGCATTAAAACGGCCAATATCAGTGCGCAAGTAGCCGTCGACGTTTCTGCGCCGAAGGTGACGATTATCGCCAGTCAAAAAATCACGCTTGATACACCGGAGGTGGTCTGCACCAACAAGCTGACCGCCGACACGCTGGAGCTGAAAAAGGGCGGGAAAATGTCGGGCGATATCGATCACGGCGGGGGTACTTTTAAATCCAACGGCGTGCAGGTGGATAAACACGGCCACGGTGGTGTGCAGCGCGGCGGAGACTGGACGGAGGAAACCCGATGACCGTGCGATATATCGGCATGAACCGGGACACCGGCCAGACCCTGACGGACAGCGAGCATATCAGCCAGAGCGTTCGCGACATCCTCATTACCCCTGTCGGCTCCCGAGTGATGCGGCGGGAATATGGCTCGCTGTTGTCTGCCCTGATTGACCAGCCACAAAGCCCGGCGGTGAACGGGCAGGTGATGGCTGCCTGCTACATGGCAATCCTCAAATGGGAGCCGCGCATCAGGCTAACGTCCATCACCTTCGAGAAGACCTTCAACGGTCAGATGTTCGTTGACATTACCGGCGTGCGCCAAGACACCACCGGCGGCACATTTTCGTTAACCGTCCCACTGAGCTGACACTATGGCCACTATCGATTTAAGCCAACTGCCTGCGCCGAACGTCGTTGAGCCGCTGGACTATGAAACCCTGTTTGCCGAGCGCAAAGCGACGCTGATTTCCCTGTACCCGGCCGACCAGCAGGAAGCTGTTGCCCGAACTTTGGCGCTTGAATCGGAGCCTATCGTCAAGCTGCTTCAGGAAAATGCGTATCGGGAGGTATTGCTACGCCAGCGCGTTAACGATGCCGCCAAAGCGGTGATGCTGGCGCACGCCACCGGCGAAGACCTTGACCAGCTCGGCGCGAACTTCAACACGCCGCGACTGGTGATTGCCTCGGCGGATGAAAGCACCATTCCGCCAACACCGGCAGTTATGGAAGCGGATGAAGATTACCGCCTACGCCTGCAAGACGCGTTCGAGGGGATGAGCACAGCAGGTTCTGCCGGTTCCTACCGTTTTCACGCCCGCTCGGCCGATGGTCGGGTGGCTGATGTGACGGCAATCAGCCCATCACCGGCTAACGTGACCGTCACCGTGTTGTCACGGGACGGCGACGGCAGCGCCAGCGCTGAGCTGTTGCAGGTGGTCAGCACCGCGTTGAATGACGAGGACGTGCGTCCTGTCGCCGATCGCGTCATCGTGCAATCGGCCAAAATTGCCCCGTATGGCATCGAGGCCGTTTTATACCTGTACCCCGGCCCGGAGGTTGCGCCGATCCTCTCTGCGGCAAAACAACGTTTACACAATTATGTGCTGACCATGCGCCGCTTAGGTCGCAGTATCCGGCGTTCCGGCATCATCGCGGCGCTGACCGTGGAAGGCGTTGAACGTGTTGAAGTTGCTCAACCGGTCGCCGACATCGTGCTTGATAAAACGCAGGCGGGCTACTGCACCGGCGTGAACATCACACCGGGGCGCGCCGATGACTAATCGCTTATTGCCTGTTGGCTCCTCAGTACTGGAAGTCGCTGCCGCTGCCGCGTGTGCCGAGCTGGAGCGCGTGCCGGTTCCGCTGCGTGACCTGTGGAACCCGAAAACCTGCCCGGTGCATCTGCTGCCTTATCTGGCGTGGGCGTTCTCCGTTGATAGATGGGATGAGGCTTGGCCGGAGGACGTCAAGCGGGGCGTTGTTTCGGCCGCGTTCTACATCCACCGGCACAAGGGCACCATCGGTGCCGTGCGCCGCGTGGTGGAGCCGCTCGGCTACCTGATTAACGTCATTGAGTGGTTTCACACCGAAGGTGCCGATCCGCCCGGTACGTTCCGGCTCGATATTGGCGTGCTGGAAACCGGTATCACCGAGGAAATGTATCAGGAAATGGAGCGCCTTATCGCCGACGCCAAGCCCCTGAGCCGCCACCTGATTGGCCTCAACATTTTGCAGGACATCCCCGGCCAGATTTACACCGGCGCGGCCGCCATTGATGGTGATGTCATTACCGTTTACCCCGGATAAGAGAAAATCATGAACAAATACAAAGCGATTATTACCACCGCCGGGGCGGCCAAGATTGCCGCCGCCAGCGTGGGCGGCACGCAGTTGAAAATCGTCTCTATGGCCGTCGGCGACGGGAACGGCATGCTGCCGACGCCCAATCCGGCGCAAACAAAACTCGTCAACGAGAAATACCGCGCGGCGCTCAACGGGCTGACTATCGATAAGGCGCTGAAAAATCACATTCTGGCCGAGATGATTATTCCGGCGAACGTTGGCGGCTTCTGGCTGCGTGAAATGGGCCTCTATGACGAGGCCGGGACGCTGATTGCCGTCAGCAATATGGCGGAGAGCTACAAGCCGAAGCTCGAAGAGGGCAGCGGCCGCACGCAGACGCTGCGCATGATTTTGATTGTCAGCAGCACCGAGGCGATTCAGGTAATTGCCGGTGGCGATACCGTGCTGGCGACAAAAGACTATGTTACCGACGCGATTACCGCGCATGAGAAAACCCGCAATCACCCGGACGCCAGCACCACGGCGAAGGGGCTGGTACAGCTGAGCAGCGCGACAACCAGTACCGACGAAACGAAAGCCAGCACACCCAAAGCGCTAAAAGCGGTCAACGAAGCCAGCATGAAGAAGGCCGCGAACCTCTCAGACCTTACCGACAAAGCCGCCGCGCGCGGCAATTTGGCGTTAGGCACGGCCGCGACGAAAAACGTCGGGGTGGATGGCGGGCAACTGATGGAGGTCGGCGCATTTGGATTGGGAAGCGGCTCACGTCATCGGGAAGATGCGTATTGCAATCAGGCTGAAATCTACCGGGTTAATAGTTCATCAAAGAATACGCCGGGCGGTGATGTTTATGGCGTGCTGAGTTTGCCCTGCGACGGTGGTCCGTCGGGCGCGTATATGGCGGTACAAAACAACGGCAACGCTTTCTTTGGCCGTTCGAACATCCCCAGTAATGGGGTGGTATGGTTTCAGGCTTACACGACGAAGTTTAAACCGACGGCGGCAGACGTTGGCGCATGGAGTAAAACAGAGTCCGATGGCCGATTTGTAAAACAGACCGGCGACACGATGAAAGGGGCGTTAACTCTGCCGCGTATCGTATTCCCGAACGAAAATACCGCCAATGCTGACGATGACTTAAATCGCGAAAATGGCTTTACCGTAGAATCACTGGTTGCCACTGCCAATAAGGGCTATCCCGTGCCGGGCGGCATGGGGGTGTTGTTTACCGGCAAAGTGAACGAGTTCCGCAATGTGCAATTTGCCGTAGGCTCCGGCGATATGGCGTTTTATTTGCGCTCGATGCGAAAAGACAGCGCGGCTTCGCTCCGCTGGGCGCGAGTTTATACGACGGACTACAAACCCACTGCGGCAGAAGTCGGCGCGCTGACCGACGCGCAGGCCGCCCAGAAATACGCGCTCCGTTCCATCAAGGTGAACGGTAAGCCGCTGTCCGCTGATGTGAATTTGTTGGCCGGTGACGTCAACGCATGGAATAAAACCGAAGCAGATGGCCGCTATCTGGCGAAGACCGGCGGGCAGTTAACCGGGACGCTAAAGACCAGCGCGGAGATCCAATCTACCCACATTGATAATTATCGCATGGTCGGCGGCGGGTTCGGCTCCTTCTGGCGCAATGACGGCAACCGACTTTACCTGCTGCTGACAAAAGAAAACGACCAGTACGGCACATTCAACAACCTGCGCCCGTTTTCTGTGGATGTCAGAACCGGTGCCGCCGCCTTTGAGTCGGGTATGCACATCGGCGGTAACTGGCCCGCGATCACCACATCAAGCGGTACGACGTGGCACCCTGACGGCAACGTTCAAGGCAGTTGTTGGGGCGGTTATCTCAGCAACTGGCTTAATCAAAATATCTCGGCTGCGCAAAACAATGCGCAGAATTGGGCCTATCAGCATTTGGTTCAGGGTGTGCGCATGGCCGGGCGCACGGTTATCGCGGATACCGGCGGGCGCATCGATTTACCGTCGGGCTGTGTTTATACGGGTATGTCCGGCTCAAACTACAACCCCTCAATCTGGGGCGCTTATTCAGCGGTTCAGGTGCTAATTAACGGCACATGGGCAACAATTGGAACGGTGTAAAATGCAACACATTAAGAATTTGAAAAGATACACGCCGGAAGAATTATTCCTCGGCGAGAACGTGATTTATCTTCAGGATGATAACGGTATTGACTGGTACGCCGCGCAAAAATTGTTTTCGCCGGACACCGTAAAACTGGCTTATGACGAAAGCGGCATTATCTGCGCGATTAATAGCGATGTGTCGATGCTGTGGCCGATTGGCTTATCGGTTATTGAGCTGAACCCAACGAAACTACCAAAGCGCTGTCTGGCTAATGGTGAGTGGGTGTTTGACGGTAAGAAGGTGAGCCAGCGCATCTATTCCGCTGAAGAAAGGATGGCGAGCGCCGAAGCCAGAAAAAATGAATTGCTGGCGAGCGCGGGTAAGGCTGTCGCGCCGCTTCAGGATGCTGTTGATTTGGATATGGCGACCGAGGCAGAAAAAGCGCTGTTGGCGGACTGGAAAAAATACCGTGTGACGGTGAATCGTCTTGATATGTCAGCCCCGGAGATTAACTGGCCAGTGGTTCCCGGCCTCTAAGAAAAAAAGCCCGCAGCGATGCGGGCTTTGGTATTTGCGGCTTTCCCTGATGTTGCCGCGTCTACTCTTCGACCTTACCCCGCCCGGCTAAAATCCGTCCAATTGATTGCATAGATCAATGCAGCGTTATTGATCGGCGCAAACGATCGTTATTCCCGCCAAGCTCGCCAATCCGGCCCGGTCTGTTGTCTGGTCGGCCTTCCAGCGCCCACCGCGTGCGGCCCGGTGCGCTGGGCGTCATCATGCCTGCACCTACTCACTATGGAGCAAGTTAATGGGCGATTATCATCACGGTGTGCGCGTCGTCGAAATTAATGACGGCACGCGCGTCATCTCTACCGTATCGACGGCTGTCGTCGGCATGGTCTGCACCGGCAAAGATGCCGACCCGAAGCTTTTCCCGCTCAACACCCCGGTACTGATTACCGATGTGATAGCCGCTGCCGGTAAGGCCGGGAAATCCGGCACGCTGACGAAAGCGTTGTCAGCCATTGGCGACCAGTGCAAACCGGTGACGGTTGTTGTGCGCGTAGAAGAGGGCAAAGATGCGGCGGAAACCACGTCAAACATCATCGGCGGCGCGGACGAAAACGGCCGCTACACCGGCATGAAAGCTTTGCTCACTGCGCAGGCCGTCACCGGTGTGAAACCTCGCATTCTGGGCGTGCCGGGGTTGGATTCGCTGGAAGTGGCGACGGCGCTGGCCGGGATTTGCCAGCAGTTGCGCGCGTTCGGTTATATCAGCGCGTACGGCTGCAAAAGCATTTCCGAGGCCATCGCCTACCGCGACAATTTCAGTCAGCGTGAGCTGATGCTCATTTGGCCGGATTTCCTCGCGTGGGATACCACCGGCAACGTCAGCGCCACGGCTCATGCCACCGCTCGCGCGTTGGGGCTGCGCGCCAAAATCGACACAGAAACCGGCTGGCATAAAACGCTTTCTAACGTCGGCGTCAATGGCGTGACCGGCATTTCCGCCAGCGTGTTCTGGGATTTGCAGGCACCCGGCACCGATGCCGACCTGCTCAATGAGGCGGGGGTCACCACGCTGGTGCGCAAAGATGGTTTTCGCTTCTGGGGCAACCGCTCTTGCTCTGATGACCCGCTGTTCCTGTTCGAAAACTACACTCGCACCGCGCAGGTATTGGCTGACACCATGGCCGAGGCGCACATGTGGGCGGTGGATAAGCCGGTCACTGCGACGCTTATCCGCGACATTGTCGAGGGCATCAAAGCCAAATTCCGCGAGCTGAAATCCAACGGCTACATCATCGATGCGGATTGCTGGTACGACGAATCGGCCAACGATAAAGAGACCCTGAAAGCCGGGAAACTGTATATCGATTATGACTATACCCCGGTTCCCCCACTGGAAGACCTGACCCTACGCCAGCGTATCACCGATAAATATCTGGTGAATCTGGCCGCTGGCGTCAACAGCTAAGAGGACGCGTTAAACCATGGCACTCCCGCGCAAACTGAAGTACCTCAACCTGTTTAACGACGGCCTGAGCTATATGGGTGTGGTCAGCTCTGTGACGCTGCCGAAACTGACGCGCAAGCTGGAGAACTATCGCGGCGGCGGTATGAACGGTGCGGCCCCGGTCGATATGGGGTTAGACGATGATGCCCTCAGCGTCGAGTGGACTATCGGCGGTTTCCCCGATGACCAGCTCTGGGCGCAGTACGCCGCCGCCAGTGCTGCATCGGTGCCGCTTCGTTTTTGCGGTTCTTACCAGCGCGATGACACCGGCGATATGGTCGCCGTTGAGATTGTGCTGCGTGGCCGCCACAAAGAGTTTGATTTTGGCGACCAGAAACAGGGCGAGGACACCGAGACAAAAATCTCGACGCAATGCACCTATTTCAAACTGACCGTCGATGGCAAAGAGCGCATCGAAGTGGACACCGTCAACATGGTTGAACGCGTGAACGGCGTCGACATGCTGGCGCAGCACCGTCGCAATATCGGGCTGTAATCACCGGGCGGTCGGCAGGTCCGGCCGCCATTCCCCTGACTGAACCGGAATCACATCATGAAAGACGAAAAAATCATCGCCACAACCGAAAACCCGAACGTCGTGAAGTTGGATACTCCCGTCAAGCGCGGCGAAACCTTTATCGATACGGTGACGCTGACCAAGCCCAATGCCGGTACTCTGCGCGGCGTCGGGCTGGCTGCGCTGGCTAACTCTGAAGTCGATGCGCTGATTAAGGTGCTGCCGCGCATGACGTATCCGCCACTGACCGAAAGTGAAGTCGCAGCGCTGGAGCTGCCTGACCTTGTGGCGCTGGCCGGGAAGGTTATCGGTTTTTTGGCACCGAGTTCGGCACGCTAGATTTTCCTGCCGGTTTGTCGGTTGATGACCTGATGGCGGATATCGCGACGATTTTTCACTGGCCGCCGTCAGAACTTTACCTGATGACACCGCAAGAACTCCTCAACTGGCGCGACAAAGCGCTCCACCGAAGCGGACAAACGAATGAGTAACAACGTCAGGTTGCAGGTGCTACTCAAAGCCGTTGACCAAGCGAGCCGCCCGTTTAAAAGCATCCAGACAGCGAGTAAATCGCTGTCTGCACAAATCCGCGACACCCGGCAAAACCTTAAAGAGCTGAACGCACAGGCCGGGCGCGTCGAGGGATTCCGTAAATCGAGTGCTCAACTGGCGGTCACCGGTCAGGCGCTGGCAAAAGCCAAACAAGAAGCCGCCGCGCTGGCGGTGCAGTTTAAAAATACCGAGAAGCCGACCCGCGCACAGGCGCAACTGATGGAGGCGGCCAAGCGCTCGGCCGCCGAGTTGCAGCTCAAATATAACGGGCTGCGTCAGTCGGTGCAGCGTCAGCGCCAAGAGCTGGCGCAGGCCGGGATTAACACGCGCACCCTCGCCACCGACGAGCGCCGCCTGAAATCCTCCATCAGTGAGACCACCGCCCAGCTCAACCGCCAGCGGGAGGCGTTGTCGCGCGTCAGCCAGCAGCAGGCAAAACTCAGTGCAGTGAGCCAGCGCTATCAGGCCGGAAAGCAACTGGCGGGCAGTGTGGCGGGCGTGGGCGCTGCGGGTGTCGGCGCTGCAACCGTGGGCGGTTTTGCCGCCAAAAAGCTCCTGACGCCGGGGTATGATTTTGCGCAAAAAAACTCCGAGTTACAGGCCGTGCTCGGCGTGGCAAAAGACTCGGCTGACATGTTGGCGCTTCGCACGCAGGCGCGGCAGCTTGGTGATAACACGGCAGCGTCGGCGGATGACGCTGCCGGGGCCCAAATCATCATTGCCAAAGCGGGCGGCGACAAAGATGCGATCACCGCCGCGACGCCGGTCACGCTCAATATGGCGCTGGCCAACCGTAAAACTATGGAGGAAAACGCCACCCTGCTGATGGGAGTGAAATCCGCATTTGGGCTGGCAAACGACCAAGTCGCACACATTGGTGATGTGATTTCACAGACCATGAACAAGAGCGCCGCCAACTTCGAAGGGCTCAGCGACACCCTGACCTATGCCGCGCCGGTGGCTAAAAATGCCGGTATCAGCGTCGAGGAAACGGCGGCCATTGCCGGGGCGCTGGCGGATGCCAAAATTACCGGCTCTATGGCCGGTACGGGGAGCCGCGCGGTGATTACCCGGTTGCAGGCTCCCATGGGTAAGGCGAATGACGCATTGGGCGAGCTGGGCGTCAAAACCGCCGACCGCAAAGGCAATATGCGGCCGCTGTTCACCATCCTGAAGGAAATGCAAAGGAGCTTCGATAAAAACAAGCTCGGCACCGCCCAGCGCGCGGAGTACATGAAAGTCATCTTTGGCGAAGAAGCGTCGTCGGCCGCCGCGGTGCTGATGGGGGATGCGGCTTCCGGCAAGCTTGACCGCCTGACCAAGTTGCTCCGGGAGTCTGACGGCAAGACGGAGGAGCTGGTCAAAGTCATGCAGGACAACCTCGGTGGGGATTTGAAAGAGCTTCAGTCCGCCTATGAGGCCATCGGAATCGACATGTATGACCAACTGGAAACGCCTTTCCGTGAGCTGACAACCCGCGCGACAAAGTTCCTGCTGAAAATTGACCTTTGGATCAAAAACAACAAAGAGCTTGCCGGGACGCTGGCCAAAGTCGCGCTCGGTGGCCTTGCGATTGTCGGCACGTTGGGGGCGATTGGCTTGGCATCGTGGCCGGTCATCATGGGGATTAACGGCATCATTGCGGTTGCTGGCGCGCTGGGAACAGCCTTTAGCGTGGCGGGAGGGGCCATCATGGCCGTGCTCGGCGCGCTGACGTGGCCGATTGTGGCGGTGGGTGCGGCCATCGTAGCCGGGGCGCTGCTGATTCGTAAATACTGGCAGCCTATCAGTGCCTTTTTCAGTGGCGTTATTGAGGGGCTTATCAGTGCATTTGCGCCGGTTGGCGAGTTGTTCAGGCCGCTGAAGCCGGTTTTTGACTGGCTCGGCGAGAAGCTAAAGGCTGTCTGGCAATGGTTCAAAGATTTAATCGAGCCGGTGAAATCGACGAAGGAGACCCTCGACAACTGTAAAAACGCCGGGCTGGCGTTTGGCCGCGGATTGGCCGACGTGCTGATGCTGCCGCTCAGGGCATTCAACAAGCTGCGTCAGGGCATTGATTGGGTGCTGGAAAAGCTTGGCGTCATCAATGCTGAATCCAGCGACCTCGACAAGAAAGCGCAGAAGGCCAATGACTACTCCAACGGGGCGAACGGGCGCGGGTATTCTCCGTCGGGTGGCTTGCTGACGGGCGGTTATGTACCGGTTACGGCCGGGGGCGGAAAATCTTATGTGGATAACAGCGTCAATAATTTCCACGTCGGCAGCCAGCACCCCGGCGGAGCCAGCGCGGCGGAAACCAAGCGGATGTTGCTGGACGTGGTGGAAGAACGGGAGCGCAAGCGCCGCGCGGCGCAACGCTCAAATATGGCGACGGATTAAGGGGATGTGCTGATGATGCTGATTCTTGGGCTGTTTGTGTTCCAGTTGCAGACGGTGCCGTATCAAACGCTGGCGCGCTCGGTAGATTATCGCTGGCCGTCAAACAGCCGCGTCGGCCAGCGGCCTGCGCTGCAATTTCTCGGCGTGAATGAGGAAAAAATCACGCTGTCCGGCGTACTGCTGCCCGAAATCACCGGCGGCAAAATCTCGATGCAACTGCTCGATGCGATGGCGGCCGAGGGCAAGGCGTGGCCGCTGCTGGAAGGGACCGGCACGATTTACGGCATGTTTGTCGTGAACAGCGTCAGCGAAACCCGCACGGAGTTTTTCTCCACCGGCAGCGCCCGCCGCATCGAGTTTACGCTCACGCTCACGCGCGTGGATGAATCCTTTACGGCGATGTATGGCGATTTGCAGGCGCAGGCCGAGGGGGTGCTCGGTCAGGTGAGCGAGCTGGCGGCCAAGGTGGGGAACATGGCGGGAGGGTTGCTCCAATGATTACCGGGATGACGCTGGATGCCGGGGCAACCATCGCCCCGGCGTTTATGCTCAAAATGGGCGACAAGGACATCACGCACGATATCAGCGCCCGCTTGCTCTCCCTGACGCTTTCGGACAACCGCGGGTTTGAGGCTGACCAGTTGGATATCGAACTGGACGACGCCGACGGTCAGGTCATGATGCCCGGTCGGGGCGCAGTGCTGTCGCTTCATCTTGGCTGGCAGGGTGCGCCATTGTTCAACAAAGGCAACTTTACCGTCGACGAGATAGAGCATCGGGGAACGCCTGACACATTGACTATTCGCGCCCGCTCCGCTGATTTTCGCGGTTCGCTCAATGCCCGCCGGGAAGAGTCCTATCACGACACGACACTCGGTGCGGTGATTGCCAAAATTGCGGAGAGGAACAAGCTGACCGCCCGCGTTGCGAAAGAGCTGGCCGGGATTAAAGTCCCGCATATTGACCAGTCGCAGGAGTCCGATGCCAAGTTTTTGACGCGACTAGCCAGCCGCAACGGGGCGGAAGTGTCGATAAAAGCCGGTAGGTTGCTATTTATCCGGGCCGGTAATGGCGTGACCGCCAGCGGCAAGCCGATACCGCAGATGACCATCGAGCGCCGCGACGGTGACCGGCATCAATTTGCGATTGCTGACCGGGCCGCATATACCGGCGTGACGGCGAAATGGTTGCACACCAAAGACCCGAAGCCGCAAAAGCAGCGGGTCAAGCTCAAACGCAAACCGAAGCCGCAGCACCTACGCGCGCTGCAACACCCCAAGGCAAAACCGGTTACTGCCAAGAAGACGGCGGCCAAGCCGAAAGAGGCGAGGGAAGGGGAATACATGACCGGCGAGGCCGATAATGTGTTTGCCATCACTACAGTCTATGCCAGCAAGGCGCAGGCGATGCGCGCCGCACTGGCGAAGTGGGACAAGCTGCAACGTGGCGTTGCGGAGTTTTCTATCAGTCTCGCCATGGGGCGTGCAGATTTATATCCGGAAACGCCGGTAGCGGTGAAGGGGTTTAAGCGCGTCATAGATGAGCAGGCGTGGACAATCACTAAGGTGACCCATTCACTCAGCGATAACGGCTACACGACGGTGTTAGAGCTTGAGGTGAAGCTTTCTGATGTGGAGTACGAGGAGGAAATCCAACAAGATTGAATCGATAATAATTCATTGATATTAAAGATAAAAAGTCTAAAATCACTTTATCAATGTTGAATGGTGGAGGTGATAAATTATGTTTCATTGCAATATCTGCGGAACTGCTGCACACGCTCGCTCAAGTCGTTATCTCAGTGAGAACACCAAAGAGCGCTATCACCAGTGTCAGAACATCAATTGCAGTCATACATTTGTCACCATGGAAACCATCGAGCGCACCATTATGAAGCCCGGCCATGTGGTGCCGGTATTGCCGCACCCAAACAATTACGGTCAGCAAAGCATGTTGATGTAACCGAACGAACAAGCCCCGGAAATCCGGGGCTTTTTTTCGAAGTGTGGTCAATGCGTGGACACGCTTAGAAGTAAATCCTTTTACTTCAAATGACTAATGTATCTTTGCTAGGCCGCTTCGGCGGCCTTTTTTATCTCCGCAATCTCACCTCTCGTTTAACCTTTGTGTAAATTATTGTGGTTATTTGTATAGATTTTCGTTGAGTTAGCGTTAATGATTAATGGGTTCCAGATTGGCGCGCCGCTTGCCTGTGCCGCCAAAAGGACACTATCTGGGGTGTGCGCCGCGCGGCGCATAGCGTGTGGGTTTTTTGCTGCGATTCAAACATGAAATATATCATTCTGATTTTGCTTATTTTATGCGTCGTCTATGTGCATTACCGCGGGCGGGTGCGCTACAACGTGTGGCGGCAGCTGTCTGACCATTCCACCTTTACCGCACCGCTGAACGTCTTCATGTATCTGTTTTCTCGTGTGCCGACTACGCCGTACCTGAAGCCGGAGCAGTTCCCTGAACTGGCGGTACTGCGGGAGAACTGGGAAACCATCCGCGACGAAGGACAGAAGCTGATGGAGATCCAGCAGATCAAAGCGTCCGATCAATTCAACGATGCTGGTTTCAACTCGTTCTTCAAGACCGGTTGGAAACGCTTTTATCTGAAATGGTATGAAGACAGCCATCCCTCCGCCATGACCCTGTGCCCGCAGACCACGGAACTGCTGCGCAGCCTGCCTTCGGTCAAGGCGGCGATGTTCGCCGAACTGCCGGACGGCAGCCGGTTGCCGCGCCACCGTGACCCTTACGCCGGTTCGCTGCGTTATCACCTGGGGTTGATTACCCCCAACGATGACCGCTGCTTCATTGAGGTGGACGGTGAGCGCTACAGCTGGCGTGACGGTGAAGGGGTGATGTTCGATGAAACCTATCTGCACTACGCGGAAAACCAGAGCGGGCAGAATCGCCTGATCCTGTTCTGCGATATCGAACGGCCGATGCGCTACCGCTGGGCGCAGGCGGTGAATCACTGGCTGGGGCGCAATCTGATGAGCGCCGCCACCGCGCCGAATGAAGAGGGCGATCGCACCGGCGGCGTCAACAAGATGTTCAAATACATCTATGCGATACGCCGGGTGGGGAAACGGCTGAAGGCCTGGAACCGCACCGGTTATTACATCATCAAGTGGATTTTGTTCGGGGGGATCGCCGCGGCGATATTCTTCTCGGTATAAACGAAGGCAGGGGCGCACAGAGTGCGCCCCTTTTTGATCAGGCGAAGATAGTCATCATGTAGGCGGCGAACAGCGCCAGGTGGGCGGTGCCGTTCAGCACGTTGGTGCGGCCGGTCGAGAACGACAGCTGGCACAGCAGCAACACCGTCAGCATCACCACGATATGCGGCGTTTGCAGGCCGAAGATCAGCGTCTGCCCGGTCAGGGTAGCGATGATGGTGACTGCCGGCACGGTCAGGGAGATGGTCGCCAGCACCGAACCGAAGAACAGGTTCATGGCGCGCTGCACCTGGTTGTTCAGCACGGCGCGCAGCGCCCCCAGGCCTTCAGGCGAGAGGATAAGCAGCGCCACCAGGAAACCGGTGAACTGCGCCGGCGCGTTCATTTTGGTCAGCAGGCCTTCGAGCGGATTGGCATTGAACTTGGTGACGGCGATAACCGCGATCAGGTGCACGATGAGCCAGGCGGCGTGCCAGGCGCTGCTGTGCGAAGAGGGCTTGCCGTGATGCGGATCGCCATCGTCGTCTTCATGCTCGTACACGAACAGGCTCTGGTGGGTTTTGGTCTGGATCACCAGGAATACGCCATACATGGCGGCGGAAATCAGCGCCACCAACAGCGCTTGCCCGGTGCTGAAGTTGCCGCCTGGCAGCGCACTCGGGAACACCAGCACGATCACCGCCAGCGGGAAAATCGCCATCAGGTACTGCTTTATGCCGCCGAGGTTGACGTACTGGGTGGCGAACTTGCGCCCGCCGAGCAGCAGCGCGAAGCCGACCAGGCCGGCGGAAACGATCATGATGATGGAGTACAGCGTGTCGCGCATCAGCGCCGGCGCGGCGTCGCCGGTGGCCATCAACGCCGAGATCAGGCTGACTTCGAGGATCACCACCGACAGGCTGAGGATCAGCGAGCCATAGGGTTCGCCCAGTCGGTGAGCCAGCACGTCGGCGTGGCGCACCACGCTGAAGGCGCTGCTGAGGATCCCCACCAGCGCGAGAATATTGATGCCGACGATCAGCGGAAAGTTAGCGGTGCTGCCCCATAAATTCAACACCACCAGCGCGGCGATGGGGAAGATCAGCGAGTATTCGGTGTGGCGAGATTTGGTGGATCGGCCAGGATCGTGTTGCGACTTCATGAGGGTGGCACTCCTTCTCAAACAGCGTAGCCCGTCAGCGCCGGTCGCCGTGATGCGGCAACTCTGCGTTTCCAGTAGGTATTTTATATTAGGATACACCCGCGGCGCCGGTGTGATGTTGTTTTTATCTGAGAAAGCAATTGCTTGCTTTATGTGGTCAGAGTAACAAAAAAACCGCACGGGGTGCGGTTTTATTTACTTACTTTTACGCAATAACGTCAATTTACAACGCTAGATTTGAGAAAAGTCGTGTTTACTTATTTAGTGCGTGGTTAATCAAGGAAAATATGACCGCTAGTCGTCAATATTATCCATGATTTCATGCCGTTTATTATGATAACCCTCTTCATTTAGTCCCTCACGCCAGTAAGGTACGGCATAAAGACGATTACGATCGCATTGGCGTTCGCGGCGCAGGTAACGGCGCAGCTCCACCACCAGGCGATCTTCACCGGCGAGCCAGAAGTGCGCTTCCCCCTGGGGCAAGGACTGCGCGCGGAACAGTGCGATCAATTCGTCGGTTTTTTCCGTGCCGCCAACGACCCAGTTGACTTCAACGTCCGCCGGTTTCTTCAGCTCAATCACGTCGGCGGCGCTGTCAACGCGGACGAAAGCGCGTCCGGCACTGTGTGGCGGCAGGTTTTCCAGCAGCGCGGCCAACGCAGGCAGCGAGGAAGGATCGCCTGCCAGGCAGTAGAAGTCGGCGGCCGGCAGCATCGGTTTCGGGCCGCCTGGATTGCTGATGCCGATTTTATCGCCGATTTTCGCCTGGCGCGCAAAGTCGACCGCCGGGCCCTGGTGGTCATGGATGGCGAACTCGATGTCCACTTCCGCCTGCTCCGGGCGCACGGCGCGAATGGAATAGGTGCGCACGATCGGGCGCACGGCGTCCGCGGCCCAGCGCGGGCCGTTTTCGGTCAGCGTCGGCAGATCCGGCTGCGTCTGGCCGGCGAGCGGCAAAAAGACTTTGATGTGCGCAGCGGCGGCATTGGCCGGGTAGTAACGCAGGTCGGGAGCGGTAAAGGTGATGCGGCGCAGATGCGGGGTGATGTCCTGTACGGCGCTGACGGCGATCAGGTAGGGGGCGCGTGAGCGGGGGGCTTCGGTAGTCACGAGGATCTCCTTATAGGTCGTTTGGCGGTGAGTATACCATGCCGTTTGATAATGAGAATTGTTTGCTCATTGAGGCGCAACCGCGTGTGAGCTAGGCTTAAGGTTCACGCAATACGCACGGGAGGACGTGATGCCATACCAAGACACGAGCGACTTGCCGGACAATGTAAAGCATGTGCTACCGGAACATGCGCAGGCGATCTATAAAGAAGCGTTCAACAGCGCCTGGCAACAATACCGGGATCCCGACGATCGGCGCGGTGACGACAGCCGGGAGGAGACGGCGCATAAGGTGGCCTGGGCGGCGGTCAAGCAAAGCTATCGCAAGGGCGACGACGAACGCTGGCATAAAAAGTAACGCCTTTATGCCCCGGTAAAAAACGCGCTGACGTTATGCTGACCTCGGCAATTAATATTATTGCTGCTCAGTACAAATACTTTTCCACGTTAACGCCGCTTTGCAACTTGATTGCGCGGCGGGAAAAGAATATGGTCATTATTAATCGGCGCGGTTATTGAATTAATAAAATTCCGCACCAAAAAATAAAATTGCAAAGGTTCAGTAGTGGCGAGGGAGGACGAGAAATCGTATTCCCGGGAGGTTGTAACAGTGTTAACGCGAGATTTTCTGCAAAAAGCGGATTGCAAAACCGCCTTTGGCGCTATTGAGGAGTCGCTGCTGCTGACGCCTGAACAGCGCGCAGCCTCGTTGGAATGCACGTTATCGCGCCGGCCGGATCACAGCCCGGTATGGGTATTCGGTTACGGTTCGCTGATGTGGAATCCGGTTTTCGAATCTGAAGAAGTGCGGCCCGCCATGCTGCAGGGCTGGCATCGGGCGTTCTGCATGCGTTTGACCGCCGGGCGCGGCACGCTGCATCAGCCGGGGCGCATGCTGGCGCTGAAAGAGGGCGGCCAGACCACCGGATTGGCGTTTCGTCTGCCGGAAGGTAAGCTGCGCGAAGAGCTGGAGCTGCTTTGGAAGCGCGAAATGGTGACCGATTGCTACGTGCCGACCTGGTGTGAACTGCAGTTGGATGGCGGCGAGGTCGTGACTGCGCTGGTGTTTGTGATGAACGCGCAGCACCCGTTGTTTGAAGCAGACACCAGCCACCAGGTGATCGCGCCATTGATCGCCAGCGCCAGCGGCCCGCTGGGTACCAACGCGCAATACCTGTTTGCGCTGGATAACGAGCTGAAACACCATGGCATGCAGGATGATTGCATCGGCGATCTGGTGCGCTATGTACAGCAGTGGTTGCAACAGAACCGCCCTGGCGCTTTCGGGGCTGAAGCCACGGCCTGAGGCGTTAGCAGGGCAGCAGACACTGAAGGGCTCAGCATGCTGAGCCCTTTTTCATATATCTAATACCTCTATTTAATAACTTTATTCTGCATGATGACTTAAGGCTCTTTATTTGTGTGGTTATTTATCTCGTTATTTTTAAAGCCATTCATCATTTTCCCCCGTCCTCACCTCCCGAGAGCCACGATGAATAATTCACTTAGTATTAAATTGCATAAGTAAAGGTTATTTCTTATTTGTTCAGCCCCGCAGGACTCCGTATCAATATGGCAGACGCTACTGCAAGTAACAGGGAGACGGGGATGAACTTTCAACAATTAAAAATTATTCGCGAATCGGCGCGCTGCAACTACAACCTGACCGAGGTCGCCAATACCTTATTTACTTCGCAGTCCGGCGTTAGCCGGCATATTCGCGAGTTGGAAGAAGAGCTGGGCATCGAAATATTCATTCGCCGCGGCAAACGGCTGTTGGGCATGACCGAGCCCGGCAAAGAGCTGCTGGTGGTGGCGGAGCGCATTCTTAACGACGCGAACAACATCCGTCGCCTGGCGGATGTCTTCAGCAGCAACGATTCGGGGCAGCTGCATATCGCGACGACGCACACCCAGGCGCGCTATAGCCTGCCGGGGGTGATCAAAGAGTTTCGCGCGCTTTATCCACGGGTGCGGGTGGTGCTCAATCAGGGCAGCCCGGAGGAGATCGTCTCGATGCTGGCCGCCGGTGAAGCCGATATCGGCATTGCCAGCGAACGGCTGATGAGCGACGAGTCGCTGGCGGCGTTCCCCTACTACCGGTGGCATCACACCATTCTGGTGCCGGAAGGGCACGAGTTGACGCGGCAGCCGCAGGTGACGCTGGAGATGCTCAGCACCTTGCCGTTGATCACTTACCGTCAGGGCATTACCGGCCGCGCGAAGCTGGATGCGGCGTTCAAATCAGCGGGCCTGACGCCGGATATCGCGCTCAGCGCGCAAGATTCCGACGTGATTAAAACCTATGTCGAGCTGGGGTTGGGCGTGGGCGTGCTGGCGGACATGTCGTATGAAAAAGAGCGCGATCGCGGGTTGGTCAGCCTCAACGCCGAGCATTTGTTTGAACCCAATACGGTCTGGCTGGGCCTGAAACGCAGCCAGCTGCAGCGCAACTATGCCTGGCGCTTTATTCAGCTGTGCAACCCGACGTTGTCGCTGACCGAAATCAAAGACAAGGTCTTCTCGTCGCAGCTGGATGCGGTGATTGACTATCAGATTTAACCGATAAGCGGCAGGCAATTCCTGCCGCGCATTCTGCATCGCCTGCCTAATAATCAAAATCCCATCTATATACATAAAAAGAATATCTATAGTGATTTAAGTACCTTCAGCTGCCGATCGTGCTCGCATACACTCGCAAAATTATTATAAATTCCATCCGCTTGGAGAGTTTCAGATGAAAGCGCTCGTTCCTTCTTTGCTGTTTTTGGCCGTGGCGGCCAGCGTTAACGTACAGGCGGCGACGCCGGCCAACACGCTGGTGATCGCGCAATCTATCGATGACGTGGTCAGCTTTGACCCGGCCCAGGGATTTGAGTTAACCACAGTGCAGTCGTTCAACAGCCTGTATCAACGTCTGATCCAGTCAGATCCGCACAATCCCATCGATCTTAAACCAACCCTGGCCAGCAGCTGGCAGGCCGGCGCCGACGACCGCAGCCTGACTTTCAGCCTGCGCCCGGACGCCAAGTTCGCCAGCGGCAATCCGCTGCGGCCGGAAGACGTGATCTTCTCGCTTTCACGGGTGGTGAAACTGAATCTGGAGCCGTCATTTATCCTGACGCAGCTGGGCTGGAACGCGAAGAACGTGGAGCAACACCTGAGCAAGGTGGACGAGCACACGGTAAAAATCAGCTGGAGTGAGAACGTCAGCCCGGCCTTCGTGCTCAGCCTGCTGTCGGCGCCGGTATCCTCGATCGTTGACGCCAAAGAGGCACTGGCGCACCAGCAGGGCGACGATCTGGGGCATCAATGGTTGAACAGCCACTCCGCCGGCAGCGGCCCTTACAAAATCCGCACCTATGTGCCGCACGAAGTGGTGGTGCTGGACGCCAATTCCGGCTCGCCGGAAGGGGCGCCGACGCTGAAAACCATCCTGATCAAAAACGTGCCCGATCCGGCGGCGCGCCGTTTGCTGATCGAGCAGGGCGATGCCGATATCGCACGCAACCTGGGGGCAGACCAGATGGCGGCTCTGAAGGGCAAGCCGGGCGTCAAACCGTTGGCCATTCCTTACGCCTCGCTTTATTTCCTGCAGTTCAATGCCAAGGCGTCGCCGGCGCTCGGCAATCCGGCGTTCTGGGAGGCGGCACGCTGGCTGTTTGATTATCAAGGCATCGCCGACGATCTGCTGAAAGGGCAGTTCCAGAGCCATCAGGCATTCCTGCCGGACGGTTATCTGGGCGCGCTCAAGGATCAGCCGTACAGCTTCAATCCGCAGAAAGCCAAAGAAATACTGGCCAAAGCGGGGCTGAGCAACGTCAGTTTCCGCCTGGACGTCAACAACCAGCCGCCGTATCTGGATATTGCCCAGGCGCTGCAGGCCAGTTTTGCCCAGGGCGGCGTGAAGGTCGAACTGGTGCCGGGCATCAGTTCGCAGGTCTCCACCAAGGTGAAAGCGCTTAACTACGATGCGACGCTGACCTCCTGGGGGCCGGATTACTTCGACCCTAACACCAACGCCGCCGCCTTCGCCTACAACCCGGAAGACGGCAGCAAGACGCTGGCCTGGCGCGCCAACTGGCAAATCCCGGCGCTGAGCAAGCTGACGCTGGCCGCCACTGCGGAAAACGACACCGCCAAACGGGTGGCAGACTACCAGCAACTGCAAAAACAGGTGCAGCAAAGCTCGCCGTTTGTCATCGGCCTGCAGGCACGCAGCCTGATTGCGGTGCGTGACAACCTCAAGGGCTATGTGCAGGGCATCAACCCTGACATGGTGTTCTACAGCAAGGTCAGCAAGTAATGGCCGCTGACCTGTCCGCCGGCGCCGGGGCGGCCCGGCGGTATTGGCGCTGGGGCGGGCGGCTGCTCGGTGGCGCGCTGTCTCTGGCGTTAACGCTGCTTGGCCTGCTGCTGTTCACCTTCATGCTGTCGCACCTGGCGCCGATCGATCCGGCGCTGCAGGTGGCGGGCGATCACGCCAGCGAAGCCACCTATGCGCAGGTGCGGCACGAGCTGGGGTTGGATCAGCCGCTGCCGGTGCAATTTTGGCGTTACCTGGTGCACCTGGCGCACGGCGATTTGGGCATTTCGCGTATTACCGCGCAGCCGGTGTTGAGCGATCTGTTGCGTACCTTCCCGGCGACTGTGGAGCTGGCCACCTGCGCCATTATCCTCGGCGCCCTCGGCGGCATTACGCTGGCGTTTCTGGCGGTGCTCAAACCGGGCAGCTGGCTGGATAACGCGGCGCGTCTGCTGTCGCTGATCGGTTATTCGGTGCCGATTTTCTGGCTGAGCCTGCTCGGGCTGTTGCTGTTCTACGCCACGCTGCATTGGTCGGCGGGGCCGGGGCGGCTGGACGACATTTACTTGTACAGCATGGAGCCGCGCAGCGGTTTCGTGTTGATCGACAGCTGGCTGTCCGGCGATCGTGAAATGTTCTACAACGCCATCGGCCACCTGTGGCTGCCGGTGGTGGCGTTGGCGCTGCTGTCGATGGCGGGCATTACCAGGCTGCTGCGGGCGGCGATGCTGGAAGAGTGCAACAAGGAATACGTGACGCTGGCGCGTTCCAAGGGCGCCGGCCGCCTGCGCATTCTGCTGCGCCATGTGTTTCCCAATGTGCTTGGCACGCTGATCACCGTACTGTCTCTCTCCTACGCCAGCCTGCTGGAGGGCGCGGTATTGACCGAAACGGTGTTCGCCTGGCCCGGCGTCGGGCGTTACCTGACCTCGGCGCTGTTTGCTGCCGACACGCCGGCAATCCTCGGCGCCACGCTGCTGATCGGCACCTGTTTCGTGCTGTTGAATGCGCTGGCCGACGCCTTGACCTATTTAGTGGATCCGCGAACTCGATGAGCCAATATCTCTCTGAACACGAACCGCAAAGCGAGCCAGCCGTCGGTTACCGCCGCGGTCGGCGTCTGACCACGCTGACGCTGGGCGCGGCGCTGGTGGCGATCCTGCTTGTCACCGCGCTGCTGGCTCCGTGGCTGGCGCCTTTCGACCCCAATCTGCAGCATATCGAGCTGCGGTTACTGCCGCCTTCGGCTGCACATTGGCTGGGCACCGACGGCTTTGGCCGCGATTTGCTCTCCCGCGTGATTTACGGCGCGCGGCCGACGCTGATCCTGGTGTCGCTAATTCTGGTGTTGACCATTCCCATCGGCCTGCTGGTCGGCATTTGCGCTGGTTACCTCGGCGGCTGGGTCGAGCGCATTTTGATGCGTCTGACCGACATTTTCCTGTCGCTGCCGAGTCTGGTGATCGCGCTGGCGTTCGTGGCGGTGATGGGACCGGGGCTGATGAACGGCGCGCTGGCGCTGGCATTGACCAGCTGGCCGGCCTTTGCCCGCCAGGCGCGGGCCGAAACTCTGGCGCTGCGCCGCAGTGACTACCTGGCGGCGGCGCGCATGCAGGGTATCAACGGGTTGCGGCTGATGGTCGGCCACATTTTGCCTTTATGCCTGCCGAGCGCGGTGGTGCGTGCGGCGCTGAGCCTGGGCGGCATCATCCTGTCCGCCGCCGGTCTGGGGTTCCTCGGCATGGGCGTCGCGCCGCCGACCGCCGAATGGGGTTCGATGGTGGCCGAAGGCAGCAAAGTGATTTTCGACCAATGGTGGGTCGCCGCCGCACCAGGCGGGGCGATCCTGTTCGCCAGCCTGGCGTTTAACCTGCTGGGCGATGGCCTGCGCGACAAAATGGATCCTCGTCATGGGCACTGATAACACTTTATTGACCGTCGAACGGCTGGCGATCGGCGTGCCGGGGCCGCAGCCGGCGGCGCTGGTGAAGAATATCTCGTTCAGCATGGGGCGGGAGCGGCTGGCGCTGGTCGGCGAGTCCGGTTCCGGCAAGTCGTTGACCGCGCGTGCGCTGATGGGGCTATTGCCGCCGCCGTTGCAGCTGCAGGCGCAGTGCCTGACGCTGGGCGATGAAGACTTGACGCGCCTGAGCGAACGCCAGTGGAGCCGCCTGCGCGGCGACCGGGTGGCGATGGTGATGCAAGATCCCAAACATGCGCTGAATCCCAATCAGCCGATCGGCCGTCAGGTGGAGGAGCCGCTGGTGCTGCATGCCAAGCTGAGCCGCGCCGAGCGGCGTGAAAAGGTATTGGAGATGCTGGCGGCGGTGGGATTGCCCGATCCGGCGGCGCTGTGGGGCCGTTATCCGCATCAACTCTCCGGCGGCATGGGGCAGCGGGTGATGCTGGCCATTGCGTTGATCAACGATCCGCAGCTGTTGATTGCCGATGAACCGACTTCGGCGCTGGATCACCAGATGCGCGATCAGGTGCTGCAACTGATAGACAATCTGGTGGCGCAACGCAACATGGGGCTGATCCTGATCAGCCACGATTTGCAGCAGGTGGCGCACCACTGCGAGCGAGTGCTGGTGATGTACAAAGGCGAGCTGTTGGATCAACTGCCGGCGGCAGAGCTGGCGCAGGCCACGCATCCTTACACTCGCACGTTGTGGGCGTGCCGGCCGAGCCGCGAGACGCGCGGCAAACCGCTGCCGGTGCTGGATCGCGCGC
The DNA here is from genome assembly GCF_052166695.1 of Serratia sp. CY76391. Taxonomy (NCBI): domain Bacteria; kingdom Pseudomonadati; phylum Pseudomonadota; class Gammaproteobacteria; order Enterobacterales; family Yersiniaceae; genus Serratia; species Serratia sp. CY76391. The sequence goes on from NZ_JBJNOJ010000005.1 coordinate 146,105, forward strand.
TGTTGGAGACGTTGAAATGAGCGTAATTGCACTGGAGAACCTGAGCGTCAGTCACCGCCAGGGCTACGAGCTGCGCACCGTGGTACATGAGGTTAACCTGCACATCGAACCGGGTGAGTGTTTCGGGCTGGTGGGGCCTTCCGGCTGCGGCAAGTCCTCGTTGCTGTGGGTGCTGGCCGGGCTGAATGGCAGCTGGCAGGGCGGTTTTGAGCTGCTGGGGCGGCGGCTGCAACCGGGGCAGGCATTTACCGGTGAGCTGCGGCGCGAGGTGCAGATGGTGTTTCAGGATCCCTATGCTTCGCTACACCCCAAGCACCGGCTGTTGCGTACGCTGTCGGAGCCGCTCAAGCTGCTGCAGGAAAGCGATATCGAACGCAAGATCAGCGCGGGCTTTCGCCAGGTGGGGTTGGATCCGCGCCTGCTGGATCGCTACCCGCATCAGCTGTCGGGCGGCCAGCGGCAGCGCGTGGCGATCGTGCGTGCATTGTTGCTGCGGCCGAAGTTGCTGCTGCTGGATGAACCGACTTCGGCGTTGGACATGTCGGTGCAGGCGGAGATCCTCAATCTGCTCAACGAGCTGAAGCAGGCGGGCGAGCTGACCATGGTGCTGGTCAGCCACGATGCGGACGTGATTGACCATATGTGCGATCGTTCGGTGGCAATGGCGCACGGCCGCATCATCATTTAAACCTGTGCCCGCCAACGCGGCGGGCATATCCATCTTGGTAATAAATAAAGCAATTTATCGTCGTTCTTCTGTTAATTCTTACCCCCTACACTCGAAAAACAGCGCAACCGCGTGATTGTGGAGAGTGTATCGATGAAACGGTTAATTCCAACCTTATTGTATGGCGCGCTGGCGGCCGCTTTCGGTGCGCAGGCCGCCACCCCGCAGGATACCTTGGTGGTGGTCAGTTCGTTGGAGGGCATTATCAGCCTCGATCCGGCAGAGAGCTTTGAAACCGTCAGTTCGGCCAATCTGGTCAACCTCTATCAGCGCCTGGTGGCGCCGGATCGCGCCGCGCCGCAAAAGCTGGCGCCGGACGCCGCAGGCAGTTGGCAAGCGGGCGCCGATGGCCGCAGCCTGACCTTTACCCTGAAACCGCAGCAGCGTTTCGCTTCCGGCAACCCGCTGCGGCCAGAAGATGTGATTTTTTCGCTGGTTCGCGCGGTGAAGCTGAACAAGGCGCCGTCGTTTATTCTCGGCGAGTTTGGCTGGACGCCGGATAACGTTGAGCAACAGCTGAAGAAGGTGGGAGATAACCAGGTGCAACTCAGTTGGCCCGCCAACATCGGCAGCGAGTTGGCGCTGCGGCTGCTGACGGCGAATGTGGCTTCGATCGTGGATGAAAAGCTGTTGAACGAGCACGCGCAGCAGGGGGACTACGGTAACGGCTGGCTGCGCAGCCATTCCGCCGGCGGCGGCCCGTATCGGGTGAACAACTATGTGCCGCATGAAGCGCTGCTGTTTGGCCGTAATGACTACGCTCCGTCGCCGGCAAGGTTGAAAACGGTGTTGTTCAAGAACGTCAGCGACGCCGGTACCCGCCGTTTGCTGTTGCTGAAAGGGGATGCCGACGTGGCCTACGATCTGGGGGCCGACCAGTTCGACTCACTGCGTAACGCGTCTGGCGTGCGTATCGAGCAGGCCGATGCGCCCCGGATCTATTACCTCGGTTTCAACACCGGCAGCAAAGACAATCCGGCGCTGGGCAATCCGGCGTTATGGCAGGCGGCGCGCTGGCTGGTCGATTATCAGAGCATCGCCGAGCAACTGCTGAAAGGGCAATATCGCGTGCATCAGGCTTTCTTGCCGCAGGGATTGGACGGGGCACTCGACGATCGGCCGTTTAAGCTCGACGTGGACAAAGCCAAACAGATCCTGCGCGATGCCGGCATCGCTGAAGGTACGCGCATCGATCTTATCGTCATCAACCAACCGCCGTATACCGACATCGCGCAGGCGCTACAGGCCAGTTTTGCGCAGGCCGGGCTGCGGTTGGATATCCATCCGGTGGTAGAAAGCGATCTGTGGGGCAAGATGCGCGGCCGCGATTTTCAGGCGATCTTCACCTACTGGGGCGCCGACTACCTGGATCCGAACACCAACGCCAGCGCCTTTGCCTATAACGTGCCCGGTGGGCCGAAAACCCTGGCCTGGCGCACCCAGTGGGTCATTCCCGCCATCAGCGCGGAAACGCGCGCCGCAGCTGCGGAAGGGAACAGCGCCGCGCGCAGCGCACGTTACGTCACGTTGCAACGGGAACTGCAGGCCAGTTCGCCCTATGTGGTGGCGCTGCAGGGGCAAACGCTGGTGGCATTGCGGGACAACGTCGAAGGTGCCCGGCTGGATATCGCCAACAGCATGCTGTATCTGGATCGGGTCAGCAAGTAGCGGCAATGCCGCGCGCCTGTCCGAGCTTTCTGTCACACCAAAGGCCAACAGCGAGTGAAATAGCTGGCTGTTGCCACCTCGGATCGTGAGATGTTGTGTCAGGGTGAAATAAAATGAAATTTCATAACGTACTCATATGACGGTGATAGATTGGCACTGAAAGGCGGCGTTGTTTACGCCTTTCACCGCGGCCGTCCGCAATGATGCGGACACATCACGTCAGGAGATATTATGGACAATAACGAAAACGCTTCAGGATCGCGCGCGGCAACCTTGCTCGCCACCGGTGAGGTTGTTACGCCGGAACAGTTTTATCAGGACAGCGACGGAAGCAACTGGGGGCCGGCGATCAACAAAGCGGCGGCGGCGGCGCTGCAAGCCGGCGGTACGCTGTCCCTTGGGAAGCGGGTGTATACGGTCGCCGGACACGTACTCATTCAGACGACAACGGACATCTACGGCGGCATCGGGTTGCGGGTGGTCGGATTGGGACGGGCAACCAAAATTGTCAAGACGGCGGACAGCAGTTACACCAACGAACAGGGCGAAACGAAGAAAGCGGTGATCGTGGTGAAAGGCTTCGCCAATCTGACGCTGCACGGTTTGACGTTGCGGGATGATACCGGCGTAGACGACACTCACGGCGTGTGGTTCAGCGATCGCAATATGACGAAGTTTGATATTCGCGACATCTACACCAAGGTCGGCGGTTATTCGCTGTTTGTCTCGGGCGACATGTTCATTAACTGGCTGGTGAACGTGCAGATGGAGGCAAATGCCAATCGCCCGGGCGATGGGGTGCTGTGGATGGACAAGTCCGGCACCACCAATTTTATAGACGGCCTCTACGCCGCTCGCGCCAAGGGGACTGCGTTCAGAATTTCAGGGTTTTATTCTACTATCGGCTCGTTGGCTGCGGATGACTGCATCGGCGATATCTACTCGTTCAAAGATTTTAACGGCACGATCAATTCGTTGGGTTGCGAGAACCGCAACACGCAGCGCGCCGCCAATGTCAGCGTGTTGTCCACCAACTTTGCCCAGGGCACGATAGGCAATATCAATATCCAGGACGCGCAGAATGTGGAGAGCGGGAGCGTGTTGTGCCGATTCATCAACGAATCTCGTTGGGACATCGGTCAGTTGACTCTTTACAGCGGTTCTAAGACGCCGTTCCCGGCGGCGATCGCCGCCTGCAGCAACAATACCGAGGTAACCTTCAGTAACGTATACAACGGCGGCGTCCCGGTGGCCGGTAAAAGCACCGTCGACGTTACGTCGTTTTTAAGCGGGGTCGAAGCGATGTACAGTCTGGGCGAGCGGGGAATTGCCCCTTCCGCCACCAGCAACCATTTGCCGCGCAATATCTCGAAACAGCAATCGTGGACTTTTTTAGGCACCCTGACCGCGCCGGATCGGCAACCTACAACGCGCATTACTCTTCAACAGGGCGTAAGCACCAAGGTGCTGGCGTGCGATTTATATATCACGTTCGATCTGTCTTCGCAGGCAACCGCCTTTGTCGTCAATAAAGGCAGCTATAGCGCGAAAGGCGCCTTTATGTTGCGGCGCACCGGGCCGTTAAGCTGCGAAATATATTACCGCGTCGAGAAAGATTTCGGCTTTGGCAGTTATCAGGTGCAGACTACGCGCGGCAGCTACTGGCGGCCGGACGGCGTTTCATTGAGCACGCCACCCTTCGATGCGTTGGAAATCCGCAGCGATGAGGTGTTATCCACCACCAGGCTCGCGGTGATCCAGCCACTGGCCAATCCGACAACGGCCAGCACTGCGGAAGTGGCAGGATTGCTCAATCGGCTGATCGAGACACTGAAGAACTAACCGAATAACGCCGGCGCGTTCTGGCCGGCGTCCATCAAGAGCAACAGCCAGCCGGCGGCCGCCAAGGCGATGCCGAAAGGTTGCCGCGTTCGCCAGGCGCGACGGTTGCGACGGCTGCGCGTCAATGCCATGCCTAATCCGAACATGGCCGCCAGACAGACCAGCAGTGGCAGCATCGTCCAACCGAGCCAGGCGCCCAGCGCCGCCAGCAGTTTGAAATCACCCTGGCCGATGCCGTTACGCCGCCGCACCTGCCGATAAAGTGCGTTGAGCAGCCACAACCCCCCGTAGCCGGCGGCGGCGCCGATAACCGCGTCGCCCAGCGTCGCCCAGCGAGCATCAAGATTGCACAGCATCCCGCCCCACAGCAGCGGCTGGGTTAACCGGTCCGGCAGCCACCGGTGGCGCCAGTCTAGCCAGGCCAGGGCGATCAGCAACGCCGCGGCCGGCGGTAACCACAGCCGGTGTGCTGCCGGCAGGTCGAAGGGCAGCGCCGTCAACGCCAAACCGAAGGCCGTCAGCAGCAGGCTACGGCGGCGCAATTTCGGTGGGCTGGCACGCACGGCCGCCGTTCGCTCCAATCGGGTGATGAGCGTGAAGGCGACCGCACCTGCCGACAGCAGCGCGGTGAAAAACAGCGCGGGCCACAGTAAGGAAAGAAACATCGGGGCTCCGTCAGTCGTGAAATAGATGTTTAAAATAACGGCAAAATACGTATTTCATCGGGGTGAAATGCGGTGGGCTATGAGGAATGCGCAGTTGTACGCATCGCCACTTCACGTATTGCAGAGTGAGGCAATGTCATGCGCGGAGGCGCGCAGCAGTGGGGTGTTGCGCTTTTTATCGGCAAAATCGGTGCTGAAATGGTGTGAATTCACCTGGCGGCCGGAATGGATCGGTAAATGGCGTAAGTGACGGCGTCACTGGGGAGTGATTGGGGTTTATCCTATTGTTTCTGTTCGTCAAGCCGTTAGACTTTAAGGGAGAGACGCCCCGGCCTGGACGGGGCGTAGGGTTTCCAGAACTGCCGCGGGAAAGGCGACAGCAAAGCAGTGGGTTGGCGTGCTCCAGGAAGGAGGGAAGCCAACGGTGTCATGAAAGACGTTATTCAGGCAGTACTCATCAAGACTAAAAAACGACTCTGGCGCCGACGCCAGACGGCGTGGCTGGCCGGGGCGCTGGTGTGGCTGGCCGGCGCGGCGCCCGCCTGCGCCGAATCCCCACCGGCGCCGGAGAGCGTTGTCTCTTCCGCACAGGCCGCCGCAGATCCAGCCGCGAATTTGCCCGAACTGGGCGGCGCGCCCGATGACGCCGCGCGCGAGAAGCAGTGGGCCGAGATGGCCAAGCAGTTCGGCGAAAAAGATCTGAATAACGTTTCCCGTCAGCAGATGCGCAGCCGCGCCGAGGATTATCTGCTGGGCCAGGCGACCGGCGCGCTGCAACAGCAGGCGCAGGAACTGCTGTCGCCGCTGGGCACCGCCCGATTATCGCTGAAGATGACCGGTGAGGGGGACTTTACCGGCAGCAACGGACAGTTATTCAGCCCGCTGTACGACGTCGACGGATTGCTGACCTACAGCCAGATCGGCTGGCTACAGCAAAGCGCCGGGGCGCTCGGTAATTTCGCGCTGGGGCAGCGCTGGATCGCCGGTGACTGGCTGCTGGGGTACAACACGGCGCTCGACAGCGATTTCGCCCGGCAGCGCAATCGCGGCAGCGTCGGCGCGGAGGCCTGGGGAGACTACCTGCGTTTCTCCACCAACTATTACTACCCGCTGTCGGCGCTGGCGCAACAGCCTGGCGATGGCGTGTTTTTCAGCCGCCCGGCGCGCGGTTACGACATTACGACGCAAGGCTATCTGCCGTTTTATCGCCAGATCGGCGGTTCGCTCAGCTATGAGCAGTATCTCGGCGATAATGTCGATCTGTTCGGCAGCGGCAAAAAACAAAACGATCCGCGCGCGATGCAGCTGGGGCTCAATTACACCCCGATGCCGCTGGTGACGATGAAGGCGCTGCATAAGATTGGCGCGGGCGGGCAGAGCCAGGATCAGATCGAGCTGGCGCTGAGCTATCGGCTCGGGGTGCCGTTGGTGAAGCAGATTTCGCCGGAGTATGTGGCGCAGGCCAAGTCGCTGCGCGGCAGCCGCTACGATCCTATCGAACGCAAGAACGTGCCGGTGCTGGAGTTCCGCCAGCGCAAAACGCTGCAGGTGTTCCTCGCCACGCCGCCGTGGAGCCTGCAAGCGGGGGAAACCGTGCCGCTGGTGCTGGAAATCAAGGCGCTCAACGGCATCGCTCACGTCAGTTGGCAGGGGGATACGCAGGCGCTGAGCCTGACGCCGCCGCACAACGCCAACGATCCGCAGGGCTGGACGGCGATCGTGCCGCCGTGGGACGATGCGCCGGGCGCCGCCAACAGCTACCGGCTATCGGTCACGCTGGAGGACGATAAACAGCAGCGCGTGACGTCCAACTGGATAGAGCTGAAAGTGGCGCCGCCGCTGACGGCGACCGCCGGTGATGACGCGGGCCTGCCGCCGATCAAAACCCTGACGCCGCCGCCGATCCCGGCACAAACCGGGCCGCTGTACGGCGGCGACTAACCGTTTTTACCCTGCAGCACCCACACGGCGGCCTCGACGCGGGATTTTAGCTTCATCTTTTTCAGCAGGTGTTTGACGTGTACCTTGACGGTGCTTTCGGTGATGGTCAGGCGGCGGGCGATCAGCTTGTTCGGCAGCCCCTGGGCGATCAGCTTCAGAATATCCCGTTCGCGCGGCGTCAATTGCTGAATATCGCGATCGGCGCTGGGGCGGTTTTCCCGCAGGCTGGCGGCGAGGATCGGCGTCAGCGTTTCGCTGAGCACCATCTGCCCGGCCGCCGCCTGATGCAGCGCCTTCAGCAGATCCTCCGGCTCCATGTCTTTCAACAAATAACCGTCGGCACAGCGTTTGAGCGCGCTGACGACGTCGTCTTCATGGTTGGACACGCTGAACACCACAACGCGCCCCGACAGGTCGGTCTGGCGCAGACGATCCAGCGTTTCCAGCCCGTTGATGCCGGGCATGTTGAGGTCGAGCAGGATCAGATCCGGATCGTGCTGCTCCGCCAGCGTGACCCCTTGTTCTCCGTTGCTGGCTTCGGCGATGACCTGCAGGCGAGCGTCCATGCCAATCAGCTGTTTTACGCCGTTGCGCAGCATCGGGTGGTCGTCGATCAGTAAGATGGTGGCGGCGGTTTCTGTCGTCATGGTGTCTCCGTTAGTCGATGGCGTGGTTATCCGGCGTGAAGCTGACTCGCACCTCGGTGCCGCCGCCGCTGCGCGGTAAAATGTCGCAACGGCCGTGCAGGCTCTTGGCGCGATCGCGCATGATGATCAAGCCGTAATGGTCGGGGCGGGATGTTTCGGCCGGCAGGCCGCGTCCGTTGTCGCATACGCTCAGGGTCACTTCGCCCCGTTTGTTGATGACCTGAATGCTCACCTCGCTGGCGGCGGCATGCTTAAGGATGTTGCTGAGCGCCTCGCGGGCGATCTGCAGCAGATGAATGGCCTGGTAGGCGGGCACCGTGCGCGGCCCCAGTTGGTAATCGAGGCTGATGTTCAGGCCCAGTTTGGGATTGAACTCCGCTACCGTCGATTGCAGCGCCGCCAGCAGGCCCGGTTCGGTCAACTGCAGGCGGAAGGTGGTCAGCAGCTCGCGCAGCTGGCGATAGGCGCCGTTCAGCTCTTCGCGCATCTGCTGCACCAGCGCCTGGCTGGCGGACGAGAGCGTTCCGCCTTGCATCTGCAGGCAGGCGATCTGCATTTTCAGGCAGGAAAGCGATTGGGCGATGGAGTCGTGCAGCTCGCGGGCGATCGCCGCCCGTTCTTCCATCAGCATCAGCTGCTGCTGGTGGTCTACCTGCCGTTCGATGGCCAGCACGCTGGTCAGTTGCTCCACCAAAGTGTTGACCAGCTGGTGGTGCTCATCGTTCAGCGGCTGTTGCGGCGCATGTTGCGCCACGATCACGCCGTAGTCGCCAAGTTTGTCACTCAGGCTCCAGCTCAGCGACGGGTTGTCGGGATGCTGGCGGTCGCTGTCGTGCAGGCAGGCGCTGCACACCGGATTATGGCAATGCTCCGGCCGCAACGGCTGGTTACCGCTCAGCTGCAGCAGCGGCTCCCGGCTGTCGTTTTCATACAGCCGCACCTGAATGGCGCGCAGCGGCGTCAGGATTTGCAGTTGGTTGAGCAGCGGCGTCAGGCGGCTGCACAATGGCTCGCTGGCGTGCAGCAGGCGGCTGGCGCGATAGAGGAAGCTCAGCATCTGATTTTTTTGCTGCAGGTCCGCGGTCTTCTCGGCTACGCGCTGCTCCAGCCCGCTGTAGGTGGCCGACAGTTCGTCGGACATGGTGTTCAACGCGCCGCCGAGCGACGCCATTTCATCCTGATGGCCGCGCTGCGCGAAGCGGCGGCTAAAGTCGCCGCGGCCCACCGCCAACGCCATTTCCACCAGCTGCCGCCACGGATGCAGCAACCGGCGGCGCAGGTAGCAGGTGGTGCCGATCAGCAGCAGCAGGGTCAGCGCGATAAAGCCGGCCTGCACCAGCGTCACCATCAGCAGGCGGCGCTCGGTTTGCCTGTCGATATCCGAGACCAGCTTATCCAACAGCTGCACGAAGTGCGCCACCTGCGGCGCGGCGTCGGCCGGGCGCTGCGCGCTGCGCAGGCGAGGTTGCAGGGTCTGTTGCCAGTAGTCGCGCAAGGTGTCGAAAGGTTGCGTCAACCCTTCCTGTTCCACCGAACGCTGCAGGTCGGGGCTGTTTTCGTCGCGCTCCAGTTCGCGGATCAACGCTTCATGCCGTTCATCCAGCGGCACCTGTGCCAGCAGACGGTAGCTTTGCATACGCAGCGAGCCGGCCTTGTTGATGGCATGCGCGTTGCCCTGAATGCTTTGCGACATCCAGGCGGAAATCCCCATGCCGGCCACGCCCAGAATGCCCGACAGCAACATCAGCAGGGCGACCTGATTCACGATCGAAAGCGGGGCCAACAGGCGTTTCATAAGCGCGGGTTCCTGGCATTTGGCGCCGCTGAAGCTCAGGGGCGAAGGCGGCGACGGGCTAAACAAGTAACGATTCAGCCGTATTTTTGATTATCCCTGAGCATAACCCCATACCTCGAATGAAGTACCCATTAGTTTCCAGCGGGGCGGCGAAGCGGTGAGGATGACGAAGTGGTTAATTGTAATTTATTGATTATAAATGATTTAATTTTTATCCGGTACGTACCCCTAAGGGGATGAAGGCGCTATTTGTGCCGCCAACTACTTGCATTCGGGTTGATATACATCAACTTTGCCGCCGGGGCCGCCCCCTAGGGTGTCGGAATAATCCCCCGTGTCTGAGGTTTTTATGTCGCAACTTGCAACGCCTTCATCAAAGAAAACCGGTGCGCTGATTCAGGATTGGCATCCTGAAGACAGCGCCTTTTGGCTGCAGCATGGCCATCGCATCGCCACCCGCAACCTGTGGATTTCCATTCCCTGTCTGCTGCTGGCCTTCTGCGTCTGGATGCTGTTCAGCGCCGTGGCGGTCAACCTGAACAAGGTTGGCTTCAACTTTTCCACCGATCAACTGTTCTTGTTGACAGCGCTGCCGTCGGTCTCGGGCGCTATTTTACGCGTGCCTTATTCCTTCGTGATCCCGCTGTTTGGCGGCCGCCGCTGGACCGCTATCAGCACCTGCTTCCTGCTGGTGCCGTGCTTGTGGCTGGGATTCGCGGTGCAGGACAGCAGCACGCCGTACAGCGTGTTCGTCATCATTTCCCTGCTGTGCGGTTTTGCGGGCGCCAACTTTGCCTCCAGCATGGCCAATATCAGCTTCTTCTTCCCGAAAGCGCGTCAGGGCGGCGCGTTGGGTCTCAACGGCGGGTTGGGGAATCTGGGTGTCAGCGTCATGCAACTGGTCGCGCCGCTGGCGATCTCTTTCAGCCTGTTTGGTCTGTTTGGCGGCACGGCGCAAGATCAGGCAGAAGGGGGGCAGCTATGGCTGGAAAACGCCGCCTGGATCTGGGTACCGTTCCTGCTGGTTGCCACCTTGGCGGCCTGGTTCGGCATGAACGATCTGGCGGCGGCCAAGGCATCGCTGCGCCAGCAACTGCCAGTGCTCAAACGTGGGCATTTGTGGATGCTGAGTTTGCTGTACCTCGCGACCTTCGGTTCTTTCATCGGTTTCTCCGCCGGTTTCGCCATGCTGTCGAAGACGCAATTTCCGGAGGTCGTGATCCTGCATTACGCTTTCTTCGGGCCGTTCCTCGGGGCGCTGGCGCGGCCGGTCGGCGGCGCGCTGTCTGACCGTTTCGGCGGCGTGCGGGTGACGTTGATCAACTTTGTGGTGATGGCCGTGTTCGCCGCGCTGTTGTTCCTGACCTTGCCGACGGCGGGCGAGGGCGGTTCGTTCATCGCCTTCTACGGCATCTTTATGGTGCTGTTCCTCACGGCGGGGCTGGGCAGCGGATCGACTTTCCAAATGATCGCCGTCATTTTCCGTAAAATCACTGTCGATCGCGTGAAAGCGGCCGGCGGCAGTGACGAGAGCGCACAGCGTGAAGCGGTGACGGACTCCGCCGCCGCATTGGGCTTTATCTCGGCGATCGGCGCCGCAGGCGGCTTCTTTATTCCCCAGGCATTCGGTACCTCGCTGGCGCTGACCGGCTCACCGGCGGGGGCAATGAAAGTATTCCTGGTGTTCTATATCTTGTGTGTGGTCATCACCTGGGCAGTGTATGGCCGCAAGAAAAAGGCCTGAGTATCAAACTGCTTTCTCAATCCCTCCCGCCAGGGGAGGGATATTTCTCTCATTCCGAGTCATCTCTCCTCACCTCCTCAGTGAAATTTTCTGTCTTTAGGTAAAATTCTCATCTTCGCTTGCCGTTTTTTTCTTTTTTTATAGCACTATCTCTCAATGTGAGAATGTTTTCGCCAAAACGGATTATATTATTTGCACGTTTTTTTCGTTTTATTGAGAGTATTCTTACATTAAGGCGTTAATGTCTTTTCGCAGATTAAATGAAATTTCCGGGAGGGCAAAGCATAATTAGTGCGATTGTTATAAAATCAGTAATAGGCTTTTGTCTTAGATGCAGCACACACCGAGTGGAATGTGTAACGGGGTTAAATCAGATAACTCTCATTCTGTTTTTTTCGGCTTTTTGTAGTCTATCTGACAATCAGATTAGGTGGGAAAACACAATGAATTCACGGATAAGAATGAAATTTCACAATTTCATTCGATTAACAATCGAACAACATGGTTAGTTTTTTCTTTTTAAATCAATGAGGTGTTCATTTGAATTTTACGGTAACCATGAAAGAAATCCATGTTGCCAACAGGGAAAAAGAGTCATTTGGATAAACGGAACATCCTTAATATGGCCTAATGTAAAAAATGAAATCAGAAAATTTTTATAAAGGCCAATATCCGATGAATGCAACCTGTTGAGTTTACATTTAATTTCTTGAACATTTTTTGATATTTCTATACAAAGTGTGCAGGACAGGCACGCTAAGGAAATTAAAAGTGAATCTTGATAAAAGAATAAAGATTAGGAATCTCGATGTTCTGACTCCTGCCGGGGAGAAATTTCGTCTGCGTTGGAAGGAGTATCAAATTCTTTCGCTGCTTGTCGCCAGATCGCCAGAACTGGTTACCCGAACGGAAATTATAGAAAATATCTGGAAAGGAACCTATTGCTCAGATTCAACGATAAATCAAACAATTAAATCTATTCGCCAAAAGATTAGCGACACGGAACACACGCTTATCAGAACCATTCCTCGTTTGGGTTACAAGGTGGAAAATCAAGCGGCTTTTCACTTTATATCCGAGGATGAAGACTACGCTGATGATGATATATTAAATGGCGGTGAAGATATTGGCGTTGATATTCAAGCGGAACTTTCTGAAAGTGAAAATGAGTCGTCTGAAACAAACGATGAAAAAATAGATAAGCCGCATAAATCGACGCTGGTTGCTGCGCCTGTTGCAACGGTGGAGTCATCCAAAGAACCGGCGCGTGAAAAAAAGTCGGCGGCGGCGCGTCGCTTTTTCAGCATGCCCGCCAGCCGTGTAGTGAAATACCTGACGGTATTCGCCTCTTTGCTGGTTATTTCACATTTTTCATATGTGCTTGGCAACCAAACCCGCCCCCCGGTGATCAATGATATTCAGAACAACACGCGTGTGGTGTTGACGCTGACGCTGAATAATCCCCATACCAACAGCCCGCAAACTCTGTTCTGCCTGTACCAGGGCGAGAGCATGGAGCAGGCGACCATCGAATGTGTCGATCCTAAGCAAGGCCAGCTGAAATTGCCGGTAAAATATGAGACCTCTTCTTCCACCGGTAAAGGTCGGATTAATCTTATATTGCCGAATAAAACCTTGCAATATCAAGTTGCTTACGATGTTAAAAATTAGCGCTGAATGAGGTTTTATCTATAGCGATAATTTTACATTTGATGAAATCTTTTATTTCATTATTTGTTATTTGAAAGCCAGGTTCGATTTGTCCAGTCTGGAACTCATTACCTAACGCGTATTAGCGTCCTGTCCCAATCGGGTGACGGGAATAATGAGAACCTGCTGAGTGACAAATTATGGATAAGCGTAAAGTAGCTATTATCGGGGGTTCCGGTTTTATCGGAACACGCCTGGCGAAACGTCTCAGTAAGCGCGATGATCTGACATTGGTCATCGTCGATAAGCAACCCAGTGCACATTTTCCATCCCTTTATCAGTATGGCGATGTGACGCAACCCCAGACGTTGCAAGAACCGCTGGCGGGCTGCGACGCCATCATTAATCTGGCGGCGGAGCATCAGGACAATGTCGATCCCATTTCGCTCTATTATCAGGTCAATGTCGAAGGCGCGCGCCATGTCTGCATGACCGCCTCCGCCCTGAATATCCGTCAAATCATTTTCACCTCCTCGGTCGCTGTTTACGGCTTCGTCAAACAGGAGACCGGCGAGGAAGGACGTTTCGAGCCTTTCAACCATTACGGCAAGTCCAAGCTCGAGGCGGAATACGTTTATGAAGCCTGGCGCAAGGCCGATGAGGAAAATCGGTTGACTATCATCCGCCCAACGGTGGTATTCGGCGAAGGCAACCGTGGCAACGTGTATAACCTGTTCCGTCAGATCGCCAGCGGACGTTTCGTGATGATTGGCAGCGGCAATAATATGAAGTCGATGGCCTACGTTGAAAATATTGCCGCGCGGCTGGAATATGCGCTGGATCAACAGTCAAGTTATCAGGTCAGCAACTACGTCGATAAACCGGACTTTACGATGAATCAATTGGTTGACGTAATTTCCTCTTCATTGGGGAGAGAAAATAAGACGATTCGCATTCCTTATGCCGTAGGCATATGCGGCGCAACCGCATTGGATGTTGTGAGTAAAATAAGTCGCAAGAAATTCCCAATCAGTCGCGTCAGAGTACAGAAATTCTGCGCCAGAACGCAGTTTAAAAGTAATGTGCAAAATAATTTCGTGGCGCCTGTTGAACTTGATTCGGCAATCGAAAGAACCATTAAACATGAGTTTTCTGATAGATAACTTAATCGCACGCTGACGTTATTTGATTATTCCGCCGACAAGCGGATAAATCTGTATTTTTCAGGATAAATTCATGCTGACTTATATCCTGGCAGGATCAATTTTGTTTTTGTTAATAGCGCATTGGGAGCTGTAACTCAAGGGCGGTAGCGTGCTTATTCGCTGGAGGAACGATGTTATATCAACTGAGCGTGATATTTGTGCTGGCGGTCGCGTGGATCCTTATTGCCCGCCGGGTCGCCTTGACGGTGGGATTAGTGGATAAGCCCAATGCGCGCAAGCAACATCTGGGACATATTCCGTTGGTCGGCGGCATCGCCGTGTACCTGACGCTGATGCTGATGACGCTGTGGCAACCCGCCTGGCTGCCCGACAACACCGTCTACCTGCTGTGCATCACGGCGCTGGTGGTGTTGGGCGTACTGGATGACCGCTTTGATCTGCCCGTGGCGCCGCGCGTCATGGTGCAGGGAGGGATCGCGCTGGCGATGATGCTGGCGGCAGGGATGCAGCTTTCCTCATTGGGCCATGCCTGGGGCCATCAGGAAGTGATGCTCGGTTATGGCGCGTTGCTGCTCACGCCGCTGGCGGTATGGGGGGCGATCAACGCCTACAACATGGTGGATGGCATCGACGGGCAACTGGGCGCCTTGTCCTGCGTGACCTTTGTTGCGCTGGCCATCGTGTTCGGACTGGGTGGCCGGGAAGATCTGGCGCTGTGGTGCCTGGGCATGATCGTCGCGCTGGCGGCTTATCTGCTGTTCAACCTGAGCCTGTTCGGCGCGCGTAACAAAATCTTTATGGGGGACGCCGGCAGCATGGTGATCGGCTTCAGCGTGCTGTGGCTGGTGTTGCTGGCGACGCAGGGGCAGCAGGCGGTAATGCGCCCGGTCACCGCGCTGTGGCTGATCGCCATTCCGCTGATGGACATGGTGACCGTGATGGTGCGCCGCCTGTTGCGCCGCCAAAGCCCCTTCAAGGCGGGCCGCGATCATTTGCACCATATTCTGATGCGTCGCGGGCTCAATGCGCGTCAGGCACTGGCGATGAGCACCATGCTGGCGGTGACGCTGGCCTGCATCGGCATTTGCAGTGAAGTGTTGCAACTGCAGGAAAGCCTGATGCTGGTGGCGTTTCTGTTCTGTTTTTGCGGTTATTTCGCCATGTTGCGCGAACCGCGTCAGGCGACGATGCTCAGCGATAATCCAACCGTCGGGCGTTAATCCTCTCACGGGCTGCGGCAGCAGCCCGTTTATCACGGTACTTCCATGAATTTTCATTTGCCTCTTTTGATGCCGTTGGCCTTCACCTCCGCGTTGTTGAGCGGTTGTACGGTGGTTCCCGGCTCACATTTACCGACCAGCGGAAAAGCCATCGTCGTGCAACAAGACGACGATTTCGATTTGAACAGCCAGGTACAGGTCTACCGCATGTCACCGATGCTGCTGCAGAAAATGCGGCGCGTTGAACCGGTCGCCCAGCCGAATCCGGCACTGGACCAGCGGTTGCAAAGCTACCAATACCGTATCGGCGTCGGCGACGTGTTGAACGTCACCGTCTGGGATCACCCCGAGTTGACCACGCCGGCCGGGCAATATCGCAGCGCCAGTGACACCGGTAACTGGGTGCATGCGGATGGCACGATCTTTTACCCCTATATCGGGCGCGTGGCGGTGGTGGGTAAAACCGTCACCGAAGTACGCAGCCTGATCGCCGGCCGTCTGGCGCAGTATGTGGAAAGCCCGCAGGTGGATGTCAGCATCGCCGCGTTCCGCTCGCAGAAGGCTTATGTGACCGGTGAGGTGAAAACCTCTGGTCAGCAGGCGATCACCAACGTGCCGCTGACCATTCTGGATGCGATCAACGCCGCCGGCGGCCTGACGGACAATGCCGACTGGCGCAACGTGGTGCTGACCCATCAGGGCAAAGAGCGGGCCATCTCGCTGCAGGCGCTGATGCAGCGTGGCGACATCAGCCAGAACGCGCTGCTGCAGCCGGGCGACATCCTCTACATTCCGCGCAATGACAACTTGAAAGTGTTCGTGATGGGCGAGGTGGGCAAGCAATCGACGCTGAAGATGGATCGCAGCGGCATGACCCTGACCGAAGCCCTCGGATCTTCCGAAGGGATCAGCCAGACGGTGGCGGATGCGACCGGGGTGTTCGTGATCCGGCCGAGCGGCGGCAATCCCCCGCAGCGGCTGGCGACGCTGTATCAGTTCGATCTCTCCGACGCCAGCGCGCTGGCGATGGGCGCTGAATTTCAGCTGCACCCTTACGACGTCGTGTACGTCACCGCGGCGCCTATCGCGCGCTGGAACCGTTTGATCAGCCAGCTGGTGCCGACCATCAGTAGTTTTAACGATCTCAGCGAGGCTACCTTGCGCGTGCGCAACTGGTAACTCCGCAGGGTGAATAAGGAACAGAAGATGAAAAACAATGCGCTGTCCGTGATGGTGGCCGAACAAGATGAAAAGCTGGAGTGGGAGCGCCTGGTAGGGCCGCTGTGGGATAACCGCTGGCGGATCGCCGTCGTGACCGGCGTGGCGGGTGCGCTGGGCGTCGCCTACGCCCTGTTGGCTACCCCGGTGTACCAGGCCACGGCGGTGGTGCAGGTGGAGAATCAGCTGTCCGGCGATTCGCTGCTGCGTGAAACGCTGGACAGTTCGCTGGGGCAAAATTCGGCGACGCAGGATGAGGTGACGCTGGTCAAGTCGCGCTACGTGCTCGGCAAAACGGTGGATGCCCTCGGCCTGACGGTGCGCGTCGAACCGGACTATTTCCCGGTATTCGGTAAAGGCTTTGCCCGACTGAGCGGTGAAAAGGCGCCGGTATTGGACATCGCCACGCTGACAACGCCGGCGGACATGCAGGGCGAAGCGCTGACGCTGACGGTGCGCGATGGGCAACATTATGAGCTGAGCCATGACGGCGCCAAATTGTTCAGTGGCGTGGTTGGGCAACCGGTGGCGCAGGGCGAGTGGGGCATGACCGTTTCGGCGCTGGACGCGGCGCCGGGCACCAGTTTCACCGTGGTGAAAGTCGCGCGTCAAGAAGCGGTGGACGATCTGCGTAAATACCTGGGCGTAGTGCCGAGCGGCAAAGACAGCGGCATCATGACGTTTACGCTGCCGAGCGAAGATCCGCAGCGTGCCGAGGCGGTGCTGAAGAACATCACCGATAACTACCTGCAGCAGAACGTGGATCGCAAAACGGAAGAGGCGCAGCGGATGCTGGCCTTCCTGCAGGAGCAGTTGCCGCAAACGCAAACCTCGCTCAACAACGCCGAAACCCAGCTCAACCAGTTCCGCCAGCAAAACGACTCGGTGGATCTGTCGCTGGAAGCCAAGTCGGTGCTGGACACGCAGGTACAGCTCGAAGCCCAGCTCAACGAGCTGACCTTCAAGGAGGCGGAGATTTCCAAGCTTTATACCCGCGTGCACCCGGCTTACCGGGCGCTGCTGGAAAAGCGCGCCACGCTGGAGGCGGAAAAGGCGCGGCTCGGCAAACAAGTACAGACGCTGCCGAAAATGCAGCAGGAGATCCTGCGTCTCACCCGCGACGTGCAGGTGGATCAGCAGGTTTACATGCAACTGATGAACAAACAGCAGGAGCTGAGCATCAGCAAGGCCGGCACGGTGGGCAATATTCGCATCGTCGACGAGGCGGAATCCGCTATCCGACCGATTCAGCCGCAAAAGATGCTCATCGTGTTGTTGGCGTTGATATTGGGCGCTGCAGGCTCCGCGGCCGTGGTGCTGCTGCGCACGGCTTTCCACCGCGGCATCAATGATATCGATACGCTGGAGAAGCGAGGCATCAACGTCTACGCCACCGTGCCGCTGTCGCCATGGCAGGCGAAACGCAATCGCGAACAACGCCTGCAGTTGCCCAAATCCGGCGGTCGTCGCCTGCCGATCCTGGCGGTGGCCGAGCCGGCGGATCTGTCGGTGGAGGCCATTCGCAGCCTGCGTACCAGCCTGCATTTCGCCATGCTGGAGGCCAAAAACAACATTTTGATGGTCTCCGGTGCCAGCCCGGAAAGCGGCAAGAGTTTTACCAGCACCAACCTGGCGGTGGTGGTGGCGCAGGCCGGGCAGCGGGTGCTGTTGATCGACGCGGATATGCGTAAAGGATTTTTGCATCGTTGGCTATCGGACGACGCTCATCAAGGGCTGTCCGACATGCTGGTGGGCAAAGTGACGACGGAACAGGCGGTGCGGAAAACCGCCATTGCCAATCTGGATTTCGTACCGCGTGGCCAGGTGCCGCCGAACCCGTCCGAGCTGCTGATGCATCGCCGTTTCGCCGATTTCCTGCGCTGGGCCGGGCAAAACTACGATCTGGTGCTGATTGATACGCCGCCGATTCTGGCGGTGACGGACGCGGCCATCGTCGGCAATCACGCCGGTACGTCACTGTTGGTGGTGCGTTTTGAGGTGAACACCGTCAAACAGATCGAAACCAGCATGCGCCGTTTCGAACAGAATGGCGTGGCGATCAGAGGCGTAATCCTCAACGGCATCGTGAAGAGGGCGGCGACCGACATGAGCTATTACAACTTCGCCTATCCAAGCCATCGGGAAGATCACCGGCAGGCAGAGGAATAAGCGGGTGAAGGCCATTATCACCAACGCCCTGTGGCTGATGCTGGAACGCGTTTCGCTCAGCCTGTCCGGCATCTTCGTCTCCATTTACGTTGCGCGCTATCTGGGGCCCGCCCAGTTTGGCGCTCTCAACTATCTATTGGCGACGATCGCCATCGTGGTGCCGCTGGTGCAGCTGGGCGCCGACAGCATCATTTTCAACCGCGTCGCCCGCCGCCAGCCGAGCGGCATTCGCCTGATGTTGGCTTCGATGCGTTTGCGCCGCCGGCTGTTCCTGGTGGTGGCGCTGCCGATGCTGATATGGAGCTATTTCAGCCAGCCGCCAGCCAGTCAACTGATGACGCTGTTGCTGCTTATCAGCGCCTATTTCTCGATTCAGGACGTGTACAAAATTTATTACGATGCCCGCCTGCAGTCGAAACGCAATACGCTGATCAACAACCTGGCGCTGCTGCTGTCGATCGGGCTGCGGCTGGCGCTGGTGAGCGCCGCGCTGCCGCTGGTGTGGTTCGCGGTACCCTACATCCTCAGCAGCGCCGTACCTTATCTGGCGCGCCTCTGGCTATTCCGAGGGGAAGCTGCGGCCACGCCGCGGGTTACGCCGCGCCAGGCCGGGCGCTATGGCCGTTATTTGCTGAAAGTGGGCCTGCCGTTGGCCATCTCCAGTCTGGCGATAGTGATTTATACCCGCATCGATCAAATCATGCTGGGCAATCTGGTCGGCGAGCAGGCGGTGGGCTGGTTCAGCGCCGCTACCACCCTCAGCCAGGGGTGGGTTTTTGTGCCGATGGCGCTGATCACCTCGTTGATGCCGGGTATTGCCAACTGTCGCGATCCGTTGGAGCAGGAGTACCGCATCCGGGTGCTGTATCTGGTGGTATTGGGCCTGTCGTTGCCGGTGCTGCTGGGGCTGTGGTGGTTCGCCCACCCGGCTATTGCGCTGCTGTATGGCGCCGCTTTTCAACCGGCCGCCGACATCCTGGCTATTTGTACGCTGACCTCGCTGTTCTCGGTGATGGGGACGGTTTCGTACCGCAGCATCGTGCTGTTCGCCGGTTATCGCTTTATCGCCATCAAGATGCCGTTGGTGGCTCTGATGAACGTGGCGATGAATCTGCTGCTGATCCCGCGTTACGGCCTGACCGGCGCTGCGGTGTCTACGCTACTGGCGGAATTCATTTCATTCTTCGTTCTGAACAGTTTATTCCGTGGCGGAAAAATTACCCGACTGCAGCTGACCTGTTTTTACTGCCTGCCGCGTCTTGTCAGCAAATTAAGGAGAGAGCATGTTAAACACCCTGGTTAAAAGCATTTCCAAGCGCCTGCCCGATGCCTGGCACCATCAGGTTAAATACGCGCTCTATTTCAAAAAACTGCCGCACCTGTCAAAACCGACCGGCTTCAGCGAAAAGATCATGCGCCGCAAAATTTATCCGCGCAGCATCTACACCACCTTGTCGGACAAATACAAGGTCCGTGAATTTATTGCCGGCCTGTGGGGCGAAGAGTATCTGGTGGAGCTGTATGCGCATGGCACTGAGCTCAGCTACGACACGTTCAGGCAGTTGCCCGACGCCTTCGTGCTGAAGGCCAACCATGGCAGCGGCTATAACCGGTTGGTGTTCGACAAGCAACAGGTTAGCTACGCGGAATTGTACGATCTCAGCAGTTCATGGATGCGCAGCAACTTTTACGAGCAGAGTCGCGAAAAGCATTATCTGGACATCGAACCCTGCATCATGGTGGAACGCATGTTGCTGGATGGTGAGCAGGTGCCGAACGATATCAAGTTTCATTGTTTCAACGACAACCATGAAATTCGCATGTTTATCCAGGTGGATTACCAGCGTTTCGGCACCCATCGGCGCGACATTTTTGATATCGACTGGAACCGCACCGAAATCCGCATCAGCTTGCCGAATGCCGACGAACCGATGCCGCGGCCGACGCGGCTGGAAGAAATGACGCGCTTGGCTCGCCAGGTTGCGCAGCAGTTCTCTTATGTCCGCGTGGATTTCTACCAGGTCGGTGAGAAGGTCTATTTCGGTGAATTGACGTTTACGCCTGGTGCGGGGTTAAGCAAGCTTAAGCCGGAAAACATCGAGCAGGAATGGGGCAGTTATTTTACTGAGTAAACGCTTATGCAGAGAGTCGCCTCCAATTTTCACATGCATGCCAATGACGGTTATAATCAGTCGCGGGATTTGGTCAATCAATCAATCATATTGACCTTCCTGTTGCTATTTTTCGTGAAAACTTTCCTGACCTCGGGATCGTTCAACAGCGAGCTGATTAATAAAACCGTGACGGGGCTTAATGCCCTGATGTTGCTCTATGTCGGCTATGCATTTTTCATCGCTACGATGGCGGAAAAAGCGGTTGCGGGTTTTTTGGTTCTGCTGTTTCTGGTTAATATCGCCACCGGACATGGTGATTACCTTTTTGGCGCGGTATTCAGCTCGGCGGTGATAATTTTATTCCGCCGCATCGAGATGGTGCGCGGCGCTGAAATGTTCGCTATCGCTTTTGTGGTTGCCGGGCTGTTGATGGTTATCCCCTATACCTTTTACACCGAGGGATTTGTTTACCTTGATGAGCGCTATGGCAACAGATTAACGCTGGGTTTCGATAACCCGAACACCTTGGCGTATTATTCTTTTGCCTTGTTCGCCATGCTGCTGTGCCTGATCGACCATGCAAAATTAACGCGTGGAATGAAAAATATCGCCTCACTGGCGGTGTCGGCGTTAATTATCCCGGTGCTGATGTATTCCTATTCCCGCACCTGTTTTATGTTGGCGCTGTTGATGTTGTTGCTGTTTTGGCTGGCGCCGCTGCTGCGTTTTACCCCCAATAGAAAAGTCTGCATTGCGCTGACGTTGGCCATCATAGGCTTTCAGTTCGCCAGCGTTATACGCTGGGGGAATAATCCGGCATTGGACGCGCTGTTGAACCAGGCGTTGACCGGGCGCATCTGGTTCTCCTGGCAGATGTTTCAGGCGGTGGGGCTACCCAATCCGCTGTTCGGCATGAATATCGAACCCTATAAGCCGGTCGATTTTTTCTTCATCGCCATGTTTTATTCGGCTGGTGGGATCGCCTCTGTTGTCATGCTTTTTTGTTATTTTCACCTGTTGGGGAATATGCGCAGGCTGAGTCGATTCATGCGCTGGGTGGTGGTGGTTTTCCTGCTGACAACTTTTACGGAAACCTATTTTTTGGTCCCGGTATTTAATGTGTCGTTATTGCTGCTTTGCCGTGGAAAAGAAATGATAAATTCTAAGTTGGAGGGTTAAGAAATGGATTTCTCGATCGTGATCCCTATTTATAATAGTGCGCGTTACCTGCCTAAAACTCTGAAGCGGATTTTCAACGCTTGCCAAGGGTTCGACTATCAGGTGATTTTGGTTGATGATTGCTCTGACGAGGATGATATCAAACATATTCGCCAGATAGCGGCGACTAATAGCAACGTGATGCTGCATGAGAAAAAACAGAAGAGCAATGCGGCGGTATCGCGCAACCTGGGCGCCAATTTAGCGCAATCGGAGATCGTGTTTTTTCTCGATTCGGATGATTACTTCACTACCAACTATATTATTCGCCGCATGAAGAAGCATGAAGATCGCCATATTGATATTATCTTCGGTAATTATGCAGAGGTGAGCGGCGATTCGGTACGCGACTTCAACTTCCACTATAAATCCGGTTCTTCCGGCGAGGATTTTCTTTTTCTGGAAATGGGCGATATTCGGTCATCCACCATCAGCATGCGTAAAAAAAGCGATCGCCGCTTTTTATTTCCCGAGTTTCTCAACAAACATCAGGATTGGGGCTTTCTGGTCAACGCCACCAATTTGGGCGCGCAAGTGGCGCATGACGCCGGCGGCGGGGTGTTTCTCGACGTGGGGCGCTACGGACGCATGACGGCGAAGCTTAATCTGGAGGCCAGCGACCGCTTTATCAATACCTTCCTCAGCCCCAGCGATCGTCATATCAGCGGGTTCGCCTGCAAGCACCTGCTGGCCTCGCTGTATTCGGAAAACGCCCAGGCGTTCAATTATTACTCGTCGCGCATCGTGCGGCACAGCCTGAGCGGTAAGTTCAAGATGATCAAATGGTATGGCGATTGTCTGACGCGGCTGGGGTTGTTCTCGGTTGGCGGCCGGCTGTTGCGCAATGTGCGCCAGGGATTCAGGAGATGATATGCAAGCACGCAAGGTAATCATCGTCATCGAAAATATGGCGGGCAAGGGCGGCACTGAACGGGTCGCCAGCGGTTTGGCCAATGCGCTGGCGCGTCTGCCGAATTACGAGGTGGCGGTGTTTTCGCTGTGTGGCGAACGGAGCTTCTTTCCGCTGGCGAGCAACGTCCGGCTACGCTGCGGCGGCGGCGATTCGCTGTTCTGGCCATGGCGGCTGGCGTTGGCACTGCGGCGTGAACGCGCGGATGTGATCATTACCGTTTCCATGGGAAAACTGTCGGTGGTGATGACGCCTTTTCTACGTTTGTTCTGTGCCCGCAGCCGGCTGTTATTGAGCGAACACGTCAGCTTTCACCAGTATCCGCGCGTATTTAAATGGTTGAAGTTGTTGGTTTACCGCTTGAGCGATCGCGTGATTTTCCTGACGCGGCAAGATAGCGACGCCATCGCTCGCTGGGTGGGCGCCGGGAAATGCCGGGTGATCGAGAACGTTTCGCCGTTCGGCGCACAGGTGCCGACGCCGGCGCTGCAGGAAAAGGTGGCGCTGGCGGTGGGGCGGTTGAGCAATCAGAAAGGCTTCGATCGTCTGATCGCGCTGTGGCGAGGGGTGGCGGCGCAGATGCCGGATTGGCGGCTGTTGATTATTGGCGACGGCCCTGAGCGCGACGCACTGCGGCGGCAGATTGAAGGCGCCGGGCTGGAGCAACAGGTGAGCCTGCTGCCGGCCACCGCCGACGTGGCGGCCTATTATCGCCAGGCCAGTCTGTACGTGATGACGTCGCGCTATGAGGGGTTGCCGATGGTGCTGATCGAAGCCATGAGTTTCGGCCTGCCGCTGGTGGCCTACGACTGCAAGACCGGCCCGGCCGAGCTGATAGACAACGGCGTCAACGGCTATCTGGTGCCCGATGACGATGCCGCCGCCTTCAGCGAAGGCGTGCTCGAACTGATGCGCGATCCGGCTCTGCGCGATCGCTTTTCTGTCGCCGCGCTTGATAAGTCTCGCCGTTTTTCTCCCGAACGTATTTATCCCCAGTGGCAACAGCTCATTGAGTGAGGACCGAATGGAAAAGATATCCGTGATAATGCCCGCCTACAACGCGGCAAACTCAATCAAAGAATCGATTCTTGGTGTGCTGAACCAGCAATTTACCGACTATCACCTGTATGTGATCGATGATGCGTCCACCGACAACACCGCCGAGGTGGTGCGGCCGTTTATCCACGATCGCCTCACCTATATACGCAATGAGCATAACCAGGGCGTGGCGGAAACGCGCAACATCGGCATTGAGGCGGCGAGCGGGGATTATATCGCCTTCTGCGACAGTGATGACGTATGGCTCCCCAACAAGCTGTCGCGCCAGGCGAGCATTTTGCAAACCCGCCGCTATGACGTGGTGTGTTCCCATTATTACACCTTCGAAGACGATCTGAAGTTGATCAAAAACACCCGTGGTGCGGATGAGCTTATCGGCTATCAGGACATGTTGAAAAGCAACTGGATCGGCAATCTCACCGGCATCTATAACCAGAAGCGCATCGGTAAGGTGTATCAGCAAAAAGTGGGGCATGAGGACTATTTGATGTGGCTGGCGGTGCTGCAGAAGGCGCGTAACGGCCTGGCTTACTGCATTCCCGAACCGCTGGCCTGTTACCGATTGTCTACCCACTCGCTGTCGGGCAACAAAATCCGCGCTGCGGACTGGCAATGGCGGATTTACCGTCAGCATTTGGGGCTGTCGTACCAGAAATCCTGCTATTTGTTCGCCACCTACCTGTTCAATGCCGTGGTGAAAAGGAAATGACCATGAGGGGGATGTATCGGCGGGCGGCTCTGGGCTGTTGCGCCTTGTGGGGCGCAGCGGCTCTGGCGCAGAACTGCCAACCCAATCTGTTGACCAACCCCGGCTTTGAGCAGGGGCTCAGCGGCTGGCGAGCGCAGGGCGCGCAGGCCGACGGCGATACGCACAGTGGCAGGGGGAGTCTGCGTTATGACAATGCAGATGTAGCGCAATACCGTACCTTCAACCAGGCGCTGCAGGTTGTGCCCGGACAGACGATAGATTTCGGCGTCTGGCTCAAGACTCGCGGCGTACGCGGGCAAAGCCGCGACGGCGGCGCTGGGGTTTATCTGCAGAGCTTTGATGCGCAGGGGCGCTTTCTGGAAGGCAGCTATCCGGCTGGGGTGACCGGCGACAGCGGCTGGCGGCAGGTGAACGCCAGCTATACCGTGCCGCCGCAGGCGGCGCGAATCACTTTTGGCGTTTATCTGCGTAAGGGGAGCACCGGTACCGCCTGGTTTGACGACGCCTATGCCTGTGCTCGAGCGTCTATGCCGGCGTTGTATCAGCTCGGCGCGTCGGCCCAAGGGAGGGTTGACACGCTGGTCGTCACTTCGCAGCCGCAGCATTTGCAGGTCGACAGCGAATTGCTCAATGCCGAGGGGCAGGTTGTTCACAGTAGCCGCGACCGTTATCAGGTTGAAGGACAACGCCGTATCGAATACCAACCGCCGGCCGGCCTGGCCCAGGGTGAATACCGTCTGCGTCAACAGGTTACCGGTCCACAATCCGGCCAGGCTCAGGGCAGCGAGCTGTCTTTTCGCGTCGGGCAGCCTGCGGCCAAAGTGGCGATCGACAGCGAAGGTTTTACCCTGCGCGACGGTCAACGGCTTTTCCCGTTGGGCATTTACGCCAACGTGGCTACCGATGAGCATTTGGCGCGCATCGCCTCGGCGGGATTCAACACGGTGCTGAACTATGATTACGGGGAAAAGAAAGATCCATACGCCTTTTTCCGCAACGCACGCAAGCGCGGGCTGTTGGTCATTTACTCCGTCAAAGATCAGTACCGCGGCAGCCGCTTCGCGCCGGCCGTCCGCGGTGGCGACTACGCGGCGCTGACTGCCTGGTACGTGCAGCGTTTGCGCTCTCAGCCCAACCTGCTTGCCTGGTACATCAACGATGAGCTGGGGCCGGAATATCTCGATAAAATCGAGGAAAAAAACCTGCAAATAAAGCGACTTGACGGCGATCATCCGACTTTCCAGGTGCTGAACAAAACCGGGGAGTTGGACGCTCACTTCAACAGCAGCGACATTTTGGCGACCGACCCTTATCCGGTGGGGAACGATCGCGATCTGACGCGCACCACGCGTTATACCGCACTGACGGTGCAGGCCGCCCGCCAGGCACGCGGGGCCTGGGTGGTGATGCAAATCATGGATCACGCCGCTTATGACGCCCGCCGCAAGCCACATCCGCCGTCAGAGGCGGAAATTCGCAATCAGGCCTGGCAGGCGCTGATCGGCGGCGCCAAGGGGCTGTTGTTTTATTCTTATACCGATCTGTTTTATAAGCGTAAAACCGGCCGCTTCGACCAACGGGAGTTTGACGCCACCTGGCGTGGCGTGGCTGCCGTGTCGCAGCAAATCGCCGCCTTCACCCCTTATCTGCTGACGGGAAAATCGACGCCGCTGGCGGGAAGCGACCCGCAAATGCCGGCGCGGATGTTTGTTCTGGGCGATCGCGCCTTGCTGCTGGTAGCCAATCCTTACTATCGGGAGGGAAGCACCCGCTTGCACCTTCCGGCGGGTTGGCGGCAGCAGGGAGAGGGCACGGAGGTCAAGCTGACGTTGCCCGCCGTGGGCACCGCGACGCTGTGGCTCCAACGCTGAAAGCATCGAGTCAGCATCACGCGGGAGGTTTCTCCCGCTCCTACCCCCAAATACCTCGCCTTGCCTCCCGCCTGCCTACCTTTATCTCCATATTCTGCTTTACTCGTTTTAATTCAATTAATTAACTTAATTTTCACACCTATACTTTGGTGGTATTTCACCCCCGACGCGCGCGTCGCCTCCCGCTTTCTCTTGATCGCAATCAATTTGCCGCCGGTTGGCCGTCAGTAGGCTGGCGGCAGATTGAGCATGTCTTCTTATAACGACAAGAGCCTTCAGGAGCATTCCGGATGAGCAAATTTTTAGACCGTTTCCGCTATTTCAAGCAGTTGGCGGAGCCTTTTTCTGGCGATCACGGCCAGACCTTGAACACCAACCGCGACTGGGAAGACGGCTACCGCAGCCGTTGGCAGCACGACAAAGTGGTGCGTTCCACCCACGGCGTGAACTGCACCGGTTCCTGCAGTTGGAAGATCTACGTGAAGAATGGTCTGGTGACCTGGGAAACCCAGCAAACCGACTATCCGCGCACCCGGCCCGATCTGCCCAACCATGAACCGCGCGGCTGCCCGCGTGGCGCCAGCTACTCCTGGTACCTGTACAGCGCCAACCGGCTGAAATACCCGCTGATGCGCAAGCGCCTGCTCAAGCTGTGGCGCGAAGCGAAAGCGCAGCACAGCGATCCGGTCGAAGCCTGGGGCTCTATCGTCGGCGATGCGGAAAAAGCCAAAAGCTACAAGGTGGCGCGCGGCCGCGGCGGTTTCGTCCGCTCCAGCTGGCAGGAGGTCAATGAACTGATCGCCGCCGCCAACGTCTATACCGCCAAAACCTTCGGCCCTGACCGCATTGTCGGCTTCTCGCCGATCCCGGCGATGTCGATGGTGTCCTACGCCGCCGGCGCCCGCTACCTGTCGCTGATCGGCGGCGCCTGCCTGAGCTTCTACGATTGGTATTGCGATCTGCCGCCGGCTTCGCCGATGACCTGGGGCGAGCAGACCGACGTGCCGGAGTCCGCCGACTGGTATAACTCTTCTTACATTATCGCCTGGGGCTCCAACGTGCCGCAAACGCGTACCCCGGACGCCCACTTCTTTACCGAAGTGCGTTACAAGGGCACCAAAACCGTGGCGGTGACGCCGGACTATGCCGAAGTCGCCAAGCTGTGCGACCACTGGCTGAATCCGAAGCAGGGCACCGACAGCGCGATGGCGCTGGCGATGGGCCACGTGATGCTGAAAGAGTTCCATCTCGATCGCGAAGTCGGCTACTTCCGCGACTATGTGCGTCGTTATACCGACATGCCGATGCTGGTGCTGCTCGAGCCGCGTGAAGGCGGCCACTACGCCGCCGGCCGCCTGCTGCGCGCCGCCGATCTGGTGGACGGATTGGGCCAGGAAAACAATCCCGAGTGGAAAACCGTCGCTATCGACAGCCGCAGCGGCGAGCTGGTGGCACCGCAGGGCTCCATCGGTTTCCGCTGGGGCGAGAAGGGCAAGTGGAACCTGGAGCAGCGCGAAGGCAAGGCGCAACAGGAAGTCGAGCTGCAGCTCAGCCTGTTGGGCATGCATGACGACGTCGCCGAGGTGGGTTTCCCGTACTTCGGCGGCGCCGACAGTGAGCATTTCAACAGCGTGGCGCTGGACGAGATCCTGCTGCACAAACTGCCGGTGAAACGCCTGCAGTTGGCGGACGGCAGCGAAGCGCTGGTGACCAGCGTGTACGATCTGACGTTGGCTAACTACGGCCTGGAGCGCGGACTGGGCGACGCCAACTGCGCCGCCGACTATGACGAGGTCAAGGCTTACAGCCCGGCCTGGGCCGAGCAGATCACCGGCGTGTCGCGCCACAACATCATCCGCATTGCCCGCGAGTTCGCGCAAAACGCCGAGAAGACCCACGGCCGTTCGATGATCATCGTCGGCGCCGGCGTCAACCACTGGTATCACATGGACATGACCTACCGCGGCCTGATCAATCTGTTGATCTTCTGCGGTTGCGTCGGCCAGAGCGGCGGCGGCTGGGCGCACTACGTCGGCCAGGAAAAACTGCGGCCGCAAACCGGCTGGCTGCCGCTGGCGTTCGGCCTCGACTGGCAACGCCCGCCGCGCCACATGAACAGCACCTCGTTCTTCTACAACCATTCCAGCCAATGGCGCTATGAAACCGTCAGCACCGATGAGCTGCTGTCGCCGCTGGCGGACAAATCGCGCTTCGGCGGCAGCCTGATCGACTTCAACGTGCGCGCCGAGCGCATGGGCTGGCTGCCGTCGGCGCCGCAGCTGGGCGCTAACCCGCTGCGCCTGGCGGAGCAGGCCCGCGCCGCCGGTCAGTCGCCGGTCGAATTTACCGTCGACAGCCTGAAAAACGGCTCGCTGGGCTTTGCCGCCGAGCAGCCGGACAATCCGCAGAACTTCCCGCGAAACCTGTTCGTCTGGCGCTCCAACCTGCTGGGCTCTTCCGGCAAGGGTCATGAGTACATGCTCAAATACCTGTTGGGCACCGAGAACGGCATCCAGGGGAAAGATCTCGGCCAGCAGGGAGGCGTGAAGCCGCAGGAAGTGGAATGGCGCGAGCAGGGCGGCGAAGGCAAGCTGGATCTGGTGGTGACGCTCGATTTCCGCATGTCGAGCACCTGCCTGTATTCCGACGTGGTGCTGCCGACCGCCACCTGGTACGAAAAAGACGATATGAACACCTCCGACATGCACCCGTTCATTCATCCGCTGTCGGCGGCGGTCGATCCGGCCTGGGACTCGAAGAGCGACTGGGAGATCTACAAGGGCATCGCCAAAGCCTTCTCCGAGGTGTGCGTCGGCCATCTGGGCCAGGAAACCGACGTGGTGACCCTGCCTATCCAGCATGACTCCGCCGCCGAGCTGGCGCAGCCTTACGGTGTGCAGGACTGGAAGAAAGGCGAGTGCGAACTGATCCCCGGCAAAACCGCGCCGCACATCATCGCGGTGGAGCGCGATTACCCGGCCACCTACGAGCGTTTTACCTCCTTGGGGCCGCTGCTGGACAAACTGGGCAACGGCGGCAAGGGCATCAGCTGGAACACCCAGACCGAGGTCGATTTCCTCAAGCAGCTTAACTACGTCAAGGCCGACGGCCCGGCGGCGGGGCGGCCGAAGATCGAGAGCGCGATAGACGCGGCGGAAGTGATCCTGTCGCTGGCGCCGGAAACCAACGGCCAGGTGGCGGTGAAAGCCTGGGAAGCCCTGAGCAACGTTACAGGCCGCGATCACCGGCATCTGGCGCTGAACAAGGAAGACGAGAAAATTCGCTTCCGCGACATTCAGGCGCAGCCGCGCAAAATCATCTCCAGCCCAACCTGGTCCGGCCTGGAAGACGAGCACGTCTCCTATAACGCCTGCTACACCAACGTGCACGAGCTGATCCCGTGGCGCACGCTCAGCGGCCGCCAGCAGCTGTATCAGGACCACGAGTGGATGCGCGCCTTCGGCGAAAGCCTGCTGGCGTACAGGCCGCCGATCGACACCTGCGCCGCCCAGCCGCTGCTCAACAGCAAGCCGAACGGCAACAAGGAGAAGGCGCTGAACTTCCTGACGCCGCACCAGAAGTGGGGTATCCACTCCACCTACAGCGACAACCTGCTGATGCTGACGCTGTCGCGCGGCGGGCCGATCGTCTGGCTGAGCGAAGACGACGCCAAAGATCTGGGCATCGCGGACAACGACTGGATCGAGGCCTTCAACGCCAACGGCGCGCTGACGGCGCGCGCGGTGGTCAGCCAGCGTATCCCGGCCGGCATGACCATGATGTACCACGCACAGGAGCGCATCGTGAATCTGCCGGGCTCGGAGATCACCAGCCAACGCGGCGGCATCCACAACTCGGTGACCCGCGCCTGTCCGAAGCCGACCCACATGATCGGCGGCTATGCGCAGCTGGCCTACGGCTTTAACTACTACGGCACCGTCGGCTCCAACCGTGACGAGTTCGTGGTGGTGCGCAAGATGAACCGCATTGATTGGTTGGACGACGAAGGCAACGACTACGCGCAGGGCAGTCAGCAGGAGAACCACAAATGAAAATTCGTTCGCAAGTCGGCATGGTGCTGAATCTGGACAAGTGCATCGGTTGCCACACCTGTTCGGTCACCTGCAAGAATGTCTGGACCAGCCGCGAAGGCATGGAATACGCCTGGTTCAACAACGTGGAAAGCAAACCCGGCGTCGGCTATCCGCACGCCTGGGAAGATCAGGAAAAATGGAAGGGCGGCTGGATCCGTAAAATCAACGGCAAGCTGGAGCCGCGCATGGGCAGCCGCGTCGGCGTGCTGGCGAAAATCTTCGCCAACCCGGATGTGCCGGCGCTGGACGACTACTACGAGCCGTTCGATTACGACTACCAGCATCTGCACACCGCCAAACAGGGCAAGCACCAGCCGGTGGCGCGCCCGCGCTCGCTGATCACCGGCCAGCGCATGAACAAGATCGAAAGCGGCCCGAACTGGGAGGAGATCCTCGGCGGGGAATTCGAAAAACGTTCGCAGGACAAGAACTTCGACAACCTGCAGAAGGCGATGTACGGCCAGTTCGAAAACACCTTCATGATGTATTTGCCGCGCCTGTGCGAGCACTGCCTCAACCCGGCCTGCGTCGCTACCTGCCCGAGCGGGGCGATCTACAAGCGCGGCGAAGACGGCATTGTGCTGATCGACCAGGACAAGTGCCGCGGCTGGCGCATGTGCCTGACCGGCTGCCCGTACAAGAAAATCTACTTCAACTGGAAGAGCGGCAAGTCCGAGAAGTGCATCTTCTGCTACCCGCGCATTGAAGCCGGGCAGCCGACGGTCTGTTCGGAGACCTGCGTCGGCCGCATCCGCTATCTCGGCGTGCTGTTGTACGACGCCGATCGCATCGAGCAGGCGGCGGCGGTGGAAAACGACAAGGATCTGTACCAGAGCCAGCTCGATATCTTCCTCGATCCGCATGATCCGAAGGTGATTGCTCAGGCGCTGGCGGACGGCGTGCCGCAGGGCGTCATTGAAGCCGCCCAGCAGTCGCCGGTGTACAAAATGGCGATGGACTGGAAGCTGGCGCTGCCGCTGCATCCGGAATACCGCACGCTGCCGATGGTGTGGTACGTGCCGCCATTGTCGCCGATTCAGTCTGCCGCCGACGCCGGCGAGCTGGCGCACAGCGGCGTATTGCCGGACGTCGAGAGCCTGCGCATCCCGGTGCAGTATCTGGCGAACCTGCTGACCGCCGGCGATACCGAACCGGTACTGTTGGCGCTGAAGCGCATGCTGGCGATGCGCCATTACAAACGGGCGGAAACCGTCGACGGCGTAGTGGACACCAGCGCGCTGGAGCAGGTTGGGTTAAGCGAAGCGCAGGCGCAGGAAATGTATCGCTACCTGGCGATCGCCAACTATGAAGATCGCTTTGTGGTGCCGTCGAGCCACCGTGAGCTGGCGCGCGAAGCCTTCCCGGAAAGCAAAGGCTGTGGCTTCAGCTTCGGCGACGGTTGCCACGGCAGCGACGGCAAATTCAACCTGTTCAACAGCCGCCGTATCGACGCCATCGACGTGAGCGCGAGAAGCGCGCGGCCGGAGGACGCCTCATGATCAGCCTGAAAGTGATCGCCCGCCTGCTGGATTACCCGGAGCAGGCGCTGTTTGACCATCAGCAGACGCTGATCGAAGCATTGGAGCCGGCCAGTGAGCTGGATCTGCACCACAGCGCGCAGCTGATTCTGTTTATCCGCCGCCTGTGCGCGCGCCCGTTGCTGGATGCGCAGGCCGATTATTGCGAACTGTTCGATCGCGGCCGCGCCACCTCGCTGCTGCTGTTTGAACACGTGCACGGCGAATCGCGCGATCGCGGCCAGGCGATGGTTGACCTGATGGCGCAGTACCGCGCCGCCGGGCTGGAGATCGACAGCCGCGAGCTGCCGGATTTCCTGCCGCTGTACCTGGAGTATTTGGCCAGCCGCAACGCGGCGCAGGCGCGCGAAGGGCTGCAGGACATCGCGCCGATCCTGGCGCTGCTGGGCGCGCGCTTGCAGCAGCGTGAAAGCCCGTATGCGGTGCTGTTCGATCTGCTGCTGGCACTGTCCGGCAGCGAGGTGCAGGCGCAGGCGCTGGAGACGCAGGTGGCGCAAGAGGCGCGCGACGATACGCCGCAGGCGCTGGATGCGGTGTGGGAAGAGGAGCAGGTCAAGTTTCTCGGTGAACAGGGCTGCGCCTCCGCCCAGCAGACGGCGCACCAGCGGCGCTTCGCCGGCGCGGTGGCGCCACAGTATCTGGATCTGACGGATGCGTTAACCGGAACCAAAGGACGCTAATCATGCAATTTTTGAATCAGTTCTTTTTCGACATCTACCCTTATCTGGCCGGCGCGGTGTTCCTGATCGGCAGCTGGCTGCGCTACGACTACGGGCAATACAGCTGGCGCGCCGGCTCCAGCCAGATGCTGGATAAAAAAGGCATGCGGCTGGCGTCCAACCTGTTCCACATCGGCATTATCGGCATCTTCGCGGGCCATTTCCTCGGCATGCTGACGCCGCACTGGATGTATGAGGCCTTTCTGCCGATCGACGTGAAGCAAAAGCTGGCGATGATCGCCGGCGGCGCCTGCGGCCTGATGACGTTGATCGGCGGCGCGCTGTTGCTGAAGCGCCGGTTGACCAACCCGCGGGTGCGCGCCACCAGCAGCTTCGCCGACATCCTGATCCTGACGTTGCTGGTGGTGCAGGTGTGTCTGGGGCTGCTGACCATTCCGTTCTCCGCCCAGCATATGGACGGCAGCGAAATGATGAAGCTGGTGGCCTGGGCGCAGGCGGTCGTGACCTTCCACGCCGGCGCCTCTGCGCATCTCGAAGGGGTGGCGCTTATCTTCAAGCTGCACATGGTGCTGGGCATGACGCTGTTCGTGCTGTTCCCGTTCTGCCGCCTGGTGCATATCTGGAGTGCGCCGGTAGAGTACCTGACCCGCCGTTACCAGCTGGTGCGCAACCGCCGCTGAGCCTGACTCCGCCGCCGCTGATCGCCAGCGGCGGCGCTATTCCGATAATTCCCCCGCCGTCTGCCCATTCTCGCTGCCTTGTCGTAAACTCACTATCTCAGTTATGTTACGTTTATGCTTGCGCCGACGGACGTCGGCCCGTGGTAGCCGATAACAAGAGATACCGCCTTGATGAAAGGCATTTTGGGACATAAAAACCGGGGATGATCCGCGTGGCCTTCGCGTCGTGCGGGAGAATCGCTTTATGGATAGTCAGGTTAATCAATAACAATAATGACCACTCAATTTCGTTCACCCGAGC
Source organism: Serratia sp. CY76391 (assembly GCF_052166695.1). Classification (NCBI taxonomy): domain Bacteria; kingdom Pseudomonadati; phylum Pseudomonadota; class Gammaproteobacteria; order Enterobacterales; family Yersiniaceae; genus Serratia; species Serratia sp. CY76391. The sequence continues at coordinate 179,731 of NZ_JBJNOJ010000005.1, forward strand.
TGCTGCCTCTGAAAATCATTGCCACCGGGGCCGCGTTGCCGCCCAACCGCGTGGCTTCTTCTACGCTCGATGCTCGCCTGGGGAAACCGGCCGGCTACGTTGAAAAACGCTCGGGCATCGTTTACCGCTATCATGCCGCCGACGATGCCAGCCAGGCCGAACTCGCCGCCGCCGCGCTGCAAGACGCGCTGGTTCGCCGCGCCCTCCCGGCAGCCTCCATTGACCTGCTGATCTCCGCCTCGGCGATTTCGGTGCAGGCGCTGCCGTGCACCGCCGCGCATATTCTCAAGGTGGCGGGGCTGGCGCCGGGCACGCCGGGCTTCGACATCAACAGCAGCTGCGTCAGCTTTATCTCTGCGCTGCAGGTGGCGGCGGGGCTGCTGAACGCCGGGACGTATCGGCGTATCGCCATCGTCTCGGCGGATCTCGCTTCACGCGGCATCGACTGGCAGCACGAAGAGTCGTCGCTGATCTTCGGCGACGGCGCCGCCTGCGCCATCGTGGAACGCGGCGACGGCGCCAGCGGCATCCTCGCCAGCCTGGTGGAAACCTATCCCGCCGGCAGCGAGCTGTGCGAAATCCGCGCCGGCGGCACGCGGCGCAACCCGCGCGCCGGCATGTGCGAGCAAGACTTCCTGTTTCATATGCAGGGCAAGCCGCTGTTCCGCCAGGCGTCGGCACTGATTGAGGATTACCTCGACCGGCTGCTGAGCGCCAGCGGCCTGACCCTGGCGCAGATCGCCACCGTGGTGCCGCATCAGGCCAGTCATCTGTCGCTCGAACATATGCGCAAGCGGCTGCATGTCTCCAGCGAGGCGCTGGTGGATATCTACCGCCACCACGGCAACCAGGTGGCGGCGTCCATCCCGACGGCGCTGCATGCCGCCGTGACCACCGGGCGCTTCAACCCCGGCCAGCCGGTGATGCTGATCGGCACCGCCGCCGGGCTGGCGCTGGCCGGCATGGTGTTGCTGCCATGAGGGTGCTGGTCACCGGGGCGACCAGCGGGCTGGGGCGCAACGCGGCGCAGTGGCTGCTGGAGGCCGGACATCAGGTGCGCGCCACCGGCCGCGATGAACGGGCCGGCGCAACGCTGCGTCAGCTGGGCGCCGAGTTTTGCGCGCTCGATCTGGCGCAGGCCACGCCACAGCAGTGTCGGCAGCTCGTCACCGACTGCGAATGGGTCTGGCACTGCGCGGCCAAGTCTTCGCCCTGGGGCGGTAAAGCGGAGTTTCACCGCATCAACGCCGCGGCGACGGAGAAGCTGGCGGAGGCGGCGGGGCGCTGCGGCGTGCGGCGCTTTGTGCATATCTCCACGCCGGCAATCTACTTCGATTTTCAGCCGCATTACGATCTTGACGAAGGTTACCGCGCCCGGCGCTTCGCCAATCACTACGCCGCCAGCAAGTATGCGGCCGAACAACGCCTGTTGGCACAGGCGAAGACCTACCCGCAAACCACCTACATTATTCTGCGGCCGCGCGGCCTGTTTGGCCCGCACGATCGGGTGATCGTGCCGCGGCTGTTGCAGCAGCTCGAACGCGATCGCGGCGTATTGCGTTTGCCCGGCGGCGGACAAGCGCTGCTGGACCTGACCTTCGCCCCCAACGTGGTGCACGCGATGGACCTGGCCAGCCGGCAGCGCGGGTTGCCGTCCGGCGCCGTTTACAACATTACCAATCACCAGCCGCAGCGGCTGGCAGAGATGCTGGATGCGCTGCTGCGTCAGGAACTGGGGCTGCACTACCGGCTGCAGGCCGTGCCCTATCCGTTGCTGCATACGCTGGCCGGCGGCATGGAGCTGTGGGCGACGCTGAGCGGCAAGGAACCGCTGCTGACGCGCTACAGCGTGGCGGCGGTACATTTTGACATGACGCTGAGCCAGACCCGTGCGATTGAAGAGCTGGGCTATCAGCCGCGTTACTCGATGGAAGAGGGCATTCGTCTGACCGGCGAGTGGCTGCGGCGGCAAGGAGGCATACAGCATGGCTAAGGTTACCGTTTTTGAAGTGGGCTATTGCACGCATATCGGCTGCATGGCGCTGCGCGGCGCCGGGTTCCGGGTGTGCAAATTCCCGGCGCGTGCCTATCTGCTGGAGGTGGGGGAGCGCCGCTGGCTGTGGGATACCGGCTACGCGCATTATTTTCAGCAGCATACGCAGGCGGGGCTGTTCAGCCTGTATCGCCGGATGACGCCGGTCTATTTCGATCCCGCCGAGTCGTTGGCGCATCAGCTGCGCGAAGCCGGTTACGGCGAGGGGGATATTCAGGCGCTGATCGTCTCGCATTTTCACGCCGATCACATCGCCGGGCTGCAGGATTTCAGCCAACTCGACTTTATTTGCTCCGGCGAAGGCTGGCAGCAAACCCGCGGGCTGCGCGGTTTCGCGGCGCTGAAGCGCGCCTTTATTCCCGGCCTGATCCCGGCGGATTTCGAGAGCAACCTGCAGTTTATGGAAGCTTTTCCCTCGGTGGCGTTGCCTGCGCTGCTGGCGCCGTTCGAGCGCGGCTATGCGCTGCCGGGCAGCGAAGGGCAGATCGTGCTGGTGCCGCTGCCGGGGCATGCGGCCGGCCATATCGGCGCCTTTATTCTCACCGATGCCGGCTGGACGCTGCTGGCCAGCGACGCCGCCTGGTCGCCGCAGAGTTACCAGACGCTGCGAGGGCCTTCGCGCCTGGCCAATTTGGTGATGGACGACGCGGTGGCGTACACCCGCACGCTGGAGCGGCTCAACCAGCTGTGGGCGGGTGGCCAGGTCAACATTTTGCTGTGCCACGAGGGGGACCTGTGATCCCGTTCATGACCCTTTGGCACTATTTCCGCGCCCGGCGCCTGCGCTTTGGCGATCGTGCGGCGCTGGAGGCGCATCAGGCCCGGCAGCTCGCGGGCTTCGCCCGTCGGGTGTTGAGCAAGAGCCCCTATTTTCAACGCTTCAGCCGCCGGCCGTTCGCCGAATGGCCACAGATGGACAAGGCGTTGATGATGGCGCAGTTCGACCGGATGAACACCGCCGGGCTGCAGCGCGATGCGGTGCTGGCCTGCGCGCAGCGCAGCGAGGCGGATCGCGATTTCACGCCGAAGATCGGGCGCTACAGCGTCGGATTGTCGTCCGGCACCTCCGGGCAGCGCGGCGTGTTCGTCGTCAGCCCGCGCGAACAGCAGGTGTGGGCCGGCGGCATGCTGGCGAAGATGCTGCCGGACGGTCTGTTGGCCGGCGAGCGCGTTGCGCTGTTTCTGCGGGCGGACAATAATCTCTATCACAGCGTAAACAACCGTTGGCTGAGCCTGGCGTTTTACGATCTGCTGGCACCGTTCAGCGAGCATTTGCCCGCATTGGAACGGCAGGCGCCCAGCATCATCGTGGCCCCGGCGCAGGTGCTGCGAGCCCTGGCGCTGGCGGTGCTGGCCGGGCAGGTGAAGTTGCCGATCAAAAAAGCGATCTCGGTGGCCGAGGTGCTTGAAGAGCAGGACCGCCGCCTGCTGCTGCAGGTATTTCCGGCGGTCGGCGAAGTGTATCAGGCCACCGAAGGATTTCTTGCAGCGACCTGCGCGCACGGTACGCTGCATCTGAACGAAGAGTTTTTGCATATCGAACCGCAGTGGATCGACGAACTGCGTTTTACGCCGTTGATCACCGACTTTACCCGCAGCACGCAGCCGATCGTGCGTTATCGGCTGGATGATGTGTTGGTGCTGCGCAAGGAACCCTGCCCGTGCGGGCAGCCGACGCGGGCGATCGCCCGTATCGAGGGACGGCGCGACGATCAACTGATGCTGCCCGATGCGCAGCGGCAACCGCAGGCGGTGTTCGCCGATGCCTGCAGCCGAACGATCGCCAATGCGTTGCCGCTGAGCAGCGATTATCGCCTGATCCAGCGCGGCGAACGGCGGTTGGAACTGATTGCCGATTGCAGCCCGGCGGCGTTGGCGCACTGTCAGGCGCAGCTGATCGCGCTGTTCGCTCGCCAGGGCATCGCCACCGAGCGCCTCGAATGGCGGCTGACGGCGCAGGCGGTGCTGCCGCAGTTCGATCGCAAGCGGCGGCGCATCGTGCGCCAGGCGGAGGAAGCATGAGAAATACGCTGTTCAGACTAGGGCACATGTTGCTCGGCTGGGGGACGGTCGGGGTGGTGTATAGTCTGACCGATCGCCTGCAGGGGGCGGGAACCCTGTTGCCGCCGTCGGCGCTTGACCGGGCGATCCCGTTCAACCCGGCGGCCATCTGGCTCTACCTGTCGTTCTTCCTCATTGTCCCGGCGGGCTATCTGCTGGCGCCGCTGCAGCGGATCACATGGCTGACGCGGGCGATGCAGCTCACCGCGCTGGGCGCCGGGGCGGTTTACCTGCTGTGGCCGACCACCATGGCCTATCCGCAGAACGATGGCGTCGGGATCAGCGCGCAGCTGCTGGCGGCGTTAACCCAGGTGGATTCGCCGCAGAACTGCCTGCCTTCGTTGCATATGGCGCTGACGGTGCTGGCGGTGTGGGCGCTGAGCGACGGCGAGCGCAAAGTGCGCACGGCATTGTGGATGCTGTGGGGTGCGGCGATCGCGTTCTCGATTCTGCAACTGCGCCGCCATTTGTTTGTCGATTTGGCCGGCGGCGCGCTGCTGGCGCTGTTCGCCGGCTGGCTGGCCCTGCGCATGAAAACCCTGCGCCGGCGCGTGGTTAAAGGAGAAATGGGATGAGCGATCTGGCGTTGCCGATAGTGTTCATGCTGTTCATCGTGGTGGCCGAGGCGGTGGCGCTGCAGTGGGGGCGTCGCGAGCCGGTCAACTGGCACGATCTGGTGTTCAACCTGAACTCCGGCCATATCATGTTGTGGCTGTTCCGCGGGTTGGAGATCACCTGTTACGGCTACGTGGCTGCGCATTTCAGCCTGGGGCTGCTGGATGCCTGGCCGCCGCTGTTGATGTGGCTGTTCGCTTTGCTGGCGTGGGACTTCGGTTTCTACTGGCTGCACCGTTTGCATCATCGTTTCCGCCTGCTGTGGGCGGTGCACGTGGTGCACCATCAGGGCGAGCACTTTAATCTGTCGCTGGGGGTGCGCAACTCCTGGTATTCGTCGTTGACGTCGATCCCGTTCTTTTTGCTGCTGGCGCTGGCGGGGGTGCCGCTGCCGGTGTTCGTTGCGGTGTCGATTTTTCACTACAGCATTCAGCTGTTTAATCACAACGCACTGACGCCGAAGCTCGGCGTGCTGGAAAAAGTCCTGGTCACGCCGGCACATCACCGGGTGCATCACGTCAAGGACATGGCCTATTCCAATAAGAACTTCGGCGGCAGCTTTATCTTCTGGGACAAGCTGTTCGGCACCTTCTGCCCGGCATTGCCGACCACGCCGTTCAGCTACGGCGTCAGCGGCGACAGGCCCTCCGCCAACCCGTTCTGGGCGAGCAATCTGCCGTTCCTGCGTTATTTGCGCCTGGCATGGCGCCCGGCGCCGGGCCGGCCACGCGACCGCCGTTCGGCGCTCAGCGTATTCAGCGGCGCCATGCTGTTGTTCTCGCTGGTGGTCGGTTACGTCTACCAATACGGTTACGGCTACGGCGACATCAGCTGGCCGCAAATGGCGCTGCTGGTGCTGCTGGCGTTGGGCTCGGTGGCGCTGGGCGGCATGACGGAAGGGCGACCTTGGGCGAGCGCCGTCTGGTTGCTGGTCGCGCTGGGCATGCCGCTGCTGTTTATCGGCTATCTCGGCTGGCCGCAGCGCTATTGGCATATCGCCATGGCCGCCGTGGCGTTGCATGCCCTGTGCGTCGCGCTGGGCTGGGGACGGAGGGCCGCACCGGCCGCCGTGGAGGAACCGCATGGCTGAAATATTGCCGCCGCTGCGTTTTCCCGCCGATGGCGAACAGGCCTTCCACCGCGATCTTAAGCGCGCGGCGCACGCCTGCCTGGCGGGCGATCATCGCTATGCCGATGCCGCGCGATTGGCCAAGGCTGCGCTGTTGCTGGCGCTGTGCGCCGGGTTTTACGCGCTGAGCCTGCTGCAGCATCAGCCCTGGGCGTTTTTCCTCTGCTATTTCCTGTTCGTGGCCATGGGCATGCTGCTCAACGTCAACGTCAATCACGATGCTTCGCATAACGCCTTCCTGCGCGCGCCCTGGGCCAATCGCCTGGTGGGGCGGTTGGTGACACTGCCGCTGGGCGTCGATCCGGACTATTGGCGCACGCGCCACGTGGATTACCACCACGTTTACGCCAACGTCGAACACTACGATCTGGACACCGAAGAGAACGGCTTTTTCCGCCAGACGCCGTTCCAGCGCTGGCGACCGCATATGCGTTATCAGCATCTGTACTGGCCGCTGATCGCCGCGCTCTCCTTGCCTTACATCGCCTGGATTTTCGATTGGTCCGATCGGCTCGATAAAACGCCGCTGCGGGAAAAACACGTGCTGGCCGGGCGCGGCGGTTGGGCGCTGTTCGTGCTGTGCAAGCTGGCCCATCTGGCGCTGGTGCTGATTATGCCGCTGATCCTGTGCCATTTGCACGGCATCGGCTGGGGGTGGGTGCTGCTGGCCTACGCGCTCAGTCAGATGTGCGCCTCGCTGCTGGTGGTGTTCCTGCTGCTGGGCACCCACTGGGCGCAGGCCGAGTTTTATCCGGCGCCGACGGGCGAGACCATGCCGCACGGCTGGTACCGGCACAATTTTGCCACCGCCTGCGACTGGCAGCCCGAGCCGCGCTGGCTGGAGCACCTGACCGGCGGGCTGAACTATCACCTGACGCATCACCTGTTCCCCGGCTGGAATCATCGCCATTACCCTGCGCTGGCCGCTGCGGTGGCGGAGGTGGCGCAGCGGCACGGCATGGCGTATCGCTGCATCGGCTATCGCGAATTGCTGGCACAGCAACAGCGCTTCTTGCGCCTTATGGGGCAGCCGTGAAACCGCTGCGTCCGTTAGCCTATCGGCGCGACGACAGCGGGTTGCACCGCGCGCTGATGCAGGCCGCCCAGCACTATCTGGCGGCCCACGGCGATCACCGCTTCGCCGACGGCGGCATGTTGGCAAAGGTGGCGCTGCTGCTGGCGCTGTGCGGCCTGTGTTACGGGTTGAGCCTGCAGCAGCAGAACGGCTGGGCGTTTTTCGCCTGTTATTTCGGCTTTATCTTTATCGGCATGTTCCTGACGGTGAACGTGGTGCACGATGCCTCGCACAACGCATTTTTCCGTCGGCCCTGGGCCAACCGCTGGCTGAACGCCCTGGTGAGCGTGCCGCTGGGGCTGGATCCCGACTGCTGGCGCGTGCGCCACGTGCTGTTCCATCATGCCCATAACAACATCGAACATTACGATCCCGACATCGACGCCAACGGCGTGCTGCGGCAAACGCCGTTCCAGCGCTGGCGGCCCTTTATGCGCGCGCAGCGTTACTATTGGCCGCTGGTGGCGGCGCTGACTTTTCCGTACTACATCTGGCTGTTCGATTGGCTGGACAGGGCGGGCCGTACCCGCGTGGCAGCGCGCATGGCGCAGCAGGGCGTACGTGGCTGGATCGGGTTTCTGGCGGGGAAGGCGGCGCACCTGCTGCAGGCGCTGGCGATCCCGTGCTGGCTGCTGCCGCCGGCTATCGGCATCGGGCAAATCCTGCTGGTCTATTTGCTGAGCCAGATGCTTTCTTCACTGCTGTTTGTGATGTTGATCATTGGCACCCACTGGGCCAAGGCCAACTTCTACCAGGCGCCAGAACAAGGCGCAATGCCGCACGGCTGGTATCATCATGTGTTCGCCACTACCTTCGACTGGCTGACCCGGCCGCGCTGGCTGGGGTACTGGCTCGGCGGGGCGAACCTGCATTTGACGCATCATCTGTTCCCGCACTGGAGCCACCGCCATTACCCGGCGCTGAGCCGCATTATCGGCGAGGTGGCGCCGCGTTTCGGCATCGACTACCGCCTGCTGGAGTTGGAGGAGCTGTTGCGCCTGCAGCAGCGTTTCCTCAGCGCGATGGGGCGCAAGCCGCACTAGCGTTGCATGCGGGTTATGCGAGGCGTTACGCAGTTCACTAATTGAACGATATTTACCCTTCCAGTAGACTTTCCCCCGGTGAATCAACGGCCACAGGAGGTGGAGTATGCGGAGTTTACCGATTCGGTTATCCAATGAAATCGACGACAGTTTGAACGATATTGCCCGGCGTCATGGAATGGCCAAAACCGACGTCATACGCCTGGCGTTTGCTTTAATGACGATTGCCGACCGTGAGTGGATGAAACAGGATGGTTCCCGCCTCGGTATCGTGCGTGAAAGCGACGAGGGGCTGGAGGCAGTCGCCGTGGTGGTGGGGATTTTTCCATGAAGCCGCAAAATGAGCGCCCGCAGCTTGATGCTGAAAGGTTGTATTTGGATCCTTCGCTGGTCTTCGACGAAATGGAGCGGCTGCGCCTGGCGCGCCAGGTACTGTGCGGGATATTTGCGGTCAGCGTGGGCGTATTCGCCGCCCACGCGTATTGGGACAAAAACGAAGCGCTCGGTCAAGTGTTCGAGCTGGTGAAGATCGGCGCCTTGCCGCTGGTCACGCTGGTGGTCTCTTTTTACTTTCCCAACAGCGCGTCCAGATAAGGCGCCGCGTTAATGCGACTTCATGCCCGCCGCGGTCATCAGCAGGCGGAACAGCGAGGCGACCACGAACAGCCCCAGCACGCTGGCGCTCCAGATGATCACCAGCCAACCGATGCGTTTCCACCAGGGCGCCGGAGCGGCGGCTGCCGTTTTATCTTGCATAGCGTCCTCCCTCCTCAGTGATAGCCGTGCTCATGGCTGATCTTGCCGCGGAACACGTAGTAGCTCCAGAAGGTGTAGACCAGGATGATCGGGATGATGAACAGCGCGCCCACCAGCATAAAGCCGAGGCTCTGCGGCGGCGCGGCGGCGTCCCACAGGCTGATGGCCGGCGGGATCAGGTGCGGCCAGATGCTGATGCCAAGCCCGCTCAGGCCGAGGAACACCAGCAACAGCGTCAGCATGAACGGCGAGTAGTGCGCGCCGCGTTTCACCCCGCGCTGAATGCCCCAGGCGCTGAGCAGCACCAGCAGCGGCACGGGCAGCAGCCAGAACAGGTTCGGCAGCGTAAACCAGCGGGCGGCGATTTCCGGATGCGCGATCGGCGTCCAGATACTGACTGCGGCCAGCACCAGCAACAGGATCGCCAGCAGCGGCGTCGCCAGGTAATACATGCGCGCCTGCAGATCGCCGGCGGTTTTCATCACCAACCAGGTGCAACCGAGCAGGGCGTAGGTTACCACCAGCCCCAGCCCGCAGAACAGCGCGAACGGCGTCAGCCAGTCCAGCGCGCCGCCGGCGTAGGTGCGGCCTTCGACCGGGAAACCGTTGATCACGGCGCCCACCACCACACCCTGGCTGAAGGTGGCGAAGAGAGAGCCCCAGATGAACGCTTTGTCCCAGATATGGCGCTTCTGCGGCGTCGCCTTGAAGCGAAACTCGAAGGCCACGCCGCGGAAAATCAGCCCGATCAGCATCAGCGTCAGCGGGATCGCCAGCGCGTCGAGGATCACTGAGTAGGCCAGCGGGAAGGCGCCGAACAGCGCCGCGCCGCCCAGCACCAGCCAGGTCTCATTGCCGTCCCACACCGGGGCGACGGTGTTCATCATCAGATCGCGATCGCCGCTCTCTTTCACCCACGGAAACAGGATGCCGATGCCCAAATCGAAACCGTCCATCACCACATACATCATGGTGCTGAACACGATGATCACAAACCAAATCAGCGGAAGATCGATACCCATGTTCAGCTCCTGTCGTCCAGAGTGTCGTTGACCGCGGACAGCGGACGCGCCGGGCGGCCCTCGGTATTGTCTTCTTGGTGCTCATGCGGCTGCGGCCCTTTGCGGATCAGGCGCATCATGTAGGAGTAGCCCACGCCGAATACCGAGCAATAGACGATGATAAACGCCAGCAGGCTGATGCTCATGTGCAGATCGCCGTGTGCAGAGACCGCATCCTTGGTGCGCAGCAGGCCATACACCACCCACGGCTGGCGGCCGATCTCGGTGGTGAACCAGCCCGCCAGCAGCGCCAGCAGTCCGGATGGGCCCATCCACAGAATGAAGTACAGGAACGGGCGCGACTGATAGAGCCCGCCGCGCCAGCGCAGCCACAGGCTCCACACCCCGGCCAGGATCATCAGCATGCCCAGCCCGACCATGATGCGGAACGACCAGAACACCACCGTGGAGTTGGGGCGATCTTCCGGCGGGAAGGATTTGAGCGCCGGCACCTGCTCGGTCAGGCTGTGCGTCAGGATCAGGCTGCCGAGATAGGGCACCTCCAGCTTGAAGCGGGTCTCTTCACGCTGCATGTCCGGCCAACCGACCAGGATCAGCGGCGTGGCTTCGCCCGGCGGGTTTTCCCAGTGGCCTTCGATGGCGGCGATCTTCGCCGGCTGGTGTTTCAGCGTATTCAGGCCGTGCGCATCGCCGATCAGCGCCTGCACCGGCGCGACGATCAGCGCCATCCACATCGCCATCGACAGCATCTTGCGCATCGCCGGCGTATCGCGGCCGCGCAGCAGGTGCCAGGCGGCCGACGCGCCGACGAAGAACGCCGAGGAGAGGAAGGCGGCGGTGGACATGTGCAGCAGGCGATACGGGAAGGACGGGTTGAAGATCACCTTCAGCCAGTCGACCGGCACCACCTGGCCGTTGATGATTTCATGCCCCTGCGGGGTCTGCATCCAGCTGTTGGAGGCCAGGATCCAGAAGGTGGAGATCAGCGTGCCGAGCGCCACCATGCAGGTGGCGAAGAAGTGCAGCCCTGGGCCGACGCGGTTCCAGCCGAACAGCATCACGCCGAGGAAACCGGCTTCGAGGAAGAAGGCGGTCAGCACTTCATAAGTCAGCAGCGGCCCGGTAATACTGCCGGCGAACTCGGAGAAGAAGCTCCAGTTGGTGCCGAACTGGTAGGCCATCACCAACCCGGACACCACGCCCATGCCGAAGTTAACGGCGAAAATCTTTGACCAGAAATGGTAAAGCTCACGATAGGCTTCATTGTGCGTTTTCAACCATAATCCCTCCAGCACCGCCAGATAGCTGGCTAAGCCGATGGTGATGGCGGGGAAGATGATATGGAAAGACACGGTGAAGGCGAACTGTATTCTGGCGAGTTCCAGTGCATCAAGACCCAGCATGGCGCCTCCTAGGGTTGAACATAAATTAACCTCTTGAGTATAGCTGTCATTTTTATGTGAAAAGCTTGGCGTGAAGTTAATCACGAAGTACATTGACTATAATAGTGACAGTTATTTTACTTTTTCATATAACAGTTAAGAGCTATGACCCGATACGAACAGCTTGCGCAGCAGATTAGAGAACAGATCCAGAACCGGGTGTGGCGGGCGGGCGACAAGCTGCCTTCGCTGCGCGAGAGCGGCAAACGCGCCGGATTAAGCCTGATGACGGTGGTGCAGTCTTACCAACTGCTGGAGAGCCAGGGGTGGATCGTCGCCCGGCCGCAGTCGGGTTACTACGTGGCGGCGCGTCCGCAGCCGCTGCCTCAGCCTTCGCGCGGCGAAAAACTGTTGCTGAGCGAGCAGGTGGACATCAACGCCTTTATTTTTGACGTGCTGCAGGCCTGCAAGGATCCGGACATCGTGCCTTTCGGTTCGGCCTTTCCCGACGCTACGCTGTTCGCCCAGCCGAAGCTGGCGCGGGCGCTGAGCAGCGTAGCGCGCAAGTTCACGCCGCACAGTTCGCTGGCCAACCTGCCGCCGGGCAACGACGCGCTGCGGCGGCACATTGCCCAACGTTATGCGCTGAGCGGCATGCAGGTTGCGCCGGACGAAATCGTTATCACCGCCGGGGCGATGGAGTCGCTCAGCCTCAGCCTGCAGGCGGTGACCCAACCGGGCGACTATGTGGCGATCGAGTCGCCGGCGTTTTACGGCGCGCTGCAGGCGCTGGAACGACTGCGGCTGAAGGCAGTGGCGATCGCCACCCATCCGCAGGACGGCATCGATCTGGACGCGCTGCAGCAGGCGGTGGAGCAGTATCCGATCAAAGCCTGCTGGCTGATGACCCATTTCCAGAACCCGCAGGGCGCCACCCTGCCGGAGGCCAACAAACAGCGTCTGGTGGCGCTGCTGCGCGAGCGGCAGATCTCGCTGATCGAAGACGATGTCTACGGTGAGCTGTACTTCAGCGCCGAACGGCCGCTGCCGGCCAAGGCGCTCGACAGCGGCGGCCAGATCCTGCACTGCTCGTCGTTTTCCAAATGCCTGGCGCCGGGCTTTCGCGTCGGCTGGGTGGCGGCGGGGCGTTATGCGCAGCAGATCCAGCGTTTGCAGCTGATGAGCACCGTTTCTACCAGCGTGCCGACCCAGATGGCGCTGGCGGATTATCTGCTGCACGGCGGCTACGACACCCACCTGCGGCGGTTGCGCCGCCTGCTGGCCCAGCGCCAAAGCGCGATGCGTCAGGCGATTGCCCACCATTTCCCGCCGACTGTGAAAGTCAGTCAGCCCGACGGCGGTTACTTCCTGTGGCTGGAGCTGGATCCGGCGCTGTCGTCGATGGAGCTGTACCGGCGGGCCCTTTCCCGGGGTATCAGCATCGCGCCGGGGCGCATGTTCACCACCGGCGACCATTTCAACCACTGCTTCCGTCTCAACGCCTCTTTTGAATGGAATGACCGCTTTGAAGAGGCGATCAAAACCTTAGCCAAACTTATCCGGGGGCTGGCGGCGGCCGGTTGAGCCGCGTTTTTCACGCCGCTTCGCCCCAGAAAAATTCATAATGCTTTTTTCGGCAATGGAATGCCGGTTTCGTTGTTAGACAGCCCTCCAGCCGCCCATTACTCTGCGATAAATTTTGTCACATTTTTATCAACGGGTAGACGAGGGGCAGTGGGTGAGTAGAATAAAAAACAAGCTAAACAAACTGTTGCGTTATCGGTTGACGCCGCTGGCGTTGATCTGCGCGCTGGGATTGAGCGCCGGCGCGCAGGCGGAAACGCTGGCCGAAGGCATCACGCCGGCCAGCGACGCCAGCCGGGTGCCGGCTGCCGCCAAGCTGCGCAAAGACACCGTGGTGGCGGGCATCTCGGAACCGCAGGGGATTTTCAACCCGTATCTGTTCACCAACGGCTGGGACGAGAACGTCACCGACGTGATCTTCAGCCGCCTGATCGGCCTGGACAGCCAGGGCAAGCCGGAAGGGCGTCTGGCGGAGTCCTGGCAGGTCAGCCCCGATAATCTGACCTACACCATCAAGCTGCGGCCGAATCTGGTCTACAGCGACGGCTCGCCGCTGAAGGCCGACGATATCGCCTTTACCCTGACGCTATTGCACGATCCGGCCTATGACGGCGACACTGACATCACGCCGGCGCACATTCAGGGCGGCGCCGAGTATAAAAACGGCACCGCCGCCGGCATCAGCGGCCTGAAGGTGATCGACGATCGCACCATTCAGATCGTCACCACGCAACCGGGCGCCACCACGCTGCAACTGATCGGCGGCCCGGTGCTGTCGCGGGCTTACTACGGCAAAGACTATCAGCGGGGCAAGCTCGACGGCGTGCGCGCCTTGAACGGCAAACCGCTCGGCAACGGCCCCTATATTTACGACAAGTACGTGCCGGGGCAGGAGATCCGCTTCCACGCCAACCCGAACTTCTACCTCGGTACGCCGCCGATGGCGCGCTTTATCTACCGCGTCACCAACCCGGCCACCAACTTCCAACTGTTCCAGACCGGTGAGACCGACTACGACGCCTTTACCGCCAAGCCGGACGATATCGAACAGCTCAAGCTGCTCGGCTTCGCCAATATCAACCTTTACAGCTCAAGCGATTACAGCCGCATCGACTTCAACCTCAAGCGCCCGGCGCTGCAGGACAAGCGGGTGCGCCAGGCGTTGATTTACGGCCTGGATCGGCAAAAGCTGATCGCCGTGGTGTATCAGGGTTACGGCAAGGTCGCCAACCAGCCGATTTCGCCGATCTCCTGGGCCTATGACGCGAACGGCATCAATCCTTACGCTTACGATCTCGATAAGGCCAAAAAGCTGTTGGACGAGGCCGGTTGGCAGTTGGGTGCGGACGGCATCCGGCAGAAAGACGGTAAAAAGCTGGAGCTGACGCTGCTGGTGACCAAAAAGCTGATCAACGACGCGCTGGTGCCGATCGCCAAGGATAACTACCGCCGGCTCGGTGTGGTGCTGAAACCGCAGGTATTGGATTTCAACGCGCTGCTGGCGCAGCGCAAGGCGGGCAATTACGACCTGGCGTCCCTCAGCACCAGCACGCTGAACGATCCGCACGACGGCGTGCGCGATTTCATCAGCCGCGAGAGCGAGACCGGCTACCACAACCCGCAGGTGGATGCGCTGATCGCCAGGGCCAACGCCACGCTGGATATCGCGCAGCGCAAGCCGCTGTACCACCAGCTGTATCAGGCGCTGTCCGACGATCCGCCGGTGATCCTGCTCGGTAACCGCGAGATTTTGAGCGCCAGCAGCGCGCGCGTCACCGGCTTTAAACCGGATATCTACAACGGATTGGTCGGCAGTCTGCCGAACGTCAAACCGGCGCCGTAACGCCCTGACGCCGCCGCGCCATTCCGGGCGGTGGCGATGGAACCCGCGATGAGAAATTTTATCCTGCGCCGTCTGCTGCAGACGATCCCGATGTTGCTGTTGGCTTCCTTGCTGATTTTTTGCATTTTCGCCCTGGCGCCCGGCGATTTTATCGACGGCAACATCAATCTGACCGCGCAACGCGCCGCCGAGCTGCGGGCGCTGTACGGGCTGGATCAGCCGTTGTTCAGCCGCTATCTGCACTGGCTTGGCCGGCTGCTGCAGGGCGACCTCGGCTTTTCACTGCAGTACCAGATCCCGGTCAGCACGCTGCTGAACCAATACATCTGGAACTCGTTCCTGCTGGCGGCGGTGGCGATGGTGTTGTATTGGGGCATCGCGCTGGCGGTGGGAGTGATCTCGGCGATGAAACCCTATTCGCTGTTCGATCATCTGATCACCGTGGCGGTGTTCGCCGCCATGTCGTTTCCGACGTTCTTCCTGTGCCTGTTGCTGATCAAATGGTTCGCCGTCGATCTGCACTGGCTGCCGGCGGGCGGCATGCTGCGCACCGGCAGCGAGGCGAGCGGGCTGGCCTGGGCGCTGGAGGTGGCGGCGCACCTGCTGTTGCCGGTGCTGGCGCTGGTGATGCTGCAGGCCGGCAGCCTGACGCGCTATTTCCGCGCCAGCATGCTGGAGGTGATCCGCATGGACTATATTCGCACCGCGCGCGCCAAAGGGCTCAGGGAGAAAACGGTGATCCTCAAACACGCGCTGCGCAATGCGCTATTGCCGATCATCACCCTGCTGGGGTTCGAGCTGCCGGGATTGTTCTCCGGCGCGCTGATCACCGAAAAAATCTTCAACTGGCCGGGCGCCGGACACATCCATATCGATTCGCTGGCGGCGCGTGATTACCCGGTATTGATGGGGTTCACGCTGTTTCTGGCCGCCTTGACCATTCTCGGCAATCTGCTGGCGGATATTCTGTACGCCTACGCCGATCCACGCATTCGCTTGAGGTAACACGATGTTGGCTACGTTGTTTTTCGGCCGCCGTCGCCGCTGGCGCCAGGCGCAACTGCCGGCGCTGGCGCAACTGTCGCCACCGCCCGCGGCGCAGGCCTGGCGGCGGCTGCGCCGCCACCGGCCGGCGATGATTTCGCTGGCGTTGCTGGTGTTGTTGGCGTTGCTATGCCTGATTGGGCCGTCGTTGTCGCCGTGGCGCGACGATGCCGGCGATGTGCTGAATATCAATCAGGCGCCGAGCGGCGCGCACTGGTTGGGCACCGACTTTCTCGGCCGCGATATCTGCACCCGGCTGCTGCTGGCGGGGCGGATATCGCTGACCATCGGCCTGGTGTCGATGTTGCTGTCGGTGACGCTGGGCTACGTGCTGGGGGCGCTTTCCGGTTATCTGGGCGGCGTGGCGGACCGGCTGATCATGCGCTTCGCCGATCTGCTGATGACCATTCCCGGCCTGCCGCTGTTGATCATCATGGGCGCGATGCTGACCGAACTCGACGTGTCGTCGGACTACCGCATCTACATGGTGATGATCATGCTGAGCCTGCTGGGCTGGCCGTCATTGGCGCGGCTGGTGCGCGGCCAGATCCTGTCGCTGCGCGAGCGGGATTTCATGCTGGCCACCGAGGTGCTGGGTCTCTCCACTCGGCGACGCCTCTTCGGCCATCTGCTGCCCAACACCGTACCGATTCTGGTGGTGGTGGCCACCATGGCGGTGGCCAACGCCATTCTCAGCGAATCGGCGTTGAGTTACCTCGGGCTGGGCGTGGTGCCGCCGACGCCGTCGTGGGGCAACATGATGGACGCCGCCAACAGCCTGATCGACTTTCAGCGCCGGCCCTGGCTGTGGATGCCGCCCGGGTTGGCGATCTTCGTCACCGTGGTGGCGATCAATATCCTGGGCGACGGCCTGCGGGACGCGCTCGATCCGAAAATGAACGGAGTAACACGATGAGTCAACCGCTGGTGGCGTTCGACCGACTGTCGGTGTCGTTTCAGGGCGAGCAGGGGCCGGTGCGGGCGGTGCAGCAGGTCAGCCTGGAACTGCAGGCCGGGCAAACGCTGGGGATCGTCGGCGAATCGGGCTGCGGCAAAAGCGTGACCGCCATGGCGCTGATGGGGCTGTTGCCGCGGCCGCTGGCGCAGGTAGACGGTGGTGAGATTCGTTTTGAAGGGCAAAACCTGCTGTCGCTGCGGGCGGCGCAGATGGCCGATTTGCGCGGCAACCGGCTGGCGATGATCTTTCAGGAGCCGATGAGCGCGCTCAATCCGGTGCTGACGCTCGGCGAACAGCTGCTGGAGCCGCTGATTCGTCATCTGGCCCTGTCGCCGAAAGCGGCCTGGCGTCAGGCGGTGCAACTGCTGGAGGAAGTGGGGTTGGCGCGCGCGGAGGCGCTGATGCGCTGCTACCCGCACCAGCTTTCCGGCGGCATGCTGCAGCGCGTGATGATCGCCATGGCAATAGGGTGCCGGCCGGCGCTGCTGATCGCCGATGAACCGACCACGGCGCTCGACGTCACGGTACAGGCGCAAATCCTGGCGTTGCTGCGCGAGCAGAGCCGGCGACACAATATGGCGATGATCTTGATCACCCACGATCTTGGGGTGATCGCACAAATGGCGGATCGGCTGGCGGTGATGTACGCCGGGCGCGTCGTCGAGCAGGGAACGACGCGGGAAGTGCTGGCCGAACCGCGGCACCCTTATACTCAGGGGCTGATCGCCTCGCGGCCGGTGCCGGGGCAGCGGCGTCGCCGTTTGTACTCCATTCCCGGCCAGGTGCCGGATCTGGCGCGGCTGCCTGAACACTGTGCGTTTGCCGAGCGCTGCGCGCAGGCCACCGCGCGCTGCCGCGACGGCATCCCGCCGTTGTACGGGACTCAGCAGCGCCAATCCGCCTGCTTCCTCAACGCCGGAGGGCGCCTGCATGTCGACTGAACCCCTGGTGGAAGTGAAAGGATTAAAGAAATATTTCCCGCTGCGCGACGGGCTGTTCGGGCGAACCACCGGCCAACTGAAGGCGGTGGACGACGTCAGCTTCAGCATTCGCAAGGGCCGCGTTTTCGGGCTGGTGGGCGAGTCCGGCAGCGGCAAAACCACCGTCGGCCGCACGCTGCTCGGCCTGCACGATAAAACCGCCGGTGAGGTGATGTTCAAAGGGCAGGCGCTGGATAGCCTCAGCAAAGACGCGCTGCGCGCTCTGCGGCCGAAAATGCAGCTGGTGTTTCAGGATCCGTACAGCTCGCTGAATCCGCGTCTGCGCGTGGGCGACGCCATCGGCGAAGCGCTGTTGCAGCATGGCCTGGCAAGCAAGGCGGAACTGCGCGAACGGGTGCTCGATACCCTGGCGATCTGCGGGCTGTCGCCGCAGCATTACGGGCGGTTTCCACATGAGTTTTCCGGCGGCCAGCGGCAGCGCGTCGGTATCGCGCGCGCGCTGATCCTGCAACCGGAATTTATCGTCGCCGATGAACCGATATCGGCGCTCGACGTGTCGATTCAGGCGCAGATCATCAATCTGTTTTCCGATTTACAGGAAAGGCAGGGGGTGACGCTACTGTTTATTTCGCACGATCTCGGCGTGGTGGAGCATCTGTGCCAGGACGTGGCGGTGATGTATCTGGGGCAGATCGTCGAGAGCGCCGACCGCGATTCGCTGTTTCGCCAACCGCTGCATCCCTACACGCAGGCCTTGTTGGCAGCGGTGCCGACGCTGGATGCGCACCGTTCGCCGGCGTGGGTGGCCGGGGGCGAAGCGCCCAATCCCGCCAACCCGCCGCGCGGCTGCCGTTTCCATCCCCGCTGTCCGCTGGCCACGGCGCAATGCCGTGAACAGGCGCCGCATCTGCGCAGCGTGGCGCCCGGCCATCAGGTGGCTTGCCACGTGGTTGGCTAGCGTCAGGACAGGTAGTGCTTCAACGCGCGCCCGGCCTGGTGGATCGCCGAATGCACCGCCGGGACGTGGGCGAGCGGATTCAACAGGCCGTAATCGTGGATCAGGCCGTTGTAGCGGGTGGCGGTGACCTCGACGCCGGCGGCGTCAAGCAGACGCGCGTAAGCTTCCCCCTCATCGCGCAACACGTCCAGCTCGGCGATTTGCACCAGCGCCGGCGGCAAGCCCCGCAGCTGTTCCGGCGTGGCGTTGAGCGGCGAGGCGTAGATCTCTTTGCGCTGCGCCTTATCGGGCGCATAGCTGTCCCAAAACCACTTCATCATGTTGCGGGTCAGGAAATGGCCTTCGGCGAACTGATGATAGGAATCGGTATCAAAGTGGGCGTGCGTGACGGGCCACAGCAGGATCTGGCAACGCAGCGCCGGTATGCCTTTCTCTTTGGCCATCAGGCTGACCACCGCTGCCATATTGCCGCCGACGCTGTTGCCGACCACCGCCAGCCGTGACCCATCGACATTGATTTTTTCGCCGTACTCGGCCACCCATTCCGTGGCGGCGTAGGCCAGATTGATCGCCTGAGGGTAATGCGCTTCCGGGGAGCGCGGGTAGTTGACGAATACCGCCGCCGCGCCGGAGCTGTAAACCAGATCGCGCACCAGCCGTTCATGAGTGGGAAAATCGCCCAGCACCCAGCCGCCGCCGTGAAAGAACATGAATACCGGCAACGCCTCCTTGACCCTGGCCGGCCGCACCAACTGCAGCAGAATATCCTGGCCCTCAACGTGGATGGTTTTCTCGCTGATTTCCACCTCGCGCAGCGGCACCTCGACGCTGCGTTGCACGCCCTCCAAAACCCTGCGCGCTTCTTTGGGCTTCATCTGCTCCATGGGTTTACCGCCACCGGCATTCAGCGCGTCGAGAAACGCGCGGATGTCGTGTTGGGCGTGCGGCTGGCTGAGATCGACGGTTTTCTTGGGCATGGTGGCTCCTTGTGCGCAGAAGAGAAGGGGCGGTCAGGATCACAGTGTAGTCGCTGGCGTACAAAGCACGCACGAACCGCGGTCAGCGCGGCTCCTTTTTCGCGAGTATGGCGGGTGGCGCCTCTGCGTCGCTGCCGCGTTGCACCATGCTGGCGCGCCGCTGCACCCGATGGGGGCAAAAAGTGTGATAGCGAGCAAATTGGGGGAAATTATTTTTGCGAGCCCGATCAGAAATCCTGAAGTTTTTCGTAATTGAATAGGATTTCGAACGCAATGATGATTTTAGGCCTTATTTTTTAATTTATGCATTACCAATGCATAGAAAATGAATAAATATTCATTATAAGCCGTTGTTTTAACGTAAAAAATAGCAAAATCCGGCAAAAATCCCGTTTTGGCACGATAGCTGCTCTACACTCTTTATCAAACGACATGTATTTTAACTGCTCGTTAACATTTACTCTCCGCTCAGGGACCGGATATACGCCATAAATAGTGGAAAACCGATTTTATGTAACAGATTTGTTTCTAAATCAGCGGTAAGAGACAGCATTTTCTCCGCCGCGAAAGTCGGTTTTGAACAACGGTTTTTTTGCATTGTGGCGGTCTAACCGGGCTTGAGCGGCCCTTACAGTCAAAATTCAGCCTTTGCTGAGATTATGAGGTCACTATGGAACAGCCAATCGCAGTTACCCGCCAGTCTTTCGATGACTGGATGGTCCCGGTTTATGCCCCTGCCGATTTTATTCTGGTGCGTGGCGAAGGATCGCAGGTGTGGGATCAGCAGGGTAAGTCTTACATCGATTTCGCCGGCGGCATCGCGGTTAACGCGCTGGGCCATGCGCACCCGGCGGTCAAGGCGGCGCTGGTGGAGCAGGCGGGCAAACTGTGGCATCTGGGCAATGGCTATACCAACGAACCGGTACTGCGTCTGGCCAAAAAACTGATCGACGCCACGTTCGCCGACAAGGTGTTCTTCTGTAATTCGGGTGCAGAAGCCAACGAGGCGGCGCTGAAACTGGCGCGTAAACACGCGCACGACCAGCACGGCGCCGGTAAAGATCAGATTGTGGCGTTCAACAACGCGTTCCACGGCCGCACGCTGTTCACCGTTTCCGCCGGCGGTCAGCCGAAGTATTCGCAGGATTTTGCGCCGCTGCCGGGCGGCATCACCCACACGCCGTATAACGATCTGGCCGCAGCGGCCGAGCTTATCAACGATCGCACCTGCGCGGTGATCGTCGAGCCTATTCAGGGCGAGGGCGGCGTGCTGCCGGCGGAGGCCAGTTTCCTGCAGGGGCTGCGTGAACTGTGCGATCGTCATAACGCGCTGCTGATCTTCGACGAAGTGCAGACCGGCGTCGGCCGCACCGGCCATCTGTATGCCTACATGCAGTACGGCGTGGTGCCGGACGTGCTGACCACCGCCAAAGCGCTGGGCGGCGGCTTCCCGATCGGCGCGATGTTGACCACCGATGCGCTG
This sequence comes from Serratia sp. CY76391, assembly GCF_052166695.1. Taxonomy (NCBI): domain Bacteria; kingdom Pseudomonadati; phylum Pseudomonadota; class Gammaproteobacteria; order Enterobacterales; family Yersiniaceae; genus Serratia; species Serratia sp. CY76391. The sequence goes on from NZ_JBJNOJ010000005.1 coordinate 200,655, forward strand.
GCGAAAACGCTGGGCGTCGGCACCCACGGCACCACCTACGGCGGCAACCCGCTGGCGACGGCGGTGGCGGGGGAAGTGTTCTCCATCATCAACACGCCGGAAGTGCTGGAAGGCGTCAAGCAACGTCACCAGTGGTTCATCGACGGGTTGAACGATATCAACCGTCAGTACCCGATCTTCGCCGAGATCCGCGGCGGCGGTTTGCTGATCGGCTGCCAATTGAAGAAAGACTATGCCGGCAAAGCGAAGCAGATCACCCAACTGGCCAACGAAGAAGGCGTTATCGCGCTGATCGCCGGTCCGGACGTGGTGCGTTTCACGCCGTCGCTGATCATCCCTGAGCAGGATGTGAAAGAGGGGCTGGCGCGATTCGCGCGCGCCGTGGCGCGTATTTGCAGCTAATCAGCGGGCTGCGCCTTCACCGGCGCAGCCTGATTCAGAAGAGGTTCGCATTATGATGATTATTCGCCCTATAGAGCGTCGCGATCTGGCGGATTTACTGACGCTTGCCGGTAAATCCGGCATCGGTCTCACTTCACTGCCGCAGAATGAAGATACCTTGTCGGCGCGCATTGAGCGGGCGTTAAAAACCTGGCAAGGCGAACTTCCGCAAAGTGACCAGTGTTATTTGTTCGTGTTGGAAGACAGCGAGCGCCGGCAGGCGGTGGGGGTCTGCGCGATCGAAGTGGCCGTCGGCTTGGCGGAACCCTGGTACAGCTTCCGCGTCGGCACGCAGGTGCACGCCTCCAAACAGCTGAACGTCTATAAATCGGTGCCGACGCTGTTCCTCAGCAACGACCATACCGGCCATTCGGAGCTGTGTACGTTGTTCCTCGATCCGGATTATCGCCACGGCGAGAATGGCAAGCTGCTGTCGAAGGTACGTTTCCTGTTTATCGCCGCGTTCCGTGAACGCTTCTCCCGGCGCCTGATCGCCGAGATGCGCGGTTTCTCCGATGAAAACGGCCGTTCGCCGTTCTGGGAGAGCGTCGGTCACCGTTTCTTCTCCATCGAGTTCGCCAAGGCGGACTACCTGAGCGGCACCGGGCAAAAGGCGTTTATCGCCGAGCTGATGCCGAAACACCCGTTGTATGTCGATTTCCTGGCCGAAGATGCGCAGAAGGTGATTGGCGAAGTACACCCGCAAACCCTGCCGGCGCGCCGGTTGCTGGAGGCGGAAGGCCTGAGCTATCAGGGCTACGTCGATATCTTCGACGGCGGCCCGACGCTGGAAGCGGAGATCGACCATATCCGCGCGGTGAAGCAGAGCCGCCTGGTGAAAGTGGTGCTGGATGACACGCCGATGCGCGCCGATGCGCCGGTGCATCTGGTGGCCAACGACAACTATCAGAATTACCGCGCACTGTTGGTCAATGCCGATCTGTATGACGACCGCCTGCATATCAACGCCGCCACCGCCGCGGCGCTGGGCGTCGAACAGGGCAGCCCGGTGCGGGTGCTCCCCCTTATTGCACAGGAGAAAGCATGATGTCCCATCCTGCACTGTTGATTAACGGCGTCTGGCGGCAGGGCCGCGGCGCCGAGTTCGGCAAGGCCGATCCGGTCGGCAACCAGCCGCTGTGGCGCGCTAACGCCGCCGACGCCGCCGACGTCGCCGCTGCCTGCGAAGCCGCACGCGCCGCGTTCCCCGCCTGGGCGCGCACGCCGTTCGAGCAGCGCGAACAGCTGGTGAAACGCTTCGCCGCCTTGCTGGAGGAACACAAGCAGTCGCTGGCGGAAACCATCAGCCGCGAGACCGGCAAGCCGCGTTGGGAAACGCTGACCGAAATTCAGGCGATGATCGGCAAGGTGGGCATTTCGCTGCAGGCCTATCAGGCGCGCACCGGTTTTAGCCAGACGGCGATGGCCGACGGCGCTTCGGTGCTGCGCCATCGTCCGCACGGCGTGCTGGCGGTGTTCGGGCCTTACAACTTCCCCGGCCATCTGCCGAACGGCCATATCGTGCCGGCGCTGTTGGCCGGTAACTGCGTGGTATTCAAACCGAGCGAGCTGACGCCGTTGATCGCCGAGGAGACCCTGAAACTGTGGCTGCAGGCCGGTCTGCCGGACGGGGTGATCAATCTGGTGCAGGGCGGCCGCGAAACCGGCGAAGCCTTGGCGGCCAGTGCGGATATCGACGGTCTGCTGTTTACCGGCAGCGCCGGCACCGGCTATCACCTGCATCGCCAATTGGCGGGGCAGCCGGAGAAGATCCTGGCGCTGGAGATGGGCGGCAACAATGCGCTGATCGTCGATGGTTTCGAGGATCGCGACGCGGCGGTCAACCTGGCTATCCAGTCGGCGTTTATCTCCGCCGGTCAACGCTGCACCTGTTCGCGTCGCATTCTGGTGAAGCAAGGGGCGGAAGGCGATGCCTTTATCGCGCGTTTGGTTCAGGTGGCGGGCGAACTGCGCGTCGGCCGTTGGGATGCCGAACCGCAGCCGTTCATGGGCGGGGTGGTGTCGGCTGCCGCGGCGGAAAACATGCTGAAAGCGCAGGAGCGCTTGCTGGCGTTGGGCGGCAAATCGCTGCTGGCCATGCGTCTGCTGGAGCCGGGCAGTTCGCTGCTCAGCCCGGGCATCATCGAGCTGACCGGCGTGGCCGGCGTGCCGGACGAAGAGTACTTCGGGCCGTTGACCACCATCGTGCGTTACCGCGATTTCGACGAGGCTCTGCGGCTCGCCAACCAGACGCGCTACGGCCTGTCGGTGGGATTGGTCTCGCCGCAGCGCGAGCTGTTCGAGCGGCTGTTGCTGGAAGCGCGCGCCGGCATCGTCAACTGGAACAAGCCGCTGACCGGGGCGTCCAGCGCGGCGCCATTCGGTGGCGTGGGGGCCTCCGGCAACCATCGACCAAGCGCCTTCTATGCGGCGGACTATTGCGCCTGGCCGATGGCTTCGCTGGAAAGCGAAAGCCTGTCGCTGCCGGCCACGCTCTCGCCGGGCTTGTCGTTCCGTTAATCGTCTGCGGCGGCGCGATGGCGCTGCCGCACGCTATCCCCAGGGGATAAACATGTCAGGATATGAAGTCAATTTCGACGGTTTGGTGGGGCCGACGCACCACTATGCCGGGCTGTCGTTCGGCAACGAGGCGTCGACGCAGCATCAAAACAGCGTATCGAACCCGAAGCTGGCGGCGAAACAAGGTTTGCTGAAAATGAAGGCGCTGGCCGATCTCGGTTTCCAGCAAGGGGTCTTGCCGCCGCAGGAGCGGCCGCATTTACCGATGCTGCGTCGCCTGGGTTTCAGCGGCAGCGATGAGGCGGTGCTGGCGCAGGCGATGCGTCAGTCGCCGCGATTGCTGTCAGCGCTCAGCTCAGCGTCGTGCATGTGGACCGCCAATGCGGCCACCGTCTCACCTTCGGCGGACAGCGCCGACGGCAAGGTGCACTTCACCGCCGCCAACCTGAACAACAAATTCCACCGCGCCATCGAAGCGGAAACCACCACCGCCGTATTGCGGGCGATGTTCAGCGATGATCGGCATTTCGCCCACCACGAGGCGCTGCCGCAGGTGGCGTTGTTCGGCGACGAAGGGGCGGCCAACCATAACCGTCTGGGCGGCGACTACGCCAGGCGCAGCGTGCAGGTGTTCGTCTATGGTCGTCAGGAGTTTGGCGGCGAAACGGCGCCGGCGCGTTACCCTGCGCGCCAGACGCGTGAAGCCGGCGAGGCGATCGCTCGCCTGCACCAGTTGGATGAACAGCATACGGTCTTCGTGCAGCAAAACCCGGCGGTGATCGATCAGGGCGTGTTCCATAACGACGTGATTGCGGTCAGCAACCAGAACGTGCTGTTCCATCATCAGCAGGCGTTTTACCGCCAGCAACAGGCGCTGGATGAAGTGCGCCGCAAGATGGCGACGCTGGACAGCGAGCTGGTGGCGATTGAAGTGCCGACAGAGCGCGTCTCGGTAGCGGACGCGGTGGCGACCTATCTGTTCAACAGCCAAATTCTTACCAAACCGAACGGCAAGATGATGATCGTCGTGCCGGAGGAGTCGCGTCAGCACGCCGGCGTGTGGCGTTACCTCAACGACATGGTCGGCAGCGGCGGCCCTATCGATGAAATCCGCGTGTTCGACCTGCGTGAAAGCATGCGCAACGGCGGCGGCCCTGCCTGCCTGCGGTTGCGGGTGGCGCTCAACGAACAAGAGTTGAGAGCGGTCAATCCGCGCGTGATGATGAACGATCGGCTGTTCGCAACGTTGAACGAGTGGGTCGATCGTCATTACCGCGACCGCCTGACGCAGGATGACCTGGCCGATCCGCTGCTGCTGCGCGAAGGGCGCGAGGCGCTGGATGCGCTGACGTCGATCCTCGGTCTCGGCGCCATTTATCCGTTCCAACGCTAAGGGAGGCAGCATGATCGATCTACTGCCCCTGACGCTGGAAGGGACCGAACCCGTCGAATGGCAAGGTGAAACACCGCAGCTGCGGTGGCGCTGGCAGGGGGAAGGGGTGCTGGAGCTTACGCCACGACAGCCTTACCGCCAGGCGATGGTGATGTCGGCGGGCGTGCACGGCAATGAAACCGCGCCGATTGAACTGCTCAATCAGCTGGTCGGCGATCTCCTTGCCGGCCGGTTGCCGCTGACGGTGCGACTGTTGGTGGTGCTGGGCAACCCGGCGGCGATGCGGGCCGGCAAGCGTTATCTGCACAGCGATATGAACCGTATGTTCGGCGGCCGCTACCGCAACTTCGCCGCCAGCGGCGAAACCGTGCGCGCGCAGCAGTTGGAGCGTGCGCTCGCCGCCTTTTTCGATGGGGAGCAGGCGGCGCGTTTCCATTACGATTTGCACACCGCCATCCGTGAATCGCGTTTGCCACGTTTCGGCATTCTGCCCTTTCAGAAACGCCCGTACAGTGAGCCGATGTTGAAGCTGCTGGATGCCGCCGATCTGGATGCGTTGGTGGTACACAGTGCGCCGGGCGGGACTTTTAGCCATTACTCCAGCGAACATCTCAATGCGGCGAGCTGTACGCTCGAGCTGGGCAAGGCGCGGCCGTTCGGCAGCAACGATCTGCAGCAGTTCGCCGCCATCGATCGCGCTCTGCGGGCGGCGGTCAGTGAAGGGGCACTGCCGGCGCGTGCGGGCGCCGAGATTCGGGTTTTTCGTGTGATGCACTCGTTGATCAAGCACAGCGAAGATTTCAAACTGCATCTGGACGATGACACGGCCAACTTCACCGAACTGCAACCGGGCATGTTGCTGTGCGAGCAGCCGCAGGAGGACTATCGCGTGGGCCAGGAGGGGGCGTGGATACTGTTCCCTAACCCCAGCGTGGCGTTGGGCCTGCGTGCCGGTATGTTGTTGAGCGAAGTTTCCCGCTCTACGCTGTATTGATTTATCCACGGTGGCGCCGTCAGCGCGCCGCCGTTATTCCTTTCATTATTTTAATCTGCTATTTCCCGCTATTTTTATTCCCGTAAGGCGAATTTTATTCGTTACTAATCCGCGTCTTTATGCGAATGAATAGAAGGTAGTGTCAGGTCGTTATCTGAAAGCCTTAATTGCCTGGTGAGTTTGTTAAGATAAAAATGTGAAATAAGTAACGTTTTTAATAACCATGCTAATCTTGTTGTTATTTTTGAATCGCGCAGAAAGCACGCAAAACGAAACCGAATTGCACCATAATGGTGCATTGTACCGTTTTGGTTATAACTTATGTGATAAAAAATTCTTATATTCAATGGGTTGAGTGATTTCTTTTTTGTAATATTTGGTTACACATAAACATGCTTTCTCCTCGTTGTTTCATGAACTTTTTGATTTTAAGTTTTGATTCATGATGCTAATGTCACATCACCCCCGCATTAGGGGAGCTCATAAAATACCAAAAGATAAAATCACAGCCCAAATTATAAATTGGGCGTGACGGGCAGGGTTCTAATTATAATATCTAGGAAAATAAATGATGAAACGCAGTGTATTAGCCTTAGCTGTCGCCCTCGGGGCGATCACCTCCTTCGCCAACGCGGCTGAAATCTACAATAAGGATGGCAATAAACTCGACCTGTACGGCCGCGTTAACGCCAAGCATTATTTCAGCGACAGTAAGTCCAACGACGGTGATATGACCTATGTTCGCCTGGGCTTCAAAGGCGAAACGCAAATCAATGACCAGTTGACCGGCTACGGCCAGTGGGAATACAACGTCCAGGCCAATCACGACGAAGCGCAGGGCACCGCCGGCACCAAAACGCGTCTGGGCTTCGCGGGGCTGAAATTCGGCAACTACGGTTCTTTCGACTACGGCCGTAACTACGGCGTGGTGTATGACGCCGAGGCTTACACCGACATGCTGCCGGAATTCGGCGGCGACTCCTACAGCTATACCGATAACTTTATGACCGCCCGTTCCAACGGTTTGGCCACCTACCGCAACCGTGATTTCTTCGGTTTGGTGGAAGGCCTGAACCTGGCGGTGCAGTATCAGGGTAAAAACGACGGTGACGGCCGCAGCGTGACCAAGCAAAACGGCGACGGTTACGGCCTGTCTCTGGACTACCAGGATATCGGCGGTTCCGGCATCGGCGTAGCGGCGGCGTTCTCCGATTCCAACCGCACCAGCGCTCAGAAAGCGCTGCAGTATGGCAAGGGTGACAGCGCTACCGCCTGGACCACCGCGGTGAAATACGACGCCAACCAGGTTTACCTGGCTGCGATGTATGCCGAAACCCGTAACATGACGCCGATCAGCGTCAACGGCACTTCCGGCTTCGCCAATAAAACACAAAACTTCGAAGTGGTGGCTCAGTATCAATTCGAGAACGGCCTGCGTCCTTCCGTGGCCTACGTGCAGTCCAAAGGCAAGGATATCGAAGGGATCGGTGATGCCGACCTGGTGAAATACGTGGAAGTGGGGGCGACTTACTACTTCAACAAAAATATGTACACCTACGTCGATTATCAAATCAACCAGCTGAGCGACGATAACAAACTGAAACTGGCCAACGATGATATCGTTGCCGTCAGCCTGACGTATCGTTTCTAATCTGCAATTTCATTACCTTCATCCTGTGTCGGGATTGGTAATCAGGCAGGGCGCAAGCCCTGCCTTTGTTTTATCGGGATCTCAGCCTTTGGGCGCCAGCCCGACCAGTTCAATGGCGGAACGCAGTGCGACGAAACGTTGCTGATCCTGCTCACGCTCTATTTCGTCCACCAGCTGTGAAAGAATATTGCCGCCGGATACCTTTTTATGTTTTTGGATTAACTGCAACACTGCGTCGCCTAACGCCAGGCTGACGTCGCGCAGCAGAGTTTCATATTGCTCGTTGGAATGAGCCGATGCTGGCATGACCTTTCTCTGTCTCTCTCTTCTTCGGGAGCCGCAATTTAGCAAAACAGCGGCCTTATGCCTCAGAGGAAGACGAAGTTTCCGATGAAATCAGAAATTCCTCAGCATTGCGCGGGGAGCAGGTTAAAAATCCGAATATTCGCTGGCTGGCAACCAGAAGCCGTCGATAAACTCTTCCATGGGATAACAGCCGGCGTGTCGCAAGTTCTGTTCCTTCATCGCGACCAGGCATTGCGGCTCGTCGCGCAATATGTCGACCACCATTTCACTGCAGCCGCCATCCAGATAACAGACAAACATCACCAATGCGTACATCGTCGCACGCCTCCTTCGTCGAGTTGCCTTGTCTGCAACAGTGTAGGTAGAAAAGCGCGATTTTTCAGCATCATTGCACGATTAATCGCCATGGAAACGCCGCTGACGACACTTTCGGAATACTCTCCCCGTTTCTGACGCCGTGAGCGGATGGCATATCCTTTTGTCGATGCTAAGCTTAACAAGCCTTACTTAAACGCATTACTGCAACCATCAAAAGGAGTGAATATGGGCTTGTTTAACTTCGTCAAAGAAGCGGGCGAAAAACTGTGGGATACAGTCACCGGCAATGCCTCCGCCGAAGATCAAAGCGCCAAACTCAAGGAGCATCTCGATAAGAGCGGCCTGCCGGGCACCGACAAAGTGAATGTGCAGGTGGTCGATGGTAAAGCCGTAGTGACCGGCGACGCCGTCAGCCAGGAGTTAAAAGAGAAGATCCTGGTGGCTATCGGCAACGTGGCGGGTATCAGTGGTGTGGAAGACAAGGTGGCGGTAGCGCAATCCGACGCCGAGAGCCGCTTCTATACCGTGAAGAAGGGCGATACGCTGAGCGCGATCTCTAAAGAGATGTACGGCAACGCCAATCTGTACAACAAGATTTTCGAAGCCAACAAGCCGATGCTGTCGAGCCCGGACAAGATTTATCCGGGGCAGGTGTTGCGTATCCCGCAATAACGCGTCGGTCTACCCTGGCCCGGTTACGTACCGGGCTTTTTTTGTCCTCTGCAATCGGCGTCTCTTATTTCCTTGCGCTCTCCATGCCAGTTACATCTCCCCTGTGTACTTGCTCGCTCGCCGGCAGGCGCGGTGTTGACCCTGATGGGGAAAATTGATAGCGTCATCCCCCGGTTGAGGCCGGAGCGACCAAGTCAGCGACGTTGGCGCCTTATTCTGAGGGGACGTTTTGCCCCGTCAAACAGCAATGCAGCAGTTGAACGAGTGAAAACCGATTTAGTGAAACAAGAGCGTAACGCCTCAACGGATAAAAATTATCGAGAAACCTTGGGTGATGCGCAATTTGCGATCGTCGTGTTGGCGGTGGCGTCCTGCTCACTGATTATCTTTACGCTGGCGGTCACGCTGTGGGTGACCTGACGCGATTAACTAGGGGAGATAAAATGGAGCCTAATCTCCATGATGAAACCAAACTGCTGGCGATCATCGGCCTGTTGGTGTCCGTGCTGCTGGTGGTATCAATTCTCTTTGGCGTGACCTATTTCTCCGATCTCAGGCACGCGCATGACGATATAGACATCAAGAGCTGCTATATCAAAGCACCCTGAACCGCGCGAACGTGCCTGCACGTCGCCGCTCTGCGGGGGAGCTGTCCTGTGTTAAGCTTGGGCGGTTACCCTTGGCGAATCGGCGCCATTCAGGAGGTCTTTGCGATGAGTCAGCCACGTCCTACGCTCTCTTCACTTTCACGCGAGTGCCCCGTCGTTGACGGCGTGCGCCAGATACAACGTATTGCCGTGCGTAACGCCGAAGTGGGGGGCATTCCGATCAACCGTGCGTTGCCAACCCGGGAGCGGCGCACCGTCGGCGCATGGTGTTTTCTCGATCACGCCGGGCCGACGGTATTCAACGGCACTTCGCCCGGCATGGATGTGGGGCCGCATCCGCACACCGGGCTGCAAACGTTCACCTGGATGATAGAAGGTGAGGTGCTGCACCGAGACAGCCTCGGCAGTGAGCAGGTGATTCGTCCGGGTCAGGTTAACCTGATGACCGCAGGGCACGGCATTGCGCATACGGAACAGTCGGTGGGTGAGCAACGGCGATTGCATGCTGCGCAATTATGGATCGCGCTGCCGGCCGAACATGCCGACATGGCGCCACGCTTCGATCATTATCCTGACTTGCCGCAATGGCAGAATAATGGCGTGAATCATCGTTTGTTGGTCGGGGAATTTGGCGCTTATCGTTCACCGGTGTTCACTCTTTCGCCATTAATCGCCATTGATCTGGAATGGGAAGAAGCGGCAAGAATCGAATTGCCGTTGCGCGATGATTATGAAATCGGCTTTTTGCCCCTTATTGGTGCATTTGAACTTAATGGTGAAACCTTTTCACCTGATGAATTCGCCTATTTGGGCATAAAGAATAACTCTATTGGGTTAAATGCACGGAAGGGGAGCCGGGGATTACTCATCGGTGGGGCGCCATTAAACGAAGAGATCCTTATCTGGTGGAATTTCGTTGGCCATACCAAGGCAGAAATTACTCGGGCTCAGCATGATTGGGAACAAGGCGCGCCGCGTTTCCCGCCGGTTAGCGGTTATTCTGGTGAGCCCATGACCGCACCGCGCCTGCCCTGGAACGATGTTTGATAGCGTTAGGATATAATCGCCGCGATTATTCGGCTTATTTCGCTCTAATAAGGCGTAATTAATGTGATCGCGGCTCCAGCTTTACGACAATATAAGGTTTCTCGGCGGAAAAGTGATCTGGCGCATATAACGACAGTGAGAAGAAGTTTAGGATAATCCTCAGGAAGTCAGGTTGTCTCCCGTTAGTCAGATGTCAGTGAGGTCATTATGAGCCAGGTACTTTATCGTGCAAGATTGTCCCATGTCGTGGTTGCCACGGCGCTGTTTTGGGTCTCTGTCGCGGCATTGTTGATCGCCGTATTAAACTAACCTCAAAAAATGACTCCTGCATAAACCCGCTTCGGCGGGTTTTTTTTATCTCCGCCGATGGGGAGGTGAGCGAAGGCGTTTATAATTGATGGCATCTTCAATAAACGACTGGAACCATCATGAAGTTCTTTGCCGATATTTTGCTGCTGCTCATCGCAGCGCTCCATCTTTATATCCTGGTGCTGGAAATGTTCCTGTGGCGTACGCCCCTCGGCAGGCGCGCATTCGGCACAACGGCGGAGTTCGCCGCAGCCACGCGGGTGTTGGCCGCCAATCAGGGGTTGTACAACGGCTTTCTGGCGTTGGGGTTGGTATGGAGCTACTGGCGTGGGGATATGGCACTGCAGCTGTTCTTGCTCGGGTGTGTGCTGGCGGCCGGGGTGTTCGGCGGGTTGAGCGCCAGCCGCAAAATTCTGTGGGTGCAGGCGCTGCCGGCCGCGATCGCGATGCTGGCGGTCTGGGGGGCGCGTTAACCCGCCGACTTGCGGCGGGCTTCAGGCGGATTTTTGGTGAATGACGTGCAACGGCGGATCGATGTGCAGATCAACGCTCAAATCCTGCCGGAAATCATAGGGTGTGATATTAAAACGCTTTCTGAACATGTAGGTGAAGTGGGACTGTGAACCGAAGCCAAAGTCCAGGGCGATGTCGAAGATCGACGCTTCACTGCTGCGCAGTTGATAGACCGCGCCGGCCAGACGGCGTTCGCGAATGTATTTACCGAGCGAAATCCCTGTCGCTTCTTTGAACAGCTTCTGCATGTGCCACAGCGAGTAGCCGGAGTACTCGGCCAGCTCTTCGAGATGGATCACTCGTCCGAGGTGAGTTTCGACCCATTTGCTGAGGGCGCAGACCAACGAGAGGTGGTGTTCTTGTATCATCAGTGCGTCAGTGTGAGACCTACATAGCGGTGAAGTATACACAACTTGCCGCCGTCGACAAAAATGCCGCCGGTGACGGGGGGCAATTATTCGGAAAAACCGTTTGACCGCCGCTTGTCAGCCGAAAGGAAAAACGGCTAATCTGAGACTGTCGCCGCCGCGGTGGGGGACGCAAAGAAAGCCGCAGCAAGAACCGCCAAAACAGAGTCAGCCGTAACAACTCAACGTTGATGGGGTGATCGCATGTTAATGACAGTGATTATTACTCTGGTTGTAATCGTGGGCGTCGGCGCTTTTATGGCGACGCCGGTGATGAGCATGAAGAATGCGGAAGGTGTGGGAGGTGAAGAACCGTGAGAGCCAGAAGACATGCACGCCGCTGAGCGGGGCGAGCGCTAATCGGGAAAGCCTGGGTCAGAAACCCGGGCTTTTTGTTGCGTAACCGCTCAAACGTTTTTCCGTTCGACGGTTTCCTCTCCCCAATAAAGCTGGTCGGCGGTGGTTTTGGCAAAGGCCTTCTCCAACGCCTCATCACTGCCTTCTTCCCAGATTTTCTGCGCCAACACTTCATCGTTCCCTGCCAGCTCAAAAATGGCTTCGGCGATTTCCACCGAAGTTTCACGCACTGTCGCCCAGGATTTCACATTGTGATTCGCCATAACTTTCTCCTGTTGGTTGTGGCTTGCGGGTGGTTTTTACCACCGCCATGCAGCAAGTATAGGCCAATCTGCCGCAGGCTTTTGCCCGCCGGTGCGCAGAATGGGGAAAAAGACGGGGAGTGCGGGCAATGGCACGGACGCCATGCTATTCTGTGCGGCGTTTGAATCAAGAAGGAAATTTATTATGTCTGACATGCTGAGCAACGAGCAGGAACTGGCTTCCGATCTGGTCGCTTGCCAACTGGTCATCAAACAGATTCTGGACGTTATCGACGTGATTGCGCCGACCGAAGTGCGCGACAAGATGGCGGGTCAGCTCAAAAGCATCGATTTCTCCACGCATCCTGCCGGCGCCGATCCGGTGACCCGCCGGGCGATTGACAAGGCGATTGCGCTGATCGAGATGAAGTTTACCCGCAACTGAGGCGGGGCCGCCGCAAAGCGGCGGCGTCGGGCGGTGGCGGTTAATCCACCACCGTTTCGATTTTCTTGAACAGCGGGCAGTCGGCTACGCCGATGAAACCGTTGTCGCCATTCACGTACTGGGCGATCGCCACGTTGCGCGCCGTCAGGTATTTGCACTGCAACCCCAACCCGCCAACGTTTTTGTTGCTGCCGATCAGCACGCCGTAGCCCGAGATCAAAAAACCGCCGTAAATGACCGCCAACACCAATACCCACTTAATCAATTTGCTCATCGTATTTCCTCGTTATCCCTGAGGGTTCATCTAGCCACGGCGCCTATGCGAGGGCAAGGGTAACAGTCTGAAAACCGGGCGATAGCCAGAAATCTAAACGGAAAGTTAAACTTCGTTTAACTTCGCTGTGATAACATGCGCGATAGATTACCAAGATAACAATGAGGCTGCTAAATTTGTTGCGAAAAAAAATCCTCGTGATAATGACGGCCGTCGCTGCCTGCCTGTTTTTCTACCTGCTGGCGCTGGACAGCTATTGCGACGATGGTGGAAATTTTGCGTTGGGCATCTGTTCGGTGACCCGCTTCGTGCCCTGGTAAGCAATTTTTGGCAGGGATGTTCGCACGGCCGCCGCGAGTGTTAAGATGGCGGCCTGAATTTCGCAGTAGATAGGGTTGTCCATGTACGATTTAGGTTTTGGCCAGAACGGCCTGTTGTCGCTGGCCCTCGCCGCCGTGGTGTTGCTGGCCGGGCTGTGGGTCTGGTTCCTGGTGAACCGCGCCAGCGTGCGCGCCAATGAGCAGATTCGCCTGCTGCAGGAGATTGCCGAGCAACAACGCCAGCAAACGGCGCTGTTGAAGCGTATGGCGCACCGCGCCGGCGCAGACGGCGCCGCTGCTGCTGACGACGATCTCAACCCCGAGCTGGATTTCAAAGGTTTCATCCCCGAACGTTGAGCATGATGCCCCGGCCGACGGCAGCGTCGCCGGGGCGCCTCAGTAAAACACCATGCCCTGATACGGCTTTTCCCGGCATGCCGCCAGGCGACTGGCCAAATCGCCGGCATGGATCTCCAATTGATGCCCATCGGGATCGAGAAAATAGAGTGATTCACCTTCGCTGCGATTGCTTTTCCACTCTTCGACGCCGGCCTGGCGCAACCGCTCGCTGACCTGCTCAATATGTTCCGGCGCGACGCTGAAGGCGTAATGGGTGTAATCGCGCTCGCGTTGTTGCATGCGCGTTTCATCCAGCGACAGGCATAGCCACAACGGCCCTAACGACAGATAGGCGCCGCCTTGCCAGCGGGCGTGCGGGATAAATCCCAACAGATGACGATAAAAATCGAAGCTGCGATCGAGATTGCTGACGGCGAGCGTCAGATGGTTAAGGCCGGTCAACATGCATGCGTTCTCCGGGCGCTGAATAGGGAGAAAAGTTTACGCAGACGCTAAGGAAAGATAAAGGGGATAAAGCATTAGTAGAGATAATGTGAAAACCGGCGGCGCTGTCATAAAACTGTCGTACAGACATCGTAATGTAGCGCGAACCTTACGAAAGATGGATGAAGCCGATGATTAAATGGTACGAAGAAAGCGATGCCGAAGTGAACCGCAGCATTGCGCTGCTGACCGGAGAGAACCCGGACAAGTGGTATCCCTACGGTGGTGTGAAAGGTAAAGATTACTGCAAGAATCCCTCCGATGCCTGGCCGATCATTTGCGCCAACAAAATCAGTCTGAATCCCGACAACCAAAGCGACAGCCCGCAGTGGCAGGCGCGCATGAGCACTCAGGGCGGTGAATGGCAGGCGGACAGCGCCAGCCCGCTGCGCGCGGCGATGATCTGCTTCCTGATGAGCCGACAGGCTAACTGAGTCGAACAATACCGGTGATTGGTAAGAGTTTCTCCTTTTTCTAATAACAGAGCTGTCGTTGGCGGAGGCTGTTTATGAAGCGCATTATCAAAGGTGATAAAAACTTGTCTCATCTGGTGATTGCCCATGCGGCGATCGATCGTCATGCCGAAAGCTTCGGCCAGCGCCGTCAGGGCTGGCCCTCGACCTACCTGATAAAATATCAAAACGATCGCGTGGCGGTGGAAGTGGTCACGCGTAGCCAATCTTATGTCGCCACGCTGATGATCGGCGCGCGCAATCTGACCAAACTGTGCGGTATGCCTGGCTAAACGCTGCCGTTATCCGCTTTCTCGCGGTAAAAAAATCGCGCTCCGGCCTGCCGTCTCGGGGCGCTTCTCCTTGATGCTCACGGGGTTAAGTGTTAAAAAGCCGCCCGCAGATACATTTATTGATTGGTGAAATCTTGGTCGATAGCGGCAAAGGTATACGCCATATGAGGATAAGATGGGCGGTCAGCATCAGGATACTCCGCTAAAACGCGGTTTAAAAAACAGACACATACAGCTTATTGCCCTCGGGGGCGCCATCGGTACCGGTTTATTTCTCGGCATTGCGCAAACTATTAAAATGGCCGGCCCCGCCGTGCTGCTGGGCTACGCCATCGGCGGTTTTATCGCGTTTTTAATCATGCGCCAGCTGGGTGAAATGGTGGTGGAGGAGCCGGTCGCCGGCTCTTTCAGTCACTTTGCCTATAAATATTGGGGCGATTTCGCCGGCTTTCTTTCCGGCTGGAACTACTGGGCAATGTTCATTCTGGTCGGCATGGCGGAATTGACCGCCGTCGGCATCTACATTCAGTACTGGTGGCCGGAGATCCCCACCTGGGCCTCCGCCGCGCTGTTTTTCGTGCTGATCAACCTGATTAACCTGGTGAACGTGCGCCTGTACGGCGAAACCGAGTTCTGGTTCGCCATCATCAAGGTAGTGGCGATTGTCGGCATGATCGTCTTCGGCGCCTGGCTGTTGGCCAGCGGTAACGGCGGGCCGCAGGCCAGCATCACCAACCTCTGGCAGCAGGGCGGCTTTATGCCGCACGGCTTCTCCGGGCTGGTGATGGCGATGGCGGTGATCATGTTCTCGTTCGGCGGGCTGGAGATGGTCGGCATCACCGCGGCGGAAGCCGCCGATCCGCGCCGCAGCATTCCCAAAGCCACCAATCAGGTGGTGTACCGCATCCTGATCTTCTATATCGGCTCGCTGACCGTGCTGCTTTCGCTCTATCCGTGGGGGCAAGTGGTGGAGGGCGGCAGCCCGTTCGTGCTGATCTTCCATGCGCTGAACAGCAATCTGGTGGCAACGGTGCTCAACGTAGTGGTATTGACCGCCGCGCTGTCGGTTTACAACAGCGGCGTTTATGCCAACAGCCGCATGCTGTTCGGGCTGGCCAGCCAGGGCAATGCGCCGCAGGTGCTGACGCGCGTGAATAAACGCGGCGTGCCGGTGCTGTCCATCGCGCTGTCGGCGTTGATTACTTCGATCGGCGTGCTGATCAACTACCTGATGCCCGGCAAGGCGTTTGAGCTGCTGATGGCGCTGGTGGTGTCAACATTGGTGATCAACTGGGTGATGATCTGCCTGGCGCACCTGAAGTTCCGTGCCGCCAAGAACCGCCAGGGCGTCATCCCCAGCTTTAAGGCGCTGTGGTATCCGTTCGGCAACTACCTGTGCCTGGCGTTCCTCGGCCTGATTCTGGTGATCATGTATTTCAGCGAAGGGATCCGCATTTCGGTGCTGCTGATGCCGGTATGGGTTGCGGCGCTGTGGTGCGGGTTCATGCTAACGCGCCGTAAAGGCGCCAAGCGTTAATCTGCGTGCTGCGGAGGCGTATTGCCCGCCTCCGCTTCTTTTCTCGTTAGCCGCGCGGCATAAAGGCGCGGCCCTCACCGTGACCCCGCCCCAGCAGTTTCCGGCACAGCAGCAGCAGGGTGCTGATGACGTCGATGGCGACTACGCTGAGCATCAGCAGAGTCAGCATGAAGAACCCAAGCAGCGAACCGCCCAGCAGCACCAACGGGGCAGGCACGCGCAGCCGGCGCAGCTTCATGGCGAAATACATTTTCCAGTATTGCTTCTGCGCGAGCAGCGCGCTGCGAATACGACGCCCCAGGCCGATGCCTGATTGGCGGGATGTAGAACGACTCATAACTTCTCCTTTTCTGTATGCCCTACAAGTCAATCACAAAGATCTTAAGAGAGTCTTAACGGGCTCTTGGCGGCCCTGGCTTTCCACCGGAGTGAGACAACAGCATACGGCAAAAGGTCCCGAGATGCAGCGCACGGCTGACAAAGTGCGAGCTTCATCGGGTTTGTTACACTGAAAGTCATGCCCGTGCAGGGCGCTGTGGTCGGGAGAAAAGGCAGGATGAAAAGAATCAACCGTTATTACGACGCGGCCAAGGCGCATCATACGCCGGAGGGATTTCGCAACCTGGAACCTTCGCGGCGTCAGGAGGGCGATCTTCGGCGTTGGCAAGATGAACGTAAGCGGCAGGGGCTGCCCAGGCCGCCGCAGCAGGGTTACGCGCAATTTACCCAGCGCTGGTGGCAACCTGCCGATCTCAGTGGCAGCGACGACAGCGTCTGGTGGTTGGGGCATGCCTCGATGCTATTGCGATTGAGCGGCCGCTATATCCTGATCGATCCGGTATTGTCCGAACGTGCATCGCCGCTGAGCTTTTACGGCCCAAAGCGCAGAACGCCGCCGCCGTTGACGGTGGGGCAACTGCCGGCGATGGATGTGGTACTGATCTCCCATAACCATTATGACCACCTCGACAGGCGCACGGTGCGGCAATTGGCGCGGCGTTTCCCGCAGGCCGAGTTCATCGTACCGTTGGGGTTGAAGCGCTGGTTTCGCCGCTACCGGCTGAAGGTGCATGAACTGGACTGGTGGCAGAGCCTGTCACTGGGCGAGCTGACGGTCTATGCCACGCCGGCGCGGCACTGGAGCATGCGCACGCTGTGGGATCGCAATCGCTCGCTGTGGTGCGGGTGGGTGATCCACCATCCGGCGCTACGGTTTTATTTTTCCGGCGACAGCGGTTATTCGGAACGGCTGGCGGAGATCGGTCAACGGCTGGGGCCGTTCGACGTGGCTGCGCTGCCGATCGGCGCCTATGCGCCGCGCTGGTTTATGCAGGAGCAGCATATGGATCCGCAGCAGTCGGTGGCGCTGTATCGCGAGCTGAATCAGCCGCGAGCCATTCCTATCCATTGGGGAGTATTTGAACTGGCGGATGAGTCGCTGGACGAACCGCCGCAGCAGCTGAACCTGGCCCTGAGCGAGGCGGGGTTGGAGCAGCATCAATTCCTCCCGCTGAAGATTGGCGAGCGCATCGCGTTGCAGGGCTCATCGCCTGCGTTACCTAATCACCCGGCGGCGCAGCGGGATGAATAAAGTCAATGGTTTGAAAGCGCAGCTGTAATTAGCAGAATTGATAAGTGCGGGTGGTGATTCAAATAACCCCCGTATTTTCAGGATTTAATTCAACGTTGAACTTTCGTTATTGATAAGATTATTCCGGCTATTGAGGTTAATGACATTCGGATTATTTATGATGAAACCACAGGCAGCGGAAGATGTACCGGCGCTTTGCATGCTTATGCATCCGTTGTGCAGGGTGGAGACGTCGCCGCCGACCCGTGCGCCGTTCTCGCCCGCGCCGTTTGGCGGCAGGGCGGAAAGCCGATGATGAATGGGCTTTCCGGCGGTAAATGGTCGGAGGAGCGATGAATAAATTGGCCCCCGTTCATCGATATTCAGATGTTGCATATCAAATTCCATAAAGATTCAAATTTTTTAACGCTATAAGCGGCAAAAAAGCGGAAATGATGAGACGCAAAGGCGTCAATACGATGAAAGTTTTGTTAAAACTCCAGCAGAATGCGGGGTCTGGCGCAGTGATTTTGGCAAGCAGAAAATAGCCGATGCTTCAACATCTTTTGGCCTATTTAAGCAAATGTGGCGCTCGACCGTTTCAAATATGTGCGACATGTCGTTCAGTGATTAAAAATGGCTTGCCATCGCATACAGAGTATGTGATAACGCATCTGGGTAAAACGAGGTACAGTTCTGTATATGTGTGGCATTTTCAGTAAAGAAGTTCTGAGTAAAGACGTTAGCGTTGAATACCGCTTCTCTGCCGATCCTTATCTTAGTGCCTCAAGCAGTAACGACTCTAGTTTGTCTATGTAACGCCCTCGGGCGGTTTAAACAATCCAAAGGAAATACTCAAGATGGCAAAGATCAAAGGTCAAGTTAAGTGGTTCAACGAGTCTAAAGGTTTCGGTTTCATCACCCCGGCTGACGGCAGCAAAGACGTGTTCGTACACTTCTCTGCAATCCAGGGTAACGGCTTCAAAACCCTGGCTGAAGGCCAGAACGTTGAGTTCGAAATCCAAGATGGCCAGAAAGGCCCATCTGCAGTAAACGTTACTGCTATCTAATCAGCGTCAGCTGTACAAAAAGCCCGCCTTCGCGCGGGCTTTTTCGTTTCCGTCATCCGGCGGCGATGATGATGCCGGCGTACTGGTTGCGGCCTTTGATCCCCGGATGCGTCGGATCCTGCGCGCGCCGGTGGCTGTTGCGGCGATAGCTGGTGTATTTGAAGCGCTGCGGCCGCTGTGGGTCGACGTCCGGCGTGCAGATGGTGCAACTGCCGGCGCGGTCAACGGCGGCGAAGCCGAGCGCCGCCAGCTTGTATTCGGCAATTGCGGCCAAATCGAGATGCCGGTAATGCGGGCTGATCAGCGTGGCGGGCAGCGGCAGGCGCTGTTTAAAACTCTCCACCAGCGCTTCATCGACTTCGTAGCAGCACGGGCCGGCGGCAGGGCCGATGGAGACGACCCAATCGGCGGTGTCGCCGTCCTGGCGAATGCGTGCTGCCATCTGTTCCAGAATGCCGTCCAGCAGCCCGCGCCAGCCGGCGTGCACCGCAGCGATGGCGCTGCCATCACGGCGGCTGAACAGCACCGGCAAACAGTCCGCCGTCAGTACGCTGAGCAGAATGCCGGGCTGGCGAGTATAGAAACCATCGGCCTCGCCGCATGCCTGCGCCGGCTGCAGCACATCGACGATGCGGGTGCCGTGCACCTGTTTTTTTTCCGGCAGCGTGGCGCTGTAGGGCAGCAGATGCCCGGGCAGCAGCGCGAGTTTGCTGCCGAAGCCGTGCTGAATGTGGGGCACCGCATCGAGCAGCGCGGAACGATCGCTCATAAGTTATGTTCACCTGCATGAGAAAACAGACTCTCAGTGTAGCCAGCTTTTTCCCCGCTTGGCCAGGTGTTGTTGGCGGCGAAAGCGAGCGGGGATGCGCCTTGCATCAAGCCGACGCCTTCTTTAGACTAGCCGCGCCCTGTCTTTCTGGAAGCCCATTCATGTCTTATCAATGTCCTCTGTGTCATCAACCGCTGCATTTTTCATCACAACACTGGCGTTGTGACGGCAATCATCAGTTCGACCAAGCCAAAGAAGGTTACGTGAATCTGCTGCCGGTGCAGCACAAACGATCGAAGCAGCCGGGAGACAGCGCGGAAATGATGCAGGCACGGCGTGCGTTTCTCGACGGTGGATATTATAAGCCGTTGCAAGCGCAGGTAGCCGAGTGGCTGGATTCGGCGCTGGCGGCCGATGCAGGCGCGTTATTGGACATAGGCTGCGGGGAAGGGTATTACACCGCCGCCGTGGCCGCACGGCTGGCTCAGGAGCGCAATATGGCGGTCTATGGGCTGGACGTCGCCAAGGTGGCGATCCGTTATGGCGCCAAACGTTATCCGGCGGTCTCGTTCTGCGTCGCCTCCAGTCACCGTTTGCCGTTCGCCGACGGGGCGTTGGACGCGGTCTTGCGCATTTATGCGCCTTGCAAGGCGGAGGAGCTGGCGCGGGTAGTGAAGCCGGGCGGCGTGGTGCTGACGGTTTCGCCGGGCCCGCGTCATCTGTACCAGCTGAAAGAGCAGGTGTACCAGCAGGTGCAGTTGCATGCCGAACAGGACGAACAGTTCGCCGGTTTCGACTGCGAGCGCAAAGAGGCGCTGGCCTATACGATGACCCTACCGGGCGCGCAGGCCGCCAACCTGCTGCAGATGACGCCGTTCGCCTGGCGCGCCACGCCGGAGGTGCAACAGCGGTTGGCCGAGGGCGGCGAGTTTGTGTGCGAGACGGATTTCGTGTTGGCGTTGTACCGACGTCGCGCTTAAGGGGCCTTGAACTCAGAAACAAAAAAACCTGCCGCGGCAGGTTTTTTTTGCAGTTCGGTCGCCTCAGGCCAGGTAGCCGAGGTGCTCCAGCAGGATGTTGACGCCGATGCCGATCAACACCACGCCGCCGAGGATTTCGGCGCGTTTGCCCAGCAGCGGGCCGATAAAGCGGCCGATCATCATGCCCAACGTTGCCATGATCATGGTGGCGCAGCCGATGGCCATTGCGGTGTGCACGATGTTCACCTGCAGGAAGGCCAGACCGACGCCGATCGCCATGGCGTCCAGGCTGGTCGCGATAGCGGTGGCCACCAATATCCAGAAGCCGTGGCGTTTGACCTTCTCTTCTTCGTCGGGCCTGTTGCGCACCCCTTCGACAATCATGCGCATGCCGAGAATAAACAGCAGCGAGAAGGCGACCCAGTGATCCCATTCCATGATGTATTGGCTGGCGAACAGGCCGATGGCCCAACCGATAAGTGGGGTGATTGCTTCGACCACGCCGAAGATCAGGCCGGTGCGGATCGCTTCGCGAAAGCGCGGCTGATGCAGACTGGCGCCTTTGCCGATAGAAGCGGCGAATGCATCCATGGACATGCCGAAAGCGAGAATAAGCGTTGCTGAAAGGTTCATGTGAAATAGCCTCGGCCGGGTGGCTCCATATACACGTAACCCACCCCCAACCAAACGACGGAGTTACGTGTCTATGGTCTCGCCAACCTTACCTGGCTGCCCGCACCACGTTTCATACGGCGAAACGAGTATGTTGATACGGGCGTTTCTGGCGTTTTATTCTCCAGAAACCGGCTACTCCCCAATGACGGCGCAACCATACCATATTATTTCCGATACCGACAACTTTATTCTGGCGTGATTTTTGTTCTTAATTGAGACTCGTTTTCATTAATCTGAGTTCATGTGGGAATATAATGTAGACGCGGGTAACAATGTTGCGGAAATAATAGTCAGAAATGAAATGGCGCTGCCGATTAATTATCCACAGACAGCGCAAGGTTTGAGCGAGAATAAAATTAATTTTCCTTTATTTATTGATTATAAACGAAAAAGTTGTATATCTTCTCCAGGTCATCCAGGTGCGTCACCTGAACCAACAGCCGGCGCTGCTCCAGGTCGATGGCCAGAATGCCGTCCTCCGATAAATTCATGGCTTTAATGCGGTTATATTCGACAAAAACATTGGCGAAGAAAAAACCGTGCGCTTTAAACACCATTTTGGGCGAGCGGATATAAGCAATATAGATGGCGAGCAGCGCCAAAGAAATAAGCAGATAAGTGGTTAATAGCGCGCCGTTGGCGGTGACGTTACGGTAAATCAGAATGGCGAGCAGGCCGACGAAAATCAGGCTGTCGAGGCGGTTGCGGCGTTTGAGCGGCACTTTGAGCCGCGTTTTGCCTTTCAGCAGATCCATGCCGAATTCGTCGTACAGCGAATACAGCAACAGCAGGGCGATAAACAGCATCAGTACGGCGTCGGTCAGTGACATCTCTTGCTCCACACATAAAAAAGCCGGGGGTCGCCCCCCGGCCGTTTCGAACGATTACAGGCCCAGCAGGCCAATCCAATAGCCAAAGATACCGATGACGAAGAAGCCGATGATGATCCACAGCGCGTTGACTTTCTTGCGCAGCAGCCACATACAGGCGAAGGTCAACAGCAGCGGCACCAGGCCCGGCATCAGCTGGTCGAGGATGGTCTGCACCGTGGTGACGTTGGTATGCCCGGTCTGGTCGGTTATCTTGGACACCACCAGCGGGATATTCACGTGCGTCCATTTGTTGACCAGCGCCCCCATGACAAACAGGCCGAGAATGGACGCCCCTTCCGTCAGTTTCTGCAGGAAACCACCGCCCATGTCGTTGACGATATCCACCCCTTTACGGTAACCGTAGGCCACGCCGTAATAGCGGGTCAGCAGGCGCACCAGGTTGAACAGCACGAAGAACAGGATCGGTCCGAGCAGGCTGCCGCTCATGGCGATGCCCGCCCCAAGCGCGGCGAATACCGGCCGCACGGTGCCCCAGAAGATCGGGTCACCGACGCCCGCCAGCGGCCCCATCAAACCAACCTTGATGCCGTTGATTGCGGCGTCGTCGATCGGTGCGCCATTGGCGCGTTGCTCTTCCATCGCCATGGTCACGCCGAGTACCGGCGCCGCCACGTAAGGGTGGGTGTTGAAGAACTCCAGGTGACGCTTGATCGCCTGTTTGCGATCGTCATTGTTTTCCGGATACAGGCGGCGGATCACCGGCACCATCGAGAAGCAAAAACCCAGCGCCTGCATGCGTTCGAAGTTCCATGAACCCTGGAACAGGTTCGAACGCAGGAATACGCCGCGAATATCGGCCGGCGTGAGTTTCTTTTGAGCAGTTGTATCAACCATTTCTCTCACCTATTCCTAGTCGAGTTCGTTATCGAGATCGTTCGCGTTAGCCGGGCCGGCCTGGACAACCTGAGACTTGTTGTATTTCGGGCTGAGCTGGATATACAGCACGGCCATCACCACGCCGATGACGCCGAGCGCCACCAGGTTGAAGTTGGTGAAGGCGGCGGTAACGAAACCGAGATAGAAGAACGGCATCAGGTAGCCGGCGCGCATCATGTTAATCACCATCGCGTAACCGACCACCACGATCATGCCGCCGGCGATGTTCAGGCCGCTGGTGACCACTTCCGGGATCGAGTTGAGCAGGGCGTGCACCCCGGCGGTGCCCACCGAGATGGCGACGATGACCGCCGGAATGGCGATACGCATTGCCTGCAGGAGCAGGGCGCCGACATGGATCCAGCTGATGGCGCGCAGGCTGCCGCGCTCCGCCGCGCTGTCCGCTGCGTGCTGGAAGGCCACGGTGAGGGTTCGCACGATGATGGTTAACACCTGGCCGGCTGCCGCCAGCGGAATGGCCAGGGCGATACCGGCGCCGACGCTTTGCCCACCGGCGATGACCAGGATGGTCGAGATGATGGACGCCAGGGCGGCATCCGGCGCGACCGCCGCGCCGATGTTCATCCAGCCGAGGGCGATCATTTCCAGCGTACCGCCGATGATGATGCCGGTTTTCATATCGCCGAGAATGAAGCCGATCAGGGTACAGGCGACCAGCGGACGGTGGAACTGGAACTCGTCGAGGACGGAACCCATCCCGGCGATACAGGCAACGATAAATATCAGCACAATCTGAAGAGTGGTGATCTCCATTGCACTTCTCCTATGACCAAAAAAGCTCTGAGTAAAATAATCAGCGGCTGGCGCCACTAATTGAGTTTGTTAATCAGGTCCATCATTTTTAGCCGGCTGTCGGACGAGACCTTACGCACCTCCAGCTCGATACCGCGATCGTTCAGTTTCTTAAACGCTTCGATATCTTTTTCATCGACGGAAACGGCGTTGTTCACCTGGGTTTTCCCCTGACGGAACGCCATGCCGCCGATATTGACGGATTGAATATCCACGCCGCCTTCCACCAGGCGCCAGACGTCGGTCGGGTTGGTAAACAGCAGCATCACGCGGTCGTTGGCGTATTTCGGGTTGTTCCACACGCGGATGGCCTTCGCCACGTCCACCACGTGAGCGGTGACGCCCGGCGGGGCGACCTGAGTCAGCAGGGTTTTGCGCACATGGTCGGCGGCGACTTCATCGCTGACGACGATAATGCGGCTGACGTTGGTCTCTTTGGTCCAGCGGGTGGCGACCTGGCCGTGAATCAAGCGGTCATCGATGCGCGCCAGGCCGATTTTCATGTGGTCGTTCGGCCCCAGCGGCGCCTGAGGGGCAGCGGCTTTGGCGACGGGCGCCGCGGGTTTTGCGGGTTCTTCCTGCGGTTTTTTCAGCGCTTTCACGCCTTCTCGGCCGGTTTCCAACGCCAGCGCCACCAGTTCATCGAAAGCGGGGTTATCGTCCCGCGCCATAAAGGTTTCCACCAGCATTGGGATGTTGACCCCGGTGACGACCTCATAGTTTTCTTTGTCGACCGCAATGCGGCTGGCGGCGTTGAACGGGCTGCCGCCCCAGGTATCCACCAGGAACAGCACGCCGCCGCTGGTATCCAATCCACTGATTTTCTCGTTGTACTTGACGATTAACGTTTCGGCATTCTCACCGGGAACGAAGTCTATAAAGGCGACGTTGTCCTGCTCGCCCAATAGCATCTCCGCCGTTTTCAGCAGTTGTTCCGCTGCAGCCCCGTGTGTGCCGATGATAATAGCTATTGCCACTCGCTACCTCCTCGTTGAACTCCAGACGCGGTTTGTGTCGTTTCTCCGCGCCGTCTTGGCAGTCACTTCCGCGGTTCAGATACATTATGGTAGAAAAAAAGAAACGCACGCCTAACATTTCTCACGCAGTATCAAATGCCTGTGCGTGATACTTCACGAACGCGAGATTTATTTTAGTGAGTGAAAAAATATTTTTTGTGACGCTGCTCCGCTATTGAATGCTCGGAGAAATCTTAGCTGTCGCAGACGATATGGCGTGGCGTCACCCTAAACCGCCGTTGAAAAAGCCGCTTTGTCCCCCAGAAAAATCCTGATACAGTAATTTCCTCTTTCATCACTAAGGAGTGAAGGGCCTCAGCCCTCCCTATGGACTGTCACCGAAGTAACTGTTTTTCCCGGTTTCACCCGCCACCTGCTGGCGTTGCATATGCTGTTCGGCCCTTCGGCCATCTCCCGGTAATCCCATCCCGTCACTTTGCTATTGTCGACTGCGCCCATGCAGCGGCGGCATCGTCACGTCTGAGCGGCGTGCGCTCATTCCCACTTTTTTCTGGAGTCTGATATGGAATTTTTAATGGACCCCTCTATTTGGGCGGGGTTGCTTACGCTGGTGGTGCTGGAAATCGTGCTGGGCATCGACAACCTGGTATTCATCGCCATTTTGGCCGACAAGTTGCCGCCTAAGCAGCGCGATAAGGCGCGCATCATCGGCCTGTCGCTGGCATTGCTGATGCGTTTGGGCCTGCTGTCGGTGATCTCCTGGATGGTAACCCTGACCACGCCGCTGTTCAGCGTCGGCGATTTCAGCTTCTCCGGCCGCGATCTTATCCTGCTGTTCGGCGGGGTATTCCTGCTGTTCAAGGCCACCATGGAGCTGCATGAACGGCTGGAAGGGCAGACGCACCAGGATGGCGCCAACCGCGGTTACGCCAAGTTCTGGGCGGTGGTGGTGCAAATCGTGATCCTTGACGCGGTGTTTTCGCTCGATGCGGTGATTACCGCCGTGGGCATGGTGAACGATCTGCCGGTGATGATGGCGGCGGTGGTGATCGCGATGGCGGTGATGCTGCTGGCGTCCAAACCGTTGACCAACTTCGTCAACGCGCACCCGACCATTGTGGTGCTGTGCCTGAGCTTCCTGTTGATGATCGGTCTGAGCCTGATCGCCGAAGGCTTCGGTTTGCATATTCCTAAAGGCTATCTGTACGCCGCGATCGGCTTCTCGATCCTGATTGAATTGTTCAATCAGATCGCGCGTCGCAACTTTATCAAGCATCAGGCGCGTCGCCCGATGCGCGAGCGCACCGCGGAAGCGATCATGCGTCTGATGGGGCAGCAGCGCGCGCAGCAGGCGGACGATGCGGTGGCGTTGCCGAGGGATGAAACCTTTGCGGCGGAAGAGCGTTATATGATCAGCGGCGTGCTGACGCTGGCCTCGCGCTCATTGCGCAGCGTGATGACGCCGCGCACTGACATCTCCTGGGTTGACTGCGAGCGCTCCCGTGAGGAGGTGCGCGCACAGTTGCTGGATACGCCGCACAGCCTGTTCCCGGTGTGTCGCGACTCTGTGGATGAGATCGTCGGCGTAGTACGCGCCAAGGATCTGCTGGTGGCGCTGGAGCAAGGGGAAGATATCGCCGAGTTTGCCGCCCGCACGCCGCCGATCGTGGTGCCGGAAACCATGGATGTCATCAAGCTGCTGGCGGTGCTGCGCCGCGCCAAAGGGCGCCTGGTGGTGGTCACCAACGAGTTCGGCGTGGTGCAGGGGCTGGTGACGCCGCTGGATGTGCTGGAAGCGATTGCCGGCGAGTTCCCGGACGAAGATGAAACGCCGGACATCGTGGCGGAAGGCGACGGCTGGCTGGTCAAAGGCGGGACCGACCTGCACTCGCTGGAACAGGCGCTGGCCTGCGATGACCTGGTCAGCCCAACCGCAGACTACGCCACTCTGGCGGGGTTGCTGTTAGCCCACTACGGCCAGATGCCGGTGGTGGGGGACACCATTGAACTGAACCACCTGCGTTTCGATATCGTCGAGGTCTCCGACTATCGCATCGAGTTGGTGCGTGTCACCCGCGTCGTCTTCGACGAACCGGCGCATTCGTAACCCACCCGCCGGAGGCTCAGGCCTCCGGCGTATTCTCTTCCGTTTTCCTGACGCGCGATTCGTACTGCTGCAACCACAGCGGGAAAACGTGGATCGGCATCGGCTTGGCGAAATAATACCCCTGCAGGGCATTGACTTCGCGTGAGCGCAGATAGTCGGCCTGTTCCGCTGTTTCTACCCCTTCAGCCACCAGCTTCAGCTTCAGCCGCTGCGCCAGCGTAATGATGGTATCGGTCACCGTGGCGTTGACCGCGTCGGTGCCGATGGCTGCGGTAAACCCGCGGTCGATCTTTAACACGTCCGGGCTAAGGTTCTTCAGGTAGCTCAGCGAGCTGTGGCCGGTGCCGAAATCGTCGATGGCCAGCATGATCCCCATGTCTTTCAGCGTCCGGATCTGGTCATGCTGGATCGCCGATAGCGCGGTGCGCTCGGTCAGCTCCAGCATCAGTGACGGCATCGGATGCGCCGGCAGCCAAATCCGGCGGATATCGTCGATGATGTTGAGCGTTTTAAAGTGTTCGGCGGCGACGTTGATGCTGATGTAGAACGACGGTCGCGGCGGGAACAGCTGCAGATTTTCCGTCACGGTGTTCATCAGATAACGGGTCAGTGGAATGATCAGCTCATGCTGCTCGGCCAGCGGAATAAACACGTCGGGGGAGATCCACCCTTGCCGCTTCTTTTTCCAGCGCAGCAGCATCTCGACGCCGGCGCAGCGCCCGGTGTCGCTATGGATGATGGGCTGGCAATAGACGCGGAACTCGCGATGGGTGATGGCATGGCCGATGTGATAAGACAGGCTCATGCGGTTAGCGGTGAGCAGATAGACCACATAGGCGGCCAACAGGCTGATCAGCAGCGCCAGCGGGATATGGCGCGGCAGTGCGGAAAGCGCCAGCATGCCGATCTGCGGGCCGAACAGCGAAATCGAGAACGGGTATAGCGCAGAGCCGGCGGTGTAGCGCAGATCGTTGGTCAGGGTGTCACGGCTCAGGATTTCGCGTCGGCCGTATTCCAGGCTGCTGTCAGCCACGTTCAGCACCACGCGCTGAACGTAAGGCTCCTGCGGCTCGAGTAAAAAGTTGGACAGCAGCTCGATATTAAACACGTGCAGCACGCCGCTGGTTTTATCGTGGGGGGATGGCGTCCACATCACCAGCGTGGGCAGGCCTTTGCTCACCGCCAGCGAGGGGCGCAGCGCCAGCCTGGCGTTGCTGTTGACGAAGGTCGGCATTACCGCGGCCAGCTGATAATGACGGGAACCAAACAGGCTGGAGCAGTAAATAATGCCGTTTTTTACCAGCAACATGGCGCGTAGCGCCTGATTCTGCGCGGCGCGAAAGCGCAGGGTCGACGAAACGTTCTCGCAGGGCTGGTCCAGCATGTCCATGCTGCGCTCCGCCTGCAGCTGAGCCGGCGTCAACAACTGGTTGAGCTTGCCGACGGTGCGGGTGGCCAATGTCTGTTGGCTCAGCTCGATACTTTTGACCTCTTGATAGTAACGGGTATACAGCGATACCAACAGAATAGCCGCGCCCACCGCTCCGGCCAGCAGCCAACGGTAATAACGATATCGGGACGCGGCGAGGTGGGTCATCAACATCCGGTAAATCCTTGTTCGGTAATCCAGCCCCGAGTCACGGTCAGGTCATAGATCCTTAAGTTGCGCTCGGCTAATTCTAGCCTGAGGTTATACAAGATTGATGGTAACTCAGTAAATTATTTCGATTTGGCAAAACAGAAGGTCAATTTGCAGGCTAACCGCCGGATCGATGAGAGAAATGCAGGATTTTTTCTGGTGACATCGTCACAAAATGCGGCCAATGAATTGATTACCCATAAAAAACCCCGCCGGGTGGCGGGGTTGTCTGTCAGTCGCATTGCACCTTGATTGCCAGGCCGCCGCGTGACGTTTCGCGGTACTTGGCGTTCATGTCTTTGCCGGTTTCGTACATGGTCTCGATCACCTTATCCAGCGAAACGCGCGGCTCGCTGGTGCGGCGCAGGGCCATGCGGGCGGCGTTGATCGCCTTGACCGAGGCGATGGCGTTGCGCTCGATGCACGGCACCTGCACCTGGCCGGCGACCGGGTCACAGGTCAGACCCAGGTTGTGTTCCATGCCGATCTCCGCCGCCACACAGACCTGCTCAGGGCTGCCGCCCAGCAGTTCGGCCAGACCGGCCGCCGCCATGGAGCAGGCAACGCCGACTTCACCCTGGCAACCGACTTCGGCGCCGGAAATGGAGGCGTTCATCTTGTACAACGCACCGATCGCACCCGCCGCCATAAAGTAGCGGATGTAGATATCCGGGCTGACGGACTCGATGAAGTGATCGTAGTAAGCCAGCACTGCAGGCACGATGCCGCAGGCGCCGTTGGTCGGCGCGGTGACCACGCGGCCGCCGGCGGCGTTTTCTTCGTTAACCGCCAGCGCGAACATGTTGACCCAGTCGATCACGTTCATCGGATCGCTGGACAGTTTGTCCGACGCCACCAGCATGCGGCGCAGCGCGGAGGCACGGCGCGGTACGCGCAGCGGCCCCGGCAGTACGCCTTCGGTGTTCAGACCGCGGTCGATACAGGCGCGCATGGTTTGCCAGACGTTGCCGAAGTAGGTCTCTATCTCTTGCTTGCTGTGCAGCGCCAGTTCGTTCTGCATCACCATGCCGGACAGCGACAGGCCGGTCTCGCGGCAGTGGTCGAGCATTTCGCGCGCGGAGTTGAACGGATATGGCATTTGCAGTTCTTGCTCGGCGGCCTTGCCGAAATTCTCCTCGTCGACGATGAAACCGCCGCCGATAGAGTAATAGGTCTTGCTGTACACTTCTTTATCGCCGGCGAAGGCGTGGATCTGCATGCCGTTTTCGTGCAGCGGCAGGTTGTCGCTGCGGAAGACCATGCCGCCGTCGCGTGGGAAATCGACTTCATGCAGGCCGTTGGCCAGCATCAGGCGTTGACGTTGTTCTACATCGCGAATAAAACCCGGAATGCTATCGATATCGACGGTGTCCGGCATGTTGCCGGCCAGGCCGAGAATGATGGCGATATCGGTATGGTGACCTTTGCCGGTCAATGAGAGTGAGCCGTAAACGTCTACGGCAACACGCGTGATAGAAGGCATCAGGCCTTTATTTACCAGATCGTCGACAAACTGTTTGCCGGCTTTCATCGGTCCAACCGTATGAGAGCTGGACGGGCCGATGCCGATCTTAAACATGTCGAAAACGCTAATCACGCTAAAACTCCTTAAAGAGACGTATTGTTATGGCTGCGGCGGTCAAAAACCGCGCAGGGAACAGCGATATTGTAAAAGGGCCGTGCGGGTTCGGCTGCCTTTTTCGCATGAAATTAAATAATCCGTGGTGTCGCTTTTTTTACTGATTACCCGGGGCGAACCCTTGTGCGGGGTATCCGCTTTCGCCCAAGCTCCATTAGCGGTAATCGCGCCAGCTTTCCGTGCTGAACGCCGCCGGCTTAATCCCTGTTTCTACAGTGGTTTATCTCGGACGGTGGTATTTTACAGGTATTTCGTAAGGTTTAAGAGAGGGTTTACAGTTTTTTTAAAACCATTCAAACGGAACGGTAGTTGAAAAAGCGATCAAATGAAGTGATAGCGATCTCTTTACCCGCCGCGGAGGCCGGCAACCGTGCCAGATTGCGAGTCAGATCACGTAATGCGGGCTAAATACTGACCTGTTGCGCCAAGCGTCGAATGATGGCGGCGGTCAGCCCCCAGATAAACTGGCTGTGATACCAGGAGAGGTAGATGCGGTGCGTATGGCCGGCGCGATGAATATCCAGCGGATAGTAACGCGACAGGGTCAGCGCTTCCCGCAGGGGCATTTCGAACACGTCCGCCACTTCGCCTTCATTGGCGTGGAACTGCACGTCCGGCGGGATGAGGCCGACGATAGGGGTAACCTGAAATCCGGTGCTGCTGTCGAGCGGCGCCATTTGGCCGAGCACAGTCACCGCTTGCGGCGGTATCGCCACTTCTTCCTGCGCTTCTCGCAGCGCCGTGACGATCGCCGATCCGTCTTCGGCGTCGGTTTTGCCGCCGGGGAAGGCCACTTGACCGGCATGTTTGCGCAGCGAGTCGGCACGGCGGGTCAACAGCAGCGTCGGCTCGGCGCGGCAGACGATCGGGATCAGCACCGCCGCCGGGCGCACATGGTGCGAAATCTGTGTCGCCTGTGGCAGCTGCAGTTGAAAGCGGCTGATAAAGGCGTGCAGCGAGGCCGGTGAGTTCGATGGGATCACGACAGGGCATACTCCCCTAGCTGCGGCAAAATGCGGCCGACCTTGTCGAAGGTCTCCTGGTATTCCGCCTGCTCCTGGCTGTCCGCCACGATGCCGCCGCCGGCGGAGCAGTGGATGCGACCGTTTTCGGTGACGAGCGTGCGAATGGTGATATTGGTGTCCATGGTGCCGCAGGCGCTCAGGTAACCGATGCTGCCGCAATAGGCATTGCGGCGCTGCGGCTCCAACTCTTCGATGATTTCCATCGCGCGCACCTTGGGCGCGCCGGTGATCGAACCGCCGGGGAAGCAGGCACGCAGCAGTTCGGCCGCCGAGGTATGGTTTGGCAGGGTCGCGGTGATGGTGCTCACCAGGTGATGCACGGCCGGGAACGGCTCCACGGCGAACAGTTCCGGCACCCGTACGCTGCCAGGTTGGGCGACGCGGCCGATATCGTTGCGCAGCAGATCGACGATCATCAGATTTTCAGCGCGATCCTTGGGTGAATCGGCCAAACGGCGAGCCTGCGCGGCGTCCTGTTCCGCGTCCGCCAGCCGCGGCAGCGTGCCCTTGATCGGGCGGGTTTGGATACGCTGCTGCTCCAGCCACAGGAAGCGCTCGGGAGAGACGCTCAGTACGCTGTTGTGCGGCAAGCGCAGGAAGGCCGAGAACGGCGCGCGGTTGCAGGCGCTCAGGCGGCAGAACGCCTGCCATTCATCCCCCTGATAGTCGGCGGAGAATCGTTGTGCCAGATTAATTTGGTAACAGTCGCCGCTGCGCAGGTAGTGTTGAATACGTTGGAATTTCTCGCCGTATTGTCGCCGGCTCATATTGGCGCGCCAGTCGCTCAGCAGCGTGAAAGGGCGTTCTGTAGGTGCGGTTTGGCTATTGAGCCAGCGCCAGCGCTGCTCCACATCGCCATAGCTGAGCAGCGTCAGGGTTTGCAATTGGTGGTCGGCGATCGCTGCCCAGTCATAAATGCCCACTGCCATATCCGGCAAAGCGAGGTCGGCTTCGGCCAACTGCGGCAGGGTTTCCACCCGCCGCCCAAGATCGTAGCCGAACAGTCCCAGAGCTCCGCCCTGAAACGGCAGGTCCGGATTAAACGCCGGCTGCCAGCCTTGCGCCGCCAGTTGCTGCTGCAGCAAGGAGAACGGATCTTCCTGCGACTGAATGGTGACGCCGTCACTTTCGATTTGCGTGCCGGCACCCTGGGTGGTGAGTGTCACGCGCGGTTGTGCGACCAGGATATCGAAGCGGTTGTGCGAATGGTCGGCAAAGCCCGAATGCAGCAGCATCGCCCAAGGCTGCGATGAAAGCGGGGCGAAAAGCGTCATCAGGGCACGGCGGCTGTAGGGCAAAGATTTTATGTTTGGGGCGGTTACGCTCATGAACGTCAATAAACCTGGCTGTGAGGACGGCAATATCTGGCGGCTAGTGTGCCATAGACGGCCACGTCATGCATGTTTTGCCATGCGCGACATGCAGCACAGTTCACATAAACGGCAGCTCAATAAACCTGAAATAAGGCATTTTTTGCGCCATTGATTATACTTCGATATGTTAAAAATTTAACGTCAAATGCACTGGAAGCCTATACATCGAGGGCGCAATACCCGAGAAATATAAAAAAAGATTCGTTAATTTCATAAATTTATTATTTCTGCTTGTTATTAGAGGCGGGGGAGGTGTTGCTATGCCCGATTTTGGCAACGTCGCCGCCCTTTGGAATTAATGGCTTAATTACTCAGCGCTTTTCTGGCGCGGGTTTGAGAAAGAAAGGCCAGTTCGGTCCCATTAGCCTGCGCGGGAATTTGCAGTGTTTCACGCCTATCCCAAGCCTACGCAGGCCGAATGAGTCTTTTAGAAAAATAAAATTATTATTTTGTTACATTATCATTGAAGAGCTGACTATGTCGTTAATGCTGAGCGTGATCGTCCCGATGCACAATGCGGGGGAATTATTGGAGCCTTTCCTGGCCTCGCTGCTGGCCCAGCGCGAGCAACGGTTGGAGGTGATCATCGTCAACGATGGTTCCACCGACGGTTCAGGAGAGATCGCGCACCGTTACGCGGCGGTACATCCGCATATTCGTGTGATCGATCAGGCCAATGCCGGTGTTTCTAACGCGCGTAATGCCGGGCTTGCCGTTGCCCAAGGCAAATATGTGGCGTTTCCCGATGCCGACGACTTGCTGGCGCCGGAGATGTATTCCACGCTGCTGGAACAGGCGGAAAAACACCAATTAGACGTGATGCAATGTAATGGCGAGCGCTATTTCACCAGCCAAGATGAATTGCAGCCGATTTTTCCCGAGGCGCGTTTGCGTTCCACCGATGTTATCAGTGGCGTGCAGTGGTTTGAACGTGCGCTGAAATCGCGAAAGTTTATTCACGTTGTATGGCTGGCAATATATCGCCTCGACTTTATTCGCCAGCATCGGCTTTATTTCGAGCCGGGGTTACATCACCAGGATATTCCCTGGACGACAGAAGTCATGTTTAATGCCAAACGGGTCAAATATTTAAGTACGCCGCTGTACCGTCAACGGGTGCACGACAAGTCGATCAGTAATCGTCGTCGCATCGGTAAGGCGAACGTGGAGTATCAACGCCACTATATGAAAATCGTCGAAATGCTGGAGCGGCTCAACCAGCGCTATGCGGGCACCATCGTCATTCGTCCGGCTTTCCATTGGCAAATCACCCGCGAAGCGCTGGGCATTTGCCACAGCATTCGTCGCGAGCCGGAACCAGCCGCTCAGAGTCAGATCACCGAAGAGTTCTATCAGCGCGGTATCGACAGAGCGATGTTCGCCAATGCGCGCGGCCTGAAGCAGGGGTGGCATGTCATGCTGTGGCGGCATCGCCTGAAGCAGTGGCGCAACGATAACGGCTGTTCGCAACCGGCCTGACGCACCAGACGTTGGGATCTGCCGCGTTAGCGCGTATACTCCTTCTCCCTTTTGCCGGAGAGAACGACACATGCATGCAGGTATGCCATTACTGAATCACGCGGAGCAGCAGGAAGCGGCGGATCGCATCCATCAACTGATGGAGCAGGGCATGAGCAGCGGTGAGGCCATTGCTCGCGTTGCGCAGGAAATTCGCGAGAAGCATCAGGGTGCTCAGGTTGCGGTATTGTTCGATGACGAAGACGAGCAACATGAGGCCGCACCGGAGGCGTCGCGGGATGACGATGCTGAAGAAGACGAAGACTATTGACGTTATCGGGGCCGCGTAAGCGGCCCCGTGAGTATCAGCCGTTGACCGTCACGGCGGCGGCGGCTTGTTTCGCTTGCTCCACCGCCAGTTCCGTCGTGTTGGCCGTCGCCAGCGCTACGCCCAGACGACGTTGCCCGGCGATCTCCGGTTTGCCGAACAGGCGCAGCTGGTTGTGTCCGCGCAGCGCATTTTCCAGTCCGCTGAAACGCACATCGCTGCTGGTGAGCTGCGGCAGGATCACCGCCGAAGCGGAAGGGCCGAACTGGCGGATGGCGCCAATCGGCAACCCGAGAAACGCGCGAACGTGCAGGGCGAACTCGGACAGATCCTGTGAGATCAACGTAACCATGCCGGTATCGTGCGGCCGCGGAGACACTTCGCTGAAGATCACATCGTCGCCGCAGACGAACAGCTCCACGCCGAACAGGCCGAACCCGCCCAGGGCTTTCACCACCTTCTCCGCAATAGCCTGAGCACGGCTCAACGCCGTGGCTGACATGCGCTGTGGTTGCCAGGATTCGCGATAATCTCCGTCTTCCTGACGATGGCCGATCGGCTCGCAGAAATGTACGCCGTCCACGGCGCTGATGGTCAGCAACGTAATTTCAAAATCAAATCTTACCAACCCTTCGACGATCACCCGGCCGCCGCCGGCGCGTCCACCTTGTTGCGC
This sequence comes from Serratia sp. CY76391, assembly GCF_052166695.1. Taxonomy (NCBI): domain Bacteria; kingdom Pseudomonadati; phylum Pseudomonadota; class Gammaproteobacteria; order Enterobacterales; family Yersiniaceae; genus Serratia; species Serratia sp. CY76391. The sequence goes on from NZ_JBJNOJ010000005.1 coordinate 235,465, forward strand.
GTAATCCCAGGCGCTTTGCAGCTGCTCAGGTGCGCGGATCAGGCTTTGTCCTTTGCCGGAAGAACTCATCACCGGTTTGACGATGCACGGGTAGCCGATGTGCTCGACCGCCTGCCGGAAAGCCGCTTCGCTGTCGGCAAAGCGATAGCTGGAGGTAGGCAGGCCAAGTTCTTCCGCCGCCAGACGGCGGATGCCTTCGCGGTTCATGGTCAGCCGCGTGGCTTCGGCGCAGGGCACCACGCGGTGGCCCTGACGTTCAAGTTCCACCAGTATGGCGGTGGCGATCGCTTCGATTTCGGGAACGATATAGTCCGGCCGCTCTTGTTCGATAACGGCTTTCAACGCGTCACCGTCCAGCATATTGATGACGTGACTGCGGTGCGCCACATGCATGGCGGGGGCGTCGGCATAGCGATCGACGGCGATCACTTCCAGACCGAGGCGCTGGCATTCAATGGCGACTTCTTTACCCAGCTCCCCGGAGCCGAGCAACATAACGCGGGTGGCGGAAGGGCGCAGGGCGGTTCCAATCGTTAACATAGTTTCGTACCTGGATCGGTGAAAGTAAGCGGATTGATGATCGGCGGGCAGTATATACGAAAACGATTGCGTTCACAGCCACCGCGCCAGGTTTGTTGCTAACTTACTGTTTTTATAACAAGCAGAAATATTTGCCCTGCCTGGGCGATTGTGCGTTAATAAGCGACGGCGAAAGAAGGCCTATATATAGCAAGGTTTTCGCGTCTCGTGCCGTCAAGGCAGGTTTATCAAGTAAAGGAAACACAAATGAGCAAGATCACTGGTCACGTTAAATGGTTCAACGAAAGCAAAGGTTTCGGCTTCATCACGCCTGCCGACGGCTCTAAAGACGTTTTCGTTCATTTTTCCGCTATCGTTAGTGATGGTTTCAAGACACTGGCTGAAGGCCAGCAGGTTGAATTCTCCATCCAGGACAGCCAACGTGGCCCAGCCGCAGCCAACGTCGTTGCGATTTAACGACTGAGCCGCCAAGAAACCCGCCGCCGGCGGGTTTTTTTATGCCCGCTGCCCGTAACGCCGCCCATCTCTGTTATCATTTACCGCTGATTCGGCGCCAACCTGCGGGCGCGCCGCCATTCCATTCGTCATATAAGAGTTATCGCCGTGAGCACAGTTTCTTTTTCTTCCCTGCCTCTGCCAGCCGAACAGTTGGCCAACCTCAACGAACTGGGGTACGCCAAAATGACGCCGGTGCAGGCCGCCGCGTTGCCCGCTATCCTGCAAGGGCGAGACGTGCGCGCCAAGGCGAAAACCGGCAGCGGCAAAACGGCGGCATTCGGCATTGGCTTGCTGAATAACATCGTCGTTACTCAGGTTGCCACGCAGGCGCTGGTGCTCTGTCCCACCCGCGAGTTGGCCGATCAGGTGAGCAAAGAGCTGCGTCGCCTGGCGCGTTTCACGCAAAACATCAAAATTCTGACGCTGTGCGGTGGCCAACCGATGGGGCCGCAGCTCGACTCGCTGGTGCACGCGCCACACATTGTGGTGGGGACGCCGGGGCGCATTCAGGAGCATCTGCGCAAGAAAACGCTGCTGCTGGACGAGCTGAAGGTGTTGGTGCTGGATGAGGCCGACCGCATGTTGGATATGGGTTTCGCCGACGATATCGACGATGTGATCAGCTACACGCCGCCGCAGCGTCAGACGCTGTTGTTTTCCGCCACTTATCCGGCGGGCATCGAACGCATCAGCGAGCGTGTTCAGCGTCAGCCGCTGAGCGTCGAAGTGGACGATGACGAAGCGCAAACCGCTATCGAACAACGCTTTTATGAGACTACGCGCGAGCAGCGTCCGGCGCTCCTGGTGTCGGCCATTCGCTACCATCAACCCGCGTCCTGCGTGGTGTTCTGCAATACCAAGCGCGATTGTCAGACAGTGCTTGAGGCCCTTGAGGCCCGCGGCATCAGCGCGCTGGCGCTGCATGGCGATCTGGAGCAGCGCGACCGCGATCAGGTGTTGGTGCGCTTCGCCAATCGCAGTTGCCGAGTGTTGGTGGCGACCGACGTCGCCGCTCGCGGGCTGGACATCAAAGAGCTGGAGCTGGTGGTTAACTACGAACTGGCGTTCGATCCCGAAGTGCATGTGCACCGTATCGGCCGCACCGGCCGCGCCGGCATGAGCGGGCTGGCGATCAGCCTGTGCACGCCGCAGGAGATGGCGCGGGCGCATGCGATTGAAGACTACCTGCAGATGGCCGTCGATTGGGCGCCGGTGTCCGAGCTGAGCGGGGCGGCCAACGGCTCGCTGGAGGCAGAGATGGTGACGCTGTGCATCGACGGCGGCCGCAAGGCGAAGATCCGTCCCGGCGATATCCTTGGCGCGCTGACCGGCGATGCCGGGCTGACGGCGGCGGAAGTGGGCAAAATCGACATGTTCCCGGTGCATGCTTACGTCGCGATCCGTAAAGCCAGCGCGCGCAAGGCGTTGCAACAGCTGCAACAGGGCAAAATCAAAGGCAAGAGCTGCAAGGTGCGGCTGCTGAAATAAGCCGAAGGCGGGCGGCGGTTTGCCCTCCCGCCATTATCTATTTATACTGTATGTAATTACAGCTATTTGAGTATTTGAGGACGCACGCATGGCGGTTGAAGTTAAATATGTGGTGGTGAGAAACGGTGAGGAAAAAATGACTTTCGCGAGCAAGAAAGAAGCCGACGCCTACGACAAAATGCTGGATCTGGCGGATAACCTCGGAGAGTGGCTGCAACAGGCGCCGCTGAACCTGGACGACGAACAGCGCGAAGGGCTGAGCTTCTTCCTGGCAGAGAATAAAGATGCGTTGGGTCTGATTCTGCGCGGCGCTTCACCGGCGGAAACCCTCAAGAAACCGGCGGAAGCGAAAGCGAAAAAAACGGCCTCTAACTCAAAAGAGGGATCTGCGTCAGAAAAGCAAACGGCATAATGACTTATGTTGCGGTGTTGTGATGAAAAAGGATCTAAAATGAGCCGTGAAATAACTTTCTTCAGCCGCTTTGAGCAAGATATTCTGGCCGGGCGCAAAACCATCACCATTCGGGATGCCAGTGAGTCGCACTTCGAACCGGGCGAGGTATTGCGCGTAAGCCGCAATGAAGACGGCGTATTTTTCTGCTTTATCGAAGTGCTGTCGGTAACGCCGGTGCGCCTGGACGCGCTGACTGAACGCCACGCACAGCAGGAGAACATGTCGCTCGGCGAACTGAAGCAGGTGATCAAGGAAATCTATCCGGGCCTGGATGCGCTGTTTGTCATCGAGTTCGTCAAACGGTAAACCCTTTGCCGAAACCCTGTTGTGAGCCAGGGATGGGCGCCCGGATAGCGCTAATCACAACGGGAGGAGATATGAAAAAAACGGGTTTGGCTATCGCCTTGTTGGCCATGATGGGAGCATCGACTGCGGCGTGGGCGCAGGATCACGAGCAGCGCGCCGCCAAGGTGGGGCAGTGTGCGGGTCTGCAGCCGGCGGATATCGCCGCCCAGGTCAAGCGCGACTTCTTGCAGAACCGCATCACGCGCTGGGAATCGGACAAAAAGCTGCTGGGTACCGCCACCCCGATTGCCTGGGTTAGCCCGGAGGCCATCACCGGCAAGGATCAGGTGTGGCAGGTGCCGTTGACGGTGCGTGGCACCAAGGCAGATAAAACCTACAACGTGACGCTCAACTGCAACACCGGCGAGATCGCCTACAGCGCGCCGCAGTAACGCTTTTTTTGGCAATAAAAAGCCCGCCGAGCGGCGGGCTTGATGTCCCCAGACGGCGTCAGTCGCTGAACGGTATCACCAACTCACCCGGTTTCACTTCCAATCCCTTCGCCAGTTTTTTCGCCAGCGCTTCGGTTTTGCTGTTGTCAGGATTCAGCACATAAGCCGGCTTTTGGTCGAAGTAAGACTTCAGTGACTGGTTCAGATATGGCGTCAGCGCTTTCATCACCGTCTGCATTTTTTCCGGCTGTACGCTGTAATCGGTCAGTTCCATGTCTTTCAGGTAAATGGCGCCCTGTGCGCGGTCGTAAACCGGCTGCGCTTTCAGCGTCAGCTTCAGATCCGCCGCCTGCGGGCCGAGAATCGACGTGATGTTGACCTTGGCGTCGCCGGAAAGGGTGACTTTTCCCGGCTCGCTGCGACCGATCTGGCTTTGCAGCTGCGTCAGCACGATGTTGGCGTCCACCAGGCCGGGCACGCCGATCTGCTTCTGATAGTCGTTATGTTTCTGCAGGTAATCATTCACTTCCTGCTCGCTCAGGGTGTACTGGGTCAGTTGATTGCAACCGGCCAATACGCCGGCGAACAGCAGGGCGGCTGCGCCCATCAGGATCTTCTTCATTAATGCCTCATTGCGACTGCTGGCGAAAAGTGCTGCAGATAATTGATTAATCATTATAAACGTTCCGCCTGCGCGTGAAAACGGCAGGCGGCGATGTGCAGAGGATAGTGCGCGCAAAAGCGGGCGACACCTATCGGATAACGCCGAAAGCGTCAGCGCCGCAATCGCAGCGCCAGGAGGATCACGCCGGCCAGGCAGGCCGTGGCCCCCAACAGCGGGAACAGCGGAATGCCCCACAACTGCAGTGAGGAGTGCATCAGATAAGGCGCCAGGCCCAGGGCGAAAGCGGCGGTGACAATGGCGATAGCCAGGGTGACGGCGGCGCGTTCCAGCGCTTTGCTCAACTGGCCGAGATTACTGACGTTGATATCGGCATTGAGCTGCCCGCGTTTTAGGCGGCGCACCAACAGCCGCAGGGTTTGCGGCAGTTCTTCCCCGGCGTCGAGCGCTTCCCCGCCCAGGGCCAACAACCGCTGGCGCACGGCGTCAGGGGCATAGCGTTGCAGCACCGTTTGTTGCAGCATCGGTTTGAGCGTGGCGACGATGTCGAAGGCCGGATCCAATCGGTGCAACACGCCGTCGGCGGTGATTAACGCCTTGAACAGAAGTACCAGATCGGGCGGCAGCGCCAACTGGTGTTCACGCGCCATCACCAGCAGGTCGGTCAGAGCCTTGCCCAACGTCAGGGTGGCGGCGGCCTGTTTGTCGAGAAAGTTTTGCGCCGCCAGCTCCAGATCCATCAGATCCAGCGGTTCGCTGTCTGACCAAGCGATCAGCGTGTTGACGATGCCTTCGGACTGACGATCGGCAATGGCCTGCAGCAGCAGAAGCAACTGATTGCGCCGCCGCTCAGACAGTTGGCCCACCATGCCGAAGTCGATAAAGCCGACGCGGTCACCGCTCAGCGCCATGACGTTGCCGGGGTGAGGATCGGCGTGATACAACCGATGCTCCAGCACCATGCTCATAAAGGCGCGCGCGCCGCGTTGCGCCAGCAGCGGGCCGTCAAAGCCCGCCGCCGCCAATTGCTGAGGGTTCTCCGGCGCGGTGCCGGGCAAGTACTCCTGCACTAACAGGCGCGGGGAAGACCATTGCCAATAGATTTTCGGCACGACCACATCGGGTTCATGCGCGAACATCCCGGCGACGCGATCGCAGTTATGCCCTTCGTGAGTCAAATCCAGCTCATGATTCAGCGCCGTCGCCAGCGCTCTGACCATCTGCCGCGGCCGATAGCGCGCCAACGCGGGGCTCTGCTGCTCCACGGTTTCCGCCAGCGAGGCCAGCAGCCGCAGATCGGCATGAATGGTTTTCGCCAGGCCGGGCCGCAGCACTTTCACCACCACCTGTTCGCCGTTGTGCAGGCGTGCGCGGTAGATTTGCGCCATCGACGCCGCCGCCAGCGGCGTGCGATCGAATTCGGCAAACTGCTGTTCGGGTTCGCCGCCCAGGTCGGCAACGATCTGTGGTGCCAGCGTTTCCCATGGCAACACCGCTGCCTGGCTGTGCAGGCGATCCAGTTCGTCGGTCCAGGCCGGATCCAGAAGATCAGAACGCGTGGCCAGGATCTGGCCGAATTTGACGAAGGTCGGGCCCAGCGCCTCGAGCGCTTCGCGCAGCCGCTCGGGCAGGGTTTGTGCGTCCTGCTGGGCGGAGCCAGCGCGGGCGCCGCGCAGCAAAGCCCCCAGGCCCAGCAGACGCAGAACGTCTTGCAGGCCGTAACGAATCAGAACGGAGGTAATTTCCTTCAGCCGCGCCCGATCGCGAGCGGTGGCGAGCACCATTTTCAGCATCAGTACGCCCTATCCTTTGGGTTATTCAAACGTTATTGTTCCATGTCCAGCAGTAACGGCACCTCGCAGCGCTGCGCCATGCGGTTGCGGTAGGTTTCCACGTTCTCCGGCAGCGCAACCCCGGCGACGATCGACAACGAGCGCAGCAGCGGGAACAGGTGGATATCGTCCTCGGACAGTTCGCCGTTTACCGCTTCGGCGGAGACGATCAGCGGGGACAGGGTTTGCAGATCGGCCTCCAACTGGGCGATCAGATCGGCGCTGTTGGCGAGATGCTCGGCGAAATCACCGATTGACGCCTGCTTTTTATCGATAAAATAACGGCGGGCGCTGTCGGTGGCGAACTCTTCGAAATCGGCATGCGCAATACGCGGCAACAGCAATTTTGCGCTGTACCCGCCGACCCGCTGCAGCCACTCGGCAATGGCCGGGTTGGTGCGGCCGGTCAGCACCGGCTTGCCGTCCAGGTTATCGACATAGCGCACGATATCCAGGCTTTCCGGCATCGCTTCGCCGTTGTCTTTGACCAGGATAGGCACCATTTTTTGGCCGATCAGGTTGAACGGAGTCGTCTCATCGTCGTTGAGCAACGTGACCAGACGAATCGGCAGACGTTTCAGGCCAAAAATCATGCGGGCTTTAACGCAGAATGGGCAATGATCGTAAATGAACAGTTTCATGCTTGCTCCGGGTTGTCAGGTTTTAACAGCAATAGTTACCACAGCTTATCGAGGCTGTCTTGACGTGCGTGTGTTGGATGGTGCGTTATTGCGATATTGCCCGCGCACCGGCGCGGGCTAGGGGGCGTTATTTCTTGGCCGGTACCGAGTTGAGCACATCGATCAGGTGAATGCGAGCTTCTTCCAGGTCGATTTTGTCACGTTCGTTGGCGGCGGTGACGACCTGCAGCTGTTTGATAATATCGTTTTTCAGGCCGGCGTCGCTGGCGAGGATATGGGCCAGGGCCTTTTCCACCAGGGTGGAACGCGCATAAATCATGCGCAAGTTCAGTATCATATGTTCGAGTAGTTGCGGTAATTTTGCTTCTTCACTCATGCCGACGGGCTCCTGTGGGGGTTTTTACTAACAGGATAGCAGCTGTTGCCGATTCGGCCGGATTTCTATGGCGTTAACCGCCGCGCAGCATCATCGATGCACTGCGCCGCGGGCTGAACTGCCAGTACAGCGCCAGCAACGTAGCGAAACCCACTGCCCCAAGCAGCAACCAGGGTAGCTCCGGCATGTTCATCGTGCGTCCGGTATCGTACATCCAGCCGCCGCCGGTGTAACCTAACGCGCCACCCAGCGCCAGGCCAAGGCGGCTAAAGCCCATATAGCTGCCACGCGCACGTGGATCGGCCAGCGAAGCGCTCAGCGTTTCGCGCGCCGGTTCGGCGATGATCGAACCCAGGTAGAAACAGCAGATCAGCGTGAACACGCCTTGCAGGCTGCTGGCGAGGCCGATCGGCAGCAGGCTGAGCGTCATCAGCAACAGGCCCGCCATCAGGCGTTGTTCAAGCCGAAAATGTTTTTCACCCCAACGCGCCAGCGGATAGAGCAGCGACAACGACAGCGCCGCTTCGATCGCGTACATCCATTTCACCGCCGCCGGGGAGCCGGCGATTTCATTGACCACGATCGGCAGCATCAGCATCACCTGTACCGCCAGCATATAGTAGCCGGTCAGCGTCAGGACATAGGTGAGGAAGCGGCGATCGCGCACGACCCGCAGCATGCCTTCTTTCATCGGCACGCGCACGGTGGAGATGCGGTAAGCCGGCAGTAACCAGGCGTTCCAGCCGGCGGCCAGCACGAAGATCGCCGCCCCGACCCAGCAGACAAAGTGGAAATCGTACTGCAGCAGCCAACTGCCGATCAGCGCGCCGACGACCGCACCTGCGCTGTCCTGCATCATCAGCAGCGAGAAAAAACGGCCGCGTTCGTGCGGGCGGGTCAGCTTGATCACCAAAGCGGTGCGCGGCGGATCGAATAACGTGCCGCCGAGGGCGGACAGCGCGCAGGAGAACCACAGGATCCACGGCGCATCGGCCATCGCCATGGTGGCGAAACCGGCGGCGCGCAGCAACATGCCGGTGACGATCATCGGCTTGGCGCCGAAGCGATCGGCGATGGCGCCGCCAAAGATGCCGAGCCCTTGTTGCAACAGCTGCCGCAAACCCAGCGCGATGCCGACGATCAGCGCCGCCCATCCCAATTGATCGACGAAGCGGATCGAAATAAGCGGGAACACGACAAAGAAGCCTAAAACCACCAGCAGGTTGTCGAGCAACAGAAAATATTTACCCAAGCTGCGCGCTTGCGACACCAGAGACATGCATCACCATGAGCAATTAAGAGAGAGGGGGAAGGCAACCCCACCATTCTCTACCCAATTGCCGAACGGCAACAGGTGCGGAGTAGATAATATTTTTTTATCGTCAAGGTGTTACCTGTGCTGCAAAATGGGCGGAAAAACGCCGTAAAACGCGTATTCGGCGATTTACTGAGCGACCGAGGTTTTACCTCGGGGGCGGGCTACGGTTATATTGAATGCAGGGAAGTGCGGTTCTGAAGCGCTATTGGCAAAATAAAGTCATGCCATCAGATCGGCATTGGGTGATTATCCACGCGGCTTCCCAATAAATACTTCTTATCGAACCGTTTTGACTGCGGGGGAAATGATGTTCGGCTACCGCTCTGCATCGCCAAAAGTACGTCTTACTACCGACCGGATGGTGGTCCGTTTAGTACATGAACGGGATGCCTATCGTCTGGCGGATTATTATGCCGAGAACCGAGCCTTTCTCAAACCCTGGGAGCCGGTACGCGACGAAAGCCATTGTTATCCTTCCGGCTGGCAGGCGCGTCTGGGGATGATCGCTGAAATGCAAAAGCAGGGCAGCGCCTACTATTTTATCCTGCTCGATCCAGAAGAGCAGGAAGTGCGCGGCGTGGCGAACTTCAGCAACGTGCTGCGCGGTTCGTTTCACGCCTGTTTCCTCGGTTATTCGTTGGGGGAGAAATGGCAGGGGCAGGGGCTGATGTTCGAAGCCTTGCAGTCCGCCATCCGCTATATGCTGCGCCAACAGCGCATGCACCGCATCATGGCCAACTATATGCCGCACAACCAGCGCAGCGGCGCATTGCTGACGCGTCTGGGATTCGAACGCGAAGGTTACGCCAAGGATTACCTGCTGATCGACGGCCAGTGGCAAGACCACGTTTTGACGGCATACACCAATAAAGAGTGGCTACCCCCACGTTGAGGCCAAACGATGAAATATGAGTTGAACGCCAAAGAGGCTCGGGTTATCGGCTGCCTGTTGGAAAAACAGGTCACGACCCCGGATCAATACCCGCTTTCGCTGAATGCCATCACGCTGGCATGTAACCAAAAGACCAACCGTGAACCGGTGATGGATCTGAGCGAAAGCGAAGTGCAGCAGCAGCTCGATCTGTTGCTGCGCAAACATTTCTTGCGCACCCTCAGCGGATTCGGCAACCGGGTAGTGAAGTACGAACAGCGGTTTTGCAACTCCGAGTTCGGCCAACTGAAACTTTCGCCCGCCGAACTGGCGGTGATCGCCACCTTACTGCTGCGCGGCGCGCAAACGCCCGGCGAGCTGCGCACGCGCACCAACCGAATGCACGAGTTCAGCGATGTCAGCGAGGTCGAACAGGTGTTGCAACAGCTGGCCACGCGCGAAGATGGCCCGTTCGTGGTGCGCCTGGCGCGTGAGCCGGGCAAGCGCGAAAGCCGATTCATGCATCTGTTCAGCGGCCAGATTGATGAAGCGCCGCCGGCGGCGTTCGAATCTGAGTTCGACGGCGAACTGAGCGCCAGGGTTAGCGCATTGGAAAGCGAAGTGGCGGAACTGAAACGGCAGTTGCAACACCTGTTGGTGAGGGATGCGAATGACTAAATTGCGTGTAGGCGTGGTGGGATTGGGCAGTATCGCGCAGAAGGCTTACCTGCCAATCCTCGGCCAGGCGGCGGACTGGACGCTGGTAGGCGGTTTTTCGCCCAATCAGCAAAAAGCGCAGCCGCTGTGCGACAGCTACCGCATGGCCTGTTTCTCCCGGCTGGACAGCCTGGCCGAACAGTGCGACGCGGTCTTTGTTCACAGCAGCACCGCCAGCCATTTTTCGGTAATAGGCGAGCTGCTGAACCGCGGCGTGCACGTTTACGTCGATAAACCGCTGGCGGAGACGCTGGAGCAGGGCGAGCAGTTGCTTGAGCTGGCCGAGCGGCGAGGCAAAACGCTGATGGTGGGGTTCAACCGGCGTTTCGCGCCGCTTTACCGGCAGCTCAAGCAGCAAATGAACCAGCCGGCCTCCATTCGCATGGATAAACATCGGGCGGACAGCGTCGGCCCGCACGATCTGCGTTTTACCCTGTTGGATGATTACCTGCACGTGGTGGACACGGCGCTGTGGCTGGCGGGCGGCGGCGAGCAACTGCTGAGCGGCAGCGTGCGCACCAACGCCGCAGGCGAAATGCTGTACGCCGAGCATCACTTCGCCTGCGGCGATACGCAGGTGACGACCAGCATGCATCGCCGCGGCGGCAGCCAGCGCGAAAGCGTGCAGGCGGTGACAGACGGCGCGCTGTATCAGTTGACCGATATGCGCCACTGGCTGCGTGAAGATGCGCAGGGCGAGTTGGAACAACCGGTGCCGGGCTGGCAAAGCACGCTGGTGCAACGCGGCTTCGACGGTGCGGTGCGGCATTTCCTTGATGCCGTCGCCAATCAGAGCGCGCCGGAAACCGGCGGCGAACAGGCGCTGCTTGCCCAGCGGGTGGTCGAGCGTTTGCTGCGGGATAACTCTATGTAACATCTGGCGGTAGCTATTCTTTTCCGGATGCGTAAACTGAGCCGATTGTTTCACTGACGCCTGCTGTTGCAGGCGTTGATATTTACGGTACCTATCAGACAACCACATGAACCTACTCAAATCCTTGGCTGCCGTCAGCTCGATGACGATGTTTTCGCGGGTGTTGGGCTTTGCCCGCGATGCGATCGTCGCGCGGGTGTTCGGGGCCGGCATGGCAACGGACGCCTTCTTCGTGGCGTTCAAACTCCCGAATCTGTTACGCCGTATCTTTGCCGAAGGGGCATTTTCGCAGGCCTTCGTGCCGATCCTGGCCGAATACAAAAGCCAGCAGGGCGACGAGGCGACACGCACTTTTATCGCCTATGTCTCCGGGCTGCTGACGCTGGTGCTGGCGGTGGTGACGGTGCTGGGGATGTTGGCCGCGCCCTGGGTTATCTATCTCACCGCGCCGGGCTTTACCGATACGCCCGACAAGTTTGCCCTGACGTCGGCGCTGCTGCGCATCACATTCCCCTATATTCTGTTGATCTCGCTGGCGTCGCTGGTGGGGGCGATCCTCAATACCTGGAACCGCTTCTCGATCCCGGCCTTTGCGCCAACGCTGCTTAACGTCAGCATGATTGGCTTCGCGCTGTTCGCCGCACCGTATTTCCACCCGCCGGTGCTGGCGCTGGCGTGGGCGGTGGTAGTGGGCGGCGTGCTGCAACTGGGCTATCAGCTGCCGCACCTGCGCAAGATCGGCATGCTGGTGCTGCCGCGCCTCAAATTGGGCGATGCCGGAGTCTGGCGGGTAATGCGTCAGATGGGGCCGGCGATCCTTGGGGTGTCGGTCAGTCAAATCTCGCTGATCATCAACACTATCTTCGCATCGTTCCTGGTATCCGGCTCGGTGTCCTGGATGTACTACGCCGACCGCCTGATGGAGTTTCCTTCCGGCGTGCTGGGCGTGGCATTGGGCACCATCCTGCTGCCGTCGCTGGCCAAAAGCTTCTCGAGCGGCAACCACGACGAGTATTCGCGCCTGATGGATTGGGGGCTGCGCCTGTGTTTCCTGCTGGCGTTGCCGAGCGCCATTGCGCTGGGCATTTTGGCCAAACCGTTGACCGTCTCGCTGTTCCAGTACGGCAAGTTCAGCGCCTTTGACGCGGCGATGACGCAACGCGCGCTGGTGGCTTACTCGGTGGGGCTGATGGGGCTGATCGTGGTTAAAGTGCTGGCGCCGGGCTTCTATTCGCGGCAGGACATCAAAACGCCGGTCAAGATCGCTATCATCACGCTGATCATGACGCAGGTGATGAACCTGGCGTTTATTGGTCCGCTGAAGCATGCCGGCCTGGCGCTGTCGATCGGCTTGGCGGCTTGCCTGAACGCCTCGCTGCTGTATTGGCAGCTGCGCAAGCAGAAGATCTTCCAGCCACAGCCGGGTTGGGCGCTGTTCCTCACTAAGCTGGTGATCGCCGTGCTGGCGATGTCGGCGGTGCTGATTGGCGTGATGTGGCTGATGCCGGCCTGGGATCAGGGCAATATGCTGGAACGTTTGCTGCGTTTGGCGGCGGTGGTGGTGGCCGGTGTGGTGGCCTACTTTGGCGTGCTGGCCGGGTTGGGCTTCCGCCCGCGTGATTTTGCGCGCCGCGTCGCCTGAGCCGAATGCAAGAACAAAAAAAAGGTCGCCTTGGCGACCTTTTTACTTTCTGCGCGGTGCGGCTTACATACGTTCGACGGTTTCGATACCCAGCGTATCCAGGCCGGTTTTCAGCGTTTTAGAGGTCAGCAGCGCCAACTTCAGGCGGCTCTGACGGGTTTCTTCGCTGTCGGCGTTCAGGATCTGGCAGTGCTCGTAGAAGCCGGAGAACAAGCCGGCCAGATCATACAGGTAGCTGCACATGACGTGAGGCGTGCCTTCACGTGCGACGGTGGTGAGCACCTCTTCGAACTGCAGCAGGCGGGTAGCCAGCGCAATTTCACGCTCTTCGGTCAGCGTCAGCGGCAGTGTCAGGCTGCTTTCGTCGATCCCGGCGCGCTTGAATACCGATGCCACACGGGTATAGGCGTATTGCATATAAGGCGCGGTATTGCCCTCGAAGGCCAGCATGTTGTCCCAGTCGAAGACATAGTCGGTGGTGCGGCTTTTCGACAGATCGGCGTATTTCACCGCACCGATGCCGACCACGCGAGCCACGGTCTTCATTTCGTCTTGCGGCATATCCGGGTTTTTGCCGGCGATCAGCTGTTCGGCGCGTTCGATGGCTTCATCCAGCAGATCGGAGAGCTTCACCGTGCCGCCCGAGCGGGTCTTGAACGGCTTGCCGTCTTTGCCCAGCATCATGCCGAACATGTGGTGTTCCAGCGAGACGGACTCCGGCACGTAACCGGCCTTGCGCACGATGGTCCAGGCCTGCATCAGGTGCTGATGCTGGCGGGAGTCGATGTAATACAGAACGCGGTTGGCGCCCAGAGTTTCGTAGCGATACTTGGCGCAGGCGATATCGGTGGTGGTGTAGAGGTAGCCGCCATCCTTTTTCTGGATGATGACGCCCATCGGGTCGCCGTCCTTATTCTGGTATTCGTCGAGGAACACCACGGTGGCGCCTTCGCTTTCCACCGCCAGCCCTTTGGCTTTCAGATCGGCGACGATGCCCGGCAGCATCGCGTTATACAGGCTTTCGCCCATCACGTCGTCTTCGGTCAGCGTCACGTTCAGGCGGTTATAGGTCAGCTGGTTTTGCGCCATGGTGATGTCGACCAGCTTGCGCCACATTTTCAGGCAGTACTGATCGCCGCCCTGCAGCTTCACGACGTAAGCGCGCGCACGCTCGGCGAATTCGGCGTCTTCGTCGTAGTGTTTCTTGGCTTCGCGATAGAACTGTTCCAAATCGGACAGACCCATGTCGCTGGCGTTTTCGTTCTGCATTTTTTCCAGGTAGGCAATCAACATGCCGAACTGAGTGCCCCAGTCACCGACGTGGTTGGCGCGAATCACTTTATGGCCCAAAAACTCCTGGGTACGCGCCGCGGCGTCGCCGATGATGGTGGAGCGCAGGTGGCCGACGTGCATCTCTTTCGCCACGTTCGGTGCGGAGTAGTCGATAACGATGGTTTGGGGCTCAACCGGCGCAATGCCCAGCTTCGGTGCGTTCAGCACCTGATCGGCCTGGCGGGCGACCCAATCGCTGTTCAGGAAAATGTTGATAAAGCCGGGACCGGCGATTTCCACTTTACCGGCGACGTCGCCGAGATCCAGCAGTTGCACCACTTTTTCCGCCAGCTGACGGGGCGGTATGCCCAGCTTTTTGGCGACTGACATCACGCCGTTGGCCTGGTAATCACCAAACTGTGCCTTGGCGGAAGGGCGGACCTGCGCTTCGCAATCGGCTGGCGCGCCAGCGGCGATCAGCGCCTGGCTGACTTTATCTGAAAGAAGAACCTGAATATTCACCGGGTTACCTTAATGACGAACGAGGGGCTGAAGCCAGCCCCTGCGGGATTCAACGGTGGCGGGCGCGATGGGCGACCGCCACAAAACAGCCTGTAATTGTAACCGATCTGACGGAGCCCGTCAGCAGTTGGCGCGGCCGCTGCGATGAAACAGTTGTCGAGGGCGGCGCGTTGATTGCCGGAAGGTGAAAGCAGAATGATCTGAACAGAATGTACGAAGGGGAGAGTTGCGAAGCTAGCGCTTTTTATTGCGGCGACCGGCATCCAGCGTGTTGGCGCTGCGTGATTTGAAATGACGGTAGATGGCGTATACGGCGATAATTATCAACACCAAGGATATCGTCAGCAATAACATAATGATCATCTCGAATTTAAATTTCCTCCAAAGTAGCTGAGTTGACTTGGTGAATCAATTGCCTGGGGGTAAATTAAGATAATCCTTAGTTTCCCATCAATTAATGGGGTTTATTGTCTTCTTTTACAATAGGTTGCGCTTATGGTTTTATGTGGTTTACATAAGTGGATCAGGTTTGATTAAACCAGACTATTCAATCGAGTTGACCAATGGACTGCAGAGAGTTTTTGTGCAAAATAACTTAAATCATAGCGTCATGAAGAAAAGGTATAATGGCTTGCGAAAAATCTTATTTTTTATTTTTCTGTTGCTTTAATAAGCTGTCATCTTAATAAGGGACTGGATTTTTTATTCTCCCCGTCCGCAACCAAAAATCATTCTGAACTGCCGCCGAAAAACGTCGTAACGGTGGCGAGCGCTGCCGCCACCGTGTAAATTACCGCGTTTAACTTTGCGCTCCGTTGTTTTGAGGTTTCTATGACCACTCCCTTGCAGGCCATTGCCGAGCTTGACGATCTGAAACTCGATTTGCCGCGTTTCGAGCAGGCGCTGCATCAATTTGCCGCCAAATTGCGGCTTGATCTGGCCGCGTTCACCGCCGATCACATCTCCCTGCGCTGTCACCAGAATGCCACCGCCGAACGTTGGCGCCAGGGGCTGATGCAGTGCGGGACACTGCTATCCGAATCGATGATCAACGGGCGGCCTATCTGTCTGTTCGATTTGTCTCAGCCGCTGGCCGTAGGGCCGTGGCGGATAGACTGCATCGAGCTGCCGTATCCTGGGGAGAAACGCTATCCGCACGAAGGCTGGGAACACGTCGAATTAGTGCTCAGTGGCGATCCTCAGACGCTGTACGCTCGGGCGTTGAGCCACCTTGCCGATGAAGCATTGTTGGCGCCGGGGATCAAGGTGAAGCAAAGCTCGCCAAAAGGCGAGGGCGAGCGGCTACCGAACCCGACGCTGGCCATCACCGACGGAACGGTCACGATCAAGTTTCATCCGTATTCCATTCGAGACATCGTCGCCAGCGAACAAGGTTAGCCAGGCAGCGCCGCACAGGCTCGCGCCATGCGATCGAGCGCTTCATCGAGCAGGGCCCATCGGCAACCAAAGTTAAGCCGTACAAAGCGCCGATCGCCGAAGTCCAGGCCGGCGCTTAACCCAACGCCCGCACGTTCGAAGAACTGATGCGGGTTATCTACCGGCAGCGTACTGCAGTCTATCCAGGCCAGGTAGGTGGCCTCGACGGGCAGCAACGTCAATCCCGGCATGGCGTTGATACGTTTTGTCAGCCGATCGCGATTGGCGCGCAGATAAATCAACTGCTCATCCAGCCAGGGTTGTCCGTATTGATAAGCCGCCTGCGCCGCCACCAGAGCCAACAGATTGACCTCCGGCACGATGCCGCTGCGCGCGCGTTTCAGCTTTTGTCGCAATGCTTCGTTGGGAACGATCGCCATTGAGGCGCCGAGCCCGGCGAGATTAAACGTCTTTGACGGTGACATCAGCGTCACGCTGCGTTGGGCCGCGTCTTCATTCAGGGTGGCGAAGGGGATATGCCGCGCGCCTGGCTCAAGCAGCAGTTCGCAGTGGATTTCGTCCGAACAGACGATTAAATCGTGTTCGCGAGCGAACTGATGGTGCTGCAACAACTCCTCTCGGCGATACACGGTGCCGCCGGGGTTCTGCGGGTTGCACAGCAACAGGAGTTTTTCGTTGCCGTTGAGCTGATCCTGCATCGAGGAAAAATCCAGTCCCCAACGCTGGTTGACCGCTGTTAAAGATACCGGAAGGTGTTTACGCCCGGCGAATTTGGCCGCTTTGCGAAACGGCGGATAGATGAGCGAGGGGGCCAGCGTGCTCTGATGTTCTTCGGTGCAGGCCCGCACGCACAGGTTCAGGCCACACACCAGGCCAGGCAGGAAAATGATCCATTCAGGCTTGATGTGCCAATCGTAGCGCTCTACCATGCGGCGGGTAAAAACCTCAATAAGATCAGGGGATGGGTGGGTGTAGCCGAATACGCCGTGTGCTACGCGGCGCTGCAAGGCTTCGATCACCGCCGGCGGTGAGGTGAAATCGCTGTCGGCGACCCAAAGCGGGATGATGTCGCTGCCGCGATATTTATCCCACTTAACGCTGTCACTGTGACTGCGGTCTACCCATTGATCAAAATTGAATGCCATAGTGATAACCCTGAGCCGGTTTATGCCTATGCATGAGCCTACGTGAGAAATGAAGAAATGAACAATTGCCGCCGTATGTTGGCCGTTATCTGGGGGTGACAATGATAAAACTGGAAGTTTGTTGCTTTAGCGTCGACTGTGCGCTGACGGCCGAACGGGCGGGCGCCGATCGCATCGAGTTGTGCGCCAGCCAGAGCGAAGGGGGATTGACGCCGAGTTATGGCACGCTGCGTCTGGCGCGCGAGCGGGTTTCGATCCCGGTGCATCCGATCGTTCGCCCGCGCGGTGGCGATTTCTGCTACGGCGCGGTGGATTTCGAAGTGATCAAACAAGATATCCGCCAAATTCGCGAGATGGGGTTCCCCGGCGTGGTGGTTGGCATGCTGGACGACGAAGGGCACATCGATCTGCCGCGCATGGGCGAAGTGATGAGGCTGTGCGAGGGCATGGCGGTGACCTTCCATCGCGCGTTCGACATGTGCCAGAATCCAATGGTGGCGCTGGAGCAACTGACCGAACTGGGGGTGGCGCGCATTCTGACCTCCGGCCAGCAGCAGAGCGCCGAACTTGGCCTGCCGTTGCTGCGCGATTTGCGCCAGGCCAGCCAGGGCCCGGTGATCATGGCGGGTGCCGGCGTGCGCCTCAGCAATCTGCACAAGTTTGTCGATATCGGCCTGCATGAACTGCACAGCTCTTCCGGCCATCTGGTGCCGTCGACCATGCGTTATCGCAAGGCGGGCGTTACCATGTGCTCCGATAACGAGTTTGACGAATTTAGCCATTATTGCGTGGATGGCGAAATGGTGGAGGCGATGAAAAACGCGCTGGCCTTGGTTGATCCTCTGGCGCAAAGCGCATAAGCACGCAGTTAGCCGCGTTTGACAACCGGTTTCCGGGCCGTAAGACCCCTTTGCGTGTCACTGAGCCCTCGGCGATCACGCAAGTACCAGGCCCCGGCGTTTTGTCGGGGTCGATTTTTTATTTATCAATTGGTTACTTTCATGTGGGGTGCTATTGGGGTGCCGCGCTATGCGAAAATGAACGGAAAAACCCAAGATAAGTACATAAAAAAACCGGGCAAAGCCCGGTCTGATTAGTTGTTTTGCATCGATTTGAAATACTCAACTCCCCGATCCCTCTGCTTGTCGATGTAATCTGCCAAGTCCTTTACGTGAATCATTCTTGGGGACTTCTGGCTATCCCCCATCCTGAAAGTGGGGATGGGAAGCTTACCAAGAGAAGCTTTTTTATCGGCCGTGGCTACCTTCATGCCGAAGTACTTCTCGCATACATCAGCAAGAGGGATCGACGCGGTATTGTACTCAGCCATCAGCAAAAACATTGTGTTCACTGGATACCCTCCAATTTCTTCTTGGCGCGCCGATCACATTCCAGGAATGCCTCCGGCGAGACCATTGTCATGAGCTCTTTCACCAGAAAATCGTTGTGTTGCTGGTGGATCTCCATATTCCTTACCTTCTCCTGCTGACGCAGAACAGCGAGGCGTGCAGTGATACGACGCCGGCTTGCTTTCCAGGCTGCCATTGCATGATTCGCTCGGTGGCGCCAGGCAGAGTCATTATCGATAGATGCCGATAACTGGTGCTCGATATGGCTGATTGAGTCCTCTGCGTCAACCAGCGCCTTGAGGTGGTCTTCGATGGTAACCAGCTCGGAAAAGTCAATTATTGGTTTTTTCATCGCAGACCCCTTAATGTCGCGGTTTAAAAATGCCATGAGCGATACAATCGCGGGCCAATGCCGTCTGGTGTTCATCACCTTTCCAGCGGCCAGAATCGACGAGGCCATTACGGTAACCATGCCAAAAGCTCTTTGACTTGGTGCTGTCTGGCTCCGGGTCGCCCTTGTAGCCAGAGCGATAGCCCTCGATGATCTCTTCGTCGTTCAACTTAACCAGCTCTTCCACGGTGCTTACTGGAGCAAATTCACTCATCTGCACCCTCGGTGTTCACTTTGCGATAGCCGGCATCGTATAGCGCAGCGGCCGCATCGTGGTTCTGCCATGAATCAGGCAGCTCGGACAGCAGCTCAACGATCTGCGCCGTCGCTTTCACGCGTTCCTTCTCTTCCCGCTCTGCAATGATTACGTTGCAGAGGCTGATGCATGCCGAGCAGATATTCACGCCAGGGCCGGTGATCAGCTGTTCGGCTGGCGGCTGCTCTTTGCAGAAGGTGCAAACTGTTTTTGGGTCTGGAGTGAACTCCACTCGTGCCCATTCCATCGGTTGCAGGAACATCACACACCCCCTTCGTAACAAAGCTGCATCAGGCGATACAGCCGCCGTCCCTCGCCCGCGCGGTACACCTCAGCCCATTCATGCCAATTAGCGGCGACAACCGCCCACTCCTTACCATGCTGTGACATGTCACGAATTTTACTTTCCAGCTCCGGCACGGCTTCAACCAGGCGCAGGCAACGGCCAAAGTCTGCCGGGTCGTGCGGGTAGGCATATTTGGCCTCGAACATGCCGCTCAGCTTGGACGCCATGAATCGGCTGCTCAGCCCGGTGTCGTCGCTGGCGAGCCACGCAGTAAGCCCCATGCCCCCCGATGCCTTTACCACTGGCTTAGCGAACTCCTGGCAGATGTTATTCGCCGCCTGGATGATCGTGTTGAAGCAGCGGCTTTCTACGCCGGCGCCTGGGTGCTGGCGGTCGATCTCTTTGGCGATGGCCGCCACGAGTTGAATCTGGTCAATTTGAACGCTCATCGTGCCATCTCCTGTAAAGCGATTTTGTAAACCTTCAACATCGGTGCCGAACGGCCAGACAGCACGGTTTTCATGAAGAACAACCCGCTACGGTGCGCGCTGACGCTGGTAAGAAACAGCGTTGTATCAACGACGCGGTTGTGCCGGCGGAACTCAAACACAGTGCTGGTCAGCGTGATCGTTGCGATGGAACCAAGGTCTCGGTAGTCGATTTTCACCAGATAAACCTCCCGATCAGTTCGGCCGTGCCGAGGAATGAAAAGAACCCCGCCGCCAGCCCGAACCCCGACAGGCTGGAGAAAAACAGCGTGAACATAATGAGTTCGAACACCTTTTTCATTGCTCTGCCTCCGGCTCAATGTTGATAATCTCGGCGCCAATCAGCATTTCTTTCAGCCAATCCTCGCCTTCCAGGCATTCATCCATACACTGCAGATTGCCGACGTTAATCACCGCCATCTCGTCATCTTTGCCGGTATCGTCATTGAAGAACGGGACGGTGCCCAATTGCTCATAAGCGACACCGATAGCGCTCTCAATAACGCTGAACCCGTTACTATTTCCGCCGACAACCACGTCTACCGATGTGCGGTATTTCCACTGGCCGAACGTCAGGCGGACGATTTGCTTTGCCATGCGGCCGCACAGCGTGTAGTTCGGGTCGTAGTTCATCACTTGGTTCTGAGTACCGATCATTGCTTGGCCTCCACAGCGGCTTTGTTGGCTTCAGTGACCTTCAGCGTGAAGCCGCCAAAGTCTGGGTGCTGCCAGCGTTTGCGCTTACCCGTCGGCGCTGTGGACTCATCGATCAGGGTGAAGACCGCCTCAGCGAAAGAGGCGTAATGGATCAGCAGGTGTCCGCGCTCGCCATTGGTCAGCTTGGTCGGCAGATTGGCGTAACTTGCCAGGCGCCGGCATGCTGCATCAGAGATACCAAAGGCCCACATCAGATCGATTACCGGGGAGAATTCCGGGGCTGACTGCGAGGCCATTGGTTCAGCGGAGACTGTCGATACCTGCGCCGCTGGTTCAGGTGATGCTGGTGGCAGAGCTTGAGCAGTAAACACCTGCGTGCTGGAAAGCTCCATCACTGCTTTCATCGTCGCGGATGCTGTAGCCTCTGCCACGACGCGGGCGACCGACAGAATGTGATCGGATGCGGAGATCGACTGCGGAGCCGGTGCCGGAGCTGCAAGGCGTGGTTGCGCCAGCTCAACCTTCATCGCCTGCCATTGCTTTACCAGCGCCAGGCGCCGATGCACGTCATAACCGGCAACGAGAGTTGTTGACAGGGTTTCATCAAGCCAAATCTCATCAATGACAGTTCGTCCGTTATATTCTTTATATACGATTAAAAACCCTTTAAATTCATCATCGTGTAAATCTGTACCGTCGATTCCAAGTTGTTCCAACATGGTTTTAATATCGCGAACGACCTGTTTGTGCTCTTTATCTACAGCGCTGGCGATGCCACGGCTGCCCATCAGTGGCTGACCGTTTACTACCTTCATTTGCTTTTCCATTATTTCGTCGCCTTCTTTAAGTTGATCCCCATGTGTTTTGCGTGCCGGCGCATACTCCGGTTCAGCGGCATCTGGATATTGCCGTCGGCCGTTCTGTACTCCGCCACTGACTTCTGCACGTTTCCGTATTCCCAAGCCTGCTGCCGGGTCAGCCTGTGCCCCTGCGCCATCGTCATGCAGCACATGCCTTGGCACGTTTTACTGCCGCTTTTCTTCGCCATCACTACGCCTCTTCGCTGGTGGTCTTGATATGGGTCTCTAGCGCCTCGGCCATCTTCTTCTTGGCCTTGGTTTTCGCTGCCTCCTTTGCTCGCTCGCTGGCGCTTTCTTGCAACAGCGCTCGGCGCTCCGTAAGGCTGTGGCGCTTTTCGCACAGTTCGGCGCGGGTGGCCGCCCAATACTGGTTAACCGGCTTCACCGCGAATGACTCAGCGATGCGCCAGAACGTGGCCGCCTGGATGAACTCTTCGGCCTTTTCGTGCTGGATAGCCCGCTGGGCAGCTTCGCTGTAGGGAATCTTTATCATTTGGCCTCCGGCGGCTGCGGCGTTGGTATGCCGTTGCCGAATGCACGAATCGACTCAGGCACACCATCCAGCAGGGTGATCATCGCGCAGACCATCGTGCGCTCTACCTGGTCGGTGTCATCGTTGCAGGACTCCAGCCACAGATTGAGGATCTGCTGCGCCTGTTCTACGCGACACTGGGCATCGATCAGCTGCATTGGCTTCATGCTTGCCTCACCCATTTTTCTGTGATGTCACTGATGACACCGATAATTTCCGCCTGAACTTGACGCTCGGAACTGTTGGCAGTAAGCGCCAAGGCTGCCTCGGCAAGAATGTGAATCTTCGCCATGTCGTCTATCAGAGCTAAATGTTCAGGAACCCTCAGTTCATTTGCTGGCATCAGGCCACCACCTGCAGCAGTTGGCTGCTTGGGTTGTGGAGCTTGTAGGCCACCGCGTCGATCATCATTTCTTCCATTGCTGACTTGCCGAGCGGCGTGAGGCGGCTACGGTCTTTGCTCAGCATTGCGTCGTAGGATTTAGCGATCTGCTCTTGGCCGCCGGCGATACCGAATTCAGCGCGAACCATGTTCTCGATGAACTCTTTCATCAGCGCTTCGACGCATTCCTGGGTCAGGTCAACGCGAACCACTTTCTTTTTCGAAATGACTACGTCAGACCATTTGCCGCCGAAATGGCGCTGGCAAAAATCCAGATAGGCGAGGGCGATACGCCGACGATTTAAAGCAATATTGTTAATCCACTGAGTCATCGTTAATTACCTGCTGTCTAAATTCAGGCCGAGCGAAACCGTCAGCCTGAAGGCCATAATTAAAATTTGTTGGCGGTTACTTAATTAGTACGGGCGGCGTTTCATTAAATCATCGTGCTTGCTCGCCCATTCGTCGTACTCGCGCTGCCATTTTTCTTTCTCTCTTTGTTTGGAGAGCAATAGTAAAATTCGACGCTTGGCTCGATCACGGCACTTGACGTAAGTAGGCAGTAAATCACCTCTAACCCAAACTTGTCGCTCAGCGTCGAAATGGTCATTTTCACGAATGCGAAAATTCATGAGCTGATAAACTTTCGTTGCCATAACCCGAGCCAAACAATCAATGGCTGCACTACGGCTCAGGTAGCGTTTGTAGGCGCCATGGCGATAAATAACGTATACGGGCATATCGATTTTACGAAAAGCATCTTCGATGCCGCCATTGTCGGCAATGTAGTCATCGCCTAAACGCTCATAATCAATTTTTTCAGGATTCACTTTTCTTCCTCCGGTGGCTTTACCGTCCATCCAGCTCTTTCAGCTAACTCAATAAACGTGCCGAGTGTTGCCGTAAATTCCTCTGGTGAGTGAGGGCGCGAAGCCTTTAATTCACCGTTCTCAATATAAACCGTCAGGCGGCCGCTAAAGTCCGGTGTAACGTTAATGATGACTTCATTCAGCAATGCCTTTGATGCTTGGCGCGTGAGAGTGCTCATTATTTAGCCCCCCCCCTGACGCTTATTTAGGGTGTGTTCGGCGACGCAACCATTTTGCTTTAAAACCTGAGCCATCCGAGGAAAGCTTCTTAGGACAGTTCCAATTAAGACGAGGTCTCGCTTGGCCTCTGCGTCCGTATACCCTTCACTTGCTTCAGCTTCCAAAACAAGATTACCGATAACCAACAATGCTGCGTCAATAGCGGCGGCACCGGCGAAGTAGGCTACCTGGCGTTCCCCGAGCGCCTCATCAGAGATACCGCTGAAATCCCTTACCATCAGTGCATGATAAATATCAGTCATGGCACACCTCGGTGATGCGTAGGCAACCTGCAAATGACAGCACATAATCGCGAGACAATTTTCTGCGTGCATCTTTTTCGTTTGTGGCCTTGATGCGCCACATCACAGGGCGTGACGTTGGATCACTGCGTAAAACAGATGCAAACAGGAAAATAGTTGTGCTATGCTCTTTGTCGATCGAATTAATACCAACGCAGGCATTAACTTTGATCTGGCTCCGGTGTTCGATTGGCGTCAGTGCCGGAGCCACTTCTTTATTCTTTACTAAGTTATTCATGTTTATTCACTCCCGGATAAACCAACTTTTCGATTTCACAAAGCTTGGCGTGCAATTCAACTGCAAACGAAAGCCCCATAGCTTGCAAAACTTCCGCATCCTTTTCGTTGTCAGCATTATCTACTGAGCGTAATGAAGCCACAGTGCGAAGAGATAAATTAATGCAGTCTGTGACTAAAAACTTCATCGTTGGTTGCTGCATTTGAACTCCTTTTCATATTCTCTTACTGCTGCTAAATAGTCTGATGCAATGGTGAGTAAACCCATCACCTCACCACTTTCATTTATGGATTGAAGAAAAATACTGGTGTTTACCATCGCCTCGACCCACGTCATAGCATCTTCAGGGTTTAAGGAGGCGTTTTCGAATTGTTTACCGGCCACTGATTACCTCCTCTGTTTCTGTAATCTGCACGCATCTATGATGTAACCGCTTCGCTTCATAGTGAGGCATGAATGAATGTGATTGCTTCGAATTGAATCAATCCTAGTTGGTTGCAAAATGAAGCGCAAGTGGTTTTGGAATTATTTGCAAAAAAATATTTTACTGTATATATTTACAGTGTCTTGGGTTTTTGCTGATGAGCGAGGCTATCGATGGAGATACTGCGGCTGGAAGAAGGAGTGTATGTTGAGCTTGTTAGGGCAAAGACCGAGAACCAGCCTTTGCCTCGCATTTACTTTTTTAGATTGATGCTGATGAATGTGACAACCCCGGAAATCCCTGAAGGAGAAGGGACTGGAATCAATGGCACCCGATCATCATCAACACCAAAGAACATGTAACCGCCAACATTCATCAGCCGGAAAACACTTTTACCATTGGGCGTCTCTACAAAAACGAGGTCGTTATGTTTAGGGGGGATTTTATTATCAACAACAACGATAGCACCAACAGGAACTGCTGCTATCCCTGTGTTTTCATTGATTTCAAAAGCAACCCGCCCCCTCATTGTTGCTGGCACATAGATGGATTCGTATCGGTTTTTTCCTGAACCATTCAGGATCGGGACGGGAACCAGTTCGCTTTTTATTACTTCAGTTGTACTGTCTTCACCATCACCAAAAAGTAGCCATTGACGTGTTACGCCCAATGCATCTGCGATAGCAAATATTTCATCTAGCTTTGGCTCCCTGATTCCATTGAACCAGCCACTGACAGTGGATCTCCCCTTTCCCAGTATCTCTGCAAGTCCTTCGTGAGAGATGCCTTTTTGCTCCGCTACCTTCCTTGCTCTTTCATGCCATTTCATTTCGTTACCCTCGCGTGGTTTTTAAACATGGTTGCATATTGCGCCTGACTAGTCTGTTGACTTTTGCAACCATAGCACCATAATTGAGTGATTCAAAACGCAACCGAGGGGTTGAAATGAACCCAATTAAGCGCTTCAAAGATGAAAAAGGCGTTACCTATTTGGAGTTGTGCAACCTGCTAGGAGAAGAGAGCAGGTATGAAAAATCCTTAGTCAACATTGCAAATGGCAAAAGGCTAGTGCCCGCATCGAAGGTTATTCGATGGGCTGCGGCCATGAATATTCCTGGAGAATCACTCCGCCCAGATCTTTATCCGTCCATGGATGTGCCTGCTTGGCATGAAACTGAGAAGGGCAATATCCATGCCTAACCCCCTCAAAACCATTATGCCGGCAGTTTACTGCCAGGCGGAGGATCAGCGATGAACCCAGCGAAATTTATTGAGAAGCACATCGCTGCCGCGCTAGTGGCTGAGGGCTTTCCGCCTTTGGTGGTCGAGGGGGGGGTAAAGCGCGGACTGGAACACTTCCGCAGAATGTCTCAGCCGAGCAAGAAAGGCGGGGCGTTCGATGATTGCCTTATCCGTGCACGGTTGTGGGCACAGGGGCAGACACCGACGGCAGAGCGGAAAGCTGGCAAGAAACGTACCGCCAAGGTGGCGGCACAGCCAGTTCTGTTTTGACATGGCATACCAGAGAGCTACCGGAGGTTTGAATGTATCCGGATTTTCAGCAAATAGGCTTGCCCGAACTGTACTGCCAAGCGGATGCGAGTTGGATACAAGAGCAGTTGCAGCAGTTAACGCCATCGCTACGGCGAAAAGTGGCGGTGAAGTATGCCGAGGTTTATCAGGCTGCGTTTGACGCTGAACCCGTCTCCTATCGGCAGGAGAACCGGGCAAGGCATGAAGCCAATACGCGGCTACGCCTGTTCGTGAAAAGTCACGGCAAGGCATTGCAGGGGCACACGGCCAGTCCGCCCCTGGCAGGGAAGCGATAAGCACCCTGAGGATAACCAGACTTAAAGGTGTTTGGTTTTGGATGGCTAAATGTCTAACCACCTATACCGCTATCCGTTTTTTTTGGGGAAGAGGGAAGAGGGGGGTAAGGGGGGGGATGGGAGCAGGGGAAGGAATAGCGCCTTTTCCAACAGACAACTCCTTAGGTTAGGTAGAGCACGATCTAGGGGTTATATCCCATTGAATGGCTGGAGGTATAGACGGCTGGATGTTTAAACGATTCGAGGGCGTTTCTTCTGGAAGAGTAAATCGGACAGCGGGAACGGAAGTTAGAGGTCGGCTGGTTGCCTTGAGGGAGGTCAACCAGCCATGTGAAGGGGAAGTTATGCCAACCACATCACGACGCGATTATCGCACTGGCGGCAAGGGGGCACAATGCTGAGCATCAAACCGAATTTCGCACAGGAACGCGCACTGAACATGCTGCGCCGAGACTGGAAGGGGTTTAACTCGTTCATGGTCTACATGCCCACCGGCAGTGGCAAAACCGGACTGGCAGCATTCATCGCCGATGGTCACGTTAGCCGGGGTAAGCGCGTGCTTTTCGTCGCCCCTTACACCATTTTGATTAACCAGACTTCGCAGCGCTTTATTGAGTATGGGCTACCGGAAGACGAGATTAGTTTCATCTGGCAGAAACACCCGAGTTACGACCCGTCGCTGAAGATCCAAATCGCCAGCGCCGACACACTGATCCGCCGGGAGTTCCCCGACAACATCGATCTGCTGATTATCGATGAAGCACACCTGCGCCGACAGGAAATCCTGATTGAGATTGAACGCCTGGTACGTGAAACGCACGTGAAGGTGATCGGTCTGTCTGGCACGCCCTTCTCGCCGTTCCTGGGTAACTACTATCAGCAGTTGGTGAAACCAACCACCATCAGCGAACTGATCCACCGTGGTGATCTTAGCCGCTATGAGTTCTATGCACCGACCAAGCCTGACCTGAAAGGCGTGAAAACCAACAAGTCCGATGATTACGGACGTGACTACAACGAAAAGCAGTTGGCCGAGGTCATGTGCGGCGCTGATCTCGTTGGTGACATCGTGGACAACTGGCTGAAGAACGGCCGGGATTTGCCGACAGTGGCGTTCTGCGTCAACAAAGATCACGCCAACTTCGTGACGATGCGGTTTAACCAGGTGGGCATCAACGCTGAGGTTATGGTTGATAAAACCCCGCAGGAAGAACGTCAGTTAATCATCCACCGGTTCGAAACCGGCGCCACGAAGATTATCGTCAGCGTTGGTGTGCTGGTGGCAGGTTTTGACAGCGATGTGCGCTGCGTCATCTATGCCCGCCCCACCAAGAGTGAGATCCGCTGGCTTCAGGCCCTTGGACGCGGTCTCCGTACAGCTCCCGGCAAAGAGTCATGCCTCATTTTCGACCATAGCGGAACGGTATTGCGACTGGGTTTCCCTGACTCCATCGAATACGACGAATTGCCCTCCAAAAGCGACGGCATGAAAAGTGCGGCCGCCAAAGTTGCCGAAGAACGTCAGGAAAAAATGCCCAAGGAATGCTCAGAGTGCCATTACATGAAGCCGGCAGGGGTTTATGTCTGCCCAAAGTGTGGCTTCAAACCTCTTGTCGGCCAGGATGTGGAGACTGATACCCAGCGCGGTTTGAAAAAGCTCGGCAAAGGGGAGCGCACCTTCACCAAATCCGACAAACAGCAGTGGTGGAGCCAAATCAAGTTCTATCAACGCCAGCGAGCATCGATGGGTAAACCGATCAGCGACGGCTGGTGCAAACACACCTTTCACGACAAGTTCGGCGAGTGGCCGAACGACCTGAGTGATTTCCCCATGGAGATCACCCCGGAGGTCAACAGCTTCATCAAGCACAAGCAGATCAAATTTGCTAGGGGGCGTGAGAAATCTGCATCCACAGCATCGCAACCCTGCGCCGAAATCCCGACTACCACGATGAAAGTTATTGGCGCCAGAAAACATCTTGAAGAAATGCGCAAACATTTGAGGAAAGCAGTGTGAAGACGACTGAAGCAGCGAGAGGCCGTTGGGCCGAGATTTTTGAATATTTTGGGCTGCCGCCAATCACGGGCAAAAACCACTACAAGGGAGAGTGTCCGGTCTGTAGCGCCCGTGGAAAGTTCCGCATAGACGACGGCGACGGCAAGGGAACTTGGATCTGCACCTGCGGCAGCGGCGACGGCATGAAGCTGCTCACTTTGACGCAGGGCAAATCTTTTTCGGCGCTGTGTGTGGAGATCGATCAGCTCATTGGCAACAGCTACCGACATCTGAACGTACCGGTCAATAGTACGGCAGCGAAGAAGCGCCAACGTGTTATCAGCAAATATTCGAAGATGGTCGGGCTTCGTGGCACGACCGCCGCGAATTACCTGCGCCAGCGCGGCATAAATCGCCTTCCAACTGACGCTGTGCGTTTCTGCGAACGTCAGCGCCATGCTGGCCGGGTATTCCAGGCGCTCTATTCTCTGGCGACCGATGACAAGGGTGAGCTCTGCTATCTGCATCGCACACTGCTGGATGGTGACCGAAAAGCAGACATCGGCGAAAGCGCCAAGCTTCTCAACTCCCTTCAGGAACCAACATACCTTGACCATGCCCGCTCTGTGGCCATCCGCATGTTTCCGGTGGCGTCAACTATGGGTGTAGCGGAAGGGATCGAGACGGCGCTCTCCTGCTATCAGATTTACGGGGTCAATACCTGGGCGACCATCAACAGCACGTTCATGAAGAAATTCCGTGTTCCGGCCGGCGTTAAGCATCTCATCGTCTTCGCCGACATGGATGCGCACTCAGCGACCGGACAGGCGGCGGCCTTTGAATGCGCGCATGCGAACCTGCTTGCCAAGAACGACCTGATCTCGGTCAGCGTCCGCTGGCCCGACCACAACGACTTCAACGATATGCTCATGAATGGCGATCAGGTTCGTGAGTTGGTTTTCTACAAAAAGGTGGCGGCATGAATCTAACCCACGAAGACGAGCACACCATCGCCCAATACATCCGCGCAGCACATGGCGGATACACAGGGCCGGTGGCGTTGTGGATGAAGCGTCTGGAGGAATTACACATGCCGTTCAGTCGGCTGGTGGTTATGACGGCGATGATGAAGGCAAAACACGAATCGAAGAGGGCGAACAATGCGTGATATCCAACTTGTTTTAGAGCGGTACGGCGCATGGGCTGCCAATGAAGGAGCTGGCGTTTATTATTCGCCGATCGCTGGTGGGTTCAAAGGGCTGCTACCGCCAACGGGAAAATCTCGGCCGGCGTGCTGCGACGACGACGGATTGATCGTTAATTCGGCGGTTGCGTGCCTGAAGAAAAAAGACCCGTACCTGAGTACGCTACTGGAGTGGAATTACATTCACCGCATACCGGTGCGCACCATTGGCGACAAGCTGGGGATTTCGCACACGCAGGTGTTGAAGCGCCTACAGGCGGCAGAGGGCTTTATCGATGGTTGCCTGGCAGCGTTGAATGTCCCGCTCGAAATGGACAGGTACTGCCAGAAAGAAAATGTTTATCCGCCCGCAATGAAAAAGCTTGTGGAATTCCAAAAGGCGGGATAATCTGCTAAGAGTGGTTTCTACGCCACACAGCTTATCATCGGAACCTCGCCAGAAATGGCGGGGTTTTGTTTTTTAACGCAATGCGTTGAGGTCGCGGAGTTCATGGCGTATAGGGTAATATTGCTGTCATACTTTTGAACTGAGACGGATGATAAATGGCCCTAAAGTTCCAGCCTAAAACCCGGAATGTTGTCATGTGCGACTTCTCTGGTTTCGTCGCGCCAGAAATGATAAAAATCAGGCCAGTGGTTGTGATTGCCCGAAATCGATACAACAATAAGTTGGTTACTGTCGTGCCGCTCAGTACGACCCAGCCTGTACCAGCACGGGATTGTCATCACCAAATATCGGTCAACCCATTGCCTGATAAGTCACAGATTTTGTGTTGGGCAAAATGCGACATGGTTACCACTGTTTCTATCGACCGCCTGGACCGATACAAGGTGCGAACGGTTGCCGGGCGTGATTACGTTATTCCTGTAATTTCAGAAGAAGATTTTGATTTTATTAAAAAAGCTGTACTCTGCGGTATGGGGATGAAGCATCTCACTCTGTAAAATTAAGCCAGATACTCGTTGACTTAATAACTGCGGTAATAAATACTAGTTACGTACCCTTAGGGGACTTGCGAGACTTCCTGGTAACGGGAAGCCAGGCGCGGGGAAAAGGCGATGACAAGCCACCGCTCCTGTGAAAGGGCATCAGAAATGGTGCCCTTTGTCACTTTCTCAACCCGCCATTGTGCGGGTTTTTGCGTATCTGGAGCCCAGAAATGTCAAAGCACGTAACCGAGAGTCTTGTATTCCGACCTGCGAGCGAATTACCGACCGCTGACCTTGATGGACGTGCGGTGCTGGTTCTCAATCCCTGCGACGGTTGGCATGATGGATTTGTCCGTGCTCGTGAAGAGGATGGCGAGGTTTATCACGTTGGCATTTATCCTTGGATGGGTAGAGAAATGACACCTCACGATTTCTATATCACCTGGGCGCTACTGCCTGACGAAAATAAGCTGGCAGAGAAATTCGAGGCTGAGAGAAGTTGCTTGTTGTTATGGGGTAAAGGTGTTGCATTTTAAAGTGATGCAGTTAACACATCACTCATAAATCAAGCCCAGGATATTTACAATATTGAATCGTCTGGTAATCTGCTGCCCGAGCATCGAGATAATCGGCTTTGTGCTCGCACCCTATAATTATAAATATATTTCTTACATCACCAGTATCCCCGCCATAGTGCGGGGTTTTTTGCTTTCCGAAGCTCAAGGAGCGGTAGGTAGTATACTCGGTGGGGGGGGGGGGGGTAAAATTTTGTGATGACCATCAGGTTTTTTCACGTTGCTAATTTACCTTCATAATCTCACATGCTTAGAGTTCGCCGCGTTGTGACATTGGGCTCTCCTTGTTTTGATTGTCGCCTGAAGATGGGCGACTTTTTTCCGCCATTAGCTCAGCAGGAAGAGCAACGACCATTAAGTTGTAGGTACGGGGGTCGAGGCCTCGATGGCGGACCAATGCGGTCATCGTATAATGGCTATTACCTCAGCCTTCCAAGCTGATGATGCGGGTTCGATTCCCGCTGACCGCTCAAGAAAATTGCTTTTCAGCCTGCGAAGATGGGATAACCCGGAGTGGCTGGAAAGCGCACCAGAAGGGCACATTCAGTTGATAGGCACTATCGCATCCCTTGGTGGGGGGGGTATCTGAGTGTGCCCTTCGGTGTGAAGTAACGGCCGGAATAAACTGCATCTTTACCGTTCTGGCTAATTGCGGCAGCTTTTCTATTCCGAAAGCTTGTCCATCAGCTTGTGACGTCATAGTCATAGATGACATACATAAACCAACTCACGATGAGTATCAGCACCACACACCAACCGATCACTATCCAAAATAATTTCATTAGTCCCCCCTAATTGTTGCCAAATACTTAGCAATGGTAGGGGATGGAAGGCAATGATTTGTGGTTTAGTTTTTTACTGGCGAATCGATTGGTTAAAAATTGTGCTTGATTATTCTAATCTCCCTGCTTGAGTGTGTTGCTGTTGCAGTGAATCCCACTATGCGTCGGGGTGAAACAGCGGCAATTCAACCAGGAATTTGCTTAAAAGACCACGAGCCACGGTGGCTGGCCAACGGCTCACTGGGAGGCACCCAGCACTGCAACGCTGACTTTATACACTTGTGGGGCCTTGGATACACAAATGGGCGATAGCATGATTGTTATGTAACGTGAAGACAAACCATCCAACTATCAGAGTTAACACGGCGATCCAGACAATTATTTTTTCAAAAAGCCTCATATTTTCTCCCATGTATTTAGCTGAAGGTTGGCAATGATTGGTAGTGAAATGCAACATACCTTTCCGGCATCACAACATAAAGCGAACTGCAGCGAGAAAAAACGCTTGCGGTATTATCCTTCCGTTCATATTTTCTGCGTGAGCCGGTTTATGGCCTGCTCTCACTTGCTATTCTGGTGTTGAATTGACAGCCAGGAAAGACCGGCACCCAGACCTTTAGCTCAGTAGGTGGCGTGGGGGGGGAATCAGCAAGCCACCAACTGGTTGCTATTTGCAGTACATTGAAATTCTATCGGAGATATTTATCATGGGGAATTATTTTAGCAAGTTACGATTATTACATGTTTTGCGATGGATTCTCGGAGTGCCCCTTATTTTTGCATCTTTAGGATGCTGGGCTGATACCAGTTACAAAGTTACGTTCTATAATACGACTTCGGTACCGGTTGTTCTATCTGGCCCTCAGGCTATTCATGATAAAAAGGGTATTCCTTGGGGTGACCTCAGCACATGCATGGTTGATTGGAATTTACCGATGGATGCGACAACCATTCAACCATATGGAGGGCTGTATTCCTTCGTGATACGTGATAAGAACGGCATTTTTGCTTGCGACAATAGTAATAAATGGGATACTTGGTATTTGGATGTTCCTGCACGCAATGGTATGGTAGCGGCCACACTTTTGGTGCGTTGGCGACACGGCAGGACTGACGTCTTTGAACATGATGGGTGGACATCGGACGTAACAGTTAAGCCAACCAGTTGGTCGGATGATGCCAGTCAGCCCAATTATTCCTTACAAGATTATATTTCGTATGTCCACGATGGTCACGGGCAGAACATGTTTAATAAATATGTACCTGATAAGGGGCCACCGGAAGAAGTAAATGTATACATCGGGAAACTAGGGAACTAGTTCTTTGGTGTTTCCTGTCAATAATGTCTATTGTAAGAATTTTTCGTACAGTTGACACCTAAAACCAAGCCTGTTTGTAAAGTCACGAAAGGGTATTTCTTCTGAAATATCCTTTTTATTGTACTGTGTTCACATTTAATCAGCTGGCTCTCCAAACTACGGGCAATGACTCGACATGAAGATCCAGGAAACGGCTCACTCGCCTTCTTAATGAGAACACCGGGAGATTCACCATCGATGATAACGGCATGGCGGCTACCGACTTCAATCACCCGGACGTTCGCCGGGAGATGATGAGGAAGGGGCAGGTGACCTCGAAGATAGTATGTGTGGGGCAGATTTCAGCCGCTGGTGGTGAATTTCAGCGGGAGGAGAGCCGCAGGCGACAATTACGCACCGCGACATCGCGACAACTACAGGCCCATGCATATGCGTGGGCTTTTTTGATATTCACAAACTTAGCCTCTCGGTGATAAGCATGCATATTCGTGTTGAAAACTGTTTGGAAAAAAGCATGTCAATTACATTCAATGAGTTAAAAGAAAAACACTTGCAGTTAGGGAGGGCTCAGTGGGATTTGCGGCGGAAGCTTCAAAACATGGCTCGAAAACTTCTTTTTGAGTACGGGGACTCTCTTTCACTCCCATCTATAGAGTGGGTTGATTCAAAGGGGGATTCACATCCCTATGTTGAAATGGGGGTGTGGGATACCAAAAACGGTGAGTTTGATATGTGTCGTCCTCCACAACTAACGATGGATGACGATTATATTTTGCACTTTGCTATAGCTACCACTCTTGATGACCATCCACTTACTGGAGGTTATCGGCAGGGTGTTAGTGTTTCGCTTTGGTACGACCATGCACAACTTAATGTGAATGTTGGTGACGGAAATGAAATGGCACATTTCTTGGTGTCTGGTGATGATGGTGGATTTTTTGAAGTATGCGCTGCCATTAAGGCTTTGATAAATCTTGCGATAGACAAATCCATGCCTAACCACCGCCTCTGATTATTGAAGAATGCAACCATTTCAAAGCTTCGCATAACGCGGGGCTTTTTTGTCGCTGGGGCGTAAAATTTTTTCACTGGAAAACTTTCGAGACGATAATGATGAGCTATTTACCTGATGATTATTTTCTGGATGCCGACGATGAATTGGTCGATTTTCTGGAGAAACATGGGGAGGAATGCATAAGGGGGATACACCAGTCGAACATGCTCAATAAAGAGAATGGGCAAAAACTCTTGAGTCTGTTAATTGTTGGCGTGGGTTCCTCATTCCTTCTCTTAACGCAAAGACTGCGTGTTGACTTTCTTAGTGTGGGGATGGCTGTTTTTGCTGTGTATTGGGCATTCTGCGCTATCTATCTTGTTCTGCGAGTGCTGGCTGTCAGGCAGAGGGCATTGGTGTCATCTACCCCTTACGCTTTATATCATGATGATTACAAAGGATTCGGTCTCGCAGATTACGAATCTTTTAAGAAGAAAGGTTTTACCGGAAAAGATTCGACGCTCAGCATTCTCAGGCGCTACCGTCTTGCAGATCTGACCAGCATTGCCGAGTTGGGTAAGAAAGAGAATGTCAGGATAGGTCGCGAACTTGAAAGGGTAAGAATTGCGGCAATCCTTACCCCCATTTGTGCACTTATCGTGTCAGCACTTACTTATCTTTTCTTTTGAAACGATCCAGGGAATCGGCAACCATAAATGTTCCCGTTCTAAGATTTCGTTCGCGAGGTGGTGTTGGTGCCGGAGCCGGTTTTTCCTGTTGATTCGGCTGCGGCTTGATGTTTTCGGCTGGTTTATTTGTTTCACTCATTTATTGCTCCTTTTGTTGTTAATGGTTGCTTTCGCAAATCGACCCTATCACCGGCAGGGCATACGCCGCCAGACGTACTCTGGCACCCATTCAGGGCTGCACTTCGGTGTGGCCTTTTTTATTTCAGGCAAGGAAAAATTCATGAACAAGAAAAGGACGCGGCTGGTGGTCAATTCGCTGCTGCTGGTGGCTATTGTTGCTATGGCTGCATGTTCTGCTGTGTCGTTCACACATGCCAACGGCGCAAGGGGGCAGAG
>NZ_JBJNOJ010000006.1:0-530861 GCF_052166695.1 Serratia sp. CY76391
TCAGTTCACTAAAAAAAGAACGCATCAGGAAGCGAATATACAAAACTCGGGATCTGGCTCGGGCAGATATCTTCGATTACATTGAAGTGTTCTACAACCGGGCCCTGCGTCACAGCCACTTCGGCGGTGTCAGTCCGGAGGCCTTTGAACAGGCCTCGTCGTGAGGACAGGATATGTCTACGGTCGTGGGGGCAGTCCACATCTAGTAAAACGTGTTATAGTTAATAGAACTTACGACACACTGCCAATTACTTAGTCTGATTTGACGTAAATATCGCTATATTGGGGGGGGGCGAACGAAAGCCATCGCCGGAAAACGATGGCTTAGATGCTACCAAGATAAGAATGGGGATTCTAGCTCTTCTTCTTGTGGAGGGGGAACAGCGGTTTGCCACACGCTGGCAAACCTAGCTGCATTGCTTGCTGTGTAATGCACTGTGTGGCGTATATTTCGATGCCCTAGATAATCTTGGATCAGACGAGTATCTAATCCCTGTTCAGCTAATTCGTACCCACATGCATGACGTAGCATATGTGGGTGAACTTGGAGATTGAGCCCGGCCCGTTGCCCGTATAGGTGGAGCTGTTTACAGAACCCTTGGCGTGTCAGTTGTTTCCCATGGACGGAAAGAAATAACCATTCGTTATTTTTTTTGTTATACATGTGGCGTAGAACTAGCCATTTATTGAGCAAAGATAACTCCCTGGGAAGTAGTGGGTGAGTGGTGCTGAGACCATTTTTGAGGCGCCGGATATAAATCTTCCCACTCAAAAAATCAATATCTGTCATTTTTAGCCCGATGAGTTCACTGACTCTACAGCCATGAATGAAGCACATTAGGATCATGCAGCGGTCTCGTATGCAGTGTTTGGCGCCTGCCGTGGCCTTAAAAATCTGCTGAACCTCCTTGTAAGTGAGATACAAGCGTTTACTCATTATAGGTAGTACCTCTTGCTTACTATTGGGTTTTTAGTTACTACCAGATGTAATTATTATTGTCAATTGTTTGTTTTTGTTATGTGTAGTGCATTTGATTTGTGGGCAAGTATACGATTATTTAATTTTTTGCTAGCGAATGTGGTTAATATGGTATTATGCAAGTTTTTAAATGAATGGGGGGAATCGCAAATGCATTCATTGATGCTGTGGCTAGATTCCTCATTGATTGACATACTCCGATGTTAGTAATGTCTTCATAAGCAACATGAGGACGTCCCATGATGGAGCGTTTTCCCGATAAACATATCATCAGTGTTCTCCGCAAGGCTGAATCCGGGGGACAGCCAGTGAACTCTGCCGTAGGTATGCCATCTCCGACGCCGCCTTACTACTCTTGGCGTAAAAAGTTTGGCGGCATGGAAGTGCCAGATGTTAAACGTTTGAAGACTTCTCGAAGAAGGGAACACTCGCCTGCAGAAGTTGCTTGCAAGGAGGCGCTTCAGGTGGCTTTGGGGATTAAAGTACTGACGATAGACCAGAAGCGGGAAGCAGTGGGAGTGATGTGTGACGCGATGGGTGTGCTAGCCGGTCTATGTCAACATGCTGTCATGAAGCACCGCGGCTGGCAGTTGATGCTCGCTTATCTGAATGTATCACTGAATTGACACTTGGGCGCAGACGTTTTGGCTACCGGTGCATATGGAAGATTCTGCGGCGTGAAGGGCTTTACATTAATGCAGGTGTTTATCATCTGCTAGGGTTTGAAATAATTTCAGGTGATGTCGTAAATTTCAAGTCTTCAGGTGACACGTATTCTGGATAGAATTGCACTGTTTCATCATTATCCGGCGACGACGATAAGGGCCGAATTTACCTGCCAGGTGCCGGATCAATGGGCTTTTGAACATGGTGGGGTTGCGGCTTATTCAGTCGGACAGGCCGACACAGAACTGATTTATTGAAAAAATTAATGAGCGTATATTTCAGATGTTATTGGAAGATGGACATTGGTATGTAAAATGCCAAATTGATAGGAGTAGTGCTATACCTGCTGTTGTTAATATTGCATTTTTGTTTTCTTGTTGATTACCTTGGTGGTTTGCGAAGGAATGAAATAGTGTTAAAGATAAAGGGTGGTAATCAGGTGAATATGTTTTTTATACGCTTTCTATGAGAGAGGGAAGGTGAATTGATGTTGTAAGTGATAATGTGATTGCCAAACTCAACATTGTAAAATTAATTGATTGTATCTTAATTGATTTTTTACTGTTCTATTTAAGTTGATAGTCAGAAGTATGTGTCTTAGGGGCGGCAATGTCAACGTGAGAGCATGTTGCTCTATGAGTGTCTGGGGTCGTAAGGATGTTTATAGTTGTCGAGCTTAGACTTAATAACTGATTTTTTGTAATCTTGTTTGGGTGTTATATGGTTTGGTGGCTATTAGTGAAGGGAGTGTAACTATTACCAATGTTGCAGTTTTTCTTAAGGTTGGAAATGGAAAAGTAAGATTTAATCTGATTAGTTATACGTATTTTGTGTTATTTCATGCTGGAAGTGAGTGTGACAATATTATGAGCCCCTTTATTACTGCAAATAAATAGATGGTTTTTATTCTCTTTCTGGTTAATATTCAGATGTAAATCTTTGGTTTTCTGTTGTTGTCCGTTCTGTTTTTATTGAGGTTTTTAATGGTTTTATAATTATGTTTCCTTGGGTTTTAGAGTCGCCTCACTATTATTATCTAAATCGGATATTGTAACTAAAGTTAATGTTCTTCTTTTAATATCAGATCACTCTTACAACTCACAATAATCACAGGCGTTATCAATACAAGAGAAAAAGTGCGCGGCTAAATATAATTGACTGTACTCAAATGGATCGCTTAAGCTAATCCCGTTGTACTGTCGTCTCCGGACGACCACCAATGTTCAGTGGGTCCGTGATGAGCGCCTTCGGGTGACCCTGCTGTCGATAGGCAGCCACCAATGATCTGGCCATCTGCGAGGATCGCCTTCGGGTGATGGCAAAAGAAAGCTTCCGTAGCCTGAGAGGGAGCACGCCAAGTATGGTGTGGTACATCTGTCCGCCTTTGGGAGCAGATATCGCCTGCATAACGTAGTATTCGGGGCGGTTAAGGCTGCTGAAAAGTCATCACAATGCCATGGCCTCTTAGCTTGGCACACATCTACATCTGGCAGTCCTTGCCTGAAGAATTTAGTCGCAACAGACTGATATCGCTTACTTCTTTAAAGCTGTTAAGGCCTTTATGACGTGTTGCTGACGATGCGACTTTTGAACGCACGTATAAGGCCATTTGGTACATTTGGCCGCTTACGTGAGTCTCATTAGGAGCAGAGGAGCGCGCGTCACTTGTGAAGTGGCGAAGACACTACCAAGTGACGCGCGTAGCGCATAACGTCTCAACCCACGTACGACGTGGCTTTCAACGTTTAACTACCATCTGACCAACATGTAGTCTGTGTCAGTACGGTTTAAACACTCATTCACTTCAACGTAATTACGACGGAAAACACCGTTTTGAACGTTTCACTATCTAAAAGGAGGAAATCGACTCGGTATCGATGGCGACACTACGAACAGTAGTGTTGGAGGCAGCTTGATGAAAGTCAGCTCTGCATTAGCAGCAAACGGATCAGGGATCTGGGGTGCCTCGCAAGAACTCAACATTTCGCCGCCCCGATGCACAGATACCAGTCGAGACGCAGGAAGCGCAAAAGCAACCGTGTCGTCGGGGTTGAAATTACTGAGGTACAGATCCGTCTGCTTCTTTTAAAGCAGAAGGACGTGTATCCCATTGGAGATGTTAAGATGTCCAGATTCGGTAAACAGCTGGGAAAACAACTTGTCACGCTTGCTCGTCAGGGTCGAGGGAGTTTTAAAACCGTTGCTGACCGTTCCAGAATTGCAGACCGTTTTTCTGAACGTCTGGCAAAGTTAAATATTCAAATTCGGGATGTAAAACACATCAAGACCACTCATATCGAAAAGTACGTTCATAGCCGGCAGGCTGAAAATATATCGCTTCGCACATTGCAAAACGAGATGGCAGCTGTGCGCTCAATCATGTCAGCTGCGGGGCGGAATAAACTGGCTGATCCCAACCATGAGAAATTGAGTAACCAGGCTTTAGGGATTTCAGGTGCTAACCGTGATGGAAAAAAAGCCCCTATTTCGGATGAAAAGTTAACTGCTGTCATCAATCACGTCATAAAAAAAGATGCAGGGGTAGCATTGGGTGTTCAGTTGTCTCGCTATGTAGGTTTGCGAACGGAAGAAACGGTTCAGTCAGCAAAGTCAGTAAAAACATGGCGACAGGCTTTAATTAATGGAGACGAGCGTGTTCGGGTTGTGTTTGGCACGAAAGGAGGTCGTCCTCGTGATACGACCATTTTTAATCGTGAGAAGGTTTTATCTATTTTAGAGGCGGCAATAAAACATTGTGATGAACACAATGGGAAACTGATTGATAAGCCTTCATTGCATACAGCAATAGAACGGTACAGAAATATTGTTCGTGAAGCTGGAATGACAGGGAAAGATGCTCCCCATAGTTTGCGATACGCGTATTCACGTGATGCGGTGACTTATCATGTTAAAAATGGAATGAGTCGTGTAGAAGCAGAGGCATTGGTATCGATGGATTTGGGCCATGGTGATGGTCGAGGTCGTTATATTAAGCAAGTCTATTTCAAAGGTGATGTGGAGTAACGGATTAATTGCATTTAGTATGCGGGATTTTATTAATTTAAAATTTTATCAATTGTATGCGTGAATATGATGGTTTGTGCATAACGGTCGCAGCTCTCACAGGGCTGCGACCTCGAAATAATAATGGTGCTGAGACGTTATGTTATTAGGATAATAGGAAATATTATTCCAAAAACAGGTGTTCATGGTCTCTTGACAGATCAGCGATTTGCTCGGAAAATAAACATGCTTACTCGTTGTCTTCGGACAACCACCAATGCTCAATGGGTCTGTGATGAGCGCCTTCGGGTGACCTAGCTGTCAGTCGACAGCCACCAATGATCCTGTCACTTGTGAGGATCGCCTTCGGGTAGTGGCAAAAAACGTTTCCGTAGCTTGAAAGGAAGCACGCCGTTTACGGTGTAGTACATCTGCCCGCCTTTGAGAGTAGATGTCATCGTAGTTTTGATGAACAAGGCTTAACTTTCTTACCTATGATGATTGTGCGTGACGCAATCAAATCCCAAGGGAAATACCTTTCCCTTGGGAGCGGTGTTTCCCTTTTTTACAGGAGAAACACCATGTCTTCTTTTACTTCTTCAGTTGTTCCTGATTTCTTCTCAACCCTGCACCGTGTCAAATCGGCTGTCCAGCGAATACCTTTTCGCATGGCGCCGCCGCGTTTTACTGACTGGTACGTCAATGCAGCCGGTAATTTTGCCGTTCGCGCGCATGTTATCTGCAGTGATGATGGTTCGGTCAGCGCGTTACTGACGCTGCGCAAAGGTTGGTACAAAGGCGAATACACCTACGCAAGCACCCATGTTGTGCTGTCTTGCAAGCATACCGAGCGCAGAAAAGCTTACCGACTCGCCAGTCAACATGCTGAGCATTTGGCCAGACTGCGTTACCGCTTTTAGAGCGGTCAGTTTACTCACTTAATACCCTGACGGGGATTTAAACCCGTTATGGGGATAAATCCCTCGGCATTTTATGTTATGGAGGATTTATCGATGCATACCCCGTTACCCAACGTACTTGACTTAAAAACCGCGCTTGATGCGTTTCATTTCCTTTGCCTGGTTGAAGGCAAGCTCATGAGTATCCGGGCTTGCCAGCGTCTGGGACTGGGTCTTGAACGTGAAAATCCCACTGAGCTGAATGATGTGGAAAATGCCGCTATCAATGCGGGAGAGGCCTTTGGTGGTTTCCTGCTGGTCATGCAGTACGGCTATATATCGACACTTTCCGCTAACGGGCAAGCGCTTATGGCTCGCCTGGATACACTGAGCAAAGATATTCACGCGTCTTATTGGGCGCAGGCCGTGGAGCAAGGCAAGCGCGATGTCGAAGCCGACATTGCGATTGGCGAGCTCGAGGTTTGGTGATCGGCACGGCAGCCTGACAGACACACACCCTGACGGGGATTTATTCCCGTCCGGGGGATAAATCCCCCCAATTTTTTGTTACCGGAGGATTTATCGTGAGTATGAACGTTTATTTTGTCGCAACACCATCCCAGGACGCATGGATTGATTTCACCCTGGCGGTGACCGAGGTGTTCTGGCTGTTGCCGGAAGAGGCCCGGCCAGAAGGTATCACGGAAGCCGGTCAGCTGTTTGATGGCATGATCTTCGAAACGGCTGGTTTACGTGTATCACCGGGAGCAGAGGAAAATATCCCGATGCAACCGGTGGCTTACGTCAAAGAACGTGTGGGGTTCTTTCAGCACCCTGATTTTTTTCACCGACTGGTTCTGATACTGATTCATAACCTGTGCCCTGGCTCTGTACGGATAGAGCGGAACGACTCCAAACTTTCCAAAAATCCAGGATGGGAGTTACCACTGCTCTGGTTGCGCCACCACCTTAAACGCCCGGAACTTCTTGCTCCGGGTGAAGTGGATGAGGCGGCACTGGCTGATGATTCCATTCTTTACCATTTGGAAGGGTATAGCAGTCATAACGATGATCCCGATGAATTGCTTTGTCGCTGGCGCGTTATTGTCGGCATGGATGAAGTGCTGGCGGTGCGTCTGAATCAGGCGCATTCGGCGGCATAGTCGCGATT
This sequence comes from Serratia sp. CY76391, assembly GCF_052166695.1. Classification (NCBI taxonomy): domain Bacteria; kingdom Pseudomonadati; phylum Pseudomonadota; class Gammaproteobacteria; order Enterobacterales; family Yersiniaceae; genus Serratia; species Serratia sp. CY76391. The sequence continues at coordinate 6,719 of NZ_JBJNOJ010000006.1, forward strand.
TTTAATTCACCCGGCAGGGCCTCCCTGCAGGGGAGCTCCTGTCCGTATACCGAGAGGAGTGACCCATGGGACTTGATATCAACTTTTTCCGTCAGCGTAAGGCTGACTATCCGATGTTGCCGGTAAACGGCGACTGGACACCCGTCGGCGACTGGGTGCCGTGTTCACCAGCGTGGCTGGAGGACGGCGGTGATTGTGCGCAGGCGCCGCGAATATACAACCACAAAATGTGTAACCACTACCATCCGCCGCTGCTGGCTCACACCTGTCATTTTCGCGGGTTTACTGCGTTGATGCATTGGGTAGCCAACAGTGTCGGCGACGTCAAAAGCGGTGAGCTGATGGCGTTCGACCGCAATGACATCCAGATGCTGGATTTGTGTCTGTCGCGGCTGAATGAAGCGAACTGCCATGATGAGTTTCCTTCTGAATCTCGTGACTACGGCGGTATTTACTGGACGCAAGTCGATTTACTGAAGGCGTACGTTAACAACGTTCTTGCCAGTTTTGATTTCAGTCGGGACCACCTTTACTTCCGGGCTTCGTGGTAACACCACCACACTGACCATAACGTTTCATTTCCCTGGAGGGGCTTTCCCTCCCGGGGAAGTCTGTCTCCGCAACTCAGGAGACTTACCATGTTGCATTTTAACCCTGCAGAACTGCGCGCCGTCGTGGCTGAAGTGCGCGCCAATCAGTGTGCGCTGGTGTTGGCCAAAGATAATGGCGTCTATTTGATGCCGGCCGTGGGCGAGCGAAACGCCTCCGGCCGTATCAAGCACCTGGCGTATGCTGACGGGTGTCATCCTGACAAGGATGCTGCCTGGTATGAAACGTCCCGGCAGCTTGCCGGCGGCGACGACTTTGGCGAGGAGCTGATGCTGAACGACAGTTGTATCGAGCGAATACTGTCGCAAGGCCATGAGCTCTGGATCCACCTGTTACCCGAAACGGTCTATATGCACGTTGCCACGGTTAACTGGGTGTGTGTCGCCGATTATCGGCGGGTGACCGCGCGCATGCTGCAGCTGGCCGAGGTCCATTACTCGGTCTGCGTCAGCCAGGATGAGTTTAAACACTGGCGTGAGCGGGCCATCAATCTGCTGGCCACGGCCTGTCATACCGATTGCAAACGGGCAAAGCCCGCCGATCGGGCTGATTACCTGGCTCTGTTCGAACGGCTGAAACAGCGTGTTGACACAGTGAATCCGAAAGGGGCGCTGCGTTACCCCGCTCTCTAACCACTTTTCCTGTCCCCAGGGGCGTATTCTTCGCCGCCAGGGGAGGAATGCGCCTTTTTCATTGAGGAGCATTCCATGAAGAAAACATCACCATCACGCCGGCCGGCAAAAGCCCGTCGCGAACGACAAGACCTGTACCAACAGGTCACGGACAACATCATCGGCGCCATCGAGCGTGGCACCTTACCCTGGCGCAAGCCATGGCGGACTGACCGGAACCGGATTTATACCGGGTCCGTCATGCCGCAGAACGGCACGACGGGTTACCACTACAGCGGCGTAAATGTGCTGCTGCTGTGGATAGCTGCGGAAGAACGCGGTTTTCACTCCAATCGCTGGCTGACTTATAAGCAGGCGGAAGCCGTCGGTGGCCATGTACGTGCCGGCGAAACGGCAACCCAGGCTGTGGTATTCAAACCCTGGGATAAGCAGGTGGAGGATGCTGATGGCCGGCAGCTGTTTGACGAAGAGGGGAAACCGCTGAAGACGCGAATACCCATGCTGAAGCCGCTGTACCTGTTTAACGTTGCCCAATGCGACAACCTCCCGGAGACCGTTGTCGGCGTTATGCCGGCAACCGAGACGGATGAGGGTGATGCGTTGGTTGATGCGAAAACGCAGGCTCAGGTTAACACCCTCGTTGAGGCCTGCGGTGTTCGGGTTGAACAGGTCTACCAGGACAGGGCGTTTTACTCCCCGCTCCGAGACCAGATTGTCCTGCCACAGACTCAGCAATTTCGGACTGAGGCGGATTACTGGTCAACGTTATTGCATGAACTGGTGCACAGCACCGGCCATGCTAAACGGCTTAACCGGGAAGGGATCACGTCTTCTTCCCGGCGGTTCGGCGACCCGGTATACGCGTTTGAGGAACTGGTGGCCGAGCTGGGCAGTGCTTTTATGTGCGCGCAGCTTGGCGTCTTTGGTGACATCCAGCACGACAGCTACCTTGAGCACTGGCTCAAGGTATTGCGTGAAGATAAGCGCGCGCTGTTTCGTGCGGCCAAACAGGCCCGTGAGGCGTCAGAATTTTTGCTGAAGCTCCTGGCGGACCCGATGACAACCGATCCAACCGTTGCGGCATGAGGAGTCTGGTGATGACGATTGAACAACGTTACTGGCAGACCATTGCCGGCAGGTTACTGGCCAAATATTTTGGCTTGGCGTTAAACGATACCGATCTGTGTGAAGCGGAGTGCGTGATGGCTTTACAGGAAGCGGGAGTGAGGCCGTTTGAGGCGATCAACAACCTGGTGGATAAATACCACCTGGTACGCCTTGGCGCCAATCCCTTTACCTCATCATCACCGTATCTGCGCCAGGTGGAAGAGCTGGGCGTGATCGGTGAAACAGAACAGGAGATAACCGATGACTAAAGCCACCAACAAGGGGCTACAGGTAACCGTTGACCCTGAGATTGCCAGCGAACTGGCCTACATGCTGAAGCTTCAGCAGACCTGTGGCGCCGCTGTTCAGCTTGAGAATGTCGAGGGCCTGCTCCATTACATTCTGGCGAGTATCGCCGATGGTAGCCGACGGCCGGGCTCCTGGGAGCGCGGAATATTGGTACAGCTGGGATTGGTCGCTAATGGCGACGAACATCAGGTATACCGGGCTCACTATGGCGAGCAAGCCCACTAAGGACAGGATCAGCGTCTTGGCCATCATGAGGTAACACCTAACCCAACGGGGGAGACTTTCCCCCGCTGGGGAAAGCTCCCTCTTTTTTCTTGTAAGAAGAGGAGAACGACCATGTCGAACTGGTGCAGTAACCGTTTAGTGATCACTGGCCAATCCGTTTTTGTTGATGAACTGCAGCAATGGGTCAATGGCCATGTTGTTCCTGACTACCGTCATGCTGTTCAACAAAGCTGCCGGCTGTTCCTGGCCGGGTGTGCCGGCATACTGAAGCCGGCGACGACAAAACCCGGTGTTTATGTGCCTTACCCGGCACTGTTAACGCAGCCGGGAATTGCATCGCCTCAGAATCTGGCCTTTGAACACTGGTTCTGGTTGCTGAAGGCAGATGTAACGTTAACGGGTGAGAACATTCGCCTGATAGAGCGACTCTACCGCCAGTCGGGTATCGATGCGGTGAAATGGGAAAGTATCCCCAACGTCGCGAAGGCGCATATGGCGGATGTACTGTCGCGCCAGTATGCGGACTGGTTCGGACTGGTGGGGGTGAGCCCTGACATCGATGCCGGCATTTGCTGGGAACGTTTGGGCGTGATGCCTGAGTATACCGCGCCATGCGATATGCTGATGTTGCTCCCGACGCGACTGGCAACTGAACTGAATGGCTCAGGCGGGCTGCTGCGTGATGTGCCGACCTCCACTGATCTCTATGGTCGGCAATACGGCGTCGAGTGGCCGGCCGGCCATAATGTCGGTTGCGTACGTGATGGCATCAATACGTTGACGGTACACTTCGATTCTCCGTGGTACCCGCCGGCCGGTGAGGTTATCGGGAGAGTGTCTGAGTTGTTTAGCTGCCAGGTGGAACATACCTGGTATATGCCTGATGCGGAACGCAGCGGCTACGATCGCTACGACCGCGGCGAGCATGTCGACGGTGGACGAATAGCGGCTAAGGTTGAGGAAGGTGAGGTGATCCACCTGACCTACGCCGACAAAGATTCTATTCCCTTGTCACCGAATGCAGCAGCCGGCTAATCACCGTTTTTTGCTGAAGCACTAACCTATGGCCACCGCTATCTCGGTGGCCTTTTTTTTCCGTGGGGGAGTTTTCCCACGGCGGGTGAACTCCTTTTGTTAATGGAGTTCACCATGCTGACGTTTACTGAAGCACAAACCCAATTCATCGGCCTCTTTGGCCAAACGGCACGCTACCATCACCGGTACAAGGTCTTTTCTGACTTTGTTCAGTGCGGCGCGATAGCAATACACAACCGCTTTTGTCCGGACGACGCGCTGGAGAAGCAGTACATGTCGCTCATCAAAGAGTATGAACGTGAGGATGTCGAACGCCTGGCGCACTTACTTGCTCTGGTACGAATAGCACTGGCCGCTAAACCTTGTGATTTTTTGGGCATGGCTTTCATGAGTCTGGAGCTTGGTGATAAACATCGTGGTCAGTTTTTTACACCCTGGAGTGTGGCATCCATGATGGCCAAACTGCAATTCACCGGACTGGAGCAACGGTTGTTGACTCAACCGTTCGTGACGATCAGTGAGCCTGCGTGTGGTGCCGGCGCCATGATGATCGCCGCTGCGGCCGAGATTCAGGCGTTGGGGTACATGCCTTCACAGCATATGTGGGTTTCCTGCGTTGATATCGATGTGGTAGCGATGTCGATGGCATATATTCAGTTGTCTTCGCTTGGCATTCCTGGAGAGGTTGTGTTGGGGAATGCACTGGCAGATGAACGGCGATTGGTGATGTGTACCCCGATGCATTGGTTAGAACAATGGCCACTTCGATTACAGACGCTTAGAGAGTTTAAAGCGATTAGTTGACAACAATCGCCCCTGACTGGGGCGATTTTTTTCGTATTAATTACGGGATGTATTTTATAAGTCCATGTTCCTAGCCAGAACTGACTCTATGGCTTTTTTGATGTCATTCAATCTAACCGGCTTTGTTAAGATCTCAACATCTTTAATGGGGCTTTCGCTCGTATATGCACTGATGAATATGAATGGCGTGCTTTTATTTGGTCCTTTGTTCTCTTTGACTCTTTTATATAAATCATCACCTGTAATTATAGGCATCTGCAGATCGCTCAAAACAAGATCGAAGGATTTCCTATATAATTTCTCCAAAGCCCTTTCTGGGGATGTCGTATACTCTACTGAGAACTCACTTTGAAGAATTGACACCAATGATTCACAGGCCATTTCATTGTCATCGATAATTAAAATACTGATTCCTTTAGCTGAGAAAGGCGTATCTGCGATATCAGTAGTAGTGTCAATCTCTTCAGGTGTTGAAAGTTCAATAGGTAGTGACACGGTAAATGAGCTCCCTTTACCGATGTCACTTTTTACATCAATTGTTCCGTTCATGGCTTTAACAACACCATGAACAATTGCCAAACCCATTCCAAAACCGGGAACCTTATTATCATTCCCAACCCGGATGAACGGATAGAATATTGTATCAATCTTGTCCTTCGGAATGCCTTGACCTGTGTCTTTGACTTTGATAACCAAACTGGATTTATCGTGGATATTTGCGCTTACCTGCACGAGACCATTGTCTGTGTATTTTATTGCATTGGTGACAATATTCTCTATGATTTGCATGACCCTTGATGGATCACTTTTAATATATGTATCTGGAATATTATCCATGCTTACACTAACATTTTTCTTGTTCAATATGGTAATGCTTTGTTCGACAGTATCATGAATAATCTTTCGTATGTTAAATGATGATTTTTTTATTTCAACGTTACCATTATCGACTTTGGCAAACTCAGCGAGGTCTTTCATCTGACGTTCCATTTTCATGGCAGCATTCTCTAATCGCTCAAAGTGGTTGAACGCTATAGCATATTTTTTCTGAATGATCACTTCAACCGAAGAAATTATTGCCTGAAGTGAAGTTCTTAATTCATGACCCAACACTCCGAGGAAAGCATTTTTGTTGTTAAAAGATTTCTTTTCGGACTCCAATTGATTATTGATGGACTTTACTTGTCGATATGAAATAAAAAGCATTAACAAAAACAGGAAGTACAGTGTAGCAATTGGAAACTTCATTGAGTTAGCTTTGTCGATATAATCCTGCTGAATTATGTTTCTTTGCCTGACTTCTGCATGGTCAGATATTACCACTAGATCTTTATTTTCTTGCCCTATTAATTCGATGTTATTAAGTATGATCGAATAGTCAGGGGTTGATTTATTTAGTTCGGTATCGATATTTTCAAGGTTGGCATTTATTTGCTCTATAGTTTTAGCATAGCCTTCCTCCTCATATAAATATCTAGTTGAAACGCTTTTATGTAATAGCACATTTGAGCTTGAGAATAGGAGGTCAAGTTCTGTTTGTAATTCATCTTTATCATTGTTACCTAACCGAAGCTGGCGCTCAATTTTTGCATTAAATCCTGCTAGTCTGATCGTGAATTTAGCAATTGCCCAAGCGTAGTTCTCTTGAGGTCCTGCTGAGTTCATATTATGGCTTGTGGAGAAATACTGTTCGTACATCCACACAAACCCACCCGTTAACACCAGGAAAACTAATAAGTACTGGATGATAAGCCTTTTCAGTTTCATTTTTCTAATACCGTTATGCCGCTGACCTGCCAAATATGACGAGCTTGATAAGTAGGACTATTGAGTTTATCGTAAAATTTGTCCATCGGGTAAATGACGAAGTATGGTCCAAAGTCTCTTACTTTCAGAGGGTTCCCATCCATTTTATTTGCCATCAAGATGTCGAATTGTTCTATATCTGAGACTGGGATATCGACCCAGTAATCATTTAATGCCCTAATTCTTAGCGTTTTTCCACGGGCACCAACAAGTTTCAACAATTCTTTGAATTTTACGCCTTCAAAATCAACAACTCGCCCCGGAACAGTCCAGGAAGTTGTCGTCTTTATATGGCTTTTTTCCAGCGTGTTGAACTCTTTTGCTGATAAGATGTATCCACCTTCGTAATTTCTATTAGTTATTTCGCCATCAATATAGATATCTCCTTTATTTGCGAAAGATGGAGCTGAAATAAATAAAGCAACTAAAAAAGACAATGTTAGAGATATTAATTTACACATAATAATCCTCAAATTCCTTACTGATTAAATCGAGTAAAAATACATTCTCACTGTTATGTATGCCCTCTGTTTTATTATTTCCTATGTAAATAGAGGTGCAGTTATCATAGTATAAGCTGCGTAGTTCAGGTTTCACTGTTGTGAATATACAAGTAGTGGGTGTTTTAAACCCCGCGCCAATATGCAAGGCTGCTGAATCACACGTATAAAGATGCTTCGCATTTTTAATGATGGATGTAAAACAAGTCGTGTTTTTAGATAATGAAGTGATGTTAGTGTAATTATCATGGTTAATATCACTAAACCCTAAGACCTTAACCTTAAATTTATCGCTGAGGTGAGATATTATCTTTTTATGATATTTACTGGGTATGCTTCTTATTTTTGTACTAGCGTATGGGCAGAAAAGAACATACTCACCCAAGTTTATATCTTCGATAGGCGCTGTATTGAGCCATGAGTTGATTTTTAAACTGGCTGATACATGTTTGTGTTCTATGCCTAAACTTCTTAAAAAGAAGTCATGCATTTCCAGTGTGTTAAAATCTTTCCAGTATAGTTGGTTTCCGATATCTATTACTAGGTCTGCATCGGTAGCCCTGGTAATGTCAAACGGCATATAGGAAATGTCATCTATTATATGCTTTGCCAACGTATAAACTTCATTAACATAGTTAGGGCAGTTTTCAGGACGAATGATTCTGATGTCGATGTTTGGATTGAATATTTTTATTACGTGCAGTGCTGATATCCCTACAACAGAATCACCTAGTGTTACCCCTAACCCATTGATGATGGTAAGGCTTTTTACCGTTGAATAGTCCACGGATACTTTACTGATTGCATTATTATGAATAATAGAGTCATTCAAGGGAGATATTTCCCCACACAGATTATCTTTACCCACACCATAGGGAGACACTATGTATCTTCCATCAAGCAATAGACTTCCTGTATAAGTCAGTAAATTATCGTTCATAATGATTCACTTGGGAAAGTGTTTATCCACTAATGATTTTATCACACTGGCTTTGATAGGTTTCTCGTGAGGTCCTGTTATATCATAATCATTTATAGCACTTGCGATCTCGCTATCTACGATCCCTGACAGTTGCCCGGTAAGAACCAGTATCATGGCATTATTATTTTCAGTTTTTCTTATCTCTTTAATCGTGCTGAACACGGTCTTTGTTCCTACAACCCAATCTAGAATATACGCATCATAAGGCTTGTTTTTCAGGCTCTCCTCTAATGAATCAATATCATAAAAGGCATCAACAAGATATTCATTGTTTACAATGATTTCTTTGAGGCTATCGACGATGTTTTTGTCATCATCAAGAATTGCGATTCGGTGTTTTTCTTCATTTTGTTTTTGAGGATATAACTGAATCATTTCAATGTTGCGTTTTGAATCGAATAAAACATCATCTTTTATATCGTTAGTATGAAAAACAACCCACTCATCATTAATCTTTAAAGCCGAATATTCAGCTGTATCAATAGCGTTCACATTAGATAGGTATATTTTGCATTTAACATTAGTTTTGCCATCATTCCATATAGCATCATGTACTTCGTTTATTGAATAATTATAAATGTCAAAGAAGTCACTCATCCTCATATCGATAGAGTCAATAACTTTAACCAGCTGGGATACCTCCCAGTTTGAGGCGCCGCTCATCTTTTTTTGGGCTGCTGCTGTTGTGATGTCCAGTACGTGGCTCGTATGGCTGATGTGTTTTTGCTTTGGAATTCCTTTCATCGTCATCGCTTTGGCAATGACTTCCCCAAGTGCAGTTTTATTGTTGGTTACCATCTCCCACCTTCAGCCTTTTTCGGTTTAAAAAACAAACATCATTCTACACTCCAAGTTGTTTAATTCAAGAAAACCGCACCGTTGTATGTCGCAAAGCGATTTTACAAATCATAAAAGTATCATTTATGTTGACATGTGGTCGCTGTAGTTGTTAGAAAGGAGCCTGAGTGTGGAGGCTCGCGGTGCTTAACTGAGGCTTCTAAGCGTTATGTTCATCTCCTTTCGGGAGAGCATAACGCTCAGGTGATGCTATAGCGCACAACACCAGAGAAAGCGCCCACTCAGAGTTTGGGGGAATAACCAAACGATGCGGAGGGATGCGCAAAAATCATGAGGGTGGACTTTTCATTTGTAGATGCATTTTGTGAATCGTCGGAACGCCCCGTAATAAAATCACCTGATATTTGTTGTTCTTGGCACCAGGGAAACCTGATAAAAACACAATAAAACAATAGATTGTTAGCTTTGGGGTTGCCTTCGGAGGTATAGGCTTCCCCATTGTTTTTGCCCTAAGAGACTCCAGCAATGAGGGGTTGATAGCTGCCTATCAACCTGAAAACGGCTGACTGCGGGAATCTATTTCTTTCGGGAAAAGGTTTTTCTGTGGTGCTGGCTGTACTGACCTGCGCAGGATAAGCGCCGGTCAAGTTTTACGGAGTGCTGCTTATGTCTTATTGTGATACACCTGAACAGGCCGCCATCATTGGTTGGTCCGGCCATCGCCTGGTGGTCAGGGCGTTTGCCGGCACCGGTAAAACGTCTACATTGGTCCGTTTTGCCCAGGCAAACCCGGATTGCAGGATGCTCTACCTGGCCTATAATCGCGCAGTCAGGGATGAGGCCGAGCAAAAATTCCCTTTTAATGTCGAATGCAAGACGTCGCATCAGCTGGCCTGGCCTAACTTCGGGCGCCATTATCAGCGGCGGTTGACAGCTAACCTGCGGATCACTGACGTTGCTCGCCAACTCAATACCCGCTATTGGCCGCTGGCACGCACATCTATCACGACCTTTAACACTTTCCTCTGCAGTGGGGATGGCGAATTGGGTTTGCAACACTTGCCTGATGAAGACTCACGCAGTGGTTTGTCGCCCGATAAAATCCTGGCAGCGGCGCAATTGCTTTGGCGCGAGTCTGCACGCCAGGATGGTACTTTCCCTGTCACCCATGACGTTTACCTCAAGCTGTATCAGCTCTCTCAGCCCGACCTTTCCAAACGCTGGCAGACGCTCTTGTTTGACGAGGGGCAAGACGCGAATCCGGTGACGCAGTCACTGGTACTGGCGCAGAGCTGTGATGTGGTGTTGGTCGGCGACCGGCATCAACAAATCTACCGATTCCGTGGCGCGGAAAATGCCCTCGATGCTCCTGAGTTGGCCGATGCGGACCAACTTTACCTGACTCACAGTTTCCGTTTTGGTCGTGCCGTGGCCCAGGTGGCCAATATGCTGCTTGCCCGGCAAGGCGAAACGATGTCTGTGGTCGGGGAGGGGAGGAACGACAGGGTTGTTGGGTGCATACCTGATGACGTGAAGGGGCAGCCTGTTGCCATATTGAGCCGAACGGTGGCGGGGGTCATCGGCGCTGCGCTGGATGCCAGCCTGGCAGGGAAGAAGGTCTACTGGGTTGGGGGTATCAGCGGCTATAAAACGGAAGAACTGGAAGATCTGTACTGGTTCTCGGCTGACATGCCTGAGCGGATGCAATCTCCGCTGCTGGCGCGAGAATACCGCAACTTTGAGGAGTTTGAGTCGGTTGCCAGAGCAACCCGGGATGTTGAAATGAACCAAGGCCTGCGGTTACTCGAACAGTACTTCCCGCTGCCACAAAAGCTGCAGGTGATGCGCGAGCATGCAGTGACTGATGAATGCCAGGCTCAGGTAACCGTTTCGACGGCGCATCGAAGCAAAGGGCTGGAGTGGCCTGTGGTGGTGTTGAATCATGATTTTGCCGATATCACAGATCCTCTGATGGCCGACAGCGAACGTACCGATGAAACCAACCTGCTGTATGTCGCTGTGACCCGGGCCCGGCAAACGCTGGTACTGAATGAATTGCTCCAGGTGTTGATGGACAACGAGGGTAATGATATCGCCGGAGACCTGGCATGCTGAAGGCTATCAAAGAACTGCTGGTTGGAACCCGGGTTATGTCGGCAAATCCAACGGCAGGCATTTCAGCCTCTCAATGTCCTGTAGGTTATTTTATGCCGGCATCCGCAGAGCAGCTTTTGAGCACGACCTCTCGTCAGCAGTGTTTACAGCAGCTGTGGGAGAACAGCGCACTGCCCAAAGATCTTTATGAACATTTCTATCTGCAGCCCTTGAAGCAGCTTGTTACGCTGATGCAGGTACTTCCGGCCGCGTCCCAGGGGGAGTATGCCAGGGAAGGAGGACTGGTCGATGTTACCCTGCAGACGACGACGTATGCGGTTCGACTGGCCAAAGGGCACATGTTGCCCCCAGGGGCCGCGCCCGAAGAACAATCCGCCCAGAATGTGCAGTGGAATGTCGTGGTGTTTTATGCAGCGCTATGGCACTACCTGCCGCTGTTAACTCAGCTGCAGGGTGAGCTTCAAAGTAGCCGAGCCTGGTTACCTGGTTTGACGGTGCCGGGTGAACCTTACCGTTTTCGCTTCAGAGCCACTCCGTTAGCCCCGACTCTGGCCAGCAGTCAGAGCGCAATGATTGCGGCACGACTGCTGCCTGAAGAGCTTATTGAATGGTTGTCAACACTACCAGCGGCGATACATTCGTTGATGACGATAGCGTCCAGGCAACCGAGCACATTACCTGCAATTGACGATATTACTCTGGAGGCGGCCAAACTGGCTCGTGGCGATGGTTTGGCCGTATCGCTTTTGCCGATATCCAACCCCGACACATTGGCAATAACCTTACCGTCAGTGGCGCCGGCGACAGAACATATCACCTCTTCAGTACCCGAGACTGATTTGCAAGGCGCAGTCAGCAGTATCCGTCCTCCTCTCGCTCAGGAGCAACTGCCGGCAGAGACATTAGATCAGCCCAACGAAAATGCACCGTTAGTCACGGAAGTGTTACTTAGCTCGGCCCTGGATGCGCCGGTCAACGATAAGCCTTTGGCTGAGATGGTCCTGGCGCCAGAAACGGTGGTTGGTGTGGAAGAAGATATGCAGGCTCTGTTGTCATTAATGGCGGTAGAGGTGTCAGTACCGACTTGCCTGGATAACCAAGAAGAGGGAAACGCCCCTCAGAAAGAGAGCCTCCTTCCTGAAGAAAAGCAGGGGTCGGTACATGACATAACTACTGTAATTGAAGATGACTGTGTTTTACCAGGCGTAATAGAATCTGAACTACTAAAGAGCACGGACACAACGGCTATTTTAGAGGCTCAACATTTATCAAAGGATCCAGGGTTAGAAGAAAATAACGTGGAAGGTATTTTGAATGCAGAGAGTAATGTTGGGAACGCATTTCTACAGTGGTTGAGTCTTGGGGTAAAAAAAGGGGATATATCCGTTAATACCTTAGGTTCCAGAGCACATATTGTCAGTGGGTTCGTTTTTCTCTGCGTTCCAGATATTTTTCATCTGTATATCAAAGAAAATAATTTGGAGCGTACTGACCGAAATGCTATCCAAAAAGCGTTTGAAAAACTGGGAAGACATCGGATCCGTAAGGGGCAGCGATTCTTTATTGGCCATCTTTATGAAAAGCCTGAGGGGGTGGGTACATATCGTCGTATCAATGGTTACCTGATTAAGGCAAATAGTTTGTACGGTGGGACACGCGTGCCAGAGGACAGTCAGTTACTCGTGATCCCGTAGTCTTTTGATGCAGGGAGAATCTCATAAATGTTGGGTAAAACTGACGGATTGTGAGTGGATAAATGAACTCATTCGAGGTTATGAAATGAAAAGTGAAGAAAAAATGCACGATGAGTGGGAGTTATTGCTCGAGGAATATTTTTTCACCAAACAACTACGTGCAGCAACGGAATGGAGCTATAGGAAAGTAGCACTAACATTTACGCGTTTTATTGGTGGAACTATAACACCCGCTATGGTGACGCAAAGGGATGTGTTGCTTTGGCGTCGGCATCTGTTAAAGGAGAAAAATCTTTCGGTACATACCTGGAACAATAAGGTAGCCCATCTGCGGGCAATATTTAATTTGGGTATAAAAAAAACGTTGGTTCAGCACGGTGAGAACCCTTTTAATGGAACGGTAGTTCGATCTGATACTAAGAAAAAACGAATATTGACGAAGTCTCAATTGACCCGTCTTTACCTCGTGATGCAACAGTATGAACAGCGGGAGAAGGAGAGAAAACCAGTGAAGGGGGAAAAGTGCGCACTATATCCTACCTGGTTCTGGATGACGGTATTAGACACATTTCGATATACCGGTATGCGTAACAATCAGATGATCCACATCCGCCTGAGAGATGTGAACATTGAGCAAGGTTGGATCGAACTTCGACTTGAAGGTAGCAAAACACATCGAGAGTGGAAAGTACCGGTGGTTCGTCAATTAAGGGAGCGAATAGAGTTGCTCATGATGCGTGCAATCGAGCGAGGTGCGGGTCAGCATGACCTGCTTTTTGATGTCAAACGGTTCACCAATCCACGGAATACTCATTACATCTATGACGAGAAAAACGTTCTGCAGTCATTTCGTAGCTTCTATCGTCGGTTGTCCAGGGAGAGTGGTTTCGATATTTCCTCACACCGTTTCCGTCACACACTTGCCACGGAGTTGATGAAATCCCCGGACAGAAATCTAAAACTGGTGAAGGATTTGCTGGGTCACCGTAACGTCAGTACCACAATGGAGTATATCGAATTGGATATGGAAGTAGCAGGAAAAGCACTAGAACAGGAGCTTGTTTTACATACGGATATCACCGCTACGAGAAGCTTACAAAGCTTGACACAGGCATGATTTGCTGTGAATATCACCAGTTATCGAGAAAAGGACGCCTGTGCTGTCACACAGGCATCCTTCTTGAGGAATTCAACTTACAACGTCGCGATAGTAAACAGTTACTCTGTTATCACTTTGACAAGTCGATTCCGTATTAACCACCCGTTAAAGTTCTCATCCTTTAACCAGTGTGCATTGATGCAGAATTAGTGGTGCCCGGACTCGGAATCGAACCAAGGACACGGGGATTTTCAATCCCCTGCTCTACCGACTGAGCTATCCGGGCAACGCGCAGCATTAAACCGTATTGGCCGATGGCCGTCAACGGCTTTATGCGTGAAAGACGTTAAAATGCCTCCGGTTGCTGGCTTTTCAGGCAAAGGGCGCAAAAAATGCGCCTGTTGTGGCTATCGCCTCGGGTTGGTGGCGCTGCCAACCCTGCAGATTCAGCTCAACGCTCCGTTGCGCCGGCACTGCGCCACCTGCAAGATGTCTTCCGCCAGCCGTTTGGCGACCGATACGTCCTGGAGCTGGCGTTTTACCAGCAGTTTGCTCAGGCAGCCTTCCTGAATCAGCTCCATTTGCTGCGCCACCATGTCGGCGTCGTCGGCGTCCATTTCACGCAGCAATTCGCGGGTCAGCTCCAGCGAGGTCAGCTTTTGCTGCTCCGCCAGTTGGTGGATCGGGTGATCCGTTTCCGGGAAGAAGCTGCAGGCGGCGATAAACAGGCAGCCGGGGTAGCGGTCTTGCTGCACGTATTCCGCCAGCACGTCATAGCGCGCCAGCAGCTTTTGCTGCGGGCTCAGATTCTCGTCCAGCAACAGCTGGCGGCGCCAGGTGTCGATCTGTTGGCCGTGGTAGCGCAGGCAGTCGTACAGCAGCGCTTCGCGATCCGGCCAGAACCGTTTGAGATCGCCGGGTTGAACGTCGAGTTTTTCCGCCAGCATCTCTAATGTGGCGGTCGCCAGGCCCTGTTGTTCCAACAGGCCCAGCGCGGTATCAAGGACGTGTTCACGTTGCACTTGTACTTCCTCCTCTTCGGTTCAGAACCTCAGTGTTATTTATCTCATCACTTTCTGCAAATGCGCGTTGAAGGCTTCCGCCTTCATAAAACCGGTGACCCGCTGCGCCGTCAGCTCGCGGCCAGCCGGATCGAAGAACAGGATCGTCGGCAGCCCCAACACCTGCAGATGCTTCAGCAGCGCAGCCTGTTCTGCGCTGTTGGCGGTCACGTCCGCTTGCAGCAGCACCGCGTTGGCCAGGCTCGCCTGTACCGCCGCATCGCTGAAGGTGTATTTCTCGAACTCTTTACAGGCCACGCACCAGTCGGCGTACAGATCGAGCATCACCGGCTTGCCCCGCGCCTGTTGCAGCACCAGAGCGAGCTGTTCGACGTTGTTGATGCGGGTAAAGGCCAGGTGCGGCTGAGCGGCCTGCTGCGCCTGGTCGGCGCCGAAAGCCCAATCTTGCAGCGGCCGTGCGGCGATCACCGTGGCCGCCAGCAGCAGCAGTTGCAAGGCGCGAGCCCAGCCGCGCGCGCTTCTCAGGCTCAGGGCGAAGGCCCAACCGAAGAATGCCAGGCCGAGCAGGCTCCACAAACGCATGCCCCACAGATCGCCGATCACTCGCTCCAGCAGGAACACCGGCAGCGCCAGAATGACGAAGCCGAAGGCCTCTTTCACGTACTGCATCCACGGGCCGCTGCGCGGCAGCAGGCGGTTGCCGAACAGGGTGACGATCACCAGCGGAATGCCCATCCCCAGCGCGTACAGGTACAGCGTGCCGCCGCCGGCCCACAGATTGCCGCTCTGAGCGATATACAGCAGGATGGCGCTGAGCGGCGCGGTGGTGCAGGGGGAGCAAATCAGCCCGGCCAGGGCGCCCATCAGGAATACGCCGGTCAGCGAGCCGCCGCGCTGGGTGTTGCTCCAGTTAGCCAGCCGGGTTTGCAGTGCGGAAGGCAGCTGCAGGGAATAGAGGCCGAACATCGACAGCGCCAGGGCGATGAACAGCACCGACAGGCCGATCAAGACATAAGGATGTTGCAGCGCCGCCTGGAACTGCAGCCCGGCGGCGGCCACCACCAACCCGAGCAGGGTGTAGGTGAGCGCCATGCCCTGCACGTAAACCACCGCCAGCGCCAGAATGCGGCCGCTGCTTTGCGGCCGGTCGCGGCCGAGAATGATGCCGGAGATCAGCGGGTACATCGGCAGCACGCACGGCGTGAAGGCGATACCGATGCCGATCAGCAATGCCCACAGCGGCGAAAACGGCAGGCTGGCCGGTGCGGCGGGCGCTTCCGCCGGTGCAGAGGCCGAAAGCGGTGCGGCTGCGGCGGCGCTGACCGCGTCCAATGGGATCACCCGGGTTTCCGGCGGATAGCAGAAGCCGGCCTCGGCGCAGCCCTGGTAGGTGACGCTGAGGCTGGCGTTGGCCGCCGCCTGTTGCAGCGGTACCTGCAGATTAAGCTGCTGCTTGAAGATGGCGACTTCGCCGAAGAACTCGTCCTTGTGGCTCAATCCTTCCGGCAGGGTAAAGGCGCCGAGCGTCGCCTGCTGTGGCACCAGTTTGATCTGCTGACGATACAGGTAATAGCCGGGGCGGATCTGCCAGTTCAGCGTTACCTGGCCGCCTTGCTGTTTGAAATCGAAAGCGAAGGCCCGATCGACGGGCACGAACTGGCCGCCGCCCGTCGGCGCGAACAGCGAAGCCTGCGCCGCCTGCGGCAGGAAGAACAGGCTGCACAGCAGCAAAATCAGTTTAATGAAGCGTTGATCCATAACAGGTAGTCTTTATCTCCGGCCATCACCGGCAATACCAGCAGCTCGGGTGTCTGGTAGGGGTGATGTTGTTTCAGGGTGTCGAGCAGGGCCTGCTGACGGCGGCGATCGCTTTTGAACAGCATCTGCACCTCGTATTCCTGTTCCAGTTTCCCTTCCCAGTAATACAGCGAGGTGGCGCCGGGCAGCAGCGTGGCGCAGGCCGCCAGCTTATCGCCCAAGACCCGCGCCGCCAGTTCCTGGGCGCTGGCTTCATCGGGTGCGGTACAGAGTATGACGACAGCTTCGCAATCAGACATCTTCAGCCCTCTCATCGGTTCGAATGGGCACTATACCCTGAAGGCGGATTGGCTAGAAGGCGAGTTTATCGCCAGAAGGAAAACCGGGGCCGCAGCCCCGGTCGAAGCGTTACAGCATGACGCTGCCGAGCAGGAAGCCGAATACCACCGCGAAGATCACGCCCAGGGTGCCGGGAATGAAGAACGGATGGTTGAACACGAAGCGGCCGATGCGCGTGGTGCCGGTATCGTCCATCTGCACCGCGGCGACCAGCGTCGGGTAGGTCGGCAGGATGAACAGGCCGGAAACGGCGGCGAAGGAGGCGACGGCGGTCAGCGGCGACACGTTCAGCGCCAGCGCCATCGGCATCAGCGCCTTGGCGGTGGCGGCCTGCGAGTACAGCAGCGCCGAGCAGAAGAAGAAGATCACCGCCAGCAGCCACGGGTGCGCCTGAATGACGCTGCCGGCCGTCTCTTTGATCCAGTCGATGTTGGCCTGCACGAAGGTGTCGCCCAGCCAGGCGACGCCGAGGATACAGATACAGGCGCTCATGCCGGCCTTGAAGGTGCTGGAGTTCAGCACCATGTCGGTGTCGACGCGGCACAGCAGGGTGGTCAGCGTGGCGACGCTCAGCATGATGATCAGGATGGCGTTGGTGGTGTTCATCAGCGGCTTGGCCACCAGGCCCAGGCCCGGGCTGTTGATGATGGCGTAGGCCACCACGCACAGCACGCCCAGCAGGAACAGCAGCACCGAGGCTTTGGCGCGTGGTTTGATCGCCAGCGCGTTGTTGCCGCGCAGGGTGATCAGGCCTTCTTCCAGGCGTTTCAGGTAGACCGGATCGTTAGACAGCTTGGAGTCGAACAGCCAGGTCACCAGCAGCGACATCACCAGCACGGCACAGAAAGTGGACGGGATCACCACCATCAGCAGATGCAGGTAGCTGACGCCGTGGCCTTCCATCACCGAAGACATGTACACCACCGCGGCGGAAATCGGCGAGGCGGTGATGGCGATCTGGGCGGACACCACGGCGGTCGACAGCGGCCGGCAAGGCTTGATGCCCTGTTCTTTCGCCACCTCGGCGATCACCGGCAGCGCCGAGAGCGAGATGTTGCCGGTGCCGGCGAAGATGGTCAGGAAGTAGGTGACGATAGGGGCGAGAATGGTGATATGTTTGGGGTTCTTGCGCAGCAGCTTTTCGGTCTGCTGCACCAGGTAGTCCATCCCCCCGGCGACCTGCATCGCGGAGATCGCCGCGATCACCGCCATGATGATGGAAATCACGTCGAAAGGGATGCTGCCCGGCTTGACGCCGATCAGCGCCAGGACCAGAACGCCCAATCCCCCCGCGAACCCGATACCGATACCGCCCAACCTGGCCCCTAAAAAGATGGCCAGCAGAACGATAACCAATTCTACGGCTAGCATAGTGTTTACTCCTTAAAATGAGATTTCCCGTCATCCTTGAAACTGCATCGGTGTTGGCTGCGAGCACTCACCCCAGTCACTTACTTGAGTAAGCTCCTGGGGACTTGCGCTCTTGCCGCCTTGATGCAGTCCCAATGATTTAGGGTGTAAATTGAAAATAAAACGTTAAAATTTTGTGGGCGCCGAAAAGTAAAAAGGCACGCTATCCAGAGGATTTAGCGTGCCTTTCAGGGCTACCGGGTAGGTCTGTTATTGTTCATTTTCATCCGTATAGCGTTTGGCTTTATAGGCCGGGTGCATCAGGTTCTCCACGGAGAAGATGTCATCCAGCTCGGCTTCGGTCAGCAGGCCGCGTTCCAGCACCACTTCACGCACGCTCTTGCCGGTTTCGGCGCAGATCTTCCCGACGATGTCACCGTTGTGGTGGCCGATGAACGGGTTCAGATAGGTGACGATACCGATCGAGTTGAAGACGTAGTGTTCGCAGACTTCTTTATTCGCGGTGATGCCGTTAATGCATTTTTCCAGCAGGTTGTAGCAGGCGTTGGTCAGGATGTGGATCGACTCGAACATCGCCTGGCCGATCACCGGCTCCATCACGTTCAACTGCAGCTGGCCCGCTTCGGCCGCCATGGTAACGCAAGTGTCGTTGCCAATCACCTTGAAACACACCTGATTGACCACTTCCGGCACCACCGGGTTCACTTTGGCCGGCATGATGGACGATCCCGCCTGCAGCTCCGGCAGGTTGATTTCATTCAGGCCGGCGCGCGGGCCGGAGGAGAGCAGGCGCAGGTCGTTACAGATTTTGGACAGTTTCACCGCCAGGCGTTTGAGCGCGCTGTGCACCATCACGTAGGCACCGCAGTCGGAGGTGGCTTCGATCAGGTCTTCCGCCGGCACCACCGGCAGGCCGCTGACTTCCGCCAGTTTTTGCACCGCCAGCGGCTGGTAGCCTTCCGGGGTGTTGAGCGCGGTGCCGATGGCGGTGGCGCCCAGGTTCACTTCCAGCAGCAGCTCCGCGGTGCGGTGCAGGTTGCGGGTCTCTTCGTTCAGCAGCACGCTGAAGGCGTGGAATTCCTGGCCGAGGGTCATCGGCACCGCGTCCTGCAGCTGGGTACGGCCCATCTTTAGGATGGTTTCGAACTCTTTCGCCTTGCGATCGAAGCCTTCGCGCAGCTGGTTGATGGCGTCGATCAGTTTCTGGTTGGAGGCGTACACCGCGATGCGGAACCCGGTCGGGTAGGCGTCGTTGGTGGACTGGCATTTATTGAGGTGATCGTTCGGGTTCAGGTACTGGTATTCGCCTTTTTGGTGGCCCATCAGCTCCAGGCCGATGTTCGCCAGCACTTCGTTGGTGTTCATGTTCAGCGAGGTGCCCGCGCCGCCCTGGAATACGTCCACCGGGAACTGATCCATGCACTTGCCTTTATCCAGCACCTCGTCGCAGGCCTGGATGATCACGTCGGCGATTTTGCGCGGGATGGTTTTGAGTTCTTTGTTGGCCATCGCCGCGGCCTTTTTCACCATCACCATGCCGCGAACGAACTCGGGGACATCGCTGATTTTGCTGTTGCTGATGTAGAAGTTTTCAATCGCACGCAGAGTGTGAACTCCGTAGTAAGCGTCTGCGGGGACTTCACGTGTTCCTAACAGGTCTTCTTCGATACGAATGTTGTTTGACATGAGAACCTTCTCTATGTGTTGCTGCCGAATTAATAATTTGTCAGGTCAAGGCTAAAGGGCACAGCCTAAATTAATATTGCCGAAGGCTTGGGGCGTGAAACGATTAACCAAATCGCCCGTTGCTGCCCAGATCATATGCTGGTTGATAAGAAATGACTGAATCCAGATCACCTTATGGTGTTTAAGGATATGCCCTTTTCCGGTTCTGTGACTTCTTTCACGTTTGTGAACTTTAGCAATAAAAACCGGCTCTCGGTTGAAATGGTGGGGGGATGCCCTCATTGTAATGGTGTCGGCCGTTTACGGCCTCTTTTTTCGCGCCGTCGCCCCCGTGGCGGCCGCGTTTTACCTACCGATAGGAGAACCAGGTGCGCTGGTTACCGCTACTGCTGATATTTCTGCTGGCTTACATAGAAATATCCATCTTTATCAAAGTCGCCGCCGTGCTCGGCGTGGCTGTCACCCTGTTGCTGGTGGTGTTCAGCTCCTGCGTCGGCATTTCGCTGGTGCGCAATCAGGGCATGAAAACCTTCGTGCAGATGCAGCAAAAACTGGCGGCCGGCGAAAGCCCGGCGGCGGAAATGGTGAAAAGCGTTTCGCTGGTGCTGGCGGGCTTCCTGCTGCTGATTCCGGGCTTCTTCACCGATTTCCTCGGCCTGCTGCTGCTGCTGCCGCCGGTGCAAAAATCGCTGACGCTGAAGCTGATGCCGCATCTGTCGGTGTATCGCCCCGGCGGTTGGACGGGCGGCGACGCCGCCAACGGCAACACCTTTGACGGCGAATTCCAGCGCAAGGACGACGAGCGCCCGGTGCTGGAACACCGCCCGGACGAGGATCGCAAACCTCACGATCGTTAAGCAAACGCGGCCCAGGCCGCGTTTTTCATCTCTGCGGCACTCGCCGAACCAAAAATGCGAAATTTTTTTCGTTAGCCCCCTTGAAGGGGGCTGGAACGCCCCCATCTCAAATGCCACGAGGCCGGTAATAACAACCATCCGGTGTACAACCCTAAATCTGATAGAGACCTTCTTACAGGAGAGCGTTCAATGAGTATTCGTCCATTGCATGACCGCGTTATCGTCAAGCGCAAAGAAGTTGAATCAAAATCTGCTGGCGGCATCGTCCTGACTGGCTCTGCTGCGGGTAAATCCACTCGCGGTGAAGTGGTTGCAGTGGGTAAAGGGCGTGTGCTGGAAAACGGCAACATCCAACCGCTGGATGTGAAAGTTGGCGATATCGTGATTTTCAACGACGGCTACGGCGTGAAAGCAGAGAAGATCGACAATGAAGAAGTGTTGATCATGTCCGAAAGCGACATTCTGGCAATTGTTGAAGCGTAATTGCGCTTTATCTTCTGAACTGAACGAGTTGAAGGGAAATACCAATGGCAGCTAAAGACGTAAAATTCGGCAATGACGCTCGCGTGAAAATGCTCCGCGGCGTGAATGTTCTCGCTGATGCAGTAAAAGTGACCCTGGGCCCGAAAGGCCGCAACGTAGTGCTGGATAAATCTTTCGGCGCACCGACCATCACCAAAGACGGCGTTTCCGTTGCGCGTGAAATCGAGCTGGAAGACAAGTTCGAGAACATGGGCGCACAGATGGTGAAAGAAGTGGCCTCCAAAGCGAACGACGCGGCGGGCGACGGCACCACCACGGCAACCGTACTGGCTCAATCCATCATCACCGAAGGCCTGAAAGCGGTTGCTGCCGGCATGAACCCGATGGATCTGAAGCGCGGCATCGACAAAGCGGTTGTCGCTGCGGTTGAAGAACTGAAAAAACTGTCCGTACCTTGCTCCGATTCCAAAGCTATCGCTCAGGTGGGCACCATCTCCGCCAACTCCGACGAAACCGTGGGTAAACTGATCGCGGAAGCGATGGAGAAAGTGGGCAAAGAAGGCGTTATCACCGTTGAAGAAGGCACCGGCCTGCAAGACGAGCTGGACGTGGTTGAAGGTATGCAGTTCGACCGCGGTTACCTGTCCCCATACTTCATCAACAAGCCGGAAACCGGTTCTGTTGAGCTGGAAAGCCCGTTCATCCTGCTGGCTGACAAGAAGATCTCCAACATCCGCGAAATGCTGCCGGTGCTGGAAGCCGTTGCCAAAGCAGGCAAACCGCTGCTGATCATCGCTGAAGACGTTGAAGGTGAAGCGCTGGCGACCCTGGTGGTCAACACCATGCGCGGCATCGTGAAAGTGGCTGCCGTTAAGGCGCCTGGCTTCGGCGACCGTCGTAAAGCCATGCTGCAGGACATCGCGACCCTGACTGCCGGTACCGTTATCTCTGAAGAGATCGGTCTGGAGCTGGAAAAAGCCACCCTGGAAGACCTGGGTCAGGCGAAACGCGTTGTCATCAACAAAGACACCACCATCATCATCGATGGCGTGGGCGACGAAGCGACCATCCAGGGCCGCGTTGCTCAGATCCGTCAGCAGATCGAAGAAGCGACCTCTGACTACGATCGTGAAAAACTGCAGGAGCGCGTAGCGAAACTGGCCGGCGGCGTTGCCGTTATCAAGGTTGGCGCAGCGACTGAAGTTGAAATGAAAGAGAAGAAAGCCCGCGTTGAAGACGCCCTGCACGCAACCCGCGCTGCAGTGGAAGAAGGCGTGGTTGCCGGCGGCGGCGTCGCGCTGATCCGCGTTGCAGGCAAAATCGCCGCGCTGAAAGGCGACAACGAAGACCAGAACGTGGGTATCAAAGTTGCGCTGCGCGCAATGGAAGCCCCTCTGCGTCAGATCGTGATTAACGCCGGTGAAGAAGCTTCCGTTATCGCCAACCAGGTGAAAGCGGGCGAAGGCAGCTACGGCTACAACGCTTACTCTGAAGAATATGGCGACATGATCGCGATGGGTATCCTGGATCCAACCAAAGTGACCCGTTCTGCTCTGCAGTACGCGGCTTCCGTGGCTGGCCTGATGATCACCACCGAATGCATGGTCACCGACCTGCCGAAGGCTGACGCACCGGATCTGGGCGCAGCAGGCGGCATGGGCGGCATGGGCGGTATGGGCGGCATGATGTAATCATCCCCCCACACGCTTGTGTGCTGAGAACCCCGGTCAAACGACCGGGGTTTTTTTTAGCTTAAAAATCAATAAAAAGGATGTTTTATTAGCTTGTTATTAGTTTGATGAATGAATGATTGCATTATTTTGTTTTTGCCCTAAACCGTTGTCGTTTCGTACCGATATAGCCCCTACCGGGTGGGGAATTTTCCCCCGCCGGGGTGATTGTCAACGGAGACGACTTATGCTGAAAAATATGAAAATAGCCACCTGGCTGATGTTGATGCTGTTGCTGCTGGGCTTGATGCCCATGGGAACCGGCGCCATCGCCTTCTATTTCATGCAGCAAAACGGCAACAGCATCGGCAGAATGAGCACTTTCTCCGACGAGGAAGCGGCGCTGAACCGCAGCTGGCGTGCTTTGCTGCAAACGCAGACGCTGATCGACAACATGGCGTTCGAGCGTATGGCGCAGACCAGCAGAGCCGATATTCAGCAGGGCATTGATGAGGCGCGCGGCGAGCTGCGCGGCGCCGATGTCGCTTTCAATCTGTTCTGGGATACGCCGGGCCTGACGGTATCGCGCCCGGAGCTGGGCGAGGCGATGAAAAAGGTCTACCTGGCGCAGCAGAGAGTGCTGAAGCAAGAGTTGACGCTGCTGGCCGAGACGCCGCAGGCATCGTTGATTGAACGGCTGCACGCCATGGCGGCCGAGAAGCGTCAGGTGCGCCAACGGTTGGACGGCCAGTTTGCCGACTACATGCGGGCCACGGTGGCCGCCCACCGTCTGGCGGTGGAGGAGGCGGAGCAGACTCAGAAAGTGTTCGCCCGCCTGCTGAGCGGCACCCTGGCGGCGATCCTGCTGCTGCTGCTCGCTGTACAGCGTGATTTCCGCCGGCGCCTGATCCTGCCGCTGCGCCAGATTGCCGAACATTTGCAAAAGGTTGGGCGTGGCGATCTGCGTAGCAAGATCGTGGCGCGCAGCAACGATGAGATTGGCATGTTGTTCGCCAGCCTGCAGGCGATGCAGCAGGAGCTGAGCGCCACCGTGCAGCAGGTGCGTGACGGCGTGGAGTCGATCAACCACGGCACGCATGAGATCGCCGTCGGCAACGCCGATCTCTCCAGCCGCACAGAAGAACAGGCCAGCGCGCTGACGGAAACCGCCGCCAGCATGGAACAGATCACCGCTACGGTGCGGCAAAACGCCGATAACGCCAACCAGGCCGCCGGGATGGTCAATCAGACCGCCGGCATTGCCCGCAACGGCGAAACGCTGATGGCCAGCGCGGTCGACAAGATGCGGGCGATCAACGACAGCGCGCGTCAGGTGGGGGATATTACCAGCGTGATCGACGGCATCGCCTTCCAGACCAACATTCTGGCGCTGAACGCCGCCGTCGAGGCCGCGCGCGCCGGGGAGCAGGGGCGGGGTTTTGCGGTGGTGGCCGGCGAAGTGCGCAACCTGGCGCAGCGCTGCGCGACTTCGGCCAAGGAGATCAGCAGCCTGGTCGACGGCGTCACCGGCGATATCGCCGCCGGCGTGCGGCTGGTGGAACAGGCGGGCGAGACGATGAATGCCATCGTCGGCTCGGTGAACCAGGTGACGTCGCTGATGGATAACATCTCGTACGCGTCGCAAGAGCAAAGCAAGGGCGTTGAGCAGGTCGGGGTGGCGGTGACCCAGATGGATCAGGTAACCCAGCAGAATGCCGCGCTGGTGGAAGAGGTGGCGACCACCGCCGTCGGCGTAGAGGAGCAGGCGGCCCTGCTGGCGCAGGCGGTGGCGGTATTCCAACTGGCGGGAGAGCCGGCAGCGTCGGCTTCGGCGGCCGGTGCCGGCTGGGTATAATGCCGCCGCTCTGTATTTGATGATATTTTTGCCGCCCGGGGCGATTTAGCTGGTAAACTGGTTAGTCATCAGCTGTCGCTCAAGACGTTGGCCCGCTCGCGCGGCAACGGATGCTTAAGAGATGGCATCGCTTTCTGATAAGCTTTTGCGTAATTCTCAACATCGAATGGGGAACAAGATGCGGATTAAAGCCTTACTGGGTCTTTCGGCAGCGGTGCTGCTGGCGGGTTGCAGCACCACTCATGAACTGACCGCTGCGGGTCAGCAGATCAAGTTCACTGACAGCAAGCCGGCGGCGGAATGCCAGCTGCTGGGGGAAGTGACCGGCACCCAGAGCAACTGGCTGTCCGGCAACGGCGGTGAGGGCAGCTCCATGCGCGGTGCGGCCAACGATCTGCGCAACAAGGCGGCGGCAATGGGCGGCAACGTGATCTACGGTGCCAACAGCCCAAGCCAGAACCTGCTCTCCAGCTTCGCGCCGCTGGACAGCAAAATGGTCGGCCAGGTTTACAAGTGCCCGTAAGGCGCTGAGGCCAAACGCCGCACAGAGATAAAAAAAGAGGAATGCCACGGCATTCCTCTTTTCGTTCCATCAGGCCATGTGGCGCGCATCACTCCTGCATCAGGCGCAGGTCGATCGGTGTTTTGCTCGGTTCGCCGCCTACTTCACGCGTCAGGCGCGGCACCAGATAACCGGACACCTTGCTCAGCAGCGCCTGCATGATGACGCGCGCTTCATCGTCGCTGACCATGAAGTGCGCCGCGCCCTGCACCTTGTCCAGCACGTGAATGTAGTAGGGCAGGATGCCGGCGTCGAACAGCGCGTTGCTGAGCGCGGCCAGCGTGTCGGCGTCATCGTTGACGTCGCGCAGCAGCACGCTTTGATTGAGCAGCGTGACGCCGGCGAGGCGCAGCTGAGCCATGGCACTCTGCAGCTCGCGGTCGATTTCGTTGGCGTGGTTGATATGCGTGACCATCAGCACCTGCAGGCGCGAGGCCGACAGCAGGCGGCACAGCGCCGGCGTAATGCGCGCCGGGATCACCACCGGCAGACGGGTGTGAATGCGCAGGCGTTTCAGGTGCGGGATGGCCTCCAGTTCGCCGACCAGCCACTCCAGCTCGCTGTCTTTGGCCATCAGCGGATCGCCGCCGGAAAAAATGATCTCGTCGAGTTCCGGGTGTTGGCGGATATAATCCAGCGCCTGCCGCCAGTTGTTCTTGTTGCCCTGATTATCCTGATAGGGGAAGTGGCGGCGGAAGCAGTAACGGCAGTTGACCGCACAGCCGCCTTTGACCAGCAGCAGCGCGCGATTGCGGTATTTGTGCAGCAGGCCCGGCACCACGCTGCGCTGCTCATCGAGCGGATCGGTGGTGAACCCTGGGGCGTTGATGAACTCCTCTCTGGCGGTCAGCACCTGGCGCAGCAGCGGGTCGTTGGCATCGCCGGGGCGCATGCGCGCAGCGAAGGCGCGCGGCACGCGCAGGGCAAACAGCCGGCGGGCATCGCGCCCCTGCGGCAGTTCCGGGTGCGTATTCAGTGACAAAAGCTGCAGTAATTCATCGGGATCGGTAATAACATCGGCGAGTTGATGCAACCAATCTTCTCTATGTGCCGTACTTTGGGTTATAATGTGTGCCATTTTTTTGGCTAAGCTACCAGTTCAAATATTCAGAGGGCCATCATGGCGACTTATTCTAGCAACGATTTCCGTCCGGGTCTTAAAATCATGTTCGAGGGCGAACCTTACGCCGTCGAAGCCAGTGAGTTCGTTAAGCCGGGCAAAGGCCAGGCGTTTGCACGCGTGAAAATGCGCCGTCTGCTGACCGGCACCCGCGTGGAAAAAACCTTCAAGTCTACCGATTCTTGCGAAGGCGCAGACGTGATGGACACCAACATGAACTACCTGTACAGCGACGGTGAGTTCTACCACTTCATGCACCCTGAGTCTTTCGAACAGCATCAGGTTGACGGCAAAACCGTCGGCGACGCGGCCAAATGGCTGCAGGATAACGCAGAGTGCATCATCACTCTGTGGGATGGCCGTCCAATCGCCGTTCAGCCGCCGAACTTTATCGAAGCGGAAATCACCGATACCGATCCTGGCCTGAAAGGCGATACCGCAGGGACTGGCGGCAAGCCGGCTACCCTGAGCACCGGCGCCGTGGTAAAAGTGCCGTTGTTCGTCCAGATCGGCGAAGTGATCAAGGTTGACACTCGCTCTGGCGAATACGTCTCTCGCGTTAAGTAAGTTTCAAAACAGAGGAACCCCCGCGGTTCCTCTGTTTTATCCCATCCTCGTTCGTTGGCAGAAAATCCGCATGTTCAAGAAAACGCTGTTGGCCGTGCTCTCCCTGTTGTTCCTTTTCTCCCTCAGCAGTTGCAATACGTTTCGCGGTTTCGGCGAAGACGTTCAGCATCTCGGCGGCGCCATCTCCCGCACGGCCAGCTGATCCTGCCTTTAACCCGATGTATTTGCGCCACAAAGCCGGTCACTATCCCACACCCTCCGTCAATTTTGACTACGCTTAGAAAGCCGTACTTTTTCATCAACGACCAATAAGGACTTTCTTATGCTGAAGAAAAGTATTATCGCGATCTTCTCTTTGATGATTTTGAGCTCGCTGACCGCCTGCAATACCACCCGCGGTGTGGGTGAAGACATTCAGGCCGGCGGCAAGGCTATTCAGCGCAGCGCGGAATAATCCGCATTCCACCCGGCGGCGTTCCGGCTGCGGAGAGCCGCCACATTTCTATCCCTTGCCTGAGCGTTAACGCTGCTGCTATCCTGCCGCAGTGCGGGTGAGGTTACCCCTCATGCATCACCTCGCTGAACGGGACGACCCGTTTACGCGTCATTTTATCGGGGACGACCCCAGTGGTAGGGAGGCCGTCTCATGGCCTGGATTATTCTGCTTATCGCCGGTTTGCTCGAAGTGGTTTGGGCTATCGGTCTGAAATACACCCACGGTTTTACCCGGCTGACGCCGAGCATTATCACCATCGCCGCGATGGTGGTCAGCATGTTGCTGTTGGCCAACGCCATGAAAACGCTGCCCGCCGGCACCGCCTACGCGGTGTGGACCGGCATCGGTGCGGTGGGCGCGGCCATCATGGGCATGGTGCTGTTGGGCGAATCGACCAATATCGCGCGCATCATCAGCCTGTGCCTGATCGTGGTCGGCATCCTCGGGCTGAAGTTCAGCAGTCACTGATCGGCGGACTGCTGCACCCAGATCAGCTTGTCGGTGGCGAAACCGTAGCCTTTGGCTGTCTGCAATAAACGGTCGCGCACGGCGGCGTCAAGCGTCGGCGTGCGCGACAGGATCCACAGATAGTCGCGGTTCGGGCCGCAAACCAGCGCGTAGCGATACGCCGGATCCAGGGCAATCACGTTATAGCCGCCGTAGAAGGGGCCGAAGAACGACACTTTCAGCGCCGCGACCTGCGGTGAACCGATAAAGTAGGCTTTGCCTTCGCTTTCTTGCCATTGCTGTTTCTGCGGATTGAAGCCGCGATTGATGACTTTCAGTCCGCCGTCGGCGCGCGGGCTGTAGTGGGCGGTCACCTGCTGCAAACCGCGTTCAAAGCGATGATCCAGACGTGCAATCTCATACCAGGTGCCGAGATAGCGCTGGCTGTCGAAAGGGGTCACGACCTTGATGTCTTTAGGCGGGGAGACGCTGCAAGCGACGGAGAGCAGGGCGGAAAGCATGACGCTAAGCTTTGACCATAAACGCATCGGTGACTCCTGTTTACCGGGGGCGAGTAGACAGTGTAGCCGATGAGAAAAGGGCGGCCAACGGGCGTTGGCCGCCTGAGCGGTTTACAGCGTGACGACGCCGATGACGGTGACCACGCTGAGGATTGCCGCCAGACCGTAGAACACCCACTTGCCGGCCGGCACGTGGATCTTCAGATCGTGCATCGCATGGTGGATGCGGTGCAGGCCGCACCACAGTGGCAGAATGATCATCAGCAGCAGGAACAGGCGGCCGATCAGGCTCTGGCAGAACGCCAGCACGCGCTCGTAACCCAGCGCCTCACCGGGGAACAGCCCCAGCGGCAGCAGAATGCCGACCAGCAGTACGATGGCCGGCGCGACGATCGCCCCCCACATACCGCCGGCGCCGAACAATCCCCAGAAAACCGGCTCGTCGGAACGTTTAGGTGCTTGATTTATCATGTTTCCTCCGGATTAGATCAGGGCCACGGCCAGGATGACCACGCTGACGACGATGGTGACGGCCCACAGCCCTTTCACGATGGGGCCCGGCCCCATTTTCTCGCTGTTGACCACGATATTGGCGGCCTTCGGCGCCAGATCGAACCAGGTTTTGGTGTGCAGCGCCGCCGCCAGCAGGGCGACGACGTTGATCAACAGCACCAGCGGATTCTGCAAGAAACCGACGAAGCCGGCCCAGCTCTCGGCGCCGCCCTTCAGCGCAAACACGCCGTACAGCAGCACGATGCTGAACCACACCGCCAGCACCGAGGTGCCTTCGCGCAGCATGTAGAAACGGTAGAAGCCGAGCTTTTGCCACCAGGTGGGCGTCATGGTGCGCACATAGGGCTTACGTTGAGTTGTCATGGCAATTTTTCTCCCTTATTGCGGCTTCAGCATGGCGATCATGAAGTCTTTGGCGCTCTCCACCTTGCCCTGCTGGATGGCTGCGGCGGGATCGACGTGTTTCGGGCAGACTTCAGAGCAATAGCCGACGAAGGTACAGCTCCAGACGCCGTTTTGGCCGTTGAGCTGCGGCATGCGCTGTTTCTTGCCGTGGTCGCGGTTGTCCAGGTTATAGCGGTGCGCCAGCGTGATCGCCGCCGGGCCGATAAACTCGGGGTTGAGGCCGAACTGCGGGCACGCGGCGTAGCACAGGCCGCAGTTGATGCAGCCGGAGAACTGGTGGTATTTGGCCATCTGCGCCGGGGTCTGCACGTTCGGGCCATCCTCCGGTTTGCGATCGTTGCCGATGATGTACGGTTTGATCGCCTCCAGGCTTTCGATGAAGTGGGTCATGTCCACCACCAGATCGCGCTCGATCGGGAAGTTGCCCAGCGCTTCGACCTTCATGCCGCCGACGTAGTCGCGCAGGAAGGTTTTGCACGCCAGCTTCGGCACGCGGTTGACCATCATGCCGCAGGAGCCGCAGATCGCCATGCGGCAAGACCAGCGGTAGGAGAGGTCTGGCGCCAGGTTATCCTTGATGTAGCCCAGCGCATCGAGCAGCGAGGTCTGTTCATCATAAGGCACGGCGTAAGTGACGAAATGCGGCTCGGCGTCACTTTCCGGGTTATAGCGCATGACGTCGATCTTCAGGGTTTGCATCTCAGCCATTTGCCTGCTCCTTATTCTTTTTCTCCTGCGCTTCGGCTTCTGCGCCGTAGACGCGTTTGGCCGGCGGGAGCTTGGTGATTTTCACGTCGCTGTATTCGAGACGCGGCGCGCCCTGCGGGTTATGGAACGCCAGCGTATGCTTGAGGAAGTTGACGTCGTCACGCTCGGTGCAGCCTTCGTCCAGGCGCTGGTGGGCGCCGCGAGACTCTTTGCGGTTAAATGCGGAGTGCGCCATGCATTCGGCGACGTCCAGGCCGTAGCCCAGCTCGATGGTGTACAGCAGATCGGTATTGAACACGCTGGAGTTGTCGGTGATTTTGACGCGTTTGAAACGCTCTTTCAGCTCGGCCAGCTTATCGATGGTTTTTTGCATCAGCTCCGGCGTACGGTAGATGCCGCAGCCTTCTTCCATCGACAGCCCCATTTCGTCGCGGATCTTCGCCCAGTTTTCGTTGCCTTCCTGCTTCATCAGGTTGCCCAGGCGGGTTTCGACGTCGCGGGTTTGCGCATCCAGCGCGGCGCCGTTGGCCGGCGCGGTTTCCAGCGCGCGGCGCGCGGCGTGTTCACCGGCGACGCGGCCGAATACCACCAGTTCCGCCAGCGAGTTGGAGCCGAGACGGTTGGCGCCGTGCAGGCCGACGGAGGAACATTCGCCGACCGCGAACAGCCCCTTGATGCGGGTTTCGCAGTTCTGGTCGGTTTCGATGCCGCCCATGGTGTAGTGCGCGGTAGGGCGCACCGGGATCGGATCCTTCACCGGATCGACGCCGACGTAGGCTTTGGCCAGTTCACAGATGAACGGCAGCCGCTCCAGCAGCTTTTTCTCGCCCAGGTGGCGCAGATCGAGGTAGACCACGTCGCCGCGCGGGGTGGCGATGGTGCGGCCGGCGCGCCATTCGTGCCAGAAGGCCTGCGACACTTTGTCGCGCGGGCCCAGCTCCATGTATTTGTTCTTCGGCTCGCCCAGCGGGGTTTCCGGGCCCATGCCGTAGTCTTGCAGGTAGCGGTAGCCATCCTTGTTCACCAGAATGCCGCCTTCGCCGCGGCAGCCCTCGGTCATCAGGATGCCGGAACCGGGCAGGCCGGTCGGGTGATACTGCACGAACTCCATGTCGCGCAGCGGTACGCCGTGGTGGAACGCCATGCCCATGCCGTCGCCGGTAACGATGCCGCCGTTGGTGTTGTAGCGGTAAACGCGCCCGGCGCCGCCGGTGGCCATCACCACCGCGTTGGCGCGGATCTGCACGCGGGTGCCTTCCATCATGTTGAGCGCCACCAGGCCGCGCGCCTGGCCGTCATCCACCAGGATATCCAGTACGAAGTGCTCGTCGAAGCGTTGAATTTGCGGGTATTTCAGCGAGGTCTGGAACAGGGTGTGCAGCATGTGGAAGCCGGTCTTGTCGGCGGCGAACCAGGTGCGTTCGATCTTCATGCCGCCGAAGCGCCGCACGTTGACCGAACCGTCCGGTTTGCGGCTCCACGGGCAACCCCACTGTTCTAGCTGGGTCATCTCGCGCGGGCACTGATGCACGAAGTGATCGACCACGTCCTGCTCGCACAGCCAGTCGCCGCCGGCGACGGTGTCGTGGAAGTGGTAGTCGAAGGTATCGTGATCCTGAGTGACGGCGGCGGAGCCCCCCTCGGCGGCGACCGTGTGGCTGCGCATCGGGTAGACCTTAGAGATCAGCGCGATTTTCAGTTGGGGATTGGCTTCCGCTGCGGCTATTGCTGCACGTAAACCAGCGCCCCCGGCCCCAATAATGGCAAGATCGGCGTTAAAGGTTTGCACTGCATTCCTCCAATGTTCTTATTAAGAACGGCAAGTTAAATATCTATGCTTAAAATTTAGCGAACTCTTCGGGTGCTAACTAATTGAACCGATTAATGTTGCTTAAAGGTTAAGGATAGATATCTCCCACCAATAATGGGGAATTAACTATACCTAAAGTTAAGTAGTGGAAATTTGATGTGATCGATTGTTTTGTCGATTAACGCTTGCCCAACAGGCTTGCCTGCCTTTTCGCGCGTTCGGCGTGCTTTACCCTTTTTAACGCGCTTTTGCCGCCTATTTGTCGGAAATTGGCGTTATGGCCGGTTGCGCATCGTGAAGAATTTGTTTGGCTGCAAGGATGCGAGTAGACTGCATCCCCTGTTTGATTTCGGAGTTAATTACCATGAGCGAAACGGCAAGCTGGCAGCCTAGTGCACCCATCGCCAATTTGTTGAAACGCGCAGCGATTCTGGCTGAGATCCGGCGTTTCTTCGCCGATCGTGGCGTGCTGGAAGTTGAGACGCCCACCATGAGCCAGGCGACGGTCACCGACGTTCACCTGTTCCCGTTCGAGACGCGTTTCGTCGGGCCGGGGGCGGCAGAGGGCCTGACGCTATACATGATGACCAGCCCGGAATATCACATGAAGCGCCTGCTGGCGGCGGGCAGCGGCCCGATCTACCAAATGGGGCGCAGCTTCCGCAATGAAGAGGCCGGGCGGCACCATAACCCCGAATTCACCATGCTGGAGTGGTACCGTCCGCACTACGACATGTACCGCCTGATGAATGAGGTGGACGATCTGCTGCAACAGGTGCTGGACTGCGAGAGCGCGGAGACCCTGTCTTATCAGCAGGCGTTCCTGCGCCATCTGGACATCGATCCGCTGTCGGCGGAGAAGGCGCAGCTGCGCGAAGCGGCGGCCAAACTCGATCTGAGCAACATCGCCGATACCGAAGAAGATCGCGATACGCTGCTGCAGCTGCTGTTCACCGTGGGCGTGGAACCGCATATCGGCCGTGAAAAGCCGGCGTTCGTTTACCACTTCCCGGCCAGCCAGGCGGCGTTGGCGGAGATCAGCACCGAAGACCACCGCGTGGCGGAGCGTTTCGAGGTGTACTTCAAGGGTATTGAGCTGGCGAACGGTTTCCGCGAGCTGACCGACGGCCGTGAACAACAGCAGCGCTTCGAGCAGGACAACCGCAAGCGCGCGGAGCGCGGCCTGCCGCAGCAGCCGATCGACTATCACCTGTTGGCGGCTTTGCAGCACGGCATGCCGGAATGTTCCGGCGTGGCGCTGGGCGTGGATCGTCTGGTGATGCTGGCGCTGGGCGCCGAGAGCCTGAGCGACGTGTTGGCCTTCCCGGTCGGGATCGCCTGACGTTTCAGGCGGTGAAAAAAGCAAAAAGGGTCGGCATTTGCCGACCCTTTTTTTATCGCGAGAAGCGCTTACAGCCCCCCGGCGTCGCGCTTGGTGTTCGGCGCCGGCGTAGACGGCGGCGTACGGCCGTTGTTGGTCAACCGCGACAGCGTCTCGGTGCGCACCTGGAACGGCGGGTACGGCAGCGTGATGCCGTGCTCGCGATAGCCCGCCAGGATCAGCTGGTGGATCTCGTGGCGCAGCGGCATGCGGTGGCCCATCTCGGCGGCGTAAATACGCATCTCGAAGATCTGGATACCCTGTTGCAGATCGACCAGGTAAACCTCCGGCGCCGGATTATCCAGCACCAGCGAGCAGCGCTCGGCGGCGTTCATCAGGATCTTGGTCACCTCCTCGCTGTTGGCTTCGCCCGGCGCCGGTACGGTCAGCACCACACGGGTCAGGGTGTCCGACAGCGACCAGTTGACGAACTGTTCGGTGATGAACGCTTTATTCGGCACGATGATCTCTTTGCGATCCCAGTCCGAAATGGTGGTGGCGCGGGTATTGATCTTGGTGACGGTGCCGGTCAGGTTGCGGATCGTCACAGTGTCGCCGATGCGGATCGGTTTCTCGAACAGGATGATCAGGCCGGAGATGAAGTTGGAGAAGATCTCCTGCATGCCGAAGCCCAACCCCAGACTGAGCGCGGTAACCACCCACTGCAGTTTTGACCATTCGATGCCGATCCAGGCGAAGCTGAGCACCGCGCCGAACAGCAGCAGCAAGTACTTGGTGATGGTGGTGATGGCGTAGCCGGTGCCCGGCGACAGATCCAGGTGCTGCAGCACCGCCAGCTCCAGCAGCGCCGGCAGGTTGCGCACCAGCTGCATGGTGATGATCAGCACCAGAATGGCGATCAGCACCGCGCCGAGGGTGATCGGATGGGCGGTCTCCACACCGTTGACCGTCGAAGTCACGTCCCACAGCGAGATGTTTTCCAGGAAGGCGAACGCGGAGTGGATCTCGGACCACAGCACGATCACCGACACCAGCGCGATCAGCGTCAGGATCGACCGCACCAGCCGCAGCGACTGGGCGCTGATGGTGTCCAGATCGAAGTCCGAATCGTCCGGATCGATGGCGCCTTCGGTGCTGTTCGGGGTGTGCGAGGTTTCGTCTTCGCCGCGGGCGCGCTGGGCCAGGATGTCGGCACGGCGCTGTTTGGCGCGATCGAAGGCGATGCGCCGCCGTTGGATCAGCATCCAGCGGCGGATGATGTGGTAGATGACCAGCAACAGGAACCAGATCGCCACCGAGGTCTCCAGGCGCGCCAACAGCGCCTGCGCGGTGGTGAGGTAACCGACGGTCGACGCCAGCGCCGCCAGCAGCGGCGCCGACAGCAGCAGCCCCCAGAAGGCGCTGTTGAGCATGTTGTCGCCGGAGCCGTTTTTATCCAGATACAGCGGAATGCCGGCGCGTTTCAGGCTGTGGGTGACCAGCGCCAGCGCCAGACACAGCAGGATGAAGCACAGCCGCCCCAGCGTATTGGCGAACTCGCGTTCTTTCAGGCTATCGAAGGTGATCAGCGCCATGATCAGCGGCACGATCAGCCAGATCGACATCTTGTAGTAGCGCATGGCGCGCGAAACCTGCTTCGCCGGCCAGCGGAAGTGCACGATGAACAGCCCCTGCGGGTGGGCGAAGGCGGCGCAGATCATACAGATCCACAGGATCGGCAGCGTGGCGGTCACCCCTTTGCCGATCGCTTCCGCCACCGGGTAGTTCCAGGCGCTTTGCAGGCCGTAACCGAGCGCGGCCCACAGCACCGGCAGCGGCATCGCCACCAGAATCGACCAGAACACGGTGCGCACCGTCAGGAAGAATTCGTCCTGCGTCACCTTGCCGACGCGGCTGCTGGCGCGCTCGAGGAAGGCGTGATAGTGCTTGCGTGAACTGATGCTGAAAATCACCAGCAGCAGGGCGCCGAAGATCGGGATCAGCGTTTCGCGGCTGGTCACCATCATCATGAAGGCGCCGCCGAGCTGCGACAGCGTGTCCAGCGACAGGACGCGCGTCAGATCGTGCGCCACGTTGAGCGGATAAGAGAAGTTGATCGGATTGACGTCCGGCACCCAGAACAGATAGCGGTGGGTGGCGTCGCGAATTTCGTTTAACGCTTCGATCAGCTGGGTGTTGGCCACCTTCAGCTTGGTCAGCTCGAGGATTTGGGTGTCGCAACCGGACAGCAGCGAGTTCAGCAGCTCGCGCTGTGTGCGCAGCTGGGCATCGACGATGCGCTGCTCCTGGCTGGTCAGCGCGCTGCCGTCGTCGCGCTTGAATTCGCGCTGCGACAGCTTTTCCAGCTGATTTTCAAACTGCAGGCGCTGCACGCGCAACTGGGCCATGTCGCCGTCCAGCTGTTGCGGTTTGGGCATTTCCGGCAGCGTCGCCACCTGGGCGCGCAGGGTTTCCCCCAGCGCCGACGACGAACCGAGCCACTGGGCCTGCTCGATGATGGTGCTCAGCGCCTGGCGCACCTGCAGCGTCTGCGCCGCCGCCTGCCGCTGCTGCGACGAAATCAGATCCATGCGCTGCGCCTGGCTGTTCAGCGCGGCGGACAGTTCGCGGTTGATCTGCAGCTGCTGGCTGATGCTTTTTGGCAAATCGCCGTTCTGCTCGGCCAATTGCTCGGTTTTTTCCAGCGCCAGCTCCGCTTCGCGTTGGCGTTGGGCGTTGAGGTTGTTGCGCAGCGCCTGCAGCTGAACGTCTATTTTCTCGTGGCGCTTTTTATAGACCTCGGCGCGCATGCGCGCCAGCTCCTGCCGGTTGTTGGCCGACAGCTGCGCCAGCTCCAGCTCGTCCACTTTGGCTTTGCGCGCCGCGGCTTCGGCCTGCAGCAGGGCCAGGGCGGCCTGCGCATACGGGGTTGTCGGGTTGGTAGGCTGCGCCTGCAGGCGGCGCTGCACTTCCGTCAGCGCACGGCGGGCGTCGGTCTGCTGCTGCGGCAACTGGCCGAGCGAATCGCTGATCTCCCGCGTGCGATCCTGCTCTTGCTGCAGCAGGCGCGCCTGTTCCAGCAGCAGGCTGCTGGTTTGCAGGATCTGCTGTTCCAGCTCGGCGGCCGGCAGATCGTCGCCGTTCGGCAGGATCTTGTTGCTTTCCAGCACCAGTTGACGGCGCAGCTCCTGCGTCATCTTCGGAAAATCGTCGATCACCCTCTGATACTGCTCGGAGCGAGTCTGCGACTCTTTGCGCTCCGTCAGCCAGTTGAGGGCGCTTTGCAGCGCCTCGGTGGTCTCCGCCTGATTCGGCGCGTTTTTGCTGCTTTCCGC
This sequence comes from Serratia sp. CY76391, assembly GCF_052166695.1. NCBI lineage: Bacteria > Pseudomonadati > Pseudomonadota > Gammaproteobacteria > Enterobacterales > Yersiniaceae > Serratia > Serratia sp. CY76391. The sequence goes on from NZ_JBJNOJ010000006.1 coordinate 43,280, forward strand.
CTGCTTCAGCTCCTGTTTGAGCTGGGTCTCGGTCGGCACGGGGGCGGCCAGCGCCGGTTGCCACAGCAGGCAACCGAGCAAAAGCGTGATGAAAAGGCGCACGGCGTCGATTCCTTTAGATCGGGGTCTGTGGTGTTTCAGTGGCGGCCGGGATTTCGGCGAAGGCTTCACCCATGCGGGTGACGGTGCCGTTATGCAGCTGCGGCGCAAACTGCACGCTGCCTGCGGTAAACAGGTTGATCACCGTGGAGCCGAGTTTGAAACGGCCCATCTCGGCGCCTTTTTCCAGCGCGATGGCGCCTTCTTCACCAGCGGCCGGGTAGGTCCAGCGCTTGATAATGCCTTCGCGCGGCGGCGTGACGGTGCCGGCCCAGACGGTTTCGATGCTGCCGACGATGGTGGCGCCGACCAGGATTTGCACCATCGGCCCGATGTCGGTGTCGAAGACGCAGATCACGCGCTCGTTGCGTGCGAACAGGTTAGGCACGTTGGCGGCGGTGAGCGGGTTGACCGAGAACAGATCGCCCGGCACATAGATCATTTCGCGCAGCACGCCGGCACACGGCATGTGTACGCGGTGATAGTCGCGCGGCGCCAGGTAGGTGGTGGCGAACAGGCCGTTGCGGAACGGCTCGGCCAACAGGTAGTTGCCGGCCAGCAGCGCTTCCAGGCTGTAGTGGTGGCCTTTGGCCTGGAAGATTTGGTCCTCGCGGATCGGACCGAGCTGGCTGATGGCGCCATCGGCGGGCAGCGCCAGCCAGTTGGCGTCGGCGACGATCGGGCGCGCGCCATCGCGCAGCGGGCGCACGAAGAAATCGTTGAAGGTGGCGTAAGACGCCAGATCCGGGTTTTGCGCTTCCTGCATGTCCACGCGGTAGTAGCGGGCGAAGGTTTTGACCACCAGTTGGGTCAGCCAGCCGGCTCGTTTGTCGGCGCCCCAGCCCGCCAGGCGGGTCAGCGCCAGCTTCGGCAGCCAATATTGCAGTTTAATCTTGATGCTATCCAGCACGTTAACCTCGTGAATCAGGGTAAAGGGCGCGCATTGTAACGAGGGCTCCGCCGTCGTCAATGCCCGCCCGTCAGTGTCAGTCTGCGGCGTCCGTGAAGTTCTTGCGAACCTTCACCTGCGCCATGCTTTCCAGAATGCGGTGGTAGTTGTCGAAACGCTCTTCCGCGATATCGCCTTTCTCCATCGCCGCGCGGATAGCGCAGCCGGGATCGGTATCGTGGCGGCAGTCGCGGAATTTGCAACCGCCTAAATAATCACGGAATTCGACAAAGCCGCGGGTAATTTGTTCCGGCTCCAGGTGCCACAGGCCAAACTCGCGCACTCCCGGGGAGTCGATCACGTCGCCGCCGTGCTGGAAGTGGTACAGCCGCGCGGCGGTGGTGGTATGTTGCCCGAGGCCCGAGACGTCGGAAACCTGATTTACCAGAATTTGCTCTTCAGACGGCGGCAGCAGCGCGTTCAGCAGGCTGGATTTGCCGACCCCCGACTGGCCGGCGAAGATGCTGATGCGCCCGGCCAGCGCCTGTTCGAATTCCGCCATGCCTTCCCGCGTCTGGCTGGAGACTTCCAGCACCCGGTAGCCAATCTTGCGATAGATATCCATCATGCCGTCGACCAGCTTGCGCGCTTCGGCGTCCAGCAGGTCAATTTTGTTGAGCACGATCAGCGGCTCGACTTCGAGCGTTTCGCAGGCCACCAGATAGCGATCGATGATGTTCAGCGACAGCTCGGGCAGGATCGCCGACACGATGACGATCTGATTGATATTGGCGGCGATCGGCTTCACGCCGTCGTAGAAGTCCGGGCGCGTCAGCACCGAGGTGCGCTCGTGCACCGCTTCCACGATGCCCTTCACCCCTTCATGGGTGCCCAGACCGGGGCGCCACACCACGCGATCGCCGGTGACCAGCGAACGCAGCGTGCGGCGGATGTTGCAGCGGTGCTGAGTGCCATCCGGCGCCTCAACGTCGGCGTGCATGCCGAAACGGCTGATGACGACGCCTTCCTGCGGCTCGCCCAGCTGGGAATCATCCGGTTCCGGTTTGTTATCGGCGCGCTTCAAACGGCGCTGATGGTTCGCCTGCACGCGGCGTTGCTGACCTTTGGACAGTTTGTTCTTACTCACTGCGCCTCACTTGAATCGGTTTTATACCTTTACGTATATGCACAGCCGCGGCGGGGAGTTGCCCCCCGGCGCAGCCTTGAACCCGTCAGGGTATATGTCGCCCAAGGCGACCAAAAAGACTATGATACACGCTATTTTATATTAAATAACCGTTGTTAGCCGCCGGCTGCGGCGCGTCGCCACCGGCGGCGCCCGTCGTCTCGTCCGCACAGCGTTTTTCTCTCGGCTTTTAGGCAGGAAACATCATGACAGGAAACGAAAATAACCTGATTTGGATCGATTTGGAGATGACCGGGCTGGATCCCGAGCGTGACCGCATTATCGAGATCGCCACGCTGGTCACCGACGCCAACCTGAACATCCTGGCGGAAGGGCCGGTGATCGCCGTGCACCAATCCGACGAGCAGCTGGCCTTGATGGACGAGTGGAACGTGCGCACCCATACCGGCAGCGGACTGGTGGAGCGGGTGAAAGCCAGCCGCCAGGACGATCGCGCCGCCGAGCTGGAAACCATCGCCTTCCTGCAGCAATGGGTGCCGGCCGGCAAATCGCCGATCTGTGGCAACAGCGTGGGCCAGGATCGCCGTTTCCTGTTCCGCTACATGCCGGAGCTGGAGGCCTACTTCCATTACCGCTACCTGGACGTCAGCACGCTGAAGGAACTGGCACGCCGTTGGAAGCCGGAAATTCTCGGCGGCTTTAAGAAGCAGGGCACCCATCAGGCGCTGGATGACATCCGCGAATCGGTGGCCGAACTGGCTTATTACCGCGAACACTTCATTCAGCTTTAAGGCGATGGCGGCCCCTGCGGGGAAAAAACGCCGTTTTTAGCCGCTTAATTCGCCAATCTGGCGCTTTAATCGGCAATCAAACAAAAATCGCGTTTTTTTGCTTTCAGGGGCTTGCGGCAAAAAGGATTTCTCGTATAATGCGCACCCCGTACCGATGAAGAATTTCGTAACGTTCCACCATCGATACGCCGGGCGGGAATAGCTCAGTTGGTAGAGCACGACCTTGCCAAGGTCGGGGTCGCGAGTTCGAGTCTCGTTTCCCGCTCCAAATTCAACAATGTCGCGATGCGGCATGATGAATAAATAAAGCAGTATCAAGTAGTACCTATGCGACGCGGGAATAGCTCAGTTGGTAGAGCGCAACCTTGCCAAGGTTGAGGTCGCGAGTTCGAGCCTCGTTTCCCGCTCCAAAAATTCAAAGGTCACGCCAGTGTTTGGTGACCGGATGCCAAAAGCATCTCTATGCGGGAATAGCTCAGTTGGTAGAGCACGACCTTGCCAAGGTCGGGGTCGCGAGTTCGAGTCTCGTTTCCCGCTCCAATTTTCTCTTCGTTTCAAACTCAAGTCCAACGCCTTATCCGGCGCGGATTTTTGTCCCGTTTTACACGCCCGGTAAAAATGTTGTGAACAGAGTTATCCACAGCCTCTGCACATAAACTCGCCTGCCTGAAAAATCAACGTCATACAAATTAAATATTTATCTATTTGATTTATATGCTTATTTATTTATCCCAAAACGTTATGCCGATCACTTGCTCTTTTTGTTGCAGTTGAAAGACAACGTGTTTTTATTTTTATGCACAAATCCACAGAGTAAGGGTGCCGGTGATGCGGCCGCGCGGCGCACGCCGTCAGGCGTCCCTCGGTAAACCTTTTTCCACAGCCCGTATCAGCCGTTTTTTCTGTGCCGTCTGCACCTCTATGCCCTGCGCTTCACGGCGAGCAAGCTGTTGCGCCAGCGCCCAGTGGATATGTTCGTCCAGCATGCTGTCCTGGCCCAAACGCGTGCGCAGCGCGAGCACGACGCCGTCCTCATAAGGCGCATTGCCCAGCGCCACGGCGATATTGCGCAACCAGCGCAGGTGGCCGATGCGGCGTATCGCCGAGCCTTCGGTGATGCGCAGGAATTTTTCTTCTGTCCAGTTGAACAGATCGATCAGCTGCGGCGCATGCAGTGCGGCGCGCGGGCTGAAATCGTCTTCGTCAGTGAGCTGCGAAAAGCGATTCCACGGGCAGATCAGCTGGCAGTCGTCGCAGCCGTAGATGCGGTTGCCGAGCCGCGGGCGGAATTCTTCCGGGATCGCGCCTTCCAGCTCGATGGTGAGGTAGGAGATGCAGCGCCGGGCGTCGACAGTATAGGGGGCGACGATGGCGCCGGTCGGGCAAGTGGTGATGCAGGCGACGCAGCGGCCGCACTGTTCTTCCTGCGGCCGATCCACCGGCAGCGGCAGATCGATCAGTAACTCGCCGAGGAAAAACCACGACCCGGCTTCACGGTTGAGAATTAGTGAGTGTTTACCAACCCAACCGATGCCCGCCTTGGCGGCCAGCGCGCGCTCCATCACCGGCGCAGAATCGACAAAGGGGCGGAAATTCAACTCGCCGCAGTATTCCTGGATCTGATCGCCCAGTTTTTTCAGGCGCTGGCGCAACAGCTTGTGATAGTCACGCCCCAGAGCGTAGCGGCTGATGTAGCCCAGTTGCGGATTCTGCAAGGTGCTGGCGAACGCCGCCTTGGCCGGCAGGTAGTTCATGCGTACGCTGATCACTCGCAGCGTGCCCGGCAACAGTTCGTGAGGGCGTGCGCGCAACATGCCGTGGCGCGCCATCCATTCCATCTCGCCGTGGTACTGCTTGTCGAGCCAGGCCTGCAGCTTCGGCTCTTCAAGGCTCAGATCGGTATCGCAGATGCCAACCTGCTGGAATCCTAGCGATTGCCCCCATAGCTTGATATGTTGGGCGAGTTGATGGAGATCGAGGGGGTGCGTCATGACGGGCCACAGTGAAAAAGCATACGCTGACAGTTTACCACACTCTGTCTGGCCTGCGGATTGGATCCGTCGTTCGGAACCCGCGGCGGCGGCCTCGCTCGGTATTTCTCTTTACGATTTGATGCAGCGCGCCGGTCAGGCGGCCTACGCGCTGGCGCGCAACGCGTATCCCTCCCGCGACCACTGGCTGGTGCTGTGTGGCCACGGCAACAACGGCGGCGACGGCTATGTGGTGGCGCGTCTGGCGAAGGCGGCGGGCGTGCAGGTGACGCTGATCGCCTGCGAAGGCGCACGCCCTTTGCCACCGGAAGCCGCAGCGGCTCGCGAGGCCTGGCAAGCTGCAGGCGGCGACATTCTGCCGGCGAACAGCCGCTGGCCGGCGTCTGTTTCGCTCATTATCGACGGCCTGCTGGGCACTGGCCTTGGCAGCGCGCCGCGTGCGCCTTACGACGCGCTGATCGAGGCCGCCAACCGCCATTCGGCGCCGGTGGTGGCGCTCGATATCCCGTCCGGCCTGCTGGCGGAAAGCGGCGCGGCGCCAGGCGCGGTGGTGCGTGCTGCGCACACCGTCACGTTCATCGGCCTCAAACCGGGGCTGCTGACCGGCCAGGCGCGCGACTGGGTCGGGCAACTTCATCAGAATGCGCTAGGCTTATCGGGTTGGTTGGCGAAGCAACCGGAGCAGATTCAGCGGCTTACCGCCGAGGTGTTGCCGCGCTGGCTGCATCCGCGCCGCCCCTGCGCGCATAAGGGCGAGCATGGCCGCCTGCTGTTGGTGGGCGGCGATAGCGGTTTCGGTGGCGCCATTCGCATGGCGGCGGAGGCGGCGCTGCGCAGCGGGGCTGGATTAGTGCGAGTGCTTACTCACATTGATCATGTTGCGCCGCTGCTGGCGGCCAGGCCGGAGCTGATGGCGCAGGCGCTGGACGAGGCGACGCTGCGGCAGGCGATGCAATGGGCGGATGTGCTGGTGATTGGCCCGGGGCTGGGCCAGGCTGAGTGGGGCAAAAACGCCTTGAACGTGCTGCAAACCAGCGATAAACCAGCCTTGTGGGACGCCGATGCGCTGAACTTGCTGGCATTAAATCCCGAGAAACGGCAGAATCGCGTGATGACTCCGCATCCTGGAGAGGCGGCGCGGCTGTTGAGCTGCAGCACTGCCGACATCGAGAGTGATCGCTTACTTGCCGTGCGCAAGCTGACGGCGCGCTACGGCGGCGTGGCGGTGCTGAAAGGCGCCGGTACGCTGATCGCCGATGAGCAGGGGCAGATGGCGATCGCCGACGTCGGCAATGCCGGCATGGCCTCCGGCGGCATGGGTGATGTGCTGTCGGGCATCATCGGCGGTTTGCTGGCGCAAAAGCTCCCGCTGTATGATGCCGCCTGTGCGGGCTGCGTCGTGCATGGCGCGGCCGGCGATCGCGTAGCGGAAAGACAAGGAACAAGAGGCATGTTGGCGACCGATTTACTGCCGGACATCCTTCATTTCGTTAATCCTGAGTGGGCAAAATAGACTTTATCGAATGAAAGAACTCGTTTTACCTCTGCCGGACGAGGCAGCGACTGTCGCTTTGGGCACCACTTTGGCCAAGGCCTGCGATCGCGCCAGCGTCATCTATCTCTACGGCGACCTGGGCGCCGGTAAAACCACCTTCAGCCGTGGTTTCCTGCAGGCGTTGGGGCATCAGGGCAACGTCAAAAGCCCGACCTACACGCTGGTGGAACCCTATGCCTTGCAGCCGCTGGCGGTGTATCACTTCGATCTGTATCGCCTGGCCGATCCGGAAGAGCTTGAATTCATGGGCATTCGCGATTACTTCGCGCAAGACGCCATCTGCCTGGTCGAATGGCCGCAGCAGGGCACCGGCGTGCTGCCGGAGCCGGACCTGGCGCTGCACCTCGGCTATCAGGGCGAGGGGCGAGAGGCGAAGATTGAGGCGATTTCCGCATACGGCAGCCAGTTGTTAGACCGCATTCATGGATCACAGGGATGATGCTGCAATGACGCAGGTGTTGAAAAAATTTGCGGTCATCATGCTGATCGCCGTGCTGGGGCCGCTCGGCGCGTTGAACGCGCTGGCGGCGTCCTCGCTGTCCGATATCAAAGTGTCGAACGCCCAACGCGAAGCGACGGTGTCGGTGAGCTTCAATGGCCCGCCGGATTATGCGTTTTTCCCGCTGCACGGCCCGGAACGGGTGGTGCTGGACGTTAACCAGAAGGGCAAAGTCGGCGGCCTGCCGCTCAACTTTAGCGGGCAAAACCTGGTAAAGAGCATTCGCTCCAGCGCGCCGAAAGACGCTCAGAGCGTGCGCCTGGTGTTTGATCTGACCCAGCGCGCCAAAACCCGCGTTTCCACTCGCCAGAACGGCGGCGTGCATACCGTGGTGTTCACCATTTCGGCTGAAGGCGGCGCCAATATCGTGGCGCGTAAAGCGCCGGTGCAAACGCCTCCGCCGGTCGCCGTCAGTCAACCGCCGCGTCAGGCGCCGGTTGCGGTGCGTGAAGCGCCGGAGCCGCCGCTGCGCAAAGCGCCGACGGGATCGAATCCCTTTACCCAAAAACAGACTGTGGTCGCAGGCACCGCCACTGAGGTCACGCCGCGCAGCAGCCGCGTTTCCGCCGGTTCCGGCGATCGGGTGGTGGTGGCGATCGACGCCGGCCACGGCGGCCAGGATCCGGGAGCCATTGGCCCGAGCGGGTTGAAAGAAAAGAATGTCACCATCGCCATCGCGCGCCGCCTGCAGGCGATGCTGGACGCCGATCCGCAGTTCAAACCGGTGCTGACGCGTAACGGCGACTATTTTATCTCGGTGATGGGGCGTTCCGACGTTGCGCGCAAACAGGGCGCCAACGTGCTGGTCTCCATTCATGCCGACGCCGCGCCAAACCGCAGCGCCAGCGGCGCTTCCGTCTGGGTGCTGTCTAACCGCCGCGCCAACAGCGAAATGGCCGGCTGGCTGGAACAGCATGAGAAGCAGTCTGAGCTGCTCGGCGGCGCCGGCGATTTGCTGGCCAACAGCCAGGCCGACCCTTATCTGAGCCAGGCGGTGCTGGATCTGCAGTTCGGCCACTCGCAGCGCGTCGGGTACGATGTGGCGGTGAAAGTGCTGCAGCAGCTGCAGAGCGTCGGATCGTTGCATAAACGCCGGCCGGAACACGCCAGCCTGGGCGTGCTGCGTTCGCCGGATATTCCATCGCTGCTGGTGGAAACAGGATTTATCAGTAATAGCACGGAGGAGCGGCTGCTGGGCAGTAGCGCGTATCAGGAGAAGATTGCCAAGGCCATTCATAACGGCCTGCGCAGCTACTTCCTGGCGCATCCGCTGCAAGCCGACCCAAAGGTGGAAAACCGACCGCTGGACGTCGCAGCGGCGGTTAACACCTCAACACCAGACGTGCGCCAGCCGGAGCCTATCGTCAGCCCGGCCGGCGCAAGCCGCAGCGTTAGCGGCAAGACCCAGATCCACGTGGTGAAGCGGGCGGAGACGCTGTCCGGCATCGCCGACAGCTACGGCACCACCATGGCGGCCCTGCGGGATCTGAACAAACTGAAGAAAGACGGCGTGTGGGTCGGGCAACGCCTGAAGGTGCCGGCGGGGAAAACCGCCGCCGTCACCGCCGTCGCCAAGGCGAAAACGCCGGCGAAGAAGCCGTCTAAACATAAAGTGGCCCGTGGGGACACGCTGTCCTCTATCGCTTCTCGTTATGGGGTCAGCGTCGGCGATCTGAAACGGGTCAATAATCTGAAGTCGGACGTCGCGCCGCTGGATCGGACGCTGACCATTCCGCAGGCCTAGCGCCACCGCTACAGGAGTCAGCATGCCTATCCAGGTGTTACCGCCACAGCTCGCCAACCAGATCGCCGCCGGAGAGGTGGTTGAACGCCCCGCGTCGGTGGTCAAAGAGCTGGTGGAAAACAGTCTGGACGCCGGTGCGACGCGCATCGATATCGATATCGAACGCGGCGGTGCCAAGCTGATCCGCATTCGCGATAACGGCTGCGGCATCGGCAAGGACGATCTGGCGCTGGCGCTGGCGCGGCACGCCACCAGTAAAATCAGCACGCTCGACGACCTGGAGGCGATCGTCAGCCTCGGCTTTCGCGGCGAAGCGCTGGCCAGTATCAGCTCGGTTTCCCGTTTGACCCTGACGTCGCGCACCGCCGAACAAAGCGAGGCGTGGCAAGCCTATGCCGAAGGGCGCGAGCAGGCGGTGACGGTCAAACCCGCCGCGCACCCGGTCGGCAGCACGCTGGAAGTGCTGGATCTGTTTTACAACACGCCGGCGCGCCGCAAGTTCATGCGCACCGAGAAAACCGAATTTGGCCATATCGATGAAGTGGTGCGGCGCATCGCGCTGGCGCGTTTCGATGTGGCGATCAACCTCAGCCACAACGGCAAACTGATCCGCCAATACCGGGCGGCGAAGGAAGAGAGCCAGCACGAACGCCGTTTGGGCAGCATCTGCGGCCCGGCGTTTTTGCAGCATGCGCTGAACATCGACTGGCAGCATGGCGATCTGAGCATCCGCGGTTGGGTGGCGGATCCGGACGGGGCGCGCCAGCTGGGTGAAATGCAGTATTGCTACGTCAACAGCCGCATGATGCGCGATCGCTTGATCAACCACGCCATTCGTCAGGCCTATCAGGATCAGTTGAAGGACGATCAGCAGCCCGCTTACGTGCTGTATCTGGAGGTCGATCCGCACCAGGTGGATGTCAACGTTCATCCCGCCAAGCACGAGGTGCGTTTCCATCAGGCGCGGCTGGTGCACGATTTTATCTACCAGGCCGTGACCACCGTGCTGCAACAGGCCGGGCAGACGCCGTCGCTGCCGCTGGCGGAAACGCCGGACGAAGCGCCCGCGCCGGTCTGGCAGCAGGAAAACCGCGTCGCCGCCGGCGGCAACCATTTTTCTCAGCCGGCGCCGCGCCGTGAAACGCTGCCACCGGCCGGCGCCGCCCGCGAGCGGGCGCCGCAGCCGAGCCGGCAAGCGGCGGGCGGCTATCAGAAACGCGAAGGCGAGCTGTACGGTAAACTGATGCAGCCCGCAGCCGAGCCGCCGGCCGAGGCCGCGCCGGAAGTCTCGAGCAAGCCGCCGCTGTTCCCGCCGGCGAAAGCCGCAGCGGAAACGCTGTTGGCGGGCGGCCAGCACAGTTTTGGCCGGGTGTTGATGATCCATCCGCCGTGTTATGCGTTGATTGAACGGCGTCAGCAGCCGGCGTTGCTTAACCTGACGGTGGCGGAACGCTGGCTGCGCCAGGCGCAGCTCAACCCGCCGGCAGAAGGGCTGCGGCCGCAGCCGCTGCTGATCCCAGTCAAGCTGACGTTGGAGAAGAACGAAGCGGCGGCCATTGCGCGGCATCAGGCGCTGTTGGCGGCGATGGGGCTGGATCTGCAGGCGGATCATGGCCGTGTGACGCTGCGCGCAGTGCCTTTACCATTACGCCAACAAAATTTACAAAAACTGATACCTGAACTGTTAGGCTATCTGGCCGAACATCAGGAGATGTCACCCGCGGTGCTGGCCACCTGGCTCGCTCGCCGCCTTGGCAGCGAACATGAACAGTGGAACACCTCGCAAGCGATACAATTGCTGACCGACGTTGAACGACTTTGCCCGCAGCTGGTCAAATCGCCACCGAGCGGACTTTTACAACCCGTTGATTTACAGGCCGCACTGGCGGCCCTCAAGCATGACTGACACTGAAATGACACCACGTCCCCCGGCTATTTTCATCATGGGGCCAACCGCCTCGGGCAAGACCGCGCTGGCGATCGCGCTGCGCGAACGCCTGCCGGTGGAGCTGATCAGCGTTGATTCCGCGCTGATTTACCGCGGCATGGATATCGGCACCGCCAAGCCGAGCGCCGAAGAATTGGCGCAGGCGCCGCACCGGCTGATCGATATCCGCGATCCCGCCGAAGCTTACTCGGCCGCGGAGTTTCGCGCCGATGCGCTGAAAGAGATGGCCGACATCACCGCCGCCGGTCGCATTCCGCTGTTGGTGGGCGGCACCATGTTGTATTTCAAGGCGTTGCTGGAAGGATTGTCGCCGTTGCCGTCCGCCGATCCCGCAGTGCGCGAGCGCATCGAACGGCAAGCGGCGGAGCAGGGCTGGGAGGCGTTGCACCGTCAGTTACAGGCGATCGATCCGGTCGCGGCATTGAGAATTCATCCGAATGATCCGCAGAGACTGTCCAGAGCACTGGAAGTTTTTTTTATTTCGGGTAAAACTTTAACGGAACTGACTAAAATTTCGGGTGAATCGTTACCGTATCAAGTTCACCAATTTGCGATAGCGCCGACCAGCCGTGAGTTGATCCATCAACGCATCGAGCTGCGGTACCATCAAATGTTGGCTGCGGGTTTTGAGACGGAAGCGCGTGCACTTTTCGCACGGGGTGATTTGCATACGGACTTGCCCTCCATTCGCTGTGTCGGTTACCGCCAGATGTGGTCATACTTGTCTGGTGAAATTAGTTACGATGAGATGGTTTATCGTGGTATTTGCGCAACACGTCAGTTGGCTAAACGCCAAATGACCTGGTTACGGGGTTGGGAGTCGGTCCATTGGTTGGACAGTGAAAAGCCGGGAGAGGCTTTGGACTCGGTGACACAGGTTGTTAGTGCATAGGTTGGGTGATTGTGTACAATTGCTGAGTATTCAGCGCGCAAATTTTTTACGTCGTTTATTTTAGAGCCGACAGGTTCTTAGTTACAAACAACAAGCAAATAAGGAAAAGATAGAATGGCTAAGGGGCAATCTTTGCAAGATCCGTTCCTGAACGCATTGCGTCGTGAACGTGTTCCGGTTTCTATTTATTTGGTGAATGGTATTAAGCTGCAAGGCCAGATTGAGTCTTTTGACCAGTTTGTCATCCTGTTGAAGAACACGGTTAGCCAGATGGTGTACAAGCACGCTATCTCTACCGTTGTCCCGTCACGCCCGGTTTCGCATCACAGCAACAACCCGAGCGGCGGTTCAAGCAACTATCACCATGGCAACAATCCGTCTGCGCAGCAACAGCCGCAGCAGGAAAGCGATGACGCTGAATAAAGCGCGTTGCAAGTCAACCATGACGGGGAGCATAAGCAGCCGCGGGCTGTTTATGTCCCCCAAACTCACGGTGAGTGTCCGTTTGAGAGGTTGCACGCTTGTTTGACCGTTATGAAGCCGGTGAGCAGGCCGTACTGGTTCATATCTATTTCTCGCAAGACAAAGATACGGAAGACCTCAACGAGTTCGAATCGCTGGTCTCCTCAGCCGGTGTCGAAGCTTTGCAAGTGGTGACTGGTAGCCGCAAAGCCCCGCATCCGAAGTACTTTGTCGGCGAAGGAAAGGCCGAAGAAATTGCAGATGCGGTGAAAGCCAGCGGCGCGTCTGTTGTCCTGTTTGATCATTCCCTTTCCCCGGCGCAGGAAAGAAACCTCGAGCGCCTGTGCGAATGCCGGGTGATCGATCGCACCGGGCTGATTTTAGACATCTTTGCCCAGCGTGCCCGCACCCATGAAGGTAAGCTGCAGGTGGAGCTGGCGCAGTTGCGTCACATTGCCACGCGTCTGGTACGCGGCTGGACGCACCTGGAGCGGCAAAAAGGGGGGATTGGCCTGCGTGGGCCGGGGGAAACCCAGCTTGAGACCGACCGTCGCCTGTTGCGCGATCGCATCAGCTTGATTCTGCGCCGCCTGGAGCGGGTAGAAAAGCAGCGTGAACAAGGCCGACGCGCGCGGACCCGCGCCGATGTGCCGACCGTATCGCTGGTGGGCTACACCAACGCCGGCAAATCCACCCTGTTTAACCGAATAACGTCTGCCGAGGTGTATGCGGCGGACCAGCTATTTGCCACCCTGGATCCTACGTTGCGGCGCATTGACGTGCCGGACGTGGGGGATACCGTGTTGGCGGATACCGTAGGCTTTATCCGGCACCTGCCGCACGATCTGGTGGCCGCCTTCAAGGCGACGCTGCAGGAAACGCGCCAGGCATCTCTGCTGCTGCACGTCATCGATGCCGCAGATCCGCGCGTCGATGAGAACATCGAAGCGGTGAACACCGTGCTGGCGGAGATAGACTCGGATGAAATTCCTACACTGTTAGTGATGAACAAAATAGATATGCTGGACGATTTTGTGCCGCGTATCGACCGCAACGACGAAAACCTGCCGATCCGGGTGTGGCTGTCCGCCGCCAGCGGAGAGGGTATTCCGTTGCTGTATCAGGCGTTGACGGAGCGCTTATCGGGGGAGATCGCGCATTACGAATTGCGCTTACCGCCACGGGCAGGCCGTCTTCGCAGCCGTTTTTACCAGCTTCAGGCGATTGAAAAAGAGTGGAACGAAGAAGACGGCAGCATTGGCGTGGTGGTGCGAATGCCGATCGTCGAATGGCGTCGTCTCTGCAAGCAAGAACAGGACCTGATTGACTTTATCGTATGATCATATCCTGTTACATTTATGCTTCGCGAAAGCCTGAAGTACCCAATCACAGAATATGGAGCTAAAACATGGCGTGGAATCAGCCCGGTAATAACGGACAGGACCGCGACCCGTGGGGGGGCAGCAATAACAATGGCGGCAACTCTGGCGGTAACAACAAAGGCGGTCGTGATCAAGGGCCACCTGATTTGGACGATATCTTCCGCAAACTGAGCAAGAAATTGAGCGGTTTCGGCGGGGGCAAAGGCTCCAACAGCAATAGCGGCGGCACCGGCACCTCTGGTCCGGGCTTCAGCGGCCGCATTATCGGTATCGCGGCGGTCGCCGTGGTGGTGATCTGGGCCGCCAGCGGCTTCTACACCATCAAGGAAGCCGAGCGCGGCGTCGTGACGCGTTTCGGTAAGTTCAGCCATCTGGTGCAGCCGGGCCTGAACTGGAAGCCGACCTTCATCGACGACGTGCGTCCGGTGAACGTGGAGTCCGTGCGCGAATTGGCAGCGTCCGGCGTGATGCTGACCTCCGATGAAAACGTGGTGCGCGTGGAAATGAACGTGCAGTACCGCGTGACCAACCCGGAAGCGTACCTGTTCAGCGTCGTCAATGCCGACGACAGCCTGAGCCAGGCGACCGACAGCGCCCTGCGCGGCGTGATCGGCAAATACTCGATGGACCGCATCCTGACCGAAGGCCGTACCGTGGTGCGTAACGATACGCAGCGCATGCTGGAAGAGACCATTCGTCCTTACAACATGGGCATCACGCTGCTGGACGTCAACTTCCAGGCGGCGCGTCCGCCGGAAGAGGTGAAGGCGTCGTTCGACGATGCGATCGCCGCGCGTGAGAACGAGCAGCAATACATCCGTGAAGCGGAAGCTTACGCCAACGAAGTTCAGCCGCGTGCGAACGGCCAGGCGCAGCGTCTGCTGGAAGACTCCAAGGCTTATAAGGATCGCACCGTCCTGGAAGCTCAGGGTGAGGTGGCGCGCTTTGCCAAGCTGTTGCCGGAATACAAGTCTGCACCGCAGATCACCCGCGAGCGTCTGTATATCGAAACCATGGAAAAAGTGCTGGGCCATACCCGTAAGGTGTTGGTGAGCGACAAAGGCAACAACCTGATGGTGCTGCCGCTGGATCAGATGCTGCGCGGCCAAGGCGCGGCGACGGAGAGCGGCAACAAGGATACCAGCCTGATTCGCCTCAATCCGAATCCTGCGCCGGCTGCCAACAGCAGCACTCCGCGCACCAGCGGCGGATCGGTTATGGATCAGCGCCGGGCGAATGCGCAGCGTGACGACACCACTCGCGTAGGGAGAGAGTAATCAATGCGTAAGTCTTTTGTAGTTATTGTCCTCGCGGTGCTGGTGGTGCTGTACGCTTCGCTGTTTGTGGTGCAGGAAGGCCAGCGCGGCATCGTGTTGCGCTTCGGCAAGGTGCTGCGCGATGGCGAAAACAAGCCGCTGGTGTATGCGCCGGGTCTGCACCTCAAGATCCCGTTTATTGAGACCGTGAAGAACCTGGATGCGCGCATCCAGACCATGGACAACCAGGCCGATCGCTTCGTGACCAGCGAGAAGAAAGACCTGATCGTCGACTCCTATCTGAAATGGCGCATCAGCGATTTCAGCCGTTACTATCTGGCGACCGGCGGCGGCGACGTCTCCCAGGCCGAAGTGCTGCTGAAACGCAAGTTCAGCGACCGTCTGCGTTCCGAAATCGGCCGCCTGGACGTGAAAGACATCGTGACCGACTCGCGCGGCAAGCTGATGTCTGACGTGCGTGACGCGCTGAACACCGGCACAGTGGGCGACGGCGAAGAAGTGGCGACCACCGAAGCCGATGACGCTATCGCCTCTGCGGCGGCGCGCGTTGAGCGGGAAACCACCGGCAAACAGCCGCAGGTGAACCCGAACAGCATGGCGGCGCTGGGCATCGAAGTGATCGACGTGCGTATCAAGCAGATCAACCTGCCGGCCGAAGTGTCCGACGCCATCTACCAGCGTATGCGCGCCGAGCGTGAAGCGGTAGCCCGTCGTCTGCGCTCGCAGGGCCAGGAAGAAGCTGAGAAGCTGCGCGCCAGCGCGGATTACGAAGTGACCCGTACCCTGGCGGAAGCAGAGCGTCAGGCGCGTATCACCCGCGGTGAAGGCGATGCCGAAGCGGCCAAGCTGTTCGCCAACGCGTTCAGCCAGGATCCGGATTTCTATGCCTTTATCCGCAGCCTGCGTGCCTATGAAGCCAGCTTCAAGGATAATCAGGACGTGCTGGTACTGAGCCCGGACAGCGATTTCTTCCGCTACATGAAGTCGCCTGATACCCTGCGCAAATAAGCGCGGGAGGCAATCTGAACGAGGGCCCGTTTACGCGGGCCCTTTCTCGTTTTTGGGGGATGCATGAACTCAACGATTTGGCTGGCGCTCGGGCTGGTTCTGGTGCTGGAAGGATTGGGGCCGATGCTGTTTCCGCAGGCCTGGCGCAAAATGATTGTGGCGATGTCGCAGTTGCCGGACGCGACGCTGCGGCGATTTGGCGGTGGAATAGTGGTTGCGGGCTGCGTGATCTACTATATGTTGAGCGGCCGCACGGGTCTTTAAAGTCTAGCCCAAAATTTATGCAATCGTATGCTAAAAGTGCTGAAAATCGAAAATTACGGTGGTAGAATCCATTTTTAAGCAATCGGTGATTTTGAAAAATGGGTAAGAACGTCGTCGTACTGGGCACCCAATGGGGTGACGAAGGTAAAGGCAAGGTTGTAGACCTGCTGACTGAACGGGCTCAATATGTTGTGCGCTACCAAGGTGGCCATAACGCTGGCCACACTCTGGTAATCAACGGTGAAAAAACCGTTCTTCATTTAATTCCTTCAGGTATTCTGCGTGAAAACGTCACCAGCATCATCGGCAACGGTGTTGTTCTGGCGCCGGACGCGTTGATGAAAGAAATGGGTGAACTCGAAGCGCGTGGCATCCCGGTACGCGAACGTCTGTTACTCTCCGAAGCTTGCCCGTTGATCCTGCCTTACCACGTTGCGTTGGATAACGCGCGTGAGAAAGCGCGCGGCGCGAAAGCGATCGGCACCACCGGTCGCGGCATCGGCCCGGCTTACGAAGATAAAGTGGCTCGTCGCGGCCTGCGCGTCGGCGACCTGTTCAACAAAGAAACCTTCGCCGTTAAGCTGAAAGAGATCGTCGATTACCACAACTTCCAGCTGGTCAACTACTACAAAGTTGACGCCGTCGATTATCAGGCGACGCTGGACTACGTGCTGTCTATCGCCGACATCCTGACCGCCATGGTGGTTGACGTTTCCGAACTGCTGGACGGCGCGCGCAAGCGTGGCGACCTGATCATGTTCGAAGGCGCTCAGGGCACCCTGCTGGATATCGACCACGGTACTTACCCGTACGTCACCTCTTCCAACACCACCGCCGGCGGCGTGGCTACCGGTTCCGGCATCGGCCCGCGTTATGTGGACTACGTGCTGGGCATCGTGAAAGCCTACTCCACTCGCGTGGGTGCAGGTCCGTTCCCAACCGAACTGTTCGATGAAACCGGCGAGTACCTGTGCAAGCAGGGTAACGAGTTCGGCGCCACCACCGGCCGTCGTCGTCGTACCGGCTGGCTGGACGCGGTAGCGGTGCGCCGCGCCGTGCAGATCAACTCCCTGTCCGGCTTCTGCCTGACCAAACTGGACGTCCTGGACGGCCTGAAAGAAGTGAAGATCTGCGTGGGCTACCGCATGCCGGACGGCCGCGAAGTGGACACCACTCCGCTGGCGGCTGAAGGCTGGGAAGGCATCGAGCCTATCTACGAAACCATGCCGGGCTGGAGCGAAACCACCTTTGGCGTGAAAGAGCACAGCAAGCTGCCTCAGGCTGCGCTGAACTACATCAAGCGCATCGAAGAAGTGACCGGCGTACCGGTAGACATCATCTCTACCGGCCCGGATCGCAGCGAAACCATGATCCTGCGCGACCCGTTCGACGCATAATCAGGCTTTGCGGCATTAAACAAACCGGGCGCGTCCCGGTTTGTTTTTATCCTGACTCCCTCCGATTGCGGTTTCACGTCAAAAAATCCTTTCATAAACCCGCCTTAGGGCGCGGGATTCGCTAAATAATTAGCGACGAACTCTCCGGCTGGTTTATTATCCAATGAGTAATCTTTTGAATAGCGCCGAAAAGCGGCGTATCAGACGGGTAAAGTGATACCCAGAGGTAAGATGTGCAGTTAACAAGTTTTACTGATTATGGCCTGCGGGCGTTGATCTACATGGCCTCGTTGCCGCAGGACAAGATGACCAGCATCTCGGAAGTGACCGAGGTTTATGGCGTGTCTCGCAACCATATGGTGAAGATCATCAATCAGTTGAGCCGGGTAGGTTTTGTCACGGCGGTGCGCGGTAAGCATGGCGGCATCCGTTTGGGCAAACCGGCCGAGAGCATTCGCCTCGGCGACGTGGTGCGGGCGCTGGAGCCGCTCGCGCTGGTTAACTGCAGCAGCGAGTTTTGCCACATCACCCCTGCCTGCCGATTGAAGCAGGTGCTCCACCAGGGCGTACAGAATTTCCTTGAAGAGCTGGATAAGCATACGTTGGCCGACATGGTCGAAGACAATCCGCCGCTCTACAAGCTATTGCTTGTCGAATAAAACGACGTTGAGAAGACAAGGCTCAACGTCATCCTGCTGATGACAACGGAGGAACCGCAATGTCACAAGATCCATTCCTGGAACGAGAAGCAGAAAAATACGAATCCCCTATCCCCAGCCGTGAATATATCCTGGCCCATTTGGCGAAAAGAGAAACGCCGGCCAGCCGCGAAGAACTGGGCAACGAATTGGGCCTCAGCGGCGAAGAACAGCTGGAAGCGCTGCGCCGCCGCCTGCGCGCCATGGAGCGCGATGGCCAGTTAGTGTTTACCCGCCGCCAGTGCTACGCGCTGCCGGAGCGTTTGGACCTGCTGCGCGGCACGGTGATCGGCCACCGCGACGGCTACGGCTTCCTGCGCGTCGAAGGCAGCAAAGACGATCTGTACCTGTCTGCCGAACAGATGAAAATGGCGATCCACGGTGACGTGGTGCTGGCGCAGGCCTTGGGCGCGGACCGCAAAGGGCGCCGCGAAGCGCGCATCGTGCGCGTGCTGGTGCCGAAAACCAGCCAGATTGTCGGCCGCTTCTTCATGGACGCCGGTACCGGCTTCGTGGTGCCGGACGACAGCCGTCTGAGCTTCGATATTCTGATCCCGGCGGACAGCGTCAGCGGCGCGCGCATGGGCTTTATGGTGGTGGTGGAGCTGACTCAGCGCCCAACCCGCCGCACCAAGGCGGTTGGCAAGATCGTCGAGATCCTCGGCGACAAGATGGGCACCAGCATGGCGGTGGACATCGCGCTGCGCACCCATGAGATCCCGCATACCTGGCCGCCGCAGGTGGAAAAGCAGGTGGCCGATCTCAGCGAACAGGTGCCGGAAGCGGCCAAGAAGGGCCGCGTCGATCTGCGCAAGCTGCCGTTGGTCACCATCGATGGTGAAGACGCGCGCGACTTCGATGATGCCGTGTACTGCGAGAAAAAACGCGGCGGCGGCTGGCGCCTGTGGGTGGCGATCGCCGACGTCAGCTACTACGTGCGTCCGCGCACCGCGCTGGACGATGAAGCGCGTAGCCGCGGCAACTCGGTGTACTTCCCGTCGCAGGTGATCCCGATGCTGCCGGAAGTGCTGTCCAACGGGCTGTGCTCCCTGAACCCGCAGGTCGATCGCCTGTGCATGGTGTGCGAGATGACCATCTCCGCCCAGGGGCGCCTGTCCACGGCCAAGTTCTACGAGGCGGTAATGAGCTCTCACGCCCGCCTGACCTACAACAAGGTGTGGCACATTCTGCAGGGCGATCAGGAGCTACGCGAGCATTACCATCCGCTGGTCAAGCACCTGGAAGAGCTGCACGCCATGTACAAGGTGCTGGATAAGGCGCGCGCCGAGCGCGGCGGCATCGCGTTCGAAACCGAAGAAGCCAAATTCATCTTCAACGCCGAGCGTCGCATCGAGCGCGTAGAGCCGACGGTGCGCAACGACGCCCACAAGCTGATCGAAGAGTGCATGATCATGGCCAACGTGGCGGCCGCGCGCTTTGTCGAGAAACGCAACGAGCCGGCGCTGTACCGCGTGCACGATCGTCCAAGCGACGATCACATCTCCGCGTTGCGCAGCGTGCTGAGCGAACTGGGGCTGACGCTGGGCGGCGGTAATAAGCCGCAGCCGAAGGACTATGCGGTGCTGATGGATGAGGTGTCCGAGCGCCCTGACCACGAAATGCTGCAAACCATGTTGCTGCGCTCGATGAAGCAGGCGATTTACGATCCGGAAAACCGCGGGCACTTCGGCCTGGCGCTGGCCTCTTACGGCCACTTCACCTCGCCGATCCGCCGTTATCCGGATCTGGCGCTGCACCGCGCGATCAAATACCAGCTGGCCAAGGAACACGGCGAGCCGAAAGAGCGCTGGACGCCGACCGGCGGCTGGCACAGCGAATTCGAAGAGATGCTGCAGCTGGGCGAACACTGTTCGATGACCGAGCGCCGCGCGGACGAAGCGACGCGCAACGTCGCCGACTGGCTGAAGTGCGACTTCATGCAGGATCACGTCGGTGAAGTGTTCAGCGGCATCATCTCCAGCGTGACCGGCTTCGGCTTCTTCGTGCGCCTGAACGATCTGTTTATCGACGGGCTGGTGCACGTATCAACGCTGGATAATGATTACTATCGCTACGATAATATCGGCCAGCGCCTGATCGGCGAGTCTTCCGGCACGGTCTATCGCCTGGGGGATACGGTGGAGATCCGCGTGGACGCGGTGCACATGGACGAGCGCAAGATCGACTTCGCGCTGGTATCCAGCACCCGCAAAGCGCGCGGTGAAGGCAAAACCGAGCGCGATCGCGCCAAGAAGGGCGGCCAGCGTACGCTGCGCGACAGCGGCAATGCGGGGCGCGGCAAGCGCCGCGGCGGCAAACCGCCGGCCAACTTCGAACCGGACAGCGCCTTCCGCAAGCAGGATGACGCCAAGCCCGCCGACAAGGTGAAGAAGGCGAAGAAGAAGGCCAAGAAAGCGTCCGACAAAACGCGGAAAATCGCGGCGGCGACCAAAGCCAAACGCGCAGCCAAGAAGAAAGGTGCCGAGCAGGCCTAACCTGCCGCACATCGTTACCATCGGCCGGTTATCGCCGGCCGCACGAATTTAAAAGAGCATCATGAGCGAAATTATTTACGGCATCCACGCCGTCAAAGCCCTGTTAGAGCGCGACCCGCAACGCTTCCTGGAAGTGTTTATCCTGAAAGGCCGCGAAGATCGCCGCCTGCAACCGCTGATCGCCGAGCTGGAAGCGACCGGCATCGTGATCCAGGTGGCGAACCGCCAATGGCTGGATGACAAGGTTGAAGGCGCGGTGCACCAGGGGATCATCGCCCGGGTGCGCGAAGGGCGCCAGTATCAGGAGAACGATCTGCCGGGCCTGCTGGAAAGCGTGGAGACGCCGTTCCTGCTGGTGCTGGACGGTGTGACCGACCCGCACAACCTCGGTGCCTGCCTGCGCAGCGCCGACGCGGCCGGCGTGCACGCGGTGATCGTGCCGCGTGACCGTTCCGCCCAGCTGAACGCCACCGCCAAGAAAGTGGCCTGCGGCGCCGCCGAAAACGTGCCGTTGATCCGCGTGACCAACCTGGCGCGCACGCTGCGTCTGCTGCAAGAGATGAATGTCTGGGTGGTGGGCACCGCCGGCGAAGCCGACCATACGCTGTATCAAAGCAAAATGACCGGCCCGATGGCGCTGGTGATGGGCGCGGAAGGCGAAGGCATGCGCCGCCTGACCCGCGAACACTGCGACGAGCTGATCAGCATCCCGATGGCCGGTACCGTCTCTTCGCTGAACGTGTCGGTCGCCACCGGCATCTGCCTGTTCGAAGCGGTGCGTCAGCGCGGCTGATTCTCCTGACGGGGGCGCTGTGCCCCCGCTAATTCCCCCTCTTGTGATCCCGCCTGCGGCAGAAATCCCTGCGCCGACCATACTTACTCCTGACGCTTTTTTCAGGGAGCACTCTCATGGTCTGGACTACGCACACCGTTTTTAACCAACCCAAGCCGCTGGGCAACAGCAACCTGTTTCTCTCCGATACGCCGCTGCGTGAAGCGTTGCAGCGCGAGCAAGGCGGTTGGGACGCCGAGGTATTGGCTTCGCTGGGCCAGCAGCTCGGCACGCAGGAGTCGCTGGAGCTGGGGCGGCTGGCCAACGCCAACCCGCCGGAGCTGCTGCGCTACGACGCCACCGGCCAGCGACTGGACGACGTCCGCTTTCACCCGGCCTGGCATATCCTGATGCAGGGGCTGATCGCCAACCGGGTGCACAACCTGCCCTGGCAGGAGGATGCGCGCATCGGTTCCTTCGTGGCGCGCGCCGCGCGCTTTATGCTGCATGCGCAGGTCGAGGCCGGCACGCTGTGCCCGGTGACCATGACCTTCGGCGCCACACCGCTGCTGCAGCAGGCGTTACCGGCCGAGTTTCGCTCCTGGCTGACGCCGTTGCTGTCGGATCGTTATGACGCTCACCTGCTGCCGGGCGGGCAAAAGCGCGGCCTGCTGATCGGCATGGGCATGACGGAGAAGCAGGGCGGCTCCGATGTTTTGAGCAATACCACCACCGCCGCGCCGCTCGGCGCGCGGGGGCCGGGCGAAGCCTACCGGCTGGTGGGGCACAAGTGGTTCTTCTCGGTGCCGCAGAGCGATGCGCACCTGGTGCTGGCGCAGGCCGAAGGCGGGCTGTCCTGCTTCTTCCTGCCGCGCATTTTGCCGGACGGCAGCCGCAACGCCATTCGCCTTGAGCGGTTGAAAGACAAGCTGGGCAACCGCTCCAACGCCAGCAGCGAGGTGGAGTTTCAGGATGCCACCGCCTGGCTGCTGGGCGATGAGGGCGACGGCGTGCGGCATATCCTGAAAATGGGCGGCCTGACCCGTTTCGACTGCTCGCTGGGCAGCCACGGCCTGATGCGCCGCGGGCTGTCGGTGGCGCTGTATCATGCGCTGCAGCGGCAGGCGTTCGGCAAATTGTTGATAGAACAACCGCTGATGCGCCAGGTCTTGGCGCGCATGGCGCTGCGGCTGGAAGGGCATACCGCGTTGCTGTTCCGGCTGGCCCGCGCCTGGGAGAGCCGCAGCAATGATGGCGAACTGATCTACAGCCGGCTGCTGACGCCGGCGGCCAAATACAGCATCTGCCGCCAGGGCATGCCGTTCATCGCCGAGGCGATGGAGGTGCTGGGCGGCATCGGTTACTGTGAGGAGAGCGAACTGCCGCGCCTGTATCGCGAGATGCCGGTGAACAGCATCTGGGAAGGTTCCGGCAACATCATGTGCCTGGACGTGTTGCGCAGCCTGCACAAATTGCCGGGTGCGCTTGAAATGCTGCAGTTCGAGCTGCAGCCGGTGCGTGGCCAGAATCGGTTGTTCGATCATGCCTGGCGGCAGTGGCAGCAGCGCGCCCGGCAACCGCGTGAAGAGATGGGGCTGCTGCTCACTCAACAGCTGTTCGACCTGTGCTGCGCCGCGCAGCTGCTGCAGCACGCCAGCCCGCAGATCGCCGACGCCTGGTGCCACCTGACGCTGGATCACCGCGGTGAGAGCCTGCTGTCGGCCGAGGTGTGCGAACTGCTGCTGAACCGTGCCATCGGCGGTTAGGGAAAAGGGTGGCGCGCGGCGGCGAAAACCTTTTTAATTCAGCCTCACTCTGACAGGAAAATGCACATGGATATTCTCAGCGCGTTGGCGGCGTTCGCCTCTTATTTCTTCAGCGGTTTCGCCATGATTTTGGTGTTTCTGTTCGTCTATACCCGCATCACCCCGCACGACGAATGGGCGTTGATCAAGGCCGATAATCAATCCGCCGCCTTTGCTTTTATCGGCGCTTGCCTGGGGTATGTGATCCCGCTGGCCAGCGCGGCGATCAACTCGATCAGCCTGCTGGATTACCTGCTGTGGGGCGTGGTGGCGCTGGTGGTGCAACTGCTGCTGTTCGCGGCTGTGAAGATCTACATGCCGCGCATCAGCGACAAGATCGAAGCCAACCATCTGGCCGCCGGGATTTTCCTGGGGGGCGTCTCCGTTAGCGGCGGCGTGTTGAATGCGGCGTGCATGAGCTACTAAAGGTATAAGATGGCCGAGGCGCGCCAGCCAAGCGGGTGCGCCTGTTCTTCCATCCGCAGGATGCGGTAATAGCTGGCGCCGTGTTGGTCGGCGGTGCGGGCGATGGCCAGTTCCGCCTCTTGCGGCGAGCCGGGCAGATCGCTGAAGGTGATCTCGGCGATTTCACTGAGCGGCGTCACGCGATCGGCGGGTGCCAGCTCGGCGGACTGTGCGCCGGTGCTGAGCAACCCCATGGAAAGCAAGAGGGAGGTGAGTGCGGTGGAGCGTTTCATGGCGTTCCCCTTCGTCAGATCCTGAATCGCACCCGCAACATGCGGCATGCTGTCCCTCAGTGTGCAACACCCTGCTTCAGCCTGTGCAAAGCCAGTGTAAATCTGCTTAAAAAATCCCCGCCTTAGCGATACAGGATCGCCTGGGAATACCATTGGCCCGGCACGACGGTTTCGCTGTTCATGATGATCACGTAATAACGGGCGCCGGCGGCGGTGGCCTTGCGTTGGATCTCCGCTTCCACGTCCATCGGGCTGCCGCGCACCACGGCGGTGACGGTGCCCATTTTCGCCAGCTCGGCGGTCTGCGCGCGAACGATCTCCTGCGCCTGTGCGGTGGGCGGCGGCGGCGGTTTCGGCGTGGTGGTCATGATGCCGCAGGCGGAAAGCTGTGCGGCCAGCGTCAGGGTAATGAGTGTGCGGGCAATCGTCATGGTGACCTCGTAAGCGCCGGTGCGATGGCTTCAGTGTAACGCAATATAAGCTGTAACAGATTGAGCTAACGCTGCTTCGCGCAAGTTTGTCATGATGAATGCCAACAGGTGAGTTGAGGATGAACGGATGATCGAAATTCATGACGAGCGGGTTGGCGATATCGCGGTGATTCATGCGGTGCCGGCGGGGCAGTATCATCGGCCGCTGCCGACGGTGTTCTTCTGCCATGGCTATACCTCGTCGAAAGAGGTGTACGCTTATTTCGCCTATGCGCTGGCGCGCGCCGGTTTTCGGGCGGTGCTGCCGGATGCCGATCGGCACGGCGAGCGGTTCGACGGCGATGAGACGCGGCGCCTGGCGGCGTTTTGGGAGATCCTGCGCGGCAATATCGACGAGCTGCCACAGATCAAGGCACATTTTGAGCGGCTTGGCCTGATCGCCGACGGCCGCATCGGCGTCGCCGGCGCCTCAATGGGCGGCATGACCGCGCTTGGCGCCTTCGCGCGCTTCCCGTGGATCCGGGCGGCCGCCAGCCTGATGGGCTCCGGCTATTACCGTTCACTGGCGCAAACGCTGTATCCGCCGTTGGGCGAAGAGGGCGAGGCGCTCTCGCCGGCGGCGTTTGCCGCGCGTACCGCCGTGCTGGCGGAATATGAGCTGGAAGGGCGTTTGGAGACGATAGCCGGGCGGCCGTTGTTGCTGTGGCACGGCGAGACGGACGACGTGGTGCCGGCGGCGGACAGCCTGCGTTTGGCGGCCGAACTGCGGCGGCAAGGCGCGGATGGCCGTTTGACGTCGCTCGTCGAGCCGGGGGTGAAGCACCGCATCACGCCGTTGGCGCTGTCCGCCACGGTCGACTTTTTCCGCCGCGAGCTGTGATGCGCCGCCGGGCACGATGCATGGAATTGCAGCGCTCTGTGCCTGCTGTTTCGGGCATTGTTTCATGCATGTCGGAGGAGAATGTCAGCGTGAATTCTTTCAGGGCAGCAAGGAGCAGAGGGCATGATAAAAAGCATCGGCAGTGCGGCCGGCTTAATGGGAACGATAAAAGCGCGCGCCGAGCTTAACTCAGCGGCCTTCAGCGAGATGCTGGAGGCAGCCGACGACAAGGTGCGGCAAAACAAGGCGCATCCGCTGTCGCGCATTACCGCGCAGACGGTGCAAAACATGACGGCGCTGTTCGCCTGCGTGCCGAAAGCGGCTGCCATTCACACTGCGGCGCCGGGAGCACTCTCGTTCGAACAGCGGGCGACCCTGGCGGAAAGTGCCGATCTGCTGCAAATGCGCACTCACTATCTGCGGATGGCGTTGCAGTTGCACAATCCGGGCAAGGCGCTCAACGCGCCGGCGTTGCTCAAGCTCTGATTGGCGGGGGAAGCGGAGCGCCCAACGGGCGGCGCTCCGGTGCGGACTGAACGGGCTTTCTGATGAAGCCCTGGGATTTCCCTGGCGTGGCGCGTCTCTTTAGCGGTACAGCTCGGCGCTGACGTGCATCGTGCTGTTGTCGCCCGGTTCGTGCAGGGCGATGATGCGATAAGAGCTTGCGCCGCGTTGGTCGGCGATTTTACTGACCTGGCTGCTGGCGTCGTCCGGCGAAACCACATTCTGGTTCAGGGTGACGAAGCCGACGCTTTGGCGTTGATCGGCCTGGTGCGAGGTGATCTCCGTCGCAGCCATCACATTGGCGGAGAACAGGGCGGCCAGCGCCGTCGTGAGAATAATGCGTTTCATAGTGCCTCTCTTACTTTTTGCCGTTACGGCCTGACAGCGAGTGTCGCTGCGGCAAAAAGTCATTTATCTGCATTGAATAACCTGGGATCTTTTTCGTCGCGCTGTCTGCGGCGGATATGGTTAATTTTAGTCCGTTGCCGGCGATTAAAAAGCGGGGTGTTTTGAAGACATCTTTCAAAAAAAGTGAAATAGATTTGTGACTCAGCGCTGATTTCATTGAAAGATTTTTGAAACTGATGGATCGGCGTACATAGGTTCACTCACGAGCAAATCGTGCTATTTCCCATAGCGCCTCGCATTAACGCGAATAAAACCCACGCAGTCCTTGAGTTTCCCGCCCTACGTCAGTATGATTACGCGTCATTTTTCAGCCGCACACTAAACACGTTCCTTGCTTCCATGGGCCGCGGTTGACCCTGACAGGAGGCTGAATAATCCGTAAGGAGCAATTCGATGCGTCATTACGAAATCGTTTTTATGGTCCATCCTGACCAAAGCGAACAGGTTCCGGGCATGATCGAGCGTTACAGTGCTACCATCACTAACGCGCAAGGTCAGATTCACCGTCTGGAAGACTGGGGCCGCCGTCAGCTGGCTTATCCGATCAACAAACTGCACAAAGCTCACTACGTTCTGCTGAACGTTGAAGCGCCGCAGGAAGCGATCGATGAGCTGGAAACTAACTTCCGCTTCAACGACGCCGTTATCCGCAGCATGGTTATGCGCGTTAAGCACGCGGTAACCGAAGCATCTCCGATGGTTAAAGCGAAAGACGAACGTCGTGGCGATCGCCGCGAAGACTTCGCTAACGAAACCGCAGATGATGCAGATGCTGGGGATTCTGAAGAGTAATTGCCGCCGTGACGGCTAATCGTCTGGTTTTGTCGGGCACTGTGTGCAAGGCGCCGGTTCGAAAAGTGAGTCCTTCCGGGATACCGCACTGCCAATTTGTGCTAGAGCACCGTTCGCAGCAGACGGAAGCCGGATTCAGCAGACAAGCATGGTGCCGAATGCCCGTGGTTGTCAGCGGACAACAGTCACAAGCACTAACTCAAAGATTAACGGTCGGCAGTCAGATTACCGTGCAAGGCTTTGTAAGCTGCCATCAAGGGCGCAACGGGCTGAGCAAATTGGTTCTGCATGCCGAGCAGATTGAATTGATAGATTCTGGAGACTAGCCAAATGGCACGTTATTTCCGTCGTCGCAAGTTCTGCCGTTTCACCGCGGAAGGCGTTCAAGAGATTGACTATAAAGACATCGCTACGCTGAAAAACTACATCACCGAAAGTGGTAAAATTGTACCGAGCCGTATCACCGGTACTCGTGCAAAATATCAGCGCCAGCTGGCCCGTGCTATCAAGCGCGCGCGCTACCTGTCTTTGTTGCCGTACACTGATCGTCATCAGTAATCGGCCACTGTCCATTAACGACTTTGAGAGGATAAGGTAATGCAAGTTATTCTGCTTGATAAAGTAGCAAACCTGGGCAGCCTGGGTGATCAAGTTAACGTTAAAGCGGGCTACGCTCGTAACTTCCTGGTACCACAGGGCAAAGCTGTTCCTGCTACCAAGAAAAACGTTGAGTTCTTCGAAGCACGCCGTGCTGAACTGGAAGCCAAACTGGCTGACGTTCTGGCTGCTGCTGAAGCTCGCGCAACCAAGATCAACGAACTGGGTTCAGTCACCATCGCTTCCAAATCTGGCGACGAAGGTAAACTGTTCGGCTCTATCGGCACCCGCGACATCGCTGACGCAGTGACTGCGGCAGGCGTTGAAGTTGCCAAGAGCGAAGTTCGTCTGCCGAACGGCGTTCTGCGTACCACTGGCGAGCACGAAGTGCACTTCCAGGTACACAGCGACGTGTTCGCACAGCTGAATGTAGTTGTGGTTGCAGAAGCGTAATTTACGCTGCTGTTAACCGGTTAAAACGCCAGCCTCGCGCTGGCGTTTTGCTTTTCTGCGCCCGGCAAAACGCGCTACGCTTGAAGACGGGATGAAAAGGAGAGCGTGCGATGGCAACGATTACGTTACAGCGGGTTTACGATTTCAGCGCGCCGGCGCCGGAACACTGTTATCTGATAGACCGGCTATGGCCGCGGGGCATCAGCAAAGAGCGGTTGACGGGCGTGCAGTGGTTGAAACAGGTGGCGCCGGATGGCGAGCTGCGCAAGTGGTTCCATCAGCATACCGACCAGTGGGAAGCCTTTGAGACGCGCTATCGCCAACAGCTGGTGGCCAACGACGCCTGGCAGCCGCTGGTGGCGCTGTTACGGCAGGGACAAGCGCTGACGCTGCTGTATGGCAGCAAAGATACCGAGCACAATCAGGGCGTGGTGCTGCGCGAGTTTCTGCTGGCGCAGCTGTAGAGATTAGCGTTCCCGGCGGTAGCTGCCGTCGGCCTGGCGGCGGAACAGCGCCTGGCTGTTGTCTGCCGTGGTGACCGACAGCGCGCTAATCACACCGTTGGCGTCGCGTTCGATGCGCACTTCCTGGCCGGCTTTCATGTTGCTCAGCGGCTTGTCGCCGCCTTCCACCTGCGCCATGGCGAACACTTCATTCACCGGCAGATTGTTGTCGCGAAACAGTTGGGCCAGGGTCTGGCCGGGCTGGATCTGATAACGCTGCCAGTTGCCCGCCGGCGTCGGTTCGTTGGCAGGCGTGGCGGCGCTACCGCCGTTTTGCAGCTCGGCCTGCAGCGGCACGCTGGTTTCCTGCTGAGAGACCGGGAACGGCTGTCTTTCGGGCGAGTAGGGCCATAGCAACGCCAGCAGCAGAATGATGCCGAAGATCAGCACCCAGCGGCGATGAAAGTAGGGCAGCGGTTCCATCCAATGGAAACCGTCCGGCAGATGCCAGACTTTAATCAGCAGCGCTTTGACCCGCTGCATTTTGTCGTTGGCCGACGGCGGCTCCGATGGCGGTTCCGCGCCTTCAGCCGTGGGTGCGGCGCCCGGTTTCAGGCGCTGGCTGATGTTCAGCCAGGTGCGCAGCAGCGGCTGGTAGATGCGGGTGGTTTTCCTTCTCCTGGGCGCGATTCTGCCCATGGTGACCTCTCTTCGACGGCGTAATAATCAGTGCGGCGCGGCAAACGCGTCGCCTGCCCGATATCCTGCTTTCAGTATAGTCCGCTAACTGATTGAAGTGAAAGGCGGCTGAGCGGCAGAGCCGGGGTTTGCGGCTGCGGGCGTTAACAGAAGGTTATTGTTTCTTTTTCTACGACAAAAGTCATCATTCTCCACACAAGATTTTACCCGGCATTGACGCGCTGTTATGCTGCGCTTTCGACTTTTTACAGACTTAAGGAAAACCCCATGACAACCCCTTCTTTTGACAGCGTTGAAGCGCAAGCAAGTTACGGGATTGGTTTACAGGTCGGCCAGCAGCTGCAAGAGTCCGGGCTGGAAGGTTTGCAACCGGAAGCTTTGCTGGCGGGTTTGCGTGACGCGCTGGAAGGGAATGCCCCGGCGGTTCCGGTAGACGTGGTGCACCGTGCGCTGCGTGAAATCCACGAGCGTGCGGACGCGGTGCGCCGCGAACGCCAGCAGGCGATGGCGGTTGAAGGCCAGAAATTCCTGGACGACAACGCCAAGCGCGACGACGTGACGCTGACCGAGTCTGGCCTGCAGTTCTCCGTACTGGAGCAGGGCAACGGCCCAATCCCGTCCCGTCAGGATCGCGTGCGCGTGCACTACACTGGCCGTCTGATCAACGGTGACGTGTTCGACAGCTCGGTTGAGCGCGGCCAGCCGGCGGAATTCCCGGTCAGCGGCGTGATCCCAGGCTGGATCGAAGCGCTGACCCTGATGCCGGTCGGTTCCAAATGGCAGCTGTATATCCCGCACAACCTGGCCTACGGCGAGCGTGGCGCAGGCGCGTCCATCCCGCCGTTCAGCGCGCTGGTGTTCGACGTCGAGCTGCTGGAAATCCTGTAATCCCACCGAGGATTGTTCTGGGCGCCTTCGTGGCGCCCTTATTTTATGCGCCGCGCAGACGGGCGATGAATGGCCGGGCGCGCCGGCCATAAACCGTGTTACTTACCGCTTAAATCGATGCGATAAACCGCGAAGCCGATGCTGTCGCTGCCTGCGGCGCTCATCGGATATTGGGCGTGCTCTTTGATAAACCTTGTCGCTTTGTCCGAAGGCGAGGTCTCGAAGCGGATATCCAGCGGCTGCTGGCTGCTGAAGTTCGCCAAACGCCAGTTGTTGTCCGCCTGCGGGCGCACCGCGCCATGCCGCTGGGTTTCGGCGCTGATGTAGGCCGCCAGCACCGAGCGGTTTTCATCCGGCGAAGCGAAGGCGATATGTTTGTCGCCGGTGCCGGCAAATTTGCCGCCGTAGGCGCGGTAGTTGTTGGTGGCGACCAGGAAGGTGGCGTTCGGATCGATCGGCTTGCCGTTGAAGGTCAGCTGCTTGATACGCTCCGCCTTGTCGTTGATCAGTTGGCATTCGCCGTCGTAGCGCGCCGGCTGGCTGACGTCGATCTGGTAGTTGACGCCGTCGATCACGTCGAAGTTATAGGTGCGGAAGCCGTCCCAGTTGATCAAGCCCTGCGGCTTGGCGCTATTGACGTCGATCTGGTTGAACTGGCCGGCGGAGCACTCCAGCCACTCTTTCACCTCTTTGCCGCTCGCCTTCACCACCACCAACGTATTGGGGTAGAGATAGAGATCGGCGGCGTTGCGGAAGGTGAGCTGGCCTTTTTCCACTTCGACGAAGCTGGCGGGATCGTTCTTGCGGCCGCCGACCTTGAACGGCGCCGCCGCCGACAGCACCGGCAGATCGGCCAGATCCGGGTCGCCCTGGATGTAATGTTCGACGTAGGCCTTCTGCGCATTGTTGACGATTTGCACCGTCGGATCGTCCTGCACCAGCGCCAGATAGCTGTACATGTTGCCGTCGGATTTACCGATCGGCTGGCTGACGAACTCGCGCGTGCCCTTGTGATCGTCCGCCAACACCTTCACCAGCGCGGCGTCTTCCGCCGCCAGCGATTTCTTGTTCTCTTTGTCGTAGATCGGCCGTGCTTCCGCGTTGGCGGCGGTCACTTTCCAGCTGCCGCCATCGTTGTTGAGCTGCAGATCGACCACGCCGAGATGGTCGCCCCATTGGCCCGGCATCACCGCCGGCACGCCGTTCAGCAGGCCTTTGTCGATATCCGCGCCTTTGATGTTGGCAAAGTCCTTGCTCGGGAACACCGCATGGGCGTGGCCGAACATGATGGCGTCGATGCCCGGCACCTGGCTGAGGTAATAGACCGAGTTTTCCGCCATCGCCTTGTAAGGCTCGCTGGACAGCCCGGAATGCGGGATCGCCACCACCAGATCGGCGCCCTCTTTACGCATCTGCGGCACGTAGCGCTTGGCGGTAGCGGTGATGTCGTCCACCGTCACTTTGCCCTGCAGGTTGGCCTTGTCCCACACCAGGATCTGCGGCGGCACGAAGCCGATGTAGCCGATGCGCAGCGTATGCGCCTTGCCGTCGCGATCTTTCACCGGCGTATCGACGATGATGTACGGCGTGAACAGCGGTTTTTGCGTTTTGGCGTCGATGACGTTGGCGTTGATATACGGGAATTTGGCGCCGGCGATGGCGTTCTTCAGGTAGTCCAGCCCATAGTTGAACTCATGGTTGCCGATGTTGCCGACGACGTAGTCCAGCGTGTTCATCGCCTTATAGACCGGGTGCACGTCGCCCGGTTTCAGCCCCTTGGCCGCCATGTAGTCGCCGAGCGGGCTGCCCTGAATGATGTCGCCGTTGTCCACCAACACCGCGTTGGCGGCCTGCTGGCGCGCCTGTTGGATCAGGCTGGCGGTGCGCACCAGGCCGAACTTGTCGGTCGGCGTGTCCTTGTAGTAATCGAAGTCCATCATGTTGCTGTGCAGATCGGTGGTTTCCAGCACGCGCAGATCGACGGTGGCCGCTTGCGCGGAGGCGCACACCAGCAGCGCAAGCGCGGACAGCGTCAGTGGATGCTTCATCATTTGGGATTCTCTCCATTCCATTATTCGAGTGTTATCGCAGAGGGAAATGTAATTAACACTGCTTGCCACAGTAAACTGTGAAGTGTGGCAGAAAACGGCGGCGGGTAACGCGGGGAAGTTCACAGTTGTGTCCAACAAGAAATGAGGAATTCCCGAGGCTTAGGCGGTTGAGATGGATATTCGGCGTAAAAAAAACTAGTCTGCTAGCAGAGACAGGGGGAAATTTCCCACGGAGATGCGGAGTTGAGGTGCATGATGTTAGAGCGAATTTGCCAACTGTCCCGCGAGGCGGGGGCGGCGATCATGGCGGTGTACGATGGTGAACAACCGCTTGATGTTGCACAGAAAAAAGATGATTCACCGGTGACGGCGGCCGATCTGGCGGCACATCACATCATCAAGCGCGGCCTGGCGGCGCTGACACCGGAGGTGCCGCTGCTGTCGGAAGAGGATCCGCCGGCGTGGGAAGAGCGCCGCAGCTGGACGCGCTACTGGCTGGTCGATCCGTTGGACGGCACCAAAGAGTTTTTACATCGCAATGGCGAGTTTACGGTCAATATCGCCCTGATTGAAGACGGGCAGGCGGTGATGGGGGTGGTGTACGCCCCGGCGATCGACGTGTTGTATCTGGCGGAGCGCGGTAAGGCCTGGAAAGAAGAGAAGGGCGTGCGGCAGGCGATCGGCGTCAGCAACGCGCATCCGCCGCTGGTGGTGGTGAGCCGCTCGCATATCGATGACGAACTGAAAGATTATTTGCAGCAGTTGGGCGAGCACCAGACCGTGTCAGTCGGTTCCTCGCTGAAGTTCTGTCTGGTGGCGGAAGGCAAGGCGCAGCTCTATCCGCGCTTCGGGCCGACCAACATTTGGGATACCGCCGCAGGGCATGCGGTGGCGGTGGCCGCCGGGGCGCAAATTCACGATTGGCAGGGTAAGCCATTGCTCTATACCCCGCGTGAATCTTTCCTCAACCCCGGCTTCCGGGTGTCGCTGTTCTGAGTCAGTTCGCCAACAGCTGGTGCAGCTTGGACATCACCTGCTGCACCTCTTCCGGCGTCAGCGCGCCGTCTTTGGCGAACTGGATGCGCCCTTGCTTATCCAGCACCACGATGGCGGAGCCTTTCGGCTGCAGATCCCAGGCTTTGCGCACGTTGCCGTCGCTGTCGACGATAAACTGCGACCATGGGAACTCCTTCTTGCTGTCTTCAATACTGCTGCGCACGAACATCGCGGTGCCCATCAGGGCATCGTCGGTGTTGACGATTGTCGTCGTTTGGTAACGATCGTGTGGTAGCTTCGCCTTCTTGATCGCTTCAATCAGTGGGTCGTTCATGTCTTTGGCGGAGCTGCGGCCGGCAATATGTTGTATCACTCGCACTTTTCCACTGAGCTGCGCGCTGTTCCAGTTCTGATAGCTAAAATTACCGTCAGCGTAATTGAGCTCTCCTTTGTCGCTGACGCCGACCGGCGCCACGCGCTGCTGGAGCTGGAAGTTGTGCGCGGAAGCGAAAAGCGGGGCGAGCAGCAGGGATACCATCAGCATGCGACTTGTTTTCATGCTTTCTCCTTGTAATGGGGGGAATTTGTGCGACAGCACTTCGACAGCCTAAAGCATAGGATGTGATAAGAGGTCTGTCCTGTTAACCGGATCGCAGATTTTCCCTTGGTTCGCTAATCATCAGATTTTGAAGGGATATCCTGAAAACGTTATAAATTATCATATACAATTCTGTCAAAAAGTGTAAATCCAGCGTAGATATCCGGGCAGAAGTGAACGTTCTGGTCTTTACTGGGTCTACTACATGCAATCAAGTTGCGTTCTGAATTTCGAGGCTGCCACCTTTGGCGGCTCGCTGAGCGCATGGATCAACGGGAGGAGCGTAAAAGAATGAGAATCTTCCAGCGTTATAACCCTTTGAAAGTGGCAAAGTACGTTAAGACCCTGTTTCGCGGAAGGCTGTATATCAAGGACGTGGGCGCATTTGAATTCGACGAGGGGAAAATCCTGCCGCCGAAGATTCGCGACAAGCGCCATTTCAGCGTGATGTCTGAAGTGAACCGTCAGGTGCTGCTGTTGCAGACCGAGATGGGGTGAGCACCTCGCTGACAGCGGTAAAAAAATGCGGCCCCGATGGGGCCGCTGATGTTTTTGTCCTTCGCGCCGTCAGGCCGCAGGCGTGTCGTCCGGCGCTTTCGGCAGCACCGCCGCCGGTTTGTCGCTCAGCCGGGTGACCAGCAGCTGATCTATCTTGTAGCTGTCGATATCCACCACTTCGAACTTGTAGCCGGCGTATTTGACGAAGTCGGTGCGTTTCGGGATCTTGCGCAGCATATACATCATAAAGCCGCCAATGGTTTCGTAGTTGCCCGCCTGCGGGAACTCGTCGATATCCAGCACGCGCATCACGTCGTCGATCGGCGTGCCGCCTTCAATCAGCCATGAGCTTTCGTCGCGCGCCACGATCTGCTCTTCCTGGCCCTGGCCGACCAGATCGCCCATCAGCGTGGTCATCACGTCGTTAAGGGTGATGATGCCCACCACCAACGCATATTCATTGAGGATCACCGCGAAGTCTTCGCCGGCGGTTTTGAAGCTTTCCAGCGCTTCGGACAGCGTCAGCGTGTCCGGCACGATCAACGCCGAGCGGATCTGCACGCCGCTGCTCAGCACCAGGCTCTGGTTGCCCAGCACGCGGTTCAGCAGGTCTTTGGAATCGACGTAGCCGACCACCTGATCGATATGGCCGTCGCACACCAGGAACTTGGAGTGCGGATGGGTCGAGACTTTCTCCTTGATGCTCTCTTCGCTTTCGCGCAGATCGAAGTACACCACGCTTTCGCGCGAGGTCATCGAAGACGGCACGGTGCGCGATTCCAGTTCGAACACGTTTTCAATCAGCTCGTGCTCCTGCTTGCGCAGTACGCCCGCCAGGGCGCCGGCTTCCACCACCGCGTAGATGTCATCGGAGGTGATGTCGTCTTTACGCACCATCGGCAGCTTGAACATACGGAAGATCAGGTTGGCCATGCCGTTGAAGAACCACACCAGCGGGCGGAAGATCATGATGGAGAAACGCATCGGGTTGATGATCCGGACGGCGACCGTCTCTGGTGCAATCATACCGATGCGCTTCGGGGTCAAATCGGCGAACAGGATAAACAGGCTGGTCACCAGCACGAAAGAGCAGATGAAGCTGACCTGTTCCGCCAATTCGGGCGACAGGAAACGATCGAACAACACCTTGAAAGTGGGCGAGAAAGCCGCGTCGCCGACGATACCGCCGAGGATGGCCACGGCGTTCAGGCCGATCTGCACCACGGTGAAAAAGATGCCAGGGGTTTCTTGCAGCTTGAGCACTCTGGCGGCGTTGACGTTACCTTCGTCTGCCATCAGCTTCAGTTTGATCTTGCGCGAGGCGGCCAGAGAGATTTCCGACAGTGAGAAGAACGCACTCACCGCGATCAGAAAAAGAATCAGTAAAATACTGTTTAACATAATCTATCCATACGTGCCGACGGGATGCCGGCGCTCTTGAGGAAGGGTAGTACATAGTAAAAAAAGCAGCGATAACAACCAGAAGGGAAGCTATCGGGCCGCAGAAGCGGCCCGCATAGTATAGCAGTTGCCCCACAGGGGCCGCCAGCGGTTAAAAAAGTGCCGCCGGCCGGCATCAAATCAGCCCTGCGGCGGCAGGCAAACGCCGATGCCGCCCAGCCCGCAGTAGCCTTCCGGGTTTTTGAACAGGTACTGCTGGTGATCGTCTTCCGCATAGTAGAACGGCAGCGCCGGTGCGATCTCGGTGGTGATGGCGCGCTTGTCGCCCGCCGCATCCATCGCCTGCTGGAAGCGTTGCAGGCTGCTTTCCGCCTCGGCCTGCTGCTCTGGGCTCAGCGTATAAATCGCCGAGCGGTACTGCGTGCCGACGTCGCCGCCCTGGCGCATGCCCTGCGCCGGATCGTGATTTTCCCAGAACAGCTGCAGCAGCTGTTTGTAGCTGACGACCTGCGGATCGAACACCACGCGCACCACTTCGGCGTGGCCGGTCTGGCCGCTGCACACTTCGCGGTAGGTCGGGTTCGGCGTATAACCGCCGCTGTAGCCGGCGGCGGTGCTGTAGACGCCCGGCTGTTGCCAGAACAGGCGCTCAACGCCCCAGAAACAGCCCATGGCGAAAATCGCCACCTCCATGCCGGCCGGCACCTGAGTCATCGAGTGTTCGGTGACGACGTTGAGCGTTGCGACAGGCATTGGCGTGGTGCGGCCAGGCAGCGCGCTTGCCTTATCGACGGTTTGTGATTTATCAAAAAATGGCACCACGGTTGACTCCTGTTGTCACAGTAAGAATTGACCCTACATGGCGGCGGTTCGGTTGTATCTCACCGCGTCTTTGCCCACAATAAGCGGCAAGTTGGATTTTGTATAAGCTTAACGCAGTATTTTGAGCGCCAAAAGTGAAGAATTCGCCTGTTGCGCGGTAGTGGCAAAGCGCGGCGGGCGGCGTCCGGAAGAAGGTTGAAGAGGGCTGCCGTCATGATAGCGCGGAGTCTGCCCTGGCCCCGGAGCGAACACCATAACAGGACAGTAAAATCAATAAGGAGAACACGTGCCAAAGTACCCGGTCATGTGCTTGATATCTGTGTTGCTTGCGGCACCTGCAGCCTATGCGGCGAACGTGCGGCTGCAGGTGGAGGGGTTAAGCGGAGAGTTGGAAAAAAACGTCCGGGTGCGGCTGTCGTCGATCACGCCTGAAGAGGTCGGCACCGACGGCCGCTTCCGCGCACGGGTGGACGAGGCGGTGCGCCAGGGGCTGCGCGCGCTCGGCTATTACCAGCCGACCATCGAGTTTACGCTGGACGATCGGCCGGGGATGTCGCGCCCGGTGCTGCATGCCAAGGTCAATCCGGGCGAGCCGGTGCGCATCGCCGGCGCCAACATCGTGCTGGAAGGCGGCGCAAAGACCGATGAGGACTACCTGACGCTGGTAAAGAAGGGGCGGCCGACCATCGGCGAGATCCTCAACCACGGCAAGTATGACAGTTTCAAAGGCTCGCTGACCGGCCTGGCGCTGCGCAAAGGCTACTTCGACGCCGACATGACCAAAAGCCAGCTCGGCGTGGCCGAAGATCTGCACAAGGCGTTTTGGGATATCGATTTTAACAGCGGCGAACGTTACCGCTTCGGCAAGGTGAAATTCACCGGTTCGCAAATCCGCGAAGACTATCTGCAAAATCTGGTGCCCTTTCATCAGGGGGATTACTACAGTTCGGAGGATTTGGCCGAGCTGAACCGCCGTTTGTCCGCCACCAACTGGTTCAACTCGGTGGTGGTGTCCCCTGATTTCAACGATGCCAAAGAGAACAAGATTTTGCCGTTGGACGCGCTGGTGACGCCGCGCACGCGCAACACCGTCGAAACCGGTATCGGTTATTCCACCGACGTCGGCCCGCGGGTGAAAGGCACCTGGAAAAAGCCCTGGCTCAACGATCGCGGGCATAGCCTGGAAACCAGCGCCAGCGTGTCGGCGCCGGAGCAGCAGCTGGATCTGACTTACAAGATCCCGCTGCTCAAGAACCCGCTGGAGCAGTATTACCTGCTGCAGGGCGGGCTCAAGAACGTCGATCTTAACGACACCAAATCCGTGACCTCCAAAGTGGTGGCCTCGCGCAACTGGGATCTCTCCAGCGGCTGGCAGCGGGCGATCAACCTGACCTGGCGCTGGGATAACTTTACCCAGGGCAACGTCAGCAACACCACCATGCTGCTGTACCCCGGCGTCAGCTTCAACCGCACCCGTTCGCGCGGCGGGCTGATGCCGACCTGGGGCGACAGCCAACGCTATTCCATCGACGTGTCCGACACCTCCTGGGGCTCCGGCGTGGACTTCGCGCTGATGCAGGCGCAGAACGTCTGGATCCGCACCCTGGCCGACAAGCATCGCTTTGTAGCGCGCGGGCAGGTGGGCTGGATCGAAACCAACGACTTCGACAAGGTGCCGCCGGATCTGCGCTTCTTCGCCGGCGGTGACCGCAGCATTCGCGGCTACAAGTACAAAGACATTTCGCCGCGCGGCGACGACGGCAAGCTGACCGGCGCCTCCAAGATGCTGACCGGCTCGCTGGAGTACCAATACAACGTGACCGGCAAATGGTGGGGGGCGATGTTCGTCGATTCCGGTGAAGCGGTGAACGATATCAAGCAGAGCAACTTCAAGACCGGCGCCGGCGTAGGCGTGCGCTGGCAGTCGCCGGTGGGGCCGGTGAAGCTGGATATCGCCGCGCCCGTGGGGGACAAGGACACCCACGGGATGCAGTTCTACATCGGTTTGGGGCCTGAACTATGAGCCTGGTTAAAAAGATTTGCCTCGGATTTCTGGTCATTCTGCTGTTGCTGATCGGCGGCCTGGCCTTCCTGGTGGGGACCACCACCGGTTTGCATATGGCCATTAACGGCGCGGCGCGCTGGGTGCCGGGGTTGGAGATCGCCGGCGTCAGCGGCGGCTGGCGCGATCTGACGCTGAAGGGCGTGAAGTATCAGATGCCGGGCGTGACGGTCAACGCCGGGCAGTTCCATCTCTCCCTCGATCTCTCCTGCTTTAAACGCAGCTCGCTGTGCGTTAACGCCTTGACCGCTCAGGACGTGGACGTGGCGGTGAACACCAAAGAGATGGCGCCCTCCGCGCCGGTGGAGGAGAGCAGTGAGCCGACCACCAATCTCAGTACGCCTTATCCGATCACCCTGCGCCTGCTGGCGCTGAATAACGTCAAGGTCACCGTCGACGATACCGCCATCTCTCTGGCCGAGTTCCGCACCGGCGCGCAGTGGCAAGAGCGCGCGCTGACGCTGATGCCGACCAAGATCGGCTCGTTGCTGATCGCCTTGCCGAAAACGCCGCAAAATCCGTTGCCGGAAGCGGTGCAACCGGCGGTCGAGGTGGCGAAAAAGGTCGGTGAGCAGGTTACCGACGCGGCGAAACCGGCGCCACAGCCGGAGGAGAAGCCGCTCGGCGAAACGCTGAAGGAACTGTTCGCCAAACCGCTGTTGCCGGATTTGCCGGACATCCGCCTGCCGCTGGATATCACCGTGAAAGAGATCAGCGGCGAACAGCTGCGCTTGACCGGCGATACCGACGTGCTGATCACGAGCCTGTTGCTGCAGGCCAGCACGCAGGATCAGCATATCCAGCTGGACAACTTCGACGTGAAGTCGCCGCAGGGCACGCTGTCGGTGCAGGGGCAAGCGACCCTGACCGGCGACTGGCCGGTGGCGCTGACCGCCAACAGCGCGTTGAACATCGAGCCGCTGAAGGGCGAGAAGGTGAAGCTGAACATCGGCGGTGGGCTGCGCGATGAGCTGAAGGTGGCGCTGAACCTGTCCGGCCCGGTCGGCGCCCAGCTCGATGTGCAAACCCGGCTGGCCGAAGCCGGCCTGCCGCTGGCGCTGACGCTGCAGAGCAAACAGCTGAAATGGCCGCTGAGCGGCGAGGCGCAGTACCAGGTCAACGATTTCCGCCTGCGCTTTAACGGCAAGGCGACCGACTATGCGCTGTCGACGCGCGCCAATCTGAAAGGCCAGGATCTGCCGCCGGCGGTGTTGACGCTGGACGGCAAAGGCAACGTCGAGCAGTTCAAGCTGGAGCGCCTGCGGCTGGCGGCGCTGCAGGGCAATACCGATCTCACTGCGCTGGTGGACTGGAGCAAGGCCATCAGCTGGACCTCGCAATTGACGCTGAGCGGCATCAATACCGCCAAGCAGTGGCCGGAATGGCCGGCGAAACTCGACGGCAAGATCACCACGCGCGGCAGCCTGCACGGCGGCAGCTGGCAGCTGCAGGTGCCGGTGCTGCAGCTGGACGGCAACGTGAAGCAGAACAAGGTCACGGCGCGCGGCACGCTGAGCGGCAACGCCGCCGGGCAGTGGAAAATCCCCGGCATCGATCTGACGCTGGGGCGCAACCAACTGAACGTCAAAGGACAGCTGGACGAGAAGAGCTGGAACCTGGACGCCAACATCGACGCGCCGCGTCTGGACGGCGCGCTGCCGGGCCTCGGCGGCACCGCCAAAGGGCTGCTGAAACTGCGCGGCAATCTGCAGGCGCCGCAGCTGCTGGCGGATTTGACCGCCTCCGGCTTGCAGTGGCAGGCGCTGCGCATCAACCGGGTGAAGATCGACGGCGACGTGCGTTCCACGGATCAGATCCAGGGGCAGCTGGCGGTACGCGTCGAGCAGCTGAAGCAGGACGCGCTGGAGGTCAGCCTGCTGACCCTCGACGCCAAAGGCAGCGAGAAGCAGCATCAGCTGCAGCTGAAGATCGACGGCAAACCGGTCTCCGGCCAGCTGGCGCTGCAGGGCAGCTTCGATCGTCAGCAGCAGCGCTGGCGCGGCAATTTGAACAATACCCGCTTCGATACGCCGGTGGGGGAGTGGCGCCTGACGCGCGCCATCGCGCTGGACTACCTGAACACCGCGCAGAAAATCAGCATCGGGCCGCACTGTTGGCAGAACCCGAACGCCGAGCTGTGCGTGCCGAAGACCATCGAAGCCGGCCAGAGCGGCCAGGCCAGCGTGGTGCTCAACCGGTTCGATCTGGCGATGATCAAGCCGTTCCTCGGCCCGGAGACCGCCCTGAGTGGCGTGTTCACCGGCCGTGCCGACGTCAGCTGGAAACCGGGCGGCGCGCTGCCGGAGGCAAAAGTCACCCTGGCCGGTAACGGCGTCAAGGTGGTGCAGCAGGTGCAGGGCAATGCGCTGCCGATCGCCTTCGATACGCTGACCCTCAACGCCGGGCTGAACAACGGCCGCGCGCAGGCCGATTGGCGGATCAAACTGACCAACAACGGCCAGTTCGACGGCAATATCCAGGTGGCGGATCCGCAGGTGCGGCGCACCATCAGCGGCAATGTCAATATCACCAACATCTCGCTGGCGCTGATCAACCCGGCGCTGATGAAGGGCGAAAGCGCGGCGGGCATGCTGAACGCCAACCTGCGCCTGGGCGGCAGCGCGCAGAAGCCGCTGGTGTTCGGCCGTCTGGCGTTGGATCGGGCGAAGGTGCAAGGACACTGGATGCCGTTCGATATGACCGACGCGCGGCTGGCGGTGAATTTCAACGGCATGACATCAACGCTCGAGGGGCTGCTCAGCACCACGCGCGGCCAGCTGAATCTGGC
Source organism: Serratia sp. CY76391 (assembly GCF_052166695.1). NCBI lineage: Bacteria > Pseudomonadati > Pseudomonadota > Gammaproteobacteria > Enterobacterales > Yersiniaceae > Serratia > Serratia sp. CY76391. The sequence goes on from NZ_JBJNOJ010000006.1 coordinate 84,404, forward strand.
GGGCGACGCCGACTGGCGTGACATCAACGCCTGGCGTGCGCGCATCGCCGCCAAGGGCGACAAGCTGCGGGTGACGGTGCCGCCGATGATCCGCATCGACGTATCGCCGGATCTGGTGTTCGAAGCCACGCCGCAGCTGTTCTCGCTCAACGGCAAGGTCGATATTCCCTGGGCGCGCATCACGGTGCAGGAGCTGCCGGAAAGCGCGGTGGGCGTCTCTTCCGACGAGGTGATGCTGGACGATCAGCTGAAGCCGATTCAACCGAAGACCGCCTCGATCTCGATCAACAGCAATCTGATGATCCACGTCGGCAACGACGTGCGGCTGGACGCTTTCGGCCTCAAAGCCCGCCTGAAGGGCGATTTGAAAGTGGTGCAGGACAAGAAAGGGCTGGGCCTCAATGGCCAGATTGACATCCCTTCCGGTCGCTTCCATGCTTATGGTCAGGATTTGATCGTGCGTAAAGGGCAGCTGATGTTCTCCGGCCCGCCGGATCAGCCGCTGCTCAATATCGAGGCGATCCGCAACCCGGAATCCACCGAGGACGACGTGACCGCCGGCGTGCGCGTGACCGGCCTGGCGGATGCGCCGAAGCTGGAAGTGTTCTCCGATCCGGCCAAATCGCAACAGGAAGCCCTGTCTTATCTGCTGCGCGGTCAGGGCTTAAGCAGTTCCGGCGCCGACGGCAACGCCATGACGTCGATGTTAATCGGCATGGGGGTTGCACAAAGTGGTCAACTTGTGGGTAAAATCGGCGAGGCATTCGGCGTGAGTAATTTGGCTCTGGACACTCAAGGGGTTGGCGACAATTCCCAGGTTGTCGTGAGCGGCTATGTCCTCCCAGGCTTACAAGTAAAATATGGGGTGGGCATTTTCGACTCGCTGGCCACGCTGACGTTGCGTTATCGCCTGATGCCTAAGTTGTATCTTGAAGCGGTGTCTGGTCTCGACCAGGCATTAGATTTGCTCTATCAGTTTGAGTTTTAGCGATGCGAATAATTGTCTACGGCAGTTTACGGCGCAAACAGGGAAACAGCCATTGGATGACCAACGCCCAATGGCTTGGCGAGCACGAGCTCGAAGGCTATCAGATTTATAATCTGGGCCATTACCCGGCGGCGATCCCTGGAGAGGGCACGATACATTGCGAAGTGTATCGTATTAACTCATCGATTCTGGCAGAGCTGGACGAACTGAAAAGCAACACCAAGGACTATAAGCGCGAGCTGATTCAGACGCCTTATGGGAGTGCGTGGATCTACCTGTATAAACACAGCGTGGACGGTTACCCGCGAATTACCAGCGGTGACTGGCTGAAACGCCTCGAAGATCAGTAATAAAAAAACACCGCTCAATGAGCGGTGTTTTTTCATCGGACGGCGGCGAAAATTACTTCTTGGCAGCGCGTTCGAAGGAGGCGATGATTTCCGCTTTCGCTGCGGCAGCGTCTGCCCAGCCTTCCACTTTCACCCATTTGCCTTTTTCCAGATCTTTGTAGTGCTCGAAGAAGTGAGCGATCTGGGCTTTCAGCAGTTCCGGCAGGTCGTTCACGTCTTTCACGTGATCGTACTCTTTGGTCAGCTTGCTGTGCGGTACCGCAACCAGCTTGGCGTCTTCACCGGCTTCGTCGGTCATCTTCAGCACGCCAACCGGACGGCAGCGGATCACGGAGCCCGGCTGCAGCGGATATGGGGTTGGGACCAGCACGTCAACCGGATCACCATCCAGAGACAGGGTGTGGTTGATGTAGCCGTAGTTGCACGGGTAGAACATCGCGGTGGACATGAAACGGTCAACGAACAGCGCGCCGGTTTCTTTGTCGATTTCGTATTTGATTGGATCGGCGTTGGCCGGGATTTCGATTACTACGTAGATGTCTTCCGGCAGGTCTTTGCCAGCTGGGACCAGATTCAAGCTCATGTCGGTTTCCTTTAATCATCAAACCAGAAATGGAGTGGCGGCTATTATAGCGGACTCTTTTGCGATTTCCTGCCCTTTTCATCGTCGAAAACCCAGTGTCTCTGCGCGCGGAGAATTTCCAGATTAATCCCGCCGCGGCATGAAGTTTTGCCTCCGCCTGCCGATAACTTCAACAAACAATAATGAGCCAGCAAAGCTGGCTCCGCGTTTTGCCACCCCTACTACGTCTGATCTCACTATTCTGAAGCCGGGAAGAACTCATGCTAAAAAAGATTACGGTGAAGGCTGGGTTGATCGCCCTGCTGAGCCTGATGACCATGCTGCTGATCATGGTCAGCGTTATTGGCGTCAACGCGATTAACGAAGGATCGCGCTCGATCCATACCTTGAACCAGATCCTCGGCGAAGAGCTGGGCTCGCTGGCCAATAGCTCCAACCTGACGCTGCGCGCCCGAACCGCCGCCTCGCTGGCGGTGCGCCAACGGGAGATCGGTCAGACTGATGTCGCTGACGCTACCGTGGGCCGCATTTACGGCTACCTCGAGCAGTCGAACAAGGAAATGGCGCGCTTTGTCGGCGTCGGCACCGTGACCGAACGCGGCCGCGAACTCTCCAATCGTCTGCAAAACAGCTATCGCGCCTACCTCGAGCAGGGCGTGAAGCCGATGGCCGCCGCCATCAAGGCCGGTAAAATCGATGAGTATTACCATATTCAGGAGACCCGCATCTCTGCGTTGAGCATCGCGTTTGAAAAGGATCTCAGCGATTTCCGCAGCTTCGCCATGAAGCTCGGCGAAAAGCAGGTGTATGACGCGGAAAGCAACGCCAGCACCAAGATCTCGCTGATCGTGGTGGCGGGCCTGCTCAGCGTGCTGCTGGCGGTGCTGGCCTGGTTTGCGTTGCGGGTGATCATTTTGCGTCCGCTGGATGAGTCCATCGCGCAGCTGGAATACATCGCCGGCGGCGATCTGACCCATGAGATCCGCGGCGAGGGCGATACCGAGATGGGCCGCCTGGTGCGGGCGATGCAGCGCATGCAGCAGGCGCTGGCCAATTCGGTCAGCAAAGTGCGTGACGCCAGCAGCCAGATCGACACCGGTTCACGCGAACTGGCGGCCGGTAACCTGCATCTGGCGCAGCGCACCGAAGAATCGGCCGCTTCGCTGGAAGAGACTGCCGCCAGCATGGAACAGCTGACCTCGACGGTGAAAATGAACGCCGAGAACTGCGAGCAGGCCAATCAGCTGGCGCTGAGCGTGTCCGATATCGCCAACCAGGGCAGCGACGTGGTCAGTCAGGTCATGAGCAAGATGCAAGCGATCACCGACAGCTCGCGCCGTATTGCCGACATCATCAGCGTGATGGACGGCATCGCCTTCCAGACCAATATCCTGGCGTTGAATGCAGCGGTAGAAGCGGCGCGCGCCGGCGAACAGGGCCGCGGTTTCGCGGTGGTGGCCGGCGAAGTGCGCAATCTGGCGCAGCGTAGCGCCCAGTCGGCGAAAGAGATCAAAGGGTTGATCGAAGCGTCGCAGAACCGGGTGCAGGAAGGCGAGCAGATGGTGGAGTCGGCGGCGCAGACCATGAGCGGTATCACCGGTGAAGTGGGCCGGGTGACGGCGTTGATGCGTGAGATCTCGGCGGCGACGCGCGAACAAAGCAGCGGTATCGAACAGGTAAACCTGGCGGTGGCGCAGATGGATCAGGTGGCGCAGCAGAATGCGGCGCTGGTGGAAGAGTCGGCGGCGGCGACGCGCTCGCTGGAAGATCAGGCTCAGCTGCTGGCGCAGAGCATGGCGGCGTTCAAGCTGTAAGGCGATAAGGGTTCGGCGCGGCGCCGAACCCTTGCCAGTAACGCGTTACTCGTCCGGGTTTTCGGCGATGAAGCGTTCTGCGTCTTCTACCATCGACTTGGTGCCGACGAAGAATGGCGCGCGCTGGTGCAGTTTCACCGGCGTGATGTCCAGAATGCGATTTTTGCCGTCGCTGGCCTTACCGCCGGCCTGTTCGGCCAGGAACGCCATCGGGTTGCATTCGTACAGCAGGCGCAGCTTGCCTTGCGGGTGGCTGGCGGTGCTTGGGTAAATGTAGATGCCGCCTTTCAGCAGGTTGCGGTGGAAGTCCGCCACCAGAGAACCGATGTAGCGCGAGGTATAAGGGCGCTGCGTCGCTTCGTCCTGCTCCTGGCAGTACTTGATGTATTTCTTCACGCCGAGAGGGAACTTGATGTAGTTGCCTTCGTTGATGGAATACATGTTGCCGCTCGCCGGGAAGCGCACTTTCTCGTGAGAGAGACAGAACACGCCCAGAGACGGATCGTACGTGAAAGCGTGGACGCCGTAACCGGTGGTGTACACCAGCATGGTGGACGAGCCGTAAACCACGTAACCCGCTGCGACCTGGGCGCTGCCCGGCTGCAGGAAGTCTTCTTCGGTCACCGGCGTGCCGACCGGCGTGATGCGACGATAGATAGAGAAAATCGTACCGACCGAGACGTTGACATCGATGTTGGACGAGCCGTCCAACGGATCCATCAATACGACATACTTGGCATTTTCAGCTCGCTCGCCGTCGAATATCACGATTTCATCTTCTTCTTCGGAAGCGATACCCGCAACTTCACCACGCGCTTTCAACGCCGCTTTCAGTTTTTCGTTCGCGTACAGGTCCAGTTTCATCTGAACTTCGCCCTGTACGTTGGACACCCCGCTGGTTCCCAGAATATCAACCAGGCCGGCCTTGTTGATGTCGCGGTGGATGATTTTAGCGCCCAGTTTAATTGCAGAAAGTAACGCGGTCAGCTCGCCGGTGGCGTGAGAGAAGTCGTGCTGTTTCTCGACGATAAATTCGCCTAACGTTTTCATGACACAATCCCTGAATCTACGGATGGATAGCGGCCTGTTAACAAACCGCCAACGTTTTCGCGTGCAGTGTAGCCCAAAGATGCGCGCCATTCATAGGCAAATCCATTTCTTCTGGACGATTCTGAGCGTTAGAATATGCCGACATTCGATGCACTCACATGAGAAACCTATGCGCATTCACATTCTTGGGATCTGTGGCACCTTTATGGGCGGGCTGGCGATGCTGGCGCGCTCACTGGGGCATGACGTCACCGGTTCGGACGCCAACGTCTATCCGCCGATGAGCACGCTGCTGGAGAACCAGGGGATCGATCTGATTCAGGGTTATGATCCCGCCCAGCTGGATCCGGCGCCGGATCTGGTGATCATCGGCAACGCCATGACGCGCGGCAACCCGTGCGTGGAGGCGGTGCTGGAGCGTGGTATCCCTTACGTTTCCGGCCCGCAGTGGCTGCACGACGCCGTGTTGCGCGATCGCTGGGTACTGGCGGTCGCCGGCACCCACGGCAAAACCACCACCGCCGGCATGGCGACCTGGATCCTCGAGGCCTGCGGCTACCAGCCCGGCTTTGTCATCGGCGGCGTGCCGGGCAACTTCGACGTATCGGCCCGCCTCGGCGGCAGCCCGTTCTTCGTGATCGAGGCCGACGAGTATGACTGCGCGTTCTTCGACAAACGCTCCAAGTTCGTGCACTACAGCCCGCGCACGCTGATCATGAACAACCTGGAGTTCGACCACGCCGATATATTCGACGATCTGAAAGCCATCCAGAAACAGTTCCACCACCTGGTGCGTCTGGTGCCGGGCAAAGGCAAAATCATCCTGCCGGACAACGACAGCCACCTGAAGCAGGTGATGGCGATGGGCTGCTGGAGCGAACAGGAGCTGGTGGGCGAAGAGGGCGCCTGGCGCGCGCAGAAGCTGACGCCGGACGCCAGCCATTATGCGGTGTTCCTCGACGGTGAGCAGGTCGGCGAAGTGAAGTGGGCGCTGGTGGGCGAGCACAACATGCATAACGGCCTGATGGCTATCGCCGCGACCCGTCACGTCGGCGTGCAGCCGGCCGACGCCTGCCGCGCGTTGGGCGATTTCATCAACGCCCGCCGCCGTCTGGAGCTGCGTGGCGAAGCCAACGGCGTCACGGTTTACGACGATTTCGCGCACCACCCGACGGCGATCCTGGCCACTCTGGCCGCGCTGCGCGGCAAGGTCGGCGGTACGGCGCGCATTCTGGCGGTGCTGGAACCGCGATCCAACACCATGAAAATGGGCATCAGCAAAAACGATCTGGCGCCTTCGCTCGGCCGTGCCGACGAAGTGTTCCTGTTCCAGCCGCACCACATTCCGTGGCAGGTCGCGGAAGTGGCGGATGCCTGCGTGCAGCCGGCGCATTGGAGCGCGGATCTCGACACGCTGGTGGACATGGTGGTGAAAACCGCACAGCCGGGCGACCACATTCTGGTGATGAGCAACGGCGGTTTCGGCGGTATTCACGATCGCTTGCTGGACGCGCTGGCGAAAAAGCAGGAACCGAAGGTGACCTACTGAGCGTTCAGCCGCATAAGCCAACCTAAGGGCCGCATTCGCGGCCTTTTTTACGCCCATAAAAAAGCCCTCGCGAGCGAGGGCAACGGGGTTCGTCGGATAGGACGACGAGAGGGTCTCTGGGAAATCGGCGTTTGCGTCAGAACTCGGCAGTGGCAGTGACGAGGGTAATCAGCTCTGCAAAGCCGTTCCCAGAGTTGTTATTTGTAAATCTCGGCGGTGGCGTGGTAGTTGCCTTCGTTACGGGCTTCGATCACGCGGTAGGCAGTCGCGCCTTTCGCGTCGGCTTTTTCCGACAACGCCTGGCGAATGTCGGTCGGCGCGCCGTCGATGCCGCTGACGGTAATGGTGCCGATAGATTGCAGATTGGCGGTCTGATCGTTAGTCACCAACTGGGCGGCAGACGCGCCGAAGGAGATGACGGACAGCAAACCGAGTGCAGCAACAGTAGTTTTGATGTTCATGATAGCGATCCTTGGTCATAACAGCCTGGAAGGGCTTGGCAGCGATTTTTATTCTTGAAGGCCGTTATGACAGCGTTTGATTCCAGAGATGTATTGCCCGTTGCCGGGTAATGCCGTTACTTATTTGTAGATTTCAGCGGTCGCGTGGAAGTTGCCGTCGTTGCGCGCTTCGATCACGCGGTAAGCGGTCGCCCCTTTGGCGTCAGCTTTGTCGGACAGTGCCTGGCGAATGTCGGAAGGCGCAGCGGCGACGCCGCTCACGGTGATCACACCGGCGGGCTGCAGTTTTGCGGCCTGGGTTGCATCAACAGATTGTGCTGCGAATGCACCAAAGGAAAGCATGGACAGAACGCTCAGGGTTGCAACGGTAGCTTTAATTTTCATCATCTCACCTCATCGTATTCTTTTATCAGTTCCAACGAACTGTGATTCAGTTCACGAAAATGAGTATACAGCTAGTAACGTGAAAAATTAATAGTTCGCTAACAGTTGCTAGTGAAACTTTAACCTCATGATCCTTATTTTTTATAACCGTAAGGAATAAAAAACGCTCATAAAACGATCTTTTGATGTTAAATTTATGTAATTTCAATAAGGTAAGTGATTTTGACCAAAAGTGCGGAAGATCACAGTGGGTACTGCTGGTTACATGGAGATGTCATGGAAATGTGTTGTTGCGGGATAAAAAAGCAGTGTTAAACGCGGTTAAAGGCTGGGAAGGTAACGCGAGGGTTAAAGAAGCGCTAACAAAATGCGGTTTACAGCCGCACTTTGTTAGCGCCAGGTTTCACAGCTCTTGTTCGAACACGCCCAAGATCGCTTCATGCAGCTTCTGAGCGGTAAAGCCGTTGGACGGGGTGACGAAAATCGTGTCATCGCCGGCAATTGTGCCGAGGATACCCTGGGATTTACCCAGTGAGTCGAGCAGGCGGGCGATCAGCTGTGCGGCGCCCGGGCTGGTGTGGATCACCACGACGGCATCGTTATGGTCGACGTCGAGCACTAGATTCTTCAATGGGCTGGTGGTGGTCGGCACGCCGAGTTCGGCAGGAAGGCAATACACCATTTCCATTTTGGCATTGCGCGTACGTACCGCGCCGAACTTGGTCAGCATGCGCGATACTTTGGATTGGTTAATGTTTTCGAAGCCTTCTTCTTGCAGCGCCAAAACGATCTCGCCTTGAGAACTGAATTTTTCTTCTTTCAATAACGCTTTGAACGTCTTGATCAGATCTTCCTGTTTTGCGGGATTACGCATTTTGCACCGTGGAATGTTGATAGTGGAAGTCATGATTATGCATATAGATGAATTTTTATGCAACAAAGGCCGCCCCAAAGAAAATAAAAATGACCGGACGGCGAGGAAAGGGCGGCATTTTAACAAAATCCGGCCGCGATGAATATGCCCTTTTGGCGACGGAAAATCGGCCTGCGGTGGTAAATAAAATGTTATTAAAATGATGTTGTTCTGATGTTGCGTAAGGGTGTAATGTAACGGCCGGTTAACTTGCTCGTGAATAACCTCGCACTATTTTTGATTAGTGTGCGCTATGCCCTTCATGCGTAAGCGATTTAATCTAAAATGGGCGCGACAGCGGCCGTTTTATTACACCTGCAGGCAAGAATTGGCTAATTTATTGTTTTGAAAGGTGTAATAACTTAAGGTCCGTAACCAACACATTCACGGCGCTTTATATATTTAAGATAATAAAGGAGTATAGGATGAAAGTTGCAGTTCTCGGTGCTGCTGGCGGTATCGGCCAGGCCCTCGCCCTTCTACTCAAAACCCAGCTTCCTTCAGGTTCTGAACTCTCTCTCTACGACATTGCCCCCGTTACCCCAGGCGTTGCCGTCGACTTAAGCCACATCCCAACCGCAGTTAAAATCAAAGGCTTCAGCGGCGAAGACGCGACTCCGGCTCTGCACGGTGCGGACGTGGTGCTGATTTCCGCCGGCGTGGCCCGTAAGCCAGGCATGGATCGCTCTGACCTGTTCAACGTTAACGCCGGCATCGTGCGTAACCTGATTGAGCAAGTGGCGAAAACCTGCCCGAAAGCCTGCATCGGCATCATCACCAACCCGGTTAACACCACGGTCGCCATCGCGGCGGAAGTGCTGAAAAAAGCCGGCGTTTACGACAAGAACAAACTGTTCGGTGTGACTTCGCTGGATATCATCCGTTCCAATACCTTCGTGGCCGAGCTGAAAGGCAAGCAGCCGGAAGAGCTGAACGTGCCGGTGATCGGCGGCCACTCTGGCGTGACCATCCTGCCTCTGCTGTCGCAGATCCCTGGCGTGAGCTTCACCGATCAGGAAGTGGCGGATCTGACCAAACGTATTCAGAATGCCGGCACTGAAGTGGTGGAAGCCAAAGCCGGCGGCGGGTCTGCAACGCTGTCCATGGGCCAGGCGGCCGCCCGTTTCGGTCTGTCTCTGGTGCGTGCGCTGCAGGGCGAGAAAGGCGTTGTGGAATGCGCTTACGTTGAAGGTGACGGCAAATACGCTCGCTTCTTCGCGCAGCCGCTGGTGCTGGGCAAGAACGGCGTTGAAGAACGCAAAGATATCGGCACCCTGAGCGCCTTCGAGCAGAAAGCGCTGAACGAGATGCTGGACGTGCTGCATAAAGATATCGAACTGGGCGAGAAGTTCATCAATAACTGATCGACACCGATAGTCAGCCGATAAACGCCGCCGGACGCTGTTCCGGCGGTTTTTTTTGCTCCGCGTTCACGATTTGATGCGTGCTTTGCGATCCAGCAGGTAATCGCTGTGCGGATCGTAATAGCGGCTTGGCCAGATCTCCGAAGGGTGGATGCCTATCGCTTCGGCGATCAGCCATTCCCCCTTTGGCCACGGGCGTGACAGCGCATTGGCCAGCGTCGATGAGCTTAATCCGGCCTTGCGCGACACTGCCGCCAGCGTGGTGCCCTGCTTGCGTAGCGCCGCGATGATATCTGCCGGATGCCAATCTGGGTTCCTTGAATTCATGTTTACATTCCTTTTCTGATTAGCCAAAGTTGCGTTAGTGGTATAACTAACGGGTCATGGTTAAGCGTTTGAACAACGTGAAACGCTTATTCGGAAACAAGAATACCATTAAATTTCCTAAAAAATACCCAAGTAATTTCCAAAAAACGACATTGCCCACTATTGCCCAGAGATGATGGCTATGAAAAACGAGTGGTTTGCCGCCAAGGAACTGACAGGCATCGCAGGATTACCTTCCTCACCACAGGGAATCAATCTGATGGCCCGACGCGAAGGCTGGATCAGCCGCAGGCGTAAAGGCGTGCAGGGAAAAGCGTTGGAGTACCATATCGACAGCCTGCCTCCAGGCGTGCGTAACCTGCTGGCGCTGAAAGAAGACGGGGCGACATATGACGTAGAACGCCAGGATCCGTTGGCGGTCTGGATCGAGTATTACTACCATTTGACGGAGAGCGAGCGCGAGAAAATGGTGGCTTTCCTGATGCGGGAAGGGATTGGTGGCCTGCTGGCGCGTATCGACGAAGAGAGCAATACCTAGGCAGGCCCGCGTGGGCGGGCCTGATGAATGTATTGCGAAATTAAAATTTCTTAAAAATCGCGTTGTACCGCCAAATGGGCCAGGCCTTCCAGCGCTGTACGGTGCTCTGATGCCGGCAAGACCTGCAGCGCGGCGATCGCCTTGTCGGCTTCTTCCTCGGCGCGTTTGCGGGTGTATTCCAGCGAACCGCATTGCTGCATCGCCTGCAGCACCGGCTCCAGCAGGTGGCGGCCGTTGCCTTGCTCAATCGCGCCGCGGATCATGTCACGCTGGGCGTCGTCGCCGTTGTGCATCGCGTGCAGCAGCGGCAGGGTCGGTTTCCCTTCGTTCAGATCGTCGCCGGTGTTTTTGCCCAGCGTGCTGCCGTCGGCGCTGTAGTCGAGCAGATCGTCGATCAGCTGGAAAGCGGTGCCGAGGTAGCGGCCATAATCTTGCAGCGCCTGTTCTTGCTCAGCGCTGGCGCCGGACAGGATCGCCGACGATTGCGCCGCCGCTTCAAACAGACGGGCGGTTTTGCTGTAGATCACCCGCATATAACTTTCTTCGCTGATGTCGGGATCGTGCACGTTCATCAACTGCAGCACTTCACCTTCGGCGATGACGTTGACCGCCTCCGACATCAGCGCCAGCACGCGCAGGGATTCCAGGCTGGTCATCATCTGGAAGGCGCGGGTATAGATAAAGTCGCCGACCAGCACGCTGGCGGCGTTGCCGAACGCCGCGTTGGCGGTGGCTTTGCCGCGGCGCATGTCCGATTCGTCGACGACGTCGTCATGCAACAACGTGGCGGTATGAATGAATTCGATCAGGGCGGCTACGGTGACGTGCTTGTTGCCTTCGTAGCCCAACGCCCGCGCCGCCAGGACGGCGATCATCGGCCGGATGCGCTTACCGCCACCGCTGATAATGTAATAGCCAAGCTGATTGATGAGCGTGACATCGGAATTCAGCTGTTCGAGAATTGTTGCGTTCACGGCCGCCATATCTTGCGCGGTTAACTCGGTAATTTGCTCTAGGTTCATTGTGTTTTTTTCAGCTGTGTTTCTCTTCACCGCGTTGAGATCGCTGCTCACATCGGTACATGGCGGTAACTGTCCCTATGATTGTACTTGAAAAACGGTTCAGATAAATGCCACGAAAGAAACTGCGCTTTTTTTCTTCTTTTTTCTCCTTCTGGTCTTATTCTGCTCTTGTCATGCGCCGCTTTTTTGCGTAGAATTCGCGCCCTATTGTGAATATTTATAGCGCGCTCTGAACTAACACAGTCGGGCACGCGGAAAGCGGAGTTTTATATGTACGCGGTTTTCCAAAGTGGTGGTAAACAACACCGAGTAAGCGAAGGTCAGACCGTTCGCTTGGAAAAGCTGGACATCGCAACTGGTGAAGCGGTTGAGTTTGACCAGATTCTGATGATCGCTAATGGCGAAGATATCAAAATCGGCGTTCCTTTCGTCGATGGCGGCAAGATCAAAGCTGAAGTCGTTGCTCACGGTCGTGGCGAGAAAATTAAAATCGTTAAGTTTCGTCGTCGTAAACACCACCGTAAGCAGCAGGGCCACCGTCAGTGGTTCACTGACGTTAAAATCACCGGCATCAGCGCTTAAGTTAGGAGAGCGGATTAATGGCACACAAAAAGGCTGGCGGCTCGACTCGTAACGGTCGCGATTCAGAAGCTAAACGTCTGGGCGTAAAACGCTTTGGCGGCGAAGCAGTACTGGCAGGCAGCATCATCGTTCGTCAGCGCGGCACCAAATTCCACGCTGGTACCAACGTGGGTTGCGGCAAAGACCACACTCTGTTTGCTTTGAAAGACGGTAAAGTCAAATTCGAAGTTAAAGGCCCGAGCAATCGTAAATTCATCAGCATCGAAGCTGAATAATTTTTCGAGCCTTACGAAATAGATGTAAGCCCCGCAATTCGTTGCGGGGCTTTTTACATTTATGGGTTGCCTGAGGGCTGGCCCGTCAGCGTTGGCGAAGGTGATATGGATACGAAGCAGCAGGTCGGCGTTGGCATTTCTCTGGCGTTAACCACGGCGGTTTGCTGGGGCGCGTTGCCGATCGCGATGAAAGAAGTGTTGGTGGTGATGGAGCCGTTTACCGTTGTCTGGTATCGCTTTACCATGGCCGCCATCGGTTTGGGCGTGATCCTTGCGGTGCGCGGCAAGCTGCCGCCGCTGACGATGTTCCGCCAGCCGCGTTGGCTGCTGCTGTTGGCGATCGCGACGGCGGGGCTGCTGGGCAACTTTGTGTTCTTCAGCTCCTCGCTGCAATACCTGAGCCCGACGGCGTCGCAGGTGATTGGCCAGCTGTCGCCAGTCGGTATGATGTTCGCCAGCGTGCTGATTTTAAAAGAACGCATGCGCATTACCCAGGTCATTGGCGCCCTGATGCTGATTTGCGGGCTGATGCTGTTTTTCAACGTCAGTCTGATAGAGATCTTCACCCGGCTGACGGACTACACGCTGGGCGTCATGCTGGGCGTGTGCGCGGCGATGGTCTGGGTGAGCTATGGCGTGGCGCAGAAGGTGTTGCTGCGCCGGCTGGCTTCGCCGCAGATCCTGGTTATGTTGTACACTTTATGTGCGATTGCGTTGTTCCCTCTGGCCAAGCCCGAGGTGATTTTCCAGCTTAGCGGCTGGCAATTGGCGTGCCTGCTGTTTTGCGGCGCCAACACGCTGATCGGCTATGGCGCGCTGGCAGAAGCGATGGCGCGCTGGCAGGCGGCGCAGGTGAGCGCGTTGGTTACGCTGACCCCGCTGTTTACCCTGCTGTTTTCAGATTTATTGGCGCTGGCTTGGCCCCAGGCATTCGCCATGCCGACGCTGAACATCGTCGGCTATGTCGGTGCGTTTGTGGTTGTGGCGGGCGCCATGTTTTCCGCAATTGGTCACCGGTGGTGGCCGCGACGGGCAGACCCCCCCCTGGTTGCTCCTTTGAAGCAGCCCGGTGAATGATTTACGGAGACGGTAAATGAAGTTTGTAGATGAAGCAGCGATTCTGGTCGTTGCAGGCGACGGCGGCAACGGGTGCGTCAGCTTCCGCCGCGAAAAATATATCCCGAACGGTGGGCCTGACGGCGGTGACGGCGGCGACGGCGGCGACGTCTACCTGCTGGCGGACGAGAACCTTAACACCCTGATCGACTACCGTTTTGAGAAGTCTTTCCGCGCCGAACGCGGCCAGAATGGCCAGAGCCGCGACTGTACCGGCAAACGCGGTAAAGACGTCATCATCAAGGTGCCGGTCGGCACGCGCGTGAAGGATCAGGGCACCGGCGAGATCCTCGGCGACATGACCCGCCACGAGCAGAAGCTGATGGTCGCCAAAGGCGGCTGGCACGGTCTGGGCAACACCCGTTTCAAATCTTCGGTCAACCGCGCGCCGCGTCAGAAGACGCTGGGTACCGCCGGCGAAGCGCGTGACCTGTTGCTGGAGCTGTTGCTGCTGGCCGATGTGGGCATGCTGGGGTTGCCGAACGCCGGCAAATCGACCTTCATCCGCGCGGTGTCCGCCGCCAAGCCGAAGGTGGCCGATTATCCGTTTACCACGCTGGTGCCGAGCCTGGGCGTGGTGCGCATGGATCACGAGCAGAGCTTTGTGGTCGCCGACATTCCGGGGCTGATCGAGGGCGCCTCCGAAGGCGCCGGCCTGGGTATTCGTTTCCTGAAACACCTGGAGCGTTGCCGCGTGCTGCTGCACCTGGTGGACATCGCGCCGATCGACGAATCCGATCCGGTAGAAAACGCCAAAGTCATCATTAACGAGTTGAACCAATACAGCGAAAATCTGGCGCAGAAGCCGCGCTGGCTGGTGTTCAACAAAATTGATGTGATTGGTGAGGAAGAAGCCGCCGAACGCGCCAAGGCGATTGTGGAAGGCATGGGCTGGGAAGGGAAGTACTACATGATCTCCGCCGCCAACCGCGAAGGCGTCAACGCGCTGTGCTGGGACGTGATGAACTTCATCAACACCCAGCCGAAAGCGATGGCGATCGAAGAAAGCGCACCGGAAAAAGTCGAATTCATGTGGGATGACTACCACCGCGAGCAAATCGCGGAAGTGGAAGCCGAAGCGGAAGATGACTGGGATGACGACTGGGACGAAGACGACGACGAAGGCGTCGAAATCATTTACCAGAAGTAATTCGGTGATAAAGGGCTCAGCAACGCTGGGCCCTTATTATTTGAGCGCCTTTTCCGGTAGCCAGCACTGGGCATTCAGGCCGCGCGCATCGCGGCGGTTTTCCAGCGTCAAACGCCCCTGGTGCAGTTGCGCGATGCGGATCACGATATTCAGGCCCAGTCCGCTGCCGCCGTAGCGTTGATCCATGCGGCGAAACGCCTGCGTCAGTTCCCCGACCATCTCTTCCTTGATCCCCGGGCCATCGTCGATGACCTGCAGCAGATAGCCGTTGTCTTGCGGCGTTAACCGCACCTGTATCGCGCCGCCTTCCGGGCCGTAACGGTGGGCGTTTTCGACCAGGTTGCGCAGCAGCAGCCGCAGCAGCACCGGATCGCCGTTCACTGTGGCAGCAGCCGGCAATTGCCAGCCCAGCGTCTGCCCGCGCTGGGCGGCCATTTCGTCGAGCTCTTCGCGCAGCGGCTGGATCACATCGGCCACCCAATCGAAATGCTGATAATGGCCGCTGGCAAAGTCTTGCCCGGCGCGCGACAGCATCAGCAACTGCTCGACGGTATGCATCAGCTGATCGATGCGGGCGATCAGCGCCTGGCTGCCCTTGACGCCCTGCTTTTCCATCAATTCCAGATGCAGGCGGATGCCGGCCAGCGGCGTGCGCAGTTCGTGGGCGGCGTCGGCGGTGAACAGGCGTTCCTGTTGAATGGTGTTGTCCAACCGTGAGAACAGCTGATTGAGCGCATTGGTGACGGCCACCATTTCCTGGCTGTCGCTGGTGATCGGCAGCGGCGTCAGGTTATCGGCAGAGCGCTTTTCCAGCCGCTGCTGCAGTTGGTTGAGTGGGCGGATGATCCAGCTGATGGCCCAGAATGACGCCAACAGGGTGACGATCATCATGATCAGCGAAGGCGCCAACAGCGAGGCGATGGCCTCGGCGATCTCGGTATCGACGCGTTCGGTACGCACTTTGGCGGACAGGGTTTCGTCCACCAGGAAGCTGATCTGTTCCTGGCTTTCGTGCCACAGCCAGAAGGCGCTGATGAGCTGCGTGACCAACAGGATCAGCGCCAGCATCAGCAGCAGGCGGCGACGCATGCTGATCATGAGGAAGGTTCCAGGCGATAGCCGATGCCGCGTACGGTGCGGATGCGATCCTTACCCAGTTTGCGACGCAGGTTGTGGATGTGCACTTCCAGGGTGTTGGAGCCCAGGTCGTCTTGCCAGGTGTAGAGATCTTGTTGCAGGAGCTCACGGTTGACCGTCTGCCCGGCACGCATGATCAGGCGCGACAGAATGGCGAACTCTTTTGGCGTGACTTCCACCGGCTGTTGCTGCAGGTAGACCTGCTGGCTGGAGAGGTTCAACTGCAGGTCATCCACCTGCATCAGATTGTCGCTGTGGCCCTGGTAGCGCCGCAGAAGGGCGCGCACGCGCGCCTGCAGCTCAACCAGCGCGAAGGGTTTGACCAGGTAGTCGTCGGCGCCGGCGTCCAGCCCATCGACGCGGTCTTCCAGGGCGTCGCGGGCGGTCAGGATCAGCACCGGCAGATCGATCTGCTGGCGGCGCCACTGCCGCAGCAGCGCTGCGCCGTCCATGTCCGGCAGGCCGAGATCCAGGATCACCATGCTGTATTGGCTGGTGACGAGCAGGCTGCTGGCCTCCGCCGCCGTGGCGGCGCAGTCGCACACGTAGCCTTCACCGGTCAGCGCCAGCGCCAGCCCTTGTTGCAGCAGTTCATCATCTTCAACGACCAGCAGCTTCATGGCGATCCTCAGTTGTTTTGGTAAATATCCCGATACAGGCGGCTTTCGAAACGCACCAGCGGCGCGCGGCGCTGTTTCTGATCTTCCGGCGGCACGGCGTAGCCGGAGAGATACTGCACGAAGGCCATGCGCTGGCCGCTGGCGGTAGTGATGAAGCCCGCCAGGTTGTAGACGCCCTGCAGCGCGCCGGTCTTGGCCGACACCTTGCCGTCTACACCGGCCTCATGCAGGCCGCCGCGGTAGCGCAGGGTGCCGTCATAGCCGGACAGCGGCAGCATCGAGATAAAGTTCAGCTCGTTGTCGTGCTGCGCGATGTACTGCAGCGCCTGCATCATGGTCGCCGGGGCCAGCAGGTTGTGGCGCGACAGGCCGGAACCGTCGGCGATGATGGTGTTGCCCAGATCGATGCCGGCCTTCTGGCGCAGCACCTGCCGTACCGCATCGGAACCGGCTCGCCAGGTGCCCGGCACGCCGAAGCGTTCGTGGCCGATGGTGCGGAAGACGGTATCGGCGATCATGTTGTCCGATTTCTTCAGCATGATTTTCAACAGATCGTGCAGCGGCGCCGACTGGGTTTGCGCGATCACCGTGCCGGTGATGCCGGGGCGCGTCTGGCGTTTCAAATGCCCGTCGATCTGGATGTCGGCCTGCTTCAGCTCGTCTTTCAGGATGGCGCCCGCATAGCTGGCACCGTCCTGGATGGCGAAGGCCAGCGGCAACGGCTCGCTGCGCTGCGTCAGGCAGCCGGTCAGGGTAAAGCGGTTCAGCTCGCCCGGCACCACGTCCAGCTCGCAGTACTGCGCGTCTGCCGAGCCGCGCGCCAGGGTGCGCACCTGGCTAAACATATTAACCGGATAATAGGAGGCGACGCGGATAAACGCCATGTCGCCCGGATTCGGCGCGCTGTACAGCGAGACCGAGAAACAGTTGCGATCGACGATGGCGGCGGCCGGCGGCGCGCTGAAGCACTGCGTCAGATCGTTCCACGGCCAGCCGGGTGCCTTGTCATGGCTGGCGAAGACCGAGGTGTCGACCAGCACGTCGCCGCTGATTTGGCGCACGCCCTGCTTCTTCAGGACGGCCACCATATTGCGCAGGCTCTGGCGTTTGAAGGTCGGATCGCCGCTGAAGCGGGCGATCAGGTTGCCGCGCAGCACGCCGTCGCGGATATCACCCTGGCTCTCCAGCGTGGTGGTGAAACGGTAATCGGGCCCGAGTTGCAGCAATGCCGCCAGCGCCGTCAGCACTTTTTGGGTACTGGCCGGCAGCGCCATTTGCTGAGAGTGGTAATCGATCGTCGGCGCACCGGCACCGATCTTCTGAACGACCAGGGCAAGGTTGGCCCCATCAGGCAGATATTGTGTGTACTCTTCAACCGGGGCCGCATTCGCATTCAGAACAAATGCGCAAGCCAATGCACTGACAATTCGTGAAAAACGCATAATCTCGGGATAACAGCTGGATAACGTGCCGTCATACTACGGTGCAATCAGGGAAAAAGTAAACGATGACCCTCAAGGAACTCTAGGCTAAAATGCGTATCAAAATGCAAAACCGATCTTGGCTTGGGCTCCGTTCCGAGTCAGGTTTCTTTTGTTTGTCGCCTGGAGGCGGGTGGCGCTATGCCAACCGTGTTTTCATACGAATACGTCAGGATGACGGTTATTTGAACAGGAAAGATTTAGAGGTATTTATACGATGAACCAAATTCCGATGACCTTGTTTGGCGCTGAAAAACTGCGCGAAGAGCTCGAATATCTGAAAAGCGTGCGCCGCCCGAAAATCATTGCGGATATCGCTGAAGCGCGTGAACACGGCGACTTGAAAGAAAATGCCGAGTACCATGCCGCCCGCGAACAGCAGGGTTTCTGCGAAGGCCGCATTCAGGAAATCGAAGCCAAACTGTCCAATGCGCAGGTGATCGATATCACCAAGATGCCGAACACCGGCCGGGTGATCTTCGGTGCCACTGTATCGGTGATGAATCTGGACAGTGAAGAAGAAGTGACTTACCGCATCGTTGGCGACGATGAGGCCGATTTCAAGAAAAATCTGATTTCGGTAAACTCGCCGATGGCGCGCGGCCTGATCGGCAAAGAGCAAGACGATGTGGTGGTGATCAAAACCCCAGGCGGCGACGTGGAATACGAGATCCTGAAGGTCGAGTATCTCTGATCGGGACCGTTGGTCATTAATGCGCCAACGTTTTGTAAAGATAGGAAAAAGGCCGCAAGCGGCCTTTTATCTTGGTCAGGCGCATGGCACCTTTTCGTTAACCTGATGGTTATTAACGCGGTAGACTGATCTTGCGCTCTTTCGACGGGCGGTAAAGAATAAGCGTACTGCCGATAACTTGCACATTGCAGGCGCCCGTTTCACGCACGATAGCGTCGGCGATCAGGGTTTTGGTTTCGCGATCTTCAGCGGCGATTTTTACCTTGATCAGCTCATGATGCTCCAGAGCCTGTTCAATTTCAGCCAGCACCCCTTCGGTAAGACCGTTATTGCCCAGCATCACCACCGGTTTTAACGGATGCGCCAGGCCTTTCAGGTGCTGTTTTTGTTTATTATTCAGATTCATTGTCTTTTTTGCTTAAGTTGGGATTGAAAACGGTACATTCTACCGCCATCTCATGTATATCACCAAATCGGTCTTCACCGGTGTGAGTCTACGTGAGCAGCGACCCTGACATAAGACTCTTTTTATGATAGTTGGAAAACGAGATGGCTAATAAAAAGCGTTCGGCTAGCTCCAGTCGCTGGTTACAAGAACACTTTAGCGATAAATATGTACAGCAGGCGCAGAAAAAGGGACTGCGTTCCCGTGCCTGGTTTAAACTTGATGAAATACAGC
Source organism: Serratia sp. CY76391 (assembly GCF_052166695.1). NCBI lineage: Bacteria > Pseudomonadati > Pseudomonadota > Gammaproteobacteria > Enterobacterales > Yersiniaceae > Serratia > Serratia sp. CY76391. Next base: position 103,481 of record NZ_JBJNOJ010000006.1, read on the forward strand.
AGAGCGACAAACTGTTCAAACCGGGCATGACCGTGGTTGACCTGGGCGCCGCACCGGGCGGCTGGTCGCAGTATGTGGTCACCCAAATCGGCGGTACCGGGCGCATCATCGCCTGTGATATTTTGCCAATGGATCCTATCGTTGGCGTCGATTTCCTTCAGGGCGATTTTCGTGATGAACTGGTGCTGAAGGCACTGTTGGAACGAGTAGGCGAGAGTAAGGTTCAGGTGGTCATGTCCGATATGGCCCCGAATATGAGTGGCACCCCGGCGGTCGATATTCCAAGGTCGATGTATCTGGTGGAGTTGGCGCTGGATATGTGTCGTGATGTCCTCGCACCAGGCGGAAGTTTCCTGGTGAAGGTGTTCCAGGGAGATGGCTTTGACGAGTACCTACGGGAAATTCGCTCCCTGTTTACGAAGGTTAAGATTCGTAAGCCAGACGCTTCCCGCGCCCGTTCGCGCGAAGTGTACATTGTAGCGACAGGGCGCAAACTGTAGTACCCTAACGCTGTTTGTTAACACAGTTGTAAGATGAGGTTAATCCCTTGAGTGACATGGCGAAAAACCTAATTCTCTGGTTAGTCATCGCGGTAGTGTTGATGTCTGTATTCCAGAGCTTTGGGCCCAGCGAGTCGAATGGCCGTAGGGTGGATTACTCTACCTTCATGTCCGAACTGACCCAGGACCAGGTTCGCGAAGCGCGAATCAACGGACGTGAAATTAACGTTACCAAGAAAGACAGTAACAAATACACGACCTACATCCCTGTCAACGATCCTAAGTTGCTGGATACGTTGTTAACGAAGAATGTGAAAGTTGTCGGCGAGCCGCCTGAAGAGCCGAGCCTGCTGGCTTCTATCTTTATCTCCTGGTTCCCGATGCTGTTGCTGATCGGGGTCTGGATCTTCTTTATGCGGCAAATGCAGGGCGGCGGCGGCAAGGGCGCGATGTCCTTCGGCAAGAGCAAGGCCCGCATGCTGACGGAAGACCAGATCAAGACCACTTTCGCCGATGTCGCCGGGTGTGACGAAGCGAAAGAAGAGGTGAGCGAACTGGTGGAATACCTGCGCGAACCGAGCCGTTTCCAGAAGCTGGGCGGCAAGATCCCGAAAGGCGTGCTGATGGTTGGCCCGCCGGGGACCGGTAAAACGCTGTTGGCGAAAGCGATCGCCGGCGAAGCGAAGGTGCCGTTCTTCACCATTTCCGGTTCCGACTTCGTCGAAATGTTCGTCGGCGTGGGCGCATCCCGCGTGCGTGACATGTTCGAACAAGCGAAAAAAGCCGCGCCGTGCATCATCTTCATCGATGAAATCGACGCCGTCGGCCGCCAGCGTGGTGCCGGCCTGGGTGGCGGTCACGATGAGCGCGAGCAGACCCTGAACCAGATGCTGGTTGAGATGGACGGTTTCGAAGGCAACGAGGGCATCATCGTCATCGCGGCCACCAACCGTCCGGACGTGCTTGACCCTGCGCTGTTGCGCCCGGGCCGTTTCGACCGTCAGGTCGTGGTCGGGCTGCCGGATGTGCGTGGCCGTGAGCAGATCCTGAAGGTGCACATGCGCCGCGTGCCGTTGGCTGCCGACATCGACGCCTCCGTCATTGCGCGCGGTACGCCGGGCTTCTCCGGTGCAGATCTGGCCAACCTGGTCAACGAAGCGGCGCTGTTCGCCGCCCGCGGCAACAAGCGCGTGGTGTCGATGGTGGAGTTCGAGAAAGCCAAAGACAAGATCATGATGGGTGCGGAACGCCGCTCCATGGTAATGACCGAAGCGCAGAAAGAGTCGACCGCGTATCACGAAGCGGGCCACGCCATCATTGGCCGCCTGGTTCCTGAACATGATCCGGTACATAAAGTGACGATCATTCCTCGTGGCCGTGCGCTCGGCGTGACCTTCTTCCTGCCGGAAGGGGATGCGATCAGCGCCAGCCGTCAGAAGCTGGAGAGCCAAATCTCCACCCTGTACGGCGGTCGTCTGGCGGAAGAGATCATCTACGGGCCGGAGAAAGTCTCTACCGGTGCGTCGAACGATATCAAAGTGGCGACCTCCATCGCCCGCAACATGGTGACCCAATGGGGCTTCTCCGAGAAGCTGGGGCCGCTGCTGTATGCGGAAGAAGAGGGTGAAGTGTTCCTGGGCCGCTCCGTGGCCAAGGCGAAGCACATGTCGGATGAAACCGCGCGTATCATCGACCAGGAAGTGAAGTCGCTGATCGAACGTAACTACACGCGTGCTCGCTCGCTGCTGATGGAAAACATGGACATCCTGCACTCGATGAAGGATGCGCTGATGAAGTATGAAACCATCGACGCGCCGCAGATCGACGATCTGATGAACCGCAAAGACGTGCGTCCGCCGGCGGGCTGGGACGATGCGAACAAAGGCAACAGCTCCGACAACGGCGGCACCCCGAAAGCCCCGACGCCGGTAGATGAGCCGCGCACCCCAACGCCGGGCAACACCATGTCCGAACAGCTCGACAAGTAAGAACGGCTGTGTAATAACATCAAACCCCGGTACGCCGGGGTTTTTTTTTGCCCGGCGGGCAGTGAACCAGGCAACAGTAAGGTGGACCAACCATGCAGTTAACCGTGCGCGACATGACGCTCAATCTCTCCCATCCGCAGGTGATGGGCATCCTCAACGTGACGCCGGATTCGTTTTCCGACGGCGGCCGCCACAACACCCTGAACCAGGCGCTGGTGCATGCGCATGCGCTGATTTCGGCCGGCGCCACGATGATTGATATCGGCGGCGAATCGACAAGGCCGGGGGCGGCGGAGGTGAGCGAAGAGGAAGAATTGGAACGGGTCGTGCCGGTGGTGGAAGCGCTGGCGCAGCGCTTCGAGGTCTTTATCTCGGTCGATACCTCGAAGGCGGGCGTGATCCGCGAATCGGCGCAGGCCGGCGCCCATCTGATCAACGACATCCGTTCGCTGCAGGAGCCGGGTGCCCTGGCTGCGGCGGCGGAAAGCGGCCTGCCGGTCTGCCTGATGCACATGCAGGGGCAGCCGCGCACCATGCAGCAGGCGCCGCACTACGACGATCTGATCGCCGACGTTCAGGCGTTTTTCGAACACCATATCCGGCGCTGTAACGAGGCGGGGATAACAAATCAGAAATTGCTGCTCGACCCCGGCTTCGGTTTCGGTAAAAATTTGGCGCACAACTATCAGCTTCTGGCTCGGTTGTCGGAGTTTCATCGTTTTGGTTTGCCGTTGTTGGTCGGCATGTCGCGCAAATCGATGATTGGACAACTGCTGAACGTGCCGCCGGATCAACGGGTTATCGGCAGCGTGGCCTGCGCGGTGATCGCGGCGATGCAGGGTGCGCAGATTGTCAGAGTGCATGACGTTAAAGAAACCGTCGAGGCGATGCGTGTCGTCGAGGCAACACTTTCAGCTAAGGGACAGTAGAGACATGAGCGAGCGCAAATATTTTGGCACCGACGGCATCCGTGGCAAGGTCGGGGACAGCCCCATCACGCCGGACTTCGTGCTGAAGCTGGGCTGGGCGGCCGGTAAAGTGCTGGCGCGTCACGGTTCCCGCAAGATCATCATCGGTAAGGATACGCGCATCTCCGGTTATATGCTTGAGTCCGCTCTGGAAGCCGGTCTGGCGGCCGCCGGATTGTCCGCCTCCTTCACCGGGCCGATGCCCACGCCGGCGGTGGCCTACCTGACGCGAACCTTCCGTGCTGAAGCGGGCATTGTCATTTCCGCTTCGCATAACCCGTTCTATGACAACGGCATCAAGTTTTTCTCGATCGACGGCGCCAAGCTGCCGGACAATGTCGAAGAAGCGATCGAGGCCGAGATGGAAAAGCCGCTGACCTGTGTGGAGTCCTCGGAGCTGGGTAAAGCCAGCCGCATCATCGACGCCGCCGGCCGCTATATCGAATTCTGCAAAGGCACCTTCCCGAGCGAGCTGAGCCTGAAAGGGCTGAAAATCGTGGTCGACTGCGCCAACGGCGCGACTTACCACATCGCGCCGAGCGTACTGCGCGAGCTGGGCGCTACGGTGATCGCCATCGGCGTTGAGCCGGACGGCATGAACATCAACGAGAAATGCGGCGCTACCGATGTGCGTCAGTTGCAGGAGCGCGTGCTGCAGGAAAAAGCGCACGTTGGCCTGGCGTTCGACGGCGACGGCGACCGCGTGATGATGGTGGATCACCTGGGCAACAAGGTGGACGGCGATCAGATCCTGTACATCATCGCCCGCGAAGGCCTGCGTCAGGGTCAGCTGCGCGGCGGCGCAGTCGGCACCCTGATGAGCAATATGGGGCTGGAGCTGGCGCTGAAGCAGCTGGGCATTCCGTTCGCTCGCGCCAAAGTGGGCGACCGTTACGTGCTGGAGAAGCTGCAGGAGCTGGGCTGGCGCATCGGTGCGGAAAACTCCGGCCATGTGATCTTGCTGGACAAAACCACCACCGGCGACGGCATCGTGGCCGGGTTGCAGGTACTGACCGCCATGGTGCGCAACCACATGAGCCTGCATGATCTGTGCAGCGGCATGAAGCTGTTGCCGCAGATCCTGGTCAACGTGCGTTTCGCCGGCGATCACAATCCGCTGGAATCTGAAGCGGTGCGCAAGGTCACCGAACAGGTGGAAGCCGAGCTGGCCGGTCGCGGCCGGGTGCTGCTGCGCAAATCGGGCACTGAACCTCTGATCCGCGTGATGGTGGAGGGTGAGGACGAGCAGCAGGTGACCGCGCTGGCACATCGCATCGCCGATGCGGTGAAATCCGCAGGTTAAAACAGACAGTTAGCCGCCGGGCTTGGCATCGCTGAGCCCGAACAGACGATTGTTGGCGTTTTTTTCCGCAAACGCGCCGGCGGCTGCAAATTGCCCTTGCGCGGGTTGGCGGCTTTGGTTAGTATTCACACCCGCTTCAGTAGGCAGTTTATAAACACGCCTGCTTGATGAGTGTGAAGCATTTGGCATGCGGTGAGGCCGCAAGGATACGGGTACTACTATGTACGAAGCTCTTCTGGTAATTTTCCTGCTGATTTCAATCGGGCTGGTTGCTCTGATTATGTTGCAGCAAGGTAAAGGCGCTGATATGGGAGCCTCTTTCGGAGCAGGTGCATCAGGCACGTTGTTCGGTTCGAGTGGTTCCGGTAACTTTATGACCCGCATGACTGCTGTATTGGCGACGCTGTTCTTCGTCATCAGCCTGATTCTGGGCAACCTCAGCAGCAACCAAAGCAAGAAAGGCAGCGAGTGGGAAAACCTCGGTCAGCCGGTGAAAACTGAGCAGACAACCGCGCCGGCAGCACCTGCCAAGCCGAGCAGCGACATCCCGCAGTAAGCCGCAACAAAGTTTGTAAACGGTGGTTGTGAACTCGAAAGAACAACGGCCGTTAGCAGTAAGAATCAGTACCGAGGTGGTGGAATTGGTAGACACGCTACCTTGAGGTGGTAGTGCCCTAACGGGCTTGTGGGTTCGAGTCCCATCCTCGGTACCAAATCCCAGAGATAACTTGCAATTTTGCGATTATCGGCGTAGTATTTGCCACGTTTTCGGACGCGGGGTGGAGCAGCCTGGTAGCTCGTCGGGCTCATAACCCGAAGGTCGTCGGTTCAAATCCGGCCCCCGCAACCACTTTCCTTTAAGTGTTTATTTTCAAATACACTTTTCGATTGAAATCCGCTTTTCTCGATCAACATTTGAAAATGACACTTGCTCGAAAGTTGTACCGAGGCCGCCTAGCGGCAAACAGGGTCCAGTTGCATAAAGCCCCGATTTTTCGGGGTTTTTTGTTATTTGGCAACAGAATCACTGGGCTATTTAGCCCTTTTTTTATGTCTTGGGGGTGGGCTTGTCCACATTAGAGCAACAGTTAACAGAGATGCTTTCGGCACCCGTAGAAGCGTTGGGCTTTGAGCTTGTAGGCATCGAATTCATTCGTGCGCGCCAATCGACGCTCCGCATCTATATTGATAGTGACAACGGCATCAATGTTGATGATTGCGCTGATGTCAGCCACCAGGTCAGCGCTGTATTGGACGTCGAAGATCCAATCACGGTCGCTTACAACTTGGAAGTCTCCTCTCCTGGCCTTGATCGCCCGATGTTCACCGCAGAGCACTATACGCGTTTCCTCGGTGAAGAAGTCAGCCTGGTCCTGCGCATGGCGGTACAGAACCGTCGCAAGTGGCAGGGTATTATCAAGTCTGTCGAAGGCGAGATGATCACGGTTACTGTGGAAGGGAAAGATGAAGTGTTCGCGCTGAGCAACATCCAGAAAGCGAACCTGGTACCCCACTTTTAAAGTTTGGAAGAGGCAACTAGGATGAACAAAGAGATTCTGGCTGTTGTTGAAGCAGTTTCCAATGAAAAATCCCTTCCGCGCGAGAAGATTTTCGAAGCGCTGGAAACTGCATTAGCCACCGCAACCAAGAAAAAATACGAGCAGGAAATCGACGTGCGCGTCAGCATTGACCGCAGAACCGGCGATTTCGATACCTTCCGCCGTTGGGTCGCCGTAGACGAAGTGACGCAGCCGACGCGTGAAATCACGCTGGAAGCCGCTCAGTTTGAAGATCCGAGCATCGAGCTCGGCGGCTACGTCGAAGATCAGATCGAATCCGTGACCTTCGACCGTATCACCACCCAAACCGCCAAGCAGGTTATCGTGCAGAAAGTGCGCGAGGCCGAGCGCGCGATGGTGGTTGACGCTTTCCGTGAACACGAAGGCGAGATCGTCACCGGCGTGGTGAAGAAAGTGAACCGTGACAGCATCGCGCTGGATCTGGGCAACAACGCCGAAGCGGTGATTGGCCGTGAAGACATGTTGCCGCGCGAAAACTTCCGTCCGGGCGACCGCATTCGCGGCGTACTGTACGCCGTGCGTCCTGAAGCCCGCGGCGCGCAGCTGTTCGTCAGCCGTTCCAGCCCGGAAATGCTGAAAGAACTGTTCCGCATCGAAGTGCCGGAAATCGGCGAAGAAGTGATTGAAATTAAAGCGGCAGCCCGCGATCCTGGCTCCCGTGCGAAAATTGCAGTGAAAACCAACGACAAGCGCATCGACCCGGTCGGCGCCTGCGTAGGTATGCGCGGTGCGCGCGTTCAGGCCGTGTCGAGCGAGCTCGGCGGCGAACGCATCGACATCATCCTGTGGGATGATAATCCAGCGCAATTCGTCATCAACGCCATGGCGCCGGCCGACGTCGCGTCGATCGTGGTAGATGAAGATAACTGCACCATGGATATCGCCGTTGAAGCCAGCAACCTGGCACAGGCGATCGGCCGTAACGGCCAAAACGTGCGTTTGGCTTCCCAGCTGCTGAAACAACACCGCGGCGACGATCGTTGGGAACTGAACGTGATGACGGCGGACGACCTGCAGGCCAAGCACCAGGCCGAGGCTCATGCCGCTATTGATACCTTCACCAAGTATCTTGATATCGACGAAGATTTCGCCACCGTACTGGTTGAAGAAGGCTTCTCCACGCTGGAAGAGCTGGCCTACGTGCCGATCAAAGAGCTGTTGGAAATCGACGGTCTGGATGAAGATACGGTTGAAGCATTGCGCGAACGCGCCAAAGCTGCATTGACCACGCTGGCCCTGGCACAAGAAGAAAGCCTGGGCGACAACAAACCGGCCGACGATTTGCTCAACCTGCCGGGTCTTGAGCGCAGCATGGCCTTTAAACTGGCCGCGCGTGGGGTTTGTACGCTGGAAGATCTTGCCGAGCAGGGTGTTGACGATCTGGCTGATATTGAAGGGCTTAGCGACGAGCAAGCCGGCGAGCTGATCATGGCTGCGCGCAATATCTGTTGGTTTGGCGACAACGCGTAATAACTGTAGCAGGAAGGAACAGCATGACGACAGATGTAACCGTAAAATCGCTGGCAGCAGAGATTCAGACTCCGGTTGATCGCCTGGTACAGCAGTTTGCTGATGCAGGGATCAACAAGTCCGAGTCGGACTCTGTTACCCAGCAAGAAAAAGAAACATTGCTGGCGCACCTGAACCGTGAACACGGCAGCGCGCCGGGTAAACTCACTTTGCAGCGCAAAACGCGCAGCACCTTGAATATCCCGAGCACCGGCGGTAAAAGTAAATCGGTGCAAATTGAGGTCCGCAAGAAACGCACTTATGTAAATCGCGATACGCAGGAAGCCCAGTTGGCTGAAGCGGCAGAGCAGGCACAGCGTGAAGCGGAAGAGCAGGCACGGCGCGAAGCGGAAGAGCTCGCAAAACGCGAAGCGGAAGCGAAGCGCGCAGCCGAAGAGCAAGCCAAACGTGAGGCCGCGGAGATTGCTAAGCGTAATTCAGCGGAAAAAGAAAAAGTGACCAATCAACATACCGACGAAATGACCAAGCCAGCTCAGGCGGAAAAAGCACGCCGTGAAGCCGAAGCCGCTGAACTGAAACGCAAAGCGGAAGAGGAAGTGCGCCGCAAGGTTGAAGAGGAAGCCAAGCGCGTGGCGGAAGAAGCCCGTCGCATGGCCGAAGAGAACGGCGAGAAGTGGGCCCAGGCAGACGCGGCAAGCGCCGCGGTTGAAAGCGCCGACTATCACGTGACCACCTCTCAGCACGCCCGTGCCGCGGAAGATGAAAACGACGCCAAAGTTGAAGGCGATCGTCGCAGCCGCACCCGCGGCGGCAAAGCCACCAAGCAGAAGAAAGGCAACAAGCTGTCCGAATCCAAAGCGGATCGCGAAGAAGCGCGCGCCGTTACCCGTGGCGGTAAAGGCAAACGCAAGCCTAGCGCTCTGCAGCAGGGCTTCAACAAGCCGGCGCAGGTGGTTAACCGCGACGTGGTGATCGGCGAAACCATCACCGTGGCCGAGCTGGCCAACAAGATGGCGGTCAAAGGTTCTCAGGTCATCAAAGTGATGATGAAGCTGGGCGCCATGGCCACCATCAACCAGGTTATCGACCAGGAAACCGCGCAGCTGGTTGCCGAAGAGATGGGCCACAAAGTTATCCTGCGTCGTGAAAACGAGCTGGAAGAAGCGCTGATGAGCGACCGTGATACGGGCGCTGCGGCCGAGCCGCGCGCGCCGGTCGTGACCATCATGGGCCACGTTGACCACGGTAAAACCTCTCTGCTGGACTACATCCGCTCCACCAAAGTGGCGGCGGGCGAAGCCGGCGGCATTACCCAGCACATCGGTGCCTACCACGTAGAAACCGAGAACGGCATGATCACCTTCCTGGATACTCCGGGCCACGCCGCGTTTACCTCGATGCGTGCTCGCGGTGCTCAGGCGACTGACATCGTGGTTCTGGTGGTGGCGGCCGACGACGGCGTGATGCCACAGACCATCGAAGCCATCCAGCACGCGAAAGCGGCGCAGGTGCCGTTGGTGGTTGCGGTGAACAAAATCGACAAGCCGGAAGCCGATCCGGACCGCGTTAAGCAGGAACTGTCCCAGTACGGCGTGATGCCGGAAGAGTGGGGCGGCGAAGCGCAGTTCGTACACGTGTCCGCGAAAGCCGGTACCGGTATCGACGAGCTGCTGCAGGCTATCCTGCTGCAGGCCGAAGTTCTGGAACTGAAAGCGGTACGCAGCGGCATGGCGAGCGGCGTAGTGATCGAGTCCTTCCTGGATAAAGGCCGTGGCCCGGTGGCTACCGTGCTGGTTCAGGAAGGTACGCTGAACAAGGGCGACATCGTCCTGTGCGGCTTCGAATACGGCCGTGTGCGTGCGATGCGTGACGAGCTGGGCCGTGAAGTGACCTCCGCCGGTCCGTCCATCCCTGTGGAAATCCTGGGTCTGTCCAGCGTGCCTGCAGCGGGTGACGAAGCGACCGTGGTGCGTGACGAGAAGAAAGCGCGTGAAGTGGCGCTGTACCGTCAGGGCAAGTTCCGCGAAGTCAAACTGGCGCGTCAGCAGAAGTCCAAGCTGGAAAACATGTTCGCCAACATGACCGACGGCGAAGTGTCCGAGCTGAACATCGTACTGAAATCCGACGTACAGGGCTCTTGCGAAGCGATCAGCGACTCGCTGCTGAAACTCTCCACCGACGAAGTGAAGGTGAAGATTGTCGGCTCCGGCGTAGGTGGTATCACCGAAACCGACGCGACGCTGGCTGCGGCTTCCAACGCCATCATCCTGGGCTTCAACGTGCGTGCCGACGCTTCTGCGCGCCGCGTGATCGAAGCGGAAAGCCTGGATCTGCGTTACTACTCCGTGATCTATAACCTGATCGACGAAGTGAAGCAGGCGATGAGCGGCATGCTGGCGCCGGAATACAAGCAGCAGATCATCGGCCTGGCCGAAGTGCGCGACGTGTTCAAATCGCCTAAGTTCGGCGCTATCGCCGGCTGTATGGTTACCGAAGGGACCATCAAGCGTCACAACCCAATCCGCGTACTGCGCGACAACGTGGTTATCTATGAAGGCGAGTTGGAATCCCTGCGCCGCTTCAAAGATGACGTTAACGAAGTCCGTAACGGCATGGAATGTGGTATCGGCGTTAAGAACTATAACGACGTGCGCGTCGGCGACATGATCGAAGTGTTCGAGATCATTGAGATCCAACGCACCATCGCTTAACGATTGCACATCTGCTTATATCTGTTTACGGGGGGCCTTTGTGCCCCCCGATTTGTCTGGAGAATCCAAAATGGCAAAAGAATTCAGCCGCGGTCAACGCGTGGCGCAAGAGATGCAGAAAGAGATTGCGATCATTCTGCAGCGTGAAGTGAAAGATCCGCGCGTCGGCATGGCGACCGTTTCCGGCGTGGAAGTCTCCCGTGACCTGGCGTATGCCAAGGTTTACGTCACCTTCCTGAACGTGCTGACCGAGAACCACGATCCGGATCTGGTCACCAATGGCATCAAAGCGTTGCAGGACGCTTCCGGCTATATCCGCACTCTGCTGGGCAAAGCGATGCGCCTGCGCGTGGTGCCGGAGCTGACCTTCGCTTACGACAACTCCCTGGTGGAAGGCATGCGCATGTCCAACCTGGTGACCAACGTGGTGAAGAACGACGCCGAGCGCCGTTCCGCCTCAGGCGATGACAAGGAGGACTGATGAGTCGCCCTCGTCGCCGCGGCCGTGATATCCACGGCGTGCTGTTGCTGGACAAGCCGCAGGGTTTGTCGTCCAACGATGCGCTGCAAAAAGTAAAGCGTCTGTACAACGCCAACCGGGCGGGCCATACCGGCGCGCTCGATCCGCTGGCGACCGGCATGCTGCCTATCTGCCTGGGTGAAGCGACCAAGTTTTCGCAATATCTGCTCGATTCCGATAAACGTTATCGGGTGATCGCCAAACTGGGGCAGCGTACCGATACCTCCGACGCCGACGGCCAGATCGTGCAGGAGCGCCCGGTGAGTTTTACCCAGGCGCAGCTCGACGCGGCGCTGGACACCTTCCGCGGCGATATCCAGCAGGTGCCGTCGATGTATTCGGCGCTGAAATACCAGGGCAAGAAGCTCTACGAGTATGCGCGCCAGGGGATTGAAGTGCCGCGCGAAGCGCGCAGCATCACGGTGTACGAGCTGCAGTTTATCCGCTGGGAAGGGGATGAGTTGGAGCTGGAGATCCACTGCTCGAAAGGCACCTACATCCGCACCATCACCGACGATCTCGGCGAGCTGCTGGGCTGCGGCGCGCACGTGATCTATCTGCGCCGCCTGCAGGTGGCGACTTACCCGATCGCGCGCATGGTGACGCTGGAACAGCTGAACGCTTTGCTGGCGCAGGCGCAGGAACAGGCGATCGACCCCGGCGAGCTGCTCGATCCGCTGCTGATGCCGATGGACAGCCCGGTTGAGAACTATCCGGAAGTGAATTTGCTGCCGGTGGTGGCGGGCTACGTCAAGCAGGGGCAACCGGTGCAAGTGGCCGGCGCGCCGGCTTCCGGCATGGTGCGTATCACCGAGGGTGAAGAGCGGAAATTCATCGGCGTTGGCGACATCGCCGAGGATGGTCGCGTGGCGCCGCGCCGCCTGGTGGTCGAACATTTCGACTGACGGCGGGGCACTGCGTCGCCTTGCGATCGCACTGCGCTAAGAGTAGAATGGCGCAGCTTATGCATTGGGTTGCTGAATTAGAGATCGGCGCCTGTTTTTATTATCTATAATCTGGAGTATTACAATGTCTCTAAGTGTTGAAGCTAAAGCTCAAATCGTAGCTGATTTCGGTCGTGGTACTAACGACAGCGGTTCTACCGAAGTTCAGGTTGCCCTGCTGACTGCGCAGATCAACCATCTGCAAGGCCACTTCTCCGAGCACAAAAAAGATCACCACAGCCGTCGTGGTCTGCTGCGTATGGTTTCTCAGCGTCGTAAGCTGCTGGACTACCTGAAGCGTAAAGATGTAGCACGTTACACCAGCCTGATCGAGCGTCTGGGTCTGCGTCGCTAATCTAGCAAGTTTCAGTGGAAAGGGGCCTATTTTGGCCCCTTTCTTCTAGGAAGCATAAGCAAATCAGGTTAATGTATTACTGATGTTTCCAAACAGGTTCTTCCGTTACAGAGGTTCGCGCGGCTAATGAGAGGCTTTATCTCCTGCCTGAGATAAGGATTGTCATTAGTCGCGAGGATGTAGTGAGAAGGCAAATCGAGTCACAGGCGTGTCGAGTCGTCAATGCGATTGCGCGCCGCTAATCAAGGATATAATTTTGCTGACACCGATCATTCGCAAATTCCAGTATGGCCAGCATACCGTCACCATCGAAACCGGTATGATGGCTCGTCAGGCCACCGCCGCCGTTATGGTGAGCATGGATGACACCGCTGTATTCGTTACCGTCGTTGGCCAGAAAAAAGCCAAGCCGGGCCAGAGCTTCTTCCCGCTGACCGTTAACTACCAAGAGCGTACCTACGCCGCCGGCCGCATCCCGGGCAGCTTCTTCCGTCGCGAAGGCCGTCCGAGCGAAGGCGAGACCCTGACTTCCCGTCTGATTGACCGTCCGATCCGTCCACTGTTCCCGGACAGCTTCCTGAACGAAGTTCAGGTGATCGCGACCGTGGTTTCCGTTAACCCGCAGGTGAACCCGGACATCGTTGCGATGATCGGTGCTTCCGCGGCCCTGAGCCTGTCCGGTATTCCGTTCAACGGCCCAATCGGCGCAGCGCGCGTAGGTTACATCAACGATCAGTACGTGCTGAACCCGACGACCGACGAGCTGAAAGAAAGCCGTCTGGATCTGGTTGTTGCCGGTACTGCCGGCGCGGTGCTGATGGTTGAATCCGAAGCGGACGTGCTGAGCGAAGATCAGATGCTGGGCGCCGTGGTGTTCGGCCACGACCAGCAGCAAGTGGTTATCGAAAACATCAACGCGCTGGTTGCCGAAGCCGGCAAACCGAAGTGGGATTGGCAGGCGCCTGCGGTCAACGAAGCGCTGCACGCGCGCGTGGCTGAACTGGCCGAAGCTCGCCTGGGCGACGCGTACCACATCACCGAAAAACAAGAGCGTTACGCTCAGGTTGACGCGATCAAAGACAGCGTGGTTGAAACCCTGCTGGCGCAGGACGAAACGCTGGACGCCGGTGAGATCCAGGACATCCTGGGCAACCTGGAGAAAAACGTGGTGCGCAGCCGCGTACTGCGTGGCGAGCCGCGTATCGATGGCCGTGAAAAAGACATGATCCGTGGCCTGGACGTGCGCACCGGCGTACTGCCGCGCACCCACGGTTCCGCGCTGTTCACCCGTGGCGAAACTCAGGCGCTGGTTACCGCGACCCTGGGCACCGCGCGCGACGCACAGAACCTGGACGAGCTGATGGGCGAGAAGACCGACAGCTTCCTGTTCCACTACAACTTCCCTCCGTACTCCGTAGGCGAAACCGGCATGGTCGGTTCTCCTAAGCGTCGTGAAATCGGTCACGGTCGCCTGGCGAAACGCGGCGTATTGGCTATGATGCCTAAACCGGAAGATTTCCCGTACACGGTTCGCGTGGTGTCTGAAATCACCGAATCCAACGGTTCTTCTTCCATGGCTTCCGTGTGCGGCGCGTCTCTGGCGCTGATGGACGCCGGTGTGCCAATCAAGGCCGCCGTTGCGGGCATCGCGATGGGCCTGGTGAAAGAAGCCGACAACTATGTGGTTCTGTCCGACATTCTGGGTGACGAAGATCACCTGGGCGACATGGACTTCAAAGTGGCCGGTAGCCGCGACGGTATCACCGCGCTGCAGATGGACATCAAAATCGAAGGCATCACCCGCGAAATCATGCAGGTGGCTCTGAACCAGGCCAAGGGCGCGCGTCTGCACATCCTGGGCGTAATGGAACAGGCTATCAGCACTCCGCGCGGCGATATCTCCGAATTCGCACCACGCATTCATACTATCCGCATCAACCCGGATAAAATCAAAGACGTGATCGGTAAGGGCGGTTCCGTTATCCGTGCACTGACCGAAGAGACTGGCACTACCATCGAAATCGAAGATGATGGTACAGTTAAAATCGCTGCGACCGACGGTGAGAAAGCGAAATTCGCTATCCGTCGCATCGAAGAGATCACGGCAGAGATCGAAGTGGGCCGTATCTACCAGGGTAAAGTGACCCGTATCGTTGATTTCGGCGCATTCGTCGCTATCGGCGGTGGTAAAGAAGGTCTGGTGCACATTTCTCAGATCGCCGACAAGCGCGTTGAGAAAGTGACCGACTATCTGCAGATGGGTCAGGAAGTGCCGGTTAAGGTACTGGAAGTTGACCGTCAGGGCCGCGTGCGTCTGAGCATCAAAGAAGCGATGGCGCCGGAAGCAGGTTCACCTGCGCCTGAAGCAGAATAACTGTATAGATAGTTTTACAGCTCCCCGCCACGGGGTTGGGAGCTGTTCGTATCGCGCGGGTAGGATGCCCGCGTTTTAGCAAACGGAGGACAGGACGTTCATCCAATGTTTGTCTTCGGGAGTGGGAAATGAAGCCTTTCTTGCGCTGGTGTTACGTTGCGACAGCACTCATGCTGGCAGGATGCAGCAACCATGATTGGCGTAAAGACGAAGTTTTGGCAATCCCGTTGCAGCCAACGTTGCAGCAGGAAGTGATCCTGGCGCGCATGGAACAAATTCTTGCCAGCCGGGCACTGACGGATGACGAACGCGCACAGCTTTTATATGAGCGCGGTGTGCTGTATGATAGCCTCGGGTTACGTGCATTAGCGCGCAATGATTTCTCGCAGGCGCTGGCGATACGTCCCGACATGCCGGAAGTTTTCAACTACCTGGGCATTTACTTAACGCAGGCAGGCAATTTTGATGCTGCCTATGAAGCGTTTGATTCTGTACTAGAGCTTGATCCAACTTACAATTACGCGCGTTTAAACCGGGGCATCGCACTGTATTATGGCGGCCGCTTCCCGTTGGCGCAGGATGATCTGCAGGCGTTTTATCAAGACGACCCAAACGATCCCTTCCGTTCGTTATGGCTGTATCTGGTGGAGAGAGAAATCGATCCCAAGAAGGCCGAGGTAGCGCTTCAGCAGCGCTATGACAAAGCGGACAGAGGGCAATGGGGATGGAATATTGTCGAATTCTACCTGGGCAAGATCAGCGAAAAAACGCTGATGGAACGCCTCAAGGCAGATGCAACGGATAACACTTCGCTCGCTGAGCATCTCAGTGAAACTGACTTCTATTTGGGTAAACACTACCTGAGTCTGGGGGACAAGGACACCGCTTCGGCGCTGTTCAAACTGACGGTGTCTAACAACGTTCACAACTTCGTTGAGCACCGCTATGCATTGTTGGAATTGGCGCTTTTGGGCCAAGAGCAAGACGACCTATCGGAATCGGACCAGCAATAGCTGACGAACACCTATCAGCCTGATGGACATTGGTTTTTAACCAAAGTTATCGCCTTCACGGGCGAGGGCTTTTTTGTTCGTTTTATAATCTAATTTGAGCCGGTTCACACTTTTCAATGAAAATGACTGAAAATTTTCTCGACGAGTTATGTAGACTGGCTGCCATTATTAATGAGGCACGTGTACATGACGACTGAGTTTGAAACCTCTTTTGCCGATCTGGGGCTGTCTGCTCCAATCATTTCCGCCCTGAACGATCTGGGCTATGAAAAACCATCTCCGATCCAGGCTGAGTGTATTCCTCACCTGTTGAACGGCCGCGACGTGCTGGGCATGGCGCAGACCGGTAGTGGTAAAACCGCAGCGTTCTCGCTGCCGCTGCTGCACAACCTGCAGGCAGACCTGAAAGCACCTCAGATCCTGGTGCTGGCGCCGACCCGCGAACTGGCGGTTCAGGTTGCCGAAGCGATGACCGATTTCTCCAAACACATGAACGGCGTCAACGTGGTAGCCCTGTACGGCGGCCAGCGTTACGACGTGCAGCTGCGCGCTCTGCGCCAGGGCCCGCAAATCGTTGTGGGTACCCCAGGCCGCCTGCTGGACCACCTGAAGCGCGGCACCCTGAACCTCTCCAACCTGAGCGGTCTGGTGCTGGATGAAGCCGACGAAATGCTGCGCATGGGCTTTATCGAAGACGTAGAAACCATCATGGCTGAGATCCCGGCTGAACATCAGACCGCGCTGTTCTCCGCCACCATGCCGGAAGCGATCCGTCGCATCACCCGCCGCTTCATGAAAGAGCCGCAGGAAGTGCGCATCCAATCCAGCGTCACCACCCGTCCGGACATCAGCCAGAGCTACTGGTCGGTCTACGGCATGCGTAAAAATGAAGCGCTGGTGCGTTTCCTGGAAGCCGAAGACTTTGACGCGGCGATCATCTTCGTCCGTACCAAGAACGCGACTCTGGAAGTGGCCGAAGCGCTGGAGCGTAGCGGTTACAGCAGCGCCGCGCTGAACGGCGACATGAACCAGGCGCTGCGTGAGCAGACCCTGGAGCGCCTGAAAGACGGTCGTCTGGATATCCTGATCGCGACCGACGTTGCGGCCCGTGGCCTGGACGTTGAGCGCATCAGCCTGGTTGTCAACTACGACATCCCGATGGACTCCGAGTCTTACGTTCACCGTATCGGCCGTACCGGTCGTGCGGGCCGCGCCGGCCGCGCGTTGCTGTTCGTGGAAAACCGCGAACGCCGCCTGCTGCGCAACATCGAACGCACCATGAAGCTGACCATCCCTGAAGTGGAACTGCCGAACGCAGAACTGCTGGGCGAGCGTCGTCTGGCCAAGTTCGCCGCGAAAGTTCAGCAGCAGCTGGAAAGCAGCGATCTGGACCTGTACCGCGCACTGCTGACCAAACTGCAGCCGGAAGAAGAGCTGGATATGGAAACTCTGGCCGCCGCGCTGCTGAAAATGGCACAGGGCGAACGTCCGCTGATCCTGCCGCCGGATCCGGTCTTCAAGCCACGTCAGCGCCGCGAGTTCAACGACCGTGACGATCGTCGTGGCGACCGTCGTGACAGCCGTGACGGCGATCGTCCGCGTCGCGAACGTCGTGACGTTGGCGAAATGCAGCTGTACCGCATCGAAGTGGGCCGTGACGATGGCGTAGAAGTGCGTCACATCGTTGGCGCTATCGCTAACGAAGGCGACATCAGCAGCCGTTACATCGGTAACATCAAGCTGTTCGCTTCTCACTCCACCATCGAGCTGCCAAAAGGCATGCCGGGCGAGATCCTGAATCACTTCACTCGCACCCGCATCCTGAACAAGCCGATGAACATGCAGCTGCTGGGCGATGCACAGCCGTTCGAACGTCGCGAGCGTCGTGACGGTGGCAACGGTGGCGAGCGTCGCGGCAACGGTCGTCCGTTCAACGGCGAACGTCGCGAAGGCGGCCCACGTCGCTCCTTCGGCGAACGTCGTGAAGGCGGCAACGGCGGCGAGCGTCGTGGCGGTAACTACAACCGTGACGGCAAGCCGGCGCCACGCCGTGATGACGGCGCACCGGCAGCACCACGTCGTCGTTTCGGCGACGCGTAATCGCTGATTCGCCGTTCGCGGTGAAGCGCTCTGAAAAACCAGCCTGCGGGCTGGTTTTTTTATGCCTGAAAGTTGCCGTCAAACGCCCCTGAATGGCGTATCATTCATAAGGTTTTTTCTTACGGATGATATGCACGGGAGATGCCATGAGTTGGCAGCAGTTTAAATCTCAATACCTGGTGCGCTTTTGGGCGCCGCTGCCGGCGGTGATCGCCGCCGGGATCCTTTCTACCTACTACTTCGGCATGACCGGCACCTTCTGGGCGGTGACCGGCGAATTCACCCGCTGGGGCGGTCATGTGCTGCAGTGGTTCGGTCTACACCCCGAGCAATGGGGCTATTTCAAGGTCATCGGCCTGCAGGGCACGCCGCTGGAGCGCATCGACGGGCGCATGATCATCGGCATGTTCGCCGGCTGCATCGCCGCCGCGCTGTGGGCCAACAACATCAAACTGCGTCAGCCGCAGCACCGCATTCGCATCGTGCAGGCGCTGCTGGGCGGCATCATTGCCGGCTTCGGCGCACGCCTGGCGATGGGCTGCAACCTGGCGGCGTTCTTCACCGGCATTCCGCAGTTCTCGTTGCACGCCTGGTTCTTCGCGCTGGCGACCGCCGCCGGCTCCTACTTCGGCGCCAAATTCACGCTGCTGCCGATGTTCCGCATTCCGGTCAAGTTGCAAAAGGTGAAGGCCGCCGCGCCGCTGACGCAGAAGCCTGAGCAGGCGCGTCGCCGTTTCCGGCTGGGCATGGCGATCTTCGGTCTGGCGGTGGCCTGGTCGTTGTGGACGCTGTTCGATGCGCCGAAGCTCGGCATCGCCATGCTGTTCGGCATCGGCTTTGGCCTGCTGATCGAGCGCGCGCAGATCTGCTTCACTTCGGCGTTCCGCGATCTGTGGATCACCGGCCGCACCCACATGGCGAAAGCCATCATCATCGGCATGGCGGTGAGCGCCATCGGCATCTTCAGCTATGTGCAGCTCGGCGTGGCGCCGAAGATCATGTGGGCCGGCCCGAATGCGGTGCTGGGCGGTTTGCTGTTCGGTTTCGGCATCGTGCTGGCCGGCGGCTGCGAGACCGGCTGGATGTACCGCGCCGTGGAAGGGCAGGTGCACTACTGGTGGGTGGGGCTGGGCAACATCATCGGCGCTACGCTGCTGGCCTATTACTGGGACGACCTGGCGCCGGCGCTGGCGACCGACTACGACAAGATCAACCTGCTCGATACCTTCGGCCCGATCGGCGGCCTGCTGGTGACTTACCTGCTGCTGGCGCTGGCCTTCGCCGCCATGCTGTGGTGGGAGAAACGCTTTTTCCGCGCCCGGCCTGAGGCGCAGGTGGTGAATTTGAGGAGCATGCCATGAAAGAGACGACGATAGTGCCGGACTACCGGCTGGACATGCTGGGCGAGCCTTGCCCGTACCCGGCGGTGGCGACGCTGGAGGCGATGCCGCAGCTGAAGCCGGGGGAGATCCTGGAGGTGATCAGTGATTGCCCGCAGTCGATCAACAACATCCCGCTCGATGCGCGCAACCACGGCTACAAGGTGCTGGATATCCAGCAGGACGGGCCGACCATCCGCTATCTGATCCAGCGTTAACGCCAAGGCGGTGGGGTTCCCACCGCCTTTTCGCTTTTTAGCCCTTCACGATGTCGCCTTTCACGCCGGCGACGATCTCGAACGAACGCAGCCGCGCCTGATGATCGAAGATCTGGCCGTTGACCATGATCTCGTCGGCATCGGTTTCACGCAGCAGCGTTTGCAGCCCGTGACGCACCGTTTTTTCATCGCCGACGATCGACATCCGCAGCGCCTGTTCGACGCCGTACTGCTCGCCGGCGGTCCACAGCGCGTGGATGTTATCCACCGGCGGCGGCAGCGGGCCGGGTGAACCGCGGCGCAGATTGATGAACTGCTGCTGCATCGAGCTGAACAGGAAGCGCGCGTCGCGGTCGCTGTCGGCGGCGATCACGTTGACGCACACCATGGCATGCGGCTGCGCCAGCTGTTTGGAGGGTTTGAAGTTCTCGCGGTACAGCTGCAGCGCCTGGAACAGCATATCCGGAGCGAAGTGCGAAGCGAAGGCGAACGGCAGGCCGAGCTGCGCCGCCAGCTGTGCGCTGTAGAGGCTGGAGCCGAGCAGCCAGAGCGGCACATGCAGCCCCTGGCCCGGCACCGCCTGCACCGGCTGGCCGGGCTGCGCGTCGCAGAAATAGTTTTGCAGCTCCTGCACGTCGCGCGGGAAGGTATCCACATCGCCGGACAGGTGGCGGCGCAGCGCCATCATAGTGCGTTGATCGGTGCCGGGCGCGCGGCCCAGCCCCAGATCGATGCGGCCGGGGTAGAGCGATTCCAGCGTGCCGAACTGTTCAGCGATCACCAGCGGCGCATGGTTCGGCAGCATTACGCCGCCGGAGCCGAGGCGAATGCTCTGGGTGCCGGCGGCCAGATAGCCCAGCAGCACTGAGGTGGCGGCGCTGCCGATGCCGGTCATATTGTGGTGCTCGGCCAGCCAGTAGCGCTGGTAGCCCCAGCGTTCGGCGTGTTGCGCCAGATCCAGCGAACAGTGGAAAGCGTCGCGCGCCTTGGCCCCTTGCGGGATTGGCGATAAATCCAGTACCGAAAGCGGTACGGCAGTGTGTTCAGTCATGACATCGTCCATCAGAGAGTGGATCGCTTAAAGGGCGATTGCAGGAATCTGCATACTAAAAGGCCGAAAAAAGATGCTTTTTAGTGTTAAAAGCATAATCCAATTTATAGTTATAAAAGAGGAGATATGTGCTTGTGATATCCTCATGAGTGCAATGGTGTTTTTTGGAGCAATTTGAGACATGGAAATGATGATCCCCGCCCGCCGCTTACCGTTCCGGGAGCCGATATAATGAAAAAAAAGACGCTGTTTACCCTGTTGCTGATGATGGTGGCGATCGCATTGGCGATCCTGTTCCGCGCGCACAATCAGGATCTGTTGCTGCAGGGTGAAGTGGATGCCCCCGAAGTGATCGTCGCATCCAAGGCGAAAGGCCGGGTTGTTGAACGCCTGATCGAACGCGGCGATGACGTGAAAAGCGGCCAGCTGATCATCCAACTCGACAGCCCCGAACTGATGGCGCAGCTGCGTTCCGCGCAGGCGACGCGCGACGAGGCCAAAGCGCAGCTCGAGCTGTCGCTGCACGGCACCCGTGAAGAGAGCATCCGCAACCTGCGCGCCAACCTGGCGCAGGCCGAGGCGCAGTACCGCAATGCGCAAAACGACTACAACCGTAACCTGAGCGTGGCCGGCAAGGGCTATATCTCGAAGTCCGAGCTGGACGCTTCGCGCCGGTCGCGCGACACCGCCTTCCAGCAGGTGCAGGCCGCCAAGGCCAACCTGGATGAAGGCATCAACGGCGATCGCGTCGAGCAGCGGCAGCAATATGCGGCGGCGCTGCGGGCGGCGGAAGAGAACCTGCTGCAGATCCAGGCGCAGAGCGACGATCTGCAGGTGAAAGCGCCGGTGGACGGCGAAGTGGGGCCGATCCCGGCCGAAGTGGGCGAATTGCTGAACGCCGGCAGCCCGCTGGTGACGTTGATCCGGGTGCCGGACGCTTACTTCGTGTTTAACCTGCGTGAAGACATCCTGGCCCACGTGCGCAAAGGCGACAAGGTCAAGCTGCGGGTGCCGGCGCTGAAGGACAAAATGATCGACACCGAGGTGCGTTACATCGCGCCGCTGGGGGATTACGCCACCAAACGCGCCACCCGCGCCACCGGCGACTTCGACCTGAAAACCTTCGAAGTGCGCCTGTATCCGTCACAGCCGGTGGACGGCCTGCGTCCGGGGATGAGCACCTTATGGCAATGGAAAGAGTAAGGGCCGGCTGGCGCTGCTTCAGTCACGCGTTCGACAAAGAGTGTCGCGTCGCCTTTCGCAGCCCGGTGGTGCACTGGCTGAGCTGGATCTTTCCGCTGATCCTGTTTGCGCTGATCAGCAGCAACTTCTCCGAAGGCACGCTGCTCGATCTGCCGGTCTCGGTGGTGGACAGCGATCACAGCCCGCTGTCCAAATCGCTGACGCGCCGGCTGGACGCCGGGTCGCACGCCCACGTCGAGGCATACGGCGGCGGGTTGCCGGAGTCGCTGAGCCGCCTGCGCAGCGCGCAGGATTACGCGTTGCTGTATATCCCACCGGACTTTGAGGCCAATGCGCTGTCGGGCAAACAGCCGAGCGTGGTGATGTACTACAACGCGCTGTTTTACGGCGCCGGGCTGTACTCCACCCAGGACTTCGGCGGCCTGATGAACGAAATCAACGCCAGCACCCGCAGCATCATCGCCACCGAGATGGGCAAAACGTTGCCGCCGCTGGCGGACGTGACGCTCTCCTACGGCAGCCTGTTCAACGCCAGCGGCAGCTATATCTATTACCAGCAGTTCGCCGCCACCATCCACCTGCTGCAGCTGTTCGCGGTGACCTGCATGATCTACGTGCTGGCGCGCAGCAAGTCGCTGCTGCAGGCCAAGCCGTTCAGCCTGGCGCTGCTCGGCAAGCTGGCGCCGTACACGCTGTGTTTCACCACCCTGCTGATGGTTGAGATCGCGGCGCTGGTGGGCATCTTTGACGCCCGCGTCAGCGGCAACCCGCTGTTTATGCTGATGATCGGCTTGTTCTACGTGATGGCGGCGCAGAGCATCGGCCTGCTGCTGTACACCTTTACCGGCAGCACCATCACCGCCTACAGCCTGATCGGTATTTTGGTCAGTATCGCGATGACCTTCTCCGGCATGGCGGTGCCTGAGCTGTCGATGCCGCTGCCGGCGCGCATCATTTCCAACATCGAACCGCTGACCCACGCGCTGTACGCGATGTTCGACGTGTTCCTGCGGCAGGTGCACGCCAGCGCCATCTTCAGCGTGTGCGCGCTGCTGGCGGTCTATCCGCTGGTGGCCGCGCTGCTGGTGCGCAATCGCCTGCCGGCGCGGCTGGCAAAAGAGGGGAACGCCGGATGAAGCTCTATTGGCAAACCTTCGTTAAAGTGCTGCTCGGCATGCTGGAGCGGCCGGTGTGGCTGATGCTGATCCTGTCGCTGTGCATCATGAGCCTGGTGTACGCCAACCGCACTGTCTGGGATCTGCCGGTGGGGGTGGTCGATCAGGATCACAGCACCGCCAGCCGGCAGCTGATCCGCCAGCTGGACGCCACCTCCAAGATCGCGATTGAAACCTACGACAGCCTGGAACAGGCGCAGCGCGATCTCAGCTGGCGCAAGCTGTTTGCGGTGATCATCATGCCGGTGGATCTGGAGAAGAAGATCCTCAGCGGGCAGAACATCGTGGTGCCGGTCTACGGCGACGCCACCAACCGCCTGGCCAACGGCCAGATCCAACAAGACGTGGTGGCGGCCTATCAGCAGCTGCTGACGGAGTACAACAACGGGCTGCTGCTGCGCAGCGGTTTCAGCGAACGGCAGGCGCAGATACTGCTGACGCCGATACTGGGGCAAACGCTGGACGTGTTCAATCCCGGCATCAGCTTTGCGGCGATCATCTTCCCCGGCCTGCTGGTGATGCTGTTGCAGCACTCGCTGCTGATCGCCTGTATCCGCGTCAATATCGCCATGAAGAGCATGCCCGGCGGCAAGGCGCCGCTGGCGGCGCATCTCGGCGGGCTGACGGCGCTGCTGCCGATCTGGCTGTTCTTGTCGATCGTGTTGTTCGTGCTGTGGCCGTGGGTATTGGGCTATAGGCAGACGGCGAACATCGCCGAGCTGCTGCTGCTGACCTTCCCGTTCCTGCTGGCGGTATTGGGGCTGGGCAAGCTGGTGACAGAATGTCTGCGCAGCGTCGAGATGATCTACCTGACGCTGGCGTTCATCACCACGCCGATCTTCTACCTGTCCGGCACTATCTGGCCGCTGCAGTCGATGCCGGCCTGGGTGCGCGCCATCTCGTACAGCATCCCCTCCACCTGGGGCACCAAGGCGATCGCCGGCGTCAACCAGATGGGGCTGTCGCTGAATGAGGTGTGGGGCGACGTGGTGATGATGCTGATACTCGGTGTGGTCTACACCCTACTAGGCTTTGGCGTCGGCTTCTTGCGCAACAGCGTGGCGCTGCGCGGGATGTTCAGGAAACGGCGGGCGTAGGGGATAAATAAAGGCGCCATTTTCGGCGCCTTTATTATTTCGTATTATTGATATGTTTAAGGTGATTTATTTAGCGGGACGTCTACTCTTATTTTTAATTTGATCTGTTATGTTGATTTTGGTAATTGTAATTACTGACCTGCTTAGGGAATTAATGGTTGGCGTTAACTTTATCTATAACGTGTTATTTAAAGGATGGAGTAATATGTCATCAATAAGAGCGCTTGATTTTGATGAGATGAAATTGATTGGCGGTTGTGGCGATGGAAATAACGGCGGCGATCGTGACAGGCCAAGCAGAGGCGCGTCAAACTCTTGTGCCAATCAGGTTGGAATGGGCATTATCATTGGCGCATTTACCGGTTTTTCCGGCGGCCCGCCAGGGATGATGGGTATGGCCGTTGCCGGTGGCTTAATGGGGGCGGTCTCTTGCGCAGATAACAGCCCAGCCGGGAATAATAAGAATAACGGTGGTGCCTTGGGTAGGAATAAAAACGCCAATAGCGTTAATGGGCAATGTCGCTGGTGATGAGTAAATCGCTTTTAGAGTGTCAAAAATAAGGGGTGGGTTATGGTTAACAGACGTCTTTTAAACCCGCTGTGTAATATGATTGCGCTAACGTTGAGTATGTTACTTGTCTCGTTCTCCTCACTGAGTATTATTTCATACGGAGAACATTTGGTAGATGCGGCCATCGCGGTTTTCACTTATTTTGGTATCAGAAGCTGCTGCCTGATGTGTGTAAGTTTATTCCATTGGTTCCACGGTGGAGATGACCGCATTAATCTTGATCAATAAACAGTGCCGGCAGCGCCCGCTGCCGGCACTGTCCTCGTTAAGACACCAACTCCAACCCCGCCACGCGGCGCCAGTAGCCGTTGCAGTCGGCGTGGTCGGTCAAGGCCAGCGGCTGCTCACCGCGCTCGTTGGCGCGGAAGGCGTCGATCTGCGCCAGCGTCTCGGCGCCCTGCGGCGACAGCCGCACGATGTCTACCAGCCCCTGCATGCTTGGCAGCTCGTTGCCGAGGTTGTAGCAGTAACCGCTCATGGTCTGGATGCCGTTGAGCACGAACACCTGCTGTTGTTCCTGGGAGCGCATCATGCGGCCCTGCGGATATTTGATGCAGCAGGTTTCGCACTCGTCCTTGCCGCGGTTCTCCGAGCGGGCGGTGAAGCAGCGCGCCGAATAGGCCAGCGGCAGGTGGCCGTAGCTCAGCACCTCCACTTCGAAGTCGTGGCGAAAGCCCAGCTCGTCGCACTGCGTCAGCAGATTGGCCAGCCAGTCGCGCGACAGTTCGACCGGCATGCACCAGCGGATCATGCCCTGGCGGCGCAGCAGGCGCAGGGTATAGGCGTTGTAACAGTTCAGCGCATGGCCGGCGACGAACGGCAAGCCGCGCTCCGCCGCCATGTTCACTGCGCCCAGATCGTTGGCTTCAAGCAGGAACTCGCCGTTCTCCACATAGCGTTTCAGCTCATTCAGTTCGGACGGCGCCTGCAGCAGCGCCAGCGTGGAGATCACCACCTGTTTGCCGCTGCGGGCGATTTCGCGCGCCAGCGCCAGCCAATCGCCGACCTTCATCTCGCGCCGTTTGGTGCAGACGCTCTCTCCGAGGTAAATGATGTCGGCGCTGCTCTCCGCCGCCTGTTGATAGAACGCCGCGATGTCGGTTTTCGGCCAGTAGTAGAGTACCGGCCCCAGTGCGTATTTCATGTTTCCTCCGGCTACTGCCATTTGCGGTGATAGGCACCCAGCGTGGTCTGGGTGCCTTCGGACATAGCGCCCAGCGTCTCCATCCAGGCTGCGTCGGCGCGGTAGGCGGCGGGATTGGCCTGACAACGGTCGATCGCCTGGCGCCAGACGCGCGCCACCTGGCTGACGTAAGCCGGGCTGCGCTGGCGGCCTTCGATCTTCACCGAGGCGATGTTGGCGGCCAGCAGCTCCGGCAGCAGCTCCAACGTATTGAGGCTGGTGGGCTCTTCCAGCGCGTGGTAGCGCACGTCGTCCACCAGATAGCGGCCCTTGCACAGCGTCGGGTAACCGGCGTTTTCGTGGTCCTGGTAGCGGTCGATCAGCACGTCGTTCAGGCGCGACTCCATGCCCTGCGGGGTTTGCTGCCAGCGCACGAAACGCGCCGGCGAACAGGCGCCGACGGTGTTCGGCGACTCGCCGGTCAGGTAGGAAGAGAGATAGCAGCGTCCTTCGGCCATGATGCACAGGCTGCCGAAGGCGAACACTTCCAGCGGCACCGGGCTGGTGCGCGCCAGCTGCTTCACCTGGTGCATCGACAGCACGCGCGGCAGCACTACCCGGCCCACCTCGAAGTTGCGCTGGTAGAAACGGATCGCTTCCTCGTTGGTGGCGGAAGCCTGCACCGAAACGTGGCGCTCCAGCTGCGGGTAGCGCTGGGCGGCGTATTCCAGCATCGCCAGATCCGCCAGAATCAGCGCGTCGGCACCCAGCTGGGCAGCCATATCCACCGCTCGCTGCCAGCGGGCGTAGCCGTCGGGATGGGCGAAGGTGTTGATGGCGATATGCAGTTTGCGGCCGTGGCGATGCACGTAATCGACCGCTTCCTGCAGCTTTTTCTCGGTGAAGTTGAGGCCGGCGAAGTGGCGCGCGTTGGTATCGTCTTTCAGACCGATGTAAACGGCGTCGGCGCCGTTATCCACTGCGGCCTTCAGGGCCGGCAGGTTGCCGGCGGGGCAAAGCAGCTCCATAGATTTATCCTGGCTTAGCCGTGCGCCCGGCCGGGCGCACGCTGTCTTTAAAGGTTGCCGGCGGCGGTGTTCCGCCGGCAAACGCGAATCGGGGAGGCCATTTTAGGCAAAGGGGCGCACACAGGTTTTGATTTGGGGCAGCTTATGGCGTATTGATAAACATGGCGGTGAAATGCACTATTTGTTGATATAGACCGCTGAAGCCGCGCGCCAGTGTGGCAAAATAGCGGTAGTCCGTATTGAAAGGAGTGGATGACCGTGTTGGAACAACTACGAGCACGCCTTGTGCGCCAGGGGCCGTCGCTGCTGCGCATCCCGCTGAAATTCACGCCGTTCGCCCTGCAGCGCCAGCTGCTGCAACAGGTGCTGAGCTGGCAGTTTCGCCAGGCGTTGGCGGATGGGGATCTGGAATTTCTCGAATCGCGCTGGTTAAAGATCGAAGTTCGCGATCTGGCGCTACACTGGTTTATGACGGTAGAAAACGACAAACTGGTGGTCAGCCAGCACGCCGAAGCGGACGTCAGCTTCAGCGGCGACGCCAACGATCTGATCCTGATCGCGGCGCGCAAGCAAGATCCGGATACGCTGTTCTTTCAGCGTCGGCTGCAGATTGAAGGGGATACCGAATTGGGCCTGTATGTGAAAAATTTGATGGACGCCATCGAGCTGGAAAGCATGCCTGCGCCGCTGCGCATGGGGTTGCTGCAGTTGGCTGATTTTGTCGAAGCAGGGCTGCAGGAGGGCACGGCGTCGGCTTCCCGTGTGGCGGTATCATGCTGATCCGCGTAGAGATCCCGGTAGACGCGGCGGGTATCGATGCCTTGCTGCGCCGCGCCTTTGGCCGCGACGACGAAGCAGACCTGGTGCAACAGCTGCGCGAAGACGGTCTGCTGACGCTGGGCGTGGTCGCCACTGACGACGAAGGCGGGGTAGTAGGTTACGCCGCGTTCAGCCCGGTGGATGTGGCCGGCGAAGATCGCCAATGGGTGGCGCTGGCGCCGCTGGCGGTAGACGAAAGCCTGCGCCGCCAGGGGCTGGCTGAAAAGCTGGTGTACGAGGGGTTGGATTCGCTGAACGAATTCAGCTACGCCGCGGTGGTGGTGCTGGGCGATCCGGCCTATTACGGCCGCTTCGGCTTCAAACCGGCCGCCGCCTATGGCCTGAATTGTCGCTGGCCGGACGCGGAAAGCGCATTCCAGGTGTATACGCTGGCGCAAGACGCCCTGAATGGCGTCAGCGGCGAAGTGGCTTTTTCGGCGCCGTTTAATCGCTTTTAACCACCGGCAACAAAGACGCCAACGACAGCGGCGGGTGATTCACCAGCCGCTCTTTTTGTATTTTGCTCAGCTGTTTGACGCGGTATTCCAGCTTCAGCGCCGTTGAGCGATCCCCCACCTGGCAGTGAAACGCCAGCGTCAGCTCCCCTTTACCGCGCAGTGCCTTGGCGCCTTTGCCGGCCTGATGCTGCGCCAGGCGGCGCGCCACGTCGGTGGTGATGCCGGTATACAGCATGCCGCTCGGTAAACGCAGCATATAGAGGTGCCAGGGAGTGGGGGAGGTATCGGTCATCGTACGCCGTTTCGGTGGCCAGGGTCGGCGTATGATGGCATGTTCGCCGCCACAATCCCACCCCCGGCCGCCGGTGCTTTACCGCTTTACCCCTTTTTTCCCGCCAGCTCGAAGCGCGGCGAGACGATGCCGTACAGCGTCCAGCCGAGGAAGGTGGCGATGGCGCCCCACATCATCGCTTCCTCACCGGAGCTGTAAAGCGCATAGAAGCTGTACAGCGCGCCGATGCCGGCGATGATATTGGCGATGCGCGCCTTGTTGTCCGGCACCTTCGCCACTTTCTGAATAATGACCAGCGCCGCCATCGACAGGATGTACGGGATGATGTTGGTCACCACCGCCAGGTTCACCAGCACGTTGAACTGCTTGTTCAGCGACGGGCTGATAGTCATCAGAGACAAACCGCTCTGGATGACGACGATGGTCAGCATGCCTTTGACCGGCGCGTCGGCCTTGCTCAGCCTGGAGAAGATTTTCGGGAAGAAGCCGCTGTCGGCGGAGGATTTGAACACCTGCGCGATGGTGAACTGCCAGCCGAGCAGCGAGCCGACGCAGGACATCACCATCAACGCCATGATGATCTTGCCGACCGTCGGGTTGAACATGTGGGAGAACGCCAGCCCGAACGGAGCGGTGGAGTTGGCCAGATCCATGTTCGGCACGATGCCGGCGATCACGTTGGTCGAAACGATATAGATCACCGCCGCGCTGAGGGTGCCGCCCAGTACGGCGATCGGCACGTTGCGCTCCGGGTTTTCCACCACGTCGGTATTGGCGCAGGCGGATTCCAGCCCCAGGAATGCCCACAGGGTCATCGAGATCGAGGCGCCGATGGCTTCGAAGGTCGGCACCTGATGCGGGTTCCAGGCGGCGACGTAGGCGCTGCCGCTGAACCAGTACCAGCCGATGACCGAGATGCCCACCACCGGAATGATCACGCCCCAGACGGTGATGCCGCTGATTTTGCCGGTAATGCGCGCACCGCCGAAGTTGGCGACGGTCGCAAGCCACAGCACGCCGATGGTGGCGATGCAGATCCCGAGCGGGCTGAGCGTAGCGCCAAACAGCTCGGTGCCGTAGCCGACGGCGGAAATGGCGATGGCGATGTTGGCGATCAGCAGCGAAACGCCATAGGTGTAGTTCGCCATAAAGTTGCCTGATTTACCGAAGGCGTATTCGGCGTAGCCGCCCATGCCGCCGGATTTACGGCTGAACATGCCGCATTTGGCGAAGGCGTAGGCCAGCGCCATCGAGCCGACGGCGGTCACCAGCCAGGAAACGATCGAAATCGTGCCCACTTCGGCCAGCTTGGTCGGCAGCATAATTATGCCGGAACCCATCATGTTCACGGCGGTCAGGATCGTTAATTGCACGACCCCCATTTTATTATTGGACTTACTCATGATCATTTTCTCTTTTAGGATGCGATCCGGGCGGCGAGAATAATCACCGCCCCGTAAGGTGATTAATTTTTCATGACGTAGCCGTAAGCGCGGTTCCAGCCGTCCTCATCCTGTTGGATATAAACGCCCTGCAATTCCGGCGCGAATCCCGGCAATAAATTGATGCCTTCTTCCAGTGCCAGGAAATAACGCTGCGCGGCGCCGCCCCAAATTTCACCGGGCACCACGCACAGCACGCCTGGTGGGTAAGGCAGGGCGCCTTCGGCGGCGATGCGGCCCTCGGCCTTGGCCAGCGAGACCAATTCCACGTTGCCGCGAACAAACTCGGTATTGGCGTCCTGCGGATTCATCACCACGCGCGGGAAATAACTTTTGCGGAACATCTCTTTTTGCAGTTCTTTAACGTCATAGCTGACGTAAAGGTCGTGCATTTCCTGGCACAGCTGGCGGATGGTGTAGTTTTTGTAGCGCTGCTGGTGGTTTTTATAGACCGCAGGCAGCACCTCGCTGAGCAGGGAGTTTTGCTCGATGTGCTTCTCGAAGCGGGCGATCAGGGCCACCAGGTGTTGCATCTTGGCGATGTCTTCCGCCGGCGTCAGCAGGAACAGGATCGAGTTGAGATCGCATTTTTCCGGCACGATGCCGTTTTCACGCAGGTAGTTGGCCAGAATGGTCGCCGGGATGCCGAACTCGCTGTAGCTGCCGGTCGCGGTATCGATGCCCGGCGTGGTGAGCAGCAGTTTGCACGGATCGACGAAGTACTGCGACTCGGCATAGCCTTCAAAGGCATGCCATTTCTCGCCGGGCACGAAGTTGAAGAAGCGCAGATCGTTGGCCATCGCCGCGGTGTCATAGGCCTGCCACGGCTTGCCGTCGATCTGATCCGGCACGAACGGTTTGATCATCGTGCAGGTATCCAGCAGCATTTTGCGCGCTTCGATGCCCACGCGCACACATTCTTGCCACAGGCGCTGGCCGCTCTTGCCCTCGTGCATCTTGGCGTTGACGTCCAGCGCGGCGAACAGCGGATAGAACGGGCTGGTGGAGGCGTGCAGCATAAAGGCGTTGTTGAAGCGCTTATGGTTGCAGTAGCGGCTCTGCCCCTTGATATGCTTGTCTTTTTTGTGGATCTGCGAAGTCTGCGAGAAACCGGCCTGCTGTTTGTGCACCGACTGGGTGACGATGATGCCGGGATCGTTTTCGTTCAGCTCCAGCAGCAGCGGCGAGCAGTCTTTCATCATCGGAATGAACTGCTCATAGCCCACCCAGGCGGAGTCGAACAGGATGTAGTCGCACAGGTGGCCAATCTTGTCGACCACCTGACGGGCGTTGTAGATGGTGCCGTCGTAGGTGCCGAGCTGGATGATCGCCAGGCGGAACGGGCGGGCCTCGTTGGCGCGTTCCGGCGCCACCTCGCGGATCTGCTGGCGCAGGTAGCGCTCGTCGAAGCAGTGCGCGTCGATGCCGCCGATAAAGCCGAATGGGTTACGGGCGGTTTCCAGATAAACCGGCGTGGCGCCGGCCTGGATCAACGCGCCGTGGTGGTTGGATTTATGGTTGTTGCGGTCGAACAGCACCAGATCGCCGCGCGTCAGCAGGGCGTTGGTCGCCACCTTGTTCGAGGCCGAGGTGCCGTTGAGCACGAAGTAGGTCTTGTCGGCGTTGAACACCTTGGCGGCGTGCTGCTGCGCGGCGCAAGGCGCGCCTTCGTGGATCAACAGGTCGCCCAGTTTGACGTCGGCGTTGCACATGTCGGAGCGGAAAATCGTTTCGCCGTAGAAGTCGAAGAACTGGCGGCCCGCCGGGTGTTTGCGGAAGAACTCGCCGCCCTGGTGGCCAGGGCAGGCGAAAGTGGCGTTGCCCATTTCTACGTATTGCGTCAGCGTGTTGAAGAATGGCGGCAGCAGCTCGCTCTCATATTTTGCGGCGGCGGCCTCCAGCTGTTTGCCGTAGAACTGGGTATTCTTGCCGCACAGTTCAAATACGCCGTGCAGCGCCGGCAAGACGGCGTTATCCAGCTCTTCTTCGCAGCAGACGGCGACGAACAGCGGAATGTTCAGGCCGTGCTCTTCGATGCGCGCCACCATACCTTGCGCGACGTCTTCTACCGACAGCACGATGGCGGCGACGTCATTGAAATCGCTGTGATGCACATCGACGATGTCGCGTTCAGTTTCAAAGCAGCCGAGGGTTTGGGTGTTGGCGGCAATTTTTAATTTTTTCATTTTTCTCATTCTTCAGGCAAAGGCATTCCGCCAGCAAATAATTTCATTTGCCGCTAACGCCTTCACGAAAATAAAGGTGTGCGAGAACCCAGTGATGCCGAAAGGCATTAACTGTGTTCGCTGTTTTATTTGGCTTGAATGCGCTTGGCCGAAATTAAAAATGTATTGCGCGCCCTTCCCGCTTAGCGAGAAAAAGACATTATCACCGGAGTGCGGAGAATAAAGTGAAACGCAAAGACACTCTTAACAACGGCGTAAGAGCGAGGGGGAGGGTTATCTGTAGTTAAAGAATGCGAAGCTAAAGCAGCTGCGATGAGCCATCATCATAATATGGGTTGTACGCCTGATGTGCGCCATTTTTCGGTTATTGTTTTCCATTTTCTAATCCACCTTGCTGAGTGAAAAGATGGCGCTATTTTAGCGCAAGATGCACTAAAAATTGTGATTATGATCACATAAATGCCGGTTTTGATAAATAACTATTCACCGGTTATGCAATGTGTTGCATAAGTATCATCCAGACGCAGAGGTTGGCATGTAAATGAATTGCTAATGTTCGCGGGCCTTGAGCGCTTAATTTTGATGTCGCTCGAGAAGGAATAAAAAAAGCGGTCAAATAACCGGCTGTATAACGATAAAATAAATCAGCATTGTGTTATTTATGTTATCAACCTGCTTTATGCTGTAGTGGGTAAAAATTCAAATATAATGGTTTTGTATTCATGCAAGATTTTTGATGATTATCGTTATTTGTGACTCGCCTCAACAACGCAGGGTAAGATGAAGTGAGTGAACAGGGAGGCGAGTAACCTTGAATACCCCAGAACAACGGCAGCAGATTGCGGATTTTATCGGTAAACAACACGTCTTGACGCTGTGCGCCGGCGACGGCCTCGACATGTGGTGCGCCAACTGTTTTTACGTGTTCGACGCCGCGACGATGGCGCTGTGGCTGATGACCGAACCGCACACCCGCCACGGCGGGCTGATGCTGAACAACGGCCGGGTGGTCGGCACCATCGCGCCGAAGCCGAAAAGCATCGCGCTGATCCGCGGCGTGCAGTACCGCGCCGAGGCGGTGCTGCTGAGCGGCGAAGAGGCCGAGGCGGCGCGCGCGCGTTACTGCAAGCGCTTCCCGATCGCCAGGGCGATGAAAGCCTCGGTTTGGCGGCTGGATCTGCACGAGGTGAAGATGACCGACAACACCCTCGGCTTCGGCAAGAAGCTGCACTGGGCGCGGTCTATACTTTAAGTCGACATAGCCATTACAACGGGAGATCGCATGGCGCGAGCACTGTTAGTCGGCGCAACCGGGCTGGTGGGGCGCGAGTTGCTGCAGCGGTTGCAAAGCGATCCGCAGATAACGGCCATCGTGGCGCCGACGCGCACGCCGCTGCCGCCGCACGGCAAGCTGACCAACCCGGTCGGCGATGCGCTGTTCGAACTGCTGAGTAGCCTGCAGCAACCGGTCGATCTGGTGTTCTGCTGCCTGGGCACCACCCGCCGGGCGGCGGGCAGCGCCGATGCCTTCCGCTACGTCGA
Organism: Serratia sp. CY76391; assembly: GCF_052166695.1. Taxonomy (NCBI): domain Bacteria; kingdom Pseudomonadati; phylum Pseudomonadota; class Gammaproteobacteria; order Enterobacterales; family Yersiniaceae; genus Serratia; species Serratia sp. CY76391. The sequence continues at coordinate 136,891 of NZ_JBJNOJ010000006.1, forward strand.
TTACCAACTGGTGGTGGAGAGCGCGCTGACCGGCCGCCGGTTGGGGGCGCAGCACTGTCTGGTGGTGAGCGCGTTGGGTGCCAATGCGGATTCCACCTTCCTGTATAACCGCACCAAAGGCGAGATGGAGCAGGCGCTGCGCGAACAGCGCTGGCCGCGCCTGACGCTGGTGCGGCCTTCCATGCTGGTGGGAGAGCGCCCGGCGCCGCGCCTGATGGAGCGCCTCACGCTGCCGCTGTTCAGGCTGCTGCCCGGCAAATGGCGGGCGGTCGCCGCCAAAGACGTGGCGCAAACGCTGCTGCAGCAGGCGTTCACGCCGGGTGAAGGGGTCAGGGTGCTGGAGTCGGACCGGCTGCATTGCTACCGAGGCTGACGCTGAGGTGATCGAACGCCAGCTCCAGGCCGGCGGGCAGTTCGTTGTCCAGCAGCCACCGATCGAGATGATGGCTGATGTGCGTCAGCAGCGTGCGTTTGGGTTGCAGCAACCGCTGCGTCTCCTGCGCGCGGGTCAGATCGTTGTGGTTGCGCGGCGCCTGCGGCTGAGGCGGCAGGCTGCAATCGAGCACCAGCAGATCCAGCGCCACGTTCTGCAGATAGTCGGCGGTGGCCGGCGGCAGGCCGACGGTGTCGGTCAGGTAGGCCAGCGCAGCGCCCGCCGCCTGGATCAGATAGCCGTGGGTCAGTTTGGAGTGTTGCAGCGGCAGCGGGGTGATGCGCATGCCGCCCAGCTCGACGGTGGCGAAGGGCGCCAGCGGCGGCTGAAACGCCAGAATGCCGGGGTGTTTGAATAGATCGTCGCAGCCCTGTTCATCCGGCGGGCCATATACCGGAATTAAATTTCCGCACCCCCAACGCAAAGGAAATAACCCCTGAACGTGATCCATGTGGTAATGTGTCAGTAAAAAACGTTGAATTTGCCCCGCCGAAAATCGCCGCTCCAAAGCCGGTAATCCCGCATCCAATAAGGTCGTTTCCCCCTGATAGTTGAGCATGGCGCTGCACGCTCGCCGCCGAAATGCCGGCTCGCGCCGCGCCCGTTGGCAGATCGGGCAGTCGCAGCCGAACACCGGCACCTGCTGCGCGCCGCCGGTGCCGAGAAAGGTCAGTTGCATCGCTCCCCTCCGTTAAAGGTACTTCTGCGCAAAGCGGTTGATGTCGCGAAAATCCGCCAGCCGCGCCTGCAGCGTGGCGTGATCCCAGTGCCACCACTGGCTGCGTTCGATACGCTCTATCAGCGCATCGTCAAAGCGCATGCCGATCTTTTTGGCCGCCACGCCGGCGACGATGCTGTAAGGCTCCACGTCCTTGGTGACCACCGCCGCGCTGCCGATCACTGCGCCGTTGCCGACGCTGACGCCCGGCATCAGGATGGCGTTATGGCCGATCCACACGTCGTGGCCGACGGTGACATGGTGCTCGCGCCGCCAGTCGAAGAACGCAGCGTCATCTTCCCCCAGCCCGTATTCGGAGGCGCGGTAGGTGAAGTGGTGCTGCGCGATGCGCTGGTAGGTCGGGTGGTTGCCGGGATTGATGCGCGCATAGGAGGCGATGGAGACGAACTTGCCGATAGTGGCGTAAAAGATCTGGTTGTGCCCGGCGGTGTAGGAGTAGTCCCCCATCTCCACCTCTTCCAGGATCGCATCGTCGGCCAGATGCACATATTGGCCGAGCCGGGTGCGGTTAAGGGTCACGTTGTCGCCGATTTTCGGCTGGGCGAAGTCGTTCATGGCGTCGCGTCCTGAGTTTGTCGGGTAGAGGTCGGCAGCAGCGCCAGCAGCGCCGCCAGGGTGTCGTCGAGTGGGCCGTCGTTGTGCAGCACCCGGCAGCTGGCGGGCAGGCTCTGCTGATATTCCGCCGCCCGCGCCAGCCGCTGCTCGATCTGTTCAGCGCTTTCCCGCCCTCGATCTTGCAGGCGCCGGCGCAGGATCCCGGCGCTGACCTGCAGGCACACCGGCAGCAGCTGCGCCCCATAGCGCTGCTGTGCCTGCGGCAGGTGGGCGCGTGAACCGTTGACCGCCACGTCGATCCCCTGCAGCAGCCAAAGATCCACCTCGATCCCAAACGCGTAGCGCTGCTGGTGCGCCTGCCAGTCGAGCGCGAACAGCCCCTTGGCGCGGCGGCGCAGAAATTCCGGTTCGCTCAGCGCAATATGATTCTCGCAGCCGGCGTCCGCCGGCCGGGTGATGTAACGGTGCGCCACCAGCGGCGCGCGGTCGGCGTCGGCCCGCAGCGCGGCCAGCAGGCTGTCCTTGCCTGCGCCGGAAGGCCCCATCAGATAGATGAGCCGCGCCATCAGAACACCTGCCTGCCCTGGCGCCACACGTTCTGCACATAAACGTGCTCGCCGTGCGGCCGTGCCAGTACCAGATCCGCCCGCAATCCTTCGGCGATGGTGCCGCGATCCTGCAGATCCAGCGCCCGCGCTGGGTTGCGGGTGATCATGCGCACCGCCTGGGGCAGATCGTAGGCGTTGCGTTCGTCCGCCGCGAGGCGAAACGCCGCGTCCAGCAGGCTGGCCGGGTAATAATCGGAAGAGAGAATGTCCAGCACCCCCAGCGCCGCCAGGTGGTGCGCCGCCACGTTGCCGGAGTGGGAGCCGCCGCGCACGATGTTCGGCGCGCCCATCAGCACCTGCAGGCCCTGCTGGTGCGAGGCGCGGGCGGCCGCCTCGGTGGTGGGGAACTCTGCGATCGCGCTGCCCAGCGCGCAGGATTCGGCCACGTGCGCGGCGGTGGCGTCGTCATGGCTGGCCAGCGAGATGCGGCGCGCGCGGCAGTGGGCGGCGATCGCCTCGCGGTTCGGCGCGGCCCAGCGGGCGGACAGGGCAACCTGCTGCTCCTCGTACTCGCTCATCTGCTGGTCGTTGAGGTGGTATTTGCCCTGATAATATTCGCGGTATTTTTCGCGCGAGGCGAACTGACGCTGGCCTGGCGAATGGTCCATCAGCGACACCAGCGACACGCCCGGCTTGTCCATTAGCTGTTCGAACAACGGCAGCGTGCTCTCGTGCGGCAGCTCGCAGCGCAGGTGCAGCCGGTGCTCGGCGCGGTTCACCCCGGCGCGCTGGCTGTGGATCACCGCGTCGATCATCTTCTGCAGGTTTTCCAGCCGGTGGCCGCCGTCGCGCACGTCGCCGATCGCCACCGCGTCCAGCACCGTGGTGATGCCGTTGGCCACCATCAGCGCATCGTGGCTGCTCATCGCCGAATGGGCCGGCCAGTCGACGTTCGGGCGCGGGGTAAAGAACTTGTCCAGGTTGTCGGTATGCAGTTCGATCAGCCCCGGCAGCAGCCAGCCGCCGTCGCCGTCCAGCGCCTGCGGCAGCCGGCTCGGGCCGTCGGCGAAGCTGCGGATCACGCCATCCTGCATCTCCAGCGAGCCTTGCACCACCTGGTCATCCAGCACCAGCTTAACGTTATTGACGATCATCAGAGGGCCTCCAGCGCCTGCGGCGCCTGCATGTCATAAAGCCGGTCGGCGACCTGTCGGCGGACGCCTTCATCGTGAAAAATGCCGACGATCGCCGCGCCGCGCGCCTTGGCGCGTTCGATAAGCTGCACCACCGCCGCGCTGTTGCGGCTGTCGAGCGAGGCGGTCGGTTCATCCAGCAACAGAATGGGGTAATCGACGATAAAGCCGCGTGCGATGTTCACCCGCTGCTGCTCACCGCCGGAGAAGGTGGACGGCGCCAGCGGCCACAGGCGCTGCGGCACGTTGAGCGCGGCGAGCAGCGCTTCGGCGCGTTCGCGGCACTCGGCGCGCTCGACGCCCTGCTCCAGCAGCGGCTGCATCACCACCTCCAGCGCGCTGATGCGCGGGATCACCCGCAGGAACTGGCTGACCCAGCCCAGCGTATGGCGGCGCACCGCCAGAATCTGGCGCGCATCGGCGCTGACCATGTCCAGCCAGTCGCCCTGGTGATTGATCCAGATATGGCCGCTGTCCGGCAGGTAGTTGGCGTACAGCGAACGCAGCAGGGTGGATTTGCCGCTGCCGGAGTGGCCGTGCAGCACCACGCATTCGCCGCCGTGGACCGTCAGGTTGGCGTCGTGCAGCACCGGCAGGCGGGTGCCGTACTGCTGATGCAGCACAAAGGTTTTACTGAGATGTTCAACTCGGATTTGCATAGTCATCTGTTATCGCCTTGGGTTACGACAGCACCGAAGAAACCAGCAGCTGGGTGTAGGGATGGTGCGGATCGTCCAGCACCCGGTCGGTCAGGCCGCTCTCCACCACTTCGCCCTGTTTCATCACCAGCAGGCGGTGGGCCAGCAGCCGCGCCACGCCGAGATCGTGAGTGACGATCACCGCCGCCAGCTGCATCTCCACCACCAGATTGCGCAGCAGATCGAGCAGGCGCGCCTGCACCGACACGTCCAGCCCGCCGGTCGGTTCATCCATAAACACCAGCCTGGGGTGGGTGACCAGATTGCGGGCGATCTGCAGCCGCTGCTGCATGCCGCCGGAGAAGGTGGTCGGCAGATCGTCGAGGCGCGACAGCGGGATCTCGACGTCTTCCAGCCACTGGCTGGCCTGGCGGCGAATGTCGCCATAGTGGCGCTGGCCGATGGCCATCAGCCGCTCGCCGATGTTGCCGCCGGCGGAGACCTGCGGCCGCAGCCCGTCGAGCGGGTGCTGGTGCACCACGCCCCAGTCGGTGCGCAGCAGGCGGCGGCGATCGCTCTCCGCCATGGCGTACAGGTCGTGCTCCTGGTCCGCCTGCGGGCGGTAAAGGATCTGCCCGCGCTGCGGCGCCAGCCGCGCCGAGATCGACTTCAGCAGCGTGGTTTTGCCGGAGCCGGATTCGCCGACGATGCCCAGCACTTCACCGGGGTAGATGTCGAACGACACGTCGCTGAAGCCCTTGCCGGGGGCGTACAGGTGGGTGAGCCGGTTCACCGACAGCAGCGGAGTGGTGCTCAAAAGGGTGGAAGTCATCAGTGCTGCGCCTCTTGCGAAGATTGCGCCAGCTGCTGCCGGCAGTAGTCGGTGTCCGAACAGACGAACATGCGGTTGCCCCGATCGTCGAGCACCACCTCGTCGAGATAGCTGTGGCGCGAGCCGCACAGCGCGCAGGGTTCGTCCCACTGCTGCACGCTGAACGGATGGTCGTCGAAGTCCAGGCTCTCCACCTTGGTGAACGGCGGCAGGGCGTAGATGCGTTTCTCGCGCCCGGCGCCGAACAGCTGCAGCGCCGGCATCATGTGCATTTTTGGGTTGTCGAATTTCGGGATCGGCGACGGATCCATCACGTAGCGATCGTTGACCTTCACCGGGTAGGCGTAGGTGGTGGCGATATGGCCGTAGCGCGCGATGTCTTCGTACAGCTTCACCTGCATCACGCCGTACTCCTCCAGCGCGTGCATCTTGCGGGTCTCGGTTTCGCGCGGTTCGATAAAGCGCAACGGCTCCGGGATCGGCACCTGATAGATCAGGATCTGATCTTCGCGCAGCGCGGTTTCCGGAATGCGGTGACGGGTCTGGATCAGCGTGGCCTCCGGCGTGCGTTCGGTGGTTTCCACCCCGGCGACGCGCTGGAAGAAGCGGCGGATCGACACCGCGTTGGTGGTGTCGTCGGCGCCCTGATCGATCACCTTCAGCACGTCGGCGCGGCCGATGACGCTGGCGGTGAGCTGAATGCCGCCGGTGCCCCAGCCGTAGGGCATCGGCATTTCACGGCCGCCGAACGGCACCTGATAGCCGGGGATCGCCACTGCCTTGAGGATGGCGCGGCGGATCATGCGCTTGGTCTGCTCGTCCAGATAACCGAGGTTATAGCCGGTCAATATTTCACTCATCGCGGGCCTCCTGACGCTCGCTGTATTCCTGTCGCAGCCGCTTGAGCAGCTCCAGTTCGGCCTGGAAGTCGACGTAGTGCGGCAGCTTGAGATGGGAGACGAAGCCGGCGGCCTCGACGTTGTCGGTGTGGGCCAGCACGAACTCTTCGTCCTGCGCCGGGCCGGCGACGCCTTCGCCGTAGTCCGGGCTCTGCAATGCGCGATCCACCAGCGCCATCGCCATCGCCTTGCGTTCGGCGCGGCCGAACACCAGCCCGTAACCACGGGTGAAGTGCGGCGGATGGTCCTTGGGATCGACGAAGCCGTTGACCATTTCGCACTCGGTCAGCAGGATTTCGCCGATATCGATAGCGAAACCGAGCTCTTCAGGCACGATCTCCACCGAAACGTGGCCGGTGCGGATCTCGCCGGCGAACGGGTGGTTGCGGCCGTAGCCGCGCTGGGTGGCGTAGCCGAGCGCCAGCAGGAAGCCTTCGTCGCCGCGCACCAGCTGCTGCAGGCGCGCCGAGCGCGAGCAGGGGTAAACCGGCGGGTTGCGGGTGATGTCGTCCGGCGCGCTGCCGTCGTCCTGTTCCTCGCGTGCCAGCTGCTGGCGACACAACAGATCGAACACGTGGCTACAGTTGTCCGGCAGCGGTTCGTCGGCCTGCGGCGCACGCGGTGCCTCGTCTTCCGCCAGCAGCGCGAAGTCCAGCAGCCGGTGGGTGTAGTCGTGGGTCGGCCCCAGCACCTGCCCGCCGGGCAAGTCCTTGTAAACCGCCGAGATGCGCCGCTCCAGCCGCATGTTTTCGCTGGCCAGCGGCTCGCTGACCGCCAGGCGCGGCAGGGTGGTGCGATAGGCGCGCAGCAGGAAAATCGCTTCCACCAGATCGCCGCTGGCCTGTTTGATGGCCAGCGCCGCCAGCTCGCGATCGTAGATGCCGCCTTCGGTCATCACCCGATCTACCGCCAGCCCCAGCTGCTGTTCGATTTGTTTCGCGCCGATCGCCGGCAGCGCCTCGTCGCCGCGCCGCAGCTGTTCCTGCAGCTGATGGGCGGCCTCAATGGCTTTTTCGCCCCCTTTTACCGCTACGTACATCAGCACACCTCCACGCGGGTGGTCCGCGGGATCGCCAGCAGGCGATCGCCGCAGGTCAGCAAAATATCCAGCCCCAGCGGGAAGCGCTGCGGGCGGTTGACCAGGTAATCCAGCAGCGCCGGCGGCAGGCGCGGCGCAATCAGGCGATGATTCTCGATGCCGGGGCCGGTCAGGCGCAGCGCGGCGCCGTTCTCCAGCTCGGCGAGCTGCACGATGACCGTGGCGCCGAACTCTGGCGAGATTTCAGTGCCGTGCGGCAACGCCTGCAGATCGGCGGCCTGCACGTGCTCATCGAACAGGGCAAAACAGACCTCCTGCGCCGTGGCGGCCAGCGGCGCGCCGCTGTGAAAACGAATGTTTGTTAGCACTTGCTCACTTTTAAGCGCAGCGCACAGCTGCAGCGGCGTTTCCTGATCGGCCAGCGTCAGCAGCGCGGCGGTGCTGGCGGCGTTCAGCGGCGCCCAGGCCGGGCCGTTCGGCAGCGTCACCCGGTGGCCCGGTTCGCTTAAGGCTTTAAGAATCAAACGGAAAGCGTGCTGCGATTGGTCTATCGGTTGTTCAAAACCGGTCAATAAACTCATGGCTTAATCCCCTCGCACCAGCGTAAAGAAGTCCACCCGGCTGGCGGCGATCGCCCGGGCGCGCAGCTGGCGCTGCTCGTGCTGCAGCGCGGCCAGCGGCGCGATCAGCTGTTGTTGCAGGCGTTCGCCGTGCTCCGGCTGTTGCAGCAGCGCATCGGCCAGCGCGCACAGCTCGGCGTGCGCCTTGTCGCGCCCGGCGATGTAGCTGTAGCCGTAGCCGCCGTTGTCCAGCTGCACCACCGCGCGGGTGACGGTCATGTCCCCCAGCACGAAGCGGCGGCCGGTGGCGCCCATGCGCCCCTGCAGCTGGGCCAGGCCGATCTCCGGCGCGCGGATGCTGCGGTAACCCGGGCTGAGGTTCAGCGCCTGCCAGTGGCTGCGCAGCTGCTCGGGCCGGCTGTGCGCCAGCACCGACATCCAGCGTTGTCTCGACTCTAAGGCGTGCATTCAGTGCTCCATCGTCAGTTCAATCATGTCGGCGCGGGCCAGGCTGACGGAGTATTCCGCCACGTCTTCGCCACCGCTGCGGACGTTAAGGGTGCGCACGCACAGCAGCGGCGCGTGGGTGGCGATCTCCAGCAGCCGGCTCTCTTTGGCCTGCGCGCGGCGCGCGCTGATGCGCGTCTGGCGGCGGGTCAGCGGCTGCTGGAGGTGCTGTTCGATAAACTGGTGCAGCGAACCGCTGTGGAACTGCTGCAGCGCCGGCCACCAGTCCAGATCGGGCAGATAGTGGTCGATCACGCTCATTGGCACGCCGTTGACCCGGCGCAGGGTGCGCAGGTGGATCACCATTTCGCCTTCTTCACGCGAGAGTGCGCTGGCGACATGCCCATTGCACGGGCGCAATACAGCGAGTAAGCGCTCACTGGTGGGGTGGCTGCCCTGCTCGAACAGGTTCTGGCTGAAGCGGGTGTTGGCGTGCAGCGGGTAGTCATAAGGCCGCATCAGCACCAGAATGCCGACGCCGTGGCGGCGCTGCAGCCACCCGCGCTCCACCAGCTGATCCACCGCGCGGCGCAGGGTGTGGCGATTGACCTGATAGCGCTCGGCCAGCTGCTGTTCCGAAGGCAGGTAGTCGCCGCAGCGGTACTGCGTGCGCAGCTCCTGTTCCAGCTGCGCGGCGATCTGCTGATAGCGGGTGGGGTAAGTGGTCGGATGTCTAGATAACTCCATCATAATAAAAACCTCGTCATGCCGATGGCGGTGCGATGAAGGCGGAAGCGGTGCGTTTCATCGGGCGTCTACCCTGTGGTTTTCACGTCGGCATCATGGTGACGGGCGCAGATGACAATCGCGTTACGCCTCGGTGGCGAACAGATGAACTATTTAGGACAGCCCAGGCGTGCACGGGCGGCGGCGGCGCGCTATGCTGGCGCCACTGTTGACTGACTCTGGCCGCTACCATGCCGCAATCTCTGAATGCCCCTGAACCCGCCCCACGCGCCTGGCCGCTGTGGAAACCGATCCTGTTTCTGCTGGTGGTGGCCGTCGGCCTCTACTACGTCAAATGGCAGCCTTACTACGGCAAGGCCTTCGTGGCGGCGGACAGCCACTCGATCGGTAAATCGATCCTGGCCGACGGCGCCGCAAGCCCCTGGCTGGCGGCCTGGCAGTATGCGCTGGTCTACTTCACCGCGGTGTGGAAGGCGGCGCTGCTCGGGGTGCTGTTAGGCTCGCTGGTGCAGGTGCTGATCCCGCGCGACTGGCTGGTGCGCACGCTCGGCCATCGGCGTTTTTCCGGCACCGTGCTGGGGGCGCTGATCGCGCTGCCGGGCATGATGTGCACCTGCTGCGCCGCACCGGTTGCCGCCGGCATGCGCCGCCAGTCGGTATCCAGCGGCGCCGCGCTGGCCTTTTGGCTCGCCAACCCGGTATTGAACCCGGCGACGCTGGTGTTCATGGGGTTTGTGCTCGGTTGGCCGTTCGCCGCTATCCGCCTGGTGGCGGGCGTGGTGATGGTGCTGGGCATCGCCTGGCTGGTGCAGCGCGTGACCGCCAACGATCCGCAGCCCGCCGCGCCGCAGCCGCCGCTGATGATGGCGCAGAACGACGAGCAGCCGTTCCTCGCTCGCTGGGGCAAAGCGCTGTGGGCGCTGTTTTGGTCGACCATCCCGATCTACGTGCTGGCGGTGCTGGCGCTGGGCGCGGCGCGGGTCTGGCTGTTCCCGCACGCCGACGGCGCCGTCGACAATAGCCTGCTGTGGATCATCGGCCTGGCGATCGTCGGCTGCCTGTTCGTTATCCCCACCGCGGCGGAGATCCCGATCGTACAGACCATGATGCTGGCGGGCATGGGCGCAGGCCCGGCGCTGGCGCTGCTGATGACCCTGCCGGCGGTCAGCCTGCCTTCGCTGCTGATGCTCAACAAAACCTTCTCCGCCCAGGCGCTGTGCCTGACGGCAGCGCTGGTGGCGCTGTGCGGCGTACTGACCGGCGTGGTGGGGATGGGGTTGGTGTAACGGATTCGTGACTTGATGCTGTCTCAAAGGAGGAAATGAGAATGGAACAGCGGAATAAACCCGAAATGGACGTAGAGGCGATATTCCTAGAGCAAGCGTTGCGTGAAAGGGTGGATGCCGCCCTTGAACGCTTAAGAAACGGCACCGCGGTTTATCTCAGCCATTCGGAGGCAGAAAAACGAATGGCTATATTCAAAGCGAAAATTCGGGGGCGCTATCGAGGATGATGTTGAGTTATACTCGTTAAGAATGTTATCTTTGGTTTTTTTTACTAACTTTATCTCGGTAAAAATATGGAATTCGCTGAAAATAATAAGTTCACTTATATTATTGGTAACAATGGTTCAGGAAAAAGTCGAGCATTAGAAGAGAATGCGGAGCGGCTCTCAGAAAGTCGAGATGTAGTAGTGATTGCTTCTGGTGTATCGGATAAATTCAAATTTAGATCTCAAATTAAGAAAACGGCCAATGGGTCATATCGTTACTTGGGGAATAGAACCGTCGGAAACGGTACTCACAATGGCACCTTAGCAGCAAATGCTGTGATACTTTATCTTGCAATACTAGACACAGATTTGTGTCCGGCATTAATGAATTTTCTTGAAGAAATAGGGTTTGAAGGAAAGTTTGGTATTAGTTATAGAAAAACAAAGTTTTCTAAGACTCAACCGTTTAACACACAAGAGTTAACAAGTGATTTTGCAACAGTAAATAAAGAGATACTTGTTGCTAAAGAGCGTCCTTTTGAGGCTGTTTTTTACAAAAATGGTACTCCATACCCCTTTTCTGACTTGAGTTCTGGTGAGCAATACATAATTAACACCGCTTTAAAAATAGTTACATCAATTAATCAGGGTGTATGCTACTTTATTGATGAGCCTGAAGTTAGCTTGCACGTTGAATGGCAAGTTAAGTGGCCTGAAATTTTTCATCCATTACTATCTTTAAAAGATGACGTTAACTGTTATATTGCTACTCACTCGCCGGTAATAATTTCAAGCGCATTGCAAGCTGGAGCTGATTGTTATAATTTGTCCGCTGGGGAACTGATTAGAATAATGGATGATGAGTTCAATGTTGAGCGTATTCTATATAAAAATTTCAATACAATCCCTCCTGATAATAAATATATATTCGAAGAGTTTGCTACTATTGTTACAAAAACCATTGAAATCCTAACCAGTGAGAATATTAACAGGGCAAGATATAATAGAGCCGAGACATCAACTCTTGCATCCGTTGAGAATTTTAAAAAAAAGCTTAAGCTTGCATCTCATACAGAAAAGGACAGCGAAGATATTAAGCGAACAATCGAGGACTTTGAGATGGCTATCAGGGATTTGATTGCGATGTCTAAACCGGCTAACCTTCAGGGAGAGGAGATAGAGACTGAATGAAACTTCTGAGGGAGGTTCGCAAATCTTATTCGCAAAAAAGAAAAATCAAAGAAGCAACGAATAAGGCAATTTATTATTATGATGAATCGCGCAATGGGACAATTAAATTATGGGCGAAGTTATATAATGATGGTCCTGTTGGAAGACGAGTCTATGATGCAATTACTAGCTATGTACATGGACTTTCAAATCGTTGTGGATATTGTCAAGACAGAATATTTCATAATAGCAATTCTAATGTTGATCATATTTTACCAAGCTAAATATACCCGCAATTCACATTTGTAGAAGAAAATCTAGTTCGAGTATGTATGACATGTAATATGATTAAAGCAGCAAACGATTTTTATTCGTTGCCCCTACCTGCTGGGAACGGATATCGACAACACACAAGAACATGGGCATGTTATCATCCACGTCATCACATTTTTTCTCAACATGTTGAGCGACTGGTGGTTCAGACTAATCACCTGCATTTTCGTGCTTATATAGGTAAAACTACACAAGGAAGGAAAATTTGCAGTATGCTGTTACAGCAAGTCAGCGAGTTTGAGGTGAAAGCGACAGTAAATCCAGTCGTCGCTCAGGCCGCACAAAAACTTAGCCAATTCATACAGTCAAAAGGTAGTGTGCCATCAGATTCCATCAATGATTTACTACAAGCGTTGGTGAAAAATACTTAACTTTAAATAAGTATAATTGAATGGAAATAATTTAAGTTATAACTTTTTAATCAGGTGGCATAAATACTGATTATACTCCTAGTCCATACAGTCGTCATCACTAGCATAGTATGATGACTGCTTGTAAAAATGAATGAAGTTTATGATTTCTTTAACCGTTTATTATTCTTCTTAAAAATTTATTGCTTAAATTTATTATAGTCATCAGACAAAGAATTAAACAGGGGTTTTCGTTTGTAAAGTAACGTGGTTCTTACTTTTTCTATGTCTGTCTTATCAATGTCAACTTTACAATTATAAAGTTTTTGTCGCATTCATTTTAAATAATCAACTTAGGCTATCAACCCGAACGATGTTGATATAAAACCTAAAAGTATCGACTTTGCAATTGTTGTTTTTTGAAATGATAAAATTAATTTAATTGATTTTTACGTTATTTGGTTAGATTTTACCATTTTATCCCTTATTTCTAATCCATTCAGTTATCAAGAATCAATAGTTAGGTGACATAAAGTTTTGAGTGCTTTCTGATTATAGGGCGCCATAATAATGGCGACTTTACCCTTTTCGAATTTATGTTTGTGATTCATTTTTGAAATGATAAATGTATTATACCACCAAAAAATATTTACTGCTCTATTGAGTATGTCCACCCAAGTTGTCATCAAATGTTACCGGTAATATTATACTTGAAGAATAATCAACTATTAGCAAAAGTGAATAGATACGGCACTAACTGAAATTTTTCAAACAATTAGGTTGGGATGAGTAACTGCCTCTGGCTCAGATCCACCCATCAGATTGTCTCCATGTCGTAGCTGTGTCTGAGCAACTTTGGATTAACACATGCTGAGACGCGTGTTATCAACTCAACGCAACCTATGCACCACCTGGTTGCTGCTGCCGCGCCAGATCAGCGCTGGGTCCTTCAAATCCTGCACGAACTTGCCGTCGATCAGCACGTTGATTCTGTCCACCACCTGCATTTGCTGTGCGTCCAGCTCCGCCAGCCGGTAGCCGGTCCACAGCCAGATATCCTTGCCGGGGCACTCGGCGCGCACTCGTTTCACCAGCTTCAAGATGCTCGGCACGTTGGCCGGATGCAGCGGATCGCCACCGGAGAGCGACAGCCCCTGGCGCGGCACGCGCGCATCGTTCAGATCGGCGATGATGCGGTCTTCCAGCGCCGGGGTAAACGGCTGGCCGGAGTTGAGCCGCCAGGTGCTTTTGTTGTAGCAGCCGGGGCATTGGTGCACGCAGCCGGCGACAAACAGCGTGCAGCGGGTGCCGGGGCCGTTGACGACGTCGATCGGGTAATACTGGTGATAATTCATGTGAGGCCTGCCCATCAGGCTATTTTACTGGCCATTTTGCCTCCGGGCAGTGCTCCCAATCCTCACGTACTGCGTGTACGCTGCGGTTGGTGCGCGCTGGCCGAAGGCAAACTGGCGGCGACAATCACGCCTGATGAACAGGCTTCTGCCTAGGTTGCACGGCGCTTTTTAGCCGAGCTGCCCGTTGCCGAGGTGTTTCACCCGGCGTTTCACCTCTTCCTGCTTGCCGGCGTTGAACGGCCGGGCATCGGGGCTGCCGAGATAGCCGCACACCCGGCGGGTGACCGAGACCTTGGCCGAATCGTGGTTGCCGCATTTCGGGCAGGTGAAGCCCTTGCTGGTGCAGGAGAATTCACCGGTGAAGCCGCATTCGTAGCACTCGTCGATCGGCGTGTTGGTGCCGTAGTAAGGCACCCGGGTGTAGCTGTAGTCCCATACGTCTTCCAGCGCCTTCAGGTTGTGCTGCAGGTTCGGGTATTCGCCGTAGCAGATGAAGCCGCCGCTGGCCAACGGCGGGTAGGGCGCTTCGAAGTCCAGCTTGTCGTACGGATTGACCTTCTTCTCCACGTCGAGGTGGAAGCTGTTGGTGTAATAACCCTTGTCGGTGACGCCCGGCACCACGCCGAAATCGGCGGTGTCCAGCCGGCAGAAGCGATCGCACAGGTTTTCGCTCGGCGTGCTGTAGAGGCTGAAGCCGTAACCGGTCTCGTCTTTCCAGGCGTCGACGGCGGCGCGCAGCCGCGCGACGATCGCCACCGCTTTGGCGCGCAGCGCTTCGTCGTCATACACGTGGTTTTCGCCGCCGAACAGCGCGTTGATGGTCTCGTGCAGGCCGATATAGCCCAACGAAATCGAGGCGCGGCCGTTCTTGAAGATCTCGGCGATATTGTCGTCGGCCTTGAGCCGCACGCCGCAGGCGCCTTCCATGTACAAGATTGGTGCCACCCGCGCCTTGATGCCTTCCAGCCGGGCGATGCGCGTCATCAGCGCCTTTTTCGCCAGCTGCAGGCGCTGATCCAGCAGCGCCCAGAAGCGCGACTCATCGCCCATCGCCTCCAGCGCGATGCGCGGCAGGTTGAGGCTGATGACGCCGATGTTGTTGCGGCCGTCGTGCACCAGCTCCCCGTCCTGCTCGTAGGTGCCGAGGAAGCTGCGGCAGCCCATCGGCGTTTTGAACGAGCCGGTCACCTTCACCACCTGATCGTAGTTGAGGATGTCCGGGTACATGCGCTTGCTGGCGCACTCCAGCGCCAGCTGCTTGATGTCGTAGTTCGGATCGCCGTACTGGTGGTTGAGGCCGTCGCGGATGGCGAACACCAGTTTGGGGAACACGGCGGTCTTGCGGTTTTTGCCCAGCCCGGCGATGCGGTTTTTCAGGATCGAGCGCTGGATCAGGCGCGACTCCCAGCTGGTGCCGAGGCCGAAGCCGAAGGTGACGAACGGCGTCTGGCCGTTGGCGGTGTGCAGGGTATTGACCTCGTACTCCAGCGACTGGAAGGCGTCGTAACACTCTTTCTCGGTGCGCGCCATGGCATAGCCTTTGGCGTCCGGGATCTGCCATTCTTCCGCCACCTGCAGGTGTTTGCGGAAGCTCTCGTCGACGAACGGCGCCAGAATTTCATCGATGCGGTTGATGGTGGTGCCGCCATAAATATGGCTGGCGACCTGGGCGATGATCTGTGCGGTCACGGCGGTGGCGGTGGAGATCGACTTCGGCGGCTCAATCTCGGCGTTGCCCATCTTGAAGCCGTTGGTCAGCATGCCTTTCAGATCGATCAGCATGCAGTTGAACATCGGGAAGAACGGCGAGTAGTCGAGATCGTGGTAGTGAATTTCGCCGCGTTCATGGGCCAGCACCACGTCGCGCGGCAGGATGTGCTGCTTGGCGTAGTGTTTGGCGACGATGCCCGCCAGCAGGTCGCGCTGGGTGGGGATCACCTTGCTGTCCTTGTTGGCGTTTTCGTTCAGCAGCGCGCGGTTGCTCTGCTCGACCAGGCCGCGAATTTCCTGATTCAGGCGGCCGCGCAGCTCGCGCGCCACGTCGCGATCGTGGCGGTATTCGATATAGGCGCGCGCCAGCTGTTTGTACTCGCCGGCCATCAGCTGGTTTTCCACCGCCTGCTGGATCTCGTGGATATCGACGCGCGGCTGCTGCTCCATGCGCTGAGCGACCACGCGGGCGACGGTGGCGCAGTAGTCGGCATCGACCACGCCCACCGCCAGCGCGGCGCGCTCGATGGCCTGCGCGATGCGCGCTTCGTCAAAAGGTACCTGGCAACCGTCCCGCTTAATCACTACTGGTTTCACGTTGTACTCCTTGTTCCCCGAGGGAGCGTTCATACCCGCCTGGCGTGGCGAGCAACCGTCAAATTTCGCTTATCCACAGGGCAAAGCCGCAGCGCGCAAGGGCTGTGGCGGTGTGTGGATGATTTTGTGGATAACTACTATATATAGGTGTTCGCAATTCTTAATGCACTATATATAGATATTGGCGCGATTCTTTTGATGTAGAACAAGGAAAACGGAAGAGCGTGTGCAAGCTGAACAGTCGTCAATCGCCGGTTAGCCGATCGCGAAAATGCTCCAGCAGAAAATCGACCCAGACGCGCACCCGCGGCGGCAGATCCGCCGAGGCGTAATAGAGCCACAGCTGCACCGGGCGCGGCCAGCATTGCGCCAGCACCGGCCGCAGCGTGCCTTGTTCGAAGTGCTTTTCAACGTACCAGCGCGCCAGGTTGACGATACCGAGCCCGGCCAGCGCCGCATCCAGCAACATCTCCGGCCGGCTGACCACCAGCCGGCCGTTCAGATCCAGCGCCAGCGTTTCGCCCTGATGGCGCAGCTGCCATTTGACGTGGCGGCCGTTGCCCGGGTTGCGGTGCAGCAGGCAGTCGTGGCGCAGCAGATCGTGCGGCGTTTGCGGCTCACCGCGCCGCGCCAGATAGTCCGGCGACGCCGCCAGCACCATGTGCATTGGGTAGAGCGGGCGGGCCACCAGCCGGCTGTCGGGATCGACCCGGCTGCCGATGCCGACGTCGAAGCCTTCGCCCACCAGGTTCACCACCCGGGCGTCCAGCGACAGATCGAGATCGATCTGCGGATAGCGCGCCAAAAATTGCGGGATCAACGGCATCAGCATCTGGCGGCCGAAGCCGGGGATCATGCTGACGCGCACCACCCCGGCCGGCGCCTGCCGTTCACCGCCGGCGCTCTCCAGCGTGGCCGCCAACGCCTGCCACAGCGGCGCCACCTGCGCCAGCAGCGCTTTGCCCTCGTCGGTCAGCAGCACGTTGTGGGTGTTGCGCTGAAACAGCCGCAGCGCCAGCTTCTCTTCCAGCGCGCGGATGTTTTTGCTGACCGCCGCCGGCGTCACGCCCAGCTGGCGAGCGGCGGCGGAGAAATTTTGCGCCTGCGCGGCGGCGAGGAAGGCCGGCAGCAGGCGGTGCACGTCAAAGGGCAGCGACATAGTGGTTGATACTTTTGGTTGAAATTGAAGTGACCTCTAACAGCCTACACCCGCAGCGGCGGAAATGGAAAAATGCCTCATCTTCTTTACGTTCGAGGAATCATGTATGTCGCGCATTTTAGTGTTAACCGCCCACCGCACCCCCGACGAGTCGCGCATTAATAAGGCGTTGATCGAGGCCGTACGCCCGCTGCCCAACGTGACCGTTCACGAACTGATCCGCGCGTACCCGGATTACCGCATCGACGTGGCGCGCGAACAGGCGCTGCTGCAGAGCCATGATGCGGTAGTGATGCTGTTCCCGTTTTATTGGTACAGCTCACCGGCGATCCTCAGCGAATGGCAGGATGCGGTATTAACCTACGGTTTTGCCTACGGCAGCGAAGGCACCCAATTGCACGGCAAGCCGCTGCAGCTGGTGGTGAGCACCGGCGGCAACGCGCAGGCCTACACGCCGGCAGGGTATAACCGTTATCCGGTGCAGGATCTGCTGCTGCCGTTCCACGCCATGGCCAACCTGACCGGCATGGATTATCTGCCGCCGCATCTGGTGCAGGGTGTGTTCGACATGAGCGATGAACGCCTGGCGCAAGAGGCCGCCGGGGTGGTAGCGCTGCTGGGGAAATGGTAGGGCGCAGCGCTCGCCGCGCCCTGCGGGGTTAGTCTTCGAGCAGCCACCACACCGCTTCGAACGGCCGCAGCGTCAGCGCCTGCGGCTGGTCTGCCGAGTCGCTGTAGTTGCTCATCAGCGGGCGCCACTGGGCGGAAGGCTCCACGCCCGCCGCCGTCCAGGCCTGCGGCTCGCGGCTCAGGTTGGCCGCTACCAGCAGGCGCTGGCCATTCCAGCTGCGCTGATAGCACCACAGCGCCGGGTGTTCCGGCGCCAGATCCTGATAGTCGCCGTGGGTCAGCAGCGGGTACTGCTTGCGCAGGGTGATCAGCTGGCGGTAGGCGTAAAACACCGAGTCGAGGTCGGCCAGCGCCGCTTCGGCGTTGATCTGCGGGTAGTTCTCGGCGCAGCCGATCCACGGCGTGCCGGTGGTGAAACCGGCGTGCGGCGCGGCGCTCCACTGCATCGGCGTACGGCCGTTGTCGCGCGATTTGTCGGCCAGGATCGCCAGCAGTTCGGCGTCGCTGCGGCCCTGAGCGCGCAGTTCAGCGTACATGTTCAGGCTTTCCACGTCGCGATACTGTTCAATGGCACGGAAGCCGGGGTTGGTCATGCCGATCTCTTCACCCTGGTAGATATAAGGCGTGCCCTGCATGCCGTGCAGCACCATCGCCAGCATTTTGGCGGCCGGCACTCGCAGTGCGCCTTCATCGCCGAAGCGTGACACGATGCGAGGCTGATCGTGGTTGCACCAGAACAGCGCGTTCCAGGCGCGGTTATGCATTCCTTGCTGCCAGTGGCGGAAGATCTGCTTCAGCTCCACGTAATCCGGCGCCGCCCGCGTCCATTTTTCGCCGCCGGCGTAGTCCACCTTCAGGTGGTGGAAGTTGAAGGTCATCGACAGCTCTTCGCCGCTCTGCGCCGCGTATTGCTGGCAATGTTCGAGCGTGGTGGAGGACATCTCGCCCACCGTCATCAGGCCGCGCGGCTGGAACACGTCGCGGCTCATCTCCTGCAGGAACTCGTGGATGCGCGGGCCGTCGGTGTAGAAGCGGCGGCCGTCGCCCTGGCAGTCGGACGGGAAATCCTGCTGCTTGGACACCAGGTTGATCACGTCGAGGCGCAGGCCGTCGACGCCTTTGTCCGCCCAGAACTGGCACACTTTCTTCAGCTCTTCGCGCACCGGCGGGTGCTCCCAGTTGAGATCCGCCTGCTCGGCGGCGAACAGGTGCAGGTAGTACTGGCCGCTGTCGGCGTGCCACTGCCAGGCGTTGCCGCCGAACTTGGAGCGCCAGTTGTTCGGCGGCGTATCGCCTTCGCCGTCGCGCCAGACGTAGAACTGACGATACGGGCTGTGGCGATCCTGCGCGGCCTTGAACCACGGGTGTTCGGTCGAAGTGTGGTTGAACACCATGTCCATCACGATGCGGATGCCGCGCTGGTGGGCGGCGGCGACCAGCTGCTCGAAGTCGGCCATCATGCCGTAAGCCGGATCGATGGCGCAGTAGTCCGCCACGTCATAGCCGTTGTCCACCTGTGGCGACACGTAGACCGGCGTCAGCCAGATGGCGTCCACGCCCAGCTCCTGCAGATAGTCCAGCCGCCGGGTCACGCCGGCCAAATCGCCGTAGCCGTTGCCGGTGCTGTCCTGAAAACTCTTCGGATAAATTTGGTAGATGACGCCGTTCTGCCACCAGGGGGTTGGGTTGCTCATAGATCAATACCTTTGAATCGTGACAACGGGCCCGTACCCTTCATCTTTCAAACTGCAGCGTTGTTGGCTGCTGGCGCTGCACCCCAGTCACTTACTTGAGTAAGCTCCTGGGGATTTGCACCCTTGCCGCCTAGCTGCAGCTCGAAAGCTATAGGGTATTTCCAGCCCCTACATTCATGTTGCGTATTTTGCGTGAATCAAACCGGCAGCTCGCCGCGCGCGGCCTTGCGTTTGTAGACCATGATGGTCAGCACCAGCGGGATGACGATCGCCACCAGAATCGCCAGCGAGTAAATCAGCCAGAACTGCGGCTTGATAGACAGGATGCCCGGCAGGCCGCCGACGCCGATGCCGTTGGCCATCACGCCGTCCAGCCCGCAGATAAGGCCGGCGAAGGCGGAGCCGATCATCGCGCACAGCATCGGGAAGCGGTATTTGAGGTTGATGCCGTACATCGCCGGTTCGGTCACGCCGAGGTAGGCGGAGATCGCCGCCGGCACTGAGATTTCACGCTCGTTGGCCTTGCGGCTGATGATGATGATGCCGAGCACTGCCGAGGCCTGCGCGATGTTGGACAGCGCAATCAGCGGCCATACCGGGGTGCCGCCCATGCTCTGGATCATCTGCATGTCGATGGCCAGCGTGGTCTGGTGCACGCCGGTGATCACCAGCGGCGCATACAGGAAGCCGAACAGCGCGGCGCCCACCGGCGCGAAGCTGCCGGTCATCACCGCTTTCACCGCCCAGGCGACGCCGTCGCCGATCATGCGGCCGAACGGCCCGATCAGCGCGTGCGCCAGGAACACCGCCAGCAGCAGCGAAACCACCGGCACCACCACCAGATAGAGATAGTCGGGGACGATCTTTTTCAGCCGGGTTTCGATCCAGCCCAGCGCCATGCCCGCCAGGATCGACGGGATCACCTGCGCCTGATAGCCGACTTTCTGGATCACGAACCAGCCGAAGTTCCACACTTCCGGCGTTTGCTGGCCGAGCAGGTAGGAGTTCATCAGCTGCGGCGACACCAGGGTGACGCCCAGCACGATGCCGAGCACCGGCGTGCCGCCCATCTTTTTCACCGTCGACCAACAGATGGCCACCGGCAGGAACATGAAGATCGCTTCACCCAGCAGCCACAGGAAGTCGTAAACGGTTTTCCACGCCGGGTGCATCTGCGCCAGCGTTTGGCCGCCGGACATCGGGATGTCGCCGATCACGTTGCGGAAGCCGAGGATCAGACCGCCGCTGATCAGCGCCGGCAGCAGCGGAAAGAAGATCTCGGCGAAGTGGGAGATGGTGCGCTCGGTCCAGGTCATGTTCTGGCGCGCGGCCACCTTGGCCTGTTCCTTGTCGGCCTCGTTGACGCCGGTGCTGGCGATCAGCGCCTGATAGTAGTCGCCGACGTCGGTGCCGATCACCACCTGGAACTGCCCGGCGTTGGTGAAGCAGCCTTTGACCATCGGCAGCTCTTCGATTTCCTTTGGGCTGGCCTTGCTGGGGTCATTGAGGACGAAACGCAGCCGGGTAATGCAATGGCTGACGGTGGCGATGTTCTCGCGGCCGCCGACCAAAACAATCAGGCGATCAATATCCTGCTGTTTTACTTTGCTCATTATGGGATACCTGCAGAGGTGTTGACTGAGTAATGATCAAAGCTTAGCCACTCGGCTTTTTGAATGAAATGGGAACGTTCCCGGTTTGGGGCGAGGATCACAAAATGACAAAAAATGGTCAACTTCTAAGCAGATCGTCAGGACAGTTTGCTGGGCACCACCAGGCGGCGGATCCCCTGTTCGCCGCTGAGCTGCGCCAGCAGCTGCTGCGCGGCCAGCAGGCCGGCGCTGCCGTAGCCGAACTCCACCGACAGAGTGTCGGGGAACAAGAAGCTGAGCAGCGGGGTGTTGCCGATGGCGCATACCTGAATGGCGCGCGCCGGCTGCTGCTGCAGGTACTTGATCGCGCCGAGGGCGATGCTGTCGGAGGCGCAGATCAGCGCGCTGGTGTGCGCATCGATCACTTCGGCGGCGTGCTGGAAACCGCTCTGGTAACTCAGCTCGCCCAGCGTGGCGCGCGGCGTGAGCGTGAGGCGTTCACAGGCGTCGAGATAGGCCTGGTAGCGGCGCTGGCCGGTGGTGGCGTCGCTGAGCTGCACCCCCAGATAGCCGATATGCCGATGCCCCTGCCGATACAGGCGATCCATCAGCAGGTTCACCGCGCCGGCGTCGTCGTAGCAGACGGACGAAAAGCCGTCGTATTCGCGCACCATCACCACCATTTTTTCCTGCCACGGCTTGAGCATCGCCGCGGTCAGGCCGGTGAAGCCGAACAGGATCACGCCGTCGACGTTGCGCTGGCGCAGCACGTGCAGGTGCTCCTGCACCAGGCGGGTTTCGAACTGGCTCTCCATCACGATCGGGTCGAAGCCCTGCTGATACAGCAGCGGCAGCATGGTGCGCACCGCCTGGTTCTCTGACGGTGAGTCGAGACGGGAAACGATGATGCCCACCACTTTGTCGCTCTGGCCGCGCATGGCGCGCGCCGACTTGGAGGGGGTAAACCCTTGCTGACGGATCACCGCTTCCACCCGTTCGCGGGTTTGCGGGCTCACGCTGCCTTCATTGTTCAGCACGCGTGAGACGGTGGATTTGCCTACGCCGCTCAGGCGCGCGATGTCCTTGATGGTCAGCCGGTTTTGCATGGTTTACTTTTCGTTGAGGTGGACAGGCGTAGCATAATGGCCTGTAAAACAATGCCCGTCAGCATAGCTCATTTTCCCACGCGGATCTTGAGGCAAAACGGGATTGTTGCACTGCGCTGAACGGCCGCTCCTGCCGCTCTGTTTTTCCCTTTACCGGAGGTTATACCCCATATGGACCCCGACCCGACTGCTTTAGACACTCACTCGGTTCACCGGTAAACCTCTCCGCCTGGCGCTGCTGTTTTACCGGTGAAGTACATCACGGTAACCGGTGGCGCGCGCTTCGTCGTTCGCTCCTGCTGCTGAAAAAAAGAATAAGGATCTGCATGGGCAGAGGCTTTTTGGCGTGCGCGCCATCCGCCCGGCCGATGACGATCCCCGTTTACCCGCTGCCGTGAGGCACCGGGCGAAGAGGTGCGAATCATGAAACTGAAAAAACTCCCCCGTCAGCTGCTGGGCCTGTTCGCCCGCGGCCTTCCGCGCCGTTTGGTGCGCCGCGACAGCCTGCTGGACGGCGTCAGCGGCGCTGCGCGCGATATGCCTGCCGGCCTGGCGCAGCAGCGGCTGGAATGCGCCGCCGCAGAGACGATGCAGCTGTTTGAGCGTTTTCACAGCCACCCGGAAGGCATCACCGCACATGAGGCGGAACAGGTGCGCCGGCGCTGCGGCGAGAACGTCATCGACGATCAGCAAAAAGAGGCCTGGTGGCAACACCTCTGGCACTGCTACCGCAACCCGTTCAACCTGCTGCTGACCGCGCTCGGCATGATCTCTTACGCCACCGAAGATCTCACCGGCGCCTTGGTGATCGCGCTGATGGTGCTGATCTCCACGCTGCTGAACTTCATCCAGGAGGCGCGCTCCAACCGGGCGGCCGATGCGCTGAAAGCGATGGTGAGCAACACCGCCACGGTGATCCGCAGCGATGCGCTCACCGGCAGGAGCGAGCATGTGGAGCTGCCGATCGCGCAGCTGGTACCGGGCGATATCATCAAGCTGGCGGCCGGCGACATGATCCCGGCGGATCTGCGCGTGCTGTCGGCCAAGGATCTGTTCATCAGCCAGGCGGCGCTGACCGGCGAATCGCTGCCGGTGGAAAAATCCGCCGCGCCGCAGTTGCCGGCGGCCGATCCGCTCGACTGCCGGAACCTGTGCTTCATGGGCACCAACGTGGTCAGCGGCACCGCGCTGGCGATGGTGATCGGCACCGGCGGCAGCACCTATTTCGGCCAGCTGGCGCAGCGCGTCACCAGCCAGGATGAACAGCCGAACGCCTTCCAGAGCGGCATCAGCAAGGTCAGCTGGCTGCTGATCCGCTTTATGCTGGTGATGACGCCGATCGTGCTGCTGATCAACGGCTACACCAAGGGTGACTGGTGGGAAGCGGCGCTGTTCGCGCTGTCGGTAGCGGTCGGGCTGACGCCGGAGATGCTGCCGATGATCGTCACCTCGACGCTGGCCAAAGGGGCGGTGAAACTGTCGCGCCAGAAGGTGATCGTCAAACGGCTGGACGCCATCCAGAACTTCGGCGCGATGGATATTCTGTGCACCGACAAGACCGGCACCCTGACCCAGGACAAGATCGTGCTGGAGCGCCACACCGATGCGTTCGGCGCCGGCAGCGAGCGGGTGTTGCGCTACGCCTGGCTGAACAGCTTCTACCAGACCGGGCTGAAAAACCTGCTCGACGTGGCGGTGCTGAGCTGCGCGGAGCAGAATCGGCAGCCGGAGGCGCTGCAAAACTACCGCAAGGTGGATGAGATCCCGTTCGATTTCGTGCGCCGCCGCATGTCGGTGGTGGTGGCCAAAGACAACGCGTATCACGAGCTGGTGTGCAAGGGCGCGCTGGAAGAGATGCTGGCGATTTGCAGCCACGTGCGCCACGAAGACGAGGTGATCCCGCTCAGCGAGGCGCTGCTGGCGCGCATTCGCCGCATCACCGACGATCTCAACCAGCAGGGGCTGCGGGTGGTGGCGGTGGCCAACAAGATCCTGCCGGCGCAAACCCATGAATACGGCGTGGCGGATGAATCGGATCTGATCCTCGAAGGCTACGTCGCCTTCCTCGATCCGCCGAAGGAGAGCACCGCACCGGCGCTGGCGGCGCTGAAACAGAACGGCGTCACGGTGAAGATCCTCACCGGCGACAACGAGCTGGTGGCCGCCAAAGTGTGCCGTGACGTCGGGCTCGAGGCCGATCACCTGCTGCGCGGCAGCGAGATCGAGCAGATGGACGACGAGCAGCTGGCGCAGGCGGCGGCGCGCACCACGGTGTTCGCCAAGCTGACGCCGCTGCACAAGGAGCGCATCGTCAAACTGCTGCGCCGCCAGGGGCACGTGGTGGGCTTTATGGGCGACGGCATCAATGACGCGCCGGCGCTGCGCGCGGCCGATATCGGCATCTCCGTCGATTCGGCGGTGGACATCGCCAAGGAAGCGGCGGACATCATCCTGCTGGAAAAAAGCCTGATGGTGCTGGAACAGGGAGTGATCGAAGGGCGCCGCACCTTCGCCAACATGCTGAAATACATCAAGATGACCGCCAGCTCCAACTTCGGCAACGTGTTCAGCGTGCTGATCGCCAGCGCCTTCCTGCCGTTCCTGCCAATGCTGCCGCTGCACCTGTTGATTCAGAACCTGATGTACGACATCTCGCAGATCGCCATCCCGTTCGATAACGTCGACGACGATCAGATCACCCAGCCGCAGCGCTGGAACTCCGCCGATCTGGGGCGGTTTATGGTGTTCTTTGGGCCGATCAGTTCAATCTTCGACGTGCTGACCTTCAGCCTGATGTGGTGGGTGTTCAAGGCCAATACGCCGGAAATGCAGACGCTGTTCCAGTCCGGTTGGTTCGTGGAAGGGCTGCTGTCGCAAACGCTGATCGTGCACATGATCCGCACGCGCAAAATTCCGTTTATCCAGAGCCGCCCGTCCTGGCCGCTGTGCATCATGACGCTGGCGGTGATCGCCACCGGCATCGGCCTGGTGTTCTCGCCGCTGGCCGGCTTCCTGCAGCTGCAGGCGCTGCCGCTCGCCTACTTCCCGTGGCTGGTGCTGATCCTCGCCGGTTACATGGTGCTGACCCAGTGCGTGAAAGGCTGGTTCGTGCGCCGCTACGGCTGGCAATAACCCGTTCGCCCCCTCCGGCCGGGAGGGGGCAACTGTGATCCCGTCCGCTTTTTCACCGCAACGGTTGGACATCTGTTCTGTGCTGAGTCTTTATCTACAGCGTTGGCTGTTTTTCCCTGCGCCTTTCAAGCCACCGCGTTGTTGTTTATCGCCTAGCGGTGGTTTGAAATTCATTGGGGATATTTTGTTTTTTTCCTCTGAGGAATTTCCGATGCACCGACCTTTCCGTTATACGCTACTGGCTTCATCGTTATGGTTTTCTTGCGGCGCGCTGGCGCAGCCGGCGGGTGATCTGCCGCTGATGCCCTGGCCGCAGCAGGTGGACGTGACGCAACCGGCGGGCAAACTGATTTTGGATCACCGGCTGTCGTTAAGCCTCCAGGGCGATGATTTGGGCGACGCGCTGCCGCGCTGGCGCCAGCGCATCGAACTGCAGACCGGCTGGACGCTGGCACCGAGGGAAGAAGCGAACGGCGCGGCGATCAAGGTGGTGATCAAGGATCGGGTGGCGGCGCAGCCGCTGCCGGGCAGCGATGAGAGTTACCGGCTGGCGGTCACGCCGCAGGGCGCCACGCTGACCGCCAACACCCGCTTCGGCGCGCTGCGCGGCATGGAGACCCTGCTGCAGCTGCTGCAGACCGACGGGCAAAACACTTTCCTGCCATTGGTGGATATTCGCGACGTGCCGCGTTTTCCGTGGCGCGGCGTGCTGCTGGATTCGGCGCGCCATTTCCTGCCGCTGCCGGACATTCTGCGCCAGCTTGACGGCATGGCGGCGGCCAAGCTCAACGTATTCCACTGGCACCTGACCGACGATCAGGGCTGGCGCTTCGCCTCCGAGCATTACCCCAAATTGCAGCAGCAGGCCAGCGACGGCCTGTTTTACACCCGTGAACAAATGCGGCAGGTGGTGGCTTACGCCACGGCGCGCGGCATTCGCGTGGTGCCGGAGATAGACATGCCGGGGCACGCCTCCAGCATCGCGGTGGCCTATCCCGAGCTGATGAGCGCGCCGGGGCCGTATCGCATGGAGCGCGAGTGGGGCGTGCATAAGCCGACGCTCGATCCGACCCGCGACGAGGTTTATCAGTTTGTCGACACGATCGTCGGTGAATTGGCAGAGATCTTCCCCGATCCTTATCTGCACATCGGCGGTGACGAAGTGGACGCCAGCCAGTGGCGAGCGTCACCGTCGATACAGGCGTTTATGCAGCAGAACGGGCTGGCGGATACCCATGCGCTGCAGGCCTACTTCAACCAGAAGCTGGAAAAGATCCTCGAGAAGCACCAGCGGCAGATGGTCGGCTGGGATGAGATCTACCACCCGTCGCTGCCGCGCTCGATCGTCATTCAATCCTGGCAGGGGCAAGACTCGCTGGGCGCCAGCGCGCAGGATGGCTATCAGGGCATTCTCTCTACCGGTTTCTATCTCGATCAGCCGCAAAGCACCGCCTATCACTACCGCAATGAAATTCTGCCGCAGCCGCTGGGGGTCGAAACGGCGGTGCAACCCGGCGAGCAGGCGCAAAGCTGGCGTTTCAGCATGCCGCGCCTGAAGGGCAGCGCGGTGGAGGGCAGCTTCACGCTGATCGAGGGCAAGCAGGGCTGGCGCGGCTTTATCGATTTCAACGGCAAGTCGCGCCGCGCGGTGCACGACATCGTCTGGCGCACGCCGCAGCAGGTGACGTTCCGCGTCGATACCTGGATGGGCGACACACGGCCGGTGTTTACGCTGCAACAGGACAAGCTCAGCGGCTATACGCTGGTCGGCAACGTGCGTTATCCCACCAGCGGCGACAAGCTGGCGGCGGCGCCGGCGGGCAAGATGCCGGTGGTGCCGGATGAGAAGGGGCAGGCCAAGATCCTCGGCGGGGAAGCGGCGCTGTGGGCGGAAAACGTGCGCGCGCCGCTGCTCGATCTCAAGCTGTGGCCGCGCGCCTTTGCGGTGGCGGAGCGGCTGTGGTCGGCGCAGGACGTCACCGATGAGAACAACATGTACCGGCGGCTGGCGGCGATCGACGCCTGGTCGGTGGTGTCGGTCGGCCTGCAGCAGCACGCGGAAACGGCGCGCGAATTCACCCGGCTGAGTCACAGCGTGCAGATCATGCCGCTGCAGATCCTGGCCGAGGCGGTGGAGCCGGCGCAGTATTACACCCGCCAGCACCTGAAGTTCCAGGCCGGCAACTATCATCAGTTCGAACCGCTGAATCGCTTTGCCGATGCGCTGCCGCCGGAGAGTGGTGCGGTGCGCGAGATGCATGCGCAGGTCGCGGCTTTGCTGAAGGATAAGCGCGATAAGGCGGCGGCGCAGGCGCTGCGCGAACGGCTGCAGCGCTGGCAGGCGAACGGCGCTGCGCTGCAGACGGCGATCGCGGGCAACCGCGCGCTGCGGGAGCTGGCGCCGGTGGCGCAGGATGTCGATGCTTTGGCCATGCTGGGCTTAACGCTGCTGGAGCGCCATCAGCAGGGCAAACCGCTGAGCCGGGCCGAAGCCGAACAAGCACAGCGCCAGCTGGATGCGGCGGCGCAGACGCGCGACGAAGTGGTGATTGCGGCGGTATACCCGCTGGAGGCGCTGCTGCGCGGGATGCAGGTGCAATGAGGCGGACGGGCTCGTGTGAGCCCGGAACCCTACAGCTGGAGCGGCGGCAACTGGGTGAAAATGCTGACCAGCCCTTCGCCCCAGCCCTTGCGGATGGCGCTGAAGTACGGATGATCTTCGGTAATGCGGTATTGCCGGGCATGACTGAAGCTGTCGCGCGGGTAGATCATCACGTCGAGCGGCAGCCCGACGGACAGGTTGCTGCGTAAGGTTGAATCCAGTGAAATCAGCGCGCATTGCATCGCTTGTTCCAGCGGCGTGTCGTAGTGCAGCACCCGGTCGATGATCGGTTTGCCGTATTTGCTTTCGCCGATCTGAAAATAGGGCGTGTCGCGGGTGGCTTCGATAAAATTGCCTTGCGGGTAGATATGGAACAGCCGCATCTCTTCCCCGCTAATTTGGCCGCCGAGCAGCAGGTTGCAGCTGAAATCGGTGGTGCTGCCGCTTTGCTGCGCCTCACTGTCGCGCTGGATCACCTCGCGCACCGTTTCCCCCACCAGCGTGGCGGCGTCGTAGAGGCTGGGAGCGTTGAGCAGGTTGGGGCGTTCGGCGTCCTTGCTGCGGTGCAACAGCAAACTGATGATGCTCTGGGTGGTCGCCAGGTTGCCGGCGCTTTGCAGCACCAGCGTGCGATCGCCATCCTGTTGGAACACGTGCAGTTTGCGGAAGGTGGAAATATGATCCACCCCGGCGTTGGTACGCGAATCGGACGCAAAGACCAGCCCGGACGACAAACGCATGGCCACACAGTAGGTCATACTACAATCCCTCAAAACAAGACCGGCACGCCGCCAACGCGCAGCGTGCCCGAAACATTTTCCATCGGCAAGCGGCTACTGGCCGGTTGGCATCATTTGTACGGCGGCGATGGCGCTCATGTCTTCGCAGCCGCCGCCCAACCGCATGCCGCGCACCGGGCAGGCGTCCAGATAATCGATGCCGACCGCCAGCTTAAGGTGCTGATTTGGCATGCGCGTATTGTTGGTCACGTCGAAGCTGTGCCAGCGTTCCTCCACCCACACTTCCGCCCAGGCATGGGTGGCGACATGGGTCGAGTCTTCGCTGTACAGGTAGCCGCTGACGTAGCGCGCCGGGATGTTCAGGCTGCGGCAGCAGCTCAGGAAGACATGCGTATGATCCTGACACACGCCGCTGCCGGCGGCGAAAGCCTCGGCGGCGCTGTCGGTCACGCGCGTGGAGCCAGGGCTGTAAGGCATCTTCAGCAGCAGTTCGCCCATCAGATGTTCCAGGCCGCTCAGCACCGCCTGCGGTTGATGATAACGCAGGGCGAAGGCCTGAATGGCGTCATCGGGCTGGGTCAGCGGGCTATGGCGCAGAAATACCAGCGGCGACAGATGCCCGAGCGCCCGATCTTCGACGCCGTCTTCAATTTCCACTTCCCCGAGCACCCGAATGGTGATGGCCTGATGCGGTTCATCAAGCGTCAGCACGTGCAGTACGTTGCCGAAGGCGTCGGTGGTGCGCACCGCGTCATCCGGCAACGACAGTTGCCAGGAGAGGATGCGCTGATGCGGCGAATCCTGCGGCGTCAGCCGCAGATATTGGGTGCTGCGCTGCACCGGCTGAGCGTAGCGATAATGGGTGTTGTGCTCAATATTCAGTTTCATTGCGCCTCCAGATAAGTGTGATGGATGCTTTCGGCGATGCCGTTCACCTGGCCGAGAAAGGCGCTCAACCACTCGCCCAGGCCGATCTTGTTCAGATCCTTCATGCTGCTGAAGCGCAGCTCGGCATGCAGGGTGTGCGCCAGACGTCGCGGTTGGTTGGCGCCGCCGCCGATCAGTTCCAATTGCTGCACCATGTCGCCGACGCAGGCCAGCAGTGAACGCGGGATTTCATTGCGCAGAATCATCAGTT
The DNA here is from genome assembly GCF_052166695.1 of Serratia sp. CY76391. NCBI lineage: Bacteria > Pseudomonadati > Pseudomonadota > Gammaproteobacteria > Enterobacterales > Yersiniaceae > Serratia > Serratia sp. CY76391. Next base: position 166,321 of record NZ_JBJNOJ010000006.1, read on the forward strand.
CGGCGATGGTCTCGCGGCTCAACGGCTGCTTGTAGATGCTGTGGTAGGCTTCGCGCGCGCTCACCGCCCGCAGCAGCGTGTCCATGCGGTAATATTCGCGCACCGGGTCGCCGTCGATGTCCATCAGCGTGTTCTTCACCTCCAGCAGACGGGCGGTGCCGTCGGCCCGCTCCAACAGGGTGCCGAGACGGATAAAGCGCATGGCGTCGCTGCGCAGCAGCGTGCCGAACATGGCGCCGCGAAACAGATGGGCGCGCTCCTTCACCCAGTCGAAGAAGGCATCGGCGCCCACCGAGCCGATGCCCTGGCGGCGGATCAGTTTCATCTCTATCCAGGTGGCGTTGATGCACTCCCAGACTTCGGACGACAGGCTGCCGCGCACCGCGTGGGCGTTGTTCCAGCCCATTTGCAGGCAGCTGAAGATGCTGCTGTGGTTGCGGTTGTCGAGCGCGAAGAAACTGACCAGATTCGGCATCGTCAATTCCGGGTAGGCGGCGGCATACAGCTGGCCGGTGCCGGTCAGGTTGAGCGGCACCTGCAGATCCTGATCGCCGCCGTCGCGGATCGGCATCATCGATAGCTTGTTGGTGACGTCCAGCACCCGGGCGATGCTTTCCGCCCGCTCCAGATAGCGGGCCATCCAATAGAGTTCACTGGCGGTACGGCTCAGCATAGGTCGTCCTCCAATACCCAGGTGTCCTTGGTGCCGCCGCCCTGCGACGAGTTCACCACCAGCGAACCTTCCGCCAACGCCACCCGGGTCAGGCCGCCGGGCACCAGGCGGATCTCCGCGCCGCTGAGGGCGAACGGCCGCAGATCGATATGCCGCGGCGCCAGACCGTCGTTGACGAAGGTCGGGCAGGTGGACAGCGCCAGCGTGTTTTGCGCGATGTAATTCTGCGGGCGCGCCAGCAGCAGCGCGCGGAAGCGGGCGATTTCGTCCTTGCTCGCCGTGGGGCCGATCAACATGCCGTAGCCGCCGGCGCCGTGCACCTCTTTCACAACCATCTGTTCGAGGTTGGCCAGCACATACGACAGTTCGCTTTTATGCCGGCACTGCCAGGTCGGCACGTTGTTGAGGATCGGTTCCTCTTGCAGGTAGAAGCGCACCATATCCGGCACGTAGGGGTAGATCGATTTGTCGTCGGCCACGCCGGTGCCGATGGCGTTGGCCAGCACCACATTGCCGGCGCGATACACCGACAGCAGCCCCGGTACGCCGAGCATCGAGTCCGGCCGAAACGCCAGCGGATCGAGGAAGGCGTCGTCCACCCGACGATAGATCACGTCCACTTTGCACGGCCCGGCGTCAGCACCACCACGGTGGGATCGTTGATGGGCGAGCTTTCGCGCAGCGTTTGCAGCAGGTGCGACGGGTAGCGCTCCACCGGCGCGATGCGTTGCCGGGCGAACAGTTCCGGATACAGACGCATCATCATTTTGCGGTTTTCCAGCATGTAAGAGACGCCGGACGGGGTGCGCAAGTTATCTTCCAGCACGTAGTATTGGCCGTCGCTGTTGCGGACCATGTCCACGCCGACGATATGCGCATAGATATCGCGATGCAGATCAACACCTTGCATACAGGGTTGATACTGATCGTTGGCCAGCACCTGTTCTGCCGGAATGAGGCCGGCCTTCAGAATATGCTGCTGGTGGTAAATGTCGTGCAGGAAAGCGTTGAGCGCCTGTACGCGCTGGCGAATGCCGCGATCGAGCATCGCCCATTCGGCGGCCGGAATAATGCGCGGCACGCTGTCGAACGGGATCAACCGCTCGGCGCCGTCATCGTCGCCGTAGACGTTGAAGGTGATGCCCACCCGGTGAAACAGCAGCGCAGCCTCTTCCCGCTTGCGCTGCACGGCCTGGTGATCGGCCTGCTGCAGCCATTGCCAGTAGGCGTCGTAGTGGCCACGGTGTTTTCCCTCAGCCAGAAGCATCTCATCAAAAAACGGTGAAGCGGAAAGATTGATATTCAGCATCGTCACCTCGTCGACATTGCAGGCTGTCAATCAATCGAGCATAAAACGTGCCAAGGCGATAACGGGCGAAAATGGCGCAGAGCGGGGCTGCCGCGATGAAAAACGCCCGTTTGCGGTGCAGGTGCGGCGTAGCGACGCCTTAATATAGGGCGAAAAGGGGGCGGCGGTGAGCGCTAAAGGCGCAGGGACGGCAGGCTGTCGGGGCAGAGCAGAAATAAAAACGGCCAGTCTGCACTGGCCGTGATGCGCGTGAGCGTCGATTAACGACGCACGGCGATGGCTTCGATTTCGATCTTCACGTCTTTCGGCAAACGCGCCACTTCCACGCAGGAGCGGGCCGGGAACGGCGCGCTGTGCTCGGTGAAGAAGGCTTCGTACGCGGCGTTGACGGTGGCGAAGTCGTTCAGGTCTTTCACGAACACGGTGGTTTTCACGATGTCGGCAACGATCAGGCCGGCGGCTTCGACGATCGCCTTGACGTTTTCCAGCGACTGGCGCGCCTGAGCGGCGACGTCGTCGGCGACGGCGCCGGTTTTCGGATCGACCGGGATTTGGCCGGAAGTGATGATCATGCTGCCCAGATCAACGCCCTGCACGTAAGGACCAATGGCTGCCGGGGCGAGTTCAGTGCTGATGTTACGTGACATGTTTTCTCCTGATAAACGAGGATTGTTCTATCCAGAAATCCCATTATAGGGCGTCACCGGGAGAATAACAGCGCCATCTCCCGGCACCCATACCGGGCTTAGTCGGCCTGCAGCACCACCTGGTGCTCGAACTCTTTTTCGCAGTAGCGGCACTTCAGGTGCACTTCGCCGCCGCGCGATTTGACGCTGAAGCTCGACGCCACCGGCTCGCTGCGGCTGATGCAGTTGCCGTTCGGGCAGGTCAGCACGCCGTCGATGTGGTCCGGCAGGCTAAGGGTCAGTTTGCGCACCACTTCATAGTTGTCGATGCGGTTCACCGTGGCCTTCGGCGCGTACATCGCCAGCTGGTTGGCCTGCTGCTCGGTCAGGAAGGTGTTCTCGATCTTGATCAGATCCTTGCGGCCCAGCTCGTTGGAAGGCAGGTTCAGGCCGATGGTGATGCGCTGGTCGGTGGCGGTCAGCTTGAACAGCGTCAGCAGTTTGAAACCGATCTGCGCCGGAATGTGGTCGATCACCGTGCCGCATTTGATCGCTTCGACCTGCAGTTTGTTGTCATGAGTCATGGCGGTTCCCCCTTAAAGAGCCAAATCTGCGTTGAGCACCAGCGCCAGCAACGCCTGGCGGGCGAAGATGCCGTTGCCCGCCTGCTGGAAGTAGTAAGCGTGCGGCGTTTTATCCACGTCGGTGGCGATCTCGTCGATGCGCGGCAGCGGGTGCAGCACCTTGAGGTTGGCGCGCGCGCCGGCCAGATCGGCGGCGCGCAGCACGAACTGCGCCTTCACGTTGGCGTACTCGGACGGATCGAGGCGCTCTTTCTGCACCCGGGTCATGTAGAGAATATCCAGCTCCGGCACCACTTCTTCAATGCTGCCGTGCAGGCTGTACTCGATGCCTTTCTCGTCCAGCATTTTCAGGATGTAGGCCGGCATCGCCAGCGCGTCCGGGGCGATGAAGTAGAAGCGGTTGCCTTCGAACTTGGCCAGCGCCTGAGTGAGTGAGTGCACGGTGCGGCCGTACTTCAGGTCGCCGACCATGGCGATGCTGAGGTTGTTCAGGCGGCCCTGGGTTTCCTGGATGGTGAACAGATCCAGCAGGGTTTGGGTCGGGTGCTGGTTGGCGCCGTCGCCGGCATTGAGCACCGGCACGTTGCCGGAGAACTCCGAGGCCATGCGCGCCGCGCCTTCCTGCGGATGGCGCATCACGATGGCATCCACGTAGGTGCTGATCACCGAGATGGTGTCGGCCAGGGTTTCGCCTTTCTTGCCGAGCGAGGTGTTGCTGCCGTCGGCGAAACCGACCACCGAGGCGCCGAGGCGGTGCATCGAGGTTTCGAACGACAGGCGGGTACGGGTCGAGGCTTCAAAGAAGCAGCTGGCGATCACCTTGTGTTTCAACAGCTCCGGCTGCGGGTTGGCTTTCAGACCGGCGGCGGTGCGCAGCACCAGCTCCAGATCCTCGCGGCTGAGATCGTTAATAGAGATGATGTGTTTGTGATACAGCGGGTTGGCCATTTTTCACTCCTCCTCGACGCGTGCCCGTGGCGCGGGACTTTTTAAGGCAAAAAAAAGCCCCTCAATGAGGGGCTTGAAACGATCGGTTTAGCAACAGGAGAAACAACGGCAGCTGGCCGCCGATAGGCAGTCGGTTTTGTCGATTGCGGCTAACAAAACAAACGTCGTTTTTCATGCTTTCTCCTGGCAAATTGTGGCGCATTATACTCGCGCTTTTCGCCACTGCAAGCGTTAAAACGCCGTTTTTTGCCGCCCCGCAATCGATTGGCCGGCTATTTGCTGACGCGATCGTAGTAGACCATGTCGGCGTTCAGCCCTTGTTGATAGCCTTTGACGTTGTCGCGCAGCACCACTTCGGTTTTGGCCTGATCGATAAACACGTACGGCGAACTGCGCTGCAGCTCCTGCTGCATGGCGGTGTACAGCGCGCGGCGCTTGGCCGGATCGGCTTCGGCCAGCGCCGCCAGCGTCTGCTGGTTCAACTGCGGGATCTGCCAGCCGTTCAGCCCGGCCACCGTGCTGCTCTTGCCGTCGTTGTAGGCAAAGGCGCTGGCGTTGGAGTGAGCGTCGAAGTAATCCGGGATCCACAGGCGGATCGCCGCCTGATGCTGCCTGGCGCGCACGCGGGAGTAAACCTGGCTGCCCGCGGCCGGCAGCAGCTCGACCTTCACGCCGGCGGCGGCGAAGCTACCCTGCAGCGCCTGCGCGATGGTGATGAACGGCGGTTTGTTCTCCACGTCCAGCGTAAAGGCGGCGTGGGTGATGCCCGCCTTGGTCAGGATGGCTTTCGCCCTGGCCGGATCGTAGCTGAACGGGTTGGTCTCCAGCGCGCCCGGCAGCCCGACCGGCAGGAAGCTCTGGTGCACGAAGTATTGTCCCTTCAGCAGCTCCTTCGTGATGCCTTGATAATCCACCAGGTAGCGCGCCGCTTCCCAGAAGGCCGGGTTGCTCAGCAGCGGATTGGCGCCGTTGCCGGTGTTGAACACCAGATAGTTTTGCTCGGCGGACGGGATCTCCAGCACCTTGACGCCGGGCTGATTCTTCAACGTATCGGTCTGGTCGGCGCCCAGTTCGCGGGCGATATCGGCGTCGCCCTGCTGGAGCAGCAGGCGGCGGGTAGCCGGATCCGGCACGTTCTTGATGATGATGTTTTTCAGCTGCGGCTTGTCGCCAGGCGTGGCGGGATTGGCGTCCAGCACGATCGCCTGATGCGGCTGATAGACGCGCATCTTGAACGGGCCGCTGCCGGCGGAGTGCATCTTCAGCCAGGCGTTGCCGAAGTCGCCGTCTTTGACGTTGGCCAGCGCCGCTTTGCTGTCGACGATCGAGGCGATCGGCGTCGAGAGGATATTCAGCGCCACCGCCGGGCTGACATCCGCCGTCCAGCGCAGCTGCACGGTATGTTCGTCGATCTTCTTGAGCTGCGCGTCGATGTTGTCCGGCTGCCAGCCGAGCACGTTGAGGATGAACGCCGGCGATTTGTTCATCTTGACCGCGCGGCTGTAGGAGAAGATCACGTCGTCGGCGGTTAGCGGGTTGCCGGAGGCGAACGCCGCCTGCGGCCGCAGTTTCACCGTCAGCGTTTTGGCCGCCGCATCGCTTTGCCAGCTTTCCGCCAGCACCGGCGCCACCTTGGCCGGATCGTCGCGATCCGCCTGCACCAATCGTTGATACAGGCTGGGCACCGTCTGGATGCTGGAGAGTTCGTTGGCTTCCGCCGGATCTAGGCTGACGATGTCATCCAGCGATTGCACCACCACCAGCGTATTCGGCGGCGTGGCGGCTAATGCGGCGGCGGGCAGGGCGGCGAGCAGGAACAGCGGCAAGAGTTTGGCTTTCATCGGTGTATATCCCCTGAAGGCGCCGCAGAGCGGCGCTGAGAACGGTTTGTTATCGTTGGTTTTTACGGCGCGGGCGCCGTCGGCCTGTCACGGTAGAACCTTTACCGGTGGTGGGCAAAGGTCAATCCGCTATTTGATATTCCAGGAATATATTAGCCGCCCTGGCCGGGGGCGCCAGGGCGGAGGGGGGGATTGTCAGAGGGTTTCGCTCAGCGTGGCGACCAGCACCGCCTTGATGGTATGCAGCCGGTTTTCCGCCTGATCGAACACCACGCTGTGCGCCGATTCGAACACTTCGTCGGTCACTTCCATGCCGCCGTGCAGATCGTACTGCTGCGCCATCTGCTTGCCGAGCGTGGTTTGGTCGTCGTGGAACGCCGGCAGGCAGTGCAGGAACTTCACGTTCGGGTTGCCGGTCAGTTTCAGCATCGCCATGTTGACCTGATACGGCCGCAGCAGCGCAATACGCTCCTGCCAGGTCTCTTTCGGTTCGCCCATCGACACCCAGACGTCGGTGTAGAGGAAGTCGGCGTCTTGCACCCCTTCGGCGATGTCTTCGGTCAGGGTGAGTTTCGCGCCGGTTTGTTGCGCCAGCGCCTGGCACTCGGCCACCAGCTCCGGCTGCGGCCAGCAGGCCTTCGGCGCCACCAGCCGCAGATCCATGCCCGCCAGCGCGACGGCTTCCAGCAGCGTGTTGCCCATGTTGTTGCGCGCGTCGCCGACGTACGCCAGTTTCACCTCGCTCAGCGCCTTGCCCGGCAGGTGTTCCTGCACGGTGAGCAGATCCGCCAGCAGCTGGGTGGGGTGGAACTCGTCGGTCAGGCCGTTCCACACCGGCACGCCGGCGTGCTGCGCCAGGGTTTCCACCAGCGCCTGACCGTAGCCGCGGTACTGAATACCGTCGTACAGGCGGCCCAGCACCCGGGCGGTGTCTTTCATCGACTCTTTATGGCCGATCTGGCTGCCGCTTGGGCCGAGGTACGTGACCTGCGCGCCCTGATCGAATGCGGCAACTTCGAAAGAGCATCGCGTGCGGGTTGAGTCTTTTTCGAAGATGAGCGCAATGTTTTTGCCCTGCAGCCGGCGCTGTTCCTGCCCCAGCTTTTTGGCCTGTTTCAGATCGGCCGCCAGCTTCAGCAGCGCCTGCAGCTCGGCGGGGGTGAAATCCATTAACCTCAGAAAGTGACGTTGGTAGAACGCATTGCCGGTGCTCATAGTCCGATTCCCTGATTGTGTAATTGAATTAAAATTCACTTTATATGTATGAATATTCAATTTCAACCCCGACGAGGAAATCTTTCACGTTTATCGTGGAAGCAATGTCGGCGGTGTGTGAAAATAGAAGGAATGAAGGCCATTTGACTTGAGGATATAGGCATGGCAAACCGCGAATTGCTGGAAGAACAACGTGAAGAGACCCGCCTGATCATCGAAGAGCTGCTGGAAGACGGCAGCGATCCGGACGCGCTCTACACCATCGAGCACCATCTGTCCGCCGAGAAATTTGAGGTTCTGGAGCAGGCCGCCGTTGAAGCCTTCAAGTTGGGCTACGAAGTGACCGACGCCGAAGAGCTGGAAGTGGAAGACGGTTCGCTGGTGATGTGCTGCGACGTGATCAGCGAAGTCGGCCTGAACGCCGAGCTGATCGACGCCCAGGTCGAGCAGCTGGTGGCGCTGGCGGAACGCTGCGGCGTCAACTACGACGGCTGGGGCACCTACTTCGAAGATCCGAACGGTGAAGACGGTGAGGATGACGAAGACGGCGACTACATCGACGAAGACGACGACGGTAAACGCCACTGATTAACCCCGCTTATTCACATGGGCCGGTTCTCGCCGGCCCCTGATATCCCCGTCGTCTTTCAAGCTGCAGCGTTGTTGGCTGCACTCTCTCACCCCAGTCACTTACCTGAGTAAGCTCCTGGGGATGAGTGAGCTGGCCGCCTGGCTGCAACTTGAAATACATAGGGCAATGACGCCATGACATACCAATCCCTGTTAGCCCCGATTTTAAGCTTCCTGCACTGTGAAACTCCCGATGCCTGGATCGACGCCGCGCGCCGTCCGGAAAACCTGCAGCTATTGCTGACCGACCACCTGGTGTGCGAGCTGAAAGCCGCGCAGACCGGCATGTGGCTGATCCGCCGTTACGTGGCGGACAAAGAGAGCGGCGACGCGCTGTTGGCGCTGCTGCGGCCCTACGAGGCGTTTCTGCACGAGGCGCAGGGCGCGCCGGACACGCTGTTCCGCCAGGGCCAGTTCACCCGCAAGATCCTGCCGAAAAACGGCTCGGCCTACGGCCAGGATCTGGCGGATCGCATGGTGCTGTTGATCAAGGAAGAGCTGCATCACTTCTCGCAGGTGCTGGAGATCATGCAGGCGCGCGGGATCCCGTATCGCAAGATCACCGCCAGCCGCTACGCCAAGGGCATGATCCGCGAGATCCGTACCCACGATCCGGCGACGTTGATCGACAAACTGATCTGCGGCGCCTACATCGAAGCGCGATCCTGCGAACGCTTCGCCAAACTGGCGCCGCACCTGGATGATGAGCTGAACCGCTTTTACGTCTCGCTGCTGCGCTCTGAAGCGCGCCACTATCAGGACTACCTGACGCTGGCCGAGCAGATCGCCGGCGGCGACATCAGCGAACGGGTGGCGCATTTCGGCCGCCTCGAAGCTGAACTGATCCTGGCACCGGACAGCGAGCTGCGCTTCCACAGCGGCGTGCCCGCCGCCGCCTGACGTTGAGGCGCGCCCTTACTGCGGTGCGCCCAGCAACAGATCCACCGCCTTTTCCGCCAGCATGATGGTCGGCGCATTGGTGTTGCCGCTGGTGAGCTGCGGCATCACCGAGCAGTCGATCACCCGCAGCCGTTCAAAACCGTGCACCCGCAGCTGCGGATCGGTCACCGCGTCCTGGGGCGACGGCCCCATGCGGCAACTGCCCACCGGGTGATACACCGTCTTGCAGAAGTTGCGCACGAATTCTTCCAGCTGCGCTTCGTCGCGCGTCCACTCCGGCTGCGGCATCAGCAGATCTTTGATCAGCGGCTTCAGCGCCGCGGTTTGCAGGAAATCCAGGCCGAACTTCACCGCGCGCACGCTGCCGGCCAGATCGTCCGGGTGGCCGAGGTAGTTGGCGTGCAGCTTGACCGGATCGCGCGGGTTGCTGCTGCGAAGCTGTACTTCGCCGCGCGCCTTCGGCTGCAGGTAACCGACCTTGAGCGTGAAGCCGTGAATGTTCGGCAGCGGCTCGCCGGGCACGTCGTCCCAGCTGTCCAGCAGCGGCAGGAAGTGGATCTGCACGTCCGGCCGGCCGTCGCCCTGGCTGTCGGTAAAGGCGGCGCCTTCCAGCACGTTGGACGAGAGCACCCCGCTGCGAAACGCCAGCCACTGCGCGCCGTGGCTCAGCGCCTGCAGGCCGCGATCGGCGCCGAACAGGCTGATCGGCTCGCGGGTGCTGACGTTGATCGACATGTGCAGGTGGTCGTGGAAGTTTTTACCCACCGGCAGATCCGCCCGCACCTCGATGCCCAGCTGCTGCAGGTGATCGCGCGGGCCGATGCCGGACAGCATCAGCAGCTTCGGCGAACCGACCGCGCCGGCGCTGACGATCACCTCTTTGGTGGCGCGGGCGGTCACTTCCGCGCCGCCATTCTGGCTGTAGACCACGCCGGTGGCGACGTTGCCCTCGAAGGTCAGCCGGTGCGCCAGGGCGTTCAGTTTCACCACCAGCCGCCGTTCGTCGCGCACCGCCTTCAGGTAGGTGCGGGCGGTGCTGGCGCGCTCGCCGTTGTGGGTGGTGGTTTGGTAGAAACCGACGCCGTGCTGGCTGTCGCCGTTGAAGTCGTTGCGATAGGGCAGGTTCAACTCCTGGCCGGCGCGGATAAACGCCATGCTCAGCGGATGGCGGTAGCGGTTCTCGCTGACCGGCAGCAGCCCGTCGGCGCCGTGGTAGTCGTCTGACAGGCTTTCATTGGCCTCGGCGCGTTTGAAATAGGGCAGCACCTCCCGGTAGCTCCAGCCGGCGCAGCCGTAGCGCTCGGCCCAGTCGTCGTAGTCCTGCGGCTGGCCGCGCAGGTAGATCATGCCGTTCACCGAACTGCTGCCGCCCAGCACCTTGCCCTGCGCGATCTGCATGCGGCGGTTATTGGCGTGCGGTTCCGGCTCCGTCTCATAAGGCCAGCTTTTTTTGGCGATGATCTTGGCCACCCCGGCCGGCATCTTGATGAACAGGTTATTGTCGTCGCCGCCGGCTTCCAGCAGCAGCACCCGCGCCTGGGTGCGGCGGATCAGCTGCGCCGCCAGCACACAGCCGGCGGAACCGGCGCCGACGATGATGTAATCAAAGGTATTTTCCGACATGACAGCACTCCGTGCGCGATTGGGATACTGGCAGAGTAACGCGGGGGAAAAGGCGGTCAATTTGCGATCGTTAATTTATTAACGAACTTCACATTAAATTTACATCGTGGTTTTTAACGTCAGTTTATCTGCTTGAAAAACGGCGTTATAGCGAGTTTTACTGATTGATTGCGATATTAATAAAAAAGGCGCAGCAAGCTGCGCCCTGATGAAGAGGCGGGGGAGGATTACAGCGTTTTCAGCATGGTGACTTCACAATCGACGTGGCCGGTGGCGCCCATCGCGTGGTCGATGTGTTCGAAGCCCAGATGTTCGTACAGCGCAACGGCCTGCGTCAGGCTGGCGGTGGTCTCGAGGTAACAACAGCGGAAGCCGTGCTGGCGGGCGAAATCCAGCGCCTGCAACGCCAGGCGTTTCGCCAATCCCTTGCCGCGCAACACCGGCAGGAAATACATCTTCTGCAATTCGCAAATATCGTCTGCGCCGCCCTGCAGCGGCGCGATGCCGCCGCCGCCGGCGACCTGGCCGTCCACCTCGATCACCCAGTAAGCGCTGCGCGGCAGGCTATAGAGCTGATACAGGGCATCCAGGTTGGGATCGGAGACGGTATAGCCTTTATCCGCCGTCAGGCCGTGCTCGGCGGAGACTTCGCGAATGACGTGAGCAATGGCGGCATTGTCTTCCGCCGTGATGGGGCGCACCAGCAGGCGCGCCGGGGTTGCTGTTGTCATGTTTACACTCGCCATTGAAAGAGACCACGTTCGTTTTTCGTTTTTATCGCAGCACGAAACGCGCCGGGGATTATTTCCCGGCGGCGTCCCTGCAGCAGTAATATCTTGTAATAACATCTAACCCGGCCCGGATGCAACGGCGATAAAAAAACAGCGGGGAAGACCCCGCTGTTTTCAGGCGTTGGCGTGAGCCGGTGGATTACAGCGCGGCGATGGTCGCCTGCTGTTCCTGCAGCTTCACTTTGCCTTCTTTGCAAGCCGCCAGACGATCGCGTTCTTTGGCGACCACCGCTTCCGGCGCGCGCGCCACGAAGCCTTCGTTCGCCAGCTTGCCTTCGATCGAAGCGATTTCCGCATCCAGTTTGCCCATCTCTTTGGCCAGACGCGCGATCTCGGCGTCCTTGTCGATGAAACCGGCCATCGGGATCAGCAGCTCGGCGCCGTCCACCAGCTTGGTGACGGAGACCGGGCCTTTCTCACCGGCCGGCAGCAGCGCGATGGATCCCAGGCGCGCCAGACGGGCGATAAAGCTTTGGTTCTCCTGCACGCGGCGCTGGGCGTCGGCGCTGCAGTTGCGCAGCAGCACGTCGAGCGCTTTGCTTGGCGCGATGTTCATCTCGGCGCGGATGTTGCGCACGGCGATGATGGTTTGCTTGATCCACTCCAGATCGTTCAGCGCCTGCTCGTCTTCCAGCGCGGCGTCGTAGGCCGGGAACGGCTGCAGCATGATGGTGTCTGCGGTCGTACCGGTCAGCGGCTTCACGCGCTGCCAGATGGTTTCGGTGATGAACGGAATGATCGGGTGCGCCAGGCGCAGCAGCGCTTCCAGCACGGTGATCAGCGTGTGGCGGGTGCCGCGCTGTTCCGCTTCGCTGCCGTTGCTCACGACAGGCTTGGTCAGCTCCAGATACCAGTCGCAGAACTGGTTCCAGGTGAATTCGTACAGGATGTTGGCCGCCAGATCGAAGCGGTAGGTATCCAGCGCTTCGCGGTAGGCTTTCACCGTGCGGTTGAATTCGGCCAGGATCCAGCGATCAGCCAGCGACAGCACTTTCTCGCCGCCGTTGAAGCCGCAGTCGTGCGCTTCGGTGTTCATCAGCACGAAGCGGCTGGCGTTCCACAGCTTGTTACAGAAGTTGCGGTAGCCTTCCAGGCGCTTCATGTCCCAGTTGATGTCGCGGCCGGTCGAGGCCAGCGCCGCCAGGGTGAAGCGCAGGGCGTCGGTGCCGTGCGGCTCGATGCCGTTCGGGAATTGCTTCTCGGTGCGCTTGCGGATCTTCTCCGCCAGCTGCGGCTGCATCATGTTGCCGGTGCGTTTTTCCAGCAGATCTTCCAGCGAGATGCCGTCGACCATGTCCAGCGGATCGATCACGTTGCCTTTCGACTTGGACATCTTCTGGCCTTCGTCGTCGCGGATAAGACCGGTCATGTAGACGGTCTTGAACGGCACCTGCGGCTTGCCGTTTTCATCCTTGATGAAGTGCATGGTCAGCATGATCATGCGCGCGATCCAGAAGAAGATGATGTCGAAGCCGCTGACCATCACGCTGGTCGGGTGGAAGGTTTTCAGCGCGTCGGTCTGCTCCGGCCAGCCCAGGGTGGAGAAGGTCCACAGGCCTGACGAGAACCAGGTGTCCAGCACGTCTTCGTCCTGGGTCAGCACCACGTCGGCGCCCAGGTTGTTCTCGCTGCGCACTTCTTCTTCGCTGCGGCCTACGTAGACTTTGCCGTTCACGTCGTACCAGGCCGGGATGCGGTGGCCCCACCACAGCTGACGCGAGATGCACCAGTCCTGGATGTCGCGCATCCAGCTGAAGTACATGTTTTCGTACTGTTTCGGCACGAACTCGATTTGGCCCTGTTCGACCGCTTCCACCGCCACTTTGGCCAGCGGCGCGGTGCGCACGTACCATTGGTCGGTCAGCATCGGCTCGATCACCACGCCGCCGCGGTCGCCGTAAGGCACCGTCAGGTCGTGCGGTTTAATCTCGTCCAGCAGGCCCAGATTTTCGAAGGCGGCAACCACCGCTTTACGCGCCGCGAAGCGCTCCAGGCCACGGAACTCGGCCGGGATCTCGTTGCAGTAGTCGGTGCAGACTTCGCCCAGGGTGTTGAACACTTCCGCTTCCTGACGGATGTCGCCGTCGAAGGTCAGAATGTTGATCATCGGCAGGCCGTGGCGTTTGCCGACTTCGTAGTCGTTGAAATCGTGCGCTGGGGTGATCTTCACGCAGCCGGTGCCTTTTTCCATATCGGCATGTTCGTCGCCGACGATGCGGATGCGGCGGCCGACCAGCGGCAGAATGATCTCTTTGCCGATCAGGTTCTTATAGCGCGGATCTTCCGGGTTGACCGCCACGCCGGTATCGCCCAGCACGGTTTCCGGACGGGTGGTGGCGACCACCAGGTAGTCTTTGCCCTCGGCGGTTTTCGCGCCGTCGGCCAGCGGGTAGCGCAGGTGCCACATGGAACCTTTGGATTCGCGGTTTTCCACTTCCAGATCGGAGATGGCAGTGCGCAGCTTCGGATCCCAGTTCACCAGGCGCTTGCCGCGGTAGATCAGATCTTCTTTGTGCAGACGGACAAACACTTCGCGCACTGCGTTCGACAGGCCTTCGTCCATGGTGAAGCGCTCGCGCTCCCAGTCCACGGAGTTGCCCAGACGGCGCATCTGGCGGGTGATGGTGCCGCCGGATTCCGCTTTCCACTGCCAGATCTTGTCGATGAACGCGTCACGGCCGTAGTCATGGCGGGTTTTGCCTTCTTCTGCGGCGATCTTGCGTTCCACCACCATCTGGGTGGCGATGCCGGCGTGGTCGGTGCCCGCCTGCCACAGGGTGTTTTTACCCTGCATGCGCTGATAGCGAATCATGGTGTCCATGATGGTCTGCTGGAACGCGTGGCCCATGTGCAGGCTGCCGGTGACGTTCGGCGGCGGGATCATGATGCAGAAGCTTTCCTGGCTGGTATCGCCGTTCGGCTTGAAGTAACCCTGATTCTCCCAGTGATCGTACAGCTTCTGTTCGATCTGTTTTGGGTCGTATGCGGTATCGAGCTGACTGTTTGTCTTTTCCATTCTTTATCGTATTCAGTGAGTTGGCGGCGTAGCCGTGGTCAAATGGAAGCCGACGCTGCGATAGGCCTTGTAACGGTCGCGCGCCAACTGTTTCAGAGTGTCTTCGTAAGGAACGAAGTCTACCACTTCATGGAAAGCGGTAGCAAAATCGGCAAACTGCGGCAGCAGGGCGATCAGCAGATCGCGCGGGGCGTTGCCGCGCTTGCCGGGCCAGCACAGTTCCACCGGCGCGCCGTAGTGCGGCCCTTCGCCGGCCAGGTTGTGCGGCACGAATTCATGCGGCTCGCGCTGCCACAGCGCTTCGTCCAGCCGCTGGGCCTGCTCCTGGCTCTCGCAGGCGATCAGCACCCGCTTGCCGGCGCGGAAGCCGTTGGCGGCAACGGCGCAGGCCACGGCCTCATGGGCGCTGAGCGCGCCTGACGGTTCCGCGTTGTCGAGCAAATAAAACGTCGCCTGTTTCATTAAGGATCCACCGCTGCCGATAAAAAAACAGGGCACAACATGTAGGTTGCGCCCTTTTTGGGAACGGAGCAGATAACTCTACCCCTTCGCTGCTGAGAGGATTATATACCCAATAGATTTCAAGTTGCAGCTAGGCGGCAAGTTCGTTCATCCCCAGGAGCTGACATCAAGTCAGTGACTGGGGTGAACGAATGCGGCCAACAACGCTGCGGCTTGAAAGATGAAGGGTATTTAATCGTCGCCGTTCAGGCCTGCACGGTTGAGCAAGAACTGCGACAGCAGCGCCACCGGGCGGCCGGTCGCGCCCTTGGCTTTACCGGAGCGCCAGGCGGTGCCGGCGATATCCAGGTGCGCCCAGGTGTACTTGCGGGTGAAGCGCGACAGGAAGCAGGCAGCGGTGATGGCGCCGCCAGGGCGGCCACCGATGTTCGCCATGTCGGCGAAGTTGGAGTCCAGCTGCTCGTAGTACTCGTCGGCCATCGGCAGGCGCCAGGCGCGGTCGCCGGCCTGCTCGGAAGCGCCCAGCAGCTCGTGCGCCAGCGGGTTGTGGTTCGACATCAGGCCGGTGATGTGGTGGCCCAAGGCGATCACGCAGGCGCCGGTCAGGGTGGCGATGTCGATCACCAGCTCCGGCTCGAAGCGCTCGACGTAGGTCAGGGTGTCGCACAGCACCAGACGGCCTTCGGCGTCGGTGTTGAGCACCTCGACGGTCTGGCCGGACATGGTGGTCAGCACGTCGCCCGGACGATACGCCCGGCCGCCCGGCATGTTTTCACAGCCGGCCAGCACGCCGATCACGTTCAGCGGCAGGTTCAGCTCCGCCACCACGCGCATCACGCCGTACACGGTCGCCGCGCCGCACATGTCGTATTTCATCTCGTCCATGCCGTCGGCCGGTTTGATCGAGATGCCGCCGGAGTCGAAGGTCAGCCCTTTGCCTACCAGCACGATCGGCTTAGCGTCCGGATTTGGGTTGCCCTTATATTCCATCACCGACATCAATGATTCGTTCTGCGAACCGGCGCCGACCGCCAGATAGGCGTTCATGCCCAGCTCTTTCATCTGCTGTTCGCCGATGACGCGGGTGGTGATGTTGGTGCTGAAGGCGTCCGCCAGCTGACGGGCCTGCGAGGCCAGGTAGCCGGCGTTACAGATGTTCGGCGGCATGTTGCCGAGATCTTTGGCCGCCTTGATGCCGGAAGCCACCGCCAGACCGTGCTGAATCGCGCGCTCGCCGCTGGTGAGCTCACGGCGGGTCGGCACGTTGAACACCATTTTGCGCAGCGGACGACGCGGCTCCACCTTGTTGCTTTTCAGCTGATCGAAGGTGTAGAGCGTCTCTTTGGCGGTTTCTACCGCCTGACGCACTTTCCAGTAGGTGTTGCGGCCTTTCACGTGCAGCTCGGTCAGGAAGCAGACCGCTTCCATTGAGCCGGTGTCGTTGAGGGTATTGATGGTTTTCTGGATCACCTGCTTGTATTGGCGCTCATCGAGCTCGCGCTCTTTGCCGCAGCCGATCAGCAGGATGCGCTCGGAGAGAATGTTGGGCACATGGTGCAGTAGCAGCGTCTGCCCGACCTTGCCTTCCAGTTCGCCACGGCGCAGCAATGCGCTGATATAACCATCACTGATTTTGTCGAGTTGTTCTGCGATAGGGGACAGGCGGCGCGGTTCGAAAACGCCGACTACAATACAGGCACTGCGCTGTTTTTCCGGGCTACCGCTTTTTACACTGAACTCCATGCACTCTCCTGAATCTTAAAGACAAAGGCGGACGCTACGGCTAGAATAATCGACTCCGTAACGATCTCCCGCCATTTGAGTTAACGGATTATGTTAACCTGAACGGCGTAAATTGCTCTGTTTTGGCGACTATAAGCAAGTTCCTATAGGACACCCAAACGGCTTGATGTTGTAATACTATTTTAGCTGTGAAGGTTGCCATATGATGAGAATAAATGGCGGATTAGCGATGAAATTATCGATTTTCCTGCAAAAAGACAAGTTTTCACAGGCGTAATAAGCGTGATCATCATAAGATATCTGGTACGGGAAACGCTCAAGAGCCAAATCGCCATCCTGTTCATCCTGCTTCTGATCTTCTTTTGTCAGAACCTGGTCAGGGTGTTGGGCGACGCGGTGGACGGCAATATCCCGACAAACTTAGTACTCTCTCTGCTCGCTCTGGGCGTGCCGAAGATGGCGCAGCTCATCCTGCCTTTGAGCCTGTTTCTCGGCTTGCTGATGACGCTTGGGCGGTTGTATACCGAGAGCGAAATCACCGTCATGCACGCCTGCGGGCTGGGCAAACGCACCCTGATTATCGCCGCAATGATCCTGGCGCTGTTCACCTCTGCGGTCGCGGCGGTGAACGTGTTTTGGGCCGGCCCCTGGGCCTCGCGCTATCAGGATGTGGTGGTGAACGAAGCCAAGGCCAACCCGAGCATCGCCGGGCTGGCGGAAGGGCAGTTCAAACCCTCGCAAGACGGCAACGCGGTGCTGTTTATCGGCAACGTGAAGGGCAGCACCTTCAACGACGTGTTCCTGGCGCAGCTGCGGCCGAACGGCAACCAACGCCCGTCGGTGGTGGTGGCCGAGCACGGCAACATCGTGCAGCAGAAAGACGGCTCGCAGGTGGTGACGCTCGACAAGGGCACCCGCTTTGAAGGCACCGCGCTGCTGCGCGACTTCCGCATTACCGACTTCACCGACTACAAGGCGGTGATTGGCCACCGTACCGTGGCGGCGGATAACACCGAATCCGAACAGATGTCGATGCAGACGCTGTGGGAATCCGACGATCCGGACGCGCGCGCCGAGTTCCACTGGCGCCTGACGCTGGTGGTGTCGGTGGCGCTGATGGCGCTGCTGGTGGTGCCGCTCAGCGTGGTGAACCCGCGCCAGGGCCGCGTGCTGAGCATGCTGCCGGCCATCCTGCTGTATCTGATCTTCTTCCTGCTGCAGACCTCGCTGCGCTCCAACGCCGGCAAGGGCAAGCTGGATCCGATGCTGTGGCTGTGGCTGGTTAACGGCGTTTACTTCGCGATCGCGCTGGCGCTGAACCTGTGGGATACCGTGCCGATGCGTAAGCTGCGCGCACGCCTGAGAGGAGCGGCCTGATGTTTGGCGTATTAGACCGGTATATCGGTAAAACGATTTTCAACACCATCATCATGACGCTGTTCATGCTGGTGTCGCTGTCCGGTATCATCAAGTTCGTTGATCAGCTGCGCAAGGTCGGCCAGGGCGAATACACCGCGCTGAGCGCCGGCATGTATACCCTGCTGAGCGTGCCGAAAGACATCGAGATCTTCTTCCCGATGGCGGCGCTGCTCGGCGCGCTGCTCGGCCTGGGCCAACTGGCGACGCGCAGCGAACTGGTGGTGATGCAGGCTTCCGGCTTCACCCGCCTGCAGATCGCCGGCTCGGTGATGAAAACCGCCATTCCGCTGGTGCTGCTGACCATGGCGATCGGCGAGTGGGTGGCGCCGCAGGGCGAGCAGATGGCGCGCAACTACCGCGCCCAGCAGATGTACGGCGGCTCGCTGCTCTCCACCAAGAGCGGGCTGTGGGCGAAGGACGGCAACGACTTCATCTACATCGAGCGCGTCTCCGGCGATAAAGAACTCTCCGGCGTGAACATCTACCACTTCAACGATCAGCGTCGCCTGGAAACGGTGCGCTATGCGGCTACCGCCAGCTTCGAGAACGGCCTGTGGCAGCTTTCGCAGGTGGACACCTCGGATCTGACCAACCCGAAACAGGTGACCGGCACCCAGACGCTGACCGGCGAATGGAAAACCAACCTGACCCCGGACAAACTGGGCGTGGTGGCGCTGGATCCGGATTCGCTCTCCATCAGCGGGCTGCACAACTACGTGAAGTACCTGAAGCAGAGCGGCCAGGAAGCCAGCCGTTACCAGCTCAACATGTGGAGCAAAATCTTCTCGCCGCTGTCCGTGGCGGTGATGATGCTGATGGCGCTGTCGTTCATCTTCGGCCCGCTGCGCAGCGTGCCGATGGGCATCCGCGTGGTGACCGGCATCAGCTTCGGCTTCCTGTTCTACGTGCTGGATCAGATTTTCGGCCCGCTGAGCCTGGTGTACAGCATGCCGCCGGTGCTGGGCGCGCTGTTGCCGAGCATGCTGTTCCTGCTGATCAGCGTGTATATGCTGCTCAAACGCAAGTAGCGGGGCGATCGGTAGTGAAGAAAGGCGTGGCCGCGGGGCCGCGCCTTTTTTGTTGGGGGATCAGCCGACGCTCAGCAGCGCGATGCCGGCATCCTGATAGGCCTGTGCGTCTTCCGGCAGACGATCCAGCACCAGGATGTCGATCTGTGCAGGGGAGGCGAACTGCGCCAGCGAGGTGTTGCTCAGCTTGGAGTGATCGCACACTACGATCACCTGATTGGCATGCTCCACCATCGCGCGCTTGGTTTCGGCCAGCATGATATCGGCCACGCAGGCGCCCTGTTTCAGTGACAGCGCGTTGGTGCCCATAAACGCCTTGTCGATGTTCAGCGTATCCAGCAGTGAACGGCCGTTGATGGCGACCGCGCAGTGATAACCCTTTTTGACGATGCCGCCCAGCAGGATGATCTGGATCGATTCGACGTCTTCCAGACTCTTGGCGATCATGAAATCGTTGGTAACCACGGTCAGGTTGCGCTTTTGGCGCAGATGGCGAGCGATCTGCAGGGTGGTGGTGCCGGTGTCCAATACGATGATGTCGCCGTCTTCCACCAGGCCGGCGGCCAGTTGACCTATCTGCTCCTTGGCGCTGAGGTTCACCTCTTCACGCTGATCGGAACCGACCTCAAAGCTGGCACGGGTGCGCAGAATGGCACCGCCGTGGGTACGTGTCAGCATACCAGCGTCTTCCAGAATGCGCAGATCGGTGCGGATGGTGGCGCCGGAGACGTTAAAGCGCGAGCTCATTTCCCCCACGGAGAGCTTGCGCTTCTCCTTGAGAATGGCGAGGAGTTTTTCTTGGCGCTCTTCTGCGAACATGCTCACTCATTCACTCCTGACCGGCACAATGGATGTGCGGCTAATATACCTTGCACATCGGCCGCAGGCAAAGCGCTTGCCGGCCGCCGCAGCCGGACTGCCCGTAGGAGAATGTGAAGGTTACGGCGCGTCGCTCCTTTTTGCTATAGTCGGTGCAGCGGTAGGTTGGGCGGAGGGAGCTGGCAGCCAATGGAAGATGAATATAATCTCAGCAACATTATCGGCAAGCGCCTCGAAGCGGCACTAGGGGAGTTGGGCGATCTCCTGTGGGCGTATGTGGTCCTATCCAAAAAAGACATTGCCTGCATCTTTGGCGTCACCAACTACCCGAGTGAATGGGTAAAAAAGTATCAAGAGCAGGGGTTGCAGTACATTGATCCGGTGGTGCTTACCGCCCGCAACCGCCTGACCCCGTTCGCCTGGGACGAGCAAATCATGGCGGACGCAGGGCTGCATTTTCCCGAACTGTTTGAACAGGCTCGCGAGTTCGGTGTGACGCACGGCTATACCTTCGTGCTGCACGATTACAACGACAATCTCGTCACGCTTTCCTTTGCCTTCAACCTTGAGCAGAGAGCGGAAGCTATCCAGGCACTCACCGAGCGTAAAGGCGACATTTCGGTATTGCTGGCCTCAATCCATGAGTCGTACCTGGCGCTGTCCCCACTGTCAGCAAAAAACGCTGCAGCCCTGGAGCGTAACGCCCGCTTTACCGACAGGGAAAACGAAATCCTCTATTGGGCCAGCGTGGGTAAAACCTACCAGGAAACGGCGATAATCCTGGGCATCAAGACCGGCACCATCAAGTTTCATATGTCCAACGTCGTCAAAAAGTTGGGGGTCACGAATGCCCGACATGCCGTGCGTCTGGGGATGGAGCTGCGGCTGATTAAACCGGTGGAATGACGGACTCGCTAGCCCGTAGAATACTGAGGCAACGGCTGCGCAGAACTCATCAGCGGGATATGTCTAAAGGGAGAAAATATCGGCTAGAGAACAGCATCTTTCGATTCGGGAAATGGCGAGCGTTAACTGGTATTGATTTGGCGCTGTGGCGATTAACGCGAAGGCCGCAATAGCGTATCGGCCCCGATCTCTGTGATATGAAATAATCACCAGACTGAACTTATAAAGGTCTAGTAAGGGACTGTACTTTAGTCTAACTAGTTTCTCATCCTTTGAGGCGATACACTTTCCCGGTAATGTTTTGATAAAAAATACAAAAAAAAACCTGACCGCGTAGGGCCAGGTTGCCAATATTGGCCAACACCAGGGAAAATTTTCTTGCACCATCTTAAGGCTATTAACTCCGCAGAGGCAAGCGATCTCAGCTGCTTTTTAAGCATTAACTAGCCATTTTGTTACGTATACACGCTATTTCCTGGTGATTTAAGATAAAACCCATCCAACGTGAATAACCTCTATCTCTTGATAGCCCCGTTTCGATTTTTATTTCCCGCCTGATATTCAGTAATGAAAAAATAGTGTTCTCGTAATGTTAAGCAAACTCACTCTTTATTGGCTGACACATTGTTATGCAATTATTTGCAGCGTTGTCATTGTTGCTGGGGATTATTTGACGCTGCTTGGATACGCCGGGAAAACGGTCCTAATGGACGAAGATGGAATTATTTAGCGTAGGGGGTATATAAACAGACGGTAGAGCGAAGGAGGCCCGTGGCTTGGAACAACCACCGGGTCTCATGTTGCGGGGAAAAGGCATTACAGCGGCTGGCTGAACTCCACTCGTTCGCCGTCCGGCCCGGCGATCATCAGATAGCGCACGCCGTTGGCACCGCTGGGCTGCTGCGTCGGCCCTTCAATCATCGGATACCCCAGCTCCGCCAGCCAGCGTTGCGTGGCCGCCAGATCGGTGACCCGCAAAGCGATATGGTCGATACCATAGGTGCTGGCGGGGCGAGTCAGCCCTTCGTCAGGTAACTGGTATAACTCCAGCGTTAGCTCACCCAACTGCAAAAACTGTACGGCGACGGGGCCGCCGAGCGCCAGCGTTTGCCGGGGTTCGAAACCGAGCGAACGATAGAAGCCGGCTGCTCGTTCGATATCGGCGCAGCGCAGGCCGACGTGCATCAGCCCGTTAATCCGATGTGCCATATCAAATCCCCTTGCGCGCGCAGTAGAAGCCATAGAAAGCGACGTAAGCGAAGCAGACCAGCGGCACCGCGAAGGCGATCTGCATATCGCCGCCGTTGAGATCGGAGATGATGCCCATGATTAACGGCACCACCGCGCCACCGATGATCGACATCACCACGATCGAACCGGCCACCTGAGTTTCTTCGCCCAGCCCTTTGATCGTCAGGCCAAAGTTGGTTGGCCAGCACAGCGCCATGCAGAAGTTGACACCCATGATCGCCACCACCGCCAGCAGGCTTTGGATATTGACGGCCAGCAGCAACAGCAGCACGCATACCGAACAGAACACGCCGAGCAACCGCGCCGGGCTGAACTTTTTCATCAGCGCGGTGGTGACCACCTTGCCGGCCGAATAGCAGACCAGCGTGGCCAGCAGCCAGTAGGTGGCCGAATGCTCGCTTGCCCCCTGTTCAATCATCTGCACAAAACGAATGGTGAAACTCCACAGCCCTACCTGCGCGCCGACATACAGGAACTGCGACAGCACCCCCAATCGGAAGCGCGGCAGCGCCAGCAGGATCTTCAGCGATTGCATCAGCGGCTTGCCCGCTCCCTGATGCGAGCGTTGGGTTTTGCAGGCGGGGAATTTCACCGCCACGAAGATCAGCGCCAATACGATCAGCACGCTGCCGATGATCAAATAAGGTGTGACTACCTGCGACACCATCTGGGTGCGTGCCGCTTCGGCCGCCGCCGGTGGCATCTGCAGCAGCTCGGCGTGGCTGGGATCGTTTTTGCCGAACACCAGCTGCTGACCGATCAATACGCCAAAAATGATCCCCAGCGAGTTGAAGATCTGCGAAAAGTTGATGCGCTGGGTGGAGGTTTCCAGCGGCCCCAGCAAGCTGGAGTAGGTATTGGCGGAGGTTTCCAGGAACGACAGCCCGGTGGCGATCACCCCCAGGCAGGCCAGGAAGGCGCCGTAGGTCATGATCTGCGCTGCCGGGATAAACAGGAAGCAGCCGAGCGCGTACAGGCACAGGCCGATCACGATCGCCACCTTGTACGAGTAGCGTTTGATCACCGCTGCGGCGGGCAGCGCCATCATGAAGTAGCCGAGGAAGAAGATCGACTGCACCAGTGCGGTTTGGGTATCCGACAGATCGAACCCCTTCTTGAACTGGGCGATCAGGATGTCGTTCAGGTTGCCGGCCATGCCCCACAGGGCGAACAGGCAGCAGACCAGCATCAGCTGCAGCCAAGGCGTGGCGGGCAGATAGGCGCTGCGGTCGATGCTTTCGGCCGCGGCGTGTTGTGCCACGTCGCCTTTGTTAATCAGAGAGTCGCTCATTGCGGTGTTCCTTCATCCGGAGAAAAAGAGAACGAGCTAATAACGTCAAGCTGCTCGTAGAGGGGCTGCGCCTGGTGATAGAGCTGCTCGAACAGCTCAAAGCAGCGCAGATAGTGTTCGTGTTGGCGCAGATCGGGGGTAAATTCGCGCTCGATGCTGACGGTGCGGCTCACCCCCTGGGCGAAACTGCTGAACAGCCCGACGCCGACCCCGGCGACGATCGCGCAGCCGGTAGTGCCGTTCTCCTGATTGCGCGTCTGCAGCAGCGGCAGGTTGTAGACGGAGGCCTTGATCTGCAGCCACAGCGGGCTGCGTGCGCCGCCGCCGGAGGCGATCATTGCCTCCGGCTCCTGCGCGTGGCGCCTGAGCTGCTGCAGATTGCGCAAGGACGCCAGCGCCACCCCTTCCAGCACCGCGCGGTAGAGGTGCGCCTGTCTATGCTTGCGCTGCAGGCCGAAGAACTGCGCGCGCGAGTTGGTGTGTTCCGCCAGCCGCTCGCCGGTCAGGTAGGGCAGGAACAGCAGCCCCTCGGCGCCCGGCGGTACGTCGGCCGCCATATCGAGCATCTGCTGGTGGCTGAGTTGGCCGGCGCTCAGCGCCGAACGCGCCCAGCGCATGGCGTCGCCACCGGCATCGAGCAGAGTAAAACCGCCCCAGGCCGAGTTGGCCAGGTGCAGGTTGTTGACGCTGGCGGAGAGCAACGGGTGCTCCGAAACCACGGTGAGTAACGTGGAGGTGCCGGTGCTGTCGGAGGCGATGCCAGCCTGATAGACGCCGGAGCCGAGCAGGGTAGCGGCCATATCCGCCGTGCCCGCCACTACCGGCACCCCCGGCGGCAGACCGGTGGCGCTCGCCGCTGCGGGCGTAATGTGGCCAATCACTTCGCTGGAGAGATAGATGGCGGGCAGCTGATCGGCGCGCAACCCGAACTGCCGCAGCGCCTCTGGCGACCACTGCAGCGTGGCGCTGTCCATCAGGTAATAGCAGGAGGCTTCGCTGTAATCGGTGGCGCGTACGCCGCAGAGTCGGAAATTGACGTAATCCTTCGGCATCAACACCGTGGCGATGCGCTCCCACTGCGATGGATGATGCTCGCGCAGCCAGGCCAGCTTGAACGCCGGCCAGGCGGCGGTGGGGGGATTATTCAACAGTTCCAGCCAAGGCTGCGGCGGCTGCTGGTGGCTAAAGCGCGCCACCTGCGGCTGTGCGCGTTTGTCGTTCCACAGCATGGCGCGATCGACGACCAGTTCGCCGTCGGCGTCGAGCAAGACCGTGCCGTGCATTTGCCCGCAGGCGCCGACGGCGGCGATACGCGGCCAGTATTCGGCGTAGCGCGCGTGCAGCTCCTGCGTACACTGGCAGACGCACTGCCACCACAGCGAAGGCGGTTGTTCCGACCAGCCGGCCTGCGGCGTGATCTGCTCGTACTCGCGCTGCGCGAAGCCAAGGATTTCCCCGGTGTTGGTGACCAGCCCGGCGCGGGTGCTGCCGGTGCCGATATCAAGGGTAAGAAGTAAATCTTTCATTGTTATCACTCCCGTGGCGGATGGCGCGGGCCACTCGCAGAAGCGTGCGCTGGGATCGCGCAAGATTAGTTATCGTTCAGTTCCGGAAACAGGCCTGGATCCTGTTCGAGCTGCTCCAGCACGCGCTGGGTGGCCGCCGCGCTCATGCCAAAGCGGCGTACGCCCAGCCGATACAGCGCGCGCACCGTGTCCAGATCGCGAATACCGCCGGCCCCTTTGATCTGGATGCGGCCACGCAACTGATCGGCGATGATCGCCACTTTCTCTACCGTAGCGCCGGTCGGTGCCCAGCCGGTGGAGGTTTTCACCCAGGCCATGCCGACTTCGACGGCGATGTCGCACACCCGACGGATTTGTTGCTCGTTCAGATAGTGCGTCTCCAGAATGACTTTGGCCGGCACCGGCGCGGCGGCCTCGACTACCCGGTGCAGATCTTCGCGCACGTAGTCGTAATCCCCCGACAGCACCTTACCGATGTTCACCACCATATCGACCTCGCGCGCGCCCTCGGCGATCAGCTGGCGCACCTCCTGCACCTTGAGATCGGTGGTTTGCCCACCACCGGGAAAACCGACCGGCCCGCCAATCATCACGTCTGCCTGGCCGCGCTCCGGCAGCAAAGTGCTGAGGAAACGCGTCCAGCACGGCAGCACGTGCACCGAGATGATGCGATAGTGGCCGGCCAGCGCGGCGCAGTGGCGCACGTCTTCCTCGGTATTGGTGGCCTGCACTGCGCTCAGATCGATCAACCTGGCCATGCGTCTGGTTGTTTCATTCATTGTGTTTATCCTTCTTTTATTTTCATTTGATTTTATTTACTCACCTTATTCTCTTTCATATGGCTTTAAAATCATCTATTGGTGAAATTGTGATCGGTTTTGCGCTTTTGTTATGAAAGCGGCGCAACGAGCGAGAGGAAAAGAAAAAGGGCGCGATTCCGTCAGGATCGCGCCCTTGCCGTTTCTGCCGCGGCGTTACAGCAGCCAGTCCAGCAGTATGACGCCGCCCAGGCTGATGGCCCAGGCGATAGTAGTGGGTACCGACCACACCATCATCTGCTGGCGCACATCCTTGATGCCCATCATGCGGTTGACCACCCAGAACATGCTGTCGTTGAAGTAGCTGAAGAACAGCGCGCCCATGGTGGCCGCCTGCGCCGCCGCCAGCATATTGACGCCGGGCAGCAGGCTGACGATCGGCGCCGAGATCGACGCGGCGGTGATCATCGCCACCGTGCCGGAACCCTGGATCACCCGCACCAGCGTGGCGATGACGAACGGGATCAGCACCGGCGAGATCGGCAGCCCGGCGACGTGCTCCGCCAGCTGCGTGCCGGCGCCGCTCTCGCGCAATACCGCCCCCAGCGCGCCGCCGGCGCCGGTGACCAGCAGGATGATGCCGGCGGTTTGCAGGCCTTCCTCCAGCCGCTCCAGCGTGTCGTGCTTATCGGCGTGCGGCATCAGGGTGTACACCGCCAACAGCACGCTGATCGCCAGCGCGATCATCGGCGAGCCGAGAAACGCGAAGCTCTGGCCCCACAGGCTTTCCGCCAGCCAGCCCAGGCCCTCGCGCTTGGCCAGCATGTGGTTGACCGCATTGACGAAGATCAGCCCGATCGGCGTCAGGATCGGCAGCAGCGACAGCGCCAGGCTCGGCAGCGCCTTGCCTTCTTTTTCCGCCAGATACTGCTGATGCGCGGCGCGCAGATCCTGCGGCGCTTCCTCTTCCTGCGGCGTAAAGTCCGGGTAGCGCGCCCCCAGCCAGCGTGCATACAGCACGATGCCGATCACGCAGGGGATGGCCAGCACCAGCCCGGCCAGCATCATGGCGCCGATATCCACGCCGAAGATGCCCGCCACGCCCAGCGGCCCCGGCGTCGGCGGCACCGCGTGGTGAGTGAGGATCAGCCCGCCCGCCAGCGCGACGCCGAGCGTCAGCAGGTTGCGCTTGCCCTTTTTCGCCAGCGCCTTGACCAGCGGGTAGAGGATGACGAACGCCGAATCGACGAAGATCGGGATGCTGACGATATAACCGGTGATGGCCAGCGCCCACTCTTCGCGCTTTTTGCCCAGCCATTTGATAAAGCTGTAGGCGATCTGCTCGGCGGCGCCGGAGACTTCCAGCACCCGGCCCATCATCACCCCCAGCCCGATGACGATGCCGATGCTGCCGAGCGTGGAGCCGAACCCTTTGGTGATGGCGTCGACGGTTTGCGCGGCGCCCATGCCGCCGGTTATGCCGGCGATGGAGGCGGCGATCAGCATGGCGATCAGCGCATGCACGCGGGTGCGCAACACCAGGAAGATCAGCGCGAACACCGCCACCGCCAGCCCGATGATTGGGGTATACATCGTCATGATCAGCTCCCGCCCTGCGGCATGTCGTCGCGGATAAAGGCGCGGATAGCCTGCTCGAAGCTTTCATCGGCGGTGAAGCCCAACTGCTGCGCCCGCCGGGTATCGAATTCGCCCGGCCAGCCGGCGACGATGCGGTTGATGGCGGCGTCCGGCTCGAAGCGCACCCGCGCGGCGACGGCGTCACCGGCCACCGCGCGCAGCGCCTCCAGCATCTCCCGCACGCGCACGCTGATGCCGGGCAGGTTGAGCGTGCGCAGCGCGCCGAACGCCGACGCGGGCAGCGTGGCGGCGTGAATGAAGTTGCGCACCACCGCCGCCGGGCTGGAGAGCCACAGCGCCAGCTCGGCGTCTACCGGGCACACCGCCGGCTCGCCGTGCAGCGGCTCGCGGATGATGCCGCTGGCGAACGACGAGGCTGCTTTGTTTGGCTTGCCTGGCCGCACGCTGATGGTGGGCAGGCGCAGCACGCGGCCATCGACGAAGCCTTTGCGCGCATAGTCGTTGATCAGCAGCTCGCACATCGCCTTCTGCGCGCCGTAGGAGGATTGCGGGGTGACCGCGCAGCGATCGTCGATCACCGGCGGCAGCTCACCGCCGAACACCGCCAATGAACTGGTGAAGATGAACTTCATGCCCGGGGCGCGGCGGCGTGCCGCTTCCAGCAATTGGCGGGTAGCGTCGAAATTGACCTGCATGCCGAGATCGAAATCGCTCTCCGCATGGCTGCTGACGATGGCCGCCAGATGGAACAGCACGCCGCAGTCGGCGTCGATCAGCCGCTCCGCCGCGCCGGGCTGCGACAGATCGAGCGCCAGACACTGCAGGCGCGCATCCGGCAGCGGGGCAGGCGGCGGGGTGATGTCCGCCAGGATCAGCTTGTCGAAGGCCAGTGGGCAGCCGCCGTGCAGCAGCGCTTTCGCCAGCCGCTGGCCGAGAAAACCGGCGCCGCCGGTGATGACGATATTCATATGATGCTCCTTTCCCTAGTGTTGTTGTTATCAGAGTTGAACGCTGTGCAGTTGCAGCCCGCGCTCGCGCAGCTGTTGCTGCGCTTCCGGCGGGAGCGCGGCGTCGCAGATGATGTCGTTCAGCGCCTCCAGCGGACAGACGCGGAACATGCCGTATTTGCCGTATTTGCTGCTGTCTGAGACCAGCACCCGGCGGCGGGCGACCTCTAACAGCGCCTGCTTGACCAGCACCTTCTCCTCGTGCGGCGTGGAGAGGCCGTGCTCCAGATCCCACGAGCTGGTGCTGATAAAGGCCACGTCGATGTTCAGGCTGCGCAACAGCATGGCGGCGCTGTTGCCGACGCAGGAGTAGTTGCGCTGATCCACCAGGCCGCCGGTGTGGAACAGACTGAGCTGCGGGCGGTTCATCAGGTGCTGAATGATGGAGAAATCGTTGGTGACCACCGTCAGATTGAAGCGCTCCGCCAGGCTGCGGGCGATCTCGAAGGTGGTGGTGCCGGCGTCCAGATAGACCACCTGGCCGTCTTCCACCAGCCCGGCGGCGTATTTGCCGATCTCGCGCTTGTGGCGATGGTGCAGCTGCGCCTTCTCGCAATAGGCCAGCTCCTGGCGCAGCGCTTCGCTCAGGCGCACGCCGCCGCTGACGCTGACCACTTTGCCTTGCTCTTCCAGCACGCGGATATCGCGCCGCACCGTCATGTGGGAAACGCTCATCAGCTCCGACAGCGCGCTGATGCTCGCCAACTGGTACTCGTGCACATAGCGATAGATGTAATCGCGGCGTTCGGACGGGATCATGTTCGCTCCTGTGGCCCCGGCGGCGGGCAGGGGCGCCGCGAAGCTGTTATTTTTTGTTATGGAGCAACATCTTCAACCATCGCGGTTAACAAGTAAGCGACGGTTATCACAAATGTCGGCGTGGAGGTTGGGTGATTTTAAGATGATAACTTTATGATTAAACGTTGGTTTTTTTATTTTTTGTGGTTTCGCTGCGTAACACCATCTTGTGATAATTAATGTGATAAGCCACAGGGGTTGTGAAGGCGGGAGAGACGGGGCGGCGAGAAAGGGCGAACAAACGTGCGCGGCGGCGCTTTTTTCGACACTTAACTCATTGAACAACGGATAAGTGTTGCGTGACGATCGCGGGAAGGTATAATGCACCCGTTTTCCGCATACTACTTCAGTGCCGAAGTGGCGAAATCGGTAGACGCAGTTGATTCAAAATCAACCGTAGAGATACGTGCCGGTTCGAGTCCGGCCTTCGGCACCATTAAGTACCGCGCGAACAAGAAGCCACCGAGAGGTGGTTTTTTTGTGCCTGGAATCTGCCCGCTGCAATTACCTATCCACTTTACTCTGTATTGACGTATTTCCCATTTCAGTAAAAACCGGATCTTCCTGATGCTTTCCTAAGGCCTATCTGATTGACCTTAAAGGCTAAAATGGCGTTTCATTGGACTCTTTCGGATCAAGGAGTTCCAGGATGGAGCCACAACAGGAAGGGAGCACGCGGGCGTTAACGCCGGGCGAAGTCAATCTGGCGCGTTCGGTGTTTGGCAGCACCATTTTCTATCAGAGCGTGTTGGTTCACTGCGACAGCTACCTGCCGTTTGGGCTGCAGAATCAGTACACGGCGATGAGCCCGAATGGGGAGTTGTACTTTCGCAGAGCTTTATACCGACCTGATTTTACGGTGCATCATTTGGCACAGCACCTGTTTATCCACGAGATGGCACATGTTTGGCAGCATCAAAAAGGCATGTGGGTGCGTACCCGTGGGCTTCTCAGTTGGGCGGTGAGCTATCAATATCGGCTTGATCAACCTTTGCTGCGCCACTACAGCATGGAACAGCAGGCATCGATAATTGCGGACTATTTCATTCTCAAGAGATATGGGGCGAATACCTTTTTCCGCTTGCCAAACAGGAAACTCATCGGGATAGTGGACAGACGGACATTGTCACAATTTCAACCCATAATCAGAAGCGCAGGGCTGCCGCTATGAGAAAATATTTATTCCTTCTTCTTCCTCTTTTTATCTCGGGTTGCCCAACGGGTGACAAGTTTAACCTCTATCAAGTACAAAGTAAGATCGTAGACGGTAAAGTCTGCGTCTTTTTTAATGAGAATGATATCGTAAAAAATGAATCCATACTGAATATCGCCATCTGGAGACAGGGAGGGGATGACTATGTTTATGAAAAGTCATATGCCTACAATCCGGTAGCGTTGGAGGCCAACAAGTGTGTTCCAGGTATCGGTGAGTTTAGTTTTATCGCTGATGAAGGATACACCGTGTTGGTAAGAACACCGCTGAACTCTTATCGGACCAGTTTTGTTGTGTGGAAGAAAGATGAAAGCATGATGCTGAAGCCCGATTAGATTGCAATGAGATTTTTTAACTAAAGATTATCATGAGAGCAATTTATTAATTCTATAGAATTTATAACCTGTAATAGGAAGCACAGGACTCCCACAATGAAAAAACTCCTCTTACTCTTTATTCCTCTTTTTATCTCTGGTTGTCCTATGGGGGATAAAGTTAATTTACGCCCGGCAAAAGCAACGGCCGTCGGCAGCAAGATCTGCGTTTTTGTCGATAAGAATGACATGGAAAGAGAAGAGTCCATTCTGAAAGTAGCTATATGGAAATATGGCAATGATAATTATGTCTATGAAAATTCATATGCAAACACGCCTGTTGCATTGGAACCGGGGAAGTGTGTTCCCGGCATTGGTGAGTATGACTTTATCCCTGGTGAAGGATACAGTGTTATTGTCAGTACACCTTTGCATCCTTATGAGGCTAGGTTTATTGTATGGAAACGGGGTGAAGAGGTTGTATTGAAATAGAATTAGGTTTTAATTTTATAGCAAAATAGAATATCGTCATGATAATGAATTTCATTTCTTTTTGCCCTGAAAATCCTATAAAAAATGCAAATTTACCGTTGTGAGAAAATATTTATTCGTTCTTTTTCCTCTTTTCTATCTGACTGAAAATAGTGTGATAGACTCAATCTCTATCAAGTAAAAAGTAAGATCGTAGAGGGTAAATCTTGCATGTATTTCAATGAGATCGATACAGTAAATAATGATTAAATATCAATATATAGAACCAGGAGGATACCGATTTTTATGAATATATATATGTTTATGACTCAGTGGTTTTAGACGCTGAGAAGTGTGCTCTAGGTATCAGTGAGTTTAATTTTACTCTTGATGAATGCAACATCTTTCTGGTTAGAATGATGTTGATTTTATATTTAACCTTTTATATGGAGTAAGTCTAAAATAATAACTGATAAAATAGCGGGTGGATTATTTAATGACACGTTGGGAGTAATTATCTTTTTCATGAAAGAATAGATGTTGATGTGATTTATATGAAAAAGGTAGCCCATCATTACAATGAGCTTCTTATTTTTTAATTGTGGCTGTATGTGGTTTTACATTAGACAATTCTCCATCCTTTTATATTGTCATCTTTTAATACTCCTCTCTTTATTAATATTATATGTATGTTCTCAGTAGAGTCGAAGCCTAGAACTATGTCATCTCCTTCCTCCGCCATTTGCATAACAATATTGTCATTGAAATAAAGACGATATTCTGAACGCGTTGGGTGCGCCTCTCTGGCATCGTACCATGTTATATTAGCTGTGCATTTTATATCATCACCTCGAATTGAAAATATGGCATCTTTGCTAAATCCAGTTAAACCAAATAGCGATTTTAGCTCTTTTACACCATTAAATTCATGTTGATTTGACCTTTCTGGCCTTGCTTCTACGGCAGACAATGTTTTTATACATGAAGCGCGAAAGCGAATCGTTCCTTTAGTCATAGTATTACCATCTGTGAAATCTATAGTACCGTTCATGAGAGCATAAAAATCACTCTCCACCTTCTATTTTAGTTTCCTCAATAAAGTCGTATAATGAAATTAATTCACCCCTTATTTCTCTAGGATATTTATCATGTAATGGCTTTGGCACTACTAATGTAACACCTGCATCTTTCATTTCTTTAAATTGATTGATTGAAACGCCTTCCTGCAGGGTAAATAAGTGTATTTTATCAATGCGATCTGCTTCATTAAGTGCTTGTCTCCAGCGATCTTTACAAGTCGTTTTTACAGCAAGCATTCTTAATTTTTCAGCTGGGTAAGCAGGATTGTGATAATCTATTTCTGAAGGGAAAAGAAAATCAGGCTTCTTCTTTCCTTCTGTGACACTCTGTGTTGTGAATTTTACCAATCCGTTTGCGACGAAAATTTTCTCTAGGTGCATCTCAAGAGACTTTCCTGAGCGAGATTTACGGCGATTGCTTACTGAGTTTGCGAGCTTGATGAAATCTTCAACAGAATCAAATCCCTCTTTAACTTTGTCAAGAACATGGAGCTCTTCGACCTGACGGAAGAGATCGTATTCTTTTTCTCTTCTCTCTAACAGAAGTTTGTCAGGAGTTTCACCCTTGAATTTAAATATTTTTGGTAAGTATTCAATGATCTCGCTTCCACTAGGGAATGTGACTTTCCAGTGCTCGGGTATTTCATAATTCCGAGATTTCCAGTTTGTATCATCGATAGCGAAACCGCCGAGAAGTTGTGTCGATAACCCTGATAATGCGGTTCCAGGAAGTACTTCTCCAATAATTGTTTCAACTAAGTCTTCTTCATCAATGGAGCTGCATACCCATACTTCGACAAGATCACAGTCTTTTAGGTTATCGGATGCAGAGAAGCAGAATATAGCTAATGCACCTGTATTTTTCTGGTTTTGAAGTGGACTTTTTTTACCACCCCAGCAGGTAATTCGTGTTTCATTCCTGCCCTTGGGGTTAAGAGTTCTCGGTTTGCTGTTATAATAGACAGCTCTAACCTGAGTATCGCTCACATTATGGGAAAGTGTTTTAGCGATAAGTTCTACAGAGGGATTCTCTTCATCGATTCTGTTAATTGAAGGAAACAAAAAATTTGCTGCGTTCTTCGGTAGGTAAACACCTGACTGATGGCCGCCGGTAGCACCTGTATCGTTTGCAGAAAGCCGTTTTATGTGAATATACCAATCATTTGATGACTTTTCATTTAGCCAATTTTGAAAGTTCGACACTTAACGCCTCTCATCGATACATAAATAACTATCATGGGACTATTATCCATTTTGTAAGATAGATGTCGATGATAGAAGATGATATTTTTGATTTTGGCTGGGTTTTCCCTATGCGGAATGGAAGGTTAGTGAACTAGTCATTTAGATGATGAATGCCTTTAGTATCGATACAGGCGTGGTGCTCACTTGCGCATAACCATTCTTCAATTCTTTCTGACAGTGCGCTGGTTGAAAGCTTGAGCCGTCCTTTCATGGCGCACTCCCATATAATCAACTCGCGCCATCCTTGCTCTGATAATAATTCCGTTACTTTATTATCTCGTTTCACATTTGAATCAATTTTTTTTAGCCAAAAATCTGTTCTTGTAGCTGGTATCTTGAACAGATAGCAATCATGTTGATGCCAGAAGCATCCATGAACAAAGATGACTGCTTTATATGCATCGATAACAAAATCAGGTTTACCTGGCAGGTCCGTAGCTTGAGTACGGTAAGCTATCCCCGCTTCGTCCAGAAGCTGGGATAGCTTTTTCTCAATGGCTGTATTTTGATTGCGTATGGCCCGCATATTTTTACTTCTGACTGCGGGGGTATGCACATCAGCCATTTTTCACCTTAAGCAGCTTTACTGTTATCTTTTTCAACGGCAGAAACAATGTAAGGTTCAAGCAACTTAGCAACGGCTGCAAAAGCGGGAACAATGACTGAGTTACCGAATTGCCGGTATGCCTGAGTATCTGAAACCGGGATGCGGAATGATTCGCCATCAGGTTTTTCAAAACCCATAATTCTGGCGCACTCTTTAGGCATTAAACGGCGTGGTCTGTTAGCCTGGTTTTTGGGATCTGAGAAATTTGTTTCACCAAGCTTCATGTCCCAACCCCTGTCGATGAGAATTTCTGAACCGTCTTTGTGATAGCGTGCCGAGAGCGTTCTGGCAATACTTGTCTTATTTTTCGGATCGACTAAGCCAAAACCAAATCCATTTCCTTTAGCCTGATGTTTTTTTGCGTAGTTATACAAATACTTCCATAGATGCTCCGTAAGAATATATTTTTCAGGTGGGTTATCTATTAATAACTCACCGAAAGATGGGCGATTCTCTGGGAAGAAACGATTTAAGTCGTTCAATGTAAAACCACTATGAATATTGAGATCGCGGCGGAATCCCACTAACACAATACGTTCACGATGTTGAGGCAAGAAGTTTTTTCCATCGATGATTTTAGGATCGCCAGGGCCTGAAGCCTGAGCATCAGCAACTTCATAACCTAATTCATCTAACGTCTCCATGATAATTTTAAATGTTTTTCCTTTATCATGGCTTTTAAGATTTTTAACGTTTTCTAGAAGAAAGATTGCGGGTTTTTTTGCAGCAATGATCCGTGCAACATCAAAAAACAATGTACCCTGAGTCTCACACTCGAAACCGTGAGCACGGCCAAGTGAATTCTTCTTGGATACCCCTGCAAGGGAGAATGGCTGGCAGGGGAAGCCTGCGAGTAAGACATCGTGATCAGGAATTTCTTTATCTATATTTTTATATGCATCCTGAACGGAGACATCATTATCTTCGCTAAGAGTTATTTCACGTATATCTGAATTAAATTTGTGATGTTCAGGATCGCAGTACCAGTTCGCTTTGTAGGTACGAACTGCTTCTTTGTTCCATTCACTGGTAAACACGCACTGCCCACCGATGTCTTCAAAACCTTTGCGAATGCCACCGATACCAGCAAACAGATCGATAAAACGGAATTTGTAGTTGGGGTGAAACCGGGAAGGTTCCGGCAACATCGATCTAAGTAACTTGAACTCTTCCTCTGTCAAAACTTTTTGTGGGGTTTTCCCCTTCAGCCAACGATTGAGTGACTCACGAGTCCACTCGTAGCTCCCGCTGACCTCACGCAAAAGCTCAGCTATGGCTTTTTGATCATAAATTTCTACCAGTTTCTCGACCAGAGCTTTGTCTTGCTCTTGTCTGGTTTGTTGCTGATGTTCTGCTTCGACACGCAGCTTTCTGGCATACTCTTGGAACTCTTGCATAATAACATTTTCCAAATGTGGAACGACTTAGTGATAGCTTATCACTCAGTATACCCAGTTAAAAGGTGTATGGATAAATATCCAGTAAATTTCCTTCAGGTCTGGATGTAGACAATGAGGTTAGTGTAGCAGTGCTGGTCAAAAGCCAGCACTGCCACTACAGTTCATCGTTCTACACCTTCCATCTCCCGCAGCGCACGTCCATACAGGTTACATAGCGCAGGAACCAGATGCGCTGTGGCGTTGAGATAGCGATTCAGCTGCTCCCAGCCTTCGGCATCCAGCTGTGGGTGCTTTTGTAGTAACTGGCCAAACAGCATCAGGCCGTGGCACAAATCTTCCGCCTGTTCGGCGGAGAGGGCGGCCAGGTCTAAAAGTTCTGAAGGGTTAAAAGCGCTGAGATCGAGGCGGTTAAACAGTTGGCGGTAGAGAGTGAGGGTACTTGTAACGGATTCTGTCGTGGGAACCTTTGTCATGGGTGCATCTCCGTATGTCATTAGCTAATGACTATCACCAGAGACGCTAAACTCGGGTGGTAGCCCAGACGGGGTTAGCGTCACCGGGACATACGAACCGGCGCTTCTTGCGAAGCCCCCGCCTGAGCCACCATTATTTGGAGTGAACTAAAGCTGCTGCATTATTACATAATACAGCGGTAGTATGTCAGATTCGGAACGCTAACTCCGGCTGCGGATTTTGCCGCAGCGGAAAAACTATAGCGTTATCAGTAAAAGGAAAAAATAAGCTGTATGGAATTACAGTTTATTTGCTTTTATGATTGGGATGTACCTCGCAATTCGGCATATCATCTTTGTATTGAATTATCAGTCATCCATTCATGGATAATATTTTTCATTAAGATTTATAAATAATAGAATATGATGAAAGCTAATTTCTTGCTTATCAATTTCGGTGCAGCATTACTGAGCGCCTGCACCGTCGATCGTCTCGATCAGCGCTATGCGCCGGATATCCCTATCGCCGCCCATGCTAAAGAGAATGGCGACATCTGTATCTATCCTTCACCAAAGGAAAACGAAAGGCCAGATACGCTCTATCTCAGTGGTGATGCTGATGAGAAATTGATTGAGGTGGGGAATCAGGATCTTAAAAAGGGCATTTGCGTTACGCAGAACGATTACCCGTTTCAGGAAAATCATACCTACAGCATGAGGCTAAATTTTGTGCCGATTGAGAAGCGCAGAAACCTGCAGGATGTTTCCGGCAGGGCCTTTATTGCTCACTTCAAAGTGACAAAGCTCAATGGTGTTTACGAAATTGAAAATAACACACAGGGCAGCAGATAACGCAGAGACAAAATGAAACGGATCTTCCCCCTCGCATTCCCCTTCCTGCTCGCCGGCTGTCCGTCGATAGGCGATCGTATCCCCGTAGACTATCCCGCTACCGCCGGCTTGCGTGAGGGCAAAGTATGCATCACCGTTCAGCCGCAGGGAGACGAAAAGCTCGCGGGTATCTCGATTTACCGATTGGATGAGGCGCAGAACCGCACATTCAAATTCTTCAAGCC
This sequence comes from Serratia sp. CY76391, assembly GCF_052166695.1. Lineage (NCBI taxonomy): Bacteria > Pseudomonadati > Pseudomonadota > Gammaproteobacteria > Enterobacterales > Yersiniaceae > Serratia > Serratia sp. CY76391. The sequence goes on from NZ_JBJNOJ010000006.1 coordinate 202,941, forward strand.
GCTGCGGGATATCGCCCCCAATCAGTGCGTCCCTGATGAGGGCTACGTATTTACGCCGGGGCAGCAATACCATTTCTCCGCGAAGCTGGTCTCCATCAAGAAACAGCAGGCGGGTGAGTTTCCCTCTACGCGTGAATTCGTCGCCGAATTCGCTGTACAGCAGGAAGGCAATCAACTTAGGTTGGAAGCCCTCCGCACCCCACGCTAACCCCCTGCCCAAACCTACCCCAAATCCCCCCCATTGCTGGCGATCACTTTCTTATACCACCAGAACGATTTCTTGCGGGTGCGGGCGAGGGTGCCGTTGCCCTGGTCGTCGCGGTCGACGTAGACAAAGCCGTAGCGCTTGCTCATTTCGCCGGTCGAGGCGGCCACCAGGTCGATGCAGCCCCAGGTGGTGTAACCCAGCACCGGCACGCCGTCGGCGATGGCGTCGGCCATGGCGCGGATGTGTTCGCGCAGGTAGCTGATGCGGTAGTCGTCTTCTATCTCGCCTGCTGCATTGAACTCGTCGTGTGCGCCCAGGCCGTTTTCCACCAGGAACAGCGGTTTTTGGTAGCGGTCGTACATCATGTTCATGGTGATGCGCAGCCCCAGCGGATCGATGCCCCAGCCCCAGTCGCTGCGCGGCAGGTGCGGGTTCGCCAGCGATTTCACCACGTTGGCGGCGCTGCTGTTGTTGTCGTTCATGTCGGTGGAGGCGCAGCGCGAGGCGTAGTAGCTGAAGGAGACGAAGTCGACGGTGTGTTTCAGGATGTCGGCGTCTTCCGGTTCCATGACGATGCTGACGTCTTTCTCACGGAATACGCGGGCGGCGTAGGAGGGATAAGCGCCGCGCGCCTGCACGTCGATAAAGAACAGGTTCTCGCGGTCTTTCTCCAGCGCGGCCCACACGTCTTCCGGCTTGCTGGACCACGGGTAGAAGTTGCCGCCGGCCAGCATGCAGCCCACCTGGTTGGCGGGGTTCACTTCGTGGGCGATGCGCGTCGCCAGCGCGCTGGCCACCAGTTCGTGGTGCGCGGCCTGGTATTTCACCTGTTCGGGGTTTTCGTCCGTTTCAAACACCAGCCCGGCGCCGGAGAACGGGCTGTGCAGCAGGATGTTGATCTCGTTGAAGGTCAGCCAGTATTTAACCAGTCCGTCGAAGGCTTCGAAGCAGGTGCGGGCGTAGCGGGTGAAAAACTCCACCATCTTGCGGCTGCGCCAGGAGCCGTATTCGGTCACCAGGTGCATCGGCACGTCGAAATGGCACAGGGTCACCAGCGGCTCGATGCCGTATTGGCGGCACTCTTCGAACAGGCTGCGGTAGAAGGCGATGCCTTCGGGGTTGGGCGTCAGCTCGTCGCCGTTGGGGTAAATCCGGCTCCAGGCGATGGAGGTGCGGAACACGGTAAAGCCCATCTCCGCCATCAGCGCGATGTCGTCGCGGTAGCGGTGGTAGAAATCGATGGCGTCGTGGCTGGGGTAAAACTCGTCGTCGCGCAGGCTAAAGCGCTTCTCCAGCCCGAGTTTGACCGCCATGCGGTTGGCGCCGTGCGGGAGCATATCGACGGTGGTCAGCCCTTTGCCGCCCTCGCGATAGCCGCCTTCCGCCTGGTTGGCGGCCAAAGCGCCGCCCCATAAAAATCCTTTAGGGAATGTTGAATCGGACATGCAATCCTCTGGTGTCTCAATGCGTTGCGCTGGCGGCGTTCGCCGCCGGTGCGGTTTGGCCGGGCGCGGCGGCGTTTTCCGGCAGATCCTCGAAGCCCAGCATCAGCGTGAGCGCGAACGACAGCACCACCGAGAGCGCCATCACCGCCACCACCCACACGATGCTCATTGGGTTGGCCGGATCGAAGAACTGCACGCTGGTGAACAGCCCGGGCGAGGCCATCGAATGGCTGGCCAGCCCGCCGATGCCGGCGACCGCGCCGCAGACGAAGCCGCTGATCAGGCTGGCGATCAGCGGCCGCTTCAGGCGCACCGCCACGCCGTACAGCGCCGGTTCGGAAATCCCCGCCACGATGGCGGAAGCGGCGGCGGCCAGCGCGGTCTGGCGCAGCTCGCGGTTCTTGGTTTTCAGCGCCACCGCCAGCGAAGCGCCGCCGAGCGACAGGTTGGCGCCGATCTCCGAAGGCATCACCATGCCCTCTTTGCCGGTCTCGGCGATGGTCTGGATGATGGTCGGGGTAAATACCCGATGCATGCCGGTGATCACCAGCAGCGGCCAAATCGCCCCCATAATAGCCACGGAAAGCCAGCCCAGGTAGCCGTGCACGGTGTACACCAGCGCAGAGATGCCGCTGCCGATCCAGATGCCGAGCGGCCCGATAAGCAGAATGGCGATCGGCGCGGCGATCAGCACGATCAGCATCGGCTTGAGGAAGTTCTTGGTCACCGCCGGGGTGATGCGATCCACCCCGCGTTCGATGTGCGACAGGATCCAGGTCATCACCAGCGCCGGGATCACCGTGTAGGTGTATTTCACCGCCGTCACCGGGATGAAGGCGAATTCCACCGCCTGGCCCTGCGCCGCCTTGGCCATCAGATCGATAAAGTTGGGATGCACCAGCACCCCGGCGATGGCGATCGCCAATGACATGTTGGTTTTGAACTTCAGCGCCGCCGAGGCGGCGACCATCACCGGCAGGAAGAAGAACGCGCCGTCGCCGATCACATTGAGGATGACGAGGGTCGAGGAGCCTTTCTCGAATACCCCGGCCATATCCAGGATCATCGCCAGCAGCTTCACCATCGAGCCGCCGATGATGGCGGGGATCAGGGGCGACATGGTGCCCACCAGCGCGTCGAGAATGCCGGCGCCGATGCCCTTCAGGGTGAGCCGGCGTTTTACCGGGGCGGCGGGGGCCGCCGCGCCCGGCATGCCGAGCGCCAGCACCGCCTGATAGGCCTTGGCCACCTCGTTGCCGATGATCACCTGGCACTGCTCGCCGCTGTGCACCACGCCCAGCACGCCGTCGATGGCCTTCAGCGCCGGCGTGTCGATCCGCGCTTTGTCTTTCACCACGAATCTCAGGCGGGTCATGCAGTGGGTCACGGCCTCGATATTGCCCGTGCCGCCCAGGGCGGCCACGATGGCGTGCGAGATCTCTGCGTAGTTCTTCGGCATGGCGTGTCGTCTCTCAGATAGCAATTCGGATAGCCCAAAGGCGAATATTTACTGCCTGGGCGATCCGTCGTTCCATCCGTATGAAACGCCCACAAGAAACCGGTTTCACAAAATCATGTATTTGTGTTTTGTTGTTGGCAAGAACTATGGTTTTTGGCGTTGCGTTTTCGTGATCTGGATCGTCAGGGGTAAGCGCATACCGCTGTGCAGGGGCGTGAAAACGTTCCAAACGCCGGGCGTCTTGGGTAGACTGCGCTGAACCCATGGATTTTGGCGGCGCACAGATGGCAACGATACTCGAGGTGGCGAAAAAGGCCGGCGTTTCAAAGGCGACGGTGTCGCGCGTTTTGTCCGGCAGCGGCTATGTCAGCGAGGAGAAACGCGCGTTGGTGGATAAAGCCATCGCGGAAACCGGCTATCGGCCCAATCTGCTGGCGCGCAGCCTGGCGACCAACACCACCCAAACCCTCGGCCTGGTGGTCACCAACACCCTCTACAGCGGCAACTATTTCAGCGAACTGATGGCGCAGTCGGCGCGCATCATGGAGGCGAACGGCCGCCAACTGATCCTGGCGGACGGCAAGCACACCGCCGAAGAGGAGCGGGCCGCCATTCAGTTTTTGCTGGATCTGCGCTGCGACGGGGTGATCATCTACCCGCGTTTTCTGTCGATCGCGGAAATGGACGAGATCGTCTCCCAACACCGCCAGCCGATTCTGGTGATCAACCGGCGGCTGCGGTTGAACGACAGCTACTGCATCTTCAGCGATCAGCACGCCGCCGGCGCGGCGGCGGTGGCGCACCTGATCGCGCGCGGCCATCGCGACATCGCCTTTATCACCGGCTCGCTCGATTCCCCTACCGGGCTGGAGCGGCTTTCCGGCTATAAATCCGCGCTGGCGCAGCAGGGCATCGCGGTTAACGAGGCGCTGATCGTCGAAGGGAAATGGCACGCGCAAAGCGGCGTGGCGGCGGTTGATACGCTGCTGGCCGGCGGGCAACCGTTCAGCGCCATCGTCGCCGGCAACGACGAAATGGCCATCGGCGCGATGAAGCGGCTGGCGGAGCGTGGCGTGGCGGTGCCGGAGGCGGTATCGGTCATCGGCTTCGACGACATCCCATTGGCGCCCTATACCGTGCCGTCGCTGTCGAGCATGAAGATGCCGGTCACCGAGATGATCCAGGAGACCATCAACCGCCTGCTGTCGATGCTGGACGGCGGCGAGCTGAGCAAGCGCCCCAGCTTCCCGGCCAGCCTGATCGAGCGCGAGTCGGTGGCGGCGGGGCCGTATTGGGGAAAGGCATAATCGCGTACCCGTCTTTTTCAGGCGCTACAACGCTTGAACCCGCCTCTTCGACAAAGTAAAAATCCCCAGCGCGCTGCCCAATGCCAGGGCGCTGGCAAGTGCCGTGGATAGCGCGAACTCGCGCGTGTAGGGCAACAGCAGGCCAACCGCAGAGATGCTGCCCAACAGCAGGCTAAAGAACAGCGCTTTTTTACGATAGGGTGCCATTAGGTTGAGATAGGCGGCGACGGCGCAGACGATAAGTGTGCCACCGACGACGGCCAACAGCGGCAGGATGATGAGCGCCCCGGCGAGGAGATTGGACAGCCCAACGTCCTCCACGCCGGCGTAAGAGACAATAAGAAACATGATGCCGATGGCTAACACCGTGCTCAGTTTGATGACGATATAGGCGCTCGCGCACAGGTTAAGCGCCTTTAATCCTACTATCATCACGTTGTTTGCCATCGTTCATCCTTGAGTTTGCCGGATAGGGGCCGCGTTGGCCTGGGGAATGGTTTATCTTACCCCAACCCCCCAATCCTGCCCCGAATCTCCTCCTCCGGCAGATCCACGCCGATAAACACCAACGTGCTCTTGCGCTCTTCCTCCGGCAGCCACTCCCGATCCCAGTCGGCGTTATACAGCCGCTGCACGCCCTGGAACAGCAGGCGGCGCGGCTCGTCTTCGATAGACAGAATGCCTTTGTAGCGCAGCAGGTTGTCGGCGTATTCCAGCAGCAGGCCTTCCATCACCTCGGAGATTTGCATCAGCGGCAGCGGGCGCTCCAGCGTCACCACGATCGAGCGGATGTCGCTCTGCGGCTGCGGGATGCGGCGGAACAGCGGGGCGGGTGGCGTCAGGTTGAGTTTGTCGTTCAGCGTAAAGCCTTCGATGTCGAACAGCACGCTCAGATCGATGTCGCCGTGCGTCACTTGGTAGACCGCTGCGCGGGCGTTCATCCGCTGCAGCCGCTGGATCAGCGCCTCGCAGTCCGGCGCCACGTCGGTTTTGGTCAGCAGGAGGCGGTCGGCGTAGCCCACCTGCGCCTGGGCGATGCTGAACTGGCTCAGCTGCTGCTCGGCGTGCGCTGCGTCCACCAGGGTGATGATGCCGTCCAGCAGAAAGCGCTCGCACAGGATCTCGTGCGAGAAAAAGGTCTGGGTAATCGGGCCGGGATCGGCCATGCCGGTGCATTCGATGATCAGCCGATCGAACGCCAGCTGGCCGCTGTCGACGCCGTCCAGCAGATCCAGCAGCGCGTCTGCCAGTTCGTTGGACTTGCTGCAGCAGATGCAGCCGTTGCTTAACGTGGTGATGCGGCTGGCGCGATCGCCGATCAGCGCGTCGTCGATCGGCACTTCGCCGAACTCGTTCTCGATGACCGCGATTTTATAGCCGTGTTCGGCGTTCAGGATGTGGCGCAGCAGGGTGGTTTTGCCGGCGCCCAAAAAGCCGGTCAGGATGGTGACTGCAATGGGTTTCATACGGATCCTTGTGACTGCGGGTTAACAGCAGCGCATGCCGCCTTTGCCGTCGCCGCCGTAGCGCGCTTGCTGGCGCTCGCGGAAAAATTCTTTATAGGTCATCACCGGCTTGTCCGGGTGGTTGTCTTTCATGTGCTGGACGTAGGTATCGTAGTCAGGCACGCCCACCAACATGCGCGCCGCCTGCCCGAGGTACTTCCCCGCCTGGCCGAGATTTCCGAACATAGTTTCTTACTCCCAAATACCCTGCTTACCCTTCGTCTTTCGAACCGCAGCGGTGTTGGCTGCACTCCCGAACCCCAGTCACTTACTTGAGTAAGCTCCTGGGGATTAATGAGCCTCATCCCTGAGGCTCACCCTTTGGGCCAGCGTAAACGCTGTTCAAATCGGTTCCCTACCGATTTGTCGCTCACTTGCCGCCTTGCTGCGGCCCGAAATCCTTTGGGTACCGGTTAGCTTTCATGTCGGTACTGCATAACTGATTTCATTATGCAGGGTATCCGTTAAATCACATCAATGCTGGGTCGAAACTTTGACCTCCCCCTCAGTTACGCCGTCGGCGGGCGCGGCCTGCGGCACCGGCACGTAAGGCGTTTCCTGGTCGGTGCGTTTCGGGTTCTTGTGCGCCGCCATCGCGGTTTTCACCCCGTAGAAGATGATGCTGTACACCACCAGCAGGAACAGAATGCTCAGCCCGGCGTTGGTGTAGTTGTTCACCACGATGTGGTTCATGTTGGCGATCTGCTGGGCGCTCAGCTCGGCGCCGCCTTCGGCGATTTTGCGTTTGTACTCGCCGGCCAGGAAGAAGAAGCCTTCCAGCTGTGGGTTGTCGCTGAACAGCTTCAGGCCCAGCGCGTAGGTGGTGCAGATCAGCAGCCACACCGCCGGCAGCACGGTCACCCAGATGTATTGGGTGCGCTTCATCTTAATCAGCACCACGGTGCCCAGCACCAGCGCTACGGCAGCCAGCATCTGGTTGGAGATGCCGAACAGCGGCCACAGGCTCTTCACGCCGCCGAGCGGATCCACCACGCCCTGATACAGCAGGTAGCCCCACAGCCCGACGCAGCCGGCGGTGCCGACGATGCCGGCCACCAGCGAGTCGGTTTTCTTCAGGAACGGCACGAAGTTGCCCAGCAGATCCTGCAGCATAAAGCGGCCGGAGCGGGTGCCGGCGTCCAGCGCGGTCAGGATGAACAGCGCCTCGAACAGAATGCCGAAGTGATACCAGAAGCCCATGTTGGCGCCCGGAATGATCTGGTGGAACACGTGGGCGATGCCCACCGCCAGCGTTGGTGCGCCGCCGGCGCGGTTCAGCACCGAAGGTTCGCCGATGTCGGTGGCGGTCTGCAGGATCTGTTCCGGGCTGATGACGAAGCCCCAGGAGCTGACCGCCGCCGCCGCGTGCACGGTGACGTCCTTCAGCGAAGCCATGATCATCGGCGCGTCTTCGGTGCCCAGGCGGTGCAGATCCGGCATGGTGATGCCCAGCGCCGCCGGCGGGGTGTTCATGGCGAAGTACAGGCCCGGCTCGATGATGGAAGCCGCCACCAGCGCCATGATGGCGACGAAGGACTCCATCAGCATCGCGCCGTAGCCGATAAAGCGCGCGTCGGTCTCATTGGCCAGCAGCTTCGGCGTGGTGCCGGAGGCGATCAGCGCATGGAAGCCGGAGACCGCGCCGCAGGCGATGGTGATGAACAGGAATGGGAACAGGGTGCCTTTCCACACCGGGCCGGTGCCGTCGACGAACTGGGTGACCGCCGGCATTTTCAGCTCGGGGTTGAGGATCACGATGCCGATCGCCAGCCCGACGATCACGCCGATTTTCAGGAAGGTGGCCAGGTAGTCGCGCGGCGCCAGGATCAGCCACACCGGCAGCAGGGCGGAGACAAAGGCGTAGCCGATCAGCGTGAAGGTGATGGTGGTGTCTTTAAAGGTCAGCGCCGGGCCCCAGTACGGGTCGTGCGCCACCACGCCGCCGAACCAGATGGCGGCCACCAGCAGCACGATGCCGATGATTGACACTTCACCCACGCGGCCGGGGCGCAGGTAGCGCATGTAGATGCCCATAAACAGCGCGATCGGCACGGTGGAGCAGACGGTGAACACGCCCCACGGGCTTTCCGCCAGCGCTTTCACCACGATCAGCGCCAGCACCGCCAGGATGATGATCATGATCAGGAAGCAGCCGAACAGCGCGATGGTGCCCGGTATCGGCCCCATCTCTTTTTTGATGATCTCACCGAGCGAGGCGCCGTTGCGGCGCGAGGAGATGAACAGCACCATAAAGTCCTGCACCGCCCCCGCCAGCACCACGCCGCCCAGCAGCCACAGCGTGCCGGGCAGGTAGCCGACCTGCGCGGCCAGCACCGGCCCCACCAGCGGCCCGGCGCCGGCGATGGCGGCGAAGTGGTGGCCGAACAGCACGTTCTTGTTGGTTGGCACGTAGTTGAGGCCGTCGTTATTGACCACCGCCGGGGTGGCGCGGCCGGCATCCAACTTCATCACCTTGGTGGCGATGTACAGGCTGTAGTAGCGGTAGGCCACCAGATACACCGCCACCGAAGCGACGACGATCCACAGCGCGCTGATGTGTTCGCCGCGGCGCAGCGCCACCACGCCGAGGCAGGCTGCGCCGAGTATCCCCAGCAGCATCCACGGAATGTGCTTTAAAATCCCCTCTCGTTTCATGAGGTATCCTTAATTCCAGTCTGCAAAATATGAATGAACTCATCCGCTTGTAAGAGATGTCAGAGTGGCGCGGTGAGCCGTAGCGTCTTTCCCGAGGTAAGGCGGGTTTAGGAACAGCTCATCATCGCCGGGGGTAAGGGGGGAAGACAGGCGTATTTCGCTCAGCGGTCAGATCTGCCGGGTGAACGGTTGGATTGGCGGGGTGAGCGGTTTGCTGCATAACCAACAGCCGCCCGCCAGCCGCTGTTGCCAATGCAGCACCCGCTTTAACCCGCCGGCTTTAAACCCTCGGTTTATCAGCCAGATGCCTTAACGCGGCGGTTGGCACGCATTCTGCTATCGGATTTATAACCAAAACAAGGTTTTCAATATTTGTAAATCGATAATGGTTATATGCGTGCCGCATCGCGGCGCCAACGAGCAGAGGGAGAGAAGCATGTCAGCAGCAAACCACTCGCAGCAGCCTATTCAGTTCGCCTACTGGGTGCCGAACGTCTCCGGCGGTCTGGTGATCAGCAACATCCCGCAGCGCACCGGTTGGGACATCGGCTACAACCGCAAGCTGGCGCAGATTGCCGAGCGCGCCGGTTTCGACTACGCGCTCACCCAGATCCGTTTCACCGCCGGTTACGGTGCCGACAACCAGCACGAGTCGGTGTCATTTTCGCAGGCGCTGCTGGATTCCACCGAGAAGCTGAAGGTGATCGCCGCGCTGCTGCCGGGGCCGTGGAACCCCACGCTGGCGGCCAAGCAGATCGCCACCATCAGCCATCTTTCCAACGCGCGCATCGCGGTCAATATCGTCAGCGGCTGGTTCCGCGGCGAGTTCAAGGCCATCGGCGAGCCGTGGCTGGATCACGAAGAGCGCTACCTGCGCTCGGAAGAGTTTATCCGCTGTCTGCGCGGCATCTGGGCCGAGCCGAGCTTCAGCTTCGCCGGCGATTTTTATCGCTATCGCGACTACTCGCTGAAGCCCAAGCCGCTGGATCCGCTGCCGGAGATCTTCCAGGGCGGCAGCTCGCGGGCGGCGCGCGATATGGCGGCGCGAGTCTCGGACTGGTACTTCACCAACGGCAACAGCGTGGAGGGCATTCGCCAGCAGGTGGACGATCTGCAGACCAAGGCCAGGGCCAACCAGCACCGGGTCAAGGTGGGGGTGAACGGCTTCGTCATTGCCCGCGATACCGAGCAGGAAGCGCAGGCGGTGCTGCAGGAGATTATCGATCACGCCAACCCGGAGGCGGTGCAGGGCTTCGGCCACGAGGTGAAGAACGCCGGGGCGGCTTCGCCGGAGGGTGAGGGCAACTGGGCCAAATCCTCGTTTGAGGATCTGGTGCAGTACAACGACGGCTTTAAAACCAACCTGATCGGCACGCCGCAGCAGATCGCCGAGCGCATCATCGCGCTGAAAGACGCCGGGGTGGATCTGATGCTGTTGGCGTTCCTGCACTTCCAGGAAGAGGTGGCGTTCTTCGGCCGCGAGGTGATCCCGCTGGTGCGCGAACTGGAGCGCCAGCGGGCGGCGGCCTGAGTTCAGTAAACCTGCCTGGCGTTGATGCCGGCGGGGAAAATGCCGGTGGCGAAAATATGCCCGTTGGCCTGGATCTGGTCGTCGGGCAGCATCTCCAGCGGGAACTCGCCTGACAGGCAGCTGAGAAAGGCGTTGCGATCGTCCGTGGTGGTAAAGCCGATCAGATCGTAGAACAGCAGCGAAGCGATCAGCTGGCGATGTTCCGGGATGCGCCGCAGCAGCGCCGCCGACGGGAACGGCAGGTGGAAGAAGAACGCGCAGGCATTCAGCAGCCCCTGCTCCTTCAACGCCTGGGCGCAGGGCAGCAGCTGGTAGTCGTCGATACAGACGATATCGCCCGGGCACAGGTGCTCGCAGGCGATATCGGCGAAACGGCAGTTCAGCTGCCGGTAGGCGCGGTAGTTTTCCGGCGTGAAGTGCGCCTTCTCCGGCTGGTTGTGGAACACCGGCCACAGGCCGTCGTGGTAGTAGCCCTGATAGTGGCGGCGAAACTCCTCGATCGACAGCGGGAAGGTCACCTGATCGTAACCGGCGCGTTGGCGGCAACTGATCGGGCGCTGCGCGAAATTCTGCACGTCGCCGTTCCAGCCGAGCCACAGCCCCGGTTCGGCGTCGGCCGCCAGCGTCCGGCCGGCGCAGGCCAGATCCTTGCCGTCGCACTGTTTGTTGGAAATCAGCACCAAACGAGACATCGGGTTCTCCTTATCAGTGCAGGGCGCGCGGGGCGTGCGCCGCGCAGTCGGCGCGCCAGGGCGCTTGCAGCACGGGCAGCGTGACGCGCAGGCCGCGCAATGCCGGATGCGCCAGGCAGCAGCGCGTCAGCCAGCTTCCCAGCCCGACGCCGCGGTATTCGGCGCTGACGAACAGCTCGCTCACCGAGGCGAAGGTGGCGTAATCGGTCACCATACGGGCGAAGCCGAGCTGGTGGCGTTTGCGGTACAGGCCAAAGCACAGGCCGTGGCGCGCCAGGCGCTCCGCCGCCGTCCGATCCGGCAGGCTGAGGAAACGCTGGATCGCCTCGATATCCAATAACTGCCGATCGGTGCTGATATGAAAAACGCCTTTGCGCCAGCATAGCAGCGGCTGTACGGGGGCCAATTGCGGTTGCATGTTCATGATTATCCTTAGGTTAACGAATCAGTGGATGGTTACAGCATCCAGCCGAGTTCGGCGGCGGTGACCTGTTCCTCGAAGCGGCGCAGTTCGGCGCTTTTGCAGGTGTGCCACAGGGTGCAGAACGCCGGGCCGAGCAGCTCGCGCAGCGGATCGCTGTGGCGGAACAGCGCCAGCGCCTCCTGCTGGCCGAGTGGCAAGGGGGCGGCGTTGTCGCTTTCGCAGCCGTTGGCGGCGGGCGGCAGCGGCAGCGGGTGTTCCAGCCCGTGCAGCAGGCCGCCGAGCATCACCGCCAGCGCCAGATAGGGGTTGGCGTCGGCGCCGGCCAGGCGGTATTCGATGCGCTGATTGGCGCTGTCGGCGCAGGGCAGGCGCAGCGCCACCGTGCGATTGTTGTGGCCCCAGGAGGCGCGCAGCGGCACGTGCATGCCGGGGCGGAAGCGGCGAAACGCGTTGATGTTGGGCGCCAGGATCGCCATCGACGCCGGCATCAGCGCCAGCATGCCCGCCATCGCCTGTTGCATGTTGTCGCTCAGTTCGCCCGGCGCGCCGGTCAGCAGGTTCTCGCCGTGCTCGTTCTGCAGGCTGATGTGAAAATGCAGCCCGCTGCCGGCGGCGTGGGCGCAGGGCTTGGCCATAAAGCAGGCGTGCTGGTGGTGTTGCTCGGCAATCTGCCGCGTCAGGCGTTTCAGCGCCATGATCTGATCGCAGGCTTCCAGCACGCGCCGGCTGTGATGCAGGTTCAGCTCGTACTGGCCGGAGGCGGCTTCAGCCACCACGCCGGTCAGCGGCAGGTTTTGCAACCGCGCGTGCCGCTCGATGTCGCTCAGCAGCGCATGGTGGCGCTCGGGCGCATCCACCGCGAAGCTCTGCGTCGGGCAAGCTTCCGCCTCGGCGGGGTGCAGCGGATCCTGCAGGTAGAACTCCAGTTCGGCCGCCACCACCGGGAAGCAGTTGCGCTCGTGCAGGCGCTTCAGCACCCGTTGCAGCACCACGCGCGGCTCCAGCTCGCAGGCGCCGCCGTCGGCGTTTTGCATCGTCAGCAGCAGCTGGGCGTGGCGTTCAGGATCGCGCGCGCAGGGGCGCAGCGTGCCGGGCACCGGCAGGCACAGCCGGTCCGGCTCGCCCGCCCGCTGCCCCAGCCCGCTCTCTTCTATCACCCGGCCGTGCAGATCCAGGGCGTAAATCGACAGCGGGAAGTAGCAGCCTTTTTCCAGCCCAAAGGCTTCGGCGATCGGCAGGCGCTTGCCGCGCAGCTGGCCGTTCAGATCGTGCAGATAAATATCCAGCTGTTCGGTATCCGGATAGCGCTGCAGGTAGTGTTCCAGCTCTTTGCGGAAGGTGCGCGTCTGCGATGCGGGCAGCTCCGCCAGCAGAGGATTGAACCCGATAATATTAGAATGCATGGCGCGCTCCAGAACGAAGACCGGTCACGGCCAGAGGCAGGGATAAACGCATGAGACAACTCTCTTGTGAGGCCATAGCGGCGATGTGAAAAGGGTATCTGCGGCGGCAAAAACTGTCTGTAAAAACGCCGTAACGTTAACGGGGCGCGGAATAAAAATGCCGTAAAGAGCGCGGCGGGTTGGCCGGGGCGGCCGGGTCGGCACGGTCTATACTGGCGAGATGGGCCGTAGAAAGAGGGATAACGATGAAGAGAATAGGGCTGCTTATCGCCGCGCTGGCCGCGTTCAACGCCACTGCGTCTTCCCCACAGGCGTGGGCCGAGAGCGAACAGGCGATGCGCGCCGCCTGCCTGAAAGCCAGCGGGCTAAAAAACGCCAGGGTGGAAGGGGCGATCGTTCACTACGGTGATGACGTCGGCTATTCGGCGCTGTTTATCGGCGGGCGCTACCCGCAGCCGTTTATGAAAAACCAGCCGGGCAGGGAGCTGTGCTTATATCAGCGCGCCACGCAGAAGGCGGCGGTGCAGGCGGTGGAGGGGGAATAAATAATCCCAGTCTCCTTACTGTAGCTGTATTTCTCCTTTGGGATTAATTCTTAAGTTGAATTCTTTCATGTATTTACGCCTTTCCGTATCGTTATTCATCGAGACGCCGAGCAAGACGGAGTATTCTCCCGCAGCCCAGTTTACTTGCGGATAAGTGACGCATTGCCCTGGTTTCAGGTCAGGCAACGGAGTGACTTCTGGTGAGGTCCAGACGATATGCCATTGCTGTTGTTCCTGTCGTGAGACGATCACTCCCCGGTTTTGCAGGTTGTCGCCGCTGCGAACGCTGTTGATAGGCACTGCAAAGCAAGGTTGATTGTCTTTGAGCGAGACATCCAACGGATGGTACCAGGGCTGAGTGGATTGACAGCCGTTCAGTAGCAGTACGCACAGCAAAGAGAGATAACGTCTTGTCATAATAAGGTGTTCCGGTTCTTTGGATTTTTCAGGAAAGCTCGCAATACCCATTCATAGCGTTTTTTGATGTCTGGCCCAATAATGCCGCTGTAGTTGGTGATTATTTGAAAACCATTGCGCCCGAATTTAGTGAGATAGAAATAGTCTGCAATGATACTTGCCTGTGCCTCCATTCCATAATCGGATAGAAGATGATAATTGGGCAAGGAATACTGATAGGAAACCGCCCAACTAGCCAACCCGCGCAGGCGTACGTTCATACCTAATTGATATTGCCAGACATGCGCCATTTCATGGATAAACCAATGCTGATCGTAGGCGTTTGCCGTGGCAAAGTCTTCTTTGAAGTGTTTGGGCATAAAATAGAGCGTGCCATTTGGTGTTACGGCCGTATCTTCATGCTGTAAGCCGAAGGGGAAATAGCTGCCGTTATGGACGCGAACGCGCGAGTAATCGACAGCATCTTTGTAGAGCAGTCTGGCCAATGTGATTTCACCGGCCGTAAGTTTTCTGGCGTTTCCTTGAGTTATGGCGATGATTTTAATCCGTTAAAACATGAAAAAATACCATAACGAAAGTTCAGACATGATTAACCCACTTTGTCACAATCTTTTGCGTTCGCTCACAAGACGGAAAGGCAAAGGAGTATTTGGTGTAATTGATTGATATGGAGAATAATTCTATTATTTTGATATTCATTCATAAATAAAAAACCGGGTTGCGTGCTTTATTACCTCGCCAAATCAGCATGTTTTCTTCTCTGTCCGACGCTGATGTCGCTGTTCCCGTCTCTTGTTGCATCCCATGTTCAAGCCGCAAGGCAATAACCACTTTCTTTTGTCAGCTGCCAGGCAAAACGCCAATGGTGGTCTGGAGAAAATTATATATTCCAGTCTATCGTCTTGTCATAGATTGTAATCTATAATCTGGCGATGCCACGTGGACGGTAATGACAACGAAAGAGTTTACAAGGAGTAACCCATGAGCACCCTAAAGCAACTGCTGGCCTCCCGCACCCCGGAGAGCCGCCGGCGCATCGAGGAAATGGCCGAAGAGATGCTGTTTGGAGCGCACCTGCACCAGCTGCGGGAAGCGCTGAGTATTTCCCAACAGGAACTGGCGAAAACGCTGGGTATTTCTCAGCCTTCGGTCGCGGCCATTGAAGGGCGCGGCAACGAGCTGAAGATTTCGACCCTGAAACGCTACGTGGAAGCGATGGGCGGCACGCTGCGCCTGGACGTTGAGCTGCCGGGCGGCAAGCACGTCGGGTTTACGGTTTAAGCGCAGGTTCTGCGCCACTCCCCGCCATCTCCCGTTCGATCACCGTCGCCAGCGCCTGCGCGGCGGAAGAGAGCTGATGCTGCGCCAGACGGATCAGGCCCACGCGCCGTTCGATGATCGGGCCGATCAGCGGCACGCACACCGCTCCCAGCTCATCCATCTGTCGCTCGCACAGCGCCGGCACCGCGCTGGCGCCGAGGCCATTGGCCACCATGCGCCCGACCGTTACCAGCTGGTGGCTTTCAAACGCCACCTCCAGCGTTCGCCCGCTGCGGGCCAGCTCCTGCTCCAGCAGCAGCCGCACCGCCGATGGCCGCTGCAGGGTGATGAAATCCAACGTCAGCAGCTCCTTCCAGCTCACCTGCGCCTTGCGCGCCAACGCCGAATCCTTCGGCACCACCGCCAGAAAGCGATCGCGGCACAGCGGGGTGAAGTGCAGGGTGTCGCTCGGTTCCGGCTCAAAGGCGATGCCCATCTCCACCCGGCCTTCGCGGATCATTTCAAATACCTGCTCGTTGATGACGTCGTGCACCGCCACGTTGATGCCGGCGTAACGATCGCGAAACGCCTTGAGGATCGGCGGCAGCGGGTTGCCGGCGAACGACGGCATGGCGGCGATCGCCACCTTGCCCATCTGCAGGGTGAAGCGCTGACGCATCGCCTCTTCCGCGTTATCCCAATCCGCCAGCAGCTGGCGCGCCATCGGGAAGAAGGTTTCGCCCTCCGGCGTCAGCGTCACCCGGCGGGTGGTGCGCAGCAGCAGCGGCCCGCCCAGCGCGTCTTCCAGCCCACGGATCGCCAGGCTGAGCGCCGGCTGAGAAATATTCAGCCGCTCGCTGGCCTGGGCGAAATTCAGAGTGTGAGCTACCGCTAAAAACGCGCGTAACTGTTTGATGCTCATTTTCATTTTGGTTGGCGTTAACTCTTTGTTAATTGTCGGTTAGCGAGTGATTAATAAAAATTCTAAATGAATACGGCATAAAAACAAAATTAACAAATCATTTTTGTGACCTGAAGATGCCCTCACGCAAGCCAGGGCATTTCGCCCTGCGCCGCAACATGCAGAGGCAACGATATGGCAGGGCTCGACAAACGCGTCGGCAGCTACCAGGAAGCGCTGGCAGGCCTGACGGACAACATGACGGTGCTGGCGGGCGGCTTCGGCCTGTGCGGCATCCCGGAAAACCTGATCGAAGAGATCCGCCGGCGCGGCGTGCGCGGGTTGACGGTGATCTCCAACAACTGCGGCGTCGACGGGTTCGGCCTCGGGCGGCTGCTGGAGACCCATCAGATCCGCAAGGTGGTGGGATCGTACGTCGGCGAAAACGCGCTGTTCGAGCAGCAGGCGCTCAGCGGCGAGCTGGAGGTGGATCTCACGCCGCAGGGCACGCTGGCGGAGAAGATCCGCGCCGGCGGCGCCGGCATCCCGGCGTTCTTCACCGCCACCGGTTACGGCACGCCGATCGCCGAAGGTAAAGAGGTGCGCGAGTTCAACGGCCGCCCCTACATCATGGAAACCGCCATCACCGGCGATTTCGCCATCGTGAAAGGCTGGAAGGCCGATCACTTCGGCAACGTCATCTACCGTCACACCGCGCAGAACTTCAATCCGCTGATGGCGACCGCCGGGCGTATCACGGTGGTGGAAGTGGAAGAGATCGTGGCGCCGGGCGAGCTGGATCCGGCGGCGATCCACACCCCCGGCATCTACGTCGATCGGCTGATCCAGGGCATCTTCGAAAAGCGTATCGAACAACGCACCCTGCGGGCATAAGGAGAATTCGCATGCTTACCCGTGAACAAATGGCGCAGCGCGTGGCGCAAGAGCTGAGAGACGGTTACTACGTCAACCTGGGCATCGGCATCCCGACGCTGGTGGCCAACTATGTGCCGGCGGGCATGGACGTGATGCTGCAGTCGGAAAACGGCCTGCTGGGGATGGGCGAGTTCCCGACCGAGCAGCAGCTGGACGCCGACATGATCAACGCCGGCAAGCAGACGGTCACCGCGCGCCTCGGCGCGTCTATTTTCGATTCGGCGCAGTCGTTCGCCATGATCCGCGGCGGCCATGTCGATCTGACCGTGCTGGGGGCGTTTGAAGTGGACGTCGAGGGCAACATCGCCTCGTGGATGATCCCCGGCAAGATGGTCAAGGGCATGGGCGGCGCGATGGATCTGGTGGCGGGGGCGGAGAACATCATCGTGGTGATGACCCACGCCGCGAAGGGCGGCGAGTCCAAGCTGCTGCCGCGCTGCACGCTGCCGCTGACCGGCGCCCGCTGCATCCGCAAGGTATTGACCGATCTGGCCTACCTGGAAATTGAAGACGGCGCCTTCGTGCTGCGCGAACGCGCGCCGGGCGTCAGCGTGGCGGAGATTGTCGCCAAAACCGCCGGCCGGCTGATCGTGCCGGAGCAAGTGCCGGAAATGCGTTTCTGAAACGGGAGGTGAATGTGCAACAACGTGAAGTGGTGATCGTGGCGGCGACGCGCACGCCGGTAGGCAGTTTTCACGGCGCGCTGGCGCCGCTGACGGCGGTGGAACTGGGCACGGCGGCGGTACAAGGGCTGCTGGCGCAAAGCGGCGTGCCGCCGCAGCAGATCGATGAAGTGATCCTCGGCCAGGTGCTGACCGCCGGCTGCGGGCAGAATCCGGCGCGCCAGACCGCGCTCAATGCCGGGCTGCCCGTTACGACGCCGGCGCTGACCATCAACAAGGTGTGCGGCTCCGGTTTGAAGGCGGTGCATCTGGCGGTGCAGGCGATCCGCAGCGGTGATGCCGAGGCGGTGATCGCCGGCGGCCAGGAGAGCATGAGCCAGTCGCCTTACCTGATGGCCGGCGCGCGCGCCGGTCTGCGCCTCGGTCACGCGCAGATGGTGGACAGCGTGATCCACGATGGCCTGTGGGACGCGTTCAACGACTACCACATGGGCATCACCGCCGAGAACCTGGCGGA
The DNA here is from genome assembly GCF_052166695.1 of Serratia sp. CY76391. Lineage (NCBI taxonomy): Bacteria > Pseudomonadati > Pseudomonadota > Gammaproteobacteria > Enterobacterales > Yersiniaceae > Serratia > Serratia sp. CY76391. The sequence continues at coordinate 220,769 of NZ_JBJNOJ010000006.1, forward strand.
GAAATACGCCATCAGCCGCGCCGAGCAGGACAGCTTTGCGCTGCGCTCGCAGCAGAAGGCGCTGGCGGCGCAGCAGGCCGGGCGTTTCGCGCAGGAGATCACGCCGGTGACGGTGCCGCAGCCGAAGGGCGAGGCGCTGCGGGTCGAGCGCGACCAACAGCCGCGCGACACCAGCCTGGAGGCCCTGGCGCGGCTGCGGCCGGCGTTTCGCAAAGAGGGCACGGTGACCGCCGGCAACGCCTCGTCGCTCAACGACGGCGCCGCCGTGGTGCTGCTGATGAGCGCGGAAAAAGCCGCCGCGCTGCGTTTGCCGGTGCTGGCGCGCATCGCCGGTTACGCCTCGTCGGGCGTCGAACCGGCGATCATGGGCATCGGCCCGGCGCCGGCCGCGCGCCGCTGCCTGGAAAAAGCCGGTTGGCGGCTGGAGGAGGTCGATCTGATCGAAGCCAACGAAGCCTTCGCCGCGCAGGCGCTGGCGGTGGGTAAAGAACTGGGCTGGGAGGCGGAGCGGGTCAACGTCAACGGCGGGGCAATCGCGCTGGGGCATCCGATCGGCGCGTCCGGCTGTCGCATTTTGGTGTCGCTGCTGTTCGAAATGCAGCGCCGCGGGGTGAACAAGGGGCTGGCGATGTTGTGCATCGGCGGCGGGCAGGGCGTGGCGCTGGCGGTAGAGCGCCCGTAAACAACCGAGGAAGGCACGATGCAGTCATCTGACTATGCGGTACTGGGCGCCGGGCTGATGGGGGTGGGCATCGCCACCCACTTTATTCGCCACGGCCATGAGGTGCTGCTGTATGACCCGGATCCGCAGCGCCTGGCGGAAGCGCCGGCGGTGGCGAGCGGCATTCTGGCCGAGCTGAGCGACGTCGGACAGTTTGATAACGATGAGCGCGACGCGGCGCTGGTGCGGCTGCGCGTGACCGGCGATCTGAACGAGGTGGCGCGCGCCCGGCTGCTTATTGAGGCGATCCCGGAACGGCTCGAGCTGAAGCATGCGCTGTATGAGCAGTTGGAAGGGCTGATCGCCGACGACGCGGTGATCGCCAGCAACACCAGCGGCCTGCCGCCGGACGAGCTGGCGGCGCGCATGACCCATCCGCAGCGCCTGTTGATCGCCCATTTCTGGCACCCGCCGCACCTGATCCCGCTGGTGGAGATCGTGCCTGGCAGCGCCACCGAACCGCGTCATCTGGCGGCGGTGCAGGCGCTGCTCGGCGAGATGGATCTTGAGGCGGTGCTGCTGGAGCGCGCCGCGCCGGGGTTTGTCGGCAACCGGCTGCAGTTTGCGGTGCTGCGCGAGGCGCTGCACATCGTCCACAGCGGCATCGCCAGCGCCGAGGTGGTGGATCAGGTGATGCGCGCCTCGTTGGGGCGGCGCTACGCCATGGTCGGCCCGCTCGAAGCCGCCGACATGACCGGGCTGGCGACGGTGGCGGACATTGCCCGCCACCTGTTCCCGGAACTGGCGACCGGCGACGAGATGATGGCGCTGGTGGAACAGCGGCTGCAGCGCGGCGATAGCGGCCAACGCAGCGGCCGGGGATTTTATCTGTGGGATGAAGCACGCAGGGAACGCATTCAACGGCGCCGGGCGCATCAGCTGCGCTTTGCACTGAAACCGTAATTTCGCACTCCGTACCTGACAATAACAACGATAGCGAGGTGTCCGATGAGCGTTTTGATTGCCCTGGCAGCACTGGGATTACTGATGCTGGCCGCCTACCGCGGCTACAGCGTGATTTTGTTCGCCCCGATCGCCGCGCTGGGCGCGGTGCTGTTGACCGACCCCGGCGCGGTGGCGCCGACCTTCACCGGGCTGTTTATGGAGAAGATGGTCGGCTTCGTGAAGCTTTATTTCCCGGTGTTCCTGCTGGGGGCGGTATTCGGCAAGCTGATCGAACTGTCCGGTTTTTCCCGTTCGATCGTCGCGGCGGCGATCCGCATTCTCGGCCGGCGCCACGCCATTCCGGTGATCGTGCTGGTGTGTGCGCTGCTGACCTACGGCGGGGTGTCGCTGTTCGTGGTGGCGTTCGCGGTCTATCCGTTCGCCGCCGAGCTGTTCCGCCAGAGCGGCATCCCCAAGCGGCTGATCCCGGCCACCGTGGCACTCGGCGCCTTCTCCTTCACCATGGACGCCTTGCCCGGCACGCCGCAGATCCAAAACATCATCCCGACCAGCTTCTTCGGCACCAATGCCTGGGCCGCGCCCTGGCTGGGGCTGATCGGCTCGCTGTTCATCATCGCGGTCGGTCTGCTGTATCTTGAACGCCAGCGGCGCAAGGCGCAGCTGAAAGGCGAAGGGTACGGCACCGAGCTGCTGAACGAACCGGAAACCCCGGACGATATCAACCTGCCGAATCCGCTGATCGCCATCCTGCCGTTGATTCTGGTCGGGGTATTCAACCTTGCCTTCACCCATTGGATCCCGCAGTGGTACGGCGCCAGCCACGATCTGACGCTGCCGGGGCTGGCCAAGCCCATCACCACCGACGTGGCGAAGATCACCGCCATCTGGGCGGTGGAAGCGGCGTTGGTGTCGGGAATTTTGCTGGTGGTGGTGTTCGGCTTTGGCAATATTCGCGGCCGGCTGGCGGAAGGCAGCAAGACGGCGGTCGGCGGCGCAATTCTGGCGGCGATGAATACCGCCTCCGAATACGGCTTCGGCGCGGTGATCGCCGCGCTGCCGGGCTTTTTGGTGCTATCGCAGGCGCTGTCGGCGATCCCCAATCCGCTGCTGAACGAAGCGATCAGCGTCACCCTGCTGGCCGGCATCACCGGCTCGGCCTCCGGCGGCATGAGCATCGCGCTGGCGGCGATGGCCGATAACTTCGTGGCCGCCGCCCACGCCGCGCATATCCCGCTGGAAGTGCTGCACCGGGTGGCCTCGATGGCCAGCGGCGGCATGGACACCTTGCCGCACAACGGCGCGGTGATCACCCTGCTGGCGATCACCGGCCTCAGCCACCGGCAGGCCTATGGCGGCATCTTCGCCATCACCCTGATCAAGAGCGCCGCGGTGCTGTTCGTGATCGGCGTGTTCTACCTGACCGGCATTGTTTAAAGGAGCGATACCATGAGTGTACAAGGCAAAACCGCGCTGGTGACCGGCTCGACCAGCGGCATCGGCCTCGGAATAGCGTCCGTGCTGGCCGCCGCCGGTGCGCGCGTGATCCTCAACGGCTTCGGCGAGGTGGAACAGGCGCAAGCGCAGGTCGCCCGGCTGGGTGCCGCGCCGGGGTATCACGGCGCCGATCTCGGCGATGCGGCCCAGATAGCGGACATGATGCACTATGCAGAGTGCGAGTTCGGCGGCGTGGACATTCTGGTGAACAACGCCGGCATTCAGCACGTGGCGCCGCTGGATCAGTTCCCGGTGGAGAAATGGAACGCCATCCTCGCCATCAACCTGTCGGCGGTGTTCCACACCTGCCGGTTGGCGCTGCCGGGCATGCGCGAGCGCCACTGGGGGCGCATCATCAACGTGGCGTCGGTGCACGGGCTGGTGGCGTCGAAAGACAAGTCGGCCTATGTGGCGGCCAAGCACGGCGTGGTGGGGCTGACCAAGACGCTGGCGCTGGAAACCGCCCGCACGCCCGTCACCTGCAACGCCATCTGCCCCGGCTGGGTGCTGACGCCGCTGGTGCAGCAGCAGATCGACAAGCGCATCGCCGCCGGTACCGATCCGCAGCGGGCGCGCGATGAGCTGTTGGCGGAGAAGCAGCCTTCGCAAGAGTTCGTCACGCCGGAGCAACTCGGTGAGCTGGCGCTGTTCCTGTGCAGCGATGCGGCGGCGCAGGTGCGTGGCGCCGCCTGGAACATGGACGGCGGCTGGCTGGCGCAGTAGTGAGATCTTCCCCGGAGCGCGCAACGCGCTCCGTCGTTATTTCCCGCCTTTAATTAATTCCCTCGCGTGACGGTTTACCTGCGGCAATAATATTTATTTGTTATTTGCTATCTTTATTCCCAGATAATCACGAAGGGTTATTTTGGGTGAAACGTGCGGATTGGTTTATTTCGTGCTGCGGTTATTACATTGTTTTGCTCCGTGTTACAGGTGAACACGTTTTTGCTGAAATTAAATCCAACCTGAAATAATGGCAGGTTATGGCGTGAATTTTTATATCTTGCGTGCGCTGTTCACATCGGTTAATTATTTCTGTGTGGCTTAAGACCACCGCGTTTATAACAATAATTTTTTCGGGCAGGGGTAATAATGAGAAAAAATACAACGCCAATATTCATTGGCGGCGTCTTGCTATCGGCGTTATCCGCCGGCGCACAGGCCGAGATCACCATTCTGGATAAAAACCCGCAGAGCAATGTGTTGCTGGCGCCGCTGAGTTTAAAGGTGGGCGGCAGCATTCGCCCCGAGTGGATCTTCAATAACGGCCCGGAGCCGGGCTATGACAAAAACGGCCACGACGGCGGCACGCGTTTTCGCTTCAGCGGCGATTATGCGCTGACGCAGGACACTTCGATCATCGGCTATTACGAGTGGGGCGTCGATTTGGCGCACGCGCTCAGCTGGGACGGGCACTATAATGAAGACGGCAAACGCGACTATCAGCGCCAGCTGTACGCCGGTTTTAAAGACGATCGTTACGGCACCCTGACCTATGGCCATCAATACGGCATCTATTATTCGGTGGTCGGCATTAAAAGCGACGTCTGGGATAACGATGGCCATGCGGGCGGCACCGGCATCGGTATTTCCGGCGACTATGACGGCGGCAATAAACCGAAAAACAGCATCAAATACACCAATGATTTCGGGCCGGTCACGCTGTACGCCAACTATTTATTGCCGGAAGACGATCTGCACACCGCGGATAACCTGATTTACCGCCGCAAGGGCGGGGGCGGCCTGGGCTTCGATTACAAGGTGACGAAAGACTTCACCTTCAGCGCCGCCTACAGTTATACCGATGCGAAGATCAAAGACAATCTGTACCACGAACAGGATTATCACCAGCAGTTGTCCGGCACCGCGTTAACCTGGCAGCCGAACAACTGGTACATCGTCGGCACCGCCAGCTATTACAAAGACTATGTGCCGAGCACCCGCCAGCGCACGCTGTCGCACTTCTTCGCCGGCGACGGCTACGGGCTGGAAGGCTTCGTCGGTTACACCTTCAATATCGACAAGCCGTTCCTCAAATCCGTCCAGCCTTATGTGGCGGCGGACTCGCTGCGGCTGAAGGGAGACGAGGCGTATCACGCCAACCACGTCTATCTTGGCGCGGGCACCACCATCGGTTACGGTCTGTCGGTGTATGTGGAGCGCACGCTGGCCAACAGCAGCGACAACGAGCCGGACTCCACCTGGATTACGGTGTTCTACGACTTCTGATTTTCACCTGCTCCAAGCCGGCGCTTGCGCCGGCTTTTTCACATGGTAATTGCGCCGCCCAGGGTCTCGCCAGAGGCGTTGCGCTCCGCCAGGTAGCGCGCCGGCGGTTTGCCCACCGCCTTTCTGAACATGGTGACGAAGCCGCTGGCGCTCTCGTAGCCCAGATCCAGCGCCACCGTCTGTACGCTCTCGCCCTGCGTCAAGCGCTGCAGCGCCAGCATCACGTGCAGCTGGCGCCGCCAGTGGCCGAAGCTCATGCCCATCTGCTGTTGCAGCGTGCGGCTGAGGGAGCGCTCGCTCATGCCGATGCGCTGCGCCCACTGCCCGAGGGTGGATTTATCCGCCGGGCTGCTCAGCATGCCTTCGGTCAGCTGCCGGATGCGCGCGTCGTCGGACACCGGCAGATGCAGATTCTCGATCGGCGCGGCCGCCAACTGATCCAGCAATACCGCCGTCAGACGCCCTTCGGCGCCCTGTTCGTCGTAAAGCGGCTCGAAGGTGCTGGCCTGCAGCAGCAGCTCGCGCAGCAGCGGCGAGACCGACAGCGTGCAGCAGCTTTGCGGCAGGCCGGCGGCGGCATGTTGATCGACGAACAGGCAGTAGGCCTCGGTGGAGCCGGCGCCCTGGGCGTTGTGCAACACGTTGCCCGGCATCCACAGCGCGCACTGCGGCGGCACCAGCCACAGCCCGTTTTCCACTTCGCAGCGGATCATGCCGCGCACGGTGTAGATCAGTTGCGCCTTCCGGTGGCGGTGCGGCTCGACTTCCCAATCCTGCTCGAGGGTCGAACCTTGCAGGGCAAACAGCGGGCGCGGCACTTGATCGATATCCAGACAGCGGCGGGGGATCTGTACTTTCATGAGAATAGTTCTCAATTTGGCGGAATTGAAAAGTATTATGTCCTGATTGCGCAATGTGGTCTAGCGCCGGTGCCGATAAAGTAAGCGCCAGTCCTAAACCCTTTCGCGAGGAAACTGATTATGTCATTGGATACCGCCGATTTTCCGCTGGTGTGGATGCGCCGAAACGGGCGCGATACCCAGGCCGAGCTGGCAGAATTCAGCGCGCTGCTGGCGCGCGCCGAACCTTTTGTTCTGATCACCGACCGCAGCGTCGGCGATGAAGAACAAGAACATGACCGCGATGCTCGCACCCAGGTGGCGCTGTGGAAACGTGATAACCGCGAGGCGCTGAAGCGGTGGGTGAAAGGCATGATCATGCTGGAGCCGGACGACGCCAAACGCGCGGCGGCGGAAGAATTCGCCGAATACGGCGCCAAATTCTGGGGCTATCCGGTGCTGGTGGCCGCCGATGAAGCCGCAGGGCGGGTATTGGCGCAGACGTTATTGATCAAATAAGGGGGACACCATGCACCAGCAACAGGTGATTGAACAGCTGCTGGCCTGGATCGAGCAGAGCCTGGATCAGCCGCTGACGCTGGACGACATCGCCGCCAAGTCCGGCTACTCCAAATGGCATTTGCAGCGGATGTTCAAGCAGCATACCGGCCATATTCTCGGCACCTACGCGCGCCGCAGAAGGCTGACCGCCGCCGCGCGTGAACTGCGCCTGACCGGCACCAGCGTGGCCTGCATCGCCGATACTTACCAGTTCGATTCGCAGCAGACCTTCACCCGTTGCTTCCGCAAGCAGTTCGGTCTGCCGCCGGCCAGCTATCGTCGCAGCCAGGATTGGTCGAGCTATGGCCTGCAGCCGCCGCTGCGCCTGACCGAAGCGCCATTGCCGCAGGCCGATATCGTGACGCTGCCCGCCATGCAGTTGGTGGGCCATACCCAGCGCCGTAGTTTTACGCTGGGGCAATTGGCGGCCTCCAAGTGTGAGCTGCGCCGCCACGCCTGGCGGCAGTTGCTGCAGCCGCAGGCGCTGCCGGAGGTGGTATACGGCCTCACCAGCCTGGAAGTTGACCGGCGCCGCCGGGGCAGCCCGCGCATGGCCTACACCGCCGCTCTGCCGGACGAAGGGGCGCCGGGAGAGCGGGTGACTATCGAGCAGGGCGAGTATGCCCGTTTCACCTACCAGGGACAGGCGGAAGGGTTACAAAACTTTATTGTCCGGCTGTATGACACCGCCATGCCGCAGATGAACGCCATTCGCCGGCCAGGGCAGGATATCGAGCGTTTCTACCCGGCGCAGGAGGGCAGTTGCCCGCTCGGCGGCGCGGCGATCCGCTGTGAATATCTGATTCCGATACGGCGGGAGGAAGCGTTGGCCGCCGCCAGCTAGGCGGCGGTTCTCGCAAAAAATCGCCTTCGTGGCGCGTCAGGTTACAAAAAATTGCGATATTACATCGGTAATGGTTCACACTTTGATTGATGTGCACATATAATGCGCATCCGGTCCAATCCCCCCTGTTTTTCAGGCCGCAGCGCTTGGCTGCCGGCTGAAACTCATCGGGGTGAAGAGGCCGTAGAAACCGATATCCCTAATCGCCAGTGGCCTTGACCAACACGAAGATGAAAATGAGCATTCGCGCGTTATTAACCCTGTTTACGGCACTGGTTGCATTCAGCCAGGCTGCCTTCGCCGTCGTTTACCCGCTGCCGCCAAAAGACAGTCGTTTGGTGGGCGAGAATATCCAAATCACCGTACCGGAAGACAGCAAACTGCCGCTGGAGAGCTTCGCCGCCCAGTATCAGATGGGGCTGAGCAACATGCTGGAGGCCAACCCGGGCGTGGATCCGTTCCTGCCGAAGGCCGGCAGCACCCTGACTATCCCGCAGCAGCTGATCCTGCCGGACGCGCCGCGTGAAGGCATCATCATCAACAGCGCCGAAATGCGTCTGTACTATTACCCGAAAGGCTCCAACACCGTGGTAGTGCTGCCGATCGGCATCGGCCAGCTGGGTAAAGACACCCCGCTGAACTGGACCACCACCGTGCAGCGCAAGAAAGACGGCCCAACCTGGACGCCGACCGCCAAAATGCGCGCCGAATACGCGGCTGACGGCGAGATCCTGCCTGCGGTGTTCCCGGCCGGCCCGGACAACCCGATGGGGCTGTATGCGCTGTATGTCGGCCGCCTGTACGCTATCCACGGCACCAACGCCAACTTCGGCATCGGCCTGCGCGTGAGCCACGGCTGCGTGCGTCTGCGCGCCGACGACATCAAGTATCTGTTCGAAAACGTGCCGGTCGGCACCCGCGTGCAGTTCATCAACGAACCGATGAAAGCCTCCGTCGAACCGGACGGCTCGCGCTACGTGGAAGTGCACAACCCGCTGTCGGCCAACGAAGAGCAGCTGCAATCCAAGGATCCGGTGCCGTTGACCATTTCTGCGCCGGTCGGCAAAGTGCTGATGGACGCCGGCGTCAACCAGAGCGAAGTGGACGCGGCGATCAAGGCCCGTTCCGGCATGCCGGTGAAAGTGAACTGATTGCCCAGAGCTTCAGTGAACGCGATAAAAAAGACGCCTGCAGGCGTCTTTTTTTATGCTTTCAGCTTCCGCTGTTGGCGCAGTGAATTTATTGCTTCCCTATCATCGTCTTTAAAACGAAAAGCGCCGACTCATGTTGGTCTTTATTGACTCGTTCGAGATACATATTATCAATCGCGTCGGCGATGGGGCGGCTGGCTTCGAACAGCGCTTGCCCAGCAGGTGTCAGGTAAATAAATCGGCGGCGCTTATCATGCTCGCCGGCTTCCCGTTTTAATAAACCTTTTCCTTCCATGCGGCCTAGCAATTCGGCCAGCGCGGCTTTACTGCTGATCGCCGCTTCCATTAATTCGATTTGTTCAATGCCCGGCGTTTCTGAAACGGTGGCCAGAATGGAATATTGTTGTTTGCTGAGTTCAGGAAGCGATTTTTGCCATTGAGCACTATGATCCTGAAGCAGTTCGCGAATGAGGTGGAAAAAAGTATTGGCCAGCGTTCTGTTCATACATTATTCCCTGAAAGGAAAAAAGCTAACAATAATATCAATATAACAAAATAAGCCGATAAGGGATACCTGCCCGGAAAGTTGTTCGTTTACGAACGGTTACATATTGCCCACTTGTTTTATCGCTATCTCGGGACTAGATTTGACAAATCGTTCGTATGCGAACTTTGTGAGGTGTTGCATGAGATTAGTGATCGCGATGACGGGCGCGACCGGGGCGCCGCTGGGTACGGCGCTGCTTCAGGCGCTAAAAGACATGGAGGGCATAGAGACGCATTTGATCTTGAGTAAGTGGGCCAAAACGACCATTGAACTCGAAACAAATTTCACCGTGCATGACGTGATGGCGATGGCCGACGTGACGCACGGTTCTGCCGATCAGGCCGCCACGATCTCTTCAGGTTCTTTTCATACGGACGGCATGATCATTATTCCCTGCAGTATGAAAACGTTGGCGGGTATTCGAGCCGGTTATGCAGAAGGGCTTATTGGCAGAGCGGCGGATGTGATTATCAAAGAAGGGCGGAAGTTGGTGTTGGTTCCCAGAGAAACGCCGTTGAGCACTATTCACTTGGAAAATATGCTCGCGCTCTCGAAATTGGGGGTGTCATTGGTTCCCCCCATGCCCGCTTATTATAACCACCCCACTCATATTGATGACGTTACCGATCATATTGTCGCACGCGTGCTGGATCAATTTGGTCTTGATCATCGCCGGGCAAAGCGCTGGGCAGGACTAAAAGAAAATAGCAAAAGAACCACTGACACCGAGGAAGGTTAAATATGGCTTATGACGATCTGCGAAGTTATTTAGCGGCGCTGGATGAGGCCGGACAATTACTCGATATTACCGAGGAGGTTCAGGCGGAACCGGATATCGCCGCGGCAGCCAACGCCACAGGCAGAATTGGTGAGGGCGCCCCCGCCATTGCATTCAGGAACATTAAAGGCTTTGAACACGCGCATGTGGTCATGAACACCATCGGGTCATGGCAGAATCACGCCATAGCCCTGGGGCTCCCGCCGGCCACGCCGGTGAAGCAGCAAATCGATGAGTATATTCGCCGCTGGGATCATTTTCCCGTCTCTGTGGAACGTCGCGATAATCCGCCCTGGGCCGAGAACGAGGTCAACGGTGAGGAGATTAATCTGTTTGAGATCCTGCCGCTGTTTCGCTTAAACGATGGCGACGGTGGATTCTACCTGGATAAGGCCTGCGTGGTTTCCCGCGATCCTGAAGATCCGACCCACTTCGGCAAGCAAAACGTCGGCATTTATCGCATGGAGGTGAAGGGCAAGCGTAAGCTGGGCCTGCAGCCCGTGCCGATGCACGACATCGCGCTGCATCTGCATAAAGCGGAAGAGCGCGGCGAGGATCTGCCTATCGCCATTACGCTGGGCAATGACCCGATCATTACGCTGATGGGGGCGACGCCGCTCAAATACGATCAGTCGGAGTATGAAATGGCCGGCGCCCTGCGTGAAAGCCCGTACCCGATAGCGACAGCCCCCTTGACCGGCTTTGATGTGCCCTGGGGTTCCGAAGTCATCATTGAAGGGGTGATTGAAGGCCGCAAGCGCGAGATTGAAGGCCCGTTCGGCGAATTTACGGGGCACTATTCCGGCGGCCGTAACATGACGGTGGTGCGCATCGATAAGGTTTCTTACCGCTCGCGGCCGATTTTCGAATCCCTGTATCTGGGCATGCCCTGGACAGAAATCGACTACCTGATGGGGCCGGCCACCTGTGTGCCGCTGTATCAGCAGTTGAAAGCCGAGTTTCCGGAAGTGCAGGCGGTTAATGCGATGTATACCCACGGGTTGCTCGTCATCATTTCCACTAAAAAGCGTTACGGCGGTTTCGCGCGCGCGGTGGGGATGCGGGCGATGACCACGCCGCATGGGCTGGGCTATGTGAAAATGGTGATCATGGTCGATGAGGATGTCGATCCCTTCAACCTGCCGCAGGTTATGTGGGCGCTGTCCGCCAAGGTCAATCCGGCCGGCGATTTGGTGCAATTGCCGAATATGTCGGTGCTGGAGTTGGATCCCGGCTCCAGCCCGGCGGGGATCACGGACAAACTCATCATTGACGCGACCACGCCGGTGGCTCCGGATACGCGCGGCCACTACAGCCAGCCGGTCAAGGATTTACCCGAAACTGCCCTGTGGGTGGATAAATTAACCGCCATGCTGGCTAACCGTCATTAAGGAGTTCCTATGATTTGTCCTCGTTGTGCCGATAAACAGATAGACGTCATGGCGCATTCACCGGTCAAGGGCGTGTGGACGGTATACCAGTGTCAACACTGCCTTTATACCTGGCGTAATACCGAGCCTGCTCGCAGAACGGAACGGGAGCATTATCCGCCCGAGTTTCGCATGACTCAGCAGGATATCGATAATGCGCCGGAAGTGCCGACCATTCCTCCTCTTCTGAGGAAATGAAACCGCAGGCGGGGAAAGGCCCGCCTTTTCATGGAAATAACAATGATGAAAAATGAAGACGTCGTTCTGCTTGACGCCGCCTGGCAGCCCTGCGGGACGACGCCCAAAGATCAGGTTCACACGCGGCATACGCCGCTGCATCTGGCTTTTTCATGCTACCTGTTTACTGTCGAGGGTGCAGTGTTGGTCACCCGGCGCGCGTTGAGCAAAACCGCCTGGCCGGGGGTCTGGACCAATTCTTTTTGTGGGCATCCCCTGCCGCAAGAGGCGCTGGCGCAGGCCGTTATACGTCGCGCTCAGGTTGAATTGGGCACGGAAGTCGAGCAGATAACGCTGCTGAGCGACGCCTTCAGTTATCAGGCGACCGACGTGTCCGGCATCATGGAGAATGAGGTTTGCCCGGTATTTGCCGCGTATTGTAAAGGCGCTCTCTGCGCTAATCCGGATGAAGTGGCGGATTATGCGTGGGTCGATCTCAATAACTTAATGGCGGCGGTAAAATTAACGCCATTCGCTTTCAGCCCGTGGATGGTTTCTCAATTGAATACCGGTGCGATAACATCAGGTTTGAAAAAATACAGGGATGCCATAACCATAAAGAGCGCAGCGCGCGACATTAGGGACGGTGCTGTAATAAAATAAATAGCCACCGCAAGGGTGACTATTTATTCATTCATGTTTACAGGTTGCCGCCGACCGAGGTCGAGGTGGAGCCGATAGTCTCGCGGAAATGTTTCGCGTAGTCGGCCACTTCCTGCTGCGTATGCGTCAGGCCATAAAGACCCAGCCCCACACCGCCTGCAACGCCGCCGATGAGGGTGCCGACCAATTGGCCGACCGCACCGGCAATAAAGCCGCCTGCGCCTGCGGATTTACCTGCAATCAGCGCGCCGGTCATGGCGCCGTCCAACAGCCCATCCCAGGCCGCGTTCAGATCGCCACCGCTAACGTACTGTTCTTCATATTGACTAAGTACTTTCATATACAATCCTTATAAATAAAAGGGTGACTTAGTGGGTTTAATTAAATTCTAAAATAACGCCGTAGCGCCATTTCACTTTAAAAATATAACGACTGCCATTTGATTGGCAATATTCAATTCAATGAAGGGTGTTTTTTGGTTAAATATAGTCGCATTTATTTTTGGCGAGTGTTTTAAAGAGGGGGATTGGGAATTTTCTTGGGAAAAATAGCAGGTATCGCTGGGAGGTGAGAAGCAAAGCCGCCACCGGTTGGCGCAGCTTGTCACTATTTTCACATTTATTGTCTCGTCATTCGCATGGTGTTAGGCCCACATTGCAATTATTCCATTAAAAACTATCGCTAATTAATGAGTTATATCTCCGCATTTATTGCCCGCCATTGAAAAAATTCTCGCAAAAAATCTCCGCTGTGAAAATAAGATCACACAAGCGTAACAAAAGGTAAACAAACCCCTCCTATATTGGCTGCTTCGCTTTTGGAGGGAGTGTCATGCGTAACTGGAACGAACCGAAAAAGAACAAAGCGCACATCGAACTGATCCCGATGATCGACGTGATGATGTTTTTATTGGTGTTTTTCGTCTTGATCAGCCTGAACGTCATTCCGGCGCTCGGGCTGAAAACGCAGTTGCCGTCCGCCGGCAGCGCGCAACAGCTGAAACCGCAGAAGAAAGCGATCATCACGCTGGGGGCCGACGAACAGCTGCAGCTGGATGGCCAGCCGATCGCGCTCGACGCGTTGGTCACGACGCTCAAGCAACAGCAGCAGGCCAACCAGACCACCACCATCATCGTCAACAGCGATAAAGGCGTGGCGGTCGAGCGGCTGGTGGCGGTCATGGACAACCTGCGCCAGGGCGGTTTCTTCTCCGTCTCCATCGCGACACGGAAGCTGTGACATGTATCTGCTCTATCGCTCACGTCATCTTTTCAGCTGGTTGCCGGCGCTGATTGTCGCCGGTTGCCTGCTGTTCGCCAGCCAACAGGCGGCGCTGAAGATCCAGCCGCGCTACGACGAAACCGCCATTGAACTGGCGCTGGTGGAACCTGAACCGGCGCCGGAACCCCAACCGGAAACGCCGCCGGAGCCTCAGCCCGAACCGCCGCCGCCCGAGCCGGAGCCGATCCCCGAACCGGTGGTGCCGGCGCCGGAACCGATCGTGGAAGCCAAGCCGGTGCCGAAGCCACAGCCAAAGCCCAAACCCAAACCGGTGAAAGAGAAAGCCAAACCGGTAGAGAAACCTAAACCGACGCCGGCGCCCGCCGCACCGCGCGCGCTGGTCAGCAAACCGGCGGCGCAGCCCGCACCGGCCGCCCCCGCAGCGCCGAAGGTGAACGCGCAGGCGATAGAAAACGGCTATCTGCTGGCCTTGCGCCGTGAGCTGGAACAGCGCAAGCGCTACCCGAGCGGGCGGCAGGCCTCGCTCGAACGCCCGCAGGGCAACGTCGAGGTGTGGCTGGAGGTCGATCGCAGCGGGCGGGTGCTCTCTTCCGGCATCGCCAACAAGGCCGCCAGCATGCTGCTGAACCGCGCGGCGATGAGCAGCCTGCAAAGCATCAGTTCAGTAAAGCCGTTCCCGAGCGAGGCGTTCGCCGGGCAAACAACCAAAAGATTTACCGCGACGTTCAATTATCAGGCGCCTTAGCGCAAGGGTTAATCGTTTGATTTTTAAGGGATGCACACCATGAAATCGTTTAATCGTTCTGGGATCTATCTGGCGGTGATGTCGGCGATGCTGCCGGGCGCCGCGCTGGCGGCCGACGCCACCGATGTCGGCACCATCAGCGTCAAGGGGCAGTCGCTCGGCGGCGGCATGATGGTGCAGGACGACAGCGCCAAGGCGCGCTCCACCGTCACCAAAGAGGCGATGGACAAAATGCCGTCGGCGGCCAACGCCATCGATAAACTGAAATACACGCCGGGCCTGAACGTCAACAGCAACGACGCCAGCGGCCTGAGCGGCGTGGACTACACCATGCGCGGCATGAACTCGGATCAGATCGGCCTGTCGATGGACGGCATCCCGATCAACGACTCCGGCAACTACGCGGTCTACCCGAACCTGCTGGGCGACGCGGAAAACCTGGAGGAGGTGTTCGTCACCCAGGGGTCTTCCGAAGCGGACGGCCCGCACATCGGCTCCAGCGGCGGCAACATCGGCCTGGTGACGCGCCGCCCGGCGAAAGACTTCGGCGGTTTCGTCAAGCAGACGCTGGGCAGCAACAGCCTGAGCAAAACCTTCGCCCGCCTGGAGACCGGCGAGTACAACGGCTTCAGCAACTGGCTCTCCTATTCGCACACCGAGGCGAAGAAATGGCGCGGCGAGGGGCGGCTGTACTCCGACAAGTTCGAGATGAACTCGCTGTATGAAGACGGCAACGGCAACAGCAGCAATCTGGTGATGAAGTACAACCGCCAGAACAACACCAACTACAACACCCTGAGCAAGGCGCAGTTCCAAAACGACGGCCGTGACACCGATTATGTCACCTCGCCGGAGTACAACAGCAAAGGGCAGTTGAACAAGTATTACAAGATTGAACGCAACCCGTTCGAGAACTTTACGCTGTCGTTCACCCAGAAACTGCAGCTGCGCGACAACCTGTCGCTGACCCTGCAGCCGTATTACTACTGGGGCAACGGCGGCAGCTTCAACGGCCAGACGGCGTCGGTATTGTCCAGCACGTCGGACAGAGCCGGGCAGTATGACCTCAGCAACCTGCAGTCCAACACCTATTACCGCCCGTCGTGGACCCAAACCTGGCGGCCGGGCATCACCACCAAGCTGAAGTGGGACATTAACGATCAGCACAGCCTGGACGTCGGTTATTGGTACGAGCGCGCGCGCCAACTGCAGACTCAGCCGTTCATCAGCATCAAGGGCGACGGCAACCCGTCACAGATTTGGGGGAAACCCGGCGGTTCCGATCAGGTGAAGGACGCCAACGGCAACACCGTGCAGGGGCGCAACCAGTACACCATCACCCCGGCACAGAAAGTGTGGCTGCAGGACACCTGGTTTGCCACGCCGGACTGGACCTTCGTCGGCGGCCTGGCCTATCAGTACGTGGAGCGCAAAGGGGACAACCGCGGCAGCCTGTACAACGTGCCGGAGAAGCGCAAAGCCACCTATCACGAATTCCTGCCGAACTTCAGCGCCAGCTATAAGGTGAACCAGGAAAACCAGGTGTTCTACAACCTGACGCGCAACATGCGCACGCCGCCCAACTACGTGCTGTACAACGTCGGCGACTCGCTCAGCACCAAGCCGGAGCTGAGCTGGAACCACGAACTGGGCTGGCGTTTCCAGCAAGAGGACATGCTGCTGAGCGCCACGCTGTTCTACATGCGCTACAGCGATCGCCAAATCTCCACCACCAACGCGGCCGGCGACTACGAGATGATGAACATCGGCAACGTGGAGAACAAAGGGCTGGAGCTGGAGTGGAGCGGCCAACTGCCGCATAACTTCAATTACTACACCTCTTATACCTATACCCAATCGAAGCAGAAGAACGACATCGTCAGCAACGGCGGGCAGCCGCTGCCGACCTCCGGCAAAGAGGTGCCGAACGTGCCGAAAAACCTGCTGAACATGACGTTGGGTTATGACGATGGGCTGTATTACGGCAGCGTCAGCGGCAAGTACGTCAGCGCATTCTACGGCGATTTGACCAACGACGAGAAGATCGGCGGCCGCACGGTGTTCGATCTGGCGGCGGGGGTGCATCTGCCGGTGGACAAGAAAATCGTCAAAAGCGCCGCGCTGCGCTTTGGCATCAGCAACCTGTTTGACAAGGAATACCTGACCTCGGTGCGCACCACCACCTTCAACGCGGCGCCCTACGGCGGCGTGAAGGCCAGCACCCCGTATTACAACGTCGGCGAAGAACGCACCTTCAGCGTCTCGCTGGAAGCCACCTTTTAACTGAATGCCCCGCCGCCTGCCCGGCGGCGGGGAAGAGGAACCCTGTATGGACGCCAATCTGTTGCACGACATTATTTTCTACGTGATGTACGCCGCGCTGGCGATCGCGCTGGTGATCATCATCGAACGCACGCTGTACTTCGCCTATACCCAGCGCCAGGCGCGCCGGCTGGAGCAGGCGCTGACGCCGGAGGTGCGCCGCGCGGCCGATCTGCCGGACGCGCTGACCCAGCGCAACAGCCTGCCGATGGCGGTGATCGCGCCGGTGCTGGCGCAGAAACACCGCGCCGGCGATCGCGAGGCGATCGGCGATCTGATCGACGCCCAGTACTTGCTGAGCAAGCCGCCGATGGCGCGCGGCCTATGGCTGCTGGAAACCGTGGTCACCGCCGCGCCGTTGCTGGGGCTGCTCGGCACGGTGATGGGGATCATCGAAACCTTCAAGGCGCTGGCCGCCTCGGGCGTCTCCGAGCCGAGCCTGGTGTCGGCCGGGATGGGCACCGCGCTGTACGCCACTGGTCTCGGCATCGCCATCGCGCTGCTGTGCCTGGTGGCCAACAACTTCCTGCAGAGCCGCATGGAGCGCATCAACGAGCTGCTGAAGGTGCTGCTGATCCGCGCCGGTCAACCGGCCAGCCGCCCGGAGAGCGGCAGCGGCGAACAATGGGTTGACAGCGGGGCGCCGCGCTATGCCTAATGGCCATCCAACACGGCGGCCGTTCGGCCGCCTTTATACGGCATTGTGGAGCGGTTGTTTGTTGATGTTGAGCCAGAGCGCTGCGGCGCGTTTTGCGATTCCCGGTTACGAGCTGGTGTATACCGCGCCGGTGGAAACTGCGCTGCAGGCCGACGACCTGCGCAACACCGCCGAGGTGTGGCGCGAGATGTTCGATGCGGCGAAAACCCGCATCGACCTGGGGCAGTTTTACGTGGCGAATCAGGACGGTTCGCTGCTGGACGGCGTGCTGCAGCGCCTGAAGGCGGCCGGTGAGCGCGGGGTGAAAATCCGCTTCCTGCTGGAGGAGAAAGGCATCCGCAACTCCACCGCCGAGACGCTGGAACAGCTGAAGGCGATCCCCAATCTGGAGCTGCGCATCATTCCTTACCAGAAGCTGAGCGGCGGCATCCTGCACGCCAAGTATCTGCTGGTGGACGGCGAACAGGCGTTTGTCGGCAGCCAGAACTTCGACTGGCGAGCGTTGGAGCATATTCACGAAACCGGGCTGCGCATCAGCGACGCCAGGGTGGTGGGGCAGATCCAGGCGATCTTCGAACAGGACTGGCAGGCGCAGGCGCTGCTGGCGCAGGATAAGCCGGTGCCGGCGCTGCCCGATGCGCCGCCGACCGCGCCCCCGCAGGACAACTATCTGGTGGCCAGCCCGCGCGCCTACAATCCGGCGGGCGTGCTCGATTCGCAGGCCGAGCTGCCGCGCCTGCTGGCCAACGCCAAACGGCGGGTGCGGGTGCAGGTGATGGACTACGCGCCGCTGTCGTTCGGCCCGGAGCGCAGCCGCCCCTTCTATGCGGTGATCGACAACGCGCTGCGCAGCGCGGCGGCGCGCGGCGTGCAGATCGAGCTGATGGTGGCCAACTGGAACACCAAAAAGCCGGATATCGCCTGGCTGAAGAGCCTGGCGCTGGTGCCGAACGTGCAGATCAAGGTGGTGACCATTCCGCCGGCCAGCAGTGGCTTCATCCCGTTTGCCCGGGTGATCCACAGCAAGCTGATGACCATCGACGATGAGATTGCCTGGGTGGGCACCAGCAACTGGACCGGCGGCTATCTGGACAACTCGCGCAATCTGGAGCTGGTGCTGCGCAGCGCGGCGATGAGCGGGCGGTTGGACCAGCTGTACCAACAGCTGTGGAACAGCGTCTATGCCGAACCGTTGAAGCTGGATTACGACTATCCGACGCCCAAGCCAGGCGGCGAACCCTGATTATCAGGGCGTGGCTACCCCCGCGCCCTGTTTTTTACCGCCGCCAGCCGGCTTTCTCCAGTGCCGTCACCAGCTGCTCGGCGCTCAATCCTTCCGCCCGGTAGCCGTTGCCGCTGACGCTATTGGCCGCCAGCAGCGCATTGACGATCGCCTCTTCCACCGCTTCCGCCGCCGCGGCGAACAGCGCCGAAATATAGTCGTTGTTTACCATGCGCAGTGGCGTGGTGAAGGCGCCTTTATTGGCGTAGTCAGCGGGCGGCAGGCCGTCGTTGCCGGTGGCGAAGGCGATAAAGATATCGCCGCTCGAATCTTCGGTGCCGCCGCCGGTGCGGGCGATGCCGATGCTGGCGCGCTGCGCCAGGCGCGCGCACTGGTGCGGCAACAGCGGCGCGTCGGTCGCCAGCGCCACCACGATGGAGCCCATGCCGGGATGCGGCAGCTGCGGCGTGAACGGCGAGGGGATATGCCCCAGATGGCGGCCCACCGGGTAACCGCCCACCAGCAGCGACTCGCGCTTGCCGTGGTTGGCCTGCACGATGGCGCCCACCGTCCAGCCGCCCTGATCGGCGGGCAAGCGGCGCGATGCGGTGCCGCTGCCGCCTTTGAATTCATGGCAGATCATGCCGCTGCCACCGCCGACCGCGCCTTCCTGCGGCAAGCCGCCACGGGCCGCCTGCTGCGCCTGGCGCACGTGCTCGGCCTTGACGTGAAAGCCGTTGATGTCGTTGAGCAGGCCATCGAAGGTTTCCATCACCACCGGCATATTCCAGTACACCGCGTTGTCGCTCGCGGGCAGCGCTTCGCGTTCCAGCGCGATCAGCGCATCGCGCACCACGCCCACGCTGTGGGTGTTGGTGAAGGCGATCGGGCTGGTCAGCAGCCCCGCTTCACGCACCCATTCCAGGCCGGTGGCGTCGCCGTTGCCGTTCAGCACGTGCACGCCGGCGAAGCAGGGGGCGTGGCGGGCGGAGCCGGGGCGCGGTTCGATCACCGTCACGCCGGTGCGTACGCTGCGCCCGTCCGCCAAATCGGCATGAAGGCTGGCATGGCCGACGCGCACGCCGGGCACGTCGGTGATGGCGTTCAGCGGGCCGGGCGTGCCCTGGCCGATGATAATGCCCAGATCCTGAGCGCGCTGCGTCATGGTTATTCTCCTTCTATTGAGGGGGCGGCGAGGGGCGCCGTCTGGCGGCCGCGCAGATGGTTCAGCGCCAGCCCGAAGCCGATGATGCCGGCAATGATAATAAAGTCTTTCAGGCTGCTGGCGATCAAAATCGTCCACAGCACGTACAGGCAGCACAGCAGCGCCGCCACCACCGGCAGCGGCCACAGCGGCATCAGGTACGGGTGATGGAAGTGGCGGCGACGGCGGCTGATCAGCGCCGCCACCGCCATGATGGTGTACACCAGCAGCAGCAGGATCACGGTGAACGAGGTCAGCGATTCGAGATCGGAGCAAAACGCCAGCAGCGCCGAGGGCACGCCGAACAGCAGGGTGGCGATCCAGGGGGTGCCGAAGCGCGGGTGGATGATTTTCAGCGCCCGGTTGAACGCCGGCAGCCAGAAACCGTCGCGCCCGCTGGCGAACATCATGCGGCTGAACTGCGCCACGATGGCGATGATGGCGTTGAACACCGACAGATAAATCGCGCCGCTTACCACCCGCGCCAGCGTCGGGCCGCCGAGCTCGGTGACCACATAGCCGACCGGATCGGCCTGTTTGGCCATCTCCGCCAGCGACGGCGAGCCGATCAGCAGGGCGGTGAACGGCACCAGCTCCACCAGCACCACGATGACCAGCGTCAGCATGATCGCGATCGCCATCGGTTTGCCCTGTTCGCGCATGTCTTCCGCCATGTACACCGCCGCGCCGTAGCCGTTGTAGGAGAACAGCGCGACCCCGACCATGGCGACGATCAGCGGCAGCGACACCGGCGCCAGGCTGCCCTGCGCGTCCAGCATCACCGGCGCGGTGAGGATCTCCGCGCTTTGATGCGGATGGCTGAAACCGAGCCAGGCGATCAGCGCCAGCACCGCCACTTCCACCACCAGAAAGGCGCCGGTCAGCAGGGCGTTGGCCTTGATGTTGAAAATGGCGCAGGCGCCGCCGATCAGCACGGTGATCATGCCGGCGGTGGAGGCGTCGAATGAGGTGCCCAGCGCGGTATTCAGATAGGGCACGGCGCCGGTGGCCAGCACCGCCGGCACGAACAGCGCGGCGCTGAGAATAAACAGATAGGTCTGCAACCCGCACAGGGTGCCGAACAGGCGTTTGATAATGCTGTATTCGCCGCCGGCGCTGGGGTGCGCGGCGCCGAGCTCGGCATAGCACAGCGCGATGGTGGCGGCGACGCAGGCGGCGATCAGAAACGACAGAAAGGCGCCGCTGCCGGCGCTGGCGATCGCCAGCGGCGCGATGACGAAGATCGAGCTGGCCGGCGTCACGCCGGACGCGGTAATCATCACCACGTCGAGGACGCTGAGATTGCCTTTGAAAGTGTGTTCAGGGGCGGACTCTTGCATGGTTAACGACTCCATTAACGTGTGAGTGAGTAATTGTTTTGCTGCACAGGCTGTACGCAGAAATCAAATGGAGCGCGCGAAATGCCGGGGAGCTTTGCTCCCCGGAAGTTTATTGTTCTTATGTGTTACCCCTGCCCCGACGGGAAGCTGAAGCTGGCGCGCCGGGCGTCGCCGGAGGCCGGCCAGCGCTGGGTCACGGTTTTGCGTTTGGTGTAGAACCTGACCGCGTCCGGGCCGTAGGCGTGCAGATCGCCGAACAGCGAGCGCTTCCAGCCGCCGAACGAGTGGTAGGCCACAGGCACCGGCAGCGCCACGTTGATCCCCACCATGCCGACCTGAATGCGGCTGGAGAAGTAACGCGCCGCTTCGCCGTCGCGGGTGAACAGGCAGGTGCCGTTGCCGTATTCGTGGGCGTCGATCAAGGCCATCGCCTCTTGCAGCGACGCCGCGCGCACCACGCCGAGCACCGGGCCGAAGATCTCTTCCTGATAGATGCGCATGCCGGGCGTCACGCGATCGAACAGCGTCGGGCCGAGGAAATACCCCTGGCTGGGGCGGCCGTCGGCGCCGATCACGCGCAGTTCGCGGCCGTCCACCAGCAGCTCGGCGCCTTCGGCCACGCCTTGATCGATATAGCCTTTCACCTTCTGATAATGCTGTTGGGTCACCAGCGGCCCCATGTCGTTGCGGTTGTCGCTGCCGGGGCCGACGCGCATGGCGGCCATCTGTTGCCTCAGCCCGGCGATCAGCGCGTCGGCGGTGCCGTCGCCCACCGCCACTACCAGCGGGATGGCCATGCAGCGCTGGCCGCAGGAGCCGAAGGCTGCGCCCATCAGCGCGCCGACCGCGCCGGGGATATCGGCGTCCGGCAGCACCACCGCATGGTTCTTGGCGCCGCCCAGCGCCTGCACCCGTTTGTTCTGCGCGCAGCCGGTGTGATAAATGTGTTCCGCCACCGGCGTCGAACCGACGAAGCTGATTGCTTTGACGCGTTCGTCATGCAGCAGCGTCTCCACCGCTTCGCGATCGCCGTTGACCACGTTGAGCACCCCCGGCGGCAGCCCGGCTTCCGCTGCCAGCCGCGCGATATACAGCGCGGCGGAAGGGACGCGCTCGGAAGGCTTCAGCACGAAGGTGTTGCCGCAGGCGACCGCCATCGGCCACATCCACAGCGGCACCATCGCCGGGAAGTTGAACGGTGTGATGCCCGCCACCACTCCCAGCGGTTGAAACTCGCTCCAGCTGTCGATGCCTGGGCCGGCCTCTTTGCTGTGTTCGCCTTTCAGCAGTTCCGGCACATAGCCGGCGTATTCGATATTCTCGATGCCGCGCTGCAGTTCGCCCAGGGCGTCGCTGAGCACTTTGCCGTGCTCGGCGGTGATCAATTGGCAGACGGCGTCGGCATGCTGCTCCAGCAGATCCTTGAGCTTCATCATGATGCGCGCGCGTTTCAGCGGCGGGGTATCGCGCCAGGCGGGATAGGCCTGTTCGGCGGCGGCGATGGCGCGCTCCACCGTGGCGCGGTCGGCCAGCTGTACCTCCTGCGCCGATTGGCCGGTGGCCGGGTCGTAAACCGGCTGGCTGCGTTCGCCGCCGGCGGCGGGTTCGCCGTTGATCCAATGGGTAATGGCCATGGTTATCTCCTTATTCTGTGGCGTTGAGGGCGTCGCCGACGGCGTTGATCAGCGCGTCGATCTGCGCTTCGCTGCTGATGAACGGCGGCGCCAACTGCAGGGTGTCGCCGCCGTAGCGCACGTAAAATCCGCTTTCCCAGCAGCGCATCGCCGCCTCGAAGGGGCGCCGCGCCGGTTCGCCGGGCCGCGCCGCCAGCGTGATGCCGGCCGCCAGGCCGATATTGCGAATGTCGGCGACGTGTTTGGCCCCTTGCAGGCTGTGCACCGCGCGCTCGAAATAGGGTGCCAGCGCCTGCACGCGCTCCACCATCTGTTCACGCTGCAGGATGTCCAGCGTCGCCAGCGCGACCGCGCAGCTGACCGGATGGGCGGAGTAGGTGTAGCCGTGCGGGAATTCGAGCTGGTAGTCCGGCTCGCCGCCGTTCATGAAGGTGCGGTAGATCTCCGGCCGCACCACCACCGCGCCCATCGGCTGCGCGCCGTTGGTCACCTGTTTGGCGATGTTCATGATGTCCGGCGTGACGCCGAACGCCTCGGCGCCGGTCATCGCGCCGCAGCGGCCGAAGGCGGTGATCACTTCGTCGAAGATCAGCAGAATGTCATGCTGGGTGCAGATCTCGCGCAGGCGCTGCAGATAGCCGACCGGCGGCACGATCACCCCGGCGGAGCCTGAGAAAGGTTCGACGATCACCGCGGCGATCGTCGAGGCGTCGCGCAGCGCGATGATGCGGCTGAGCTCATCCGCCAGCTCCGCCCCCTGTTGCGGCATGCCGCGCGAAAAGGCGTTGCCGGCCAGCAGGGTGTGCGGCAGGTGATCCGCCTCGGCGCCGGCGCCGAACGTCTTGCGGTTGCCGGCGATGCCGCCGACTGAGATACCGCCGAAGTTAACGCCGTGGTAGCCCTTTTCCCGGCCTATAAAGCAGGTTTTGCCCGCCTGGCCTTTGGCGCGCCAGTAAGCGCGCGCCATTTTCAGCGAGGTGTCCGCCGCTTCCGAGCCGGAGCCGGTGAAGAACACGTAATCCAGCCCCGCCGGCGTCATCGCTTTGATTTTGTTGGCTAGCTCGAACGACAGCGGGTGGCCGAACTGAAACGCCGGCGAGTAATCCAGCGTCGCCAGTTGGCGCTGGGCGGCGTCGGTGATTTCCTGCCGGCCGTGCCCCAATCCGCAGCACCACAATCCGGACAGGCCGTCGAAAATCTTTCTGCCGTCGTGGCTGGTGTAATACGCCCCTGCGGCCTGAGTAATGATGCGCGGCTGCGCTTTAAAATTGCGGTTGCCGGTAAAAGGCATCCAATGGGCTTCTAACCCTGCGGCATCGAGACGATTAAGCGAATAATTTTCAGCGGCCATGTTTTCCTCCGGGCAGGAAAATAAGTGCGATTAATTAAATAAAATGAGTTGTTAACGAATTGTTGTGCGAAATTGACTATGTACCGCTTGTTCTCTACTGTGAATAATCATATGTCGAAACTTACTTAAGGTTTTATGCAAGTAAAAAAGCGCGCGTTGCTGGGACAATTGTCGGATATGGATCTGCGTTTGCTGCGGGTATTCAAGGCCGTGGTCGACTGCGGCGGCATGAGCGCCGCCGAACTGGAGCTGAACATCAGCCTGTCGACCATCAGCAAGCACATCAAGGATCTGGAGCAGCGGCTGGGCCTGACGCTGTGCCAGCGCGGGCGCGAGGGCTTTGCGGTCACCGACGAGGGGCTGATTATCTACCAGGAAACCGTCAACCTGCTGGCGGCCACCGAGGCGTTCCGGCGCGGGGTGGACGAGGTGCACCAGCGCATGGGCGGGCAGCTGCACGTGGCGATATTCGACCATACGGTCAGTAATCCGCAGGCGCAGATCGGCCGGGCCATCGCGTTATTCAGCGAGCGCGCGCCGGAGGTTTCTTTGCAAATGTATGTGGAGCCGATTAATACCATTGAACGCGGCGTTATTGACGGGCAATTTCAGGTTGGGGTTATTCCCATGCACCGCAGCGCGGAAAGTTTATCTTATCATTCGTTATTCAGTGAGAGGATGTTCTTATATTGCGGCGCACAGCATGAATTATTTTCCGGCCCCCATGAAACATTAAATTGGGATCTGCTGCACAATTATGCCTTCGCCGGATTAGGCTATCATTCGCCGAATATGGAACTGAGCCTGCAGCAACATTTGCATCGCAAGGCGACGGGGTTTGCGCAGGAGTCGATAGCGACGTTAATTCTGTCCGGCAAATACGTCGGCTTTCTGCCGGATCACTACGCGGCGTTTTTTGTGGCGCAGAACCTGATGCGGGCGATCAAACCGGCGCTGTTCCGCTATCACTGCGAATACTCCAGCGTGCTGCGCCGCTCGCCGGTGCCGCAGCGGGTGGTGAAGCTGTTCCATGAGTGCCTGCTGGCGGCTCACGGAACAGCGTGACGCTTACCGTTCTTTCTTCTTGCCGAAGATTCTGATCAGCGCGCCGACCAGGATGCCGACCGCGATGCCGGCGAAGATCCAGCCGATGATGCCCATTTCCTTACTCCTGCTAGTGCGTTGATCTGATTATACCCGTCATACTTGAAACTGCATCTGTGTTGGCTGCGAGTGCGTACGCCAGTCACTTACTTGAGTAAGCTCCTGGCGAGCCGCCTCTTGCCGCCGGGATGCAGCTCCAACTATTTAGGGTAGATATCATCATTCGACGCGAAACGCCTCTTCGATCATCCGTTGCCGCTGCGCCGGCGCATAGTCGATCCAGGAATTCTTGCTGTTGGATTTCTCCAGCGCCACCGCCAATTCCTGGCCGGAAATCGGCAAATCGTCCTGCCAGAACGGCGCGATGGCGTGACGGGTGATGAAATCGGTCAGGTAGCTCTCCGGGCTGCCCTGCCAGTGCGGGTACAGGCGCGCGGCCAGCTCGGCCATCAGCGCGCGCTGCTGCGGCTGTTCGCTGCTTTCCAGCAGGGCAAGGAACGGCAGCAGCAGGCGGCCGCAGACCTGGCCGTGATGGTAGTCGCGCAGCGCGCCGATCTCGCCGGCGATGCCGTGAATGACCCCCAGCCCGGCGGCGCTCAGCGTCAGCCCGCCGAGGTAGGAAGCCTGCATAATCGCTTCGCGCGCCGCGTCGCTGCGGTTGAGCGCCGGCCAGGCGGCGAGGAAGTGGCGGATGCCGCTCAGCGACATGTCGCGCGTCATGGCGCCGGCGGTTTTCGACAGATAGGCTTCGAACAGGTGGGTGAAGGCGTCGATGGCGCAGTAGGCCAGCACCTTGTCCGGGGCGCCCGCCAGCAGCTGCGGATCGAGAATGGCGGTGTGCGGCACGAAGTTATTGTGGCGCAGCGAGGCCTTCACTTTGCTGACCTGGGTGTCGGTGATCACTGCGTTCTGCGTCACCTCGCTGCCGGTGCCGGCGGTGGTGGGAATAGCGATCAGCGGCAGGGTGGCGCCGCTGATTTTGCTGTCGCCCACCTTTTCCATATAGCGCAGCGTTGGCAGCGGGTGCTCAACCAGCGCGGAGAACGCCTTGGCGGCGTCCAGCACGCTGCCGCCGCCGATGGCCACCACGCGCCGCGCCTGGCCGCGCCAGCGCGCCACCCAGGCATCGATTTCCTGCGGCGACGCCTCGTGGCTGACGATTTCGGTGCCGATGAACAGCGGTGCCAGCGCTTCGCGCAGGCCGGCGTACACCGGACCGTTGAGAAAAGAGCGGCAGCTGAACAGCAGCGTCGGCTGCGGATCGGCCAGCAGCAGCGGCGGCAGCTGCTGGATGCTGCCATGGCCGAACCAGGTCTGGCGGTTGGCGATGATATGGCTGACGGACATGAGGTCTCCTTGACGGCGTTGCGGGGCGCGATGCCACAGCATAAGCCAGCGGGCGCGGAGCGGCCACCGCTTTCCCCGCCGCGGCAACCTGTGAGTTGTTTAACATGTAAACGATCTCGTTCTTGCATTTCGGCGCGCCGGATGCTTTTTTTAACAGTACCGGCCGTCGTGCGGCCAACCCCATCCGAAATCGGTAGATTGTTAATGTGTTAATAATGGCGAGGCGGGTATGGAAATTCAGGTTGAACGCTTGTCTGCGGTGATCGATGCGGTGGCCAGCCCGCGTTTTTATCCCAGCCTGCTGAACTGGCTGGAAGGGTTTTTCGCCTTCGACAACGCCATCGTCTATGCCTTCGAACGCGGCCGGCCGCCGCGCTGCCTGATCAAAACCGAGCGGGAAAACAGCGACGCGGTCAACCAGATCTACCAGCAGGGCGCCTACCTGCAGGATCCGTTTTACCGCGCGCTGAACGACGGCGGCGAAGGCGAGGTGCTGACGCTGCGTCAGCTGGCACCCTGCGGGTTTTATCACAGCGACTATTACCGTAACTTTTATCGCAAGACCGGCTGGCACGACGAGGCCGGCGTGCTGCTGCAATTGACGCCGGAGCGCGGGCTGGGAGTGTTCTTTGGCTCGGCGCGCCGCACGGTGGCGGTGCGTTACCCGCAGCGGGCGGATCTGCGCAGCGCGCTGATGCTGGTGAAAAGCGTGGCACGGCTGCACGGCGAAGTGGTGGCAGCACCGGCCGAGGCCGACACGGAGAACCACGACGGCGCCCAGGCGCGCTATCTGCTGACGCCGCGCGAGCGCGAGATTGTCGATCTGATCCTCGCCGGCTGCGGTTCGCAGCAGATCGCCGACCGGCTGTTCATCAGCCTCGGCACGGTAAAAAATCACCGCAAGAACATCTACGGCAAGCTGAACATCGGCTCGCAGGCCGAACTGTTCAGCCTGCTGCTGACCGCCCCGCAGCGGCGCAGCGCGTGAATGTTAATTTTTTGTAGCGAATGTCCCTAAGGGGACATAGCGGACAATCCCACGGCTCCCGATAATCCGATGTCATGGCATAGGCAATCGGGAGTGCGGCAGTGAACAACGAAATCGAGTCCTTAACCTACTACGCGGCGACCAAAAAATACGATCTGCGCTTCCCGACGCTGGAAGAGGATCTGGACGTTGACGTGGTGATCATCGGCGGCGGCTTCTCCGGTATCAACACCGCGCTGGAGCTGGCAGAGAAGGGCATCACCAATATCGCCATCCTCGAAGGCCGCTATCTGGGCTACGGCGGCACCGGGCGCAACGGCGGCCAGGTGATGGCCGGCATCGGCCACGATCTGGAGAAGATCAAACGCCACGTCGGCCCGGCCGGGCTGGAAACCATCTTCAAGATCAGCAACCTCGGTGCCGGCATTATCCGCGAGCGCATCAAGAAATATGACATCGACGCCGACTTCTGCTTTGGCTACGGCTATCTCGGCAGCAACGCGCGCCAGGAGAAGACCCTGCGCGGTTGGCTGAAGGAGTTCAGGGCAGTGGCGCCGGAAGAGGAGATCGAGCTTTACACCGGTGCGGAGGTGAAGCAGGTGGTGGGTTCCGACGCCTACACCTGCGCGTTGAAACACATGGGCGGCGGCCACGTGCATTCGCTCAACCTGCTGCTGGGCGAGGCCAAGGCGCTGAGCGGCTACGGGGTGAAAATCTTCGAGAACAGCAGCGTGCTCAACGTGGAATACGGGCCGCGCATCACGGTGCGCACCGCCATGGGCTCGGTGCGCGCCAACAAGATGCTGTGGGCCTGCAACGGCTTCCTCAACGGCATGGAACCGCAGATCTACCGCAAGACCATCAACACCTACGCCTTCCAGCTGGCCACCGAGCCGCTGTCTGACGATCTGATCCGTCAGATCAGTCCGATCCGCGGCGCCTACAGCGACATTCGCCCGGTGATCGACTATTACCGGGTGACCAACGAAAACCGGCTGCTGTTCGGCAGCGCCACTCGCCTGATCGAATATTTCCCGTCGGATCTCAAGGCCTGGAACCGCAACCTGATGCTGAAGGTGTTCCCGTACCTGAAAGACGTGAAGATCGATCTGGCCTGGGGCGGCCCGCTGTGCTGCAGCGCCAACCTGTTCCCGCAGATCGGCACGCTGCCGGATCGCGACAACGTGTTTTACGTGCAGGGCTACTCCGGCTTCGGCGTGACGCCGAGCCACATCGTGTGCAAGGTGCTGGCGGAGGGCATGAGCGAAGGATCCGATCGCTACGATCTGATGAGCTCGATCCCGCACGTCAACATCTTCGGCAAAGACAAGCTGCGGCGGGTGATGACCACCGCCGGTAAGGTTTGGCACCAGACATCCGGCTACTGGAAAGGCCGCCGTTAACCCTCAGAGGAGAATGACATGAAACCGTTACTGCTTAAACAACCGCTGCCGGAACTGCTGGAGATCGGCAGCGTCAGCAACCTGGGCGCCACGGTGATCGCCGGCACGCCAAACGTCGGCGTGGCCAGCATCTTCGGCGAACCGACCGATAACCTGAACTGCGGCGTGTTCAGCTGCACCCGCGGCAGCTTCGTGATGGAGTACCCGTTCGCCGAGCACGCCACGGTGTGGGAAGGCAGCGCCACCCTGACCAACGAACGCACCGGCGAGTCGGTGCACTATCAGGCCGGCGATTCCTGGTTCGTCGAGAAAGGCACTCCGGTGCGTTGGGACATCACCTCGGATCGCTTCGTCAAACACTACCTCGCCATCGTCGAGGGCTGACGCCGTCATGCCCCCCTCAGCAGGCTGAATGCCGAGGGGGAGCGCCTTAACCTAACGCCCGCGCAATAAAGTCGGTTACCCGCTTGAGGATCTGATCCTTATTGGTTTCGTTAAAGCTCTCGTGCCGCCCGCCCGTGTTGATCATCCGTTCGAAATCGTCGCCCCGCAGGCGATCGAGCGCGGTTTGCGTTTCGCTCATCAGTACCAGCCGATCGTCGTCGCCGTGGATCCACAGCGTAGGCAGAGCGCCGAACCCCGGCCCGGCGTTGATGGTGGCGAGGATCCGTTGCATGGCGCGCAGAGTGGGGCGTTTGAACGGCCCGTGCCACACCAGCGGATCTTCCTGATAGGCCACGCCAACCGCCGGATCGCGCGCCAGGGTGGCGGTATCCAGCGGCGCGTCGGGGATCGTCGGCAACTCGGCCAGATCGGAGATCGCCGTTCTGTCGCCGAGCAGCGGGCCGGACAGCACCAATGCGCGCACCTCCTCACCATAACGCTGCACGTAGCGGGTGGCGATCATGCCGCCCATCGAATGGCCGATCACCACCAGCGGCAGCGTCGGATACTGTTGGCGAAGATGCTCGACCACGCGCTGAACGTCGTCGACGACGGCGTCATAATCCTCGATCAGCACGCGCTCGCCCTGCGACAGGCCGTGGCCCAGATGATCGGGGCCGAACACCCGCGCGCCCTGCGCCTGCAGCGTGCGCGCCACGTATTGATAGCGGCCGAGATGCTCGCCGTAGCCGTGTACCAGCAGCGCCAGATAGCGCGGCTTGTCGTTTCCCCAGTCGTGCACGGCGATGTCGCCGTGACGGCCTTTGATAAAGCTGACGGTTTGTTCGGACATGTTATTGTTCTCATGGTGGTAGGGTTGCCCTTCAGCGTAGCGGCTGGCGGCGAGCTTGTCAGGGGCGCCGGATGCGGCGCCCGCTCGAGAGGGGATTACAGGCCGAACTGGCGCGCCAGTTCGTCGAGCGCTTCGCGCTGGAAGCGATTGAAGGCGTCGCGCGGCTGCTGTTGCTGGATGAACTCTAGCAACGGATCCTGCACTTCCGTGCGCACGCCGCTCAGCTGCTCCATCACCGCCAGCCCGCAGAACGGCACGTAGGATTCGGCGTAGCCGCCTTCATGCACCATCACCAGTTTGCCGCCGCACAGCCGGTCGGCGGCGTCTTGCACCAGCGCGGTCATGGCGCGGAAGCTGTCGCTGTGCAGCTGCATGCGCGCCAGCGGATCGAGCGCGTTGGCATCGTAGCCGCAGGCGACGATGATCAGCTCCGGCTCGAATTTTTCCAGCGCCGGGATAATGATGCGCCGCATCGCGTGCAGGTAGCCGTCGTCGCCGGCGCCGGCCAGCATCGGCACGTTGACATTGCAGCCTGCCCCGGCGCCTTCACCGCGATCCTGTTCGCCGGAATAGCCCGCCGGGAAGCAGCCGTCCTGATGCAGCGACAGCGTCAGCACGTCGCCGCGCTGCCAATAGATATGCTGGGTGCCGTTGCCGTGGTGCACGTCCCAGTCGAGCACCGCCACCTTGCCCAGGCCGTAGCGGGCCTTGGCGCGCTCGATGGCGATGGGAATATTGGCCAGGAAACAGAAGCCCATCGATTGATCCGGCAGGCAGTGGTGGCCCGGCGGGCGCGACAGCGCATAGGCGTTATCCAGCTCGCCCTGCAGCACCGCCTCCACCGCCGCGCAGGCCAGCCCGGCGGAGAGTTTGGCGATTTCATAGCTGCCCGGCCCCAGCGGCGCTTCCTCCCCCAGCAGGCCGCCGCCGCTGTCGCTCACCTGTTTGAAGCGCTGCAGGTAGTGGGCGGGGTGGATGCGCAGCAGGTCTTCTTCCGTCGCCGGTTCGGCGCTCAGCAGGGTGAGTTGGCGCGACAGGCCGGACACGTCCATCAGGTTCTTCATGCGTCGTTTGGTTTCCGGCGATTCGGCGTGGCCGGCGCCGGAAGGCGGTTGCACCCAGCCGCCGACCGGCAGGGTGGTGGCGTGCAGGCCGGTGCTGTGCCAGAAACAGCGTTCATCAAACAAGAAACCGGTTGTTCTTTTCACCTTTCTCCTCCTGTTATACGGCGCGGTGCGCGCGGTGAAGCCAGCGAAATCAACAGCAGCGACAGCAGCGCGCAGCCCAGCGCGCCGAACAGCAAGGCGTTGAAACCGCCGGAATATTCGATTAAAGAGCCGGCCAGCGTCGGGCCGATGGCCATGCCGCCGCCGATCACCAGGTTGATGCCGTTCATCAGCTTGCCGTCGTTATCCAACCCGGCGACCCGCGCCAGAATGAATGGCAGCACGAAGGTCCAGGTGAATTTGAACAGCAGGGCCGCCAGGGCGAAGCGCAGCAGCAGGGGTTGGCCTGTCAGCAGCGCCACGCTGGCCAGCAGCAGGGCATACCCCAGCACGATCAGGCGCCCGCCGCTGAAGCGCGCGCCGATCAGCGCCGCGGCGCCGGCGCCGACGATGCCGAGCAAGGTGGCGACGGCCAGCACCTGGCCGCTGTGGGCCGGCGACAGCCCGGCGCCGGCGGCGATGCCGCCGATAAAGGTCCAGACCGCGCTCAGGCTGATGTAAAAGGTCAGCACCGCCAGCACGGCGCACAGCTTGCGCGCCAGCGAGGCGGCGGAGCCGCTGCGTGCGGCGCGGGCGGCGGTAAAACCGCTGGGAAACGCCGGGATGAGCGGCAGGCAGCACAGCATGATGGCCGCCAAAATCAGGTAGACCGCCATCAGACCGAAGTGCGCGAACAGCGGCGGCAGCACCAGCAGCCCGACCGCGCCCAGCACCAGCTGGCCGAGCACCCAGAAGGCATACACCCGGCTGGGATTGGCGGTGCCGGCGGCGCAGGTGATGCACAGGATCATCAGGGTGCCGCCCGCCAGCGAGGCGATAAAGCGCAGCGGCAGCAGCAGGGTGAAATCCTGCACCAGCGCCGAAGCCAGGTTGCCGGCGATAAACACCAGCGCCGACAGCGTAGCGACCCGCCGCCAGTTGATGCGCCCGATCCACCACCACGCCGGCAGCGTGGCCAGGCTCATGGCGCCGAGTTCGGTGGAGAACAGGTGGCCGATCTGCGCCGGGCCGAGCTGCCACTGAGTCGCGAGCTGGGCGGCCACGGCGGGGGCGGTCATCAGAATGCCCGGCGCGATGGCGGCGAAGACGATAATGGCGGTCAGCAGCCGCGGCGGGCAGGGGAGCGCCGCGCCGACGGCGGGCGCGGAAACCGAATCACTGGACATAAACCTTTTCCCCAAGCGTTGAGTGACGATGAAATATCCCGCCCGGCCCGATTGCGGGCAGGGGGAAGCCGCGCCATAAATGGCGAATATGTTCTGGCGTTATTTTCCGGCCGTCGGCAGCGGCGGCCGTTATCGGGCGTTAACCGTGAGCGAGAAAACCGCCGGCGACCAGTTCGGTGCGGTTCACCACGTCGGTTTTGGCGAAAATATTGCGCATATGGGTTTTCACCGTAGACAGCGAAATGCCCAGCTTCAGGGCGATGCGCTTATTGCTGGCGCCTTCGCGCACCATGTTGACGATCTCTTGCTCTTTGGCGGTCAGCAGCTGCGCCTCGCTGTCGGGCAGCAGATCGCGCGTCGCCAGCTCGATCAGCGGCAGCACCGCGCGCAGGCGGCCGCGCTCCACTTCGGTAAACGGCGTATCGCGGATCAGCGACACCCCGGCGACGATGCGCTTACGCTGGCGAATAAAAATCTCCGTCATGTCGCGCATGTCGTTAGGCAGCATAAAGTCGTGGTAATAGCGGCGGTTGCCGGCGATCGCCGCCGGGCTCATGCCGACCATGGTGATGTCTTGCCGGTGGAAATTGGCCGGCTGCAGCGGGTCAATTTGCTGGAAGTGGTTCAGGTACTGCTGATGCGTTTTATCGGGCATGCCGTGCAGGATGTAGTGATCCGGCCGCAGGTCGCGATCGACCAGATAAAACACCCCGGCAGACACCGGGATCAGGTGCGTAATGGTCGCCAAACAGCTGTTGATAAAGGCATCGGATGCGGTGCTGTGCATGATTCGTGTTCCTCCCTTTATCGTTCAATCTGGAGAATGTTGGCGGTCAATATATGAACGATACAAGCATAGTTGTAGCAATTTGGCAACACAATAAAAACATATTAACAACGTGAGGCCGATTGCAATAAAATACATAAATAACAAGATGACACTGCGTTAATCAGGGCTTTTTCGTTCGGATTTATCGCGATTTTCATTAATAGGTTAATGAAATAATTCACCGCTTTTCCCGCTGAATTTACAGCGCTTTTCAATGCTTGCTCGGGTGAAGCTTTCGCCGCCCTGCGCGTGCTACAGCCGCCGCTGTCGTCGCCGTCCCTCGTTCTTAAGAACGATAGCCAGGCTTTTCCGCCGCTTTCTACACTGCGAATTGAAGATAGCGCCAGGCGGCGCCAAACGTATAAGACGAAAAAATGATGACCTTTCTCGGGCTGAGGCGTCGGGTTGTTCAGTCCGCATGACCATACAGGGGACGGACGATGCAGAAAAAAACGTTGGCGGTGGCGTTGAGCGGCGCCTTATCGGGCCTGGCTCAGGGGGCGGACGCCGATCGCCCCAATGTGCTGATCATTCTGGTGGACGACATGGGCTACTCCGACATCAGCCCGTTCGGCGGCGAGATACCGACGCCCAACCTGCAGGCGCTGGCCGAACGGGGCGTGCGCATGAGCCAGTACTACACCTCGCCGATGTCGGCGCCGGCGCGTTCGATGTTGATGACCGGCAACACCAATCAGCAGGCCGGCATGGGCGGCATGTGGTGGTATGAGAGCACCGCCGCGCAGCCGGGGTATGAAATGCGCCTGACCGACCGCGTGACCACGCTGCCGGAGCGTTTTCGCGACGCGGGTTACGCCACCATGATGGCGGGCAAATGGCACCTGGGCTATGTCGATGGCGCCAAACCGACCGATCGCGGCTTTGAGCGCGCCTTCGCCTTTATGGGCGGCGGCACCAGCCATTTCGATGATGCAAAACCGCTGGGCACCGTGGAGGCGTTCCACACGTTTTACACCTTGAACGGCAAACGCGTGTCGTTGCCCAAAGATTTCTATTCCAGCAAGGCCTATGCCGATCAGCTGGAACAGTGGATCCGCGAGACGCCGCAGAGCAAGCCCGTCTTCGCCTATCTGGCGTTTACCGCGCCGCACGATCCGCTGCAGGCGCCGGATGACTGGATCGCCAAATTCGACGGCAAATACGACGCCGGCTATCAGCAGGCCTATCAGCAGCGCATTCAGCGCCTGAAGGCGCTGGGGTTGATTTCCGATCGCACGCCGATGCCGATGCTGGCGCTGGATAAGGCCTGGAACGCGCTGACGCCGGAACAGCAAAAATATGAAGCCAAGACCATGCAGGTATACGCGGCGATGATCGCTTATATGGACGATCAGGTCGGCGCGGTGCTGAATACCCTGAAGCAGACCGGCCGTGACCAAAATACGGTGATCGTGTTCGCCACCGACAACGGCGCCAACCCGGCCAGCGGTTTCTACTACGGCTCGAAGCCGGAGTATTGGCGGCAGTTCGACAACAGCTACGCCAACCTCGGCCGCAAGGGATCGTTCATCTCCTACGGGCCGCACTGGGCCAACGTCAGCAACGCGCCATACGCCAACTACCACAAAACCACCAGCGCACAGGGCGGAATCAACACCGATTTCATCATCTCCGCGCCGGGGTTGAAGGGCCGCGGCGGTATCGATCGCACGCCGATGGCGGTGTATGACATCGCGCCGACGCTGTATGACTATGCCGGCATCGACGCCAGCAAACCGCTGAAGGCCAAACCGACGCTGCCGATGGTCGGCGTCAGCTTCAAGCGCTATTTCAGCGGCGAGGCCGACGGCGTGCCGCGCGCGACCTACGGCGTGGAGCTGCATAACCAGGCCGCCTACGTGGATGGCGTCTGGAAGCTGCGGCGGTTGGTGAAGGCCGGGCCGACGGCGCAGATGGCGCCGTGGGGGCTGTTCAACCTGCATGACGATCCGCTGGAGACGCGCGATCTGGCCGCCGCCGACCCGGAACGGGTCAAACGGCTGAGCGAGGCGTATCGCCGCTTTGCGCAGCAGAGCATGGTTATTGAAGCCAAAGGCGCAGCGATCGACTATCTCGGCGTCGACGCCAACACCGGCGACTATATCGGCCTGGATCCCCAGACCCACAAACCGTTGCCGCAGGCGGCGCCATGAACCTGGCCCAGCTGCACGCGCAGCAGATCCCGGTAGAGATCGAACCGCGCGCGGCGGCGCCTTTTCACCTTCTGGTGAAACCGATCGGTGCCGGCTGCAACCTGGGCTGCCGCTATTGCTACTATCCGCAGCGCCAGCAAGAGCGGACGCGCAAGATGGACGACGATCTGCTGGTGGAGTTTATCCGCGGCTACATCGCCGCTCAGCCGCGCTACAGCCGCGAGATCAACTTCGTCTGGCAGGGTGGAGAGCCGCTGTTGGCGGGGATCGGTTTTTACAAGCGGGCGCTGGCGTTGCAGCGCCGCTTTGCGCCGCCGGGCGTGCGGATCAGCAACAGCCTGCAGACCAACGGCACCCTGCTGAACGATGCCTGGTGCCGGCTGTTCCGGCAGCATCAATTCATCATCGGCGTCAGCCTGGACGGCGATCGCGAGGTGCAGGACGCCCATCGGCCGGACAAGCGCGGCGGCGCCAGCTATGACGCCGCGCTGCGCGGCATCGCGCTGCTGCAGCGCCATCAGATCGACTTCAACCTGCTGATGGTGGTGCACGACGGCGTCGCGGATCGCGCCGAGGCGATCTACGATCATGCGGTGGCGATCGGGGCGCGCTGTCTGCAGTTTCAGCCGCTGATGCTGGAAGGGGATGCGCCCGCCGCCGGCTATGGGCTGAGCGCCGCCAACTGGGGGCGTTTCATGCTGGCGGTGTACCGCCGCTGGCGCAGCCGCGGGCACGTCGGCCAGGTGTTTGTGATGAACATCGAACAGGTCTACGCGCAGTATTTCACTCACGTCAGCCCCAGCTGCGTGCACGCCGAACGCTGCGGCGGCAATCTGGTGATGGAGCCGGACGGGCGGCTTTACGCCTGCGATCATCTGATCAACGCGCAGCACCTGCTCGGCCATGCCGATCGGCAGACGCCGCTCGCCACCCTGGCGGCAAGGGCGGCGGAGATGCCGTTCGGCAAGAACAAAAGCCTGCGCCGCGAGTGCCAACGCTGCAGCGTGAAAAGCGTCTGTCAGGGCGGCTGCCCGGCGCATGTGGGCGAAGATCGCTACAACCGGTTGTGCGCCGGCTATTACGCCTTCTTTTCCGCGCTGTTGGCGCCGCTGCTCGCCTACCCGCGCAGCCCGCAGGGGGCGATGCAGTGGCGCGCCGCCGTGAGCGCTGCCGCAGGTTGAAAGCGTCTCGTCCTTAAGGACGATAGTCAGCATTTTCCTTTCCTCTCTATAGTGAGATGACCGCCGCTGGCGGTGAAAAACCTGCAAGCACCTGCATGCATCAGGCCAAAACTATAAGAGGAAATAACCATGAACCTGTCGTCGCGGTTGCACGCCCACCTGGCTCGAGGCAAGGTCGGCTTTCCCACCACCCTGGCCAGTTCGGTCGGGGTGATCATGGCCAGCCCGGTGATCCTGACGGTCACCAGCGGCTTCGGCATCGGCGGCGACACCTTCGCGCTGGCGATGCTGATCGCCTTCATCATGATGCAGGCGCAGCTCACCACCTTCTCCGAAGCGGCGGCGCTGTTGCCGACCTCCGGTTCGGTTTACGACTACATCTCCTGCGGCATGGGGCGCTTTTTCGCCATCACCGGCGCGCTGTCGGCCTACCTGATCGTGCACATCTTCGCCGGCACCGCCGAGACCATTCTCTCCGGCATCATGGCGCTGGTGAACTTCGAACACCTCAACACCCTGATGGAAAGCCACAACGCCTCCTGGATGGTCGGCGTCGGGCTGGTCGTCGTGTTCGGCCTGCTCAACGCGTTCGGCATCGAGGCCTTCGGCAAGGCGGAGATCGTGCTGACCTTCGCCATGTGGAGCACGCTGGTGATCTTCGGCATCGTCGGGCTGCTGTCGCCGCATGCGGTGCCGCTCGAGGGCTGGTTCGGCAGCACGCTCGATCTGAACGATCCCTTCGCGGTATTCAGCCTGATCGGCATGGCGATGTTCATGTTCGTCGGCTGCGAGCTGGTGACGCCGATGGCGCCGGAGATCAAACGCTGCGATCGGGTGATCCCGCGGGCGATGGCGCTCGGGCTGTGCGGCGTGGCGGTGTGCATGGCGCTGTACGGCGCAGCGCTCAGCCACCAGGTGGAAAACGTGGTAATCGACGCCGCCAGCGGCACGCGCCTGCTGGAAACACCGATGGCCATCCCGGCCTTCGCCGGCCAGGTGATGGGCCAGTTCGGCAAATACTGGCTGGGCGTCGGCCTGCTGCTGGCGGGCGCGGCGACCATCAATACGCTGATGGCGGCGGTGCCGCGCATTCTGTACGGCATGGCGCTGGACGGCGCGTTACCGCGCATGTTCGCCTATCTGCACCCGCGCTTTAAGACGCCGGTGGTCGGCATTCTGGTGGCGGTCCTGATCCCCTGCGTACATGCCTTCGCCATTCAGGGCAACCTCGACAGGATCATTCCGCTGGTGCTGGCGGCGGTGTGCGCCTGGGGCGTGGCCTACCTGCTGGTGACCTGCTCGGTGGTGCTGCTGCGCCTGCGCCGCCCCGATCTGCCGCGCGCCTATAAATCGCCGTGGTTCCCGCTGCCGCAGATCGTCTCCAGCGTCGGCATCGTGCTGGCCATCGTCTACATCACGCCGCCGGGGATGAACCCGCGCGACGTCTACATTCCCTTCGGCTGGATGATCGGCCTGACCGCCGCCTATGCGCTGTTCTGGACGCTGTGCGTGCAGAAAGTGAATCCGTTCAAGCCGGTGCCGGTCGAGCAGGTGCTGGAGAACGCGTTCGCCAAGGGCGAAAACGAGGAGGCGCAGTTTGATCGGCTTACTTCCCTCACTTAATCGCGCCTGGCGGCGAGCGCCGTCGGGCTATCGGCCGGGCGCCGCGCTGGATCGTCTGGCGCGCAACCTGGAACCCTACGCGTGCGAACGCCTGGCGCCGGGCCTGCTGCGGCTGACGCTGCCGCAGGGGCCG
The DNA here is from genome assembly GCF_052166695.1 of Serratia sp. CY76391. Classification (NCBI taxonomy): domain Bacteria; kingdom Pseudomonadati; phylum Pseudomonadota; class Gammaproteobacteria; order Enterobacterales; family Yersiniaceae; genus Serratia; species Serratia sp. CY76391. Next base: position 259,217 of record NZ_JBJNOJ010000006.1, read on the forward strand.
CAGATCGAGGTCAGCGAGCAGGTGCAGGGGCTGTTTATGGCGCATATCGTCAGCCACCGCTTTCGGTTACAGGGCGCGTGCGCGGCGCAGCCCCCGTTGACGCTGGACGTGGTGACCGGCGGTTGGCTGCGGCGGCGCGGCGTGCGCTATCTGCTGCGCCAGCGCCATGCGGCCGCGCAGCGGGTGCTGGCCGGCCTGCTGCGCTACCCGCAGATCGGCGAGACGCTGGCGCAGCTGGATTTTCGCCGCGTGCGGCTGACGGTGAACGACGGACGCTGGCAGGTGGATATCGAGCATTTCGCCGCGTCGGAGGTGGTCAGCCGTTTGCCGGCCGGCCGCCGCTATCTGCGGCTGGACGCCGAACAGCGGCGGCTGCTGTTGAGCAGCCTGCTGATGATCGGCCAACTGATGGAGAAGCTGAATCATGAATAGAGTGGTTGTGATTACCGGCGGCGGCACCGGCGTCGGCGCCGCCTGCGCCCGTCTGCTGGCGGCGCAGGGCGATCGGGTGTTCATCATCGGCCGCCGCCCGGAACCGCTGGCGGCGCTGGCGCATGAGATCGGCGCGCAGGCGCTGGTGGGCGACGCCGCCAGCGGCGAGAGCTGGGCCCACACGTTGCTGCCGGCCATTCTGCGCGACGCCGGGCGCATCGACTGCCTGATTGGCAGCGCCGGCGGCATGGGCTTCAAGCGCATTACCGAGATGACCGACGCGCAGTGGCAAGGGGCGATGGACAGCAACCTCAACAGCGCTTTCGCCAGCGCGCGCGCCTGCCTGCCGGAGCTGATCAAGAGCGGCGGCAACCTGCTGTTTGTCGCTTCGATCGCCTCGCTGGCCGCCGGGCCGGAGGTCTGCGGTTACGTCACCGCCAAGCACGCGCTGATCGGGCTGATGCGCTCCATCGCCCGCGACTATGGCCCGCTGGGCGTGCGCGCCAACGCGGTGTGCCCCGGCTGGGTGACCACGCCGATGGCGGACGAAGAGATGCAGCTGCTGATGGACGCCCATCAGATCTCGCTGGAGCAGGCCTACCAGATGGTCTGCCGTGACGTGCCGCTGCGCCGGCCGGCCAGCGCCGAGGAGATCGCCCGCGTCTGCCGTTTCCTCTGTTCCAGCGAGGCTTCAATCATTACCGGCGCGGCGCTGGTGGCCGACGGCGGCTCTACCATCGTCGATGTGCCGACATTGGCTTTCACTTCCCTGTAAGGAGCATTTCCATGAGTTCAGAAGCGGTATTCATTCAGGTTGGCGCGCTGGCGGAAGGCTTTGCGCCACACAGCAACACGCTGGAACACCAGCACGGGCTGGCGGGCACCACGCTGACGCTGCGTTTCAGCGACGGCGCGACGCAACGTTGCCGGTTCAGCGACGCGCAGACGCTGGAGTGGGGGGAGCGGCGCGGTATCGCCTATCGCGCCACCAGCATTCGCCCCGGCGTGCTATTCATCGATTTTCTCGATCCCGCCCGTGCCAACGCCAGCATTACGCTGGTATGCGACCGCAATCAGGGCAACTTCACCGCGGTGTACGGCCAACTGCCGGATGAAGCGCAGGCGCGGCTCGACGCCTTTAGCCGGGTGGAGCAGGGGCTGCCGCTGACCGCGGTCGAGGCTGAATTCCGCTTCGGCACGCTGGATGACGCCGACGTGGCGCCGCCGGGCTTTACCGATGAGCTGATCGGCATGCGCAACATGTACACCTACAGCCCGACCGAACGGTACGAGCACATCTACCTGAACGATAACTTCTATGCCTGGCAGTGTCTGGACGGGGTGGAGAAAGGGCTGGCGGACGTGGATCGCTGCCACTACGTGAAGGTGGCGGAGCAGCTTTATCTGTTTGTCTGGCGCGAGAAGATCATTCCGACGCTGGGCGTGGTGATGATCGATCTGCAGGGCATGCGCACCGACGGCAAGATCCTCGGTTATCAGGGCAGCGATTTCAGCGCGCTGAGCAACTTTGCGGTGGGCGCCCACGCGCAGGTGCTCAACACCACGCGCCACCCGCGAGGATAGGCCGATGAGCGCAACCTATGCGGCCGACGCGTTCGCCGGGCAGGCGGTGCTGGTGACCGGCGGCGCGCAGGGCATTGGGCTGGCGATCGTCAGTGCCTTCGCCCGGCTGGGCGCCGAGGTGACGATCGCGGACGTGCAGCTGCCGCAGGCGCAGGCGGCGGCGCAAATGCTGCGGGACACAGGGCTGAGCGTGCAGGCGCTGGCTTGCGATCTGGCCGAGCCGGGGCAGGTCGCCGAGCTGGTGGCGGCGGTGGGCGAGCGGCACCAACGGCTGGACGTGGTGATCCACAACGCCGCCTATTTTCCGCTGACGCCGTTCGCCGCCATCGACGCGGCCCTGCTGCAACGCACGCTGAGCGTCAATCTGATGGCGCCGTTCTTTCTGGCGCAGGCGGCGCTGCCATGGATGCGCCGCGCCGGCGGCGGCAGCCTGCTGGTGACCTCGTCGGTGACCGGCCCGCGGGTGGCCTACCCGGGGCTGGCGCACTACGCCGCTTCCAAGGCCGGGGTGAACGGGTTTATTCGCGCGGCGGCGCTGGAGCTGGCGGCGGAGAACATTCGCGTCAACGGCGTGGAGCCGGGGATGATCCGCACGCCGGCGATGGCCAACCTGGGCGACGCGCAGGTGAATCAGGCGATCGCCGCCGCGGTGCCGCTCGGGCGGCTGGGGGAACCGGAAGACATCGCCGCGGCGATGGTGTTTCTCGCCTCGCCGGCGGCGGCCTATATCACCGGCCAGACGCTGGTGGTGGACGGCGGCGCGCTGTTGCCGGAAACGAATGCTCCGCTTGCTTGACGCAGCCACGCACCCCAGTCGCTTACTTGAGTAAGCGACTGGGGATTTACGCCTTGGCCGCCTGGCTGCAACGCCAATTAATGTGAGAATTCCGCTGGGTTAAATCACTGCTTGGCGGGATGCGCGGTGACGTTGGCGGGCAGGCTGTCGCCCAGGGTGATCAGCTCGTCCAGCAACGTCATCAGCTGGTCCATTTTCTGCCGCGAGAAAGCGGCTTCAATCTCGGCGTAGCCCTGTTCCACCTGGTGGCGCGCCACTTCATACAGATCCTGACCCTGCTGGGTCAGCGACACGTACAGCTTGCGCTGATCGTTGACCGGCTTGAGGCGGAAGATCAGCTTATCACGCTCCATGCGCGACAGAATGCCGGTCAGGCTGGGGCGCAGGATACAGGTTTCCGCCGCCAGCTCGTGGAATTCGATCGAGCGGCTGTTGGCCAGCACGCGGATGATGCGCCACTGCTGTTCGGTCAGGTTGTGGCTCTTCAGGATCGGGCGGAAGAACCCCATGGCGGTTTCACGCGCCTGCAGCAGAGCGATGGTTAACGATTCATGCATAAGTTTGGCCTTAGCTATCAAGGTGTTCGCTGTTACGGCGCTCGTTATGGGGGCGCCTGCCCCGCAAAGCCCGATTTGTTAATAACTTAATAGTAGCCAAAGTTACCCGCAGGGATAAAGCAAAAATGCGTGGCGCAGCGAAAAATGGCGAGAAAAATGATTAATGCGTTGAATAATCACGCCAATGTTTGTTGTTTGTGAATATTTTGTTATCACGATCACAAATCATTCCAAGCGCGTTGCGTAAAAGCTGCACAGCGTATAAAAGTAATCATTAATATATTAATGAATGCCGGTTGTCATGTTTTGCCATTGGAGGAGTTCGCATGAAAGGCACCGTATTTTCCGTTGCGCTGAACCACCGCAGCCAACTGGACGCCTGGGATCAGGCGTTTCACCAGCCGCCGTACCAGACCCCGCCCAAAACCCCGGTGTGGTTTATCAAACCGCGCAATACCCACCTCGCCAACGGCGGGGCGATCCCGTTTCCGGCCGGTGAAACCGTGCAGAGCGGCGGCACGCTGGCGGTGATCATCGGCGACACCGCGCGCAAGGTGCCGGCGGCGCAGGTGAGCCGTTATCTGGCCGGTTACGCGTTGGCCAACGACGTCAGCCTGCCGGAGAGCAGCTTCTATCGCCCGGCGATCAAGGCCAAATGCCGCGACGGCTTCTGCCCGCTGGGAGAGATAGGCCAACTGGAGAATGCCGATCGGCTGGAGATCGTCACCGAGATCAACGGCGTGGAGCAGGATCGTTGGTCCACCGCCGAGCTGGTGCGCTCGGTGCCGGAGCTGATCGCCGCCATCAGCGATTTCATCACCCTGCAGCCGGGCGATGCGGTGCTGATCGGCACCCCGCACCAGCGGGTAGAGATCAAACCGGGGGATGAGGTGACGGTGCGCGCCGCCGGCCTGCCCACTTTGAGCAACCGCGTCACCCAGGCAGGAGCCGCATCATGAAACATGCCCGTATTCGCCATCATGGCCAGATCGTCAACGTTCAGGTGGACGACCAGCTGCGCGTCACGTTGCCGAACGGCGAGGTGCTGCAGGAGCGCGAAGTGGAATGGCTGCCGCCGGCGCAGGGCACGGTGTTCGCCCTGGGGCTGAACTATGCCGACCACGCCAGCGAGCTGGAATTCAAGGCGCCGGAAGAGCCGCTGGTGTTCCTCAAGGCGCCGAACACTCTGACCGGCCATCGTCAGGTATCGGTGCGTCCGGCCGACGTGGAGTACATGCATTACGAAGCCGAGCTGGTGGCGGTGATCGGCAAGACCGCACGCAACGTCAGCCGCGAGCACGCCATGGAGTATGTGGCGGGTTACACCCTGTGCAACGACTACGCCATCCGCGACTACCTGGAAAACTACTACCGGCCGAATCTGCGGGTGAAGAGCCGAGATACCCTGACGCCGATCGGGCCGTACATCGTCGATCGCGACGACGTCGCCGATCCGCACCGGCTGGCGCTCAGCACCTACGTCAACGGCGAGCTGCGCCAGCGCGGCAGTACCGCCGACATGATTTTCGACATTCCGTTCCTGATCGCCTACCTGAGCGAATTCATGACGCTGCAGCCGGGCGACATGATCGCCACCGGCACGCCGAAAGGGCTGGCCGACGTGCGGCCGGGCGACGAAGTGGTGGTGGAGATCGAAGGCATCGGCCGTTTGGTTAACCACATTATCAGTGAAAAAGATTACGAGGAGAGCCTGCGATGAAAACCATCAACCACTGGATCAACGGCAAGAACGTCGCCAGCAAAGAGTATTTCACCACCACCAACCCGGCGAACGGCGAGGTGCTGGCGGAAGTGGCCTCCGGCGGCCAGCTGGAGATCGACCAGGCGGTGGCGGCCGCGAAAGAGGCGTTCCCCAAGTGGGCGAATACGCCGATGAAAGAGCGCGCGCGCCTGATGCGCCGTTTGGGTGAACTGATCGACCAGAACGTGCCGCAGATCGCCGAAATGGAAACCGCCGACACAGGTCTGCCGATCCATCAGACCAAAAACGTGCTGATCCCGCGCGCCTCGCACAACTTCGAATTCTTCGCCGAGGTGTGCCAGCAGATGAACGGCAAGACCTACCCGGTGGACGACAAGATGCTCAACTACACGCTGGTGCAGCCGGTGGGGGTCTGCGCGCTGGTGTCGCCGTGGAACGTGCCGTTCATGACCGCCACCTGGAAAACTGCGCCTTGCCTGGCGCTGGGTAACACCGCGGTGCTGAAAATGTCCGAACTGTCGCCGCTGAGCGCCGATCGCCTGGGCGAGCTGGCGCTGGAGGCCGGTATTCCGGCCGGGGTGCTGAACGTGGTGCAGGGCTACGGCGCCACCGCCGGCGACGCATTGGTGCGCCATAAAGACGTGCGTGCGGTTTCGTTCACCGGCGGCACCGCCACCGGCCGCCGCATCATCGAAAGCGCCGGGCTGAAGAAATTCTCCATGGAACTGGGCGGCAAGTCGCCGGTGCTGATCTTTGAAGACGCCGACATCGAGCGGGCGCTCGACGCCGCGCTGTTCACCATCTTCTCGATCAACGGCGAACGCTGCACCGCCGGTTCGCGCATCTTCATTCAGGAGAGCATCTACCCGGAATTCGTCAAACGTTTCGCAGAGCGTGCCAACCGTCTGCGCGTCGGCGATCCGCAAGATCCCAACACCCAGGTGGGGGCGCTGATCAGCCCGCAGCACTGGGAAAAAGTTTCCGGCTATATCCGCCTCGGGGTGGAGGAAGGGGCGACCCTGCTGGCCGGCGGTCCGGATAAACCGGCCGGTTTGAGCCACGGCAACTTCCTGCGCCCGACGGTGCTGGCGGATGTCGACAACCGGATGCGCGTGGCGCAGGAGGAGATCTTCGGGCCGGTGGCCTGCCTGCTGCCGTTCAAATCAGAAGAAGACGGCCTGCGCATGGCCAACGACGTGGAGTACGGCCTGGCGTCGTACATCTGGACGCAGGATGTGAGCAAGGTTCTGCGCCTGGCCCGCGGCATCGAAGCGGGCATGGTTTTCGTCAACACCCAAAACGTGCGCGATCTGCGCCAACCGTTCGGCGGCGTGAAAGCCTCCGGCACCGGCCGCGAAGGCGGCGAATACAGCTTCGAAGTGTTCGCTGAAATGAAGAACGTGTGCATTTCCATGGGCGACCACCCGATCCCGAAATGGGGCGTCTGAGCCTCAGGCCACAATAATAACGAAAGAGATGAGAACAATGACGACAAAACTGACCACTAATGCTGTCCCTGCTCCCGACGTCGTGCGCTGTGCCTACATGGAGATTCAGGTCACGAACCTTAAAGCCGCACGCGAATTTTACGTCGATATCCTCGGCCTGGTCGTAACCGCCGAAGATGACAAAACCCTCTACCTGCGTTCGATGGAGGAGTTCATTCATCATAACCTGGTGCTGCGCGAAGGCCCGGTCGCCGCCGTGGCGGCGTTTGCTTTCCGCGTGCGCACGCCGGAAGACGTCGATCGCGCCGAAGCGTATTTCAAGGCGCTTGGCTGCCGCACCGAGCGGCGGGTGAACGGGTTCGCCAAAGGCATCGGCGATGCGGTGCGGGTAGAAGATCCGCTCGGTTTCCCGTATGAGTTTTTCTACGATGTGCAGCACGTCGAGCGTCTGGCCTGGCGTTACGATCTGTATACGCCGGGCGCGTTGGTGCGCCTCGACCACTTTAACCAAATCACCCCTGATGTGCCGCGCGCCGTGGAATATATCCAGGGGCTGGGTTTCCGCGTGACGGAAGACATCCGCGATGAAGACGGCGTGGTTTACGCCGCCTGGATGCGCCGCAAGGCGACGGTGCACGATACCGCGATGACCGGCGGCGCCGGGCCGCGCATGCACCACATCGCCTTCGCCACCCATGAAAAACACAACATTTTGGCCATCTGCGACAAGCTCGGCGCGCTGCGCAAATCCGATTTGATCGAACGCGGCCCTGGCCGTCACGGCGTCTCCAACGCGTTCTATCTCTACCTGCGCGATCCCGATGGCCACCGCGTGGAAATCTACACGCAGGATTACTACACCGGCGATCCGGACAACCCGACCGTGACCTGGGACGTGCATGACAACCAGCGCCGCGACTGGTGGGGCAATCCGGTGGTGCCGAGCTGGTACACCGAAGGATCGCTGGTGTTGGATCTCGATGGGCAGCCGCAGCCGGTCATCGAACGCAGCGCGCCCAGCGAAATGGCCGTCACCATCGGCGCAGACGGTTTTTCCTATACCCGCGAGGGCGATACGGAAAAAGGTTTCAAACTTGGCAATACGCTGTAAATGCCGCTGCGCGGGCCTCGCCCGCGCCTATGCGCCGTCTGGAGAACGCTATGCCCCATTTTTACGCTGAATGTACCGACAACATCCGCCGCGAGGCGGATTTGCCCACCCTGTTCGCCAAGGTCAACGAGGCGCTGGCGGCGACCGGCATCTTCCCGCTGGCCGGCGTGCGCAGCCGCGCCATCTGGCTCGATACCTGGCAAATGGCCGACGGCAAGCAGGATTACGCCTTCGTGCACATGACGCTGAAGATCGGCCACGGCCGCAGTCTGGAAAGCCGTCAGCAGGTGGGCGAGATGCTGTTTGCGCTGATCAAGGAACACTTCGCCGCGCTGATGGCGCAGCGTTACCTGGCGCTCTCTTTCACCATGGAAGAGCTGGATCCGGTGCTGAATTACAAACAGAACAATGTCCACGCGCTGTTCAATAAGGCGTGAATAAGGGGTCGTAAATGCTGGATAAAGAGCAGGTTAACCGCGCCGTGCAGCGTCTGCATCAGGCGGAAAAGAGCCGTGAGCAGATCCGCGCGCTGTCGCTCGATCATCCCGAGATCACCATTGAAGACGCCTATGCCATTCAGCGGCAGTGGGTAGAACTGAAGATCGCCGAGGGGCGCACGCTCAAAGGCCACAAGATCGGCCTGACCTCGCGCGCCATGCAGGTGAGCTCGCAGATCACCGAGCCGGATTACGGCGCGCTGCTGGACGACATGTTCTTCAACGACGGCAGCGACATTCCGATCGATCGCTTTATCGTGCCGCGGGTGGAAGTGGAGCTGGCGTTCGTGCTGGCCAAGCCGCTGCGCGGGCCGAACTGCACGCTGTTCGACGTCTACAACGCCACCGACTACGTCATTCCGGCGCTGGAGATCATCGACGCGCGCAGCCACAACGTCGATCCCGAGACGCAGCGGCCGCGCAAGGTGTTCGACACCATCTCCGACAACGCCGCCAACGCTGGGGTGGTGATGGGCGGGCGGCCGATCAAGCCGGATGCGCTGGATCTGCGCTGGATCTCTGCGCTGCTGTACCGCAACGGCGTGATTGAAGAGTCCGGCGTGGCGGCGGCGGTGCTCAACCACCCGGCCAACGGCGTGGCCTGGCTGGCCAACAAGCTGGCGCCGTATGAGGTGGAGCTGGAAGCGGGGCAGGTGATCCTCGGCGGTTCCTTCACCCGGCCGGTGCCGGCGCGGCGCGGCGATACTTTCCACGTCGATTACGGCCCGATGGGCTGCATCAGCTGCCGCTTCGTCTAATAAGCAGGCTCGGCGAACCGAGCCGCAATAACCGGGCGGGGCCAAGCGCCGCGTCCGCTTGTCAGGGAGAATGCGATGTTAACCAACCACTTCAAGCGAGCGCTGCAGGAAAAACGCCCGCAGATCGGGCTGTGGCTCGGGCTGTGCAGCAGCTACAGCGCCGAGCTGCTGGCCGGCGCCGGTTTCGACTGGCTGCTGATCGACGGCGAACATGCGCCCAACAACGTGCAGACGGTGCTGGGGCAGCTGCAGGCGGTCGCCCCTTACCCCAGCCAGCCGGTGGTGCGGCCGCCGTGGAACGACGCGGTGATCATCAAGCAACTGCTGGACGTCGGCGCGCAAACCTTATTGATCCCGATGATTCAGAATGCCGAACAGGCGCGCGACGCGGTGCGCGCCACGCGCTATCCGCCGCATGGCGTGCGCGGCGTCGGCAGCGCCCTGGCGCGCGCTTCGCGCTGGAACCGGGTGCCCGATTACCTGCAGCAGGCCGACGAGCAGATGTGCGTGCTGGTGCAGATTGAAACCCGCGAGGCGGTGAAAAACCTGGATGCGATCCTGCAGGTGGAGGGAGTGGACGGCGTGTTCATTGGCCCGGCGGATCTCAGCGCCGACATGGGCTTCGCCGGCAATCCGCAGCACCCGGAGGTGCAGCGCACCATCGACGACGCCATCGCGCGCATCCGCGCCGCCGGCAAGGCGCCGGGCATTCTGATGGCCAACAAGGCGCTGGCGCAGCGCTATCTGGAAGCCGGCGCGCTGTTCGTCGCGGTAGGAGTGGATACCACCCTGCTGGCGCGGGCGGCGGAAGCCTTGGCGGACGAGTTCAAACAGGGCGGGGCGCAAGCGCCTTCATCGGGAGTCTATTGAACCATGAACCACGTCGATTCGCTGCCGCCGGCCAACCCGGCGCAGCAACATAAAGCGTTAACCGCCGCCGAGCAATCGGTGATTAAAAAGTTGTTTCGGCGCCTGATTATTTTCCTGTTCGTGCTGTTTGTTTTCTCTTTCCTCGATCGCATCAACATCGGCTTCGCCGGGTTGACGATGGGCAAAGATCTCGGCCTCAGCTCGACCATGTTCGGGCTGGCGGCGACGTTGTTCTATGTCACCTACGTGATCTTCGGCATTCCCAGCAACATGATGCTGAGCCGGGTCGGCGCGCGGCGCTGGATCGCCACCATCATGGTGCTGTGGGGCATCGCCTCCACCTGCACCATGTTCGCCACCGGGCCGACCAGCCTGTACGTGCTGCGCATGATCGTCGGCATCACCGAGGCCGGCTTCCTGCCGGGCATTCTGGTGTACCTCACCTACTGGTTCCCGGCGTTCTACCGCGCCCGCGCCAACGCCTTGTTCATGATCGCCATGCCGGTGACCATGGCGATCGGCTCGTTGGTCTCCGGCTATATCCTGGCGCTGGACGGGGTGATGAACCTGAAGGGCTGGCAGTGGCTGTTCCTGCTGGAAGGCATTCCGTCGGTGCTGCTGGGCGTGGTGGTGTGGTTCTACCTCGACGACACCCCGGCCAAGGCCAAGTGGCTGACCGACGAGGAGAAAGCCAGCCTGAAGGCGATGATGGAGGCCGACAAGCTGCAGCTGGTGCAACCCAACGGGCCGAGCAGCCACCGCGCGCTGCAGCAGCGCAGCCTGTGGCGCGAGATCTGCACGCCGATCGTGCTGATGTACACGCTGGCCTATTTCTGCCTGACCAACACCCTGAGCGCGATCAATATCTGGACACCGCAGATCCTGCAGAGCTTTAACCAGGGCAGCAGCAACGTGACGATCGGCATCCTGGCGGCGATCCCGCAGATCTGCACCATCGCCGGCATGGTGTGGTGGAGCAAACGATCCGACCGGCTGCAGGAGCGCAAGCATCACACCGCGCTGCCGTACCTGTTCGCCGCCGCCGGCTGGCTGCTGGCGTCCGCCACCGATCACAGCCTGATCCAGCTGCTGGGGATCGTGATGGCGTCGGTCGGTTCCTTTACCGCCATGGCGATCTTCTGGACCACGCCGGATCAGTCGATCAGCCTGGAAGCGCGGGCGGTAGGGATCGCGGTGATCAATGCCACCGGCAATATCGGATCGGCGCTCAGCCCGCTGCTGATCGGCTGGTTCAAGGATCTGACCGGCAGCTTCAACTCCGGGCTGTATTTCGTTTCGGCGCTGTTGATCGTCGGCGCCGTGCTGGTGTGGCGCATCCCGATGAAGGATTCGCGCCCGAGAGCGACGCCTTGATACGCAGACAGGCAGGATTGCAGGAGGTAATGAGGTGCGGAAAAGTACCGGTTTTATCGCCAACATCGATATTTGCAAAGAGTATGACGCGCGCTACGCCGCCGACGAGGTGCACTACGAAACCTTCGCCGGGCTGGCGGCATTCTTTGGCCGCGACATGCAGGTGCACTGGCACGACTGCTTCTTCCAGGTGCATTTTCTGGAGACCGGCAAGATAGAGCTGCAGCTCGACGATCAGCACTATTCGGTGCAGGCGCCGCTGTTCATCCTCACGCCGCCGTCGGTGCCGCATGCGTTCTTCACCGAACCGGACAGCGACGGCCACGTGCTGACGGTGCGTCAGGAGTTGATTTGGCCGCTGCTGGAGCGCCTGTACCCCGGCAGCAACCTGGCGCTCGACATGCCGGGCATTTGCCTGTCGCTGGCCGACGCGCCGCAGGAGCTGACGGCGCTCAGCCACTATTGGGCGCTGATCCGCCGCGAGTTCGGGCAGAACCTGGCCGGGCGCGAACAGACGCTGGCGCTGCTGGCGCAGGCGGTGTTCACGTTGCTGTTGCGCAATACCGCGCTGGAAGACAGCGCCAACAGCGGCGTGCGCGGCGAACTGCAGCTGTTCCAGCGCTTCAACAAGATGGTGGACGAGCGTTTTCGCGAGCACCTGCCGGTGCCGGAGTATGCGCAGGCGTTGGGGGTGACCGAATCGCGGCTCAACGACCTGTGTCGGCGCTTCGCCAACCGGCCGCCCAAACGGCTGATCTTCGATCGGCTGCTGCGCGAGGCCAAACGCATGCTGCTGTTCAGCGCCTGTACGGTGCATGAAACCGCCTACAGCCTCGGCTTCAAGGATCCGGCCTATTTCGCCCGGTTTTTCAATCGGCTGGAAGGTTGTTCCCCCTCGACCTACCGCGCGGCGCAACACGCCCTTTCGTAACCGCGATCACAGTTTGCCGCGAAAGCGGCAAACTGACCTGAAAAGTACCGGCGATTGCCGCAAAAGTCTCTTCTCGAAACCGGCTTCGGCAGCTTCAATTAAGCAACCAAAATAAAACATTATTTTAACAAATGGCCGACTCCACGGCCTGAAAAATGCCGATGACGAGGAAGACCCGATGAAACCAGAAGACTTTCGTGCCGACAGCAAACGCCCGTTCACCGGCGCCGAATACCTGAAAAGTTTGCAGGACAGCCGCGAAATCTACATTTACGGCGAGCGCGTGAAAGACGTCACCACCCACCCGGCGTTCCGCAATGCGGCGGCCTCGGTCGGCCAGCTGTACGACGCGCTGCACGATCCGGCCAGCCAGGATCGCCTGTGCTGGAACACCGACACCGGCAACGGTGGCTACACCCACAAATTCTTCCGCTATGCCCGCAGCCCGGAAGAGATGCGCCAGCAGCGCGACGCCATCGCCGACTGGTCGCGCCAAAGCTACGGCTGGATGGGGCGCACGCCGGACTACAAGGCGGCCTTCGGCTGCGCGCTGGGCGCTTACCCGGAGTTCTACGGCCAGTTCGCCGACAACGCGCGCCACTGGTACAAACGCATTCAGGAAACCGGGCTCTATTTCAACCACGCCATCGTCAACCCGCCGATCGATCGCCACAAGCCGGTCAACGAGGTGAAGGACGTTTACATTCAGGTGGAGAAAGAAACTGACGCCGGCATCATCGTCAGCGGCGCCAAAGTGGTGGCCACCAACTCGGCGTTGACCCACTACAACTTCATCGGCTTCGGTTCGGCGCAGGTAATGGGCGATAACCCGGACTTCGCGCTGATGTTCGTGGCGCCGATGGACGCCGAAGGGGTGAAGCTGATTTCGCGCGCCTCCTACGAGCTGGTGGCCGGCGCGACCGGTTCGCCGTTCGACTACCCGCTGACCAGCCGCTTCGACGAGAACGACGCGATCCTGATCATGGATCATGTGCTGATCCCGTGGGAAAACGTGCTGATCTACCGCGATTTCGACCGCTGTCGCCGCTGGAGCACCCAGGGCGGTTTCGCCCGGCTGTTCCCGCTGCAGGCCTGCGTGCGCCTGGCGGTGAAGATGGACTTCATCACCGCGCTGCTGCAAAAGAGCCTCTCGTGCACCGGCGTGCTGGAGTTCCGCGGCGTGCAGGCCGATCTGGGCGAAGTGGTGGCCTGGCGCAACCTGTTCTGGTCGCTGAGCGACGCGATGTGCGCCGAAGCCACGCAATGGGAAAACGGCGCCTACCTGCCGGATTCCGCCGCGCTGCAAACCTACCGCGTGATGGCGCCGATGGCCTATACCAAGGTGAAACACATCATCGAGAAGAACGTCACCAGCGGCCTGATCTACCTGCCGTCCAGCGTGCGCGACATGAACAATCCGGAGATCGACAAGTACCTGGCGCGCTACGTGCGCGGATCGGACGGCATGGATCACGTCGAGCGCATCAAGATCCTCAAACTGATGTGGGATGCGATCGGCAGCGAGTTCGGCGGGCGCCACGAGCTGTATGAGATCAACTACGCCGGCAGCCAGGATGAGATCCGCCTGCAGTGCCTGCGCCACGCGCAGGGATCCGGCAACATGGATCGCATGATGCAGATGGTCGACAAGTGCCTGGCCGATTACGATCAGCACGGCTGGAAGGTGCCGCACCTGCGGAACAATGACGATATTAATCAGTTGGATAATCTGCTGAAGTAATTCAGGAGGAGGTTGTATGTCTCAGGAAAATGAACAGCGGTTGCGCTTTCGTGATGCCATGGCCAGCCTGTCGGCGGCGGTGAATATCGTCACCACCGACGGCCCGGCGGGGCGCTGCGGCATCACTGCCACGGCGGTGTGCTCGGTGACCGATACGCCGCCGACGCTGCTGGTGTGCATCAACCGCAACAGCGCGATGAACCCGGTGTTTCAGGAAAACCGCAGGCTGTGCGTCAACGTGCTCAACCACGAACAGGAACTGATGGCGCGCCACTTCGCCGGCATGACCGGCGTCAGCATGGAAGATCGTTTCCGGCTGGAAGAGTGGCAGCTCGGCGCGTTGGGGCAGCCTGTATTGCGCAATACCCTGGCCAGCCTGGAAGGGGAGATCGAGCAGATCCAGAGCATCGGCACCCACCAGATGTACCTGGTGCAGATCAAGCAGATCGCGCTGAGCGAAGCCGGCAACGGCCTGATCTACTTCAAGCGCAACTTCCATTCGGTGATCCACCAGATGGCGGTGCCGGCCTGAGGCGTGGGGGCGCAGCAGGCTGCGCCCCTCATCTCAACTCTTGTTGGCCGCCAGATCGCTCACCAGGCGGTTGACCGGATCGCTCATGTTGGTGAACTTGCTCAGCTCCGAGCGGGTCACCACCACGAACACCCCGACGTTTTTCGCCGGGATCATCGCCATATAGGTAATGAATCCACCGCCGCCGCCGGTCTTCTGAATGATGCCCGGCAGCCCGTCCTTCGGCGCCATATACACCCAGCCCAATCCCAATGCATCCGCTTGCCCCGGCACGTCCATGCCCTTCAGCGACACCAGATCGTGGCGCTGGAAGTACATGGTTTGCTCGCTGGCGGCGGTGGCTTTGCGCGGGCCGCTGGCGCTGGAGGAGAGGAACTGCTGCATCCAGCGCTGCATGTCGCGCGGGGTGGAGTAGACGCCGCCGCTGCCGGCTGCGGCGGTGGTGTCGCGACAGGCGCTCGGGCCGGCCGCCGCCACCATCAGGCGCGAGCACTGTTCGGGGCTCGGCGTCAACGTGGTGTCGACCATGCCGAGCGGTGCGGTGATTTTCTCTTTCAGCAGCGCGCTGTAAGGTTTGCCCGCGGCGCGCGACAGCGCGTCGGCCAGCAGATCGTACGCCAGGTTGGAATACGCGGCGCGCACGCCCGGCGGCACCGTGACGTTGGCATGCGCCAGCCATTGCCAGCGCTGAGCCTTGGTCGGCCAGGTGAACACCGGCGTTTTCGGCGGCTTTTTGCCCGGCTGCTCGCGCGGCAGCGCGCTGGTGTGGGTCGCCAGGTTTAATAACGTGATCGGCTGGCCGGCGTTGTAAGACGGCACATAGGCGCCCTTGGGAGCGTACTTGCGCAGCGGGTCGGTCAGCTTGACCTGGCCTGCCGCCGCCATTTTCACCATCACTTCGCTGGTCATCAGCTTGGTGATCGAGGCGATGCGGATCAGCGAATCCGGGCGCGGGCGCAGGTTGTTGCCGGGCTTGGTGTCGCCGAAGCTGCGGTTAACCACCTGATTGCCGTCGATCACCACCAGCGCCATGCCGGTGGCGCCGCTGTTGTAGAAAATATGTTCGGCATACTGGTCGACGATTTGCGAAGCCAGCTGCGGGGGCGCGGCCTGCACGGCCAGCGGCGCGGCGCACAGGCCCAGCGCCAGCAATAAAGCGGAGACAGAGTTCTTCAACGGTCGTTATCCATTTAACAATGCAGCGGGAAAGGGCGTAATCCATCGCCCAGTGTAATGCGCCCGCCCCCCCGCTGCATGTAGAAAAAAGAGCGGTGGCGATAAAATTTTTTAACCGCCGGCGGCTTACTGCGCGCGGGCGAAAATGGCGATCACTTCATCCAGGTGCGCCTTCATCGCTTTGCGGGCGCCGCGCACATCGCGCGCTTCGATCGCCGCCAGGATCGCCCGGTGTTCCAGCTCGGAGCGGTGCGGCATGTCGTCCGGCGTATAGTGGCGCTGCAGCACGCGGAACATGCTGCCGTAGCGGTGGCCGAGCAGATGGCCGATGATGAACGCGTAAGCCGGGTTGCCGCTGGCCTGGGCGATGCGGATGTGGAACAGCCGATCGCCGGGGTGGGTGGCGGAGCCGGCGCGGTTATCGCGGCAGTTCTGCTCATAGGCGGCGCGGATGCCCGCCAGCTCCTCGTCGGTGGCGTGGCGCGCGGCCAGCGCGGCGGTCTCCGGTTCAATCAGCAGGCGGGTTTGCAGCAGTGAAAACGGCGGCAGCTCGGCGTTGAAATCCAGCTCGATATTCAGTTCGTCGTCGATCTCCGCCCACTGGTTGCGGCCGGCCTGGGCCATCACCGATTCCTGCGACGCCGCCGGCGGCGTTGGCGAACGCACGATCACCCCGTTGCCCACCTTGACGTCCACCAGGCCGATCACTTCCAGCGCGATTAGCGCCTCGCGTACCGACGCGCGGCTGACCTGCAACTGCTGGGCAAGATCGCGCTCCGAGGGCAGGCGGCTGCCAGGCGGAAATTCGTTATTCTCGATAAGACGTTTGAGCTGGTCGGCTATCTGTCTGTAAATCCTTGGGTTTTCCAGTCGGGTAATCGGCATTTTTGACCTTTGACGATTCGGCGTTCAGTGATTTGGCGCACAATTATGCGACAAGGCGCTTGAGTAATCGTTATTCAAGTGTAAAAAAATGGTTAATTGAAATGTGATTTCAAGGCTGTTTTATTAACTTCTTCCCCCAACGATAACGCGTAAAGCGTCTTTTGTCATGTTAGAGGCCTGACCTTTAATCGCCCTTAGTGGCCTGACCATTAGACCTTTAGGCCGAGGAGTCAAGATGGATTTAACCGGGAAACGTGTACTGATCACCGCCGCCGGGCAAGGGATCGGTTTTACCACCGCCAGGCTGTTCGCCGCCGCCGGTGCCGAGGTGATCGCCAGCGACATCAACCTCGAGCGCCTGCAAGGCTGCGCCGGGATCCGCGCGCTGGCGCTGAACGTCACCGATCCGGCCGCCATCGCGGCGGCGGCGGAAGCGATCGGCCCGATCGACGTGTTGTTCAACTGTGCCGGCGTGGTGCACAGCGGATCGATCCTCGATTGCAGTGAGGATCAGTGGGCGTTCGCGCTCGATCTCAACGTGACCGCGATGTTTCGCATGATCCGCGCCTTCCTGCCGGGCATGTTGGCGCGTGGCAAAGGCTCGATCATCAACATGTCTTCGGTGGCCTCGAGCGTGAAAGGGGTGCCGAACCGCTTCGCCTACGGCGCCAGCAAGGCGGCGGTGGTCGGCCTGACGCGCTCGGTGGCGGCGGATTACGTCACCCGGGGCATCCGCTGCAACGCCATTTGCCCCGGCACGGTGGAATCGCCGTCGCTGCGCCAGCGCATCAATGAGCAGGCGCGCGAACAGGGGCGCAGCGAGCAAGAGGTGTATCAGGCGTTCGTCGCCCGCCAGCCGATCGGGCGCATCGGCACCACCGAGGAGATCGCCCAGTTGGCGCTGTATCTGGCCTCCGACGCCAGTTCGTACACCACCGGCACGGTACAGATCATCGACGGCGGCTGGAGCAACTGAGCCGCCATTTTTGAGAGAGGAACGCATGAAACTTTTACGTTACGGGCAACCAGGGCAAGAGCGCCCCGGCATGTTGGATGCGCAAGGTCGCCTGCGCGATCTGTCGCAGCATATCGCCGACGTGGGCGGCACCGCGTTATCGCCGGCATCGCTCGCCAAACTGCGCGCGCTGGATAGCGCCGCGCTGCCGCTGGTCGAGGGGCAGCCGCGCCTCGGCGCCTGCGTCGGCGGCATCGGCAAGTTCATCTGCATCGGCCTGAACTACGCCGATCATGCGGCGGAAACCGGCGCGGCCATTCCTGAAGAACCGGTGGTGTTCAACAAATGGACCAGCGCGGTGGTCGGCCCCTACGACCGGGTGGAGATCCCGCGCGGCTCGCAGAAAACCGACTGGGAAGTGGAGCTGGGCGTGGTGATCGGCCTGGGCGGGCGCTACATCAGCGAAACGGACGCGATGCGCCACGTCGCCGGCTATTGCGTGATCAACGACGTCTCAGAACGCGAATATCAAATTGAGCGCGGCGGCACCTGGGACAAGGGCAAAGGCTGCGACACCTTCGGGCCGATCGGGCCCTGGCTGGTGACCGCCGACGAGATCGCCGATCCGCACAGCCTGAACCTGTGGCTGGAGGTGGACGGCAAGCGCTATCAGGACGGCAACACCAGCACCATGATCTTCCGCATTCCGCAGATCGTCAGTTACCTCAGCCGCTTCATGAGCCTGCAGCCGGGCGACGTGATCTCCACCGGCACGCCGCCGGGCGTCGGCATGGGGCAGAAACCGCAGCCCATCTACCTGCGGGCGGGCCAGACGATGCGTCTGGGTATTGAAGGGCTGGGCGAACAGCGCCAGCAAACCGTACAGGCTTAACCGGGAGCGTCGCCATGACCACCATTACCGCACTGCGGGTTGAAGACATTCGTTTCCCCACGTCGCTGGGGCTGGACGGATCCGACGCCATGAATCCGGATCCCGACTATTCCGCCGCCTACGTGATCCTGGAGACCGATCGCGCGGATCTCAGCGGCCACGGGCTGACGTTCACCATCGGCCGCGGCAACGAGATCTGCTGCGCGGCGATCCGCGCGCTGGAGCATCAGATCGTCGGCGAGCGGCTGGAGGATATCGCCGCTGACATGGGCGCCTTCTGGCGGCGCTTCACCAGCGACAGCCAGCTGCGCTGGATCGGGCCGGACAAGGGCGCCATTCACCTGGCGACCGGCGCGGTGGTCAACGCGGTGTGGGATCTGTGGGCCAAATCGGTCGGCAAGCCGGTATGGCGGCTGGTGGCGGAGATGACGCCGGAGGAGCTGGTGCGCTGCATCGACTTCCGTTACATCACCGACTGCATCACGCCGCACGAAGCGCTGGCGCTGCTCAAGCAGCGGGCCGAGGGCAAAGAACGCCGCCTGGAGCGGCTGCTGCAGGAAGGGTATCCCTGCTACACCACCTCGGCAGGGTGGCTGGGTTATCCGGACGACAAGCTGCGCCGCCTGTGCCAGGAGGCGGTCGACGCCGGTTTCTCCTACCTGAAGCTGAAGGTTGGGCGCGATCTGGAAGACGACATTCGCCGGGTGCGCATCGCCCGTGAGGTGATCGGCCCGGATCGCCGGCTGATGATCGACGCCAACCAGGTGTGGGAAGTCGATGAAGCCATTCCGTGGGTGAAGCATCTGGCGTTCGCCAAACCCTGGTTTATCGAAGAGCCGACCAGCCCGGACGACGTGGAAGGGCATCGCCGCATCCGCGAAGGGGTGGCGCCGGTCAAGGTGGCTACCGGCGAGATGTGCCAGAACCGCATCATGTTCAAACAGTTCATCATGCGCGGCGCGGTGGACGTGGTGCAGATCGACGCCTGTCGCCTCGGCGGCGTCAACGAAGTGTTGGCGGTGATGCTGATGGCGGCCAAATACCAGTTGCCGGTCTGCCCGCACGCCGGCGGCGTCGGGCTGTGCGAATACGTGCAGCACCTGTCGATGATCGACTTCCTGTGCATTGCCGGCACCCACGAAGGCCGGGTGATCGAGTACGTCGATCATTTGCATGAACACTTTGTCGATCCCTGCGTGATCAACGGCGCGGCCTATATGCCGCCGAGCCGGCCCGGTTACTCGATCGAGATGCATCCGGCGTCGATCGAGCAATACCGGTTCCGCGGGTGAAGCGGGAGGATCGCATGCCGCGCATCGACGCTCACCAGCACTACTGGCGCTACCACCCGCAGCAGTACCCGTGGATCGACGAGCGGATGCGCGTGCTGCGGCAGGATTTCGATCCGCCCCGGCTGCGGCCGCTGTTGCAGGAACACGGTTTCGACAGCGCGCTGGCGGTGCAAGCGCGCCCCAGCGAGGAAGAGACGCTGGCCCTGCTGGCGCTGGCTGAGCAGAGCGAGGGCGTATGCGGCGTGGTGGGGTGGCTGGATATCGCTTCGCCACAGCTGGCGCAGCGTCTGGAAACTTTGCGGCCTTATCGCGCGCTGCGCGGGGTGCGCCATCAGGTGCAGGACGAAGCGGATCCGGCGGCCTGGCTGGCGCGGCCGGAGGTGGAACGCGGCATGCAGACGCTGCAGCGCGCCGGGTATGTGTACGAGATCCTGGTGACGCACCGGCATCTGGCGGCCGCGGCGGCGTTCGCCGCCCGCCATGACGAGCACTGGCTGGTGCTGGATCACCTCGGCAAGCCGGACATCGCGCGCGGCGCGCGGCACTGGGCGCAGCAAATCCGGCCGCTGGCGGCGATGCCGCACGTGGCCTGCAAGCTCTCGGGGCTGATCACCGAGGCGCCGGGCGGCCGGTGGCGGGCGGAGGAGCTGCTGCCGTTCTTCGACGCCGCGCTGGAGGCTTTCGGCCCGCAGCGGCTGATGTTCGGCTCCGACTGGCCGGTGTGCCTGTTGGCCGGCGACTACCGCCAGGTGGTGCAACTGTGCGAACAGGCGCTGTCGACGCTGGGGGCCGCCGAACAGGCGGCGATTTGGGGCGGCACCGCCTGGCGAATTTACGGTTTAACGGAGTCTGGTTATGGATCTGTATCTGCAAGATAAGGTGGTGTTGGTTACCGGCGGCGGTGCCGGCATTGGCGCGGCGATTTCTCATGTGCTGGCCGAGGAAGGGGCGATCCCGGTGCTGGTCACTAACGCCGCGCCGGAGGCGGGGCTGCTGGCCGATTTGCAGCGGCTGCAGCCGCGCACCGAGGTGATCCTCACCGAATTGTGCGACGAGGCGGCCTGCCGCCGCGCGGTCAGCCAGACGCTGGCGACCTTCGGCCGCATCGACGGACTGGTGAATAACGCCGGGGTCAATGACGGCGTCGGGCTGGAGGCGGGGCGCGAGGCGTTCGTCGGTTCGCTGGAAAAGAACCTGGTGCACTACTACCTGATGGCGCACCTGTGCCAGGCGGCGCTGCGGGAGAGCCGAGGCGCCATCGTCAACATCGCCTCCAAGACTGCGCTCAGCGGCCAGGGGGGCACCAGCGGTTACACCGCCGCCAAGGGCGCGGTGCTGGCGCTGACGCGCGAATGGGCGGTGTCGCTCCGTCATGACGGGGTGCGGGTGAACGCGGTGGTGCCGGCGGAGGTGATCACCCCGCAGTACCAGCGCTGGCTCAACACCTTCGCCGAGCCGCAGCGGCAGATGGAGAAGATCACCGCGCGCATTCCGCTCGGGCAGCGCATGACCACGCCGCAGGAAATCGCCGACACCGTGGCGTTTCTGCTGTCGTCGCGGTCATCGCACACCACCGGGCAGTGGCTGTCGGTGGACGGCGGCTACCTGCATCTCGATCGGGCGCTGACATGAGCGGCGCGGCGGCAGGGCGGCGCCGTTTCTGCCAGGCGCTCGATCTGATTGACTCACCGGCGCTGATTGCGGAGTACCAGCAGCATCATCAGCGCATTTGGCCGGGCATCGCCGCGCATTTGCGCGAGCACGGCATTCTGGACATGGAAATTTACCGGTTGGGCACCCGGCTGTTCATGATCGTGGAGGTCAGCGCCGATTTCGACGCCGCGCGCTTTGACGCCGCCAGCCTGAACAACCCCGAAGTACAGCGATGGGAAGCGCTGATGTGGCACTACCAGGCCGCCACCCCCTGGACGCCGCAGGGCGAAAAATGGGTGGAAATGGCGCGGATTTTCTCTCTGCAACAGCAATAACGCCAACATCATCATCATCATCGCCAGACGATACGAGGGTATCACCATGCTTGCTGAAAAAAGTGCGGCCTCCGCGCAGCCGGGCGTCCCCGTGACCGCCAATCTGCGCTGGGCCTTTATCCTGGTTACCAGCCTGTTCTTCATGTGGGGGCTGTCCTATGGCCTGCTGGACGTATTAAACAAACATTTCCAGGAGACGTTGCACGTCACCAAGGCGCAGTCGGGGCTGCTGCAGGCGGCCTACTTCGGCGCCTATTTCCTGGTGGCGCTGCCCGCCGGGTACTTTATGGATCGCAAGGGTTATAAGGCGGGCATTCTGGTCGGGCTGTGCCTGTACGCGCTGGGGGCGCTGCTGTTCGTGCCGGCGGCGTCGGCCAACAGCTTCGGCGTATTCCTGTTTGCGCTGTTCGTTATCGCCAGCGGCCTGGGGTGCCTGGAAACGGCGGCCAACCCGTACGCCACGGTGCTGGGCGACGCGCAGGGCGCCGAACGGCGGCTCAACCTGGCGCAGTCGTTCAACGGCCTCGGGCAGTTTATCGGCCCGCTGATCGGCGGCACGCTGTTCTTCTCCGCCGGCCAGTCCGCCGGCGACGGCGATCAGAGCGCGGTGAAGATGACCTATGTGGCGATCGCCGCGCTGGTGTTGCTGATCGCGCTGTTGTTCAGCCGCACCCGGCTGCCGGCGATCCGCGAAGAGGAAAAACCGGTGCACGGCGTGATAGCGCAGGGATTGTGGCAGCATCCGCATTTCGTCGGCGGGGTTATCACACAGTTCTTCTACGTGGCGGCGCAGGTGGGCGTGGGAGCGTTCTTCATCAACTACGCCACCGAGCACTGGCGCGAGGTGTCTAACCAGAACGCCTCTTACCTGCTGTCGATCGCCATGATCTGCTTTATGGTCGGGCGCTTCTTCAGCACCTGGCTGATGGGGCGGGTCAAACCGGCGACGCTGCTGGCGGCCTATGCGCTGATCAACATCGCGCTGTGCGGCGTGGTGATGCTGAGCGTCGACGGGGTGTCGGTAGTGGCGCTGATCGCGGTGTTCTTCTTTATGTCGATCATGTTCCCGACCATTTTCGCCCTGGGGGTGAAAAATCTGGGCAAGCACACCAAGCGCGCCAGCTCGTTCATGATCATGGCGATCGTCGGCGGCGCCATCATGCCGTACTTTATGGGGGCGCTGGCCGACCGCTACAGCACCGCGCTCTCTTATCTGCTGCCGCTGCTGTGCTTCGCGGTGGTGCTGGTTTACGGCCTGCGGCAGCGCCGCGGCTGATTCAACCCGGCGGCGAATCGGCCTTCGCCGCCGTTGTCAGCGCCTGCGGGCGGGTTCTCATCAGGATCACCAACGCCAGCAGCAGCACCATGCCGGACAGCACGCCGTTTATCGTCAAGCCTCCGGCGTCTACCACCCGCCCGCCCGCCAGCGAACCGCAGGAAATCGCCAGATTAAACAGCGCGATATACAGCGAAGAGGCGACTTCGACCGCGTTGGGGGCCGCCTTGAGCATCCACGCCATCAGCGCAACGGAAACGCCGCCGTAGGCGATGCCCCACAGCAGGAGGAAGGCGCCGCCGCTCAGCGGCGCGTGGCCCAGCAGCGGCAGCAGCAGGACGGCGAGCGCCAGCCCGAGGGCGATCAGCGCCAGGGTGCGGCGCAGCCGTTTGGCGGCGGCCTGGCCGGCGATGAAATTCCCGACGAGGCCGGCGACGCCGTAGGCGAACAGCAGCGGCCCCACCCAGCGGCTCTCGATACCGGAGACGGTCTGCAGCAGCGGACGGACAAAGGTGTAAGCCATAAAGTGACCGGCGACCAGCAAAAACGTCAGCAGCAGCCCGGTCAGCAGCCGGCGATTCGCGCGCTGCGCGGTGAACGACCTCCAGCTTATCGCCTGCGTGACCGGCAGCGGTGGCAGCACGCACACCAGCAGCAGCAGGGTCAGCGCCGCCAGAACGGCGACCGCCAGAAACGCCAGGCGCCAGCCCAGCGCTTCGCCGAGGAATACCCCGAGCGGCACGCCGAACACCGAGGCCGCCGCTACGCCGCCGAAGATGACGGACAGCGCCAATCCGACTGAGGCCGGCGGCACCAGGCGTTCCGCCAGCCCGCCGGCGATGGCCCAGATACCTCCGATGCAAAAACCCAGCAGGATGCGCGCGGCGAACAGCAGGGCCAGGGAGGTGGCGGCGGCGGCCAGCAGGTTAGCGGCGATCAGCAGCAGCAGAAAGCCCGCCAACAGGCTGCGGCGGTCCGTGCGCCGGGCGCCCAGCACCACCAACGGGGCGAACAGCGCGGCGAACAGGGCCGGCAGGGAAATCAGCAGCCCGGCGCGGCCGATCGTCGCGTTCAGGGTATTGACGATCGGTGTCAGCAGCCCGACGGGCAGCATTTCTGCGGTGACGACGGCAAAGGTGGACAGGCCGACCGTGAAGGTCGCCAGCCACGCTTTTGCGCCGCCGTCGGCGTGTAAGGCACTCATAATGACTCTCCCAACAGATGAAGACCCCCAGTGTATCCGCGCCAAAATGGCTGATAAACTGGCCAGAATGCGCAATGTTGGGGACAAATCGTGGCTAATTTACCGTCTATGCCGTTGGATAACCTGACCGACCTGCTGGTATTCATTCGCGTCGCCGACGCCTGCAGCTTCACGCTGGCGGCCGAGAGGCTGGGCATCTCCCGTTCGGCAGCGGGCAAATGCGTGACCCGATTGGAGGAGCGATTGGCGACCCGGCTGCTGCAGCGCACCACGCGCAGCGTCAGCCTGACCGAAGACAGCGCGGTGTTTTACGAGTATGCGCAGCGCATCCTGTCGCAGGCCGACGAGGCGGAAACGGCGCTCAATACGCGGCGGCAAACCCCGCGCGGGCGGCTGCGGCTGGATGTGCCGGTCTCGTTGGGGCGATTGCACATTTTGCCGATTTTGCGGGAATTTTTGGCACAGTGGCCGGAGGTGGAGGCCGACGTCAGCTTCTCCGACGATTACAGCGATTTGGTGCGCGACGGCATCGACGTGGCGATCCGCGTCGGCGGCAGCGACGACAGCCGACTGGTGCGACGGGTGCTCGCGCCGCATCGCCTGATCACCTGCGCGGCGCCGGACTATCTGGCGCGACACGGTACGCCTGCGAAACCGGAAGCGTTGGGCGATCACGAGACGCTGGTCTTCAGCCACCAGGGATTGCCGGCGCCGTGGCGCTATCGGGTTAATGGTCAACTGCACGAACAGCCGGTGCGCGGCCGGATGCGTTTCAACAACGTCGAGGCATTGCGTGATGCGGCCGTCGCCGGGGCTGGTCTGTGTCAGATAGGAGCGTTTCTGGTCGGCGAGCAGATTGCGGCCGGCACGCTGGTGCCGGTGCTGGAACGCTATTGTCGCCCGGGGCCGCCGATCTGCGCCGTCTATCCCAGCCGGCGCCACCTCTCCCCCAAGGTGAAACTGTTTCTGGCGGCGATCGAACGGCGCTGGCAGGGCAAGGCGATTTGGGAAAGCGCCTAGCGCGAGCGGTTCATGCCGCTTGCACGGCCAGCGTTCGCCGCATTAAGCGATAGCCGCCGGCCGCCACCAGCAGTACGACCAGGCCGGCCGTGAGCGTGACGCCAAAGCCGGCCTTGATCCCCACCGCATCGATCGCCAGCCCCGCCAAGGCGGCGCCGAGCGCCACGCCAATCCCCAGGCCGGTCACCATCCAGGTCAATCCTTCCGTCAAACGTGAAGGCGGCACGAGGCGTTCAACCAACCCCATGGCGACGATCATGGTCGGCGCGAAAAATAGTCCGGCGACAAACATCGCCGCCGCCAGCGTTAAGACATTGTGCACCCACAGCAGCGGCAGAGTGGTGAGTGCGGTGGCGAAGGCGGCGTATAAGAACTGCCGAGGCAATGGGGACGGCAGCTTTATTGCGCCGAAAATCAGCCCGGCGAGGCAGGAGCCGCCTGCGTAAACCGACAGCACGATGCTGGCGGCGGCCGGCTGCCCCTGCTGCTCGGCGAAGGCCACGCTGATGACGTCCACGGTGCCGACGATGGTGCCCAGCGCGATCAGCGCCAGCACCAGGATCTGCATCGACGGCATGGCCAGGATGGCGCGCTGCCGCTGGTTATTGCGGGGATAAACCGGGGGCTGAGTGCTTTTTTGCCAGGCGAATGCCGAAACGCCCGCGACCAGAAGCAGCGCGGCCACCAGAGGGCCGGCTTCAGGGAAGAGCGCAACGCTGAGCCCCACGGCGATCGGCGGGCCGACGATAAAGGCGACCTCATCCAGTACGGACTCGAATGAATACGCCGTGTGCAGCTGCGGCGTGCCGCGATAGATTTCGCTCCAGCGGGCTCTGACCATCGCGGAGATGCTGGGCATGCCGCCCGCGAGTGCGGCGAAGACGAACAGCGTCCAGTCCGGCGCCCGATAGTGGGTGCAGATCAGCAGCAGCAACAGGGCGAGTGCGCTGACCCCGGTGGCGTAGGGCAGCACGCGACTTTGGCCGTAGCGGTCCGCCGCGCGTGCGATTTGCGGCGCGAGCAGCGCCATGGAAAAGGCGAATGTCGCCGCCACCGCACCCGCCAGCCAATAGGAGCCGCGTACCTGCGAAAGCATGGTGATGATGCCGATACCGGTCATTGAGATCGGCAGGCGCGCGATCAACCCGGCAGAGGAAAACGCCTTGCTGCCCGGTGCGCTGAACAGTGTGAAATAAGGATTAGCCATGAATAGGGCTCCTGAATGTTGGCGGCTCGGTATTCGCGCAATGCCCATCATTGACATACGCCACGTATGTTACGTTAATTGACATACATGGCGTATGTCAATTATAACGTCATCAATGGCGAGACGGGAGTGAATCCATGGCACGTAAAGCGCGCACAGAAATGATTGAAGAAACCCGGCGTAAGCTGGTGGCGGCCGCCCGTCAGCAGTTCGGCGGCGTGGGGTATGCCGAGACGGTGATGGATGAGCTTACTGCGCAAGCCGGTATGACGCGCGGTGCGCTCTATCACCATTTTGGCGACAAGAAGGGATTGTTTTTGGCCGTCGTGCAGGAAATCGACGCCGAAATGGATGCGCGCCTCGCCGACATTACCGCGAGCACGCCAGATGACTGGGAGGCCTTCGCGGGGCGTTGCCGCGGTTATCTGATCATGATGACGGAGCCGCAATCGCAGCGCATTCTGTTACGCGATTCGCCCTCGGTGCTGGGAGCCGACTATCTGCAGGCCAGCAAGCTGGGTTGCATCACCTGGATGACGGGGGCCTTACAGGCGTTGATGGCGCAGCGGCGTATCGCTACCGCCGAACCGGAAGCGCTGGCGCATTTAATCAATGGCGGCCTGATGGATGCTGCGCTGTGGGTCGCCCATCAGCCGGAAAAAGACGTGGCGCTGGAGCAGGCCTTGGCCAGTTTGAACCTGTTGTTGAACGGGCTGCGTTCCACCTCTGCTTAAGTTTTACTGGCGGCCGCCGCGCCGTTTCGGCGGCGGCTTAAGGGTGAATGACGACGGGCTGGACGTTTTGCGCCAGCTGGATATTGTTGCGGCCGCTGTGTTTCGCCAGATAGAGCGCGGCGTCGGCTGCGCCTATCGCCGATTCGATGTCCAGTTTTTCCAGCGCGGAGATGCCGGCGCTAAGCGTCAGCGTGCCGCTGTGCTGCGGGCTGGCGCCGTGCGGGATGTTCAGTTCCGCCACGCGTTGGCGCACCCGCTCGGCCAACTGCGCCGCGTAGCCTTCGTGCACGTTGGTCAGCAGCACCAAAAACTCTTCCCCGCCGTAACGCACCACGATATCGCGCGAACGCACCGCATCGCGGATGGCGACCGCCACCTGCACCAAAGCCCGATCGCCCATGGCGTGGCCGTAGCTGTCGTTGTAGACCTTGAAGTGGTCGATATCCAGCAATAGCACGTAATGGTGGCCGGTTTGCGGTTCCAGCAGCATAGTGATCTTATTCTCCAGCCCACGTCGGTTATAAAGGCCGGTCAGGGGATCGAGCATGCTCAAATTATTGAATTTGTCCCGCTCGTTATACAGGTTGGCCACCAGCGCGTGGGTAAAGATTTCACTGCGTTTCAACATCAGGTGATGAATGGAGAAAGCGATAATAGGTAATAGCGTGGTGAATAATATCCGCAGGGTATTATGCATGCCGTCTAAAGCCAGGATCATCATTGCGGAAGG
Source organism: Serratia sp. CY76391 (assembly GCF_052166695.1). Taxonomy (NCBI): domain Bacteria; kingdom Pseudomonadati; phylum Pseudomonadota; class Gammaproteobacteria; order Enterobacterales; family Yersiniaceae; genus Serratia; species Serratia sp. CY76391. The sequence continues at coordinate 286,930 of NZ_JBJNOJ010000006.1, forward strand.
TACGGCGTGTAAACAAAAGGCGGTAAAGTTATCCGTCAGAGAAATAGCGCTGATAAAAAAGATGCTAAACAAACTAATTAATAAAAAATCTTGGTTATTCGGTAGGCAATATTGACTTTTAACGTAAATATGTGCGGCCCAGAGCAGGCCGAGTACGCTGGCGAACAGGTTGAGTTTGCACAAATATTTACGTGGCGTTTGCAGGGAAAATAGCGCCGCTACCAGACAAAATAGCGGTATACATAATAAAGGTAGGGTAAATGCGGGCGTATCCCTAAAAGGGAACAATAATGTAAATACGGAAGAGGCGGCATTCATTATCAGAAAAAGAAATAATGCCAGGCGCTGCTTGCTGTTCAGTAATTCCTGATAAGAACGGGCGTTCATACGGAGGTCACTCTTTGCAAAGTCGTTCTGTCGAATAATTAAGGTTGAGAAGCATTCCTTTGGCGCAAATATCCACTTGAATTGCATGGTTGAGGATTGTGATTATTATCATGCAAACAGGACTAGGAATTTTCTTATGTCAAATTATCATTTTTTCCTGCTGGTGTCATCTGAGTTTGGTCAGCGCAGTGAAAATGATGCAGCGGCCAAAAAAGTGTTATATGATATTGGTTATCATTATCACTTAAGGAGGGGTGTCATGCTCACTGCCATGATTGCCGCGTGCGGGCTGTGGGGCGTCAGTTGGTGCCTCGGGGATCGCCTGGCCAGCGCCTGGGGCGTTTTGCTACCTTGTGCGTTGATGCCGCTGCTGGCCTTAATCAACCTGGATATGCTGCAGTTGCGCACCCTGATCGTGATAGCGATGTTGGCCACGCTGGTGATGCTGTTCAATAGCCGGCTGCGCCACTATCTGCTGCTGCCTTCCTGCATGGCGCTGGCGGGTGGCCTGGCGGCAGTCAGCCTCAACTTCAGCTTTGGGTGAAACGCCGGAAACGGCAAAACCACGCTTAAGCGTGTTTATCATCAATGCGTTGGGATTTTTTCGAAGGAACTACCGGAGAGATCATCAATTGGTGCGAAGAGAGGGACTTGAACCCTCACGTCCGTAAGGACACTAACACCTGAAGCTAGCGCGTCTACCAATTCCGCCACCTTCGCACAGTCGATGTTGTTACTTTGATTTATATTACGTCGCCAGCTTGGTGCGAAGAGAGGGACTTGAACCCTCACGTCCGTAAGAACACTAACACCTGAAGCTAGCGCGTCTACCAATTCCGCCACCTTCGCATCGATGCTGAGTGCAATATAAATCATGTGGTTATTTGGTGCGAAGAGAGGGACTTGAACCCTCACGTCCGTAAGGACACTAACACCTGAAGCTAGCGCGTCTACCAATTCCGCCACCTTCGCGTACCAGAAACATTACCGGAGTAACGTTACCACGGAGGCGAATTCTAGAGATTTTGGCGGGCACGTCAACAGTTATTTCCCCGCTTTGCGGGCGTTTGCTGGAAAAACAGCCATATCGCCGCTTTTCTGCTGGTCAAACAGCCAAATCAGCCAATCAATCAACACCCTGACCCGCGGCGCCAGGAAACGGCCGGGCGGATACATGATGTAAATCGGCATTGGCGGAGGCGGCGTGTCCGCCAACACTTCCACCAGCTCCCCCTGTTTCAGCCAGGGCGCCAGCGAATAGCGCGCTGCCTGAATCAATCCCATGCCGGCGCGCGCGCCGGCGATGTAGGCGTCGGCGCCGCTGACGCTGAGCCGGGCGGGCAGTTCGCGTAGTTCCAGCTTGCCGCTGCGGCAGAATTCCAGCGGGTAATCGCGGTTGCTGGCCAGTGAAAAATACCCCACCGCGCGATGCGGCTCCAGGCTATCGATGTCAAGCGGCGTGCCGTGGGCCTGCAGATAGGCGGGGGAGGCGCAGGTGACCTGCGGCAGCTGGGCGATGCGCCGCGCCGCCAGGCCGTCGTCTTCGGTTTCCCAGGCGCGCAGCACGCAGTCCACGCCTTCGCGCAGCAGATCGACGTGGGTGTCGTTGGCGCCCAGCACCAGCGTGATGTCGGGATAGCGCCGGTAGAAGTCGTCCAGCGCCGGAATCACCACCTCGCGCGCCAGCGAATGGGGCATATCGATGCGCACCTTGCCGGACGGCTGCAGCTTATGCTGGCTGAACAACGTGTCCGCCTCTTCCAGCGCCCCCAGCAGCTGCACGCAGCGCTGGTAATAGAGGCTGCCTTCGCTGGTCACCTGCACCTGGCGGGTGGTGCGGATCAGCAGGCGCACGCCCAGCCGCTGTTCCAGCCGTTTCAGCGCGTTGCTGACCGTGGCGCGCGGCAGCTGCAGGCGTTCGGCCGCCCGGCTGAAACTGCCCAGTTCGACGATGCGGGTAAAAATGCGCATGGCTTGAACTTGATCCATGTTCACTCCGGATTGTTGGTGATTTTTGAACAGTGATGTGCAATCTGCATTATTTATCTTTGTCGCGTAAACAACCAGACTTTGCTGCGTTATCCATTCACCGCATGAGGGCAGCACAATGCAACAACGTAAACTCGGTTCCAACGGTCCCGTCGTCTCCGCCCTGGGGCTGGGGTGCATGGGCATGAGCGACTTCTATTCCACCGGCGCCGATCGGCAGGAAGCCATCGCCACGCTGCACCGGGCGCTGGAGTTGGGCGTCACGCTACTCGACACCGCCGACATGTACGGGCCGCACACCAACGAAGAGCTGGTGGGGGAGGCGATCAGGGGCAAGCGGCAACAGGTGTTCCTGGCCACCAAGTTCGGCATCCTGCGCGATCCGGCGGATCCTTCGGCGCGCGGCGTCAGCAGCCGGCCCGAATATATCCGGCGCTCCGTCGAGGGGAGCCTGCGGCGCTTGGGCGTGGAGGAGATCGATCTCTATTATCAGCACCGGGTCGATCCGCAGGTGCCGATCGAAGACGTCGTCGGCACGATGGCGGATCTGATCCGCGAAGGCAAGATCCGCCATATCGGCCTGAGCGAGGCGTCGGTCGCCACGCTGGAGCGGGCGCACAAGGTGCATCCGATCACCGCGCTGCAGACCGAGTATTCGCTGTGGACGCGCGACGCCGAACAGGGCGTGCTGGCGGCCTGCGAGCGCCTGGGCATCGGCTTTGTGCCCTACAGCCCGTTAGGGCGCGGTTTCCTCACCGGCGCTATCCGGCGGCCGGAGGATCTGGCCGAGGACGATTTCCGCCGCAGTAACCCGCGTTTCCAGGGGGAAAACTTCGCCCGCAACCTGGCGCTGGTGGAGAAGGTGAGCGAGCTGGCGGCGCAGAAGGGCGTCAAGCCTTCTCAGTTGGCGCTGGCCTGGGTATTGGCGCAGGGCGAGCACATTGTGCCGATCCCCGGCACCAAACGCCGTCGCTATCTGGAAGAGAACGTCGCCGCGGCGGAGATCGCGCTGAGCGTGGCTGAACTGGCGGCGATAGAAGCGGTGTTTCCGCTGAGCGCGGCGGCCGGCGATCGCTACGGCGCGGAGTCGATGACCTATATCAACGGCTAAAAAAAAGCGCGGCCTCGGGCCGCGCTCTGTCGTTTTCCGCCAACGGAAACTTATTTCTTCTTCGGCGCGCGCGGCGGGCGGCCGACGGTCGCCTGGTACACCTTGAAGCGGCCATTTTGCGCCAGCACTTCGTGGCTGCCGAAGGTGGCGTCCAGAATGTCCGGGTAGGGCAGGAAGGCGTTGGCGACGATGCGCAGCTGGCCGCCGATCGGCAGGTGCTTTACCGCGCCGCGGATCAGCGTTTCGGCAGCGGTCAGGCTGGTCTGCAGCCCGTCGTGGAACGGCGGGTTGGAGATGATCATGTCGAAACGGCCGGTGATATCGGAGTAAACGTTGCTGACGATCACTTCGCCTTCGATGCCGTTGGCGGCCAGCGTTGCGCGGCTGGATTCCACCGCGGCGGCATTGACGTCGCTGAGGGTCAGTTTCACCTTTGGCGACAGCTTGGCCATCACCGAGGCCATGACGCCGGCGCCGCAGCCGATGTCCAGCACCTTGCCTTTCATGTGTTTTTCCAGCGTCGACAGCAGCAGCGAGCTGCCGACGTCCAGGCCGTCGCGGCTGAACACGCCCGGCAGCGTTTTCACTTCCAGATCGTGCAGCTGATAGCTGTCCCACCACTCGTTCAGGTCGAACTCGGTCTGCGCGTCCAGGCGGCCGTGATACAGGCCGCAGCGGCGCGCGCTGTCGATTTTCGCCAGCGTGACGTGGCCTTCCAGCGTTGGCTCGGCGCTGCGCACGCCGCTGCGGTTTTCACCGACCACGAACACGTCCGCGCCCACCGGCAGCAGCGCCAGGAGGTTGCACAGCTGGAATTGCGCTTCCTGCTTGCTCTTCGGCCAGTAGTAAACCAGCGTGTCGCAGTCGGCGACGAAAGCGGGATCGACGGTCAAACCGAACTGCACGTTATCGCCCATCGTCCGGTTCAGTAACTGCCAGTGATGGTATTGCTGAGTGTGGACGCGCACGTCCGCGGCCTCGAATTGGGCCGGCAGGCTGTCCTGCAGGTCGCCGGCAAACAGCACGCGGCGTTCGATAAATTCATCACTGTGGCGCAGAATGACTTCACTGGCGGGGGTTAATGCAGACATCAGATATTGGCTCCTGGAAATGAGACCGGGGATTATAGAGCTTTGTGGCGATATGTTCGACGGGTTTGTTGGCGCGGGCTGCGCGGGTTTGTTAGCATAGCGCGGCGCATGGCAGGCATGGCGCACCACAACGGGTAGGAATCGGCATGGCATCAAAACGCGACTGGCTGTTACAACAACTGGGTATTACGCAGTGGACATTGCGCCGCCCGGGCGTGTTGCAGGGCGAAGTGGCGGTCAGTCTGCCGCCCGAGACGCGCCTGCTGGTGGTGGCGCAGACGCAGCCGGCGCCAGACGATCCGCTGTTTTGCGACGTGCTGCGCAGCCTGGGGCTGACGCCGGCGCAAACCTACAGCCTGACGCCGGAACAGGCGGCGATGCTGCCTGAAGATACCACATGCAACAGTTGGCGGCTGGGCGTGACGGAACCGCTCGCGGTCGCCGGCGCGCAGCTACACAGCCCGGCGCTGGCCGAGCTTTCCCAAGACGCGGGGGCCAAACGCGCCCTCTGGCAGCAGATTTGTCATCATGAACACGATTTCTACCCTGACGGCGGCCGACCTGGCCACGGCCTTCACCATTGAGCAAGCCAGCCACGCTTTCCCCTGGACGGAAACCACCTTTGCCAGCAATCAGGGCGATCGCTACCTTAACCTGAAGCTGAGCGCCGACGGGGTGATGGCGGGGTTCGCCATCACGCAGATCGTGCTGGACGAAGCCACGCTGTTCAACATCGCCATTCATCCGCAGTGGCAACGCCGGGGTTTTGGCCGCCTGCTGCTCAACGCGTTGATCGAACAGCTGGAGAGCCGCGGCGTGGTCACGCTGTGGCTGGAGGTGCGCGCCTCCAACCAGGCGGCGATCGCGCTGTATGAAGATCTCGGTTTTAACGAAGTCACCGTGCGCCGCAATTATTACCCGAGCGCCCACGGCCGCGAAGACGCGATCGTGATGGCGCTGCCGCTGGCGTAATCAGCCCGGCCGGAAAAAGCATTGATTGTCACCGGTTGGCAAATCGGCGAAAATGCCCGGCTGTTATCTTTTATTCACCGCTTTGCCCGGCGCCGCGATCGGCGCGTTCTGATGATGTCGCAGGGCGGACTAACCGTAGAACCTGAAAACCATGTCTCCTAGTGAATTTGCCCGCGAAGTCTCCAAAAGAAGAACTTTCGCCATCATCTCGCACCCCGATGCCGGTAAAACCACCATTACCGAAAAAGTGCTGCTGTTCGGACAGGCGATCCAGACCGCCGGTACGGTAAAAGGCCGCGGCTCCAGCCAGCACGCCAAATCCGACTGGATGGAAATGGAAAAGCAGCGTGGGATCTCGATCACCACCTCCGTGATGCAGTTCCCGTACCGCGACAGCCTGGTTAACCTGCTGGATACCCCGGGGCACGAAGACTTCTCCGAAGATACTTACCGTACCCTGACCGCCGTCGACTGCTGTCTGATGGTGATCGACGCCGCCAAGGGCGTTGAGGATCGTACCCGTAAGCTGATGGAAGTCACCCGTCTGCGCGACACGCCGATCCTGACCTTCATGAACAAGCTGGACCGCGACATCCGCGATCCGATGGAAGTGATGGACGAAGTTGAGCGTGAACTGAAGATCGCCTGCTCGCCCATCACCTGGCCGATCGGCTGCGGCAAGCTGTTCAAGGGCGTTTACCACCTGTACAAGGATGAAACCTACCTGTATCAGACCGGTAAAGGCCACACCATCCAGGAAGTGCGCATCGTCAAGGGCCTGAACAACCCAGAGCTGGATGCGGCGGTGGGCGAAGATCTGGCGGCGCAGCTGCGCGATGAGCTGGAACTGGTGCAGGGCGCTTCTCACGAGTTCGATCAGGAAGCCTTCCTGAGCGGCGAACTGACCCCGGTGTTCTTCGGTACCGCACTCGGCAACTTCGGCGTGGATCATATGCTGGACGGCCTGGTGGCCTGGGCGCCGGCGCCGATGCCGCGCAAAACCGACACCCGCGAAGTGACGGCGGCGGAAGAGAAATTCACCGGCTTCGTGTTCAAGATCCAGGCCAACATGGATCCGAAGCACCGCGACCGCGTGGCCTTTATGCGTGTTGTGTCCGGCCGTTATGAGAAGGGCATGAAGCTGCGCCAGGTGCGCACCGGCAAAGACGTGGTGATCTCCGACGCGCTGACCTTTATGGCCGGTGACCGCTCGCACGTGGAAGAAGCCTACCCGGGCGACATCATCGGTCTGCACAACCATGGCACCATTCAGATCGGCGATACCTTCACCCAGGGTGAAGACATGAAGTTCACCGGCATTCCGAACTTCGCGCCGGAACTGTTCCGCCGCATTCGCCTGCGCGATCCGCTGAAGCAGAAACAGTTGCTGAAGGGGCTGGTGCAGCTGTCCGAAGAGGGCGCGGTGCAGGTGTTCCGCCCGATCGCCAACAACGACCTGATCGTCGGCGCGGTCGGTGTGCTGCAGTTCGACGTGGTGGTGGCGCGCTTGAAGAGCGAGTACAACGTGGAAGCGCTGTATGAGTCGGTCAACGTGTCGACCGCGCGCTGGGTCGAGTGCGACGACGTGAAGAAGTTCGAAGAGTTCAAGCGCAAGAACGAGATCAACCTGGCGCTGGACGGTGGGGACAACCTGTCCTACATCGCGCCGACCATGGTGAACCTCAACCTGACGCAGGAACGCTATCCTGACGTGACCTTCCGCAAGACCCGCGAACACTGATAAATCGGCAGGGCGCCCGGTGCGCCCTGCCAACCTCCCTCATCCTCACTCCGCTAATTAATAAAACTTCCTCACCTTTTATGCCGCAAACCGATATCGCCAGGCAGCGTTCGTTAGGCCTGCGTTTTCCGCCGTATGGTCTATCTTTAACGAGATGTCCGCACATTGCTTGAGAGTAAATCACTGTAATACGCTGATTGTTTGGTGAGTTATTCTGATGTGTTGCCGATAGGAGACAGTCTGTTTCCTTAAATATCAATGAGATGACTGTTTTACCGTTTCGTGTCACCTAGTCTGTCGTCAATAGGCGACAGTTTTTTGATTAAAAATCCGACTCAATGCTTTTTTTGTTTGATTTTTAAGGTGTTTATGGAGTTGGCACGGCGGTTGCAATATTCCTGTCGTGAACGCTTAATCGTATAGCGATGATGAAGTATTTACCGAGAGGCCGCGTGAAGGCGGCTGAAGGGTTCCGGCGCTCTGGCGCTGGGGCCCCCAACAAAAGGAAGAGATCGATGAAAAAGACCAAATTTGCACACTCGCTGATGGCTGTTGTTTTGGGTTCTGCTTTGGTGAGCGGCACTGCGCTGGCCGAAGACAGTCTGCTCAACAAGGCGTCTAACGCCGCGGACAGTGCCGGTGCCAAAATCGATAGCTCCATGAAAAAAGTTGACGGTTACATGGATGACAGCGCGATAACGGCTAAAGTTAAAAGTGCGTTGGTGGACGATAAAACCATCAAAAGCACTGACATTTCGGTGAAAACCGAAAAAGGCACCGTGATCCTGAGCGGGTTTGTCGGCAGCCAGGCGCAGGCGGAACATGCGGTTGCGGTTGCCGGTAAGGTGGAAGGCGTCAAAACCGTCAGCGACAAGCTGCACGTGAAAGATGAAGCCAACCAGTCGATCAAATCGTATGCCGGCGACACCGCCACCACCAGCGAGCTGAAAGCCAAGCTGCTGGCCGATGACATCGTGCCGTCGCGCAATGTGAAAGTGGAAACCACCGATGGCGTGGTGCAGCTTTCCGGTGAGGTGAAAACGCAGGCGCAGTCTGAGCGTGCCGAAAGCATCGCCAAGGCTATCGACGGCGTGAAAAGCGTGAAAAACGACCTGGTGGTCAAGCCGTAATCCCGCCAGGCGCCCGTAACAAGTAACAACAAGCCGCATCTGTCGGGCCGTCAAGGCGGCCCGACGTGTACCACCAAAAAAAGAAACTGATTTGCCGTCGACGTCCGGTGTCGGGGCGGTAGACGGCAGCAAATTTTTTCACAATGGTAAGGAGAAGCTTATGTTTCGTTGGGGCATTATCTTTTTAGTCATCGCGCTTATCGCTGCGGCACTGGGGTTCGGTTCGCTGGCGGGCACCGCCGCCTGGGCCGCCAAAGTCGTGTTCGTTGTCGGCATCATCCTGTTCCTGGTCAGCCTGTTCACCGGCCGTCGGCGCCCTTAGCCGGCCGGCATTTTCCTGCAAACTGTAACAAAGCTTAATTCCTTTTCTCACCTCGGGGAGGGCCGGCCATGAACAGCGACATCATCGTCGGACGCTGGAAACAGCTGAAAGGTCAGGTATGGCAGGCATGGGCCGAATGGTCCGGCAGCGATGGTGCCTGGTTGGCCGGCAGCAATGATTTCCTCGTCGGCGTGCTGCAAGAGGATTACGGAAGAGAGCGAGACGCGCTATCCTCGGAGAAAACGTCTCACTGAGGATGCCAAGTTGGGATACAGAATACCCATCACGCTCGGCAATATAGAACCGCTGGCGTCTAAACCTTTTCGACCAGGAAAAATGGCGTTGGTCTGCGAAGGCGGCGGCCAGCGCGGCATTTTCACCGCCGGCGTGCTGGACGAGTTTCAGCGCGCGGGCTTTAACCCTTTCGATCTGCTGATCGGCACGTCGGCCGGCGCGCAAAATCTGTCCGCCTATATCTGCGGGCAGATGGGCTACGCGCGCCGGGTGATCACCCGTTACACCACCTCGGCCCAGTTCTTCAATCCGCTGCGTTTCGTGCGCGGCGGGCATCTGATCGATCTCGATTGGCTGGTTGATACGGCGGCGGCGCAGATGCCGCTGGCGATGGACGTGGCGGAACAGCACTTTACCGACGGGCGCGAATTCCTGCTGTGCGCCTGCCGAAGCGACGATTTCGAACCGGCCTATCTGCCGGCGCAGCGCGAACGCTGGCTGCCGGCCATCAAGGCGTCCAGCGCCATTCCCGGCTTTTACCGTCAGGGCGTGGAGTTGGACGGCGTCAGCTATCAGGACGGCGGCATCAGCGATGCGATCCCGGTGGAAGAGGCCTACCGCCGCGGTGCCGACACCATCGTGGTGATCCGCACCGTGCCTTCGCAAATGTACTACACCCCGCAGTGGATGAAGCGCATGGAGCATTGGCTGAGCGACAGCAGCCTGCAGCAGATGGTGCGCATCCTGCAGCATCACGAGCAAAGCTATCACCGCATCCAGCGCTTTATTGAGAAACCGCCGGGCAAGCTGCGCATCTTCGAGATCTTCCCGCCTAAGCCGCTGGCCAGCAATGCGCTGGGCAGCCGACTGGGGGCGCTCAATCAGGATTATCACCTGGGGCGCCGCTGCGGCCGCTACTTCCTGGCCACCGTCGGCCAGTGGATGGCGCAGCAGGAACCGGACGGTATCAAGGTGCAAAAATCGTTGTCGCGCCGCCTTATCCAGCCGGAGAACGTCAGAATGCCTTCGCCGATCGTGACCGACATCGCCATGTCGCCCGATCTCACGGCGCAGCCGGAGGCTGCGGTGGCGGCGCCGAAGCCCATTCTGCCGGGCGATCTGCCGCCGGGTGAAGGGGGCGCGCTGTGAGCTACGCCTTTACCGACACCCACTGCCATTTCGATTTCCCGCCCTTTACCGGACATGAGGCCGAGAGCCTGACGCGGGCGGCAAGCGCCGGCGTGCAGCGCATCATCGTCCCGACGGTCACCGCCGATCGCTTCGCGCGGGTGCTGCGGCTGGCGCAGGATCACGCGCCGCTGTTCGCCGCGCTGGGGCTGCACCCGCTGTATATCGCGCAGCATCATGAGCCGCAGCTGGAACAGCTGGCGGCGCTGTTGGCCGAACGGCCGCGCAAGCTGGTGGCGGTGGGGGAGATCGGGCTCGATCTGTATATGGACAACCCGCAGTTCGAGCGCCAGCAAAGCGTGCTGCTGGCCCAACTGAGGCTGGCGAAACAGCATGACCTGCCGGTGATCCTGCACTCGCGGCGTACCCACGATCAGCTGGCCGCGGCGCTGCGGCGCATGCAGCTGCCGCGTCGCGGCGTGGTGCACGGCTTCGCCGGCAGCCTGTCGCAGGCGCAGGCGTTTATCCGCCTCGGCTATTACATCGGTGTGGGCGGCACCATCACCTATGAGCGGGCGCAGAAAACGCGCGGCGTGATGGCGCAGCTGCCGCTTGAGGCGCTGCTGCTGGAGACGGATGCGCCGGACATGCCGCTGGCCGGCTATCAGGGGCAGCCGAATCGCCCCGAGCGTGCCGCCGAGGTGTTTCACGCGCTGTGCGAGCTGCGGCCGGAACCGGCCGACGAGATCGCCGCCCATCTGCAACGCAATACCCAGTCACTGTTTGCCATGCCGGATTGACGAGCTTATAACGTGACTTGTGTCACGTTATAAGATTTTCATTTGCGTCTCGTTGTATACATTTGTGACATAAATCGGTGCGAGGGTGACCTCGCTCAGTATAATCCCCCCGAAACTCTCCAATAGCAGACCTCTCTTCATGAGCAGGGATGTATTTTATTTTTTGCAACAGGGAAACTTTGCATGCAACTCATCATGAGTCTGGTCGGTATGGCGGTGCTGATCGCCATTGCGGTGCTGCTCTCCAGCAACCGTCGGGCCATCAAATTGCGCACCGTGGTGTGGGCGTTCATCATTCAGGTCGGCATCGGCGCGCTGGTGCTGTACGTGCCGCTGGGCCGCAGCATCCTCGGCAGTATGTCTAACGGCGTGGCAAACGTTATCGCCTACGGCAATCAGGGCATTTCGTTCATCTTCGGCGGGCTGGTGTCCGACAAGATGTTCGAGGTGTTCGGCGGCGGCGGCTTCGTATTCGCGCTGCGCGTCCTGCCGGTGATCGTGTTCTTCTCCTCGCTGATTGCGGTGCTGTACTACCTCGGCATCATGCAGTTGGTGATCCGCGTGTTGGGCGGCGGCCTGCACAAGTTGCTGGGCACCTCGCGCACCGAATCGCTGTCGGCAACCGCCAACATTTTCGTTGGCCAGACCGAAGCGCCGCTGGTGGTGCGCCCCTATATCGCCACCATGAGCCAGTCAGAACTGTTCGCCGTGATGTGCGGCGGCCTGGCCTCGGTAGCCGGTTCGGTGTTGGCGGGGTACGCGCAGATGGGCGTGCCGCTGGAATATCTGATCGCCGCGTCCTTCATGGCCGCGCCGGGCGGGCTGCTGTTCGCCAAGCTGATGGTGCCGGAAACCGAGCAGACCCACGATAAAGACGATGCGATGAAGCTGATCGCCGAAGAGGATCGTCCGGCCAACGTGATCGATGCGGCGGCTTCCGGCGCGGCTTCCGGCATGCAGCTGGCGCTGAACGTCGGTGCGATGCTGCTGGCGTTTATCGCGCTGATCGCCTTGCTTAACGGTATTCTCGGCGGTATCGGCGGCTGGTTCGATTATCCGCAGCTGTCGCTTGAACTGATCCTCGGCTGGGTGTTCTCGCCGATCGCTTTCCTGATCGGTGTGCCGTGGAGCGAGGCGATGACCGCCGGTTCGTTCATCGGCCAGAAGATCATCGTCAACGAATTCGTCGCCTACATGAACTTCGGCGCCTATCTGCGCCCGGATGACGTAGTGGCGGCGGAAGGCCTGCAGGTGCTGTCGACGCACACCAAGGCGATCATCTCCTTTGCGCTGTGTGGCTTCGCCAACCTCTCCTCGGTGGCGATCTTGCTGGGCGGTCTGGGCAGCATGGCGCCCAACCGTCGCCACGACATCGCGCGCTTCGGTCTGAAGGCCGTGGCGGCGGGCACGTTGTCCAACCTGATGAGTGCCACCATCGCCGGCTTCTTCCTGGCGCTGTAAGCCACCACGGAGCCCGCGACGGCGCGACCGATCGCGGGACTCCGCCTATACTCTAAGCAACGCGGGTGTTTGCCGCACCCGCGATCTTCAGCCGCTTCTTTAGCGAATTTGTGAACGATATCGCGTTATTTTGTGATGCTCTTCACATATAATTCCGGTCTGTTACAGTGCTATTTCATATAGTGTGACGATGAACGCGAATCGCCTCCGGCATTCGTGTTCAAATAGCTATTACTGGCCGGCCGCAAGGCGGGTGGCCATGTGCGGTGAGAAGGATCTCAGTTGCCGCCGCGGGAACGCCGTTCCCCAGCGCTATCTTCATGGAACCAAGTCCGCTCGCCAACACCCAGGTACTCAGTTGGAGAGTTTTATGACCGAATTAACCGCAGCAGCGCAACGTGCGCTGAACTTGATGGATTTAACCACGCTGAATGATGATGACACCGACGAGAAAGTGATCGCCCTCTGTCGTCAGGCCAACAGCCCGGCCGGCCACACGGCGGCCATCTGCATCTACCCGCGTTTTATCCCGGTGGCGCGTAAGGCGCTGCGCGAGCAAGGCACGCCGGACATCCGCATCGCCACCGTGACCAACTTCCCGCATGGCAATGACGATATCGACATCGCGCTGGCGGAAACCCGCGCGGCGATCGCCTATGGCGCGGATGAAGTGGACGTGGTGTTCCCATACCGTGCGCTGATCGCCGGCAACGAACAGGTCGGCTTCGAGCTGGTGAAACAGTGCAAGCAGGCTTGTCAGTCGGCCAACGTGCTGCTGAAAGTGATCATCGAAACCGGTGAGCTGAAGCAGGCCGATCTGATCCGCAAGGCGTCCGAGATCGCCATCAAGGCCGGGGCTGACTTTATCAAGACCTCCACTGGCAAGGTACCGGTCAACGCCACCCTGGAGAGCGCCGAGCTGATGATGTCGGTGATCCGCGATCTGGGCGTGGCAAAGACGGTGGGCTTCAAGCCGGCCGGCGGCGTGCGCACCGCGGAAGACGCGCTGCATTATCTGCAACTTGCCGATCGTATTCTGGGCGAGGGGTGGGCCGATGCGCGGCATTTCCGCTTTGGCGCTTCCAGCCTGCTGGCCAGCTTGCTGACCGCGCTGGGCCACCAGACCCAGACCGCCGGCGGCGGCTACTGATCGATTTCGTTGGCGGGCGCCAGGCGCGCCCGTCTGCACCGACTCTCGGCGACACAGGGGGATGCCTTGTTCCTGGCTCAAGAAATTATTCGTAAGAAACGCGACGGCCAGCCGTTAAGCGAAGCGGAAATCCGCTTTTTCATCAACGGTATTCGCGACAATGTGGTGTCGGAAGGGCAGATCGCCGCGCTGGCGATGACCATTTATTTCCATGACATGAGCATGCCGGAGCGCGTGGCGCTCACCATGGCGATGCGCGATTCCGGCACCGTGCTGGACTGGAAGAGTTTGGCGCTGAACGGCCCGATCGTCGACAAGCATTCGACCGGCGGCGTGGGCGACGTGACCTCGCTGATGCTCGGCCCGATGGTGGCGGCCTGCGGCGGCTATGTGCCGATGATCTCCGGCCGCGGCCTGGGTCATACCGGCGGCACGCTGGACAAACTGGAAGCCATTCCGGGCTTCAATATTTTCCCGGACGATAACGCCTTCCGTAAAATCATTCAGGACGTCGGCGTGGCGATCATCGGCCAGACCAGCTCGCTGGCGCCGGCGGACAAACGTTTTTACGCCACCCGCGACATCACCGCCACCGTGGATTCTATCCCGCTGATCACTGCCTCCATTCTGGCCAAGAAACTGGCGGAAGGGCTGGATGCGCTGGTGATGGACGTGAAGGTCGGTTCCGGCGCCTTTATGCCGACCTATGCCCTGTCGCAAGATTTGGCGCAGGCGATCGTCGGTGTGGCCAACGGCGCGGGCTGCAAGACCACTGCGCTGCTGACCGACATGAACCAGGTGCTGGCCTCCAGCGCCGGCAATGCGGTGGAAGTGCGCGAAGCGGTGCGTTTCCTGACCGGTGAATACTGCAACCCGCGCCTGCTGGAAGTGACGCTGGCGCTGTGCGTGGAGATGCTGCTGTCCGGCGGCCTGGCGAATGACGAGGCCGATGCGCGCGCCAAACTGCAGGCGGTACTGGACAACGGCAAGGCGGCGGAAGTGTTTGGCCGCATGGTGGCGGCGCAGCAAGGGCCGATAGACTTCGTCGAACGTTATGATAGCTATCTGCCGGCGGCAACGCTGAGCAAGCCGGTGTATGCTGAAAATCCGGGCATCATCAGCGCCATGGATACCCGCGCGCTGGGCATGGCGGTGGTTTCGCTGGGCGGCGGCCGCCGCCGGGCGAGCGACGCCATCGATTACAGCGTCGGTCTGACCGAGGTGGCGCGCCTGGGTGATAAGGTGGATGCCCAGCAGCCGCTGGCGATGATCCACGCCAACGATGAAGAGAGCTGGCAGCAGGCGGCCGATGCGGTGCGTAGCGCAATGACGCTGAGCGACAAGGCGCCGGAGGCGACGCCGGTAGTGTATAAGCGCGTCACTCAAGCGTGATGACCCTCGTCTTTCAAGCCGTAGCGTTGTTGGCTGCACGCGTGCACCCCAGTCACTTACTTGAGTAAGCTCCTGGGGATACACGCGCTAGCCGCCTAGCTACAACTTGAAATCCATTGGGTATAAATTTAGAGAATAAGGGCGATTGCAGTTTTGCGGTCGCAATAGCGTGAGAACACGCAGGAGAGCACAGATGAAACGCACATTTATTATGGTATTGGACTCCTTCGGCATCGGCGCGAGCGAAGACGCCGAACGTTTTGGCGACCAGGGTTCCGACACTCTGGGCCACATCGCCGAAGTTTGCGCGCGCGGTGAAGCCAACGTGGGCCGCCAGGGCCCGCTGACGCTGCCTAACCTGAGCCGCCTGGGGCTCGGCAAAGCGGCGGAAGAGTCCACCGGCAACTTCCCGCAGGGGCTGGATCGCAATGCCGACATCATCGGCGCTTACGCTTACGCCAGCGAGCTCTCTTCCGGTAAAGACACGCCGTCGGGCCACTGGGAAATCGCCGGCGTGCCGGTACTGTTCGACTGGGGCTACTTCAAGGACGAGCACAACAGCTTCCCGCAGGCGCTGCTGGATAAGCTGGTGGAGCGCGCCAACCTGCCGGGCTACCTGGGCAACTGTCACTCATCCGGCACCGTGATCCTCGATCAGCTGGGCGAAGAGCACATGAAAACCGGCAAGCCGATTTTCTACACCTCCGCCGACTCGGTGTTCCAGATCGCCTGCCATGAAGAAACCTTCGGCCTGGAGCGCCTGTACGAGCTGTGCGAAATCGCGCGTGAAGAGCTAACCGAAGGCGGTTACAACATCGGCCGCGTGATCGCGCGTCCGTTCGTCGGCGACAAGCCGGGCCACTTCCAGCGCACCGGCAACCGCCACGATCTGGCGGTAGAGCCGCCGGCGCCGACCGTGTTGAAAAAGCTGGTGGACGAGAAGGGCGGCGAAGTGGTGTCGATCGGTAAAATCGCCGACATCTATGCCAACGTCGGCATCACCAAGAAGGTGAAGGCGACCGGCATCGACGCGCTGTTCGACGCGACCCTGATTGAAATGGAAAAGGCCGGCGACAACACCATCGTGTTCACCAACTTCGTGGACTTCGACTCCTCTTACGGCCACCGCCGCGACGTGGCGGGCTACGCCGCCGCGCTGGAGCTGTTCGACCGCCGCCTGCCGGAGCTGCTGAAGCTGGTGAAAGACGAAGACATCATCATCTTCACCGCCGACCACGGCTGCGACCCGACCTGGCCGGGCACCGACCACACCCGTGAGCACATCCCGGTGCTGGTCTACGGCCCGAAAGTGAAACCGGGCTCGCTGGGCCACCGCGAGACCTTCGCCGACATCGGCCAGACCGTCGCCAATTATTTTGGCCTGTCGCCGATGGATTACGGTAAAACCCTGTTTTAATTCGTGAGTTTAAGGCGGTGGCGCAGTTGGCCGCCGTCTGACATACCACGGCTTATACGTTTAACGCTATTTAATACGATTTAAAGGAAGAGAATTATGGCTACGCCGCACATTAATGCTGAGATGGGTGATTTCGCTGACGTAGTACTGATGCCGGGCGATCCGCTGCGCGCAAAATACATCGCCGAAACCTTCCTGGAAGGCGCGGTGGAAGTGAACAACGTGCGCGGCATGTTGGGCTTCACCGGCACCTACAAAGGCCGCCGCATCTCCGTAATGGGCCACGGCATGGGCATCCCGTCCTGCTCCATCTATGCGCGCGAGCTGATCGCCGAATTCGGCGTGAAGAAGATCATTCGCGTGGGTTCCTGCGGCGCGGTGCGTGACGATATCAAACTGCGCGACGTGGTGATCGGCATGGGCGCGTGCACCGACTCCAAGGTGAACCGTCTGCGCTTCAAGGACAACGACTACGCGGCGATCGCCGACTTCGACATGGTGCGCAACGCGGTCGATGCGGCGGCGGCGCAGGGCATCCCGGCGCGCGTGGGCAACATCTTCTCCGCCGATCTGTTCTACACCCCGGATCCGGACATGTTCCAGGTGATGAAGAAGTACGGCATCCTCGGCGTGGAAATGGAAGCGGCCGGCATCTACGGCGTGGCGGCGGAGCTGTACGAAGAGTTTGGCTGCAAGGCGCTGACCATTTGCACCGTGTCCGACCACATCCTGCGTCACGAAGCGACCACGGCGGCGGAACGCCAGACCACCTTTAACGAAATGATCGTTATCGCGCTGGAATCCGTGCTGCTGGGCGACAAAGCGTAATACCGCGGCGGGCGTCGTCATGGCGCCCGCCCGTCAATCTATTCACTCCGCATGGCCGATTTTTTGCTAACGCTTTACCTTTCAATTGGTTGTGGATCCCGTTGTTACGGACAATCGATTCACCGAAAGGACAAGAAAACGGCACGGACGCATTCAACGCCTGGCCTGAGTTACTCCTTCTTCGGCGCTTCCTGCTTTATCTCCGGCGCATCCTCTTCGTCGTCTTCCACCGTATTGCCTTCTTCCAGTGGCGTGTTGGCGGTCAACAGGTACGGCGACTGCTGCCAGCGGCTGCGGCGGTGCTGCAGCAGGGTGCGCGCCAGAATGATGCCGATCGCCAGCGCCAGCAGGATCATCAGGCGCAGCAGGTTGGTGGTGTTGTCCACCTGTTTGGATTCGGTCGCCAGCACGTGGGTGTCGAGGGTGATGCGGATAAAGCCGATCGGGCCGTCTTTGCCCTGAATGGATTCGACCAACTGGTGGTTGAAGTAGCTGCCGGCGCGTTTGCCGTCGAGCGATAGGCGATCGCGTATACTTATCTGCTCCCCGGCGTGGGAGACCAGCGTGCCGTCCAACTGATACACGCTGACGTCGAGAATGCGGCTGTGATCGGTGAGCTGCTTGAGGATGGCGTCGATGCGCGGGTTGTTGCCGTCGTCGTCCAGCAGCGGCGCCAGGCTGTAGGCGACCTGTTTGGTCAGCGTCTGCGCCAGTTCTTCCACCTGCTCGGATCGCGCCATTTGGTGACTCAGGCTAAAATAAGAGGCGCCCTGCATCAGCAGCACCAGCAAAGCCAGGCAAATCAGGATAATAGCGGTGCGGTGCAGGCGAAATTTCAGTTTAGCGCGAGCCATGCAGGTTCCTTGGGCATCGGGGACACTTTATGTTGCCAGAACCGCTGGCGATAGGATAGCTTGATGCGTCGTTTTATCATGCAGCGTTTTTGTCCATTCAGGAGTCAATGATGTCAAACAGTCTGACCTATTGCGATCTTCCGGCGGAGATCTCTCAATGGCCGGGTCTTCCCCTTTCGCTCAGCGGCGACGAAGTGATGCCGCTGGACTACCGGGCGGGCAATACCGGGTGGCTGTTATACGGCAGGAAGCTGGACAAGGCGCGCATTACCCAATTCCAACGCAAGCTGGGCGCGGCGATGGTGATCGTCACCGCCTGGGGCGTGGACGACTATCAGGTGGTGCGCCTGGCGGGCACCTTGACGCCGCGCGCCAAGCTGTTGGCGGCGGAGAGCGGGCTGGACGTGGCGCCGCTCGGTAAGATCCCGCACCTGCGCACGCCGGGGCTGCTGGTGATGGACATGGATTCGACGGCGATCGAGATCGAATGCATCGATGAGATCGCCAAGTTGGCGGGCGTCGGCGAGCAGGTGGCGGAAGTCACCGAACGCGCGATGCGCGGCGAGCTGGACTTTACCGCCAGCCTGCGCCAGCGCGTCGGCACGCTGAAAGGGGCCGATGCCAACATCCTCAAGCAGGTGCGCGACGAGCTGCCGCTGATGCCGGGGCTGACCAGCCTGGTGGGCAAGCTGCAGGCGATGGGCTGGCATGTGGCGATCGCCTCCGGCGGCTTCACCTACTACGCCGAATACCTGCGCAACCGGCTGCGGCTGGTGGCGGCGGCGGCCAATGAGCTGGAGATCCGCGACGGCAAGCTGACCGGCGAAGTGCTGGGGCCGGTGGTGGACGCGCAGTTCAAAGCCGACACGCTGCTGCGGCTGGCGGAGAAGCTGGAGATCCCGCTGGCGCAAACCGTGGCCATCGGCGACGGCGCCAACGATTTGAAAATGATGCAGGCGGCGGGGTTGGGCATCGCCTACCACGCCAAGCCGAAAGTGTATGAAAAAGCGCAGGTATCGATCCGGCATGCGGATCTGATGGGCGTGCTGTGTATTCTCACCGGCAGCCTGAAACACGAAGTGCGATAACGAAAGATTGAGGTAAGACGTGGCAAAAGCGGCAAAACGGGCATTTGTGTGCAATGAGTGCGGGGCGGACTATCCGCGTTGGCAGGGGCAGTGCAGCGCCTGTCATGCCTGGAACACCATCACGGAAGTGCGTTTGGCCGCGTCGCCCGCAGCGGCGCGCAACGATCGCCTCAGCGGCTATGCCGGCGACGCCGGCGTCAGCAAGGTGCAGAAGCTGTCGGAAATCAGCCTGGAGGCGCTGCCGCGCTTCACCACCGGCTTTCTCGAGTTCGACCGCGTGCTGGGCGGCGGCGTGGTGCCCGGCAGCGCGATTCTGATCGGCGGCAACCCCGGCGCCGGCAAGAGCACCCTGTTGCTGCAGGTGTTGTGCAAGCTGTCCGAACAGATGAAAACCCTGTACGTCACCGGTGAGGAGTCGCTGCAGCAGGTGGCGATGCGCGCTCACCGTCTGGGGCTGCCGACCGGCGGCCTGAACATGCTGTCGGAAACCAGCATCGAGCAGATCTGCCTGATCGCCGAGCAGGAACAGCCGAAGCTGATGGTGATCGACTCGATTCAGGTGATGCACATGGCGGACATTCAGTCTTCGCCGGGCAGCGTGGCGCAGGTGCGGGAAACCGCCGCCTACCTGACGCGCTTCGCCAAGACGCGCGGCGTGGCGATCGTAATGGTCGGTCACGTCACCAAAGACGGCTCGCTGGCCGGGCCAAAAGTGCTGGAACACTGTATCGACTGTTCGGTGCTGCTGGACGGCGACGCCGATTCCCGCTTCCGTACCCTGCGCAGCCACAAGAACCGCTTCGGCGCGGTCAACGAGCTGGGGGTGTTCGCTATGACCGAACAGGGACTGCGCGAAGTCAGCAACCCATCGGCGATCTTCCTCAGCCGCGGCGATGAAGTCACTTCCGGCAGCTCGGTGATGGTGGTGTGGGAAGGCACCCGTCCGCTGCTGGTGGAGATCCAGGCGCTGGTGGATCACTCGATGATGTCCAACCCGCGCCGCGTGGCGGTGGGCCTGGAGCAGAACCGGTTGGCGATCCTGCTGGCGGTGCTGCACCGGCACGGCGGGCTGCAGATGTCGGATCAGGACGTGTTCGTCAACGTGGTCGGCGGGGTGAAAGTCAGTGAGACCAGCGCCGATCTGGCGTTGCTGATGTCGCTGGTCTCGAGCCTGCGCGATCGGCCGCTGCCGAACGATCTGGTGGTGTTCGGCGAAGTGGGGCTGGCGGGGGAAATTCGCCCGGTGCCGAGCGGCCAGGAGCGGATCGCCGAAGCGGCCAAGCACGGCTTCAAGCGCGCCATCGTGCCGCACGGCAATATGCCGAAGAAGCCGCCGGCCAACATGCAGGTGTTCGGGGTCAAGAAGCTGGCGGACGCGCTGGACGTGCTGGAAGAGTTTTATTAATGTCGCCGACGGCGAGCAAGATATGCTATTTTGTTTAGCATACTAAACGGAGGTGGCCATGCCGCAATTTGATTACCTGAAGACGTCCATCAAGCAAAAAGGCTGCACGTTGCAGCAGGTGGCGGATGCCAGCGGCATGACCAAGGGCTATCTGAGCCAGCTGTTGAACGACAAGATCAAAAGCCCGAGCGCGCAAAAGCTCGAAGCGCTGCACCGTTTTCTCGGGCTGGAGTTCCCGCGTAAAGAGGTTAAAGTCGGCGTGGTGTTTGGTAAATTTTACCCGCTGCACACCGGCCACATCTACCTGATCCAGCGCGCCTGCAGCCAGGTGGATGAGCTGCACGTCATTTTGTGCCACGACGAGCCGCGCGACCGCGAGCTGTTCGAGAACAGTTCGATGTCGCAACAGCCGACGGTCAGCGATCGCCTGCGCTGGCTGCTGCAGACCTTCAAGTACCAGAAAAACATCCATATCCACTCGTTCGACGAGCAGGGCATTGAGCCCTACCCGCACGGCTGGAACGTGTGGAGCGACGGCATGAAGGCCTTTATGGAACAGAAAGGCATCGTGCCGAGCTTTATCTATTCCAGCGAAGCGCAGGATGCGCCGCGTTACCGCGAGCATCTGGGCATCGAAACCATTCTGGTCGATCCCGAGCGTTCGTTCATGAACATCAGCGGCAATCAGATCCGCCAGGATCCGTTCCGCTACTGGGATTACATCCCGACCGAGGTGAAGCCGTTCTTCGTGCGCACCGTGGCGATCCTCGGCGGCGAGTCGAGCGGCAAATCGACGCTGGTCAACAAGCTGGCCAACATCTTCAACACCACCAGCGCCTGGGAATATGGCCGCGATTACGTGTTCTCGCACCTGGGCGGCGACGAGATGGCGCTGCAGTACTCCGACTACGACAAAATTGCCCTCGGGCAGGCGCAATACGTGGATTTCGCGGTCAAGTACGCCAACAAGGTGGCATTTATCGATACCGATTTCGTCACCACCCAGGCGTTTTGCAAAAAGTACGAGGGGCGTGAACACCCCTTCGTGCAGGCGCTGATCGACGAATACCGTTTCGATCTGGTGATCCTGCTGGAAAACAACACGCCATGGGTGGCGGACGGCCTGCGCAGCCTAGGCAGTACCGCCGATCGGCTGGCGTTCCAGCGCCTGCTGGAGGAGATGCTGCGCGCCAACAATATCGAGTATGTGCACGTTGAGTCCAGCGATTACGAAGAGCGCTTCCTGCGCTGCGTCGAGCTGGTGCAACAGCTGCTGGCGGCGGACGCCGGCCGGTTGAGCGCGCCCGCCCAGCGTCACGCCGCAGGCTGAGTAAAATTAGCGTAATGTGCGATCGAGGCGGCAGAAACGCCACCCAGGCGCACATTTAACGGCTTGTTTAAACATGGTTCATTCGACAGCGACTACGTTAAGCTTTTCTTTACAATAACGCTTAGAAGAAGACATGTCTTATCGCTTGCTCGCTCTTTGGTTGGTCTGCTATGCCGCAGCCTGGACGCTGCTGACTGTTTATCTCGATCCTACCCTGCCTTACGACGCCGTCGAGGCGCTCAACTGGGGCCTCAACGGCGAATGGGGCTCACCGAAAAACCCGTGGCTGGTCGGGGCGGCGATGCAGCCGGCGATCGGGTTTTCGTGGCTGCCGCTGAACCTGTACTGGTATGGCGGGCACTTCATCGCCATCGCCATCGGCATGTTGGGCGTCTGGCTGTTGGCGCGCCGGCTGAGCGGCAGCACCTCGCTGGCCTGGATGGCGCTGCTGACGCTCAACCTGTCCGGCATCATCAATTTCGACATCATTCCCTACAACGACAATTACCTGTTGGTGATGCTGTGGCCGTGGATGGCGCTGTTTTTCCACCTGGCTATATCGCGTTCGGCCAACTGGTGGCCGGCCTTCGCGCTGACGGCCGGTTTGGCGATGATGGCGAAGTACTCGACCTTCGCCTTCGTCTATTTCGCCGCGCTGTCGACGCTGTTCGTACCGCAGATCCGCCGCTGTTATCGCCAGCCGCAGTTCTATCTGGCGGTGGCGATCTGGTTGGCGCTGGTGTTGCCGAACGTGTTCTGGTTGTGGAACCACGATTTCGCCGCCTTCAAGTGGGTGGATTCGCAGATCAAGATGCAGCTCAATCTCGACATGCTGCAGTCGCTGCTGCTGGTGTTCTATCCATCGCTGGTGCTGTGGGGGATCCTGCGGCGCAGCGGGGCGGTGCTGGCCTGGCCATCGGCGTTGCCGATGCGGGTGTTGCTGTGGGTCTACCTGTTGCCGCTCGGCATCATTATCTTCTGGTTTTCTTTCAACGTCGGCGGCCGGCTGACCGAATGGCTGCAGCCGTTCTTCATGCTGGCGCCGGCGCTGTTGGTCGGTTGCGTGCGCCAGCCGCCGGTGCGTTCGCTGCGCGCGGCGACCATTGGTCTGATGTGCGCGGCGCTGGCGGTCTATCTGGGGTATGCCGCGGTGATGCTGGGCAACGTGCGCAACGCCGGCCAGAAAATGGTAGGTATCAAGGCGTTCAGCGCCGAGGTGGAGCGGCAGTGGCAGGAGCGGTATGGCGTTGAACTGCGCTACGTCGGCGGCGAATACCTGTCGCAGTGGATGACGGTGTACGCCGGTTCCCGGCCGCAGACCATTACGCGCTGGTCCAATCATACGCGGCCGAACATCTACAACGTCAACATCAGCTATCCGCAGATTGCGCAGCATGGCGTCGCCTTGTTCGGTCGGTTGGGTGAGGACTGCGCACACAGCGACTTCGGCGGCGAACTGGCCCACTGGCCGAAGATGCGCCTCGATTGGCAGCAGACGCTGACGTACCGCGCCGATCCGCAGAGCGACGAGCAGACGCTGTGCGTCGGCTTCGTTCGTCCGCAGTAACGGCGGCGCGCTGCGCCGCCGCGATTCAGGCTCAGTAAGCGATAACCAGCTTGCCTTGCATATGGCCGCCGAGCAGCTGTTGATGCGCGGCGGTCAGCGTGTCTACCGACAGCCCGTGCAGGGTTTCGCTCAGCGTGGTGCTCAGCTTGCCCTCGTCCAGCAGCTGCGCCACCTGCTGCAGGATCTTGCCCTGCTGCGCGATGTCCGGGGTGGTGAACATGCTGCGGGTGAACATGAATTCCCAGTGCAGCGCGGCGCTTTTCAGCTTCAGCGCGTTTTGATCCAACGGCTGCGCGTTCTCGACGATGGTGCAGATATGGCCGAGCGGCGCGATCAGTTCAGCCATCGCCGGCCAGTGGCCGTCGGTATCGTTCAGACACAGGATGTAATCCACCTGCTCGATGCCCTGCTGCGCCAGGTTGCCCTTCAGATCGCGGTAGTCCACCACCAGATCGGCGCCGCGCTCACGGCACCAGGCGGCGGATTCCGGTCTTGATGCGGTGGCGATCACTTTCACCTTGCTGCGCAGCGCGGCCAGCGGAATGGCCAGCGAGCCGACCCCGCCGGCGCCGCCGATGATCAGCAGCGTCTTGTGCTCCGGTGCGTCCTGAATGTTCAGGTGTTCGAACAGCGCCTCCCAGGCGGTGAGGGCGGTGAGCGGCATGGCGGCGGACTCGGCCCAGTTCAGGCTGCGCGGCTTGTGCGCGGCGATGCGTGAGTCGATCAGTTGGTGGCTGCTGTTGCTGCCGGGGCGGGTGATGTCGCCGGCGTACCACACTTCATCGCCGGGCTTGAAGCCGCTGACGCCGTTGCCCACGTCCACCACGACGCCGCTGGCGTCCCAGCCGAGAATGCGCGGCTGCTGCAGGCCGTTTTTCTGCAGACCGGCGTGCACTTTGGTGTCCACCGGGTTGACCGACGCCGCTTTCACTTCCACCAGCAGATCGTACTGGCCGGGAACCGGCATCTCCGGTGAGATTTCGATGAAATCGGCGGGGTTCTGCGGGTCTACGGCAATGGCTTTAATCGACATGATTGTACTCCTTTCAAATGATGCTCCCAGTGTAGACCCGCGACAGTGGGGTGATAAGATGGACAATATCTAACGGAGTGTTCGTTTAAGGTGAACAATGGAATTCAAACAACTGCAGGACATGGCGTTGTTCGCGCTGGTGGCGGAGTGCGGCAGTTTTACCGCCGCCGCGCAGCGCGTTGGGTTGCCGAAATCCAGCGTCAGCCAGCGCATCAGCCAGCTTGAGCAGACGCTGGGGCTACGGCTGCTCAATCGCACCACGCGCCAGCTGAACCTGACCTTCGCCGGTGAGCGTTATCTGGAACATTGTCAGGTCATGATGTCTGCTGCCGAGCGGGCCGATCTGGCGTTGCAGCGGCTGCGCGATAACCCGAGCGGCCGCCTGCGCATCTCGACGCCCGCCGGGCTGGGCGCGACCCTGGTGGCGCGGCTGGCAGCGGATTTTCAGCGCCAGTACCCGGACGTTTCGTTGGAGGTGTCGGTGTCCGACGCCATGGTGGATCTGGTGCAGGAAGGTTTCGACGCCGCGCTGCGCACCGGCAAGCCGCAGGACTCTTCGCTGATCGGCCGCCGTCTCGGGTATGCGCCGCGCTATCTGTTGGCCGCACCGTCCTATTTGGCGCAGCACCCGCCGATCGAACATCCGCAACAGCTGCAGCAGCATCGCTGCATCGCCCACCGCGCCTGGACGGCCTGGAACCTGCGCTGCGGCGATGACTACTACCGTTGGCAGCTGCCGCTGGCGCACACCACCGACAACCTGCTGTATGCGCGGGAATGCGCCATCGCCGGCGCGGGGATCACGCTGCTGCCGGCGTTTCTCAGCCGCGAGGTGGTGGCGCAGAAACTGTTGGTGGAGGTGCTGCCGGCGTGGCGCGCAGAAGGGAATGAGCTGTATCTGGTCTACCCGAGCCGCAAGCTGAATTCCGCGGCGTTGGCCTGCTTCATCGATGTGGTGCTGCAGCATCCGGCGTTCGACGACTACGCACGCGAGCTGACGCGGGAGTAAAAAAAGGCGCCGCATGCGGCGCCTTTCGTATTACTTGGCGATCTTCTTGTACTTGATGCGGTGTGGCTCGAGCGCGTCGGCGCCCAGCGTACGCTTCTTGTACTCTTCGTACTCGGTGAAGTTGCCTTCGAAGAATTCCACCTTGCCTTCGTCCTGGTAGTCCAGGATGTGGGTGGCGATACGGTCGAGGAACCAGCGGTCGTGCGAGATCACCATGGCGCAGCCAGGGAATTCCAGCAGGGCGTTTTCCAGCGCGCGCAGGGTTTCGATATCCAGGTCGTTGGTCGGTTCATCGAGCAGCAGTACGTTGCCGCCAACCTGCAGCAGCTTGGCCAGGTGCAGACGGCCACGCTCACCGCCGGACAGCTCGCCCACGCGTTTGCCCTGATCGACGCCCTTGAAGTTGAAGCGGCCGACATAGGCGCGGCTTGGCATCTCGGTGTTGCCGATGCGCATGATGTCCTGCCCGCCGGAGACTTCTTCCCACACGGTTTTCGAACCGTCCATGTTGTCGCGGAACTGATCGACGGACGCCAGCTTGACGGTGTCGCCCAGCACGATGCTGCCGGAATCAGGCTGCTCCTGGCCGGACATCATGCGGAACAGCGTGGATTTACCCGCGCCGTTCGGGCCGATGATGCCGACGATCGCGCCTTTCGGCACCGAGAACGACAGGTCGTCGATCAACAGGCGGTCGCCATAGGACTTACGCAGGTTGCTGACTTCGACCACTTTATCGCCCAGGCGTGCGCCAGGCGGAATGAACAGTTCGTTGGTTTCGTTACGTTTCTGGTATTCGGTGTTGTTCAGCTCTTCAAAGCGAGCCAGGCGGGCCTTGCCTTTGGACTGACGGCCTTTGGCGCCCTGACGCACCCACTCCAGCTCTTTCTCGATCGACTTGCGACGAGCGGCTTCGGCGGACGCTTCCTGTGCCAGACGCGCGTCTTTCTGCTCCAGCCAGGAGGAGTAGTTGCCTTCCCATGGAATGCCTTCACCGCGGTCAAGTTCGAGGATCCAGCCGGCCACGTTATCCAGGAAGTAACGGTCGTGGGTGATCGCCACGACGGTGCCTTCGAAGTCGTGCAGGAAGCGTTCCAGCCAGGCCACGGACTCGGCGTCCAGGTGGTTGGTCGGTTCGTCCAGCAGCAGCATGTCCGGCTTTTCCAGCAGCAGGCGGCACAGCGCGACGCGGCGGCGTTCACCCCCGGACAGATGGGCGATTTTGGCGTCCCAGTCCGGCAGGCGCAGCGCATCGGCGGCGCGTTCCAGCTGCGCGTTGAGGTTGTGACCGTCGTGCGCCTGAATGATCTCTTCCAGGCGGCCCTGTTCGGCGGCCAGCTTGTCGAAGTCTGCGCCTTCTTCCGCGTACAGCGCGTACACTTCGTCCAGGCGTTTCAGCGCGCCGACCACTTCCGCCAGCGCTTCTTCCACCGACTCACGCACGGTGTGTTCGAGGTTAAGCTGCGGCTCCTGCGGCAGGTAACCGATCTTGATGCCCGGCTGCGGGCGCGCTTCCCCTTCGATATCGGTATCGATGCCGGCCATGATGCGCAGCAGGGTGGACTTACCGGCGCCGTTCAGGCCCAGCACGCCGATTTTGGCCCCAGGGAAGAAGCTCAGGGAGATGTTTTTCAAAATATGACGCTTCGGCGGTACCACCTTGCCGACGCGGTGCATGGTATAGACGTATTGAGCCACGTTGCTCTAAGCCTCTCTATATCAGTATTTATAGGATGTCTGGCGGCATGAGTGTAGCCCGTTTCGATCTCGGATCCCAGACATCGCTCAGCGATCGCTAAGTATAACCGTTTATGCGCCGATAAAGGCGCATATTGGTGGCTTATGGCGTGACGACGATCGCGACGCGGCGGTTTTCCGCACGGCCGCTGGAGGTGCGGTTATCGGCAACGGGATCGCGCTTGCCCATGCCGCGGGTTTCGATATTGGCGCGTGGAATGCCGACGCTGGCCAGCAGATCGGCCACCGCATCGGCGCGGCGCAGGGAGAGCTGATCGTTATAGCTGTCTTCACCGTAGTTGTCGGTATGGCCGTCCAGGCGGAACTTGGTGATGCCGACGCTCAGCAGCGCACGGCCCATCTTCTGTACCGTCTCGGTGCTTTCCGGGTTCAGTTTGCCGATGTTGTTGCCGAACAGCACCTTATCCGACAGGCCGAACTCCCAGCCATTATCGGTCAGTTTGAAGCCCTGCGATTGCAACAGCGCGACCTGCTCGGGTGTCAGGCCCTGCGGTTTGCTCTGGCAGCCGGCGAGCGCCAGCAGAGCGACGAACATCATCGTCAGCAGTGAAAAACGGCCTTTAAAAAGTTGCTGTATCATAGTCAAAATCCCTAGTTCAAGTGTTATAGCCGGGGCTCTTATTTATGTATAGCCAGCCGCCAGCCTCCGTTATAACGATGCTTTGCCTGATACATCGCATCGTCAGCTTCGTGCAAAAGACCCTGAGGCGTCGATGCGTGATCAGGGTACAGCGCAATACCGATACTCAGAGAGGTGATGACCGCCTCGTCGTTCGGCAGAATGACCGGTTGCGTCATGCAGTCGATGATGTTGTCAGCGATCTGCAAGACATCTTCCGTGCTGTGTACCGGCGCCAGCAGCACGGCGAATTCGTCCCCTCCCAGGCGGGCGACCAGATCGGTCTCGCGCAGCTGCGCGCGAATGCGCCCGGCAATGGTGGTCAGCACCGCATCGCCTGCGGCGTGGCCGTAACTGTCGTTCACCTCCTTGAAGCGATCGCCGTCGATAAACAGCACCGCCAATTTCGCCGGCGGTTCGATATCGCCCAGCGCGCGGCTCAGCCGCCCTTCGAAGAAGGCGCGGTTCGGCAAGCCGGTCAGGCTGTCGTGCGTCGCCCGGTGAGCCAGCGAGTCGTTCTCCTGCTTCAGATGGGCCTGCCAGGCCTCCAGCTCGTCGAGCAAGCCGTTGAAATCGTTGCTGAGCTCATGCAGCTCGGCGATAGGGGCCGACGGCACCCGCAGGCCGAAGGTGCGATCGCGGCGCACCGCATGCGCCACGTTGGCGATGTCGTCCAGCGAACTGACGATGCCGACCAGCATGCGGCGCGACAGTACCAGAGCGCACAGGGTGCTGAGCACCAGGCAGGCGATCATGCCGACCATGCCGCGCAACAGGAAACGCAGCAGGCTGCCGCCGTTACCGCTCAGCCAGACCTGGCCGACCTGCTTGCCCTCGTGGGTGATAGGCAGAATGACCGGTTCGGGCAGCGCCCAGTGCGCGACGATCTGCTCCAGGCCGTGCAGCGGCCCATCGGTAGGATGGCGCCAGTTGGCCAGCATCTTGCCGTTGTTGTCGAGGATCCGCGCGTCCGATACCTCTTCGTTGGAGGATATCAGCATCAGCGCCTCGCGCGCGGCGGTGCGGTCTTCAAACACCACGGCGGCCTCGACGGTATAGCTGATGGAGCGCGCGATCAGGTGCAGGTTGTGATTGGCATAGGCGCGCAGCGCAAACAGCGCCACCAGCGTCAAAAAGATGCCGGCGGTGCCGACGGCGATCAGCGCCAGCCCAAGATGCACCCGCTGCAGCACTCGGCCCAGCGTCGGGCGCGCATTGCCGGAGCGGTTTTTACGCAACAGCCTCATAGCGGCGGCGCCTGTTTGCGTGCCAGCTGCAACACGTTGGGGTGAACGCGCACGCCGCTGCGCGCCAGAGCGTCCAGGTTGACTTTGAAACTGGCCTGGTCCCCATCAATCTGCAGGCAAAATGCGCTGCCGGCGGAGCATTCGCTATCGTTCTCGCTGATGCTGAGAATGGAGTTGCCGGAAATGCGCTGCATGAAATTTTGTCTCTGCGCGGCGGTGATGTTCCCTAAGTAGATGACATCACAGCCGGTACTCAGCGTTGGGCTATCGAACGGCACGCGCTCGGCTTTAATCGGACGCGGCGCGCTCAGCAGGATCGGATCGAACAGCCCTTCGGCATACCGGGTGGGTGCGGTCACGCACAAGCGGATCGGATTGGGTTCACGCGACCAGCGTGCGTAGCTGATGATGCCTACCACTACAGTCGTCACGGCGTGCGTGCGCTTTTGATAGGGATCAGCGGCGGCGTGCGCAGGCTCGGACAACGTCAGCAGCACCAACAAAACGATCAGCAGCAGGCGGCCGATATTCAGGCGTGCGTCAAGGAAGCCCGGTTCGGGGCTTTTTGCGCAACGCATCGCTATCGCGGTCTTATTCACCATCTTCACCCGCCATTCCGGCCTGATCCACTGCCCGCAGGCCGTGGCCTGACAAGGAAAAATCCGGCCCGCTTGAAGGGACAATCGTTTTGCTGAAAGCTGTCAGTCGCACTGCCTAATGAACACTATCTAACCCATAATTGGCGCGGATTGTATTATAAGATGTCTTCGTTGGGCGCTTTATGTGCTGTTTTCTCGGAATTATCTTACTTATTTTTGATAGTATAAAAATGCCTACCCGGGTTTGCCACCGCTTTTCTGCAAAGTTGGCGCGTTTAGCCCGCTGTCAGGCGATTTGCGCAACGGTGGCGCCATATAACAAATCAAATAATGTGGTGACTAATAATTAAAAAGTATTTTACTTCTCCAATAAGCGCCGGGGCAGCTAATAAAAATCCGGTGGCTGGAAATATCCCGCCGGCCTGATTTGTCAGCCAAAGTAAACGTTTTTACCTGGCCCGCGTCATGGCGATACACTTCTTCTTCTACAGTATTGAATGGATAAGCGATTGCGCTGTCTATGGTAGATATCCGCGTCCGGGCCGTGCGCCCGGCTTTATTTTGTCCCGCGGCGCCGTGGTGCGGCGGTCACCGGGGAGCTGGGCGGCTCCTGCGGTATAACCAGTGAGGAAAGAGCGAGGATGGTCAAGGTGGACAAGCGACGGCTGTTGGCAATGGGCCTGTGTCTGACGGCGTTTTCAGGCGCGGCGCTGGCGGATTCTCTGGATGCGCAACGTCAGCGTTACCAGCAGATCAAACAGGCGTGGGATGGCAATCAGATGGACGTGGTGGCGCAGCTGATGCCGACGCTGCGCGATTACCCGCTTTATCCTTACCTGGAATACCGCGAGCTGACACAGGATCTGAGCCAGGCGGGGTTCTCCGAGGTGAACGACTTTATCAAACGCCACCCGACGCTGCCGCCGGCGAAATCACTGGTGCCGCGTTTCGTCAATGAGTTGGCGCGGCGCGAAGACTGGCGCACCCTGTTGGCCTTCAGCGCGCAGCCGCCCAAACCGGTGGCGGCGCGCTGCAACTATTACTACGCCAAATGGGCCACCGGCGACCAGCAGGCGGCCTGGAGCGGCGCCGACGAGCTGTGGCTGAACGGCAAAACGCTGCCGGGCGCCTGCGATCGTCTGTTCAGCGTCTGGCGTGGCGCGGGCAAGCAAACGCCGCTGGATATTCTGGCGCGCATGAAGCTGGCGCTGAAAGAGGGTAACAGCTCGCTGGTCAGCAACCTCTACAGCCAGCTGCCGGCCGACTACCAGACCATGGGCAACGCCCTGGTGCGCTTGCAAAACGATCCGACCACCGTGGAAGCCTTCGCCCGCAGCGTGGGGCCGACTGACTTTACCCGCGCCGCTACCGGCATCGCCTTTGAACGCCTGGCGCGGCAGGATGTGGAAAACGCACGGGCGATGATCCCGACGCTCGCGCGACTGCAGAAAATGAGCGACGACGAACGGCTGGGGTTGGAAGAGGCGGTGGCCTGGCGCCTGATGGGCAGCGACGCTACCTACGAGCAGGCGCAGTGGCGCGATCGGGTGATCCTGCGCAGCCGTTTGCCTTCGCTGTTGGAGCGCCGGGTGCGCATGGCGTTGGGCAACGGCGATCGGCAGGGCGTCGCGACCTGGCTGGCCCGCCTGCCGGAAGAGTCGCGCAACAAGGATGAGTGGCGCTACTGGCGCGCCAGTCAACTGATGGACGAAGGCAAACGCGCCGAAGGCGAGGAGATGTTGCGTAACCTGATGACCGAACGCGGCTTCTATCCGATGGTCGCGGCGCAGAAGCTGAACGCCACTTATCCGGTGATGGTGGCGGTGGCGGCCAAGCCGCGCACGTCGCTGGTCGACGGGCCGGAGGTCGCCCGGGTGCGCGAGCTGATGTACTGGAATATGGACAACCTGGCCCGCAGCGAGTGGGGCTCGTATGTCGCCAGCCGCAGCCGGCCGGAACAAGAAGCGCTGGCGCGCTACGCCTTTGAGCAAAAATGGGCCGATCTGAGCGTGCAGGCGACCATCGTCGGCAAGCTGTGGGATCATCTGGAGGAACGCTTCCCGGTCGCCTGGCCGCAGGAGTTCCGCCGCGCGACCGATGACAAGGGGATCACCACCAGCTACGCGATGGCGATCGCGCGTCAGGAGAGCGCCTGGAATCCGAAAGCGCAGTCGCCGGTTGGCGCTACCGGCCTGATGCAGGTGATGCCGCGCACCGCGCAGCATACGGTGCAGATGTTCAATATTCCCGGTTACGTCGGCCCGAGCCAGCTGTTCGATCCACAGACTAACATCACCATCGGCACCAGCTATCTGGAGTCGGTCTATCAGCAGTTCGGCCGCAACCGCATTCTGTCGAGCGCCGCCTATAATGCCGGCCCGTCGCGGGTGAATACCTGGCTGGGCAACAGCGCGGGGCGGATCGATCCGGTGGCATTCATCGAAAGCATTCCGTTCTCTGAAACCCGAGGCTACGTCAAGAATGTGTTGGCCTATGATGCGTTTTACCGCTATCTGACGCACCGGCCGGCCAAGGTGCTGACCGACGCCGAGTGGCAGAGACGTTATTGATTTTGACGGCCCTATGGTATGCTGCTGTACTAGTTAAATAGTATGGTGGCTGCCATGACGCAATTATCGTTAAACGACCCCGCTCTTTCAGAACAAGGCAATGAGGATTGGCTGCGCTTCGTCGCGCTGCTGCAGAATTCGTTTGCGCAAGAACTGCATCAACCGCTGCTGCAGCTGATGTTGACGCCGGACGAGCGCACCGCGCTGGGCACCCGGGTGCGAATCATCCAGGAACTGATGCGCGGCGAGATGAGCCAGCGCGAGCTGAAAAATGAACTGGGCGCGGGGATCGCCACCATCACCCGCGGATCGAACAGCCTGAAAGCGGCTTCACCCGAGCTTAAACAGTGGCTTGAGCAGCAGCTGTTGCATGACGCGCCCTAGCGGGCTCGGTGCTATTGCTGGTAGATGGCGTTGTGAAACGGCACCAGCGCCAGCAGCAGCGCCTGGTGATAAACGCTGGTGCGGCTCAGCCGGCCGTCGGTGAAGACGCCGATGGCGCCGCCCTGGCGCTTCACCTCGGCATTGCCGGTGATCGCCGCCATTTCGCTGCCCAATTCGCGACCGGCGCGAATACCTTGTAAGATGACCTCCGGCAGCATCAGGCTCGCCGAGCGGGATTCACCGCGGATGTGCGGGTTCTCTATGGTCATCCAGGCGAAGGTCATATTCTCTTCAATCCCGGCTTCCACGCCGACCCAAAAATCGGCCTCGGGCCTGACCTGGCGCGCTTCCATCACGCGTTGACGCGAGCCGGTGCGGGTTTCGTGATTGCCTATCGGCTGCAGCGAGACACCGCTGGCGACGTCAACGGATTCAATGCGGTATTGGCCTGCGCCAAAGACGTCATCGAAGGCCAGTTGAATAGCCTTGATCTTTGCCGGGTTGGTAGTTGCAGCGACAACATGGTACATAACGGGTTTGATATCCTTCTGGCCGATACGCCGGGCAGCGGCAAAAGCGCCACCGGGCCGGGGATAAATGCAAATTTCACGCAGTATAACGGAAAACAAAAATGTTACAGGTATACCTCGTTCGCCATGGCGAAACGGAATGGAACGCGGCTCGCCGCATCCAGGGTCAGTCCGACAGCCCGTTAACCGCCATGGGTGAACACCAGGCCCGTCTGGTCGCCAGGCGCGTCAGCAAAGAAGGCATTACGCACATCATTACCAGCGATCTGGGGCGCACGCGCCGCACCGCACAGATCATCGCCGACGCCTGTGGCTGCGAAGTGATTAGCGATCCGCGTTTGCGTGAGCTGCACATGGGGGTTCTGGAAGAACGCCTGATCGACAGTTTGACGCCGCAGGAAGAGCAGTGGCGCAAACAGATGGTCGATGGTACTCCTGACGGCCGAATCCCTCAAGGCGAATCCATGGAGGAGCTGGGCGAGCGCATGCGCGCCGCGCTGGAGAGTTGCCTGATGCTGCCTGAAGGCAGCAAGCCGCTGCTCGTCAGTCATGGTATCGCGTTGGGGTGTTTGATCAGTACGGTGCTGGGGCTGCCGGCCTATGCGGAACGCCGCCTGCGCTTGCGCAATTGCTCACTGTCGCGCGTCGATCACCAGCAGAGCCCGTGGCTGGCATCCGGCTGGATCGTGGAAACGGCGGGCGATGTCACGCATTTGGACATGCCCGCGTTGGACGAACTGCAGCGTTAACGCCGAATCGGGATCAGGTAATCGCACTTGATCTCGATAGGTGCCTGATGCGGACGGCGCTCGCCTTTCGGATAGAAGCGCTCGATGTCGTGCCCTTTGCGGCGCGTCAGCTGGAGCGCCGGCAGGCAGGTGCCGTAGACCGTCAGAATAAAGTCTTGCAGTCCCTCGGTGGGCCCTTCGTAGCTGAACATCGCAAACTCACCGCCCGGCAACACCAGCGGCTGGCCTTCCTGTACCTTGTCAGGCACCTGATCCGGCTCCAGCGCCGTGGTGTACAGCACTTCCTGTTCGTCGTCCTTCTCCTGGCTCGGTCGCGAGTGGTGCAGCCCGTACAGCACCGGCGGCAGGGTTTCGACGTCACCGAGGAACTGACGCCAGAACTGTGAGCGCAGTTCGGTGCGCACGGTGGTGATCTGTTCCAGCGTACAGGAGTAGCTTTGGGTCAGGCCGACCAGCTGCTTGTCCGGCAGCGAGACGAATTCCGGCTGCGGCAGGGTGAAGGCCCCCAGACGGATCGGCGGACAGATGCCGAATGCATTCCAGTCTTCGGCGCGGCGGTACAGCGCCGGCGTTTGCGCAAACTGTTTTTTGAAGGCGCGGGTGAAGGTCTGCTGCGAGTCGAAGCGATATTGCAGGGCGATATCCAAAATCGGCCGGCTGGTCAAACGCAGCGCGACGGCGGCTTTGGAGAGCCTCCTTGCCCGGATGTAAGCACCGATGGCGTTACCGGTAATATCTTTGAACATCCGTTGCAGATGCCATTTGGAGTAGCCTGCCTTGGCCGCCACGTTATCCAGCGACAAGGGTTGGTCCAAATGGCTTTCCAGCCAGCTAAGCAGATCACGAATGATACCGGCTTGATCCATAGATCTTCCTCGTAAAGCTTGGGGGTAGGAACCCGAACTGTTGATTCGTCACGCTGGTGCTGCGCTATCAGACCGATCCATGAGCCATTATGCGTTGCACTCTTTGCCTCTGCTGCGCATGCCGCGCCAGAGTTGGATTGGGGTACACCGTAGTGGGCGCAAAGAAATAACGACGCCGCATCATAGCAATTTTTTTACTCCGCGACTCTCAAAGATTTTTGTCACGCTCTGTGCTAAAACGGACAGTGCGGACCCGTAAAAACCGATTCCGTGAGCTTAGACATAAATAATGGCGACCGCCGAACCTATTTTTGCGGCAAGGTTATACCGGAGTTAAGTAAATGAAAAAAAGCTGGATATTTTTATTCGGTTTGGTTTGCGCAACCGTTGGCAGCGCGCAGGCGGAGCAGGTGGGCTCCGTTGATACGGTGTTTAAATTGTTGGGGCCGGACCACAAAATCGTGGTGGAAGCGTTCGACGATCCGGATGTTAAAAATGTAACTTGTTATATCAGCCGCGCCAAAACCGGCGGCATCAAAGGCGGCCTGGGGCTGGCGGAAGACACCGCCGACGCGGCCATTTCCTGCCAGCAGGTGGGGCCTATCGAGCTGAGCGACAAGATCAAAAACGGCAAGGCGGAAGGTGATGTGGTGTTCCAGAAACGCACCTCGCTGGTGTTCAAGAAGTTGCAGGTGGTGCGCTTCTATGACGCCAAGCGCAATTCGTTGATTTACCTGAGCTACTCCGACAAGGTGATCGACGGTTCGCCGAAGAACGCGTTGAGCGCGGTGCCGATCATGCCATGGGCTGAGACGAAATAAAAAAACGGGGTTCAGCATGCTGAACCCCGTTTTCATGACGGCAGGCCGGAATTACTCTTCCAGATCGCCGCAGAAGCGGTAGCCTTCGCCGTGAATGGTGGCGATGATTTCCGGCGTATCCGGCGTCGATTCGAAGTGTTTGCGAATGCGACGGATAGTGACGTCCACGGTGCGGTCATGCGGCTTCAGCTCGCGGCCGGTCATTTTCTTCAGCAGTTCGCCGCGCGACTGGATCTTGCCCGGGTTTTCGCAGAAGTGCAGCATGGCGCGGAATTCGCTGCGCGGCAGCTTGTACTGTTCGCCGGCCGGGCTGATCAAAGAGCGGCTGTTGATGTCCAGCTCCCACCCGTTGAACTTGTAGCTCTCGACCAGACGGCGCTCTTCGCCGAGGCTGCCCAGGTTCATGGTGCGCGACAGCAGGTTACGCGCGCGGATGGTCAGCTCACGCGGGTTGAACGGCTTGGTGATGTAATCGTCGGCGCCGATTTCCAGGCCGAGGATTTTGTCCACTTCGTTATCGCGACCGGTCAGGAACATCAAGGCGACGCTGGCCTGTTCACGCAGTTCGCGCGCCAACAGCAGGCCGTTTTTGCCTGGCAGGTTGATGTCCATGATGACCAGATTGATATCATTTTCAGACAGGATATTGTGCATCTCTGCACCATCATTGGCTTCATGAACAATGTAGCCTTCCGCCTCGAAAATGCTCTTCAGGGTGTTACGAGTGACTAACTCGTCTTCGACAATCAGAATGTGCGGGGTCTGCATATTTGCTACCTAAAATTGCCAACAAAATAGAAAATCGGAAGTACAGAAGTCTTTGTTTTCTTAGAGGAGGGCAGAGATAGCGCCACGTTCCCTCTCAGCAAATGACTAAAGTACGTAAACTCGTTCTTGATGCACTTTCCATCTCATGTCAACAAGATCGCTAGCCTGGTGGGGATGCTGTTCCCTACAACCCCTTGGGTGCCGAAACGGCGCATATCCTAACCCCATTAACAGCAATATAACAGCGCGTGCCGAATTCATCACCCAACAAAACTACGCTTTGTTGACATATATCAAATTCAATTGTAGCACGTTAACAGATTTGTGAAAAACACTTACAGAAATGCCAGTTTAAGTCACAGAACCTCAAATTCTGTGAACGATTCAGCATTATCCGGCCCGATAGGATACAATTATTCGCTTATTGATCATCGCGTTGTTTTAACTTATTGATAAATAAACGCAGTAAAACATAAGCGCGAATAATGACTATTACGACGGGTTTATTCGTTCAACGAGCCGTTTAATCTTGTTTGTTGCTATTAACGCGTTTATTGTTGCGTAATTGTAAATATAAGCGGGCGCTGCGCCATCGTCAAAAACGCAGGCCCGCCTTCGGTGGAAGAGTCATGCAGCTTCATATTGTTTTAGTGGCTCCGGCGCGGCCGGAAAATGTCGGCGCGGCGGCGCGCGCGATGAAAACCATGGGCTTCACGTCGTTGCGCATCGTCAACAGCGAAGCGCACCTGCAGCCGGCGGCGCGCTGGGTAGCGCACGGTGCCGGCGAGATCCTCGACGGCGTGCAAACGTTCGCCACGCTGGAACAGGCGCTGGCGGGCGTGGATTTTACCGTCGCCACCACCGCCCGCAGCCGCGCGCGCTTTCACTACTACTGTACGCCGCCCGAACTGCTGGAACAGCTGAGCGAGCGTAAGCAGTGGGTCGGCCAGGCCGCGCTGGTGTTCGGCCGCGAAGATTCCGGCCTGACCAACGAAGAGCTGGCGCTGGCGGACTTGCTGACCGGCGTGCCGATGCAGGCGGACTATCCGTCGCTTAACCTGGGCCAGGCGGTGATGGTTTACTGCTACCAGCTGGCGAGCCTGATGGGTGTCAGTACACCGCAGGAAACGGCGGCGTCGGAAGGGCAGCTCAAGGCGCTGCGCCGCCGCGCCGATGCCTTGTTGAACGCGTTGGAGGTCGGCGATGACCAAAAATTGCGCGACTGGCTGCACCAGCGCCTCGGCGCGCTGCAACAGCGAGATACGGCGATGCTGCATACGCTGCTGCACGACATCGAAAAAAAACTCGCCAAGTGATAGCGGCTCCATCAGACGGTTACCCAGCGTGATCCACTAGTAAATCGGCTTTAAGTTGTTTTTTTGTTCTGTCATTTTGCTTTTCACCTGTTGCATCGCGCATTACCGCCGCTGAACGGAAAATAAGCAAAAAAAAGAAATAGTTTGACTTGGGATAGCGATTGCTTTAACCAATAGAGGGGACAGAGTATTTCATGAGACAGACAGACAACATGCGCAACATCAGCCTGAAAACCACAATTATTACCACCACCGATACCACAGGTAACGGGGCGGGCTGACGCGCACAGGAAACACAGAAAAAAGCCCGCACCTAATCAGTGCGGGCTTTTTTTTCGGCTTAAATTCGGAGAGATCACACATGCGAGTGCTGAAATTTGGCGGAACCTCGGTGGCGAATGCAGAACGTTTTCTGCGCGTCGCCGACATCATGGAGAGTAATGCGCGTCAGGGACAGGTAGCCACGGTCTTGTCCGCCCCCGCAAAGATCACCAACCATCT
The DNA here is from genome assembly GCF_052166695.1 of Serratia sp. CY76391. Taxonomy (NCBI): domain Bacteria; kingdom Pseudomonadati; phylum Pseudomonadota; class Gammaproteobacteria; order Enterobacterales; family Yersiniaceae; genus Serratia; species Serratia sp. CY76391. The sequence goes on from NZ_JBJNOJ010000006.1 coordinate 325,097, forward strand.
GGTGGCAATGATCGACAAAACGGTGGCGGGCCAGGACATTCTGCCGAATATCAGCGACGCCGAGCGGATCTTTGCCGACCTGCTGAGCGGGCTGGCGCAGGCTCTGCCGGGCTTTGAATACGATCGTTTGAAAGGCGTGGTCGATCAGGAGTTCGCGCAGCTCAAACAGGTGTTGCACGGGGTCTCGCTGTTGGGTCAGTGCCCGGACAGCGTCAACGCGGCGATCATCTGCCGCGGCGAAAAGCTCTCCATCGCCATCATGGAAGGGGTGTTCCGCGCCAAGGGTTATCCGGTCACGGTGATCAACCCGGTGGAGAAGCTGCTGGCGCAGGGCCACTACCTGGAGTCTACCGTGGATATCGCCGAGTCCACGCTGCGCATCGCCGCCGCGGCGATCCCGGCCGACCACATCGTGCTGATGGCCGGTTTCACCGCCGGCAACGATAAGGGTGAGCTGGTGGTGCTGGGCCGCAACGGCTCGGACTATTCCGCCGCGGTGCTGGCCGCCTGCCTGCGCGCCGACTGTTGCGAAATCTGGACCGACGTCGACGGCGTGTATACCTGCGATCCGCGCACCGTGCCGGACGCCAGGCTGCTGAAATCGATGTCGTACCAGGAGGCGATGGAGCTTTCCTATTTCGGCGCCAAAGTGCTGCACCCTCGCACCATCACGCCGATTGCCCAATTCCAAATCCCTTGCCTGATAAAAAACACCTCCAACCCGCAGGCTCCCGGCACGCTGATCGGCAAAGACAGCACCGATGCCGATATGCCGGTGAAAGGCATCACCAACCTGAATAATATGGCGATGATCAATGTCTCCGGCCCGGGCATGAAAGGCATGGTCGGCATGGCTGCACGGGTGTTCGCCGTGATGTCGCGCGCCGGCATTTCGGTGGTGTTAATCACCCAATCCTCTTCCGAATACAGCATCAGCTTCTGCGTGCCGCAGGGCGAACTGCAGCGCGCCCGCCGAGCGCTGGAGGAGGAGTTCTATCTGGAATTGAAAGATGGCGTGCTGGATCCGCTGGACGTCATGGAGCGCCTGGCGATCATCTCGGTAGTCGGCGACGGCATGCGCACCCTGCGTGGCATTTCAGCGCGCTTCTTCTCCGCGCTGGCGCGCGCCAACATCAATATCGTCGCCATCGCCCAGGGCTCTTCCGAGCGTTCAATCTCGGTGGTGGTCAGCAATGATTCCGCCACCACCGGCGTGCGCGTCAGCCACCAGATGCTGTTCAACACCGATCAGGTGATCGAAGTGTTCGTCATCGGCGTCGGCGGCGTCGGCGGGGCGTTGATCGAGCAGATCTACCGCCAGCAGCCGTGGCTGAAGCAAAAACATATCGATCTGCGGGTGTGCGGCATCGCCAACTCGCGCGTGATGCTGACCAACGTGCACGGCATCGCGCTCGACAGCTGGCGGGACGAGCTGGCCGGCGCGCAGGAGCCGTTCAATCTCGGCCGCCTGATCCGGCTGGTGAAGGAGTATCACCTGCTGAACCCGGTGATCGTCGATTGTACCTCCAGCCAGGCGGTGGCCGATCAGTATGTGGACTTCCTGGCGGACGGCTTCCATGTGGTAACGCCGAACAAAAAGGCCAACACCTCGTCGATGAACTATTATCAGCAACTGCGCGCCGCCGCCGCCGGTTCGCACCGCAAGTTCCTCTACGACACCAACGTCGGCGCCGGTCTGCCGGTGATCGAGAACCTGCAAAACCTGCTGAACGCCGGCGATGAGCTGGTGCGTTTCTCCGGCATCCTGTCCGGTTCGCTGTCCTTTATCTTTGGCAAGCTGGACGAAGGGCTGTCGCTGTCGGCGGCGACTCTGCAGGCCAGAGCCAATGGCTACACCGAGCCGGATCCGCGCGACGATCTGTCCGGTATGGACGTGGCGCGCAAGCTGCTGATCCTGGCGCGCGAAGCCGGTTACAAGCTGGAGCTGAGCGATATCGAGGTCGAGCCGGTGCTGCCGCCGTCCTTCGACGCGTCGGGCGACGTGGAGCATTTCCTGGCGCGGCTGCCGGAACTGGATAAAGAGTTCGCGCGCAACGTGGCCAATGCCGCCGAGCAAGGCAAGGTGCTGCGCTATGTCGGCCTGATCGACGAAGGGCGCTGTAAGGTGCGTATCGAGGCGGTGGACGGCAACGATCCGTTGTATAAAGTGAAGAACGGCGAGAACGCGCTGGCCTTCTACAGCCGTTATTATCAGCCGCTGCCGCTGGTGCTGCGCGGCTACGGTGCCGGTAACGATGTGACCGCAGCGGGCGTGTTCGCCGATCTGCTGCGCACACTGTCATGGAAGTTGGGAGTTTAATATGGTTAAGGTGTATGCACCGGCCTCGATCGGTAACGTCAGCGTCGGTTTTGATGTGCTGGGCGCGGCGGTTTCGCCGATCGACGGCACGCTGCTGGGCGACTGCGTCAGCGTGGAAGCCGCCGAGACGTTCAGTCTGCAAAACGCCGGGCGCTTCGTCAGCAAGCTGCCAGCCGAGCCGAAAGAGAACATCGTTTATCAATGCTGGGAGCGTTTCTGCCAGGAGATCGGCCGCGAAGTGCCGGTGGCGATGCGGCTGGAAAAGAACATGCCGATCGGATCGGGGCTGGGCTCCAGCGCTTGTTCGGTGGTGGCTGGGCTGATGGCGATGAACGAATTTTGCGATCGCCCGCTGGATAAGACGACGCTGCTCGGTCTGATGGGCGAGCTGGAAGGCCGCATTTCCGGCAGTGTGCATTACGACAACGTGGCGCCCTGCTATCTGGGCGGCCTGCAGCTGATGCTGGAAGAAGAAGGCATTATCAGCCAGGAAGTGCCGTGCTTTGACGATTGGCTGTGGGTTATGGCCTATCCGGGCATCAAGGTCTCCACCGCCGAAGCGCGCGCCATTTTACCCGCGCAGTACCGCCGTCAGGATTGCATCAGCCACGGCCGTTATCTGGCCGGCTTTATTCACGCCTGCCACACCCGGCAGCCGCAGCTGGCCGCCAAATTAATGCAGGACGTGATTGCCGAGCCGTACCGCACCCGGCTGCTGCCGGGCTTCGCCGAAGCGCGCAAGGCGGCGCAGGAGATCGGCGCGCTGGCCTGCGGCATCTCCGGCTCCGGCCCGACGCTGTTCGCCGTGTGCAACGACGGCGCCACCGCGCAACGCATGGCCGCCTGGCTGCAACAACACTATCTGCAAAACGATGAAGGTTTTGTTCATATTTGCCGTCTGGATACCGCAGGCGCTCGACTACTGGGATAACGCATGAAACTGTACAACCTTAAGGATCACAACGAGCAGGTCAGCTTCGCGCAGGCGATCAAACAAGGCCTGGGCAAGCAGCAGGGGCTGTTCTTCCCGCTGGAGCTGCCGGCGTTCGAACTGACCGAGATCGACCAACTGCTGGAGCAGGACTTTGTCACCCGCAGCAGCCGCATTCTGTCGGCCTTTATCGGCGAAGAAGTGCCGGAGGCGGCGCTGAAGAAACGCGTGCAGGCCGCCTTTGAGTTTCCGGCACCGGTGGCGAAAGTGACGGAAGACGTCTCCTGCCTGGAGCTGTTCCACGGCCCGACGCTGGCGTTCAAAGACTTCGGTGGCCGCTTTATGGCGCAGATGCTGGCGGAAGTGGCCGGCGATCAGCCAGTGACCATTTTGACCGCCACCTCCGGCGACACCGGCGCCGCCGTGGCGCATGCCTTCTACGGCCTGAAAAACGTACGGGTGGTGATCCTGTATCCACAGGGTAAAATCAGCCCGCTGCAGGAAAAGCTGTTCTGCACCCTGGGCGGCAATATTCACACCGTGGCGATCGACGGCGACTTCGACGCCTGTCAGGCGCTGGTAAAGCAGGCGTTCGACGATCAGGAATTGAAAGACGCGCTGCACCTGAACTCGGCCAACTCGATTAACATCAGCCGTTTGCTGGCGCAGATTTGCTACTACTTCGAAGCGGTGGCGCAGCTGCCGCAGGAAGCGCGCAATCAGCTGGTGATTGCGGTGCCGAGCGGCAACTTTGGCGATCTGACCGCCGGGCTGCTGGCCAAATCGCTGGGCTTGCCGGTGAAGCGCTTCATCGCCGCCACCAACGCCAACGACACCGTGCCGCGCTTCCTGACCAGCGGTCAGTGGCAGCCGCACGCTACGGTCGCGACGCTGTCCAACGCCATGGACGTGAGCCAGCCGAACAACTGGCCGCGCGTGGAGGAGCTGTTCCGTCGTAAGGTCTGGCAACTGAAAGAGCTGGGGCACGCGGCGGTCAGCGACGAGACCACCAAAGACACGATGCGTGAACTGGCCGAGCTGGGCTATATCTCCGAACCGCATGCGGCCATCGCCTACCGCGCGCTGCGCGATCAGCTGCAGGAAGGGGAGTTCGGTCTGTTCCTCGGCACCGCGCATCCGGCCAAGTTTAAAGAGAGCGTGGAAGCGATCCTCGGCCAGGAACTGCCGTTGCCGAAAGCGCTGGCGTTGCGGGCCGATCTGCCGCTGCTGTCGCACACGCTGCCGGCCAGTTTCGGCGAGCTGCGCACGTTCCTGATGGCGCTGCCGGCCTGAAGTTCGGCCGGCTAAAATGCGAAAAGCCGTCTTGCGACGGCTTTTTTTATGCCTGTTCCGGGCGTTTGAACACCAGCTCGTTGCCCTGCGAGGCGGCTTCGTCGAAGGCGTAGCCTTCCAGGTTGAAGTCCACCAGCTGTTCGCTGCGCGTCAGGCGGTTTTTGATGATAAAGCGGCTCATCAACCCGCGCGCTTTCTTGGCGTAGAAGCTGATGACCTTGAACTTGCCGTTCTTCTCGTCGAGGAACACCGGTTTGATCAGCGCGCCATGCAGCTTGGCCGGTTTCACCGCTTTGAAATACTCGTCGGAGGCGAGGTTGACCACCACGTCGTCGCCCTGCTGCTCCAGCGCTTCGTTGAGTTTTTGGGTGATCTGATCGCCCCAGAAACTGTACAGATCTTTGCCCTTCGGGTTTTCCAGCTTGATGCCCATCTCCAGCCGGTACGGCATCATCAGATCGAGCGGGCGCAGCACGCCATACAGGCCGGACAGCATGCGCAAATGCTGTTGGGCGAAGTCGAAATCGGCTTCGTTGAAATCCTGCGCCTGCAGGCCGGTGTAAACGTCGCCCTTGAACGCCAGCAGCGCCTGGCGGGCGTTGTCCGGGGTAAATTTCGGCTGCCATTCGCTAAAGCGCGCGGCGTTGAGCCCGGCCAGCTTGTCGCTGATGCTCATCAGGCTGGCGATTTGCGCCGGCGTCAGCGCGCGGCAAATTTTGATAAGCCGTTGAGACTTGTCCAGCAGTTCGGGCTGCGTGAAGCGTTGTGTCGCCAGCGGGCTGTCGTAATCGAGCGTTTTTGCAGGGGAAATAATAACGAGCATGGCCAGATCCTGTTTATCCAAGTGCGCATACTGTAGCAAAAAGCGCGGAAAAAAGGGGCAATCGGTCCAATAGGCGGGGCGTGCATCGCACACGCCCCGGAATACTCAGCGCGGCGGCTGCTTGTCGTCCCACACGCCCGGCTCCAGCTGCGATTTCAGCTCCGGGTAACGGTTGGCGTCGAAGGTCGGCAGCTTGCCCAGGCGGCGCTGGCGATGGTAGTCGTCGGCCAGTTTCAGCGCCACCCGCGACAGCAGCAGGATCGCCGTCAGGTTGGTGATCGCCATCAATGCCATGGAGGTATCCGCCATTTTCCACACCAGCGGCAGCTCCGCCAGCGCGCCGAACATCACCATGCCCAGCGCCACGCAGCGGAAGATCAGCAGGCCGCCCGGGTGGTTGTGCTCGAGGAACACCAGGTTGCTCTCGGCATAGGCGTAGTTGGCGATGATCGAGGTAAAGGCGAAGAAGAAGATGGCGATGGCGACGAATGGCGTGCCCCAACTGCCGACGGCGGTCGACAGCGCGCGCTGGGTCAGATCGATGCCGCTGATGCTGTCGGTCGGCTGATCGAGAATGCCGGAGGAGAGGATGATCGCCGCGGTGGCGCTGCAGATGACGATGGTATCGATAAACACCCCGAGCATTTGTACGTAGCCTTGCGAAGCGGGATGCGGCGGATAAGGCGAGGCGGACGCCGCCGCGTTGGGCGCCGAACCCATGCCGGCTTCGTTGGAGAACAGGCCGCGCTGTACGCCCTGGGTCATCGCCTGGGAGATGCCGTAACCGACGGCGCCGGCCGCGGCTTCCTGCAGGCCGAAGGCGCTTTTGAAGATCAGCGCCAGGATCGCCGGCATGTGTTCGATGTTATGGCCAATCACCCAGAGGGCCAGCAACAGGTAGGCACCGGCCATCAGCGGCACCACCAGTTCGGCCACTTTGGCGATGGAACGGATGCCGCCGAAGATCACCACGCCGCTCAGCAGCACCAGACCGATGCCGACGTGCAGCGGCTGTAAGTGGAAGGCGACGGCGGAAGCTTGCGCGATGGAGTTGGCCTGCACGGCGTTGAACACCAGACCGAACGCGATGATCAGGAAGATCGAAAACAGCACGCCCATCCAGCGCATGCCAAGGCCTTTTTCCATGTAATAGGCCGGGCCGCCACGGTAGTTGCCGTTATCGTCTTTGGTTTTATAGAGCTGAGCCAGCGAGCTTTCCACAAATGAGGTGGCCATGCCGATAAACGCCACCACCCACATCCAGAAGATGGCGCCGGGGCCGCCGGCGGTCAGGGCGATGGCGACGCCGGTCAGGTTGCCGGTGCCGACGCGCGCTGCCAGCGTGGTGCACAGCGCCTGGAAAGAGGAGATGCCGGCGCTGTCGCTTTTGTTGCTGTTTTTCAACACCGAGAACATGTGGCTGAAGTGGCGGAGCTGGATAAAACGGGTGCGCAGCGTGAAGTAAATGCCGGTGCCGAGGAGCAGATAAATCAGCACCGACCCCCACAAAATGTTGTTTATAAAATTCATCAGGTCCGTCAATGGATCCCTCCTCTTATCGAAATTTAATGCGCACCTGGCAGCATCCACCGCAGGTGAAAAACATTGGCCTATTTTTTACAAGAGCTTAGCTGGAATCTGTCCGGCGTCAGTCGATTAAGATTTTTCGCAGATTAGCGGACGAATTGCATCAATTTTTTCGAATTTAACATAATTTATTCGGACAATAGCACGTTATTGCCTTTCCATCCGCTCGGTAATGGCGAAAGATATCGGCGTAAACGGTTGCTCGCCCAAGGATAAAACAGATGCTTGTGCGCCGCGGTTTTCCAGCCTTGCACCGGGCTTGGCGCATGTTATTATCAGGGTAGGGCATGGTTGAACAATGCCAAAAGTTCATGCACAAACGATGAGATAATGCCAACATGACCGACAAATTAACTTCCCTGCGCCAGCTGACCACGGTGGTTGCAGATACGGGTGATATCGCGGCAATGAAGCTGTATCAACCGCAGGACGCCACAACCAACCCTTCGCTGATCCTCAATGCAGCCCAAATTCCTGAATACCGCAAACTGATTGACGAAGCCATCGCCTGGGCGCGCGGCCAGAGCAGCGATCGCGAGCAGCAAATCGCCGATGCCGCCGACAAGCTGGCGGTCAACATCGGTCTGGAGATCCTCAAACTGGTTCCGGGTCGCATCTCCACCGAAGTGGATGCACGCCTGTCTTACGACACCGTTGCCAGCGTGGCCAAGGCCAAGCGCCTGATCAAGCTGTACAACGAAGCCGGCATCAGCAACGATCGCATTCTGATCAAACTGGCCTCGACCTGGCAGGGCATCCGCGCGGCGGAGCAGCTGGAGAAAGAAGGCATCAACTGTAACCTGACGCTGCTGTTCTCCTTCGCTCAGGCTCGCGCCTGTGCCGAAGCCGGCGTTTACCTGATCTCGCCGTTCGTCGGCCGTATCCTCGACTGGTACAAAGCCAACGGCGACAAGAAAGAGTTCGCCCCGCACGAAGATCCGGGCGTGATCTCCGTGACCGAAATTTACCAGTATTACAAACAGCACGGCTACAACACCGTGGTGATGGGCGCCAGCTTCCGCAACGTCGGCGAAATCATCGAACTGGCCGGCTGCGACCGCCTGACCATCGCGCCTGCGCTGCTGAAAGAGCTGGCGGAGAGCGAAGGCGCGCTGGAGCGCAAACTGTCTTATACCGGTGAAGTGAAGGCGCGCCCTGCCGCACTGACCGAACCTGAGTTCTACTGGCAGCACAACCAGGATCCGATGGCGGTTGAGAAACTGACCGACGGCATCCGCAAATTTGCCGTAGACCAGGGCAAACTGGAAAAAATGATCGCCGACCTGCTGTAATTCCCGCAGATCGCGCAGTAAAAAGGTGGCTCAGGCCACCTTTTTTTATGCCCGACGCCCCCGCCGGCGGGGGAAGCCCTTATACTCTCGGCAATGACAACAGAACGGGGGACGAGCCCGTTCGGACCCCATCAGGCTGTAGAGGTTACGCATGGATATTTTACGTATTGGTTTGGTTTCCGTTTCTGACCGCGCTTCCGGCGGCGTTTACCAGGATAAAGGCATTCCGGCGCTGGAGGAGTGGCTGGCCGGCGCGCTGGCGACGCCCTTCAAGCTGGAAAACCGGCTGATCCCCGATGAGCAGACGCAAATTGAACAGACGCTGTGCGAGCTGGTGGACGAAATGGGCTGCCATCTGGTGCTGACCACCGGCGGCACCGGGCCGGCGCGCCGCGACGTCACCCCCGACGCCACGCTGGCGATCGCCGATCGCGTGATGCCCGGCTTCGGCGAGCAAATGCGTCAGATCAGCCTACACTATGTGCCAACGGCAATTCTTTCTCGCCAGGTGGGGGCGATCCGCAAACAGGCGCTGATCATCAACCTGCCCGGCCAACCGAAGTCGATCAAGGAAACGCTGGAAGGGGTAAAGGATGAGCAGGGCAATGCGGTGGTACACGGCATCTTCGCCAGCGTGCCTTACTGCATTCAGCTGCTCGACGGGCCTTACGTCGAAACGCATGCCGCGGTGGTAGCAGCATTTCGGCCAAAGAGCGCGCGTCGCGAGATAAACCTCTAAATTTCAGCGTTCTGCGAGATCGGCCTCAGCCCGTCTGGTGTGAAAATAATTTGCCGCTATAGTAAGGATTCTTTTACAGAAAGCCTGCGGCTTTTATTTTTACAGCCTTAACCGACGGTGCCCTATGCCTCACGACACTAATCGCCGGCTGAACCGGCAAGACTACAAAACGCTGACGTTGGCCGCGTTGGGCGGCGCGTTGGAGTTTTACGACTTCATCATCTTCGTGTTCTTCGCCGCCGTGGTCGGCGATCTGTTCTTCCCGGCGGACATGCCGGAATGGTTGCGGCTGGTGCAAACTTTCGGCATCTTCGCCGCCGGCTATCTGGCCCGCCCTCTGGGCGGCATCGTGATGGCGCACTTCGGCGATCTGGTCGGCCGCAAAAAGATGTTTACTCTGAGCATTCTGCTGATGGCGTTGCCGACGCTGGCGATGGGCCTGCTGCCGACCTACGCCAGCATCGGCATCGCCGCGCCGCTGTTGCTGCTGCTGATGCGCGTGCTGCAGGGGGCGGCGATCGGCGGTGAGGTGCCGGGCGCCTGGGTCTTTGTCGCCGAACACGTGCCGCGCCGGCGCATCGGCTTCGCCTGCGGCACGCTCACCGCCGGGCTGACGGTGGGCATCCTGCTGGGCTCGGTGGTGGCGACGGTGATCAACACCACGCTCAGCCCGCAGAGCATTGCCGGCGGCGGCTGGCGCATTCCATTCCTGCTTGGCGGCATGTTCGGCCTGGTGGCGATGTACCTGCGCCGTTGGCTGCAGGAAACGCCGATCTTTATCGAGATGCAGGCGCGTAAAGCGCTGGCCGAGGAGCTGCCGCTGAAATCGGTGGTGCTCAACTACAAACGGGAAGTGGCGGTGTCGATGCTGCTGACCTGGCTGCTCTCCGCCGGCATCGTGGTGGTGATCCTGATGACCCCGACCTATTTGCAAAAGCAGTTCGGCATCGCGCCGGCCTTGACGCTGCAGGCCAACAGCATCGCCACCATCATGTTGATCGCCGGCTGCATCGTCGCCGGTTTGTCGGCCGATCGCTTCGGTGCCAGCAAAACGCTGGTGGCCGGCAGTGTACTGCTGGCCGGCTGCAGCTGGCTGTTCTATCAGACGGTGGGCGTGCGTCCGGAAATGCTGTTCGCCTGTTATGCTCTGGTGGGGTTCAGCGTAGGCGTGGTGGGGGCCGTACCGTACGTGATGGTGCGGGCATTCCCGGCGGAAGTGCGGTTTACCGGTATCTCGTTCTCATATAACGTCTCGTACGCTATTTTTGGCGGTTTAACCCCTATTTTTGTGACGTTGATCATGAAATTAACCCCGTTAGCGCCCGCTTACTATGTGTTGGCGCTGTCGCTCATCGGGCTGCTGCTCGGCTTCTACCTGCATCGTGACCTGAACAGCGAAGCCGGGGAGCGGCGAGCCGACTCCTACAGCTAAAAAAAAGCCCTGCAGTGCAGGGCTTTTTCATCAGGGGCGGGCGATTACGCCGTGACCGGTGAGGCCGCGACGCGCGCCGGAGCCGGTTCGCCAATCGGCAGCACGGTGCGGCCGTATTGCTCGTTGAGTACTTCGGCCATCGCCAGGTAAATGGCGCTGGCGCCGCAGATAATCCCTTCATAGCCGGCGAAGGTCAGCAGCGTGTGGTTGCCGGTGATGTTGCCGACGGCCAGCAGGGCGAACAGCAGCGTCAGGCTGGCGAACACGAACTGCAGCACGCGGTTGGCGCCCAGGGTGCCGAAGAACATGAACAGGGTGAAGACGCCCCACAGCGCCAGGTAGATGCCCAGCACGTGGGCTTCGGTGGCCTCTGCCAGGCCCAGACGCGGCAGCAGCAGCAGGCCGACCAGGCTCAGCCAGAAGCTGCCGTAGGCGGTGAAGGCGGTCATGCCGAAGGTGTTGCCCTTCTTGTACTCCAGCAGTCCGGCCAGGATCTGGGCCAGGCCACCGAAGAAAATCCCCATGCTGATGATGGCGGAGTTCAGTGGGAAAAAGCCCGCGTTGTGCAGGTTCAGCAAGACGGTGGTCATCCCGAAGCCCATCAGGCCGAGAGGGCCGGGATTCGCCAACTTGTTGGTGTGCATAAGTCCTCTGCGATAACAGAAAATTAACGGAAACAGCGAATTAAAATCATAAATGGTCTGAATGGCCAAAAAATCGAAGTTTTCCACCAGAGCGCGCGCATCATAATGATCCCCGCAACCGGAAACAATGATCTGAATGACGATAAAAAAAGAAATTTTTTTCGCCTTGCCCCTTGATGCCGGGTTGGATGGCCCCATCTTATTTGCAACCGCAGCTGCTAACCGCGGGTCGCACTGAGATATCGGGCAGTTGAAAAGCAAAAAATCGCCCGCATATAGGTTAGCAACCTGACTGATTATGAATTTTTTAGTGGAGACGTTTAGATGGGCAAAATTATTGGTATCGACCTGGGTACTACCAACTCTTGCGTAGCAATTATGGATGGTGCCAAGGCACGCGTGCTGGAAAACGCCGAGGGCGACCGCACCACTCCTTCTATTATCGCATATACCCAGGACGGTGAAACTCTGGTTGGCCAGCCGGCTAAGCGTCAGGCAGTCACCAACCCTGAAAACACCCTGTTCGCCATCAAGCGCCTGATCGGTCGCCGCTTCCAGGATGAAGAAGCGCAGCGCGACAAAGCGATCATGCCGTACAAAATCGTCGAAGCCGACAACGGCGACGCCTGGCTGGAAGTGAAAGGCCAGAAAATGGCTCCGCCGCAGATCTCTGCGGAAGTGCTGAAAAAAATGAAGAAAACGGCGGAAGATTACCTGGGCGAACCGGTAACTGAAGCGGTTATCACCGTACCGGCTTACTTCAACGACGCCCAGCGTCAGGCGACCAAAGACGCCGGCCGCATCGCGGGTCTGGAAGTCAAGCGCATCATCAACGAACCGACCGCGGCGGCCCTGGCCTATGGCCTGGACAAAGAAGTCGGCAACCGTACCATCGCGGTTTATGACCTGGGCGGCGGTACTTTCGATATCTCCATCATCGAAATCGACGACGTTGACGGCGAGAAAACCTTTGAAGTGCTGGCGACCAACGGTGACACCCACCTGGGTGGCGAAGACTTCGACAGCCGTCTGATCAACTACCTGGTGGAAGAGTTCAAGAAAGATCAGGGTATCGATCTGCGCAACGATCCGCTGGCGATGCAGCGTCTGAAAGAAGCCGCTGAGAAAGCGAAGATCGAACTGTCTTCCGCTCAGCAGACCGACGTTAACCTGCCGTACATCACTGCAGACGCGACCGGTCCAAAACACATGAACATCAAAGTGACTCGCGCCAAACTCGAGTCGCTGGTTGAAGATCTGGTTGCGCGCTCTATCGAACCGCTGAAAGTGGCGCTGAAAGACGCTGGCCTGTCGGTTTCCGACATTCAGGACGTGATCCTGGTGGGCGGCCAGACCCGTATGCCAATGGTGCAGAAGAAAGTCGCAGACTTCTTCGGCAAAGAACCGCGTAAAGACGTGAACCCGGACGAAGCGGTTGCCGTGGGCGCTGCGGTACAGGGCGGCGTGTTGGCCGGTGATGTGAAGGACGTTCTGCTGCTGGACGTGACCCCGCTGTCGCTGGGTATCGAAACCATGGGCAGCGTGATGACGCCGCTGATCACCAAAAACACCACGATCCCGACCAAGCACAGCCAGGTGTTCTCTACTGCGGAAGACAACCAGTCTGCGGTAACCATCCACGTGCTGCAGGGTGAACGTAAGCGCGCCAGCGATAACAAATCTCTGGGCCAGTTCAACCTGGACGGCATCCAGGCGGCGCCGCGCGGCATGGCGCAGATCGAAGTGACCTTCGATATCGATGCCGACGGCATCCTGCACGTGTCTGCCAAAGACAAGAACACCGGTCGTGAGCAGAAGATCACCATCAAGGCATCTTCTGGCCTGAACGAGGACGAAATCCAGAAAATGGTGCGCGACGCCGAGCTGAACGCTGAAGCTGACCGCAAGTTCGAAGAGCTGGTGCAGACGCGTAACCAGGCGGATCACCTGATCCACGGCACTCGCAAGCAGCTGGAAGAAGCGGGTGACAAACTGCCGGCGGAAGACAAAACGGCGATCGAAGCGGCGCTGAAGGATCTGGAAGCGGCGGTGAAAGGCGAAGATAAAGCCGAGATCGAAACGAAGACTCAGGCGCTGGTGCAGGTTTCCGGCAAACTGCTGGAAATGGCTCAGGCGCAGCAGGCTCAGCAGGGTGCTGACGCCGGCGCGGACAACGCGGCGCAGAAAGACGACGACGTGGTTGACGCCGAGTTCGAAGAAGTTAAAGACAAAAAATAATCGCCCTTAAGCGGGCACGGGGCGGCCGAGGTGCCGCTCCCGGAAACCAGCACGGGCGTCGAGGCAACTCTGCGCCCGTGCACGCATGTTAAGGGTAAGCGAAAGAATGGCGAAGAAAGACTATTACGAGATTCTCGGCGTCAGCAAGACGGCGGATGAACGTGAGATCAAAAAGGCGTACAAACGCCTGGCGATGAAATACCATCCTGACCGCAACCAGGAACAAGACGCCGAAACCAAGTTTAAAGAAGTTAAAGAAGCTTACGAAGTTCTGACCGACGACCAGAAACGCGCGGCTTACGACCAGTATGGGCACGCAGCCTTTGAACAGGGCGGCATGGGCGGCGGTGGCTTTGGCGGTGGTGCCGACTTCAGCGATATCTTTGGCGACGTGTTTGGCGACATCTTCGGCGGAGGCCGCCGTCAGCGCGCCAGCCGCGGTTCCGATCTGCGCTATAACATGGAGCTGACCCTCGAGGAAGCGGTACGTGGCGTCACCAAAGAGATCCGCATCCCGACGCTGGAAGAGTGCGACGTCTGCCACGGCAGCGGCGCCAAACCGGGCAGCTCGCCGGTCACCTGTCCAACCTGTCACGGCCAGGGCCAGGTGCAGATGCGTCAGGGCTTCTTCACCGTGCAGCAGGCGTGTCCGCACTGCCATGGCCGCGGTCAGATCATCAAAGATCCGTGCAACAAGTGCCACGGCCACGGCCGGGTAGAAAAATCCAAGACGCTGTCGGTGAAAATTCCGGCCGGCGTCGATACCGGCGACCGCATTCGCCTGGCGGGTGAAGGTGAAGCCGGCGAACACGGCGCACCGGCGGGCGATCTGTACGTTCAGGTGCAGGTGAAGGCACACCCGATCTTCGAGCGTGAAGGCAACAACCTGTACTGTGAAGTGCCGATCAACTTCGCCATGGCGGCGCTGGGCGGCGAGATTGAAGTGCCGACGCTGGACGGCCGGGTGAAACTGAAGGTGCCTTCGGAGACCCAAACCGGCAAGCTGTTCCGCATGCGCGGCAAGGGCGTGAAATCGGTGCGTGGCGGCAGCCAGGGCGACCTGCTGTGCCGCGTGGTGGTGGAAACCCCGGTCAATCTGAACGACAAGCAAAAGCAGCTGCTGCGTGAGCTGGAAGAGAGCCTGGGTGGCCCGTCCGGCGACAAGAACAGCCCACGTTCGAAGAGCTTCTTCGACGGGGTAAAAAAGTTCTTTGACGATCTGACTCGCTAACCTGCTGTTTCTGTTGGCTTATGTGCGAACCCCGGGCTTCTGTCCCGGGGTTTTTATTTGCGCGCCGAACCGCTAATTCCACAACGTAAATGTGACTTATTCGTGCTTTTTATCGGTTTTTTCGAGCTGTTTAGCATTTATAAACTTATTTTTTCGAACTAAAACGCCCTCTATACTCACTTCATGACTGTGGTTCGCAGGGCGCTGTGCCTTGCACAGATTTGGAGAGACGTATTGTGACCAACATCATTCGTCAATTTTTACGTCAGGAAGCGGCGGGCGGTATCATTCTGATCGCGGCGGCGATCGTCGCCCTGATCATGGCCAACACCCCGGCGCAGGGGATCTATCAGGCATTCCTTAACCTGCCGGTGATGGTGAAGGTAGCTTCGCTGGAGATCGCTAAACCGCTGCTGCTGTGGATAAACGACGGCCTGATGGCCATCTTCTTCCTGGTGGTGGGGCTGGAGGTCAAGCGCGAGCTGATGCAAGGCTCGCTGTCCGGGCGCGACAAAGCGGTGTTTCCGGCGATCGCCGCGCTGGGCGGCATGTTGGCGCCTGCGCTGATTTACCTGTTGTTCAACGGCGCGGATGAAGTTACCCGCCAGGGCTGGGCGATCCCGGCCGCGACCGACATCGCCTTTGCGCTGGGCGTCATGGCCTTGCTGGGCAACCGCGTGCCGACCAGCCTGAAAGTGTTCCTGCTGGCGTTGGCAATCATCGACGACCTGGGCGTGATTATCATCATCGCGCTGTTCTACACCCACGAAGTGTCGATGGTGGCGCTGGGCGTGGCGGCGGCGGCGGTGGCGCTGCTGGCGGTGATGAACTGGCGTGGCGTGGGAAAAACCTCGCTGTATATGATGGTTGGCCTGGTGCTGTGGGTGGCGATCCTCAAGTCTGGGGTGCATGCGACGCTGGCCGGGGTGATCGTCGGCTTTATGATCCCGTTGAACGTCAAAAGGGGGCCATCGCCATCGGAAACGCTGGAGCATGAGCTGCACCCGTGGGTCGCGTTTATGATCCTGCCGCTGTTCGCTTTCGCCAACGCCGGGGTCTCTTTGCAGGGCGTATCGCTGGATGGGTTGACGTCGCTGCTGCCGGTCGGGATTGCGGCTGGCCTGTTTATCGGCAAGCCGCTGGGGATTTTCCTCTTCAGCCTGCTGGCGGTGAAAATGGGCATCGCCCGTTTGCCTGAAGGCATCGGCTTCAAACAGGTGTTTGCCGTTTCGGTGCTTTGCGGCATTGGTTTTACCATGTCGATTTTTATCGCCTCGCTGGCGTTCGGCGATGCGGATGCGGCGCTCAGCACCTATTCCCGCCTGGGGATCCTGTTGGGCTCCACCACTGCGGCGGTGGTAGGGTATGGATTACTGCGTCTGGCGTTGCCGCGCGTGCGTTAATCCTGAATGTGCCCGGTAAGGGCACATAATAAAATGGCTGGTCGGAGCTGTGCGGTATAAAATATGTGCAGCTTCGGCCGTTCTTCGTTGGGACTAATGGGGCTACACGTTGTCTGAAGCAGGGAAAGGAAGTTTGTCGCTCGTCACGGCACACCGTTTGCCGCTGCGAAACGTTGTTAAGGAGAGCCGCTCGTGAGGATGTCGCATATCAACTTTAATCACCTTTACTATTTCTGGCAGGTCTGCAAGGCCGGTTCCGTGGTCGGCGCCGCTGAAGCGTTGTTCCTGACGCCGCAGACCATCACCGGCCAGATCAAAGCGCTGGAAGAGCGGTTGGACGGCAAGCTGTTCAAGCGCCAGGGGCGCGGGTTGGTGCCTTCGGAGCTGGGGCAGCTGGTGTTCCGCTATGCCGACAAGATGTTCATGCTCAGCCAGGAAATGTTGGATATCGTCAACTACCGCAAAGAGTCCAACCTGTTGTTCGACGTCGGCGTGGCGGACGCGCTGTCGAAGCGGCTGGTCAGCCAGGTATTGGAAACGGCGGTGGTGGTGGACAACGAGCAGATCCACCTGCGTTGCTTTGAATCGACGCACGAGATGCTGCTGGAGCAGCTCAGCCAGCACAAGCTGGATATGATCTTGTCGGATTGCCCGGTGGACTCCAGCCAGCAGGAAGGGCTGTTCTCGCTAAAGCTGGGCGAGTGTGGCATCAGCTTTTTCTGTCGCCAGCCGGCGCCGGAGCTGCCGTTCCCGGCTTGTCTGGAGCAGCGCAAGCTGCTGATCCCCGGCCGCCGTTCGATGCTGGGGCGCAAGCTGCTCAACTGGTTCAATACGCAGGGCATTCAGGTGGAAATTCTGGGCGAGTTCGACGATGCGGCGCTGATGAAGGCCTTTGGCATGTACCACAATGCGATCTTCGTGGCGCCGACGCTGTATGCG
This sequence comes from Serratia sp. CY76391, assembly GCF_052166695.1. Lineage (NCBI taxonomy): Bacteria > Pseudomonadati > Pseudomonadota > Gammaproteobacteria > Enterobacterales > Yersiniaceae > Serratia > Serratia sp. CY76391. The sequence goes on from NZ_JBJNOJ010000006.1 coordinate 341,969, forward strand.
CAGGATACCTACAACGATGACAACGTGGTGGAGATTGGGCGCATCGACAGCGTTCAGGAGGAGTATTACATTATCTTCGCCGAGCGCATGATCCAGCATCCGGCGGTGCAGCGCGTCTGCAACAAAGACTTCTCGGCGCTGTTTTCCTGCTAGCGGTTCACTGAACGCAGGACGTAAAAAAACCGGCCTGAGCCGGTTTTTTTATCAAGCAGATAACGAAATGCTTATTGCATTGCGTTGATGCGTGCAGTCAGGTTTGACTTATGACGCGCTGCTTTGTTTTTGTGGATCAGGCCTTTAGCTGCCTGACGGTCCACCAGTGGCTGCATTACCAGGAATGCATTTTGTGCTGCTTCTTTGTCGCCAGCTGCGATAGCTGCGTCTACCTTCTTGATGAAGGTACGCACCATTGAGCGACGGCTTGCGTTATGCTTGCGGCGTTTCTCAGACTGTACGGCGCGTTTCTTAGCTGATTTGATATTAGCCAAGGTCCAACTCCCAAATATATTCTATTGAGGACAATTCAAAGGCCGAGGAATATGCCCTTTTAGCCTTCGTTTGTCAATGGATTTGTGCAAATAAGCGCCGTTTGTACAGGCGGCACTCGCTACGTTGTGATGGCGCAGGATTTTACCAGCTTCGCTCTTGGGAATACAGTGTTTCGCGAGAAAATTCGCCAATGATTTGCCGCGGCGGGCGCAAGCCGTTGGCCGCGGTCGAGAATCGCCCCGGCAGCGCCGGATAAACTGCGGCGAAGCCGTTTCACGCGCAGATTATCTCCGGTATGGTATGTCTATTACATAAAGGCACCAATCGCGGGTTAACCTTACCGGCTGTACAAGGTATAATCCGCCGATTTCCACTGTTTTGAGCCAGCTATGGAGCTAATTCGCGGCATTCACAATATCCGGGCGCGCCACCATGGTTGCGTGCTCACCATCGGCAACTTTGACGGCGTGCATCGCGGCCATCAGGCGCTGCTGGAGCAGTTGAAGCAACAAGGGCAACGCCTCGGGCTGCCGGTGATGGTCATGATCTTTGAGCCGCAGCCGCTGGAGATGTTCGCCGCAGACAAGGCGCCGGCCCGCTTGACGCGCCTGCGCGACAAGGCCAACTATCTGGCGCAGGCGGGCGTCGATTACCTGCTGTGCGTCAAGTTCGATCCGCGTTTCGCCGCCAACACCGCGCAGGCGTTCGTCGCCGAGCTGCTGGTGGAAAAACTGGGCGTCAAATTCCTGATGGTGGGGGATGATTTTCGCTTTGGCGCCGGGCGTCAGGGCGATTTTCCGCTATTGCAGCAGGCCGGAAAAGAGTACGGCTTCGACGTGGTCAGCACCCCGACCTTCCGCGAAGGCGAGCGGCGCATCAGCAGCACCGCGATCCGCACCGCGCTGAGCGAGGACGATCTGCCGCTGGCGGAGACCCTGCTGGGCCACCCGTACAGCATTTCCGGGCGCGTGGTGCACGGCGACGAGCTGGGGCGCACCATCGGCTTCCCGACCGCCAATTTGCCGCTCAAGCGTCTGGTGGCGCCGGTGAAAGGAGTGTATGCGGTGGAAGTGTACGGCCTGGGGCCGAAGCCGCTGCCGGGCGTGGCCAATATCGGCACGCGCCCGACCGTCGCCGGCGTGCGCCAGCAGCTGGAAGTGCATCTGCTGGATGTCACAATGGATCTTTACGGGCGCCATATTGAGGTGGTGCTCCGCGCAAAATTGCGCAATGAACAGCGGTTTGCTTCGCTCGATGCCCTGAAGCAGCAAATCGCCAATGATGTGGTGACGGCCCGAAAGTTCTTCGGGTTAAAAACACTGGTTTAATCGTTTACCCTAAACAATTCGAGTTGCATCGCGGCGGCAACCGCGCGAACCCCGATGAGCTTGCACAGGCAAGTGATTCGGGTGAGAAAGGGCGGCCGACAAAGATGCAGCTTGAAGTGTGACGGGTAAATAGCCGAAAACGGAAACGAGAATCTCATGAGTGACTACAAGAATACCCTGAACTTGCCGGAAACAGGGTTCCCGATGCGCGGCGATCTCGCCAAGCGCGAACCTGGCATGCTGCAACGTTGGTATGAACAGGATCTGTACGGGATTATTCGTACTGCCAAAAAGGGCAAAAAAACCTTCATTTTGCATGACGGCCCTCCGTATGCGAACGGCAGCATTCACATTGGTCACTCGGTTAACAAGATTCTCAAAGACATTATCATCAAGTCGAAAGGGATGGCCGGCTTTGACTCGCCTTATGTGCCGGGTTGGGACTGCCACGGCCTGCCGATCGAACTGAAGGTTGAGCAACTGTACGGCAAGCCGGGCGAGAAGCTGACGGCGGCCGAGTTCCGCCAGAAGTGCCGCGAATACGCGGCCGAGCAGGTTGAAGGCCAGAAGAAGGACTTCATCCGTCTGGGCGTGTTGGGCGACTGGGATCGTCCGTACCTGACGATGGACTTCAAAACCGAAGCCAACATTATCCGCGCGCTGGGCAAGATCATCAGCAACGGCCACCTGCTGAAAGGCGCCAAGCCGGTTCACTGGTGCACCGACTGTGGCTCGTCGCTGGCGGAAGCGGAAGTGGAGTACTACGACAAGACTTCGCCGTCGATCGACGTGAGCTTCCATGCGGCCGACGCGGCTGCCGTGGCGGCCAAGTTCGGTGTGAGCCACTTCAATGGCGCCATCTCGCTGGTTATCTGGACCACCACGCCGTGGACCTTGCCGGCCAACCGCGCGATCTCGCTGCACCCGGACTTCACCTATCAGCTGGTGCAGGTTGACGGCCAGTGCCTGATCCTGGCGGCCGAACTGGTGGAAAGCGTGATGAAACGCGCCGGCATCACCGAGTGGACAGTGCTGGGCAGCTGCAAAGGCGCCGATCTGGAGCTGCTGCGCTTCAAACACCCGTTCATGGACTTCGACGTGCCGGCGATCCTCGGCGAGCACGTGACGCTGGACGCCGGTACCGGTGCGGTGCATACCGCGCCAGGCCACGGCCCGGACGACTTCGTGATCGGCCAGAAATACGGCCTGGAAGTGGCCAACCCGGTAGGGCCGAACGGCTGCTACCTGACCGGCACCTACCCGCTGCTGGACGGCAAGTTCGTCTTCAAGGCCAACGATCTGATCGTCGATCTGCTGCGTGACAAAGGCGCGCTGCTGCACGTCGAGAAGTTCCTGCACAGTTATCCGTGCTGCTGGCGCCACAAGACGCCAATCATCTTCCGCGCTACGCCGCAATGGTTCATCAGTATGGATCAGAAAGGCCTGCGTCAGCAGTCGCTGGAAGAGATCAAGGGCGTGCAGTGGATCCCGGATTGGGGCCAGGCACGTATCGAAATGATGGTGGCCAACCGCCCGGACTGGTGCATCTCGCGTCAGCGCACCTGGGGCGTGCCGATGTCGCTGTTCGTGCATAAAGAGACCGAACAGCTGCACCCGCGCAGCGTTGAGCTGATGGAAGAAGTGGCCAAACGCGTCGAGCAAGACGGCATTCAGGCCTGGTGGGATCTGGACGCGGCCGACATCCTCGGCGCGGAAGCCGCCGACTACGTGAAAGTGCCGGATACGCTGGACGTGTGGTTCGATTCCGGTTCCACCCACGCCTCGGTTGTCGACGTGCGCCCTGAATTTAACGGCCACGGCGCCGACATGTATCTGGAAGGCTCCGACCAGCATCGCGGCTGGTTCATGTCATCGCTGATGATCTCCACCGCGATGAAGGGCAAGGCGCCGTACAAGGAAGTGCTGACCCACGGCTTCACCGTCGACGGCCAGGGCCGCAAGATGTCCAAGTCGATCGGCAACACCGTCAGCCCGCAGGACGTGATGAACAAGCTGGGCGGCGACATTCTGCGTCTGTGGGTGGCGTCGACCGATTACACCGGCGAGATCGCGGTGTCCGACGAGATCCTCAAGCGTTCCGCCGACGCTTATCGCCGTATCCGCAACACCGCGCGCTTCCTGCTGGCCAACCTGAACGGGTTCGAGCCGAGCACCGATTGTGTGGCGCCGGAAGACATGGTGGTGCTGGATCGCTGGGCGGTTGGCCGTGCGCTGGCGGCGCAGCAGGATATCGAGCAGGCTTACGCCAACTACGATTTCCACGAAGTGGTGCAGCGCCTGATGCAGTTCTGCTCGGTCGAGATGGGCTCCTTCTACCTGGATATCATCAAGGATCGTCAGTACACCGCCAAGAGCGACAGCGTCGCTCGCCGCAGCTGCCAGACCGCGCTGTATCACATCGTCGAAGCTTTGGTGCGCTGGATGGCGCCGATCATGTCGTTCACCGCAGACGAGATCTGGGGCTTCATGCCGGGCAAACGCGCGCAGTACGTGTTCACTGAAGAGTGGTACGACGGCCTGTTCGGGCTGGCGGAAGGCGAGCCGATGAACGACGCTTTCTGGGCTGAGCTGCTGAAAGTGCGCGGTGAAGTGAACAAGGTGCTGGAGCAGGCGCGTGCCGACAAACGCCTCGGCGGTTCGCTGGAAGCGGCGGTGACGCTGTATGCCGACAGCGAGTTGGCGGCGCGTCTGAACAGCCTGCAGGATGAGCTGCGCTTTGTGTTGTTGACCTCTGCGGCAAGCGTTGCGCCATTGGCGGAGGCGCCGGCCGACGCGCAGGCCTCCGAGCTGCTGAAAGGGCTGAAGATCGCCTTCAGCACGGCGCCAGGTGAGAAGTGCCCGCGCTGCTGGCATTACACCACCGATATCGGCCTGGTGGCGGAGCATGCAGACATCTGCGGCCGCTGTGTGAGCAACGTCGCCGGTGACGGCGAGAAGCGTAACTTTGCCTGAGAACTTGCGCCTGATGAGTAAACCAATTTGTTCGACCGGCCTGCGTTGGCTGTGGGTTGTAGTGGCGGTGCTGGCGCTGGATTTCGGCAGCAAACAGTGGATCCTCGCTAACTTTACGCTGGGCCAGTCCCAGCCGTTGATCCCGTCGTTCAACCTGTTTTACGCGCGCAACTACGGCGCCGCGTTCAGCTTCCTGGCCGACCATGGCGGTTGGCAGCGTTGGTTCTTTGCCGGCATCGCCATCGCCATCGTCGCGGTGCTGCTGGTGATGATGTACCGCAGCACCGCGCAGCAGAAGCTGAACAACATCGCCTACGCCTTTATTATCGGCGGGGCGTTGGGCAACCTGTTCGATCGCCTGTGGCACGGTTTCGTGGTCGACTTCATCGACTTCTACGTCGGTGAGTGGCACTACCCGACCTTCAATCTGGCGGACAGCTTTATCTGCGTGGGTGCGGCGATGATCGTGCTGGAAGGTTTCCTGTCGCCGGCGAGCAAAGGCGCAAAGAGTAAAGGTGAGTAATATGACGGCTCAGGTTATCAGTGACAGCGCGGTGCTGGTTCACTTTACGCTGAAACTGGAAGACGGTTCGACCGCCGAATCCACCCGCAGCAGCGGCAAACCGGCGCTGTTCCGCCTGGGTGACGGCAGCCTGTCGGCGCCGCTGGAAGAGCAACTGCTCGGCCTGCGCGCGGGCGACAAGTGCGCCTTTACCCTGCAGCCGGAAGCGGCGTTCGGCGCGGAGAACCCGGATCTGGTCCAGTTCTTCTCGCGCCGCGACTTCGCGGAAACCGGCGTGCCGGACGTGGGCACCATCATGCTGTTTACCGCCATCGACGGCAGTGAAATGCCGGGCGTGGTGCGCGCGGTGGCGGAAGATTCGATCACCGTCGATTTCAACCATCCGCTGGCGGGCCATCCGGTGACCTTCGACATCGAAGTGCTGGAGATTGATCCGCAGCAGGAGGAGACGCATGCAAATATTGCTGGCTAACCCGCGCGGCTTCTGCGCCGGGGTTGATCGTGCGATCAGCATCGTGGAACGTGCGCTGGAGCTGTACGGTGCGCCGATTTACGTGCGACATGAAGTGGTGCACAACCGCTACGTGGTCGACAGCCTGCGTGAGCGCGGCGCCGTGTTTATCGAAGAGATTGCCGAAGTGCCGGACGGCTCTATCCTGATCTTTTCGGCGCACGGCGTTTCTCAGGCGGTGCGCGCCGAAGCCAAGGCGCGCGATCTGACCATGCTGTTCGACGCCACCTGTCCGCTGGTGACCAAGGTGCATATGGAAGTGGCGCGCGCCAGCCGCCGCGGCACCGAAGCGATTCTGATCGGTCACGCCGGGCACCCGGAGGTGGAAGGCACCATGGGCCAGTACAGCAACCCGCAGGGCGGCATGTACCTGGTCGAATCGCCGGAAGACGTGTGGAAGCTGCAGGTGAAAGACGAAAACAACCTGTGCTTCATGACGCAGACCACGCTGTCGGTGGATGATACCTCGGACGTGATCGACGCGCTGCGTCAGCGTTTCCCGAATATTATCGGTCCGCGCAAGGATGACATTTGCTACGCCACCACCAACCGTCAGGAAGCGGTGCGCAACCTGGCTGGCGATGCGGACGTGGTGCTGGTGGTGGGGTCGAAGAACTCCTCCAACTCTAACCGTCTGGCGGAACTGGCGCAGCGCGTCGGCAAACCGGCTTATCTGATCGATTCGGCGGCGGATATTCAGGAAAGCTGGCTGAGCGAAGCGCGCAATATCGGCGTTACCGCCGGCGCCTCGGCACCGGATGTGCTGGTGCAGGAGGTGATCTCCCGCCTGAAAGCGCTGGGCGGCCTGGACGTGCATGAAATCAGCGGGCGTGAAGAGAACATCGTGTTCGAAGTGCCGAAAGAGCTACGCGTGGACGTCCGTCAGATTGACTGAGGTGCGTGAGTGAATGACAACGGGGAGCTTAGGCTTCCCGTTTTTTTTTTGGAATGCCAACGGCATTAAAAATAAAATGCTGAGTATATTCAAATTTTCTGCTAACTAAAGTCAAATTTATTCTGAGTATTTGAAGTAGCGGTGGCGTCATTAATTATATAGGCTGAATGAAGTCATTAAATAGAATATCATTAGGCTGCAATCTAAATAGGGCCTGGTGTCGTCAACGTGATTACAATAATTACAATAGTGGTCTTGCAGATGTTTCTTATTTTATTCTTGTCGAATCTGTTCTAGGTCGTTTAATCCTTTCTCCTTTAAATAGAGCTTCATATGCTCCAGCAATCGCCGGACTTTTAATGGCTGGATCTCCCGTCGCGGCATAATGGCATAGCAATTAATTTCCGGTAATCGCCAGTCGGGCAATATTTCAATCAGCTCGCCGCTGCGCAACTCTCGCTCGACGTTGGCGAAGAAATTGCGAATGATGCCTTTGCCGGTCAGCGCCAGCTCCTTCATCGCCATGCCGCTGTTGGTGAACAGTCGCCCGGTCATGCGCATGCGGTGCTCGCCGCCGTCGCGATGGATCAGGCGAACAAACTGCGGATTGCCGAGCGGCGTAAAGGTGACCCAATGATGATGGGTCAGCGCCTGCGGCGAATCCGGCACCCCGTGGTGTGCCAGGTAGGCCGGGGAAGCGCACAGCACTTCGCGGCAGCGCGCCAGCCGCGTTGAGACGTAACTGGAGTCAGCCAGCGCGCCGCCGCGTATCGCCAGATCGATGCGTTGCGCGATGAGGTCTATTCTCTCATCGTGGATTTCCAACCGCAGCGTGATGCGCGGGTGTTCGTCGAGGAAGCTCTGCAGCGCCGGCACCAGATAATGGGTGGCGAATTCGGTCGAGGTGGCGACGCGCAGTTCACCGACCAGCTCACCGCGCAGCGCGGCGATCCGCTGTTGCCCGCGCTCGGCGGCGTGGATCATCAGCAGACAATCTTCATAAAAGCACAATCCGGCTTCGGTCAGGCTCAATGAGCGCGTCGATCGCAACAGTAATTGAATGCCCAGATGTTCCTCCAGCTGGCGAATATGCTGGCTGACGGCCGATGTCGTCATGCCCAATTCTTTTGCTGCCATGCTGAATGCGCCACAATCGACCACTTTTGAGAAAATGGCCATGCGTTTTAAAATATTGCTCATAGTTTGTTAAGCACAACTTAACCTAGATTGTGAATTATACGGGCTAATAATATAGCACCATCTTTCCTATATTGCCTGAAGCATATAAACGACGGGCTGATTATTATTTTGCATGCGCTTTATCTCTTTTTGATAAATCTTATTGCGCTTGCCAATAATACACCCGCGCCACATCGCAACAGGAGCTCATTGTGGATAGCGCACAGAAAAAAGAAGAAATAGCATTAAAAATCCTACGTGAATTATTGCAATATCGACGTCGCCTCATCGCCGACGATGCTTCTCTGGCTGAAGAAGAGCGGCAGGTCACTCAGGTGCAATTGCCGCGCATTCGGGCATTCATTGAAAACGACCAGCGCATCGAATTCGTGCTGCCGGCTTTTCCGACCAAGTCACCCAACGCCAATAAGGTGATAGGCGCGGTGCCGGACATGGCGGAGCGGCTGTCGCTGATCTTCCTCAACTCGCTGTGCCAGCGCATTCAACTCTATTACCCGCCGGGCGCGCATATCGTTATCTGTTCCGACGGCCATGTGTTCGGCGATCTGATCCGCGTCAGCGACGAAGCGATCAACCATTATCAACGTGAGATTGAAAGCCTGTTGCATGAAGTGGGCGCGACGCATCTTAGTGTATTCAACCTCGGCGACGTCAAAGGCCTGGCGGAGCATACCGATGACTACGATCTGCTGCGCCGGCTGTTGGTGGACGGCTATGCCGAATCGGAAGAGGCGATCAAGCGCCAGCTGATGCAGGACGAGCAGGGATTAATGCTGTATCGCGCCATCACGCGCTTCTTGTATGAAGACAGCCTCCTGCCGGGCTACAGCGGTTCCAACGCCGCGCTGCAAAAAGACGCCAAACGGCGCGCCTGCGGCGTTATCCAGCGCAGCTGGGCCTGGGGCAACCTGCTGGCCCAGCATTTCCCGGCGGCGATACGCCTGTCGATTCACCCGCAGCCGGCCGATAGCCTGAAGATAGGCATCCACATGATGCCGACCAAAGACGACTGGCTGACGCCGTGGCATGGCGTGGCAGCCAACGTGAACGGCCAGTTCGTGCTGATGAAGCGTAAAGATGCGCAGAGCCTGGACGGCGAATTGGTGGAGATTCGCGGCACGCCGAGCCATTACCTGATCGAACAACCGCAGATGGCCTGAGGCCGCTGCAGGCTTTTGCGCCCGAAATCCTGGCGGACGCGTTTTTGACGGCACGTTGCCGTGTGAGCAGCACATTCGATGCAAGGAGAATCACCGATGAATAACCAACCGCTTAATTGCCATATTCAACCGAATACCCCGTTTGGCGCGATCCTGACGCCGCAGCATCCGGGGCAAAAGATTGGCGAACTGCCGGTGGCAGCGCTGCGGGCGCTGGCGCAGGAGCATCACTTGCTGGTGCTGCGCGGATTTGACTCCGGTTTCAGCGAGCCGGAAGTCCTGACTCGCTACGCCGAGCAGTGGGGCGAGATCATGATGTGGCCGTTTGGCGCGGTGCTGGACGTGAAGGAACATCCGGACGCCAAGGATCATATTTTCGACAGCAGCTACGTCCCGCTGCATTGGGATGGCATGTATAAGCCGACTATTCCCGAGTTCCAGCTGTTCCACTGCGTGGCGGCGCCGTCGCCGGACGAAGGCGGGTGCACGACCTTCGTCGACACCACGCGCTTGCTGGCCAATGCGGACGAAGCGTTGCTGGATCAGTGGCTGTCGGTCTCGATCACCTACCGCATCAAGCAGGTGGTGCACTACGGCGGTGAAGTCTGTTCGCCGCTGGTGGTGCAGCACCCGAACGGCAGGGGCTTGATCATGCGCTACAATGAACCGCCGACGGAGGGGAAAAAATTCCTCAATCAACATGCGCTGGAATATCACGGCGTGCCGGAACAACAGCAGGAACAGTTCCACCACACTCTGCAGCAGCATCTGTACGATCCGCGTCACTATTATGCCCACCAATGGCAACAGGGCGACGTGGTGGTGGCGGACAACTTCTCGCTGCTGCATGGGCGTGAGGGCTTCACCGCCCGTTCCGCGCGTCATTTGCAGCGCGTGCATATTCAGAGCAACCCGGTGTGCGCCAATCTGGCGCTGAAGCCGGCTAACGCAGAAGCGTAAAGGAGCATTATGGCAAGGATATTGATGGCGGCAGTCGCCACTCCGGGGCACGTCTACCCGATGTTGGCCATCGCTCGCCACCTGATTGCCCAAGGGCATCAGGTGCGGGTGATGACCGGCGCGCTGTTCCGCGAACGCGCCGAGGCGGTGGGCGCGAGCTTCGTGCCGTTCGACGCGCAGGTGGATTTCGATTACCGCCACCTGGAGCAGCACTTCCCCGAGCGCGCCGCCCTGCCGCCGGGCAATGCACAGATGGCGCTGGCGCTGAAAGATTTCTTCGCCGCGCCGATCCCGCTGCTGGATCGGCAACTGCGTGCGGCCATCGCTGCCGAAGACACCGATCTGCTGATGGTGGAGAACTGCTTCTACGGCGTGCTGCCGCTGCTGCAGTCTGCCGAACGGCCGCCGGTCTTCGGTATCGGGGTCACGCCGCTGTCGTATTCCTCGCGCGATGCTATTTTTTATGGTCCGCGCATCCCGCCGGCGCTGCTGCCGCAGGCGCTGACCCGTGAGCAGCTGGTGGATGAAGAAACGCGCGTGCTGCTCGATGAAGTACAGCAGAGCTTCGATGCGGCGCTGGTGCAGGCGGGGGGACGGGCGCTGGATCGCCCGTTCACCGACGCGCTGATCGGCGGCTGCGAGCGTTTCCTGCAGCTGGCTACCACGGCGCTGGAATATGAGCGTGACGATCTGCCGAGCGGCGTGCGCTTCGTCGGCCCGCTGCGCAGCGGCGGCCAGCCGGCGGCGGAAGAAACGCTGTGGGAGGCGGACGATCGTCGGCCGCTGGTGATTGTGACGCAGGGCACGTTGGCCAATGTCGATCTGCATCAGCTGATCGTGCCGACGCTGCAAGCGCTGGCTCATCTGCCGGTGCGGGTGTTGGCCACCACCGGCGGGCGGGCGACGGAAGGACTGATGGACGCGCTGCCGGCCAATGCCAGAGTGCGGGAGTTTATCTCCTTCGAACGCTGGTTGCCGGAGACGGCGCTGCTGATCACTAACGGCGGTTACGGCTCGATCAACTATGCGCTGAACAGCGGCGTGCCGCTGATCGTCGCCGGCACCGGCGAAGACAAACTGGAGGCGGCCGCGCGCGTGGTCGCCGCCGGCTGCGGCATCAGCCTGCACACCAGCACGCCAAGCCCTGAACAGATCCTGGCGGCGGCGACGCGCATTCTGCAGCAGCCGATCTATCGCCAGCGCGCGGCACTGGTGCGTGAGGACTATGCCCGCCACGATGCGCTGACGGCGATCGCCAACGAAGTGGCCGCCATTACTGCCTGACTTCGCTGTGATCCTTTCCACAGGCGCCGTTTTCGGCGCCTTTTTTCTGCATTTTTTTGCCATGGAAACTGCATGATTATGTACAATCGTCGCAGGCCGCCAAATCGGTTGAATGTTAATCTCACGACAGCGCCGCTGATGAAAACGGGGGAATATCATAATTTTCTAATTATGAAATGAATCCTCTGGCGGCGCTGCAGCGGGGCAGTTACCCTGAATCGATAGCCTAATGGGATAGGCGTCAAATCAAGAAGAGAGCAAGCATGAGTGATTCACAAATCCGCATTGCGATTGCGGGCGCCGGCGGCCGGATGGGCCGTCAGTTGATCCAGGCGGTGCAGCAGGCGGAAGGCGTGGTGTTGGGCGCGGCGTTGTCGCGCCCGGGTTCAAGCCTGATCGGCGTCGATGCCGGCGAGTTGGCGGGCATTGGCGCACTGGGCGTCAAGGTAAGCGACAGCCTGGAGAAAGTGGCTAGCGAGTTCGACATTTTGATCGACTTCACCCGCCCGGAAAGCACGCGGAACTACCTGGATTTTTGCGTGGCGCACCACAAGGCGATGGTGATTGGCACCACCGGCTTCGATGACGCGGGCAAGCAGGCGATCCGCGCTGCAGCGCAGCATATCGGCATCGTGTTCGCCGCCAACTTCAGCGTCGGCGTCAACCTGGTGCTGAAACTGCTGGAGAGGGCCGCGCAGGTGATGGGCGACTATACCGATATCGAAATCGTCGAGGCGCACCACCGCCACAAAGTGGATGCGCCGTCGGGCACGGCGTTGGCCATGGGCGAAGCGATCGCCGGCGCGCTGGGGCGCGATCTGAAAAGCTGTGCGGTCTATGCGCGCGAAGGCCATACCGGCGAGCGCGATCCGAAGAGCATCGGCTTCGCCACCATTCGCGCCGGCGACATCGTCGGCGAGCACACCGCGATGTTCGCCGACATCGGCGAGCGGGTGGAAATCACCCACAAGGCCTCCAGCCGCATGACTTTCGCCAGCGGCGCGGTGCGCGCGGCTACCTGGTTACATAACCGGGATAAAGGTTTATTTGATATGCGCGACGTGTTGAATTTGGACCAGTTATAATTGATTTGCATACCATCGTGATGTGGTTGTATTGATCATAATGCTATGATAATCGGGCAATAATTTTATTGTCCTTTTTTTTTAACATGATAAATATCGTGTTGATGTTGTTTCCTTGTCAAGGCTGGTATTTGTTTATGTTTATCTTGCTAATTATCTGCTTTTTTTCCACCATTGGCTTTTTCAGCGTCTTTTTTGTCCCATTCCGGCACTATTTTCCGTCATTCTTCCCCGCAACCGTTTTCCAGCCCCGGTTTTCTGTGTTTTTATCGCCGCTCAAGCCGCATGAGCGCCGAGAACTGCAAAAATAAAACAAAAAACGGCAGTTTGGGTAGACAAGCCAGGCACTCATCATTAAAATGCGCCCAATTTGCCAAAAATTGGCCTCGCGGACGGTTTTTGCATTGATTTAGATCGCGATATCTGAATTAATATGCAAATATTGTGATTGATTATTCCTTGGAGGGTGTTTTGATAAAGTCAGCGCTATTGGTTCTGGAAGACGGAACCCAATTCCACGGTCGGGCCATCGGGGCAGAGGGAACGGCAGTGGGGGAAGTGGTCTTCAATACGTCGATGACCGGTTATCAAGAAATCCTCACTGATCCTTCCTATTCCCGCCAGATCGTTACTCTTACTTATCCTCATATCGGCAATGTCGGCACCAACGCTTCCGACGAAGAATCCTCCGCAGTACACGCCCAAGGCCTCGTCATTCGCGACCTCCCACTGATCGCCAGCAACTACCGCAACGAAGAAAGCCTGTCCGACTACCTCAAGCGTCACAACATCGTGGCGATCGCCGATATCGATACCCGTAAATTGACTCGCCTGCTGCGCGAGAAAGGCGCCCAGAACGGCTGCATCATCGCCGCCGATTCGCCGGATGCCGCGCTGGCGCTGGCCAAGGCGCAAGGCTTTCCGGGGTTGAAGGGCATGGATCTGGCGAAAGAGGTCACCACCCAAGAGGCCTACAGCTGGCAGCAAGGCAGTTGGACGCTTGAAGGCGACCTGCCGGAAGCCAAAACCGCCGCGGAACTGCCGTTCCACGTGGTGGCTTACGACTACGGCGCCAAGCGCAACATCCTGCGCATGCTGGTGGATCGCGGCTGCCGCCTGACCGTGGTGCCGGCGCAGACCCCGGCCGACGAGGTGCTGAAAATGAATCCGGACGGCATCTTCCTGTCCAACGGCCCGGGCGATCCGGAGCCGTGCGACTACGCCATCACCGCCATCAAACAGTTCCTGGAAACCGACATTCCGGTGTTCGGCATCTGCCTGGGCCACCAGCTGCTGGCGCTGGCCAGCGGGGCGAAAACCATGAAGATGAAGCTCGGCCACCACGGCGGCAACCACCCGGTGAAGGATCTGGACAACAACACCGTGATGATCACCGCGCAGAACCACGGCTTTGCGGTAGATGAGAACAATCTGCCGGCGAACCTGCGCGTGACGCACAAATCGCTGTTCGACCACACGGTGCAGGGCATTCACCGCACCGACAAAGCGGCGTTCAGCTTCCAGGGCCACCCGGAAGCCAGCCCAGGCCCGCACGATGCCGCGCCGCTGTTCGATCACTTTATCGAACTGATTGAGACTTACCGTTCTAACGCCAAATAATCAGGAGCAGTAAAAAATGCCAAAACGTACAGACATAAAAAGCATCCTGATCCTCGGCGCTGGCCCGATCGTTATCGGCCAGGCGTGTGAGTTCGACTACTCGGGTGCCCAGGCGTGTAAAGCGCTGCGCGAAGAGGGTTACCGCGTCATTCTGGTCAACTCCAACCCGGCGACCATCATGACCGACCCGGAAATGGCCGACGCGACATACATCGAGCCGATCCACTGGGAAGTGGTGCGCAAGATCATCGAAAAAGAGCGCCCGGATGCGGTGCTGCCGACCATGGGCGGCCAGACGGCGCTGAACTGCGCGCTGGAACTGGAGCGTCAGGGCGTGCTGGCCGAGTTCGGCGTTACCATGATCGGCGCCACCGCCGATGCGATTGACAAGGCCGAAGACCGTCGCCGTTTCGATGTGGCGATGAAGAAAATCGGTCTGGATACCGCGCGTTCCGGCATCGCGCACACCATGGAAGAAGCGCTGGCAGTGGCCGCTGACGTCGGCTTCCCGTGCATCATCCGTCCTTCCTTTACCATGGGCGGCACCGGCGGCGGCATCGCCTACAACCGCGAAGAGTTCGAAGAGATCTGCGAACGCGGCCTGGACCTGTCGCCGACCAACGAGCTGCTGATCGATGAATCGCTGATCGGTTGGAAAGAGTACGAGATGGAAGTGGTGCGTGATAAGAACGACAACTGCATCATCGTCTGCTCCATCGAAAACTTCGACGCCATGGGCATCCACACCGGCGACTCGATCACCGTCGCGCCGGCCCAGACCCTGACCGACAAGGAATACCAAATCATGCGCAACGCCTCGATGGCGGTGCTGCGTGAGATCGGCGTCGAAACCGGCGGCTCCAACGTGCAGTTCTCGGTCAACCCGAAAACCGGCCGCCTGATCGTCATCGAAATGAACCCGCGCGTGTCGCGCTCTTCGGCGCTGGCGTCGAAAGCCACCGGCTTCCCGATCGCCAAGATCGCCGCCAAGCTGGCGGTGGGCTACACCCTCGATGAGCTGATGAACGACATCACCGGCGGCCGCACCCCGGCGTCGTTTGAACCGTCCATCGACTACGTCGTGACCAAGATCCCGCGCTTCAACTTCGAGAAGTTTGCCGGCGCCAACGATCGCCTGACCACCCAGATGAAGTCGGTCGGCGAAGTGATGGCCATCGGCCGCACCCAGCAGGAATCGCTGCAAAAAGCGCTGCGCGGTCTGGAAGTGGGCGCCACCGGCTTCGATCCGAAAGTGAGCCTGGACGATCCGGAAGCGCTGACCAAAATCCGCCGCGAGCTGAAAGACGCCGGTTCCGACCGCATCTGGTACATCGCCGACGCCTTCCGCGCCGGTTTGTCGGTAGACGGCGTGTTCAACCTGACCAACGTCGACCGCTGGTTCCTGGTGCAGATTGAAGAGCTGGTGCGCCTGGAAGAGCAGGTGGCCGAGGCGGGCATCAACGGCCTGAACAAAGAGTTCCTGCGCACTCTGAAGCGCAAAGGCTTCGCCGATGCGCGTCTGGCCAAGCTGGCCGGCGTCGCCGAGAGCGAAATTCGCAAGCTGCGCCACAGCTACGGTTTGCATCCGGTGTACAAGCGCGTGGATACCTGCGCGGCGGAATTCGCCACCGACACCGCCTATATGTACTCCACCTATGAAGAAGAGTGCGAGTCCAACCCGACCAATGACCGGCCGAAAGTGATGGTGCTGGGCGGCGGGCCGAACCGTATCGGCCAGGGCATCGAGTTTGACTACTGCTGCGTGCACGCTTCGCTGGCGCTGCGTGAAGACGGCTACGAGACCATCATGGTCAACTGTAACCCGGAAACCGTCTCCACCGACTACGACACCTCAGACCGCCTGTACTTTGAGCCGGTAACGCTGGAAGACGTGCTGGAAATCGTGCGCATCGAGAAGCCGAAGGGTGTGATCGTGCAGTATGGCGGCCAGACTCCGCTGAAGCTGGCGCGCGAGCTGGAAGCCGCAGGCGTGCCGGTTATCGGCACCAGTCCGGACGCCATCGACCGCGCCGAAGACCGCGAGCGCTTCCAGCAGGCGGTCAACCGTCTGGGCCTGAAGCAACCGGCCAACGCCACCGTGACCGCCATCGAACAGGCGGTGGAGAAGGCGGCGGCCATCGGTTATCCGCTGGTGGTGCGTCCTTCCTACGTGCTGGGCGGCCGGGCGATGGAAATCGTTTACGACGAAACCGACCTGCGCCGCTACTTCCAGACTGCGGTCAGCGTATCCAACGATGCGCCGGTGCTGCTGGATCGCTTCCTGGACGACGCGGTGGAAGTGGACGTCGATGCCATTTGCGACGGCGAACGCGTGCTGATTGGCGGCATCATGGAGCACATCGAGCAGGCGGGCGTGCACTCCGGCGACTCCGCGTGTTCGCTGCCGGCGTACACCCTGAGCCAGGAAATTCAGGACGTGATGCGTCGTCAGGTGGAAAAACTGGCGTTCGAGCTGCAGGTGCGCGGCCTGATGAACGTGCAGTTCGCGGTGAAAGACAACGAAGTCTACCTGATTGAAGTCAACCCGCGCGCCGCGCGCACCGTGCCGTTCGTCTCCAAAGCGACCGGCGTGCCGCTGGCCAAAGTGGCCGCGCGCGTGATGGCCGGCAAAACGCTGGTTGAACAGGGCGTGACCGAAGAGATCATCCCGCCGTACTATTCGGTGAAAGAAGTGGTGCTGCCGTTCAACAAATTCCCGGGCGTCGACCCGATTCTGGGGCCGGAAATGCGCTCTACCGGGGAAGTGATGGGCGTGGGCCGCACCTTCGCGGAAGCCTTCTCCAAAGCGATGCTGGGCAGCAACTCGGGCATGAAGAAGCAGGGCCGCGCGCTGCTGTCGGTGCGTGAAGGCGATAAAGCCCGCGTGGTCGATTTGGCCGCCAGCCTGCTGAAGCAGGGCTTCGAGCTGGACGCCACCCACGGCACCGCGGTGGTGCTGGGCGAAGCGGGCATCAACCCGCGTCTGGTCAACAAGGTGCACGAAGGGCGTCCGCACATTCAGGACCGTATCAAGAACGGCGAGTACACCTACATCGTCAACACCACGGCAGGCCGTCAGGCGATTGAGGACTCCAAGCTGATTCGCCGCAGCGCACTGCAGTACAAGGTGCACTACGACACCACGCTGAACGGCGGCTTCGCCACCGCGATGGCGCTGAAAGCGGATCCGACCGAGCAGGTGACGTCGGTACAGGAAATGCACGCGCGCATCGGCAAGTAACCGCGCGATAACGCAACGTAAGGGGCGCTGCAGATGCAGCGCCCTTTTTTATTCAGCGAATTTGTCGGCTGGCGTTAAAAATTTCCGCTATCAATCAGTGGGCAAACTGTCACTCTGTGTGATTGGTATATGCTTGGTGTATTGGCAAGGAACGAAGGAACGACGATAACAATGATTCTGATAATTTATGCTCACCCGTATCCCCGGCATTCGCATGCCAATCACCGCCTGCTGCAGGCGGTGAAGGATCTCCCCGAGGTGGAGGTGCGCTCGCTGTATGAGCTGTACCCCGATTTCAATATCGACATCAACGCCGAGCAGCGGGCGGTGGAGCGCGCCGACCTGGTGGTGCTGCAACATCCGATGCAGTGGTACAGCTTCCCGCCGTTGTTGAAGCTGTGGATCGACAAAGTGCTGGAGCACGGCTGGGCCTACGGCCACGACGGCAATGCGCTGGTGGGTAAAGACTGCCTGTGGGCAGTGACCAGCGGCGGCGACGAGCACCACTTCGAGCTGGGCGACTTCCCCAACTTCGCCGCGCTGGCGCAGCCGCTGCAGGCCACGGCGATCTATTGCGGCATGACCTGGCTGCCTTATTTCGCCGTGCACAATACCTTTACCTGCAACGAGCCGGCGCTGCTCGCCGCCGGCGAAGCCTACCGCCAGCGGCTGGTCGACTACCTGATGGAACATGCCGAAGCGGAAACCCGGGAGGCCAGCCATGGATAATCACCACATGATGATCGAAGGGCTGATCTACCTCGGCTCCGCGGCGCTGTTTGTGCCGATCGCGGTGCGCCTGGGACTGGGCTCGGTGCTCGGTTACCTGATCGCCGGCTGCATCATTGGCCCCTGGGGGCTGAAGCTGGTGTCGGACGCCGAATCGATCCTGACCTTCGCCGAGATCGGCGTGGTGCTGATGCTGTTTATCATCGGCCTGGAGCTGGATCCTAAACGGCTGTGGACGCTGCGTGCCTCGGTGTTCGGCGGCGGCAGCATTCAGATGGTGGGCTGCGGCCTGGCGCTGAGCGCCTTCTGTTACTTCCTTGGCCTTAACTGGAAGGTGGCGTTGCTGATTGGCCTGACGCTGGCGCTCTCATCCACCGCCATTGCCATGCAGGCGATGAGCGAACGCAATCTGACGCCGTCGCCGATCGGCCGCAGCGCGTTTGCGGTGCTGCTGTTCCAGGATATCGCGGCGATCCCGCTGGTGGCGATGATCCCGCTGCTGGCCAGCAGCGGCGCCACCACCACGCTGGGCGCTTTCATGCTGTCGGCGGCCAAGGTGGTGGGCGCGTTGACGATGGTGGTGTTGCTCGGCCGCTACGTCACCCGCCCGCTGCTGCACTTCGTCGCCCGTTCGGGCATGCGTGAAGTGTTCAGCGCCGTGGCGTTGTTCCTGGTGTTCGGCTTCGGCATCCTGCTGGAGATGGCCGGGCTGTCGATGGCGATGGGGGCGTTCCTCGCCGGGGTGCTGTTGGCGAGCTCGGAATACCGCCACGCGCTGGAGAGCGATATTCAGCCGTTCAAGGGGTTGCTGCTGGGGCTGTTCTTCATCGGCGTCGGCATGTCGATCGACTTCGGCACGCTGTTCCATCATCCGTTACTGATCGCCTCGCTGCTGCTGGGCTTTATGCTGATCAAGGCGGCGTTGCTGTGGCTGATTGGGCCGCTGCTCGGCGTGCCGAAGCGCCAGCGCGGCCTGTTCGCCATTCTGCTGGGGCAGGGCAGTGAGTTCGCCTTCGTGATTTTCAGCGCCGCACAGCTGGCCGGCGTCTTGCCGGTTGAATGGGCCAAGTCGCTGACGCTGGCGGTGGCGCTGTCGATGGCGGCCACCCCGCTGCTGTTGGTGATCGCCGCGCAGCTGGAGAAAAATGCGCCGAAAGAGGATCGCCCGGCTGACGTCATTGATGATGAGAATGCCAGCGTGATCATCGCCGGCTTCGGCCGTTTCGGCCAGATCGCCGGTCGTTTACTGTTGGCCAACGGCGTGCACACCGTGGTACTTGATCACGATCCGGACCATATCGAAACGCTGCGTAAATTCGACACCAAGGTGTTCTACGGCGACGCCACGCGCGCCGATCTGCTGGAGGCCGCCGGCGCCGCTCACGCCAAGGTGCTGATCAACGCCATCGACGACGTGGAAGACAGCCTGGCGTTAACCGAGCTGGCCAGGCAGCACTTCCCGCATCTTAAGGTGGTGGCGCGGGCGCGCGACGTCGATCACTGGTATCAGCTGCGGCAGTTGGGGGTGGAAAAACCGGAGCGCGAAACCTTCGAAAGCTCGCTGCGCGTCGGCCGTGAAACGCTGGAGTTGCTGGGGCTGGACGCCTATGAGGCGCGCGAGAAAGCGGACACGTTCCGTCGCTATAACCTGAAGATGCTGGAAGATACGCTGGATAATTACCAGGATACTGAATTCCGTATCGCCAGCCTGCAGCGGGCCAAGGAGATGCTCAGCGCGGCCATCGAGCAGGATCAGAATCGGCTGGCGCGGGTGCAGCAGACCGGCTGGCGCGGCAGTATCGACGGCAAGGCGCCGGAGGATGAAGTGGTGGAAGCCAAAGGATAAGGGGAGGGGCGCCGTGATGGCGCCCCTTTTTTTGCTTAGCTCAGCGCCACCTTGATGCCTAAGGCGATCAACATGCCGCCCAGCAATTTGTCGACGATCTTCTGCGTCTTTTCCAACCCGCGGCGCACCGGCCCGCTCTGGATCAAAAATACCAGCAGCGGCCACCAGATGACCGACAGGCCGAGAATAATCCCCGCGTACCACAGCTTGTCACCCAGACCGGAATCGATCTGCAGCACCTGGGTGAAGACCGCCAGGAAGAACAGGGTGGCTTTCGGATTCAGCAGGTTGCACAGGTAGCCTTGCGCAAAGGCGCTCTTCAGGCTGACCTGCTGCTGCGGCAGATTGCTGACGTTCATTTTGCCGCCGCCGCGCGACAGTAGCGCCTGGATGCCGATCCACACCAGATAGACTGCCCCGGCGTATTTCAGCAGGTTGAACAGCCACGGTGTGGTGGTGATCACCACCGCCAGCCCGGCGACGCAGTAAGACATGTGGGTGGCGACGCCGCAGATCACGCCGAAGGCGGTCATCATGGCGGCCAGCCGCGGGTAGCGGGCGGCGTTTTTGATCACCAGGAAAAAATCCGGGCCGGGGGAAAGCATGCCGAGGGCGGCAATGCCGGCGACGAACAGTGAAGTTTCAAGCATGGGAGGCGTCTCGCGCAAAAGGCAGCAATCTGGCGATAATAACGCCGCTTCCTCTGATGCGCATCAACCCAATGAGGTATTGTTAGGCTCTATGATAATAATTCATCTACCGCCAGCGACGGAGCACCATGCAGCAGACTACCGCCACAGACAGGCCGGAACCGCACCGGCAACAGCGTGAAATCACCCGACTGTGCATTCAATGCGCGTTGCTGCTGTTGCAGCACGGCGCCGAGAGCACGGTGGTGGAACAGTTATCAACTCGCCTGGGACTGGCGCTGGGCATGGACAGCGTGGAAAGCTCGATCTCCGCCAATGCGGTGGTATTGACCACTCTTAGCCATGGTGCCTGTCTGACCACCACCCGTAAGAACGTCGATCGCGGCATCAATATGCAGGTGGTGACCGAAGTGCAGCATATCGTGATCCTCGCCGAGCATCGCCTGGCGGATGCGCACGACGTGGCGCGCCGCTTTGAAAGGATCCGGCCGCTGCGCTACCCGCGCTGGCTGGTGGTATTGATGGTGGGGCTGTCCTGCGGGTGCTTCAGCATGCTCAACGGCGGTGGCGGCGACGCCTTCCTGGTGACCTTTATCGCCAGCGGCACGGCGATGTTGGTGCGCCAGATCCTCACCGCCCGCCAGATGAATCCGCTGATCAATTTTTGCCTGACGGCATTTGTCGCGACGTCGATCTCCGGACTGCTGCTGCGCCTGCCGGCGTTTAAAGACACCTCGAGCGTGGCGATGGCCGCCAGCGTGCTGCTGCTGGTGCCGGGCTTCCCGCTGATCAACGCGGTGGCCGACATGTTCAAGGGGCATGTGAATACCGGGCTGGCGCGCTGGGCGATGGCCAGCCTGCTGACGCTGGCGACCTGTATCGGCGTGGTGATGGCGATGTCGCTGTGGGATCTGCGGGGGTGGTCATGAATCTGCTGTGGGCCTTGTTGCAGGAGATGCTGTTGGCGGCGGTGCCGGCGCTGGGCTTCGCCATGGTGTTTAACGTGCCGCTGCGTGCGCTGCGCTATTGCGCATTGCTCGGGGCTATCGGGCGCGGTTCGCGCATGCTGATGATGCATGCCGGCATGAACATCGAGTGGGCCTCGCTGCTGGCGGCGATCCTGATCGGCATCATCGGCATCTACTGGTCGCGCTGGCTGCTGGCGCACCCGAAGGTATTCACCGTGGCGGCGGTGATCCCGATGTTCCCCGGCATTTCCGCCTATACCGCGATGATAACTGTGGTGGAGATCTCGCATCTGGGCTACAGCGAGGCCTTGATGGAGACCATGATCACCAACTTCCTCAAGGCCAGTTTCATCGTCGGTGCCTTGTCGATCGGCCTGTCGTTACCGGGCCTGTGGCTGTACCGCAAACGCCCCGGCGTGTGAAATTTCCCGGCGAAAGAACGTTGGTTATTAGATATGCTGATAAGAGCTATCTTATATATTCATCTTGCTTGATTAGCCTATCGACGGCACTCAGGCCTTTACGTATAGTGTCACCAATTTTGCTGCCTACACAGGGTTAAACAATGATTATCAGCCTGATCGCTGCCTTGGCGGCGGATCGCGTTATTGGCATGGAAAACGCCATGCCGTGGCACCTGCCGGCGGACCTTGCGTGGTTTAAACGCAACACGTTGAATAAGCCGGTTATTATGGGCCGAAAGACCTTCGAGTCCATCGGCCGCCCGCTGCCGGGCCGCCACAATATCGTTTTGAGCAGCCGCCCGGGCAGCGAAGCCGGGGTGACCTGGGTAACCTCGCTGGATGAGGCGCTGGCCGCCGCGGGCGAGGTGGAAGAAGTGATGGTGATCGGCGGTGGGCGCATCTATACCCAGTTGCTGCCGCGCGCCGACCGTCTGTACCTGACGCACATCGACGCCGAAGTCGGCGGCGATACCCACTTCCCGGATTACGAGCCGGACGAGTGGGAAACCACGTTCAGCGAATTCCACGACGCCGACAATCTGAACTCGCACAGCTACTGTTTCGAAATCCTGCAGCGCCGCTGATCTCAGCGCGTTAGCCAGTTATCCCCGGGGGCGCAAGCAATTGCGCCCCCGGTCTTTTTACGCCGGTCATTCGTAACCTTTCCGTCACATTACCTGATTAGTATGAAGCCCAACTCCGAGCGCCACGGCAACTCTGGTGAATCTTGACCGCGGCGCCATAACTAAAAAGGTAACCACGTTATGACCAAGCAAATTGAGCAATTAGACGCCGACCGCCTGATCGATCCCACTCGCCGCAAGCTGTTGCTCGGCAGCGCCGGCGCCGTCGGCCTGGCCGGCTTTCTCGGCGGTGGCATCTGGTCGGTCTCCGCCGAGGCGTTGGCCGAGGATCTGCCACCGAACAGGCTGCTGGGCTTTCAGGGCATCGCCGCATCTACCGCCGACGAGGTGACCATCGCGCCGGGCTACCGCGCGGAGGTGCTGATCTCCTGGGGCGAGCCGCTGGTGGACGGCGCGCCGGCCTTCGATCCGCAGGGCAACAACAGCGCCGCCGATCAGGAAAAACAGTTTGGCGACAACAATGACGGCATGAGCTTCTTCCCTATTGATGACAATCACGGCGTGATGGCCATCAATAACGAATACGTCAACGAACAGTATCTGTTCGCCCACGGCGGCGCCAAAGCCACCAGCCTGGAAGAGGTGCGCAAGTCACAGGCGGCGCACGGCGTCTCCATTGTGGCGGTCAAGCGGGTCGGCGACGGCCAGCGCTGGGAGGTGGAACGCCCGTCGCGCTATAACCGCCGCATCACCGCCAACAGCGAAATGCAGTTCAGCGGCCCGGCCGCCGGGCACCCGCTGCTGCAGACCGCCGCCGATCCGAGCGGCCGCAAGGTGCTGGGCACCTTCGGCAACTGCGCCAACGGCAAGACGCCGTGGGGGACCTATCTGACCTGCGAGGAAAACTTCGACACCTATTTCGGCACCCGTCAGGCCGATTATCGCACCACGCCGGAACAGAAGCGCTACACGCTGAAGGCCAGCGAGCCGGAGCGCAACTGGCCGGATTATGATGAGCGCTTCGACGTGGCGAAGAACCCCAACGAATTCAACCGCCACGGCTGGATCGTCGAGATCGATCCGTTGAATCCGACCTCGACGCCCATCAAGCACACCGCGCTCGGCCGCTTCAAACATGAAAATGCGGCGGTGACCGTGGCCAAAGACGGCCGCCTGGTGGTGTACATGGGCGACGACGAGCGCGGCGAACATATCTATAAGTACGTCTCCAAAGGCGTGGTCGACGCCGCCAATCCGGCCAACAATCGCACGCTGCTGGACGAGGGGACGCTGTACGTGGCGCAGTTCGACGGCGATGAGGCCGGCACGCCGCTGAAGGGCAAAGGGCGCTGGATTGCGCTCGAGTTCGGCAAGAACGGCCTGACGCCGGAGAACGGCTTCCGCGACGAGGCCGAAGTGCTGATCTTCGCCCGCAAGGCGGCGCAGCAGGTCGGCGCCACCAAAATGGATCGCCCGGAGTGGATCGCGGTGAACCCGCATGACGGCCGCGCGTACTGTACGCTGACCAACAACAGCAAGCGCGGTGAGGAAGGGATGCCGCTGAACGCCGCCAACCCGCGGCCTAACAATATCTATGGCCAAATCATTCGCTGGGATGAAGGTGGCGACGCCACCGCCGACGTCTTCGCCTGGGACATCTATGCGCTGTGCGGCAACCCGATCGCCCACCCCGAAGGCGTCAACCGTGGCACGCCGAACATCACGGCGGAAAATACCTTCAACAGCCCGGACGGGCTGGGCTTCGATCGCGCCGGCCGCCTGTGGATCCTCACCGACGGCAAGTACAGCAACAAGGGCGATTATGTCGGGCAGGGCAACAACCAGATGCTGGTGGGCGATCCGGTCAGCGGCGAGATCCGCCGTTTCATGGTGGGGCCGAAGTCCTGCGAACTGACCGGCATCACTTTCACCCCGGACTACAAGACGATGTTCGTCAACGTGCAGCATCCGGGAGAAGAGGGCGATTCGCACTTCCCGAACAACAGCCCGCGCCCGCGTTCATCGGTATTGATGATCACGCGTGAAGATGGCGGGGTGATTGGGGCGTAAGGCGATAATATAGAAAACAAAGGCGGCCACCGGGCCGCCTTTGTATTTTCAGGATGCGGCCAGTCTGCCGGCGTGGTCAGACGCCTCGCCCCGATTGGCGGGCTGCGTGAAGTAACGGCGGTCTTCCCAGCGCAGCATCGTCAGGTCGCCGCCCCAGCAGCAGCCGGTATCCAGCCCGATCACGCCTTCCGGCGTGCCCTTGCCTTCGAGCGAGGCCCAGTGGCCGAAGATGATGGTGTATTCCGGATCCACCAGGCGCGGCAGTTCGAACCACGGCTTCAGCGGCGCCGGTGCGCTGCCCGGCGCATCTTTGCAGATCATGTCAAGCTGGCCGTTGGGGAAGCAGTAGCGCATGCGCGTGAACGCATTGGTGCTGAAACGCAGGCGCGCCAGGCCGCTCAGCTCCGGCGCCCAGTTGTTCGGCATGTCGCCGTACATGGTGTCGAGGAACAGCGGATAGCTGTCGCTGCTCAATACCGCCTCCACTTCGCGCGCGCACATTTTCGCGGTGTCGATATCCCACTGAGGGGTGATGCCGGCGTGCGCCATCACCAGCTTTTGCTCATCATCCACCTGCAGCACCGGTTGGCGGCGCAGCCAGTTGATCAGCTCGTCGGCGTCCGGCGCTTCCAGCAGCGGCGTGATGCGATCTTTGGGTTTGTTGCGGCTAATGCCGGCGTAAACCGCCAGCAGGTGCAGATCGTGGTTGCCCAGCACCATGCGCACCGCCGGGCCGAGCGAGCGCACGTAGCGCAGCACGTCCAGCGAGGCGGGGCCGCGCGCCACCAGATCGCCGGTCAGCCACAGTTGATCGCGCTCGGGATCGAACGCAACCTGAGCCAGCAGCGACTTCAGTTCATCGAAACAGCCGTGAACGTCGCCGATAAGGTATGTCGACATAATTAATGGATCAGCGTTGGAATGGCTAAGCGGAACACGGGAATAGCGGTGCGGAACGGCTGACCCTGATGGTCAACCATTTCGTAATGGCCTTCCATGGTGCCCAGCGGCGTTTCCAGAATGGCGCCGCTGGTGTACTGAAACTCTCCACCGGGCGGAATGACGGGCTGTTCGCCGATCACGCCTTCGCCCTGGACTTCGGTTTGGCGGCCGTTGCTGTTGGTGATCAGCCAGTAACGGCCCAGCAGTTGCACGTTGGTCCGCCCCAGATTGCGGATGGTAATGGTATAGGCGAAGACGTAACGCTCTTCTTCAGGGATCGACTGTGATTCCACATAGATGCTCTGAACCTGAATACACACGCGGGGCGAATCAATCATGACAACAACTCCTTATTGCTGCGGCGCCGGATTGGCTGACAGCCAGTTCGCCAGCTTGCAGTACTGCGCCACAGAAATATTCTCTGCTCTGAGCGAAGGATCGACGCCCAGCTCCGTCAGCTGCTCCGGCGTGAACAGGTCGCCCAGGCTGTTGCGGATGGTTTTCCGCCGCTGGTTGAACGCCTGCGTGGTGATGCGGCTCAGCATGCGCACGTCGCCCACCGGGTTCGGCAGCTCGGTGTGCGGGACCAGGCGCACCACGGCGGAATCGACCTTCGGCGGCGGCGCGAACGCGGTCGGCGGCACTTCCAGCACCGGAATGACGTTGCAGTAGTACTGCGCCATCACGGTCAAACGCCCGTAGGCCTTGCTGTTCGGGCCGGCCACCAGACGGTTGACCACCTCTTTTTGCAACATAAAGTGCATGTCGCGGATTGCCTGAGTATAGCTGAAAAGGTGGAACATCAGCGGCGTCGAAATATTGTACGGCAGGTTACCAAATACGCGCAGCGGTTGGCCAGCTTCCTCGGCCAGTTCGGCGAAATTCACCGTCATGGCGTCCTGCTGGCGGATGGTCAGCTTGTCTTTCAGCCGCGGGTGGTTCTCCAACCGGGTGGCCAGATCGCGGTCCAGTTCGATCACCGTCATGCGGTCCATGCGTGCGCCAACCGGCTCGGTCAAGGCGCCGAGGCCGGGGCCGATCTCGACCACCGCTTCGCCCGGCTGCGGGTGAATGGCGGAGACAATGCTATCGATGACAAACTGATCGGTTAAAAAGTTTTGTCCAAAGCGTTTGCGGGCAAAGTGCCCTTGGTGGACTCTGTTATTCATTACAATTAATTATCATTTTAATGGCGAGATTCAGGGCCGTTTGGAAACTGCCGACATCGGCGGTGCCGGTGCCGGCCAGTTCCAGAGCGGTACCGTGGTCGACCGAGGTGCGTATGAAAGGCAAACCGAGGGTGATATTCACCGCGCGGCCGAACCCTTGGTATTTTAGCACCGGCAGCCCCTGATCGTGATACATCGCCAGCACCGCATCGGCATCTTGCAGATATTTGGGCTGGAACAGGGTGTCCGCCGGCAGCGGGCCGATCAGATGGATACCGTCAGCGCGCAGCGCGTCGAGCGCCGGGATGATGGTGTCTATCTCTTCGCGCCCCATATGGCCGCCTTCCCCGGCGTGGGGATTCAGACCGCAGACATAAATGTGCGGCTGAGCGATGCCAAATTTGGTTTTCAGATCGTGGTCGAGAATGCGAATGACTTCGAACAGGCTCTGCTGCGTGATGGCGCCCGGCACCGCCAGCAGCGGCAGGTGGGTGGTCGCCAGCGCCACGCGCAGCTCTTCGGTCGCGAGCATCATCACCACGCGATCGCAGCGGCTGCGATCGGCAAAGAATTCGGTATGGCCGATAAACGGCACGCCGGCGTCGTTGATCACGCCTTTGTTCACCGGGCCGGTGATCAGAGCGGCAAATTCGCCGTTCAGGCAGCCGTCGCAGGCGCGCGCCAGGGTTTCCACCACGTAGGCGCTGTTGCCGACGTTCAGTTCACCGGCGGTGACCGGCTGAGCGAGCGACACCGGCAGCACGGTCAGCGTGCCGGCGCGTTGCGCCTCGGCCGGTTGCTGCGGTTGGTAGTCGCGCAGCGTCAGCGGCAGGCCCAAGCGCTTGGCGCGTTCAAGCAGCAGGGCCGGATCGGCGCACACCACCAGCTCAACAGGCCAATCCTGTTGCGCCAGGGCGGCTACCAAATCCGGCCCCACCCCGGCGGGTTCGCCGGGGGTAATGACGACGCGTTTATTGCTGCGCATCGCTGCCATCGAGGATCTTCACGTAAGCCTGGGCGCGCTGTTCCTGCATCCAGGTCTGCGCCTCTTCGGCGAACTTACGGTTGAACAGCATGCGGTAAGCGCGATCTTTCTGCGCGGCGTCGGTCTTATCCACCTGACGGGTATCCAGCAGCTGAATCAGGTGCCAACCGAAGGAAGAGTGGACCGGCGCGCTGATTTCACCTTTGCTCAGCTTCAGCAACGCATCGCGGAAGGCCGGATCGTAGATGTCCGGGGAGGCCCAGCCCAGATCGCCGCCCTGCATGGCGGAACCCGGATCCTGCGACAGCTGTTTGGCTTCGTCGGCGAATTTGGCGCGGCCGCTCTTGATGGCTTCCGCAACGGATTGCAGCTTGGCGCGCGCCTGATCGTCAGTCAGCACCACCGAAGGCTTCAGCAGGATGTGACGGGCGTGCACTTCGGTGACCGACACCGACTGGCTGGCGCCGCGGATATCGTTCACTTTCAGGATGTGGAAGCCGACGCCGGAACGGATTGGGCCGACGACGTCGCCTTTCTTGGCGCTCACCAGACGTTCAGCGAACAGGGTCGGGATCTCTTGCAGCTTGCCCCAGCCCATGTTGCCGCCTTTCAGCGCCTGAGAATCGGCGGAGTAGGTGATCGCCAGCTTGCCGAAGTCGGCACCGCTGTTGATCTCACCCACCAGGCGTTTGGCCAGCTCTTCGGCTTTGTCGACCTGCTGCTGCGACGGGTTTTCCGGCAGCGGGATCAGGATGTGGCTGATGTTCATTTCGGTGTCGCTGCCGTTCTGCGCGCCCACCTGTTTGGCCAGCGCGTCCACTTCCTGCGGCAGGATGGTGACGCGGCGGCGCACTTCGTTGTTACGCACTTCGGAAATCAGCATCTCTTTGCGGATCTGCGAACGGTAGGTGTTGTAGTTCAACCCTTCGTACGACAGGCGGCTGCGCAGCTGATCGACGCTCATGCGGTTCTGCGCGGCGATGTTGGCGATCGCTTTGTCCAGCTCGGCGTCGGACACGGTAATGCCCATTTTCTTGGCCATCTGCAGCTGGATGTTATCCATGATCAGCCGTTCGATGATCTGATGGCGCAGCGTCTTGTCGTCCGGCAACTGTTGGCCGGCCTGCTGGGCGTTGAGCTTGACTGACTGCAACAGACCGTTGACGTCGCTTTCGAGTACCACGCCGTTATCCACGACGGCGGCGACTTTATCCACTTCTTGGGGTGCTGCGAACGCGGCATTGGCGCAAACCACCAATCCGAGAATAAGCGTTCTCCAGTTCTTCATACATTTCCCATTATGTAATCCGCAAATGCGGGTGAAAGTTCTCGTTTTCAAAGTGTTGCAAAGCGTCAGAATGCGCGCTGATACGGCAGAATGCCGGAGCGCAGCATTTCTGCGGAGCCGAGACTATGATCGCTGCTCAGGCCGCGCAGTTCGACGTTGAACGAAACTCTGTTGTCGTAAACGCTGGTATTGTTGCTGTTGTTCCAGTCGGTGATCTTGCGCTCATAGCCCAGGGTCACCGCCCAGCAGCAGGTGTTGTACTTCAGCCCCACCAGTTGATCGGCGGATTGTTTGGCGCGGGTGTCGTAGTAGTACGCCCCGACGACCGCCCAACGATCGGCGATCGGCCAACTGCCGGTGATGCCCACCTGCGAGATGCCGTCCTGGAAGGCCGGAACCGTTTTGGTGTTCAACGCCGTCTGGATGTATTCCGGCGTGGCGTAACGGTAGTTCAGCTGCACCACGCGTTCGGCATCCTGGCGGTATTCCACCACGCCGTTGCCCAGCGAGACGCTGTTCAGGCGGGTGTCATACTGCAGGCCGCCGCGCAGGCCCCAACGATCGTCGATTTTCCAATAGGTATCGCCGGCCCAGGCCACGCTGCCGGTGTCGTCGTTGTTGTCGTAACCGGTCATCTGGTCACCGGTACGCGAACGGCTGAAGTAGTAGATTTGACCCACGGAAGCGTTAAAACGTTCCACCAGCGCGTCATCATAAATGCGCGTGGTCAAACCGGTAGAGACGCGGTTCTGCGAAGCGATGCGATCCAGGCCGCTGTAGGTGCGGTCACGGAACAGGCCGGAGTAGTCGGTCTGCAACAGCGTGCTGTCGTAGGTGTAGATGTTGCTCTGGTCGCGGTACGGCACGTACAGGTACTGCACGCGCGGCTCCAGCGTCTGGGTGGCGCCTTCAGCCCAGATCATCGGCCTCTCGAACACCAGCTTGCCGTCTACCTTGAACTGTGGCAATACGCGGTTGACCGAGTCGTCGAGCTTCGGTGCGTCGGCTGCGCTTACTTGATTACGCATGGCGTAGTTAGCAACGAAACCGTCAGGAATATCCTGTTGGTAGTGGGTCGCCATCAGCTTGGCTTCGGTGTTCAGGCTGGCCCAGCCGTTGGTGAGCGGCAGGTTGAGCGTCGGCTCCATGTGCAGACGGGTGGCGTCCGGGCTGTACGGGTTGACGCTGGTGAACTTGGCCGCCTGGCCGTAAATATGGAAATCGAACGGGCCGAGGTCGTTCTTGTAGTAGTTCAGATCCAGCTGCGGCTGTACCTTGTAGGTCTGCGACCAGGTACGATCGGTATTGTCGAAAATCTGGAACTGTTTGGAGCTCAGCGTGGCGTTCCAGTTTTCGTTGGCATAGCCGAGGCTGAATTTCTGCGTGGCGTAGCCGTCGGTGGTGGAGCCGTACTTGGAGTCCAGATCGGTGAAGTATTTGTAATCGCTGACCTTGGTGTAGTCGACGTTGAAACGCCACACCTGATCCATAACGCCGTTGTGGTTCCAGTAGAACAGCCAGCGTTTGCTGTCGTCATTATCTTTACCGTATTCCTTATCGTCCGGCAGCCAGTCGAACTCCATCAGGCCGAGGCCCGGCTGCACCAGATAACGGAACTCGGTCTGCCACTGCAGGCCGCGTTTGGACATATAGTGTGGCGTGATGGTGGCATCGTAGTTCGGCGCGATGTTCCAGTAGTACGGCAACATGAACTCGAAGCCGTTGTTGCTGCCGTACTTGGCGTTCGGGATCAGGAAACCGGAACGGCGCTTGTCGCCGACCGGCAATTGCAGGTATGGGCTGTAGAACACCGGCACGCCGCCGATGCGGAAGCGGGCGTTCCACACTTCCGCCACCTGCTCTTCGCGATCGTGGATCACTTCGGAGCCGACCACGCTCCAGCTGTCGTCGCCCGGCAGACAGGAGGTAAAGGTGCCGTTTTCCAGAATGGTATAACGGTTGGCGCCGCGCATTTTCATCTTGTCGGCGTCGCCGCGCCCCTGACGGCCGACCATCTGATAGTCGCCTTCATAGACGTCGGTATCTTTGGTATTCAGGTTCGACCAGGCCTTAGGGCCTTTCAGTTTGATCTGATTGTCGCTGTAGTGCACGTCGCCGGTGGCGGTGACGGTGCGCACCGGTTCCGTCTGGCCAGGGTTTTGCGTCTGGTTCAGCTCGACTTCTTTGGCGGTCAGGGTGCTGTTGCCTTGCTCGATATGCACGTTGCCGCTGAACAGGGCGCTTTTCGGGTAGTCGGCGCGCGAGTCATCGGCATTGATGGTCACCGGCTGGCTGTTCGGATCGCCGCTGACCAAAGGCTTGTCGTAAACGGGAACGCCAAGCATGCATTGCTCGGCCAGATCAGCCAGCGCATGCTGACTGTAGAGTGCCGTCCAAATCATCGTGGCCAGCAGTGTTGGGAAACTTTTTTTCATACGCGGTTTTGGTGTTCCGTCATCAGAGGCGTCGTGTCCGGCAAACGGTCAGAGACTATATTACTCATCTGCGTTGCGCTAGTGCTAAATCCAGCCGTTTACTTGCGTCGTCGTTAGGCGCAAAGATAAATGACAGGTATGATAATCCAAATTCTAGGAAAAATCGCCTGCGCCCTTTCCTGAAGCGAAGGAGAGCGGGCGGCTTTCGGCATGATAATTGAGGAGTATATGCAGTATTGGGGAAAACTGCTCGGCGTCATCGTCGCCATCTGGTCTGGCGCGGGATTCTGGGGTGTAGTTCTGGGGCTGATTATCGGTCATATGATCGATACGGCGCGCAGCAACAAGCGCAGCCGGGGGTTTTTCACCGACCAGCAAACGCGGCAAACGCTGTTTTTCCGCACCACTTTTCAGGTGATGGGCCACCTGACCAAATCCAAAGGTCGCGTCACCGAGGCGGATATCCAGATCGCCAGCCTGTTTATGGATCGCCTGCAGCTGCACGGCGAAGCGCGCACCGCGGCGCAGCAGGCGTTCCGCGAGGGCAAACAGAGCCAGTTCCCGCTGCGTGAGACGCTGCAGCAGTTCCGCAGCATCTGTTTCGGCCGCTTCGATCTGATTCGGATGTTTCTGGAAATTCAGATTCAGGCGGCGTTTGCCGACGGCTCGCTGCACCCGAACGAACGTCAGGTGCTGTATGTCATCGCCGAAGAGCTGGGCATTTCGCGCGCGCAGTTCGATCAGTTCCTCAGCATGATGGAGGGCGGGCGTCAGTTCGGCGGCGGTCAGCAGGGCGGGTATTCGCAGGGCGGCTATCAGCAGGCTCAGCGCGGCCCGACGCTCGACGATGCGTGCAAGGTGCTCGGCGTGCGCAGCAGCGACGATGCCGCTACCATCAAACGCGCCTACCGCAAGCTGATGAGCGAACACCATCCGGATAAGCTGGTGGCGAAAGGCTTGCCGCCGGAGATGATGGAAATGGCCAAGCAGAAAGCGCAGGAGATCCAGGCGGCGTACGACCTGATCAAACGCGAGAAAGGTTTTAAATAACGATACCCGTCATACTTCGAGCTGCAGGTGTGTTGGCTGCCCGCGCTTACCCCGGTCACGTACTTTTTGTACGCTCCCGGGGCTGCGCTTAGTTGCCGCCTTCCTGCAACTCGAATTATTTAGGGTATCTCAGGGTGATGAGCTCAGAAATCCGGCTCGGCGCGAAAGTGCATCGGCGTCTGGAAGGCGGGGTGGGTGATGCGCAGCTCTTGCGCATGCAGCTGTAGCCGTGGCGCCATCGCCTTAGCCTCCGGCGGGGCGTAGAAACCGTCGCCGAGGATCGGATGCCCCAGCGCCAGCATGTGCACCCGCAGCTGATGCGAGCGGCCGGTGATCGGCGTCAGCTTCACGCGCGTGCTGCCATCGGCGTCGCGCGACAGCACCAGATACTCGGTTTGCGCCGCTTTGCCGGTGTCAAAACACACCTTTTGCAACGGCCGGTTTGGCCAGTCGCAGATCAGCGGCAAATCCACCAGTCCTTCGTCATGTTCCATATGCCCCCAAACGCGGGCGATATAGGATTTCTTCGGCTCGCGTTCGCGGAACTGACGCTTCAGCTCGCGTTCGGCGGCCTTGTTGAGCGCCACCACGATCACCCCGCTGGTGGCCATGTCCAGCCGGTGCACCGATTCGGCGGCCGGATGATCGGCCTGAATGCGGGTCATCAGGCTGTCTTTGTTTTCCGGCGCGCGGCCGGGCACCGACAGCAAGCCGCTGGGCTTGTTGACCACCATGATGTGTTCATCCTGATACAGGATGTGCAGCGGGTCCTGCGGGGGATTGTAGGGTTCCATCTTGGCTCCGCGAAAAGGGCCGAACGGGGAGACGGTGGCCTCCCCATGTCGCGCCGGTTACTGGTGGGTGACCACCACCAGACGAATGGCGTCCAGGCGCCAGCCGGCTTCATTGAGGTTGGCCAGCACCTGACGGCGGTTGAACTCCAACGCTTCGACTTCGTCGTCGCGGATGTTCGGGTTGACTGCCTTCAGCGCTTCCAGACGCGCCAGCTCGGCGCTCAGCTTGTCGTCCGCCTCTTGCTTCGCCTGTTCGATAAGCGTGCGCGCCTGCGCTTCCACCAGGCTTTCCGCCTGCTGCAGCATGGCGTGCACGTCTTGCTGCACGGCATTGACCAGCTTGCTGGAGGTGTGGCGGTTGACCGCGTTCAACTGGCGGTTGAAGCTTTCGAACTCGACCTGCGCCGCCAGGTTGGTGCCCTTGCGATCCATCAGCATGCGGATCGGCGTCGGCGGCAGGAAGCGGGTCAGCTGCAGGTGCTTCGGCGCCTGGGCTTCCACCACGTATACCAGCTCAACCAGCAGGGTGCCGACCGGCAAGGCTTTGTTTTTCAACAGGGACACCGCGCAGCTGCCGGTATCGCCGGACAGGATCAGATCCAGGCCGTTGCGGATGATCGGGTGTTCCCAGCTGACGAACTGCGCGTCTTCACGTGACAGCGCCCGATCGCGATCGAAGGTGACGGTGCAGCCGTCCTGCGGCAGGCCCGGGAAGTCCGGCACCAGCATATGGTCGGACGGCGTCAGCACGATCAGGTTGTCGCTGCGGTCTTCCTGATTGATGCCGACGATGTCGAACAGGTTGAGCGCGAAGCCCACCAGGTTAACGTCGTTATCCTGCTCGGCGATGGCGGCGGCCAGCGCCTGAGCCTTGTCGCCGCCGTTGGAGTGCATCTCCAGCAGGCGATCGCGGCCCTGTTCCAGCTGCGCTTTCAACTGGTCATGCTGCTGGCGGCAGGCGTGGATGAATTCGTCCAGGCCCTCCTGCTCGGTCGGCGCGGCCAGATAGCCGATCAACTGCTCGTAGCAGCTGTCGTAGATGGTGCGGCCGGTCGGGCAGGTGTGTTCGAAGGCGTCGAGCCCTTCGTGGAACCAGCGGCCCAGCACTGCCTGCGCGGTGTGTTCCAGGTAAGGCACCATGATTTGGATATCGTGCATCTGGCCGATACGATCCAGACGGCCGATACGCTGCTCCAGCAGATCCGGGTTGAACGGCAGATCGAACATCACCAGCTGGCTGGCGAACTGGAAGTTGCGGCCTTCGGAACCGATCTCGGAACACAGCAGCACCTGTGCGCCTTCCTCTTCGGAGGCGAAGTAGGCGGCGGCGCGGTCGCGCTCGATGATCGACAGCCCTTCGTGGAACACCGCGGCGCGGATCGCTTCACGTTCGCGCAGCACCTGCTCCAGCTGCAGCGCGGTGTCGGCCTTGGCGCAGATCACCAGCACTTTTTCGTTGCGGTTGGCCAGCAGGTAATCCAGCAGCCACTCGACGCGCGGATCGAAGTTCCACCAGGTGGCGTTTTCGCCTTCGAATTCCTGATAGATCTGCTCCGGGTACAGCATATCGCGCGCGCGCGCTTCGACGGATTTTTTGGCGCCCATGATGCCGGACACTTTGATCGCGGTCTGATATTGGGTTGGCAATGGCAGCTTGATCTGGTGCAGGTTGCGGTGCGGGAAGCCCTTCACGCCGTTACGGGTGTTGCGGAACAGCACGCGGCTGGTGCCATGGCGATCCATCAGCATCGAAACCAGCTCCTGACGCGCCTGCTCGGCGTTGTCGCCTTCGCTGTTGGCGGCTTTGAGCAGCGGCTCGATGTCCTGCTCGTCGATCAGCTCGCCCAGCAGGTTCAGCTTGTCGTCGGCCAGGCGTTCACCGCTCAGCAGCAGGGTGACGGCGTCGGCCACTGGACGGTATTTCTGCTGCTCGGCGACGAACTCGGCGTAGTCGTGGAAACGGTTCGGGTCGAGCAGGCGCAGGCGCGCAAAGTGGCTCTGTTGACCGAGCTGTTCCGGGGTGGCGGTCAGCAGCAGCACGCCGGGGATATGCTCGGCCAGCTGTTCGATCACCTGATATTCGCGGCTTGGCGCTTCTTCGCTCCAGGCTAGGTGGTGCGCTTCATCGACCACCAGCAGGTCCCACTGGGCGTCCGCCAGCTCTTCCAGGCGCTGCTTGTTGCGGCGCACGAAGTCCAGCGAGCAGATCACCAGCTGTTCGGTCTCGAACGGGTTGCTGCTGTCGAGCTTGGCTTCGGCGTAGCGGCTGTCGTCGAACAGCGAGAAGTAGAGGTTGAAGCGGCGCATCATCTCCACCAGCCACTGGTGCTGCAGCGTTTCCGGCACCACGATCAGCACGCGTTCGGCGCGGCCCGCCAGCAGCTGCTGGTGGATGATCATGCCGGCTTCGATGGTTTTGCCGAGGCCGACTTCGTCCGCCAGCAGAACGCGCGGCGCATGGCGCTGGCCGACTTCATGAGCGATGTGCAGCTGGTGCGGGATCAGGCTGGCGCGCATGCCGCGCAGGCCGGCGAACGGCAGGCGATACTGCTCGCTCTGGTATTTGCGGGCGCGAAAACGCAGCGCGAAACGGTCCATGCGGTCGATTTGGCCGGCGAACAGGCGATCCTGCGGTTTGCTGAAGGTCAGCTTACTGTCCAGCAGCACTTCGCGCATCGCCACGCCGCTTTCCTGGGTGTCCAGGCGGGTGCCGATATAGGTCAACAGACCGTTTTCCTCTTTCACCTCTTCCACCTGCAGCTGCCACCCCTCGTGGCTGCTGACGGTATCGCCCGGGTTGAACATCACACGGGTGATCGGCGAATCGTTTCTGGCATAGAGGCGGTTTTCACCGGTGGCGGGGAAAAGCAGGGTAATCATGCGCGCGTCCAGCGCCACGACGGTGCCCAGTCCTAATTCGCTTTCCGTGTCGCTGATCCAGCGTTGACCAAGAGTAAAAGGCATATATTGTCGGCTCGATTCTTTGTAAGTAAGTCTTGTTACCGGGCGGGAAGGGCCGCGGCACCTGTACTGAACGTCTGCTAATCCCGGTTTGTTTTAAATTTGGCGGGCAATAGCCGTTCACGCCATGCAGACGTCGCGAGACGGCAGGGCTAAGCGTGGTTCAGTTTTGGGAAGGGCGCTATGGTAATGGAAGGCGGCGCGTTCGTCACCTGCAAAACCGGATGATTTTTCTTAACCTGGCGCAATCTCAAAACAGCCCCATCTGCCCGGTGACCAGCGTGGTGAAATCGTCGTGCAAGAAAGGGAGTATAGCGTCTGCCACCGGTTGCAGCTGGCGTTCAAGGTAATGCTGATAGTCGATGGGCGAATGGCGGGTTTCCAGCGGTTCCGGCCCGGCCACGGTCATCACGTAGCTGATCCAGCCGCCGTTCTGATACTGTAGCGGCCGCCCCTGGCTGCGGTTGTAGTCGTCGGCGATGCGCGCGGCGCGGGCGTGCGGCGGCACGTTGCGCTGATAGTCGTCGAGCTTTCTGCGCAGCCGTTTGCGGTACACCAATTGATCGTCGAAGTCACCGTTCAGGGTTTTGCCGACGTAGTCGCGCACGTAGTCCTGGTAGGGCTGTCGTTTGAAGATGCGCTGATAGAGCTGCTGCTGGAACTGCTGCGCCAGCGGCGTCCAGTCGGTGCGCACCGTTTCCAGGCCTTTATACACCATCTCTTCCTCGCCGTCGGCGCGCGCGATCAGGCCGGCGTAGCGTTTCTTGCTGCCCTGTTCGGCGCCGCGAATGGTCGGCATCAGGAAGCGGGAATAGTGGGTTTCGAACTCCAGTTCCAGCGCGTTCTCCAGCCCGAACTGCTGCTGCAGATGCTGTTGCCACCAGGCGTTGACCCGCTGCACCAGCGTCCGGCCGATCTGCGCCGCCTGCTGCTCGTCATGCGGCTGTTTCAGCCACACGAAGGTGGAGTCGGTGTCGCCGTAAATAACCTGATAGCCTTCGGCTTCGATCAGCTCGCGGGTTTGGCGCATGATCTCGTGGCCGCGCAGGGTGATCGACGACGCCAGCCGCGGATCGAAGAAGCGGCAGCCGCTCGATCCCAGCACGCCGTACAGCGCGTTCATGATGATCTTCAGCGCCTGTGACAGTGGCTTATTGTGTTGGCGTTTGGCGGCCTCGCGCCCCTGCCAGATCTGTTCGACGATCGCCGGCAGGCAGTGTTTACTGCGCGAGAAGCGGGCGTTGCGAAAGCCGGGCACCGAGTCGGCGTCGCTTGGGTGGCGCATGCCTTCCACCAGCCCGACCGGATCGATCAGGAAGGTGCGGATGATCGACGGGTACAGGCTTTTATAGTCCAGTACCAACACCGAATCGTACAGGCCGGGTTGGGAGTCCATCACGAAGCCGCCGGGGCTGTGCTCTTCCGGCTGTTCGCCGAGGTTGGGGGCAACAAATCCCAGGCGATGCATGCGCGGCATATAGAGGTGGCTGAAGGCCGCCACCGATCCGCCGCTGCGGTCGGCCGCCAGCCCGGTGACGGTGGCGCGCTCCAGCAGGAAGTTGAGCAGGTCGGCCTTGGCGAAGATGCGCGTCACCAGCTCACAGTCCTTCAGGTTGTAGCGAGCCAGCGCCGGCTTGTCTTCGGCGAAGCGCCGGTCGATCTCCGCCATGCGTTGATAAGGATTGTCGATCGCCTTGCCTTCGCCCAGCAGTTCCTGCGAAACGTATTCCAGGCTGAAGGAGGGAAAGTTCCAGGTGGCGGATTTCAGCGCCTCGATGCCATCGATGATCAGGCGGCCGGCGGCGGCGGCGAAAAAGTGATTCTGCTTGAAGCCGTGCTCGCGCCACTCCAGCAGGTTGCCGCCGCGCCCCAGCCGCAGCGGGATTTGGTAGCGCTCGGCGTGCTTCTGCAGCACCCGCAGATCGAACTGCACCAGGTTCCAGCCGATGATAGCATCGGGATCGTGCCGCTCCAGCCAGGCGTTCAACCGCTCCAGCAGCTGAGGGCGGCTGGCGCAGTACTCCAGATCGAAATCCAGCGGCGCATCGCCGCCGTTGGCCGGCCCCAGCATGTAGACCTGCCGCTGGCCGCAGCCTTCCAGCGCGATGGAGTAAAGCTCGCCGTGGGCGGTGGTTTCGATATCCAGCGACACCAGTTTTAGCGTTGGGCGGTACTCTGGCGCCGGCTTCATTTGGCCGCTGAGCAACGGCCCATTGCCGTCGCCCTGGCCGTTGAACCATACCGGCGCGGTGATGAAGCGTTCCATCAGGTAGCGCTCGGGTGGGCGAATGTCGGCCTCGTAGACCGCAACGCCGCCTTCCCGCAGCAGTTTTTCCAGCTTGATGAGCTGACGGTGCTGGCGGCAGTACAGCCCCAGCATCGGCCGGTGATGAAAATCCGTCAGCGCCAGCGGTTTCAGTTCGACTTGCCGTTCTTCCCGCAGCAGCAGTTCCGCGCGCTGCCTTTGTTCGGCGGGGATAAACGCCACCGAGGTTTGCGGCGGCAGGCGCAGCTGACGCGGGCCGGCGTCGGTCGCCAGCCAGAATTCGACCTCGGTGCCGGCGGGCGTGTCGCGCCAGTGGCGAGTGAGCAGGAAACCCTGTTGCAGTGCAGTCATAACCCCTTCGTTTGCCGCCGGGCGGCGGGCGTGACATTCAGCGAGATGTCGGTTTTGGCGCTAATATAGATAAATTATAGTATGGGTTTTTATACAGTCATTGTCCATCGCCGCGCGGCGTTGCCAAATACGCATACAATTGATCGATTGACTCGTCTGCGGCGGCACTGGAAAATCCTCCGCCCGTTTGGCCCGAATAATCCACAGAGGTGTAATGGAAGCCTATTTACAAGATTTGATCACCCAGTCACTGGCTTTCACCCTGATGGTCGTCCTGCTGGTCGCTTTTCTGGAGTCGCTGGCGCTGGTGGGGCTGCTGTTGCCCGGCACGGTGATGATGGCCAGCATCGGCGCGTTGATCGGCAGCGGCAAGGTGGATTTTTACTACGCCTGGGCGGCGGGCATCGTCGGTTGCGTGCTCGGTGACTGGATCTCTTATTTCGTCGGCCGCGCGTTCAAGGGGCCATTACACCGTTGGTCTTTCCTGAAGAAAAACAAGGCGCTGCTAGACAAAACCGAGCACGCCTTGCACCAGCACAGCATGGCGACCATTCTGATCGGCCGTTTCGTCGGCCCGACGCGCCCGCTGGTGCCGATGGTGGCCGGGATGCTCGATTTGCCGCCGTACAAGTTCGCGCTGCCGAACATCATCGGTTGCCTGACCTGGCCGCCGGTTTATTTCTTCCCCGGCATTCTGGCGGGCGTGGCGATCGATATTCCCGCCGGTGCCGACAGCGCGATGTTCAAGTGGCTGTTGCTTGCGGCGGCGCTGCTGGTCTGGCTGGCGGTATGGTTGAGCTGGCGCTGGTGGCGTGAGGGCAAGCGCAACGCCGATCGGCTGAGCCGTTGGCTGACGCCGCTGCGGCTGCGCGTGGTGTGCGGATTGAGTTGGCTGGCGGCACTGGCGGCCGGTTATGCGCTGAGCCAGCAGCCGCTGATGCCGGTGTATCGCCACCTGCTGTGGCAGGTGTTGTCGGGTCAATGACAAAAGGGGGCGAAAGCCCCCGTTCGCCTTACTGGAAGAACGCTTCCAGCTGTTCAAATACCCGCACGTCTTCGCTGTGGCGCTTCACCTGCAGCACATCCTCCAGCTTTTCCACCTGGCTTATCATCTGCTCCAGCCGCTGATCGTCGGCGACCAGTAGCCAAATGCGGCTTTGCTGGCCGTCTTTCAACGGCAGGCACAGAATGCCTTCGACGTTGAACGCGCGGCGGGCGAACAGCCCGCAAACGTGCGACATCACGCCGGGATGGTTGCGCACGGCCAGCTCCAGGATCACCTGGGGTTTATCTTGTGGTTGCAGCATGGCTTATTCTCCAATCATGTCGATGTTGGCGGCGCCCGGCGGCACCATCGGGAATACTTTTTCGTTGATATCGATCAGCGCGTGGATCAGGCAGGGGCCCGGGCGTTGGATCGCCTCGGCCAGCGCCGCCTGCGGATCTTCCGCGGCGTTCAGATCGCAGGTATCCAGCCCGAATCCGGCGGCGATCTTCAGGAAGTCGGTGCGCTTCGGATAGGCGGCGGCGAAGATGCGCTGCTGGTAGAACAGGGTTTGCTGCTGGTGCACCAGCCCCAGCGCCTGGTTGTTCATCAAAATGATTTTCACGTCCAGATCGTGCTCGACCGCGGTGGCCATTTCCTGAATGTTCATCATCAGGCTGCCGTCGCCGGAGAAGCACAGCACTTTGCGCTCGGGCTCCGCCAGCGCCGCGCCGATCGCCGCCGGCAGACCGAAGCCCATGGTGCCCAGCCCGCCCGACGTCAGCCACTGGCGAGGCCGGCTCAGCGGATAGGCTTGCGCCACCCACATCTGATGCTGGCCTACGTCGGTGGTGATAATAGCGCTGTCGTCCACGCAGCGCGCGGCGGCCAGCACCAGGCCGTAATGGCTCAGCGGATCGTCGGCGTTCGGCATGTTGAACGGGAATTCGCGTTTCAGGTCGTTGACGGTGTTCAGCCATTCGCTGCGCGGCTGCGTGTCGATCTGCGGCAGCAGCTGTTGCAGCACCTGGCCGACGTCGGCATGGATCGCCACGTTGGCCTGTTTGACCTTGCCCAGCTCGGCGCGGTCGATATCCACGTGAATGATGGCGGCGTTAGGGCAGAACTGCTCGGTTTTGCCGATTGCCCGATCGTCGAAGCGCGCGCCCAGCACGATCAGCAGATCGGCTTCCTGCAGAATGAAGTTGGTGCTGCGCGCCGCGTGCATGCCCAGCATGCCCAGCGACAGCGGGTGTTCCACCGGCATCGCGCCCAGCGCCATCAGCGTCATGGTGGTGGGCAGACCGGCGCGTTCGGCCAGTTCCACCGCTTGCCGGTGGGCGTCGGCGCAGATGATGCCGCCGCCCAGATAGAGGATCGGGCGCTTTGCCTGATTGATCATCGCGGCGGCCTGCGAAACCAGCGCCGGATCGAAGCTCGGAGCGGCGTCCGGCACGGCGATCGGCGGCAGCTCTTCCAGCGTGATGGTGGCGGTTTGCACGTCTTTCGGCACATCGATCCAGACCGGGCCGGGGCGGCCGGACTCGGCGATGCGGAAGGCGTCGCCAATCACCTGCGGCAGTTCGCGGATATCGCGCACCAGGTGGTTGTGCTTGGTGATCGGGATGGAAATGCCGTAAGTGTCCACTTCCTGGAAGGCGTCGGTGCCGATCATCGAGGAGGGCACCTGACCGGTGATGCACACCAGCGGAATGGAGTCGAGTTTGGCGTCGGCGATGGCGGTGACCAGGTTGGTGGCGCCCGGCCCGCTGGAGGCGATGCACACCGCCGCCTTGCCGTTGGCGCGCGCCATACCTTGCGCCATAAAGCCCGCGCCCTGTTCATGGCGCGCCAGCACGTGGTGAATGCGGGTGCTTTGGCTCAGCGCGTCATACAGCGGCAGCGCGGCGCCGCCGGGAATGCCGGCGACGGTGGTGATGCCCTGACGCTCCAGCAGATGAACGATCAATTGTGCGCCGGTGAAGCTGGTGCCCGGTTGAGGCGTGCCCGAAGTTGCCATGTTCCTGTCCTTTCTCAAGGCCGGTGAGCTTTGCTGGGCAGGGTGCTAAAACAAGAAACCCCGCCCGGTTTGCGCCGGCGGGGTTTGGGAATCGATGCGTTGATTCGGACCCTACGGCGCATTGCCGACGACCACCACCACACGCACGACGACCACCGCGGCTGGTAGCGCGGTAACTAGTAGGGTCGAAGTCAGCGAGGATGCGATCACAGGGAACCTTATCATCAGTAAAAAAAGTCAGGTTTTTATAAAAACACAGGCGCAAAATTCGCACAACAGGTTTATTGGCGCAGCATAAAAAACGCGCGTCAGATCACGCTTTGCCCGAAATGCCCAGCACGCGCGCTTCGGGCGCGCTGCCGTCCAATAGGGCCTGCGTCGGGCCGTCGTAATAGATGCGGCCGTCGACCACCAGCAGCGTGCGCGGCGCGATGCGCGCGGCGTCGTCGAGGTTGTGCGATACCATCAGCAGCGTCAGGTTGCGCTGTTCGCATACCGTCTGCAGCAGTTGCAACATCTCGTTGCG
This sequence comes from Serratia sp. CY76391, assembly GCF_052166695.1. Classification (NCBI taxonomy): domain Bacteria; kingdom Pseudomonadati; phylum Pseudomonadota; class Gammaproteobacteria; order Enterobacterales; family Yersiniaceae; genus Serratia; species Serratia sp. CY76391. The sequence goes on from NZ_JBJNOJ010000006.1 coordinate 384,321, forward strand.
CAGCGCCGGATCGAGCGCTGAGAAGGGCTCGTCGAGCAGCAGGATCGGCCGTTGGCGAATCAAACAGCGCGCCAGCGCGGCGCGCTGACGCTGGCCGCCGGAAAGTTGCGACGGCAGGCGCTCCAGATGCTCTTCCAGACCGACCTGACGGGCGATGTGCGCCCGCTGTTGGCGCTGCTGTTCAGTCAAGCGCAGTCCGGGATCCAACCCCAGCCCGATGTTCTGCGCCACCGTCAGATGCGCGAACAGGTTGTTTTCCTGAAACAGCATCGACACCGGCCGCTTGGCCGGCGGCGTGGCGGTGTGGTCTTCGCCGTTCAGCAGCAGCCGGCCGCTGGCCGCCGGCAGAAAGCCGGCGATCAGGCTCAGCAAGGTGCTTTTACCGGCGCCGCTGGGGCCGAGCACCGCGACGCGCTCGCCCGGCTGGATGCGCAGATCAAAGCGCATCGGCAGGTGTTCATACAGGTAGGTCAGTTTTTCAAGCGTCAGCATGGCGGCCCGGTAAGCGTTCAATCAGGGTAAACAACAGGAAGCACAGCAGCAGCAACAGCAGAGCGGTCACCGCCCCGTCGTTGCTGCGGTAGGCGCCAATCTGCTGATACAGGTAAAAAGGCAGGGTACGGAAATGCTCGTTGCCAAACAAGGCGACCACGCCGAAGTCGCCGATCGACAGCACGCAGGCGAAGGCCAGCGCCTGTGCCAGCGGGCGGCGCAGGGCGCGCAGCTCAATCAGCCGCAGCCGTCGCCAGCTGCGGATATCCAGCGACAGGCACAGCGGGTTGTAACGTTCGGCGAGGTCGCGCATCGGGTTCTCCAATACCTTTAGCGCGTAGGGCACCGCCATCAGCGCATTGGTGAGGATCACCAGCGCATAGGGCGACTGCGGCAACCCCATTGTATCGCTCAGCAGCAGGAAGAAGCCTGTGGCCAGCACGATGCCCGGCATCGCCAGGATCACCATGCCGCTGAGCTCCAGCGCCTGGCCGCCGCGCAGCTGTTGCCGCAGTTTTAGCTCACGGCTGCTCCACAGCAGCATCATCGTGAGCGCCACGCACAGCAGCCCTGCGCCGAGGGCGATGCGCAGCGACGTGAACAGCGCCTGCCACAGCACCGGCTGGCGCAGCACGTTGACCATGGCCTGATTGGCGCCGTCGGCGATCACCGCCAGCAGAGGCGGCAGCAGCAGCAACAGCGCGGCGGCGATCAGCAGAAAATCGCCGACGCGTCGCCACAGGCTGTCATCCGGATTGCGCCAGCGCTGGGCGTGGGTATGCCCCACCGGCAATGCCTGGCTCAGGCGCTGACTGATCAACACCAGCCCGAGACAACAGCCCAGTTGGATCAGCGCCAGCATGGCGGCACGCCCCAGATCGTAGTCGTAACTCAGCGCCTGGTAGATCGCCAGTTCGATGGTTGTGGCCTGCGGCCCGCCGCCCAGCGACAGCACGGTGGCGAAGCTGGCGAAGCACAGCATGAAGATCAGCGCGCCGCTCGGCAGGATTTGGCGGCGCAGCGCCGGCCATTCGACGAAGCGGAACTGCTGCCAGCCGTTCATACCCAGTTGGGCGGCCAGCTGGCGCTGCTCCACCGGAATGTTCTCCAGTGCCTGCAGCAACAGGCGGGTGGCCAGCGGCAGGTTAAAGAACAGGTGCGCCAGCAGAATGCCCTGCAGACCGTAGGGCGAGAAACCATACTCGACGCCAAGCCAGCCGCACAGCGTCGCCAGCCAGCCCTGGCGCCCATAGACGCTGAGCAGGCCGAATACCGCTACCAGCACCGGCAGCACCAGCGTCATGGCGCACAGCCGCAGCAACAACTGCCGCCCGGGGAAACGGCGGCGATAGAGCGCGCGCGCCAGCAGAATGGCGGGCAGCACCGAAATCAGCGCTGACAGCAGCGCCTGCAGGAAGGTGAAGCGCACCACGTGCCACAGGTAACTGTCCTGCCACAGGCTGCGCCAGTCGCTGTCCGGCGCGTGACGCCACAGTGAGCCCATCGCCAGCGCGGCGACGAGCAGGATCAGCCCGGCGGCCAGCAGCCCCGGCCAGAGCCAGCGGGGGATCAGCGGCTGACGGCGGTTTGCCATGCCCGGATCCAGCCGCCGCGTTGTGTGGCCACCTCTTCGGCGCTGTATTGCAGCGCGGTATGCGGCACGTTCATCTGCTCAAAGCCGACGGGCAGCGGGGTGTTGATCACCGGGTACATCCAGTTGCCGGTCGGGATGGTGTTCTGGAATGCCGGCGTCACCATGAACCGCATGAAACGCTCGGCCAGCTCAGGCTGTTTGGCGGCTTTCAGCTTGCCGGCCACTTCCACCTGCAGGTAGTGGCCTTCGCTGAACGTGGCGGCGGCGTAAAGGTCTTTTTTCTCTTCGATCAGGTGGTAGGCGGGAGAGGTGGTATAGCTGAGCACCAGATCGCCTTCACCTTTCAGGAACAGGCCGTAGGCTTCGCTCCAGCCTTTGGTGACGGTGACGGTCTTCTTCGCCAACTGCTGCCAGGCGGCCGGCGCCTTGTCGCCATACACTTTTTGCATCCACAGCAGCAGGCCGAGCCCCGGCGTGCTGGTGCGCGGATCTTCGTAGATCACTTTCCAGTTGCGGTCGCCGCTGACCAGCTCCTGCAGGCTTTTCGGTGGGTTCTTCAGTTTTTCTTTGTTGTAGACGAAGGCGAAGTACCCGTAGTCGTAAGGCACGAAGGTCGCGTCCTGCCAGCCGCCCGGCACCGTCAGCCTGGCGGTATCTACGCCGCTCGGCGCGAACAGGCCGGTTTGCTGCGCCGCCTGCAGCAGGTTGTTGTCCAGCCCCAGCACCACGTCGGCGGCGCTGTTCTTGCCCTCCATGCGCAGGCGGTTCAGCAACGAAACGCCGTCTTCCAGCGCCACGAACTTCAGTTCACAGTCGCATTCGGCCTCGAAGGCTTTTTTCACCGCCGGGCCAGGACCCCAGTCGGCGGCGAAGGAATCGTAGGTGTAAACCGTCAGCGTCGGCTTGGCGAACGCCGGCGCGGCGCACAGCAGCAATAAGCAGGGCAGATATTTTTTGACCACGTTGCACTCCTGAAAAATAAGGGGGCAAGGGCATCTGAGGGGGCGAGGCGGCGTCGCCGGTTCGCTGGGCTCAAATCCCTCCGCCGGTATTGACCGGATCAGGTTCGACGGGTGTGCTCTCAGCGGAAAATCAGGCTTATTACGCGGCCCGGCTCTCCGCACCCCGTTGAGACGGCGCTATTGTAAAGATTAACCGACTTGGGCGAAAGGCGCTTATGTCTCCGGCGGGGCAAACCAGGCGGACTTGAAGTCGAACCAGCCGAGGGTGTTCATCCGCACGCCGCGCATGCTGCGCTGGCCGTGCAGCTGCAGCCAGTGGTGGAACAGCGGATGCAGCTGGTGGTTGCTGACCAGACGCTGGCAGAACTCCGCCAGCGGCAGGCGGTTGGCGCGCCACAGCGCCGCGTCCTGCGCCAGATCTTCGTTCATGCAATGCTGCATCAGCGGCAGTTCGTACAGCGTGGCGAACAGCGAAAACTCCAGCGGCAGATAGAAGTTGGCGCTGCCAAGCCACAGATCGCTGCGCGCGTCGCCCTGGTGCCAGGTGGCGTAGTCCACGCTTTGCACGATCAGGCGGATGCCGTGCTGCGCCAGCAGCGGCTCGATCGCCTGACGGATGGCGTGGAACTCCGAATGCTCATTGAAGTGGGTCATCGTCAGTTCGGTCAGCCCCGCCGGTTTGGGCTGCTGCGCCAGCGCGCGGTTGTGGTGCCAACGGGGCAGCAGGCCGTACGCCGGCGACCAATAGCGCTGGTAGAGCGGCCCGGCGTGGCTCAGCAGCGAAATGGGGTTGATCAATTCGCACAGCCAGCTGCGCATGGCGGGATCGGCCGCCAAGGGAGAGCGCTGATCGAACAGCAGGAAGTAGCAGCCTTCTTCCAGCCGGCTTTCCAGTTCGTTGTTGCCGGTTTCATCGCCCTGCAGCTGTACGCCGGAATGCACCAGTTCTTCGGAGAACTCCGGCAGCACCCAGATATTCACCTCATCGATCAGCGCCCGGTAGCCAAAATAGTCGTCGAAGGCATGGATCTTCATCTGGCTGGGGAGATTGCGCACTACGCGATAGGGGCCGGTGCCGATCGGATGGCGGGCGAAATCCGGCAGTTCGCGCCATTCGCGCGGCAGGATCATGGCGTGCACGCTGCCCAGCAGCCAGGGCAGCCAGTGGTCGGGGCTGCGCAGATGCACGTCAATCACGAATGGCGTCGGCGAGGTGACGCTCTCGATATGCGAGAACAGCGGTTGCGAGGTCAGACGCGAGAGAGAAGTCATGACGTCCGCCATCTCCAGCTCGCGGCCGTGATGAAAATGGATCGCCGGGCGCAGGTAAAATCGCCAGTGCAGTGGCGTCAACGCCTGCCAATGGTGAGACAGATCGGACTCCAGTTCCCCGTTTTCCTCATTTATGCGCGTCAGACCGTTGAAGATCTGGCGCGCCAGATGGGTTTCCGAACGCCGCAGCGCCGAGCCGGGCAGCAGGTTGTACAACTGACGGTAGTAGAGCACCCGCAGGATGTGTTTCCCCTGGCGGAAGCTACGCCCCAGCTGCGACAGCAGCATCTGGCGCACCACGTTTTTGTCGCCCACCAGTTGCACCAGCTGATCGATGCGATCCTGTTCCAGCAGCTCCTCGGCCCGCTGTTGCTGCAGCGCCAGGCCGGTGTAGTGGAAGGTTAGCCGCGAACGCTTGCCGCGCCCCGACTCCGCCTGCCAGGTGAGCCAGCCTTCCCGCTGCATGGCGCTCAGCAGGGAGCGCACGTGGCGCCGCGAGCAGCTGAGCACCTCCGCCAGATCCTGCAGCGTGGTGTCGGTGGTTTCACCGTGGCAGCGCTGCCACAGGCGGATGAACTGCTGCTGCAATCTGGACGTGGACATAAAAGAGGAACGCTCCCGCTTCAACTCGTCAATTTTTCTTTCCCTATATTACGCCGATAATTTTCATCAATGAAAGGGAGGGCGTAATCATGAAAGCTTTCTTATCCAGGCAGTTCTATCAGCGCTATTTCAGCGCGGTGCGCCGCCAGCGAGCCGACTGGCTGAGCGTGGTGCCCGAACAGGCGCGGCTGGCGATGCTGGCGCACCTGACGCAATGGGACATTAAAGAGATGACCGATAAGCAGTATCGCGAGCACCTGTAGGGGCTGCGGCAACAAGTTTCTGAGTAATGGTGCTGTTTCACCAGCCAGTGGGGCGACCCACTGGTTTTTTTATGCGCGGCGATGGCGATGCGCTTGCATTTTTCTCGCCGTGGCCTAAGGTTCTTTCTTCTGCTTTGAGGTCAGGGAAGACGATATGCAACGCCTGAGCCGGTTGTCACTGCGCATTAACCCCATCTTTGCCGCATTCCTGCTGATCGCTTTTCTCTCCGGCATCGCCGGCGCGTTGCTGACGCCGACGCTCAGTCTGTTTCTGACCACCGAGGTCAAAGTGCGGCCGCTGTGGGTCGGGCTGTTTTACACCGCCAACGCCGTGGCCGGCATCGTGGTCAGCTTCCTGCTGGCCAAGCACTCCGACACCCGCGGCGATCGGCGCAGGCTGATCCTGCTGTGCTGCCTGATGGCGGTCGGCAACTGCCTGCTGTTCGCCTTTAACCGCGACTATCTGACGCTGATCACCGCCGGGGTGCTGATGTCCGCCGTTGCCAACACCGCCATGCCGCAGATTTTCGCGTTGGCGCGGGAATATGCCGATAGCGAGGCGCGTGAGGTGGTGATGTTCAGCTCGGTGATGCGCGCCCAGCTTTCGCTGGCGTGGGTGATCGGCCCGCCGCTGTCGTTTGCGCTGGCGCTGAACTATGGGTTCACCGTGATGTTCCTGATCGCCGCCGCCACCTTCGCGGTTTGCGTGCTGCTGGTAGGGGTCATGCTGCCTTCGGTGCCGCGTGCGGCGGAGAATGGGGAGCTGCAGGGCGGGATGTCTGCGCCGATCGCGCCCGCCAGCGCCTGGCGCAATCGTGATGTGCGGCTGCTGTTCATCGCTTCGATGCTGATGTGGACCTGCAATACCTTGTATATCATCGATATGCCGCTGTATATCACCGCCGATCTCGGGCTGCCGGAAGGGCTGGCCGGGGTGCTGATGGGCACTGCCGCCGGGTTGGAAATCCCGGCAATGCTGCTGGCCGGTTATTACGTGAAACGCTTCGGCAAGCGCAACATGATGCTGCTGGCGGTGGCGGCGGGCGTGCTGTTTTATCTCGGGCTGACGGTGTTGGCGACCAAGCCGGCCCTGATCGCGCTGCAGCTGCTCAACGCGGTGTTTATCGGCATCGTCGCCGGTATCGGCATGCTTTATTTTCAGGATTTGATGCCGGGCCGGCCGGGCGCCGCCACCACGCTGTTCACCAACAGCATCTCTACCGGGGTGATCCTGGCCGGGGTGCTGCAGGGCGCGCTGGTGGAGAATTTCGGTCATGGTTCGGTGTATTGGATGGCGGCGCTGCTGGCGCTGGCGGCGCTCGGGATGAGCGCCAAAGTGCGTGAAGTGTGAGGTTAAACGACGGCATTCTTGATGCAAGTCATTGAGAAGGCTAAGCCGGGCGCTCAAGCTGAAGGCATATGGCGCGCGATCGTTGCGCCCACGCCCGTCTCGCTATTGAGATGCCGCCCTGTCGTTTAGAACAGTGGGAACGTTATGGATAAACTCACACCGCTCAAACCGCTTCCTTCCCTGTGCGCCCTTGGCGCCACGCTGATTATCTGGTTCCTCATTCCCGTGCCGGAGGGCGTTGCGCCCAACGCCTGGCAGCTGCTGGCGCTGTTTATCGGCACCATCATCGCCATCATCGGCAAGGCGATGCCGATCGGCGCGGTCTCGGTGATCGCCATCGCTCTGGTGGCGGTGACCGGCGTCACCAACCCCGGCAAGCCGGGCGCCGCGCTGGACGACGCGCTCAGCGGCTTTTCCAACCAGCTGATCTGGCTGATCGGCTTTTCTATCATGATCTCCCTCAGCCTGAACAAAACCGGGCTGGGCGCGCGCATCGGCTACTACTTTATTTCGCTGTTCGGCAAGAAGACGCTGGGCATCGCCTACGCGCTGACGCTGGCGGAAACCACGCTGGCGCCGGTGACGCCGAGCAACACCGCGCGCGGCGGCGGCATCATTCACCCGATCATGAAGTCGATCGCCGACAGCTTTGGTTCCAAACCCGAGCTCAATACCTCCGGCAAAATCGGCCGCTACCTGTCGCTGGTTAACTACAACATCAACCCGGTCACCTCGGCGATGTTTATCACCGCCACCGCGCCTAACCCGTTGATCGTCAGCCTGATCGCCAAAGGCACCCACGGCAGCTTCGAGCTGTCCTGGTCGATGTGGGCGGTCGCCGCCCTGGTGCCGGGGCTGTGCTCGTTGATCGTGATGCCGCTGGTCATCTACCTGCTGTATCCGCCTGAGGTGAAAAGCACCCCGGACGCGCCGCGCTTCGCGCGCGAAAAACTGCAGGCGTTGGGGCCGGTGACGCTGCCGGAGAAAATTACCCTCGGGGTGTTCGCGCTGTTGCTGGTGTTGTGGGCCGGCATACCGGCGATGATCTTCGGCCCGGCGCTGGCGGTCAATCCCACCACCGCGGCGCTGATCGGTCTGGCGGTATTGCTCGCCACCGGCGTGCTGAGCTGGGAGGATGTGCTGAAGCATAAAGGCGCCTGGGACACCGTGGTGTGGTTCTCGGCGCTGGTGATGATGGCCAGCTTCCTCGGCAAGCTGGGGCTGATCGGCTGGCTGTCGCAAACCGTCGGCAACGGCATCGACCGTATGGGCATGAGCTGGGTGGGCGGCACGATCTTGCTGACCCTCATCTATTTGTATTCACACTATTTCTTCGCCAGCACCACCGCGCACGTGACGGCGATGTTCGCCGCCTTCTTCGCCGCCGGCATCGCGCTTGGGGCGCCGCCGGCGTTGCTGGGCCTGATCCTGGCGTTCTCTTCTTCGCTGATGATGTCGCTGACCCATTACGGCACCGGCACTGCGCCAATCGTCTTTGGCTCCGGCTATGTGACGCTGGGGGAATGGTGGAAAGCGGGGTGGGTGATGAGCGTGGTTAACCTGCTGATCTGGATAGTGATCGGCGGCGCATGGTGGAAGCTGCTGGGCTACTGGTGAGGAAAAAATTCACCCGCCGGGCGGCGGGTGAAGGGGATTAATTCAGAAACGCCGGCTGCTGCGCTTCGTAGCGGGAGATGTCCGCTTCATGCTGCAGCGTCAGGCCGATGCTGTCCAGCCCGTTGATCATGCAGTGGCGGCGGAAGCTGTCTATTTCGAACGGATAGCTTTTGCCACCGGCGTTGACAGTCTGGTTCTCCAGATCCACCACGAACTCCGTCCCCTCGTTGGCGTCCACCAGCTTGAACAGCTCATCCACCTGCTGCTCGCTCAGCGTCACCGGCAACAGTTGGTTGTTGAACGAGTTGCCGTAGAAGATATCGGCGAAGCTCGGCGCGATCACCACTTTGAAACCGTAGTCGGTCAGCGCCCAGGGGGCGTGTTCACGCGAAGAGCCGCAGCCGAAGTTTTCGCGCGCCAACAGGATGCTGGCGCCTTTATAGCGCGGTTTGTTCAGCACGAACGCCGGGTTGGGTTGCTGGCCGGCATCGTCGAGGAAGCGCCAGTCGTTGAACAGGTGCTGGCCGAAACCGGTGCGGGTCACCTTCTGTAAAAACTGCTTGGGAATAATGGCGTCGGTGTCGACGTTGGCCGCATCCAAAGGCACCACTAAGCCGGTATGTTGAGTAAATTTAGCCACGTTAGCCCCTTAGTGAATATCACGGATGTCAGCGAAGTGACCGGCGACGGCGGCCGCGGCGGCCATCGCCGGGCTGACCAGGTGGGTGCGCCCACCGCGGCCCTGGCGCCCTTCGAAGTTACGGTTGCTGGTGGACGCGCAGCGCTCGCCTGGATTCAGACGGTCGTTGTTCATCGCCAGACACATTGAGCAACCCGGCAAGCGCCATTCGAAACCGGCTTCGATAAAGATTTTGTCCAACCCTTCGGCTTCCGCCTGGGCCTTCACCGGGCCGGATCCCGGCACCACGATGGCCTGCACGCCGCTGGCGACCTTGCGCCCCTTGGCGATCGCCGCCGCCGCGCGCAGATCTTCGATGCGCGAGTTGGTGCAGGAGCCGATGAACACTTTGTCGATCGGCACGTCGGTCAATTTGATGCCCGGCTTTAAATCCATGTACGCCAGCGCTTTCTCGGCAGAGGCGCGCTCGACAGGATCGCTGAACGATTCCGGCGCCGGGATCGCCTGATTGACGGCGATCACCTGGCCGGGGTTGGTGCCCCAGGTGACCTGCGGCGCGATCTCTTCGGCGTGCAGCGTCACTACGGTATCGAATTGGGCGTCGGCGTCGGACTTCAGCGTGCGCCAGTAAGCGACCGCCTGCTCCCAGTTTTCACCGGTCGGTGCGAACTGACGCCCCTTCAGGTAGGCGAAGGTGGTGTCGTCCGGCGCGACCAACCCGGCTTTGGCGCCCATTTCGATCGCCATGTTGCACAGGGTCATACGGCCTTCCATGCTCAATGCCTCGATCGCCTTGCCGCAGAACTCCACCACGTGGCCGGTGCCGCCGGCGCTGCCGGTTTTGCCGATCACCGCCAGCACGATGTCTTTGGCGGTAATGCCCTCGGCGGCGTCGCCGGTGACTTCAATCTTCATGGTTTTGGCCCGGCCCTGTTTCAGGGTCTGGGTCGCCAGCACGTGTTCCACTTCGGAGGTGCCGATGCCGAACGCCAACGAGCCGAAAGCGCCGTGGGTGGCGGTGTGTGAGTCGCCGCAGACGATGGTCATGCCCGGCAGCGTCATGCCTTGCTCAGGCCCGATCACGTGCACGATGCCCTGGAACGGGTGATTCAGGTCATACAGCGAAACGCCGAATTCCGCGCAGTTCTTGATCAGCTCCTGCATCTGGATGCGTGCCATTTCGCCGCTGGCGTTGATGTCTTTGGTCTGGGTCGACACGTTGTGATCCATGGTGGCGAAGGTTTTGCCGGGTTGGCGCACCTTACGGCCCATGGCGCGCAGGCCGTCGAACGCCTGCGGCGAGGTGACTTCGTGCACCAGGTGACGGTCGATATACAGCAACGGCGTTTCGTTCGGCGCTTCGTGCACCACGTGGGCGTCGTACAGCTTCTGGTATAAGGTCTTGGCCATGTTATGCCCCCTGAGCTACAAAGCGGGCGATGATGTCGCCCATTTCATCGGTGCTGACGGCTTTGCCGTCACCGGCCAGATCGGCGGTGCGGTAGCCCTGTTCCAACGCCTGGTTGATGGCGCGCTCCACGGCGTCGGCCGCTTCATCGGCGCCCAGGCTGTAACGCAGCAGCAGAGTGGCGGACAGGATCTGCGCAATCGGGTTGGCGATGCCTTTGCCGGCAATATCCGGCGCGGAACCGCCCGCCGGTTCGTACAGGCCGAAGCCTTGCTCATTCAGGCTGGCGGACGGCAGCATGCCCATCGAACCGGTGATCATCGCGCACTCGTCGGACAGGATGTCGCCGAACAGATTGGAGCACAGCAGCACGTCGAACTGGGACGGATCCTTGATCAACTGCATGGTGGCGTTGTCGATATACATGTGCGACAGCGACACGTCCGGGTAATCCCTGGCGACCTGATTGACCACTTCACGCCACAGGATGGAGCTTTGCAGCACGTTGGCCTTGTCGATCGACGTCACCTTGTGGCGGCGCTTGCGGGCGGATTCGAAGGCGATGCGCGCGATGCGTTCAATCTCGAAACGGTGATACACCTCGGTATCGAAGGCGCGTTCCTGCATGCCCTGGCCTTCGCGGCCCTTCGGCTGGCCGAAGTAGATGCCGCCGGTCAGTTCGCGCACGCACAGAATGTCGAAGCCGCGGGCGGCGATATCGGCGCGCAGCGGGCAAAATGCCTCCAACCCTTGATACAGGCGCGCTGGGCGCAGGTTGCTGAACAGTTTGAAGTGCTTGCGCAGCGGCAACAGCGCGCCGCGTTCCGGCTGCTCGGCCGGCGGCAGATGTTCCCATTTCGGGCCGCCCACCGATCCGAACAGGATGGCGTCGGCCTGCTCGCAGCCGGCGACGGTCGCCGCCGGCAGCGGGCTGCCGTGGCGATCGATGGCGATGCCGCCGACGTCGTATTCGGCGGTGGTGATGCGAATGTCAAAGCGTTGACGCACCGCGTCCAACACTTTGCGCGCCTGAGCCATTACTTCCGGGCCGATGCCGTCTCCGGGCAAGACGGCAATGTGATAAGTCTTCGTCATGTTCACACCGTTTCCTGATTATTTTGATGTTTGTTTTGCTGCAGGCGCTGCTTTTCTTTTTCTACCTGCTGTGAGCGCCAAATATTGTTCAACACGTGCACCATCGCCTTGGCGGAGGATTCGACGATGTCGGTCGCCAGACCCACGCCGTGGAAGCGGCGGCCGTTGTAAGAGACCACGATATCCACCTGGCCCAGCGCGTCGCGGCCATGGCCTTTGGCGGTCAACTGGTACTTCACCAGCTCGATCGGGTAATCGGTGATGCGATTGATCGCCTGATAGACCGCATCGACCGGGCCGTTGCCGGTGGCGGCTTCGGCTTTCTCTTCGCCGCCGCAGATCAGTTTCACCGAGGCGGTGGCCATGATGCTGCTGCCGGACTGTACGCTGAAGTAACCCAGGCTGAAGTGCTCCGGCTCTTCCTGCTGTTTGTTGATGAAGGCCAGCGCCTCCAGATCGTAGTCGAACACCTGGCCCTTTTTGTCGGCCAGCTTCAGGAAGGCGGCGTACAGGGTATCCAGGTTGTAGTCCTGCTCCTGGTAGCCCATCTCTTCCATGCGGTGTTTCACCGCCGCGCGGCCGGAGCGGGAGGTCAGGTTTAACTGCACGTCTTTCAGGCCGATCGACTGCGGGGTCATGATTTCGTAGTTTTCGCGGTTCTTCAGCACGCCGTCCTGGTGAATGCCGGAGGAGTGGGCGAAGGCGTTGGAGCCGACGATCGCCTTGTTGGCCGGGATCGGCATGTTGCACAGCTGGCTGACGATCTGACTGGTGCGGAATATTTCCTGGTGGTTGATGTTGGTGTGCACGTTCATGATGTCTTGGCGCACTTTAATCGCCATGATCACTTCTTCCAGCGAACAGTTGCCGGCGCGTTCACCAATGCCGTTCAGGGTGCCTTCCACCTGGCGGGCACCGGCCTGCACTGCGGCGATGGAGTTGCCGACCGCCATGCCCAAATCGTCGTGGCAGTGCACGGAGATGATGGCTTTGTCGATGTTCGGCACGCGGTCATACAGGGTAGTGATGATGCCGCCGAACTGGTTCGGCGTGGTGTAGCCGACGGTGTCCGGGATATTGATGGTGGTAGCGCCGGCGTTGATGGCGGCTTCAACCACGCGACACAGATTGTCGATCGGCGTGCGGCCGGCGTCTTCACAGGAGAACTCCACGTCGTCGGTGTAGTTGCGGGCGCGTTTTACCGAGCGCACCGCCATCTCCAGCACTTCGTCGAACGAGCGCTTCAGCTTCGATTCGATGTGCAGGGTTGAGGTGGCCAGGAACACGTGGATGCGGAACGCTTCGGCGACGCGCAGCGCTTCGGCGGCCACGTCGATGTCTTTGTCCACGCAGCGGGCCAGGCCACAGACGCGGCTGTTCTTGATCTGGCGCGCGATGGTTTGCACCGACTCGAAGTCGCCCGGCGAAGAGACCGGGAAGCCGACTTCCATCACGTCAACGCCCATTCTTTCCAGCGCCAGCGCAATCTGAATCTTCTCTTTTACGCTCAGGCTGGCCTGCAGCGCCTGCTCGCCATCACGCAGCGTGGTATCGAAAATAATGACTTGTTGGCTCATCGGTGCATTCCTTATCGTGTTGATTTCACGCTAAGCGGGCAAAAAAAAACCCGCGCAGTAGCGCGGGTTTCTTATGGGTGATCGGCTGAGTCAGCTCCGAACGTCGTCCACAGGCATACCGCGCAAACAAGATGCGTTGAGTAGTAGGCCTAGTAGACGGTGAGTACGGATCATAAGGGTTCAGCTTCTCTTAAATTGGGTGTCTGCCTAATTTGATACGTGATTGGCCTGGCGATGTCAACACCTGATTGAATGCGGGGACAATGCATCAGTCCATTAGCTAAACAGAGGATCATTCGGCAAAAAAACGACGCCTTAGAGAAAAAAACGGGACCAGTTTGCGTGCTGCTTAGCATAAACGAATCGAATATATACTGCGCTAATTGCTTCTGGATTTCGTTGCGTTAAGATTTGTGATGAAAAAAACAAGGGGATTAATCACGGGGAGCAATAAAATAACATTTTCAATGCAAATGGTTTAAATTGAACTCATATGAATAATTGATTGTTTTAGTCATAATATAACAAAATAATGCGTTTTTATACAAAGTGAGTGGTGTTTTTAGATGGTTTGATTGCTTATGATGTGTTTTTATAGTTTGTCTCATACAGTGCGGCGACGTTGTTCAATTGTATTAATCATTGTTGATACCTAATTATTAGTACTACCCAGGTGACATTCTTCTCGCTGACGGGAAAGCTGCTGACATGTATTCCATATACGACTTATATCGTGTCGATAACACGAGGTTTTTTATCGATTGATGACGGTAATGGCAGGATTTGTCGTGCAAAGATAAGACAATGCGGCGTTTCATTGTTTGTCGAGCATAAGGATTAGATTATCTACACAGGATTTAGTGGAGTGAAATATGGCTGAATATGATTCAGAAATCGCCATGGTCAAAGAGCCGGCGGACATCCATTTGCGCAGCGTCGATCTTAATTTACTGACGGTGTTTGACGCCGTGATGCAAATGCAAAATATTACGCGAGCCGCTAATTCGTTAGGGATGTCGCAGCCGGCGGTGAGCAACGCGGTAGCGCGCCTGAAGGTGATGTTCAACGACGAACTGTTCGTGCGCTGCGGCCGCGGGATCCAGCCCACCATGCGGGCCAGGCAGCTGTTCGGGCCGGTGCGGCAAGCGCTGCAGCTGGTGCAGAATGAGTTGCCGGGATCTGAGTTTGAGCCGCTGACCAGCACGCGAGCGTTCTCCCTGTCGCTGTGCAGCCCGCTCGATTTGCGTCTGGGCGCCGGGATAATCAATCACGTCAAACAGATAGCGCCGCAGCTTAACCTGCAAATAAAGTCATACATTAACAATAATATTGAACGTCAATTGCGTTATCAGGACGTAGAGTTTGTCATCGGCTACAGCCGTTTCGAGTCGGCGGAGTTTCGCAGCCTGGCGATGTTCGACGACGAATTAGTGCTGGCGGTTGCGCAGGCGCACCCGAGAATAGGCGAGGAGGTGACGCCGGAGCATATGCTGGCCGAGCAGCATGCTGCGGTTTCCCTGGAAAGCTTTGGATCGTTCAGTAAACCTTTTTATTTAGACGAGCCGATGCTGCGCGCCGTGACGCAGCAGTGCACGGATCTTTACAGCGTGTTGAATATGGTGTCGCAAACGGAAATGGTAGCGATTGCGCCCGCCTGGTTGGTGCGACAGCAGACGGAGGCGTTGAAAATAAAGGCGGTTCCTTTATGTGGCAATGATAATAAAGCCACCTGCTACCTCTCCTGGCATGAATCCTCAGAGCGGGATAAAGGCCACCAGTGGATGAAATCTGTCCTGATTGAGGCGGGTAACCCAAAGTAAAGCGATAAAGATGGGAGCCATATAAAGATAATATTCAACTGAGCGTTTTTTTCTCATGATAAAAACTAAGAACTATCTGTGTTTTTATTAAGATGTTTCTTGGTTTTGCGGCGATAGAATAACTTATTCTCAGGATAAATTTATTCATTTAGCGAAAACAATTAATATAAATTAATATTCTGATTTTTACTTTCCAGCTGGAATTTTAAACTAACTCGATGTGGCGGCCCGAATGGGCCGCGTTTTATGGCCGCCATCAAACCTTTTCCTTCCCGTTTTGTCCAACCCATGAAAGCGCGAAAGCCGGCCTGAGTTTTGGCTCACACTTCTACGCTGAAATTGCTTTTCCCCCTGCCTGAGAGTAGGTAGACTGCGCGGAAAAAAGTAAACACGTGTAAGCTGAGATGAGGGCCGCAAGGCATCGTTCAGGCTTAACTGTATGATTCATTTCAGGCTTAGAGCACTATGATCACTAATCTGCTGCAATACCATTTGATCCATCGTATACAGCATCAAATCACCCACCGAGCCGATCGCACAGCATTTCGCCAATGGTCGCCCAACGGCGAGCTTCAACTGACCTGGGGAGCAGCGGCTGCCCGCATTGATCGCATTGCTGCCGGGCTGCTGGCGCTGGGCGCCGAAGTGCAAGAACGTATCGGTATCTTCGCCAATAACACGATGGCCTGGTCGTTGACCGATCTCGCGATCCTGCACCTGCGTGGCGTCAGCGTACCGCTCTATTCCACCAATACGCCGGCGCAGGCGGCCTTCGTCATCAACGACGCTGACATTCGCATTCTGTTCGTCGGCGAGCAGGCGCAGCTGGATGCCGCCATCGCACTGCGTGGCGTCTGCCCACAGCTGAGTCATATCATCGTGTTCGACGAGGGCGCCGATCTGCGCGGCTGCGAGATCGCACAACACCTGAGCGCCTTCGAGCGCGCTGCCGATCCGGCGGCTTTTATCGCTCAACGTCGGCAGCGCATTGAAGAGTGCGACCTGCAGGATCTCTTTACCCTGATCTATACCTCGGGCACCACCGGCGAACCGAAAGGGGTAATGCTGGACTACCGCAACCTGGCGGCGCAGCTCTACCTGCATGATGAGAGACTGACGGTCGGCGATGAGGATGTGTCGCTCAGTTTCCTGCCGCTGTCGCACGTGTTCGAGCGTGCCTGGAGCTTCTTTGTCATGCATTCCGGCGCGCAGAATGTTTTCCTGCCGAACACCGACTGGGTACGGGAAGCGATGGGGCAGGTGCGGCCGACGTTAATGTGCGCGGTACCGCGTTTCTACGAGAAGATTTTCAGCGCGGTGCATGAAAAAGTGGCGCGTGCCCCTTGGCTGCGCCGTGCGCTGTTCCACTGGGCGATCGTCTGCGGGGAGCGCAAGTTCCTGCAAGAGCGGGCCGGCAAACCGTTGGGCAAACTGTTCGAACTCTCTCACCGCTGGGCCGACAAGCTGGTATTGAGCAAGCTGCGCGGCATTCTCGGTGGCCGGGTGCGTTTCTTGCCGGCGGCGGGCGCCAAGCTGGATGACAATGTGATCCTGTTTTTCCAGGCGATGGGCGTCAACATCAAGTACGGCTACGGCATGACCGAAACCTGTGCGACCGTGTCCTGCTGGGAAGAGGGGCATTTCCGCTTCGGCTCTATCGGTAAACCGCTGCCGGAGGTCGAGGTGCGCATCGGTGAAGAAAATGAAATTCAGGTGCGCGGGCCGATCGTGATGCGCGGCTATTTCAACAAACCGTTGGAAACCGCCGCGACCTTTACCGCCGACGGCTGGCTGAAAACCGGCGACGCCGGGGCGATCGATGAAGAGGGCAATCTGTTCATCACCGAGCGCCTGAAAGATTTGATGAAAACCTCCGGCGGCAAATACATAGCGCCGCAGATGCTGGAAGGCACGCTGGCGCAGGACCGCTTTATCGAGCAGGTGGCGATCATCGCCGATGCGCGCAAGTTCGTTTCCGCGCTGATCGTGCCGTGCTTTGAGTCGCTGGAAGAGTACGCGAAGTCAGTCAACCTGAAATACCAGGATCGCCTGGAGCTGCTGCGCAACGGCGAGATCCTCGCGATGTTCGAAAAGCGTCTGCGCGAGATGCAAAAGGAGCTGGCGCGCTTCGAACAGGTGAAGAAGTTCACGCTGCTGCCGGCGGCTTTTTCCATGGAGTTGGGGGAGCTGACGCCCACGCTGAAGCTGCGCCGCAAAGTGATCCTGCAGCGCTATCAGCGCGAAATCGACTCGATGTACCAGGAACAGGCCTGACGCCGCCGCCGGGCCATGTGCCCGGCGAAAAAAGCGGCATATCCATCACCTGATTTAGTTCTGTAATTTCCCTCCTGTTCGAAACAATGCCTAGCCTGATTCCCCAGGGGCTAGCGCATTGTTTTTATAAAGCTGCGATCTCCAGCTGCTTGGCAATAACCCCGCCACCGCTAAGCCATTTTGCCGTTTGCCTGCCCCAAATTCTGACGTTATGTTAATTCGATAGCCACAACCCATAAGAACTTTGGGGCATTGCCCCGCAGCAGGCGCTACGTTCCGGCGCCAGAGAAGAATAAGCAAGCCTGGAGGCAAACCCATGGAGATGTTGTCAGGAGCCGAGATGGTCGTCCGATCGTTGATCGATCAGGGCGTTAAACATGTATTCGGCTACCCCGGCGGGGCGGTGCTCGATATCTACGACGCCCTGCATACGGTTGGAGGGATCGATCATATTCTGGTGCGCCACGAGCAAGGTGCGGTGCACATGGCCGACGGTTATGCGCGCGCCACCGGTGAAGTGGGCGTGGTGCTGGTGACCTCCGGCCCCGGCGCCACCAACGCCATTACCGGTATCGCTACCGCTTATATGGACTCGATCCCGATGGTCGTCCTGTCGGGGCAGGTGCCCAGCTCGCTGATCGGCTACGACGCCTTCCAGGAGTGCGATATGGTGGGGATTTCTCGGCCGGTGGTGAAACACAGTTTCCTGGTGAAACGTACCGAAGACATCCCGGCGGTGTTGAAGAAGGCCTTTTACCTGGCTTCCAGCGGCCGCCCCGGCCCGGTGGTGATCGATCTGCCGAAAGACATCGTCGGCCCGGCGGTGCGGATGCCTTATGCCTATCCGCAGGACGTGAGCATGCGTTCTTACAACCCGACGGTGCAGGGCCACCGCGGGCAAATCAAGCGCGCGTTGCAAACTATCCTGGCGGCCAAAAAGCCGGTGATGTACGTCGGCGGCGGCGCGATCAATGCCGGTTGCGAAGCCGAACTGCTGGCGTTGGCAGAGCAGCTGAACCTGCCGGTGACCAGCAGCCTGATGGGACTGGGCGCTTTCCCCGGCACCCATCGCCAGAGTGTCGGCATGCTCGGCATGCACGGCACCTATGAAGCCAATAAAACCATGCACCATGCCGACGTGATCTTCGCCGTCGGCGTGCGTTTCGACGATCGTACGACCAACAATCTGGCCAAATACTGCCCGGACGCCACCGTGCTGCACATCGATATCGATCCGACCTCGATCTCCAAAACGGTGGACGCCGATATCCCGATCGTCGGCGATGCCAAACAGGTGCTGGTGCAGATGCTGGAGCTGTTGGCGCAGGATGACAAGGTGCAGGATCACGATGCGCTGCGCGACTGGTGGCAGTCTATCGAACAGTGGCGCGCCCGCGACTGTTTGGGGTACGACAAAAACAGCGGCACCATCAAGCCGCAGGCGGTGATTGAAACCCTGCATCGCCTGACCAAAGGCGACGCCTATGTGACCTCCGACGTGGGGCAGCACCAGATGTTCGCCGCGCTCTATTATCCGTTCGACAAACCGCGCCGTTGGATCAACTCCGGCGGCCTCGGCACCATGGGCTTCGGCCTGCCGGCGGCATTGGGCGTCAAGCTGGCGCTGCCGGAGGAAACCGTGGTGTGCGTGACCGGCGATGGCAGCATTCAGATGAACATTCAGGAGCTGTCCACCGCGCTGCAATATAACCTGCCGGTGGTGGTGGTGAACCTCAACAACCGCTATCTGGGCATGGTCAAGCAGTGGCAGGACATGATTTATTCCGGCCGTCATTCGCAGTCTTACATGGATTCGCTGCCGGACTTCGTCAAGCTGGCCGAGGCTTACGGCCATGTCGGCATCGCCATCCGCACGCCGGATGAGCTGGAAAGCAAGCTGGCGCAGGCGCTGGCGGAAAAAGAGCGGCTGGTGTTCGTCGATGTGACCGTCGATGAAACCGAACATGTCTACCCGATGCAGATCCGCGGCGGAAGCATGGACGAAATGTGGCTTAGCAAAACGGAGAGGACCTGATCATGCGCCGTATTTTATCTGTCTTGCTGGAAAACGAATCCGGCGCCCTGTCGCGCGTGGTGGGGCTGTTCTCCCAGCGCGGTTACAACATCGAGAGCCTGACGGTGGCGCCGACCGACGATCCGACGCTGTCGCGCATGACGATCCAGACCGTCGGCGACGAGAAAGTGCTGGAGCAGATTGAGAAGCAGTTGCACAAGCTGGTGGACGTGCTGCGCGTCAGCGAACTGGTGCAGGGCGCCCACGTCGAGCGCGAGATCATGCTGGTGAAGCTGCAGGCCAGCGGCTACGGCCGTGAAGAGGTGAAGCGCTGCGCCGACATTTTCCGCGGCCAGATCGTCGATGTGACGGCGACGCTGTATACGGTGCAGCTGGCCGGCACCAGCGACAAGCTCGACGCCTTCCTGAGCGCGGTGCGTGAAGTGGCGGAGATCGTGGAAGTGGCGCGTTCCGGCGTGGTCGGCGTGTCACGCGGCGACAAAATCATGCGCTGAGCGTGGTTTGGCGGCGAATAATCGGGGCGCGGCGTGGCTGCGCCCTTTGTTTTTCGGTATTTTTTGCCCGATTGCTGGCACCTTTCGGCAAAAGCGGTTGCTAGGTAGTGTTTTCTGCTGTTAGATCGCAGAGGCTGGATTGAATAACCGTACGGGATGCCATGGTTAATCCGAGCACAGCCTTCACTTCTATTTTCAGCGTCATTAAGGGGTTAATGTGAAACTGGATGAAATCGCGCGTCTCGCGGGCGTTTCGCGCACGACGGCCAGTTATGTCATCAACGGCAAGGCGAAGCAGTATCGTGTCAGCGATAAAACCGTCGAGAAAGTGATGGCCGTGGTCAGGGAGCATAACTATCACCCGAATGCCGTCGCGGCGGGGCTGCGCGCCGGGCGCACCCGTTCTATCGGCCTGGTGATCCCGGATCTGGAAAATACCAGCTATACCCGCATCGCCAACTACCTGGAGCGCCAGGCGCGCCAGCGGGGTTATCAATTGCTGATCGCCTGTTCCGAAGATCAGCCGGACAACGAAATGCGCTGCATTGAGCACCTGCTGCAGCGTCAGGTGGATGCCATTATCGTCTCCACCGCCTTGCCGCCGGAACATCCTTTCTATCAACGCTGGGCCAACGATCCGCTGCCGATCATCGCGCTGGACCGCGCGCTGGATCGCGAGCATTTCATCAGCGTTGTGGGAGCCGATCAGGAAGATGCCTTTGCGTTGGCGCAGGAGCTGCGCACCTTCCCGGCTGAATCGGTGCTGTATCTGGGCGCCTTGCCGGAGCTTTCGGTGAGCTTCCTGCGTGAGCAGGGCTTCCGTCAGGCCTGGCAAGAGGATCCCCGCCACGTCGATTACCTGTACGCCAACAGCTATGAACGCGAAGCCGCCGGCGCGCTGTTTGCCGAATGGCTGAAAACGCACCCGATGCCGCAGGCGCTGTTTACCACGTCGTTCTCTTTATTGCAGGGCGTGATGGACGTGACGCTGAAGCAACGCGGCCGCTTGCCGACCGAGCTGGCGATCGCCACCTTCGGCGATCATGAACTGTTGGATTTCCTGGAGTGCCCGGTATTGGCGGTAGCGCAGCGCCATCGCGACGTGGCCGAGCGCGTGCTGGAACTGGTGCTGGCCAGCCTGGACGAACCGCGTAAACCCAAACCGGGGCTGACGCGCATTCGCCGCAATCTGTTCCGCCGCGGCAGCCTGAGCCGCAAGTAGTTTGCCTGACAGGGGCCCGCGTTGGCGGGCTCCTGCTTTAGACGTAGTCCGCCACCCGGAACAGCCGCCGGCAGTATTCCAGGAAATAGCCATACACCACGCCCATCGCCATGGAGACCAGCGCATTGCTGGTTACCGCCGCCAGCATTTGTTGGCCGTCGGCGCCTACGCTCCATAGAATGGCGGCATAAACCGGCGACTGGAAGCTGACGTAGGCCAGCAGATCGGCGAGGTTGCGCAGCAGGAACTGGCCGCGCGGGCAGCGGCGCGCCGTGCGGATAAACAGATCGCGATAGCGGCCGTAAGGCCAGGCGATCAGGATGTTGACCGGGATCGACAACAGGCGTGAAGAGAGGGATTGCTGGAAGCTCATGCCTGAGATCAACACTTCTATCGCCATGCCGGCGATAAAGCAATACACCACCAGTGCGAACGTATCGGCAGCGGCGCTACGCCAGTGAGTAGCGGGCGAAAGCATGTGTCACCCCTTCTGGTTAAAATTCTGTTAAATCATTCATTGTTGGATGTTAAGGCTGGTTTTTTGCCTTTTTTATAGTGTACTAATCTGGATTGTGTTTTTTAACTAGGTTTATATTTTTATTTTTAACATTTGTTCGCTTTTTGTCCCGCAGAACAGGGGGGTAGGATGGGGCGGAGAGATTAAAATCGGCGTTTTTAAATAAATCGATTAAAAACATAAGGTTGCGATTTTTCGTTTTTGAAGGGGATTTTTTCCGGCAAAAATTGTGGAAATAAAGGTGTAAGAAAATGAAACCATAATTGTAAACAGGTATTTTGGGAATAATCTTACCAAGTTGATTTGAATCGAAATTACTTCTGCTCGTAATATCCGAGCCATTTATTTTTATCGCGGCCTCATCACGGCGGTGCAAATTGAAGTAAAATAGCGCCCGGTTTTACGGTGAATAACGATTGAGCGTTATTAACTCAAGGAGTTATGGCCTTATTCCGCGATCGGTTCGCCTGGCGCCGAGCCTTGGCGGGCGCGGCTCGCCAGCGGTTACCGCACTGAGATTGCCGAGCTGAAAAATGAGACATGGCTTGCAGAAGGAAGTAATGAGTTAATTAATCGCCAGTTCGTCAGGTTTTTAATCAGATTCTTTCCGCTTAGAAAATTCTCTCCGTTTATCATGGTGTTAATTTTTAATCGTCGAATAATCAGAGTTTCTTTCGCGAGTCAGCTCCCAAAATGACCAGAGAAATATTGCCAAAGCGCTGGCGCTCTGGCTTGACAAGGTTTTCATACCCTCCGTAAACTCCATTGTGTGGGAATTTGTGGGGTAAAGTGGTGAAAACGGTCACTAAGGGGTAGCTCAGGAATGTTCCGTGGAGCGACGATGGTCAACCTCGACAGCAAAGGGCGGCTCGCCGTACCTACCCGATATCGGGAATTGCTCAACGAGGAATCGCAAGGCCAAATGGTCTGTACCATTGACCTCCATCAGCCCTGTCTGCTGCTTTATCCTTTGCCCGAATGGGAAATTATTGAACAAAAATTATCACGTCTGTCGAGCATGAATCCCGCCGAGCGCCGCGTTCAGCGCCTGCTGTTGGGGCATGCCAGTGAGTGTCAGATGGATAGTGCCGGTCGTTTGCTGTTAGCCAGTACGCTGCGGCAACACGCCGGGCTCACGAAAGAAGTGATGCTGGTCGGTCAGTTCAACAAGTTTGAACTGTGGGATGAACAGACCTGGTATCAACAAGTCAAGGATGATATTGACGCTGAACAGTCGACTCAGGAACCGTTGTCTGAGCGGCTACAGGACTTGTCGCTATAAGCATGTTGGAAAACTATAAACACACCACCGTCCTGCTGGACGAAGCCGTCAACGGCCTCAATATCCGCAGCAACGGCATATATATCGACGGTACTTTTGGTCGCGGTGGCCATTCTCGTCTGATTCTGTCCCAGCTGGGGCCGGAAGGGCGCTTGCTGGCGATTGACCGTGACCCTCAGGCGATTGCAGCCGCCAAATCTATTGAAGATCCTCGTTTTACCATCGTACACGGCCCATTTTCCGAGTTGTCGCACTATGTGCGGGAGCGCGAGCTGGTGGGCAAGATCGACGGCGTTCTGCTCGATCTGGGCGTTTCCTCGCCGCAGCTTGACGACGCGGAGCGCGGCTTCTCCTTCATGCGCGACGGCCCGCTGGACATGCGCATGGATCCGTCCACCGGCCTGTCCGCCGCGGAATGGCTGATGAAGGCCGAAGCGGACGACATCGCCTGGGTGCTGAAAACCTTCGGCGAAGAGCGTTTCGCCAAGCGCATCGCGCGCGCCATTGTGGAAAGAAACCGCGTGGAGCCGATGACGCGCACCAAAGAGCTGGCGGATCTGATCGCCGATGCCAGCCCGTTCCGGGAAAAGCACAAGCACCCGGCGACGCGCAGCTTCCAGGCGATCCGCATCTATATCAACAGCGAGCTGGAAGAGATCGAGCGTGCGCTCGACGGCGCGCTGGAAGTACTGGCCCCACAGGGCCGTTTGTCGATCATCAGCTTCCACTCGCTGGAAGACCGCATCGTCAAACGTTTTATGCGTCACCACAGCCGCGGCGCCCAGGTGCCGGCCGGCATTCCGTTGACCGAAGAGCAGCTGCGCGGCATGGGCGGCCGGACGCTGAAAGCGCTGGGCAAAATGATGCCGTCGGAAGCGGAAGTAGCGGACAACCCGCGTGCGCGCAGCTCGGTGCTGCGTATTGCTGAGAGGATGCCCGCGTGATCGGCAACGAACGTCACGGTCTGGTTGGGGTCATTGGCGGCGATCTGCTGCGCAACGCCAAGATCCCCCTGATTTTACTGATTGCGTCACTGGTCTCCGCGATTTTCGTGGTGACTACCGCGCACCGCACCCGCCTGCTGACCGCCGAGCGTGAACAGCTGGTTCTGGAGCGCGATGCGCTGGATATCGAGTGGCGCAACCTGATTTTAGAAGAGAACGCCCTCGGCGATCACAGCCGGGTTGAACGTATCGCGACAGAAAAACTGCAGATGCAACACGTTGATCCATCGCAGGAAAATATCATCGTTAAACAATGAATGGTTTAACCGGAATAATGACACGGAGTAGAAAGGAAACGCATGAAAGCAGCGCGCCCCGGTAAGTTGAGACGCCAGGAAGATCAGGCCAGCTTTGTCAGCTGGCGTTTTGCGTTGCTGTGCGGCTGCATTTTGCTGGCGATGGTTGGCCTGATGTTGCGCGTCGCGTACCTGCAGGTCATCAACCCCGATCGTCTGGTGAAAGAAGGCGACATGCGTTCGCTGCGCGTACAGGAAGTGCCGACCGCGCGCGGCATGATCAGCGATCGCGCCGGCCGTCCGTTGGCGGTCAGCGTGCCGGTGAATGCGGTGTGGGCCGATCCGAAAGAGCTGAACGAGCGCGGCGGCATCACGCTGGATAGCCGCTGGAAAGCGCTTTCCGATGCGCTGAACATCCCGCTGGACCAACTCTCCAACCGCATCAACGCCAACCCGAAAGGGCGCTTTGTTTATCTGGCGCGCCAGGTTAACCCGGCGATCGGCGACTACATCCACAAACTCAAGCTGCCGGGGATCTACCTGCGGCAGGAGTCGCGCCGTTACTATCCGGCGGGGCAGGTGACGTCGCACATCATCGGCGTGACCAACATCGACGGGCAAGGCATCGAAGGCGTCGAGAAGAGCTTCGACCGCTGGCTGACCGGGCAACCGGGCGAGAGAACGGTGCGTAAGGATCGCTTCGGCCGGGTGATCGAAGACATCTCCTCCGTCGACAGCCAGGCGGCGCACAACCTGGTGCTGAGCGTCGATGAGCGCCTGCAGGCGCTGGTGTATCGCGAGCTGAACAATGCGGTGGCGTTCAACAAGGCCGAATCGGGCACTGCGGTGCTGATCGACGTGAACACCGGCGAAGTGCTGGCGATGGCCAACAGCCCGTCTTACAACCCGAACAACATGGCCGGTACGCCGAAAGAAACCATGCGTAACCGCGCCATCACCGATATTTTTGAACCCGGTTCAACCGTGAAGCCAATGGTGGTGATGACCGCGCTGCAAAACGGCGTGGTGAGAGAAAACAGCGTGCTGAACACCATCCCGTATCGCATTCAGGGCCACGAGATCAAAGACGTGGCGCGGTACTCGGAGCTGTCATTGACCGGGATCTTGCAGAAGTCGAGTAACGTCGGTGTTTCAAAGCTGGCGTTAGCGATGCCGTCCTCAGCGTTAGTAGATACTTACTCTCGTTTTGGGCTGGGAAAAGCGACCAATTTGGGGCTGGTCGGAGAAAGCAGTGGCATATACCCAAAAAAACAACGGTGGTCTGACATAGAGAGGGCCACCTTCTCTTTCGGCTACGGGCTGATGGTAACTCCGTTACAGTTGGCGCGAGTCTATGCAACGATCGGCAGTCTGGGCGTGTATCGCCCATTGTCGATCACCAAGGTTGACCCTCCGGTCGCCGGCGAACGCGTTTTCCCTGAACCTCTGGTGCGCACCGTGGTGCACATGATGGAAAGCGTGGCCTTGCCGGGCGGCGGCGGCGTGAAAGCCGCCATCAAGGGATATCGTATCGCCATCAAAACCGGTACCGCGAAAAAAGTGGGCCCGGACGGCAAATACGTCAACCGATACATCGCTTATACCGCCGGCGTCGCGCCGGCAAGTAACCCCCGTTTTGCCCTGGTGGTCGTCATCAACGACCCGCAGGGTGGGAAATACTATGGTGGCGCAATCTCCGCGCCGGTGTTCGGCGCCATCATGGGCGGCGTATTGCGTACCATGAACGTCGAGCCTGACGCGTTGCCCACCGGTGACAAAAGCGAATTAGTGATTAACAAGAAAGAGGGTTCAGGTGGCAGATCGTAATTTGCGCGACTTACTCGCCCCGTGGGTGCCGACGGCACCCGGGCGCGCGCTGCGGGAAATGACATTAGACAGCCGTGTGGCGGCTGCCGGGGATCTGTTTGTCGCCGTGGTCGGCCATCAAACGGATGGGCGCCGCTATATTCCGCAGGCCATCGCGCAGGGCGTCGCCGCTGTGATCGCCGAGGCTGACGGTCAGGCCGAAGACGGCGCCATCGTTGAGATGCACGGCGTGCCGGTGATCTACCTGAGCCAACTGAACCAGCGCCTTTCCGCGCTGGCCGGGCGTTTTTACCATCAGCCGGGCGAGCGCTTGCGCCTGGTCGGCGTGACCGGTACCAACGGCAAAACCACCACCACGCAGCTGCTGGCGCAGTGGAGCCAACTGCTGGGCGAAACCAGCGCGGTGATGGGCACCGTCGGCAACGGCCTGCTGGGCCAGGTGTGTCCGACCGAGAATACCACCGGTTCCGCGGTGGATGTTCAACACGTATTAAACGATTTGGCGGAACAGGGCGCGACCTTCGCCGCCATGGAAGTTTCTTCCCACGGTTTGGTGCAACACCGGGTAGCGGCGCTGCCGTTCGCTGCGGCGGTCTTCACCAACCTGAGCCGCGATCACCTGGATTACCACGGTGATATGGCCAATTACGAAGCGGCCAAATGGTCGCTTTTCGCCGCCCACAACGTGGGGCAGGCGATCATCAACGCCGACGATGAAGTCGGTCAGCGCTGGCTCGGCAAATTGCCGGATGCGGTAGCGGTGACGATGCAGGGCAACCTGCAGCCGGGCTGCCAAGGCCGCTGGCTGAAAACCACGGCGGTCGACTATCACGACAACGGCGCCACGGTTCGTTTCAGCTCCAGCTGGGGTGACGGCGAGATCGAAAGCCGCCTGATGGGCGCGTTCAACGTCAGCAACCTGCTGTTGGCATTGGCGACGCTGCTGTCGTTGGGCTACCCGCTGGAGGCGCTGGTGGAAACCGGCAGCCGTCTGCAGCCGGTCTGCGGCCGCATGGAAGTGTTTAACGCGCCGGGCAAACCGACGGTCGTGGTGGATTACGCCCACACGCCGGATGCGCTGGAGAAAGCGCTGGAGGCCGCGCGTCTGCACTGTCAGGGGCAGCTGTGGTGTGTGTTCGGCTGCGGCGGCGATCGCGACAAGGGCAAGCGTCCGCTGATGGGCGGCATCGCCGAGCAGTTCGCCGATCGCGTGGTGATCACCGATGACAACCCGCGTACCGAAGAGCCGCGCGTGATTATCAACGACATCCTGACCGGATTGCTGGACGCCGGGCAGGCGCTGGTGATCCACGGCCGCGCCGAAGCGGTGACCAGCGCCATCATGCAGGCGCAGGAGCAGGATGTGGTGCTGGTGGCGGGCAAAGGCCACGAAGATTATCAGCTGGTGGGCAACCGCCGCCTGGATTATTCCGACCGCACGACGGTCGCACGGCTGCTGGGGGTGTTGGCATGATCCCTGTCTCTCTTCAGACACTGGCTGAGGTATTGAGCGCTGAACTGGTGGGCGCCGATTGCCAAATTGTCGAGGTGACGACAGACACCCGCAAGGTGACCGCCGGTTGCCTGTTTGTGGCGCTGAAAGGCGAGCGTTTCGATGCGCACAACTTCGCGGCGGATGCCGTAGCCGCAGGCGCCGGGGCGCTGCTGGTCAGTAAGCGCTTATCAGTGGACGCGCCGCAGTTGGTGGTGCAAGACACCCGTCTGGCGCTGGGCCAGCTTGGCGCCTGGGTGCGTCAACAGGTGCCGGCGCGCGTGGTAGCGCTGACCGGTTCCTCGGGCAAGACATCGGTGAAAGAAATGACCGCCGCCATTCTGCGCGAATGCGGCGAAGTGCTGTATACCGCCGGCAACTTCAACAACGACATCGGCGTGCCGCTGACGCTGTTGCGTCTGGAGCCGCAGCATGATTTTGCCGTGATAGAGCTGGGCGCTAACCACATTGGCGAAATTGCTTACACCACCGCATTGACGCGTCCGCAGACCGCTTTGGTGAACAACCTGGCGGCTGCGCACCTGGAAGGTTTCGGCTCGCTGGCCGGCGTCGCCCAGGCGAAAGGTGAAATCTTTACCGGTCTGCCGGCCGACGGCGTGGCGATCATCAACGCCGATAACAACGACTGGCCGCACTGGCAGAGCATGCTGGGCGGCAAAACCGTCTGGCGCTTCTCGCCACAGGCCGCCGAAGGCGTGGACTTCTTCGCGGACGACGTGCGGGTGAACGGCGCAGGCACGCAGTTTACGCTGCACAGCCCGTTCGGCACCGCCGAGATCGCGCTGCCGCTGCCGGGGCGTCACAACGTGGCCAACGCGCTGGCGGCCACGGCGCTGGCGATGTCGGTGGGCGCCACCCTGGAAGCGGTGCGTCAGGGGTTAAAACAATTGCAGGCGGTGCCGGGGCGTTTGTTCCCGGTGGCGCTGGCCGAAGGCAAGCTGCTGCTGGACGACAGCTACAACGCCAACGTCGGGTCGATGACCGCGGCGGCGCAGGTGCTGGCGGAGATGCCGGGCTACCGCGTGATGGTGGTCGGCGATATGGCCGAGCTGGGTGCAGAGGCGGAGGAGTGCCACCGTCAGGTGGGTGAAGCCGCCCGTCTGGCCGGGGTCGACAAAGTCATCAGCGTCGGCGGGTTGAGCCGTGTGCTGAGCGAAGCTTCCGGCAACGGCGAACATTATCAGGACAAGACAGCAGTGATCGCGCGCGTGGCGGAATTACTGTCGGAACATGCGGTCATCACCGTGTTAATCAAAGGTTCACGTAGTGCCGCAATGGAGCAGGTAGTACGCGCGTTACAGGAGAAAGCACCATGTTAGTTTGGCTGGCCGAGCATTTGGTCAAGTATTACTCAGGCTTCAACGTCTTTTCTTATCTGACGTTCCGAGCCATTGTCAGCCTGCTGACCGCGCTGTTCCTGTCGCTGTGGATGGGCCCGCGGGTGATCAAGCGTCTGCAAGAAATGTCCTTCGGGCAGGTGGTGCGCAACGACGGCCCCGAGTCGCACTTCAGCAAGCGCGGCACGCCGACCATGGGCGGCATCATGATCCTGACCTCCATCACCATTTCGGTGCTGATGTGGGCCTACCCGTCCAACCCGTATGTCTGGTGCGTGCTGTTCGTGCTGGTGGGTTACGGCATCGTCGGTTTCGTCGACGACTACCGCAAGGTGGTGCGTAAGGACACCAAAGGGCTGATCGCCCGCTGGAAGTATTTCTGGCAGTCGGTGATTGCGCTGATTGTCGCATTCGCCATGTACGCCGTAGGAAAAGACACGCCAGCCACCGAGCTGGTTGTGCCGTTCTTTAAGGACGTGATGCCGCAGCTGGGTTTGCTGTACATCCTGCTGGCCTATTTCGTCATCGTCGGCACCAGCAACGCGGTCAACCTGACCGACGGCCTGGACGGCCTGGCGATTATGCCGACGGTATTCGTGGCGGCCGGTTTCGCGCTGGTGGCCTGGGCGACCGGTAACATGAACTTCGCCAACTACCTGCATATTCCGTATCTGCGTCATGCCGGTGAGTTGGTGATCGTCTGCACCGCCATCGTCGGCGCCGGCCTTGGGTTCCTGTGGTTCAACACCTACCCGGCTCAGGTATTTATGGGCGACGTCGGTTCGCTGGCGCTGGGCGGCGCGCTGGGCACCATCGCGGTGCTGCTGCGCCAGGAGTTCTTGTTGGTGATCATGGGCGGCGTGTTCGTGGTAGAGACGCTGTCGGTGATCCTGCAGGTGGGATCGTTCAAGCTGCGCGGACAACGCATTTTCCGCATGGCGCCGATTCACCACCACTATGAATTGAAAGGCTGGCCGGAGCCGCGCGTGATCGTGCGCTTCTGGATCATTTCGCTGATGCTGGTGCTGATTGGCCTGGCAACGCTGAAGGTGCGCTAATCATGGCAGACTATCAGGGTAGAAAAGTCGTCATCATCGGGTTGGGTCTCACCGGCCTGTCCTGTGTCGATTTCTTCATGGCGCGCGGTGTAACGCCGCGCGTGATGGATACCCGTATCGCGCCGCCAGGGTTGGACAAACTGCCTGAAAGCGTGGAGCGCCATCTGGGCGATTTGAATCAGGACTGGCTGCTGGCGGCGGATCTGATCGTCGCCAGTCCGGGCGTCGCGTTGGCGACCCCGGCATTGAGCGCCGCAGCGGACGCCGGCGTGGAAATCGTCGGCGACGTCGAACTGTTCTGCCGCGAGGCGCAGGCGCCGATCGTAGCGATCACCGGCTCCAACGGCAAAAGCACCGTCACCACCCTGGTGGGCGAAATGGCGAAAGCCGCCGGTTGGGCGGTAGGCGTGGGCGGCAATATCGGCCTGCCGGCGCTGAGCCTGTTGCGTCAGGAATGTCAGCTGTACGTGCTGGAGCTGTCCAGCTTCCAGCTGGAAACGACGTATAGCCTGCGAGCGGCGGCGGCGACCATCCTGAACGTGACCGAAGATCATATGGATCGTTATCCATTTGGCCTGCAGCAGTATCGCGGCGCCAAGCTGCGCGTGTATGAAAACGCCGCGGTGTGCGTGGTGAACGCGGACGATGCGCTGACCATGCCGGTGCGCGGCGCTGACGAACGCTGCGTCAGCTTCGGGGCGGACGTGGGCGACTATCACCTGAACCGTCAGCAGGGGGAAACCTGGCTGCGGGTGCGCGGTGAGAAGGTGCTGAATACGCGCGAGATGAAGCTGACCGGCCGCCACAATTACACCAACGCCCTGGCGGCGCTGGCGTTGGCGGATGCGGTCAATATCCCGCGTGCCTCCAGCCTGAAGGCGCTGACCACCTTTACCGGCCTGGCGCACCGTTTCCAGCTGGCCTGGGAGCACAACGGCGTGCGTTGGATCAACGATTCCAAAGCCACCAACGTCGGCAGCACCGAAGCGGCGCTGAACGGCCTGCAGGTGGACGGCACGCTGCATCTGCTGCTGGGCGGCGACGGCAAGTCCGCCGATTTCTCGCCGCTGGCGCGCTATCTGCAGGGCGACAATGTGCGTCTGTATTGCTTTGGCCGCGACGGCGCCCAGCTGGCGCAGCTGCGGCCGGAAGTGGCGACGCTGACCGAGACCATGGAGCAGGCGATGCGCACCATCGCCGGCCGCGTACAGCCCGGCGATATGGTGCTGTTGTCGCCGGCCTGCGCCAGCCTCGATCAGTTCCGTAATTTTGAAGTGCGCGGCGATGAGTTCGCCCGCCTGGCGCAGGAGCTTGGCGGATGAAACTACGCTTGCCGAACTTCGGGCTGACAGAACGGATGAAAGACTGGGTGACCGGCGCGCGTGACAACGACGCGGTCAACATGGTGCTGTACGATCGCACCCTGCTGTGGCTGACCTTCGGGTTGGCGATCATCGGCTTCGTGATGGTGACTTCGGCGTCGATGCCGATCGGCCA
Source organism: Serratia sp. CY76391 (assembly GCF_052166695.1). NCBI lineage: Bacteria > Pseudomonadati > Pseudomonadota > Gammaproteobacteria > Enterobacterales > Yersiniaceae > Serratia > Serratia sp. CY76391. The sequence goes on from NZ_JBJNOJ010000006.1 coordinate 415,311, forward strand.
ACGCCTGGCGGACGATCCGTTCCTGTTCGCCAAGCGTGATGCGTTGTACCTCGGCCTGGCGTTCGGCTTGTCGCTGGTGACGCTGCGCATCCCGATGGAAGTTTGGCAGCGCTACAGCAACGTGATGCTGCTGATGTCGATCGTGATGCTGCTGATCGTCCTGGTGGTGGGGAGCTCGGTAAACGGGGCCTCGCGCTGGATCGCGCTCGGCCCGCTGCGTATTCAGCCGGCGGAGCTGTCCAAGCTGTCGCTGTTCTGCTATCTGGCTAGCTATCTGGTGCGCAAGGTGGAAGAGGTGCGCAGCAACTTCTGGGGCTTCTGTAAGCCGATGGGCGTGATGGTGGTGCTGGCGGTGCTGCTGCTGGCGCAACCGGATCTCGGCACCGTGGTGGTGCTGTTCATCACCACGCTGGCAATGCTGTTCCTGGCCGGCGCGAAAATGTGGCAGTTCCTGGCGATCATCGGCTCCGGCGTGTTTGCCGTGGTGCTGCTGATCATCGCGGAACCCTACCGTATGCGCCGCGTGACCTCGTTCTGGAACCCGTGGGCCGACCCGTTCGGCAGCGGCTACCAGCTGACCCAGTCGCTGATGGCGTTTGGCCGCGGTGAGTTCTGGGGGCAGGGGCTCGGCAACTCGGTGCAGAAACTGGAGTATTTGCCGGAAGCGCACACCGACTTCATCTTCTCCATTTTGGGTGAAGAACTGGGCTATATCGGTGTGGTTTTAGCCCTGTTAATGGTATTCTTCGTCGCTTTTCGCGCGATGTCCATCGGGCGCCGCGCGCTGGAGATCGACCAACGCTTCTCCGGCTTCCTGGCCTGCGCGATCGGCGTGTGGTTCAGCTTCCAGGCGCTGGTTAACGTCGGCGCCGCCGCAGGCATGCTGCCGACCAAAGGTCTGACGCTGCCGCTGATCAGTTACGGCGGCTCGAGCCTGCTGATTATGTCGACGGCGATCGTGCTGTTGCTGCGAATTGATTATGAAACGCGCCTGACCAAGGCTCAGGCGTTTGTGAAGAGGTAAGGGATGAGCGGGAAACCTAAGCGTTTAATGGTGATGGCAGGCGGTACCGGCGGGCATGTGTTCCCGGGGCTGGCGGTCGCGCATCATCTGATGGCGCAGGGCTGGCAGGTGCGCTGGCTCGGAACCGCAGACCGAATGGAAGCCGATCTGGTGCCGAAGCACGGGATCGAGATTGATTTTATCCGCATCTCCGGCCTGCGCGGCAAGGGCCTGAAGGCCCAGTTGACGGCGCCGCTGCGGATCTGGCAGGCGGTGCGTCAGGCGAAAGCCATTATGCGCAGCTATCAGCCGGATGTGGTGCTGGGGATGGGCGGTTACGTTTCCGGCCCCGGCGGCCTGGCGGCCTGGCAGTGCGGCATCCCGGTGGTGCTGCACGAGCAGAACGGCATCGCCGGTTTGACCAACCGCTGGCTGGCGCGCATCGCCGCCAAAGTGATGCAGGCCTTCCCCGGCGCGTTCCCGAACGCCGAGGTGGTGGGCAACCCGGTGCGCACCGACGTGTTGGCGCTGCCACTGCCGGCGGAGCGGTTGCAAGGGCGCGAAGGTCCGATCCGCGTGCTGGTGATTGGCGGAAGTCAGGGCGCGCGCGTGCTGAATCAGACAGTTCCTGAAGTCGCGGCGCGTTTGGGCGATAGAATTACGCTCTGGCATCAGGTTGGCAAGGGCGCGCTGGAAACGGTGCTGCGCGACTACGAAAGGGTAGGGCAGACGCAGCACAAGGTGACCGAGTTCATCGATGACATGGCCGCCGCCTATGCCTGGGCCGACGTGGTGGTCTGCCGCTCCGGCGCGTTGACCGTCAGCGAAATCGCGGCGGCGGGGCTGCCGGCGATCTTCGTGCCGTTCATGCATAAGGATCGTCAGCAGTACTGGAATGCGCGTCCGCTGGAAGAAGCCGGCGCGGCGAAAATTATCGAACAGCCGCAGTTTAACGCCGATGTGGTGGCCCAACTGCTGGCGAGCTGGGATCGCAAGACGCTGCTGGCCATGGCCGAGAAAGCGCGCGCGGTCGCCATTCCGGACGCCACCGAGCGCGTGGCGGCGGAGCTGGTGCGGCTCGCCAAGTAACGAGTGCAGGGGTTCGGTGCGCCGAACCTGAATAAAAGCAATGTGATGTAGGGCCGGGGTACCGGATCCGGATTAGAGAGAGTGATGAATACACAACAACTGGCGAAACTACGTACTATCGTGCCCGAGATGCGTCGCGTCCGGCACATTCACTTTGTCGGCATCGGTGGCGCCGGCATGGGTGGTATCGCCGAAGTGTTGGCAAACGAAGGGTATCAGATCAGCGGCTCCGACCTGGCGCCGAATCCGGTGACCCAACAGTTGAGCGCGCTCGGAGCGACGATTTATTTCAATCACCGTCCGGAAAACGTGCTGGATGCGAGCGTGGTGGTGGTCTCTACCGCCATCTCCGCCGACAACCCGGAGATCGTCGCCGCTCGTGAAGCGCGCATCCCGGTGATCCGCCGCGCTGAAATGCTGGCGGAGCTGATGCGTTTTCGTCACGGCATCGCTATTGCCGGCACGCACGGCAAAACCACCACCACGGCGATGGTCTCGAGCATTTATGCCGAAGCCCGCCTGGACCCGACCTTCGTCAACGGCGGGCTGGTGAAGGCGGCGGGCACCCACGCGCGACTGGGGTCCAGCCGTTATCTGATCGCGGAGGCGGATGAGAGCGATGCGTCGTTCCTGCATCTGCAGCCGATGGTGGCCGTGGTCACCAACATCGAAGCCGACCATATGGACACCTACCAGGGCGACTTCGAGAACCTGAAACAGACGTTTATCAATTTCTTGCACAACCTGCCGTTCTACGGCCGCGCGGTGATGTGCATTGACGATCCGGTGGTGCGTGAGCTGTTGCCGCGCGTGGGTCGCCATATCACCACCTACGGCTTCAGTGAGGATGCGGATGTGCGCATCGAAGACTACCGGCAGATTGGGCCGCAGGGGCACTTTACCCTGAGCCGCCAGGATAAGCCGTTGCTGACGGTGACGCTGAACGCGCCGGGCCGCCACAATGCGTTGAACGCAGCGGCGGCGGTGGCGGTAGCGACCGAAGAAGGCATTGACGACGAAGATATTCTGCGCGCGCTGGCGGGCTTCCAGGGCACCGGGCGCCGCTTCGATTTCCTCGGCGAGTTCCCGCTGGAACCGGTCAACGGCAAAGCGGGCAGCGCGATGCTGGTGGACGATTACGGCCACCATCCGACTGAGGTGGACGCCACGCTGAAAGCGGCGCGCGCCGGCTGGCCGGACAAGCGTTTGGTGATGATCTTCCAGCCGCACCGTTATACGCGCACCCGCGATCTGTACGACGATTTCGCCAACGTGCTGTCGCAGGTGGATGTGCTGCTGATGCTCGACGTGTACGCCGCCGGCGAAGCGCCGATCCCGGGCGCGGACAGCCGTTCGCTGTGCCGCACCATCCGCAGCCGCGGCAAGCTGGATCCGATCCTGGTTTCCGATGCCGATAGCGTGCCGGAAACCCTGGCGCAGCTGCTGCAGGATGAAGACTTGGTGCTGGTGCAGGGCGCCGGCAACGTGGGCAAAATCGCCCGTAAACTGGCCGAGCTGAAGCTGCAGCCGCCGAAGAAAGAGGAGGAGCACCATGGCTGATAAAGTTGCAGTTCTGCTGGGCGGCACCTCCGCCGAACGCGAAGTTTCCCTGCAATCCGGCGCCGCGGTGCTGGCCGGGCTGCGCGAAGCCGGTATCGATGCGCACGGTGTCGATACCCGCGATTTCCCGGCGACCCAACTGAAAGAGCAAGGGTTCACCAAAGTGTTTATCGCGCTGCACGGGCGCGGCGGCGAGGACGGCACCCTGCAAGGGCTGCTGGAGTTCCTCGAACTGCCTTATACCGGTAGCGGCGTGATGGCCTCGGCGCTGACCATGGACAAATGGCGCACCAAGATGGTGTGGCAGTCGATGGGCTTGCCGGTAGCGCCTTACGTGGCGCTGAATCGCCAGCTGTACCTCGGTGCCGAAAAAGCGGCGCTGCTGGCGCGTGTGGCGGATCTCGGTTTGCCGCTGATCGTCAAGCCGAGCCGTGAAGGCTCCAGCGTCGGTATGAGCAAGGTCACCGAAAGCGCGGCGTTGGAAGCGGCGTTGGAAGAGGCCTTCCGCCATGACGACGATGTGCTGGTGGAGAAGTGGTTGAGCGGCCCGGAATACACCGTGGCGATGCTGGGCGATCAGGTTCTGCCGTCAATCCGCATCCAGCCGGCCGGCGTGTTTTACGACTACCAGGCCAAGTACATTTCGGACGACACACAGTACTTCTGCCCGAGCGGTTTAAACGCCGAGCAGGAAGCCGAGATGGCGGCGTTGGCGCTGCGCGCCTACCGCGGTCTGGACTGTAGCGGCTGGGGCCGCGTCGACGTGATGCAAGACAGCGATGGCCGCTTCTATCTGCTTGAGGTGAACACCTCTCCGGGCATGACCAGTCATAGCCTGGTGCCGATGGCGGCGCGCCAGTTTGGATTAAGCTTCTCGCAGCTAGTGGCGAGAATTTTGGAGTTGGCCGACTGATATGTCGCAAGCTGCCCTGAATGCGCGCGATCGCGAGGTGGATAACGGCCCGCGTCGCAGCAATGGAACCCAGTTGGCGGGAATGATTTTCCTGCTGATGGTGTTGGGAACGGTCGTGTGGAGCGGTTGGGCGGTGCTTGGCTGGATGAAAGACGCCAGCCGCCTGCCGCTCTCAAGGCTGGTGGTGACCGGCGAACGCCATTACACCACCAACGATGATATTCGTCAGGCGATCCTGGCGCTGGGCGCACCCGGCACCTTTATGACGCAGGATGTGGACGTCATCCAGCAGCAGATCGAACGTCTGCCGTGGATCAAGCAGGCCAGCGTGCGCAAACAATGGCCGGATGAGCTGAAGATCCATTTGGTGGAGTACGTCCCGGTGGCGCGCTGGAACGATTTGCACATGGTGGACGCCGAGGGCAAAGCGTTCAGCGTGCCGGCGGAGCGGGCGGGCAAGCAGAAGTTGCCGCTGCTCTACGGGCCGGAAGGGAGCGAGCAGGATGTGCTGGAAGGCTATCGGGCGATGAGCGCCACGTTGGCGGCCAGCAAATATACGCTGAAAATGGCGGCGATGACCGCGCGCCATTCCTGGCAGCTGGCGCTGGACAACGATGTCCGGCTTGAGCTGGGGCGCGATGACCGCAACGGGCGTTTGCAGCGGTTTATCGAGCTTTACCCGGTATTGCAGCAGCAGGGCCAGGCGGAGAGCAAGCGTGTCAGCTATGTCGATCTGCGCTACGAGTCCGGTGCTTCGGTAGGGTGGGCTCCGGTGTTGGTCGATCCGCAGGCGCTTGGCGGTCAGCAAAACAGTAATCAGCAACAGAATCAGGCACAGGCAAAACAACAATGATCAAGTCGACGGACAGAAAACTGGTAGTTGGACTGGAGATCGGTACTGCAAAAGTCTCCGCGTTGGTAGGGGAAGTTCTGCCCGATGGCATGGTCAACATTATCGGGGTGGGCAGCTGCCCGTCTCGCGGTATGGATAAGGGTGGCGTAAACGACCTGGAATCGGTGGTGAAGTGCGTACAGCGCGCCATCGATCAGGCCGAGCTGATGGCGGACTGCCAGATCTCTTCGGTGTACCTGGCGCTGTCGGGCAAACACATCAGCTGCCAGAACGAAATCGGCATGGTGCCGATCTCGGAAGAGGAAGTGACGCAGGACGACGTGGAGAATGTGGTGCACACCGCCAAATCGGTGCGCGTGCGCGACGAACACCGCATCCTGCACGTGATTCCTCAGGAATACGCCATTGATTATCAGGAAGGCATCAAAAACCCGGTTGGGCTGTCCGGCGTGCGCATGCAGGCCAAGGTGCATCTGATTACCTGCCATAACGATATGGCGAAGAACATCGTCAAGGCCGTGGAACGTTGCGGCCTGAAAGTTGACCAACTTATTTTCGCCGGTCTGGCCGCGAGCTACGCGGTGCTGACCGAAGATGAACGCGAACTCGGCGTTTGCGTGGTGGATATCGGCGGCGGCACCATGGATATGGCGGTGTATACCGGCGGTGCGCTGCGCCACACCAAAGTGATCCCTTATGCCGGGAACGTGGTCACCAGCGATATCGCCTACGCCTTCGGCACCCCGCCGACCGACGCGGAAGCGATTAAAGTTCGACACGGTTGTGCGCTTGGGTCGATTGTTAGCAAGGATGAGAATGTAGAGGTGCCTAGCGTCGGGGGACGTCCTCCGCGCAGTCTGCAAAGACAGACGCTGGCTGAAGTCATTGAGCCACGCTACACCGAACTGTTGAATCTGGTTAACGATGAAATTTTGCAATTGCAGGAGCAACTGCGTCAGCAAGGGGTGAAGCATCATCTGGCGGCAGGTATCGTGCTGACCGGTGGCGCCGCCCAGATTGATGGCCTGGCAGCCTGTGCGCAACGGGTGTTCCACACTCAGGTACGCATCGGCCAACCCTTGAACATCACGGGGCTGACGGATTATGCGCAGGAGCCTTACTACTCGACGGCGGTAGGTCTGCTGCACTATGGAAAAGAGTCTCACCTGAGCGGTGAGACAGAAGTAGAAAAACGCGCCTCGGTGGGCAATTGGTTTAAACGTATCAATAGCTGGCTGAGAAAAGAGTTTTAATGTTTCAACAAAGAGATCATGCTGAGTAATCTTTTTATGATCTCGCAGCGACAGGCACAAAACGGAGAGAAACTATGTTTGAACCAATGGAACTAACCAATGACGCGGTGATTAAAGTCATCGGCGTCGGCGGCGGCGGTGGCAACGCCGTTGAACACATGGTGCGCGAGCGCATCGAAGGTGTTGAATTCTTCGCTGTGAACACGGACGCCCAGGCGCTCCGCAAAACGGCGGTTGGCCAAACCATCCAGATTGGTAGCGGTATTACCAAAGGTCTGGGTGCGGGCGCGAACCCTGAGGTGGGTCGCAATTCAGCGGAAGAAGACCGCGAAGCCCTGCGCGCAGCGCTGGACGGCGCAGACATGGTCTTCATCGCGGCCGGCATGGGCGGCGGTACCGGTACCGGTGCGGCGCCAGTGGTGGCTGAAGTGGCTAAAGATTTGGGTATTCTGACCGTGGCCGTGGTGACCAAGCCTTTCAACTTCGAAGGCAAAAAGCGCATGGCATTCGCGGAGCAGGGTATCGCTGAACTGTCCAAACACGTGGACTCGCTGATCACCATCCCGAACGACAAGCTGTTGAAAGTTCTGGGGCGCGGCATCTCTCTGCTGGACGCGTTCGGCGCGGCCAACGACGTGCTGAAAGGCGCGGTGCAGGGTATTGCCGAACTGATCACCCGTCCGGGCCTGATGAACGTCGACTTCGCCGACGTGCGCACCGTGATGTCCGAAATGGGCTACGCGATGATGGGTTCTGGCGTGGCTTGCGGTGAAGACCGCGCCGAAGAAGCGGCCGAAATGGCGATCTCCAGCCCACTGCTGGAAGACATCGACCTGTCCGGCGCGCGCGGCGTGCTGGTCAACATTACCGCTGGCTTCGATCTGCGTCTGGATGAGTTCGAAACCGTGGGTAACACCATCCGTGCGTTCGCGTCCGACAACGCCACCGTGGTTATCGGTACCTCGCTGGATCCGGAAATGAACGACGAACTGCGCGTAACCGTGGTTGCAACCGGTATCGGTATGGACAAACGTCCTGAAATCACCCTGGTGACCAATAAGCAGGCCAGCCAGCCGGTGATGGATCACCGTTATCAACAGCACGGCATGTCGCCTCTGCCGCAGGAAGTGAAACCTGCCGCCAAGGTGGTCAACGACCAAGCTGCGCAGCCGAATAAAGAGCCCGACTATCTTGATATTCCAGCCTTCCTGCGTAAACAGGCAGACTAAGAATATCCTGAGAATTTGGAATCTCCGCTCTTTGTGCTAAACTGTCCCGCCGGCCATGCTGTATGCTTGGCTGGTAGGATGGATAACATTGCGAGATAAAACGATGATCAAACAAAGGACATTAAAACGTATTGTTCAGGCGACTGGCGTCGGTTTGCATACCGGCAAGAAAGTCACGCTGACAATGCGCCCAGCGCCGGCTAATACCGGGGTCATCTATCGTCGCACTGACTTGAATCCACCGGTTGATTTTCCGGCTGATGCAAAATCCGTGCGTGATACCATGCTCTGTACTTGCCTGGTGAATGAGCATGACGTGCGTATTTCGACCGTTGAGCACCTCAACGCTGCGCTGGCTGGGCTGGGCATCGACAATATCGTCATCGAAGTCGATGCCGCTGAAATCCCAATCATGGACGGCAGCGCCAGTCCGTTCGTGTTCTTGCTGCTGGATGCCGGCATCGAAGAACTGAACTCGGCGAAGAAATTCCTGCGTCTGAAAGAGACCGTGCGTGTTGAAGATGGCGACAAATGGGCCGAGCTGTCCCCGCATAACGGGTTCCGCCTGGACTTCACCATCGACTTCAATCACCCGGCTATCGACGCCAGCTCTCAGCGCTACCGTCTTGATTTCTCGGCTGAGTCGTTCGTGCGTCAAATCAGCCGCGCGCGCACCTTCGGGTTCATGCGCGATATCGAATATCTGCAGTCCCGCGGCTTGGCCCTGGGCGGCAGCTTCGATTGCGCCATCGTGGTAGATGACTACCGCGTGCTGAACGAAGACGGTCTGCGTTTCGAAGACGAGTTCGTACGTCACAAAATGCTGGACGCCATCGGCGACCTGTTCATGTGCGGCCACAACATCATTGGCGCGTTCACCGCGTTCAAGTCTGGGCACGCGCTGAACAACAAACTGCTGCAGGCCGTACTGGCCAAGCAGGAAGCGTGGGAATACGTGACCTTCCAGGACGAAGCCGAAATGCCGTTGGCATTCAAGGCACCGTCTACCGTATTGGCGTAAGGTCTGAATTCCTCGCCTGCTGCGGATAACGGCAGGCGCATCCTCTGAGAGCCTGAGAATTCAGGCTCGTGATGCCGTCTGATGTTTTGCAGTTGTGTCGCTGATTACTTATCACGACTGGTTGTGTTGGTACCCTCTCCGGCCAATGCAGCCAGCCGTTCCAATATCTTGCGCAGTTTCTCCGGGCTACGGCTCGCCAATCCCCTCAGCTCTTCCGCACTTTCCAGACTCAAATGACGCATTGGCACGGGTTTTTCCGGCGCTTTCTCGGCGTTTTGCACCTGGTTGCTGCCTTTCGCCATCAAGGCCGGATTAATCCTGATGTCGATCGACGACAATGATGGTAGAATTTGCGCTCGTAGTGCAGACAGCAAAGCGGGTTGTTCGTAGCGCAAGCGCATCATCCAACTGGCATTTGCCGTTTCGAGCACTAAAATACCCTGTCGGAAATTCGCGACGCGGCACCAGGGATGCAGGGGAGCGGGCAACAGGCCCTTCACTGCACGGTTAAGCTTGAGCAGCGCCACCGCGCGTTGCTGGACGTTATGTAGCGGCCCTTTGCTGCCGGCAGACGCGTCGTCGAACAGGACATCTAATAATTGTGGACGGCTATCGCGCATAATGGGCTCCGGCGGATTATAAACTCGTGATCGGTATTCTAAATCGTTGGCGACAATTTGGCAGACGTTATTTCTGGCCCCATCTCCTGTTAGGGATGGTTGCGGCCACGCTTGGCGCGTCTTCCAATTTGTCCGGCGCTCCCGATCAGGCCGCGCTGCCGAATACGTCGTCCAGCCTTAACCGGCAAAATTCGGCCAACGGCACCTTCAACAGCCTGGCCCTGCTGCAGGACGCGCACCGCCGCCCTACCTTCAGCGTAGATTATTGGCAGCAGCATGCACTGCGCACCGTCATTCGTCACCTCTCTTTCGCGCTGGCGCCACAGGCGGTTTATGCGCGGGTACAGGAGAGCGAAGCCGAAGCGGAACCGCCTTTGCAGGTAGCGCAACTGGCGCTGCTGTCTACCCTCAATGCGCTGCTGACGCATGAGCCGAAGCCGCCGACCATCATTCGCCACACCCACCTCGAGGTGCTGCCAACGCTGGCACGGCACCAGACCGGCCTGTGGGTGGCTCAGGTGCAGGGCATTCGCGCCGGGCCCGTCGTTCTCGTCTGACTCCGCCCTTAGGGCACAAAAACCATAAATAATAGCAAGTTGACTGCCGCATTCGGCCGTCATGACAGAGATATCAAACATCATGTTAGTGAAATTATTAACCAAAGTTTTTGGCAGCCGTAATGATCGTACCCTGCGCCGCATGCGCAAAGTGGTTGAGCAGATCAACCGCATGGAACCGGACATGGAAAAACTGTCCGATGACGAGCTGAAAGCGAAAACCAACGAGTTCCGCGCACGCCTGGAAAAAGGCGAGTCGCTGGAAAGCCTGATCCCGGAAGCCTTCGCCGTGGTGCGCGAGGCGAGCAAGCGCGTGTTCGGCATGCGTCACTTCGACGTGCAGCTGCTGGGCGGCATGGTGCTGAACGACCGCTGCATCGCCGAGATGCGTACCGGTGAAGGTAAAACCCTGACCGCGACGCTGCCGGCCTACCTGAACGCCCTGAGCGGCCGCGGCGTGCACGTCGTGACCGTCAACGACTATCTGGCGCAGCGTGACGCCGAAAACAACCGCCCGCTGTTCGAGTTCCTCGGCCTGAGCATCGGCATCAACCTGCCGGGCATGCCGGCGCCGGCCAAGCGTGAAGCTTACGCCGCCGACATCACCTACGGCACCAACAACGAATACGGCTTCGACTACCTGCGCGACAACATGGCGTTCAGCCCGGAAGAGCGCGTGCAGCGCAAACTGCACTATGCGCTGGTGGATGAGGTGGACTCCATCCTGATCGATGAAGCGCGTACGCCGCTGATCATCTCCGGCCCGGCCGAAGACAGCTCCGAGATGTACATCAAGGTCAACAAGCTGATCCCTAAACTGATCCGCCAGGAAAAAGAAGACTCCGACACCTTCAAGGGTGAAGGGCACTTCTCGGTGGATGAGAAGGCGCGTCAGGTACACCTGACCGAACGCGGCCTGATCCTGATCGAAGAGATGCTGGTAGAGGCTGGCATCATGGATGAAGGCGAATCGCTGTACTCGCCGACCAACATCATGCTGATGCACCACGTTACCGCCGCGCTGCGCGCCCACGTGCTGTTCACCCGCGACGTTGACTACATCGTGAAAGACGGCGAAGTGATCATCGTCGATGAACACACCGGCCGTACCATGCAGGGCCGCCGCTGGTCCGACGGTCTGCACCAGGCGGTGGAAGCCAAAGAAGGCGTGGAGATCCAGAACGAGAACCAGACGCTGGCTTCGATCACCTTCCAGAACTACTTCCGTCTGTACGAGAAGCTGGCCGGGATGACCGGTACCGCCGATACCGAAGCCTTCGAATTCAGCTCGATCTACAAGCTGGACACCATCGTGGTGCCAACCAACCGTCCGATGATCCGTAAGGACATGCCGGATCTGGTGTACATGACCGAGAAAGAGAAGATCGGCGCCATCATCGAGGACATCCGCGAGCGTACCGCCAAAGGCCAACCGGTGCTGGTGGGTACCATCTCAATCGAGAAATCCGAGGTGGTGTCCCGTGAGCTGACCAAAGCGGGCATCGACCACAAGGTGCTGAACGCCAAATTCCACGCCATGGAAGCGGACATCGTCGCTCAGGCCGGCCAGAGCGGTGCGGTAACCATCGCCACCAACATGGCAGGTCGTGGTACCGATATCGTGCTGGGCGGCAGCTGGCAAGCCGAAGTGGCGCTGCTGGAAGCGCCGACCGAAGAGCAGATCGAAGCCATCAAAGCCGCCTGGAAAGAGCGCCACGACGCGGTGTTGGCGGCGGGCGGCCTGCATATCATCGGCACCGAGCGCCATGAATCGCGCCGTATCGATAACCAGCTGCGCGGCCGTTCCGGTCGTCAGGGCGACGCCGGTTCATCCCGCTTCTATCTGTCGATGGAAGATGCCCTGATGCGTATCTTCGCCTCGGATCGCGTGTCCGGCATGATGCGTAAACTGGGCATGAAAGAAGGCGAAGCGATTGAGCACCCGTGGGTGACCAAGGCGATCGCCAATGCCCAGCGTAAGGTAGAAAGCCGCAACTTCGACATCCGTAAGCAGCTGCTGGAGTACGATGACGTCGCCAACGATCAGCGCCGCGCTATCTACAGCCAACGCAACGAATTGCTGGACGTGTCCGACGTGAGCGAAACCATCGCCAGCATCCGCGAGGACGTGTTCAAGAGCACCATCGACAACTACATCACGCCGCAATCGCTGGAAGAAGAGTGGGACATTCAGGGGCTGGAAGAGCGCCTGAAGAACGACTTCGATCTGGAGATGCCGATCGCCCAGTGGCTGGACAAAGAGCCGGAGCTGCACGAAGAGACGCTGCGCGAACGCATTCTGGAGAACGCCAAAGAGCAGTATCAGCGTAAGGAAGAAGTGGTCGGCAGCGAGATGATGCGCAACTTCGAGAAGGGCGTGATGCTGCAGACGCTGGATTCTCTGTGGAAAGAGCATCTGGCGGCGATGGACTACCTGCGCCAGGGTATCCACCTGCGCGGTTACGCGCAGAAGGATCCGAAGCAGGAGTACAAGCGTGAATCCTTCAACATGTTCGCCACCATGCTGGAATCGCTGAAATATGAAGTGATCAGCGTGCTGAGCAAGGTACAGGTGCGGATGCCGGAAGAGGTGGAAGCGCTGGAACAGCAGCGCCGTGAAGAGGCCGAGCGCCTGGCGCAGCAGCAACAGCTGAGCCACCACGACGAGAACGCGCTGGTGACTGAAGATCCGAACGCGCCGGCGACCGCCGAGCGTAAAGTGGGCCGCAACGATCCTTGCCCATGCGGTTCCGGCAAGAAATACAAGCAGTGCCACGGCCGCCTGCAGTAATGCCGGCCGCGGTTAACCGATAACACCCAGGGGTTCAGCTTGCTGAGCCCCTGTTTTTTGGCACCCATCAGGAGGGTGAGATGAAACATCTGAATATCGCCGTGGGCATTATCCGCAATGCTCAACAGGAGATCTTTATTACCCGCCGCGCCGCCGATGCGCACATGGCCGGCTTTTGGGAGTTTCCCGGCGGCAAAATCGAACAGGGTGAAACGCCTGAACAGGCGCTGAGCCGTGAACTGCGTGAAGAGACCGGTATCGAAGCCGAGCGCGCCGAACTGCTGGAGGTGGTGGAGCATCGCTTCAGCGATCGCATCGTGACGCTGAATTTTTATCTGGTGGAGTCCTGGGCGGGTGAGCCGTTCGGCCGTGAGGGGCAACCGATGCGCTGGGTAAAACAGGCGGACCTGCGTGAAGACGAGTTCCCGGAAGCCAACGTCGGCATTATTCAGCTGCTGGTGGCACAGGCGAACGCCGCGCAATAACCAGTTTGGCCTGGCGTCCGCCAGGCCAACAGCGGGCGATCAGCGATCGTCCATTTCGCTCCAGTCTTCGCTTTCCGACAGATCGCTGTTGCTCGGAATGCGCTTCTCTTCATCGGCCCACTCGCCGAGATCGATCAGCTGGCAGCGTTTGCTGCAAAACGGCCGGAATGGGCTGACTTCACCCCAAACCACGCCGGTGCCACAGGTTGGGCATTTTACTACGGTCGTCATAACGGTTCCTTACGCCTTCTGACAGTAATGAGAAGGCTTTCTTTCATAAGTTCAACAACAGGCCAGTTCGAACGTCAGGCGTTCAGGCACCGCGCCATGTTCGCTATCCAGCGGCAGGAAACGAATGGCATAACGCGTCTTATGGCCGGAAATCTGCGGATAAAGCTGCGGCGCCAGATGGAGGCGCAGGCGCAGCAGATCCGCTCCTTCGGCGTTGTCCTGGAAAAAGCCGTTCAGGCTGATTTGATTGCGGAACGGCCCGGATTGGCGGATCAGATCCAACACCATGATCAGCGCCTGGTTCAGCGGATCCAGCGACTGCAGCCAGGCGGCGACGTCGGCATCGCGATCCTGCTGCGGCGCGTGCATCCACATATGCAGGGTCGGCAGATCGAAGCTGCAGCAACCGCCAGGAATGTTCAGCCGCTGACGCACCAGGCCGATCAGCCGATCTTCGCGCAGCGCCTGGCCGAGGCGCGGCGCCGCCATCAGCGCCGATGAGCGCGACTTCAGCTGGCCGCGCAGCTGGTCGATCAGCGCCATATCCACGCCCGGCACATCGGCCCAGGCCAACAGTTTCTGCTGCTGGCGCTCCAGCTCTTTGAGCAGTTCGGTGCGCACTTCGCCGCGTTCCAGCACGTCCAGCAAGTCGGAGACGGTGCGAAAGAAGGTGAGGGCGATGGCGGTTTCACTCAGGGCGCGTTGGCCGTGCAGCTGTTGCAGCAGGAATTCGATGCGCAGCCAGGTGCGCATCTTCTCGTTCAGCGGGTGTTCAAAGAGAACGGTTGGGGAAACATCACTCATGCAGTTTAATCCTGTTGGGGCGCTGTTGCCGCCAGTTCAAGGTAGCGACGATGCAGAGCGGCGACCTGTGGCTCTATCCCCTGAGCGGCGCCGCTGTTGTCAATAATGTCATCCGCCACGGCGAGGCGCTGCTGGCGCGTGGCCTGGGCGGCGAGAATGCTCTGCGCTTGCTCACGGCTTACGCCGTCGCGCGCGATGGTGCGAGCCAGCTGGGTTTCGGCGTCGACGTCGATCACCAGCACCCGATCGGCGCGATCCTGCAGGCGGTTTTCCACCAGCAGCGGCACCACCCACAGCGCGTACGGGCTGGTGGCCTGCGCCAGTTGGCGCTGGGTTTCACGGTGTATCAGCGGGTGCAGCAGCTGGTTCAGCCAGGTTTTGTCATCGGGATGGCTGAAGATACGCTGACGCAGCGCAGCGCGATCCAACGCACCGTCCGGCAGCAACATTTCATTACCAAATCGTTCGGCGATCGCGGCCAAGGCAGGGGTGCCCGGCTCGACGACCTGACGGGCGATCACGTCGGCATCGACAAGGGTTGCGCCGTGGCGCGCAAAGGCGTTCGCGACGGTCGTCTTGCCGCTGCCTATGCCCCCGGTCAACGCAACAATGTAGGCCATGGTGTTAGGTGCATCCGATGTTCATAAAAAAATAATAGTCGAATCATAAAGCGATCGCGCAGAAGTGCAAGTCGGCAGGCGGCGCTTGCGCATCGGCACCGATTGGGTGGCGAGAAAAAACGCAGCGGCACGGCAAAAATGAGCGGGCAATCACACTGCGATTATGCAGGTAAATTTGTCGGATTGTAGCGTAAATAAAGGCGAATTCGCAGTCTTGTTCGGCGATTATTAGCGCGTATTATAACGTCACTGGAACTGGCATTAATCTCGCCGCCGTCTTTTTGCGCCACTGGAAAGCCGTCGGGTAGAGGTTCGAATATCCTCCTTGCGATCCGTCGCCATTAACCAGGAAATCATAAGTCATGCGTATTGAAGAAGATTTGAAGTTGGGCTTTAAAGACGTGTTGATCCGCCCTAAGCGTTCCACGCTGAAAAGCCGCTCCGAGGTTGAACTGGAACGTCAGTTTACCTTCAAGCATTCAGGTTGCAGCTGGTCCGGCGTGCCGATTATCGCCGCCAACATGGACACTGTGGGCACCTTCCGCATGGCCGAGGCCCTGGCTTCTTTCGACGTTCTCACCGCCGTACACAAACACTACAGCGTCGAGCAATGGGCTGACTTCGTGCAGCGCATGCCGGAATCGGTGCTGCGCCATGTGATGGTCTCCACCGGCACCTCCGAAGCCGACTTCGCCAAAATGCAGCAGATCCTGGCTCTGTCTCCGGCGCTGAAATTCATCTGTATCGACGTGGCCAACGGCTACTCCGAACACTTCGTCGCCTTCCTGCAGAAAGCGCGCGAAGCCTGCCCGAATCACGTCATCTGCGCAGGTAACGTGGTAACCGGCGAGATGGTGGAAGAGTTGATCCTCTCCGGCGCCGACATCGTTAAAGTCGGCATCGGCCCGGGGTCGGTATGCACCACCCGCGTGAAGACCGGTGTGGGCTACCCGCAGCTGTCGGCGGTGATCGAATGCGCCGATGCGGCCCATGGGCTGGGCGGCCAAATCGTTAGCGACGGCGGTTGCTCGGTGCCGGGCGATGTCGCCAAAGCTTTCGGCGGCGGCGCGGACTTCGTGATGCTGGGCGGCATGCTGGCCGGCCACGACGAGTGCGAAGGCACCGTGGTGGAAGAGAACGGCGAGAAGTTCATGCTGTTCTACGGCATGAGCTCTGAATCGGCGATGAAGCGCCACGTCGGCGGCGTAGCAGAGTATCGCGCGGCCGAAGGCAAAACCGTCAAGCTGCCGCTGCGCGGCGAGGTGGAGTTTACCGTGCGCGATATCCTCGGCGGCTTGCGTTCCGCCTGCACCTACGTCGGCGCCGAGCGTCTGAAAGAGCTGACCAAGCGCACCACCTTTATCCGCGTGGCGGAGCAGGAAAACCGCGTCTTCGGCAGCAAATAAGCCGCAGCTTGCATTCGGGTGCCGCGCACCGCGGCGCCCGCTATCCTCTTCTTTATCCCAGCACGCTGCCCAGTTGAAAGATAGGCAGATACATGGCGATCACCAAAGCGCCGACAATCCCGCCCACCACCAGCATCAACAGCGGCTCCAGCGTTTGCGCCAGCGTATCGGCCAGCTCGAGCGTCTGCCGTTCATACCACTGCGCCAACTTATCCAGCAAGGCGTCCAGCGAACCGGACTCCTCACCCACCCGCACCAGCTGCCGGCACAGTGGCGGAAACAGCGGTTGCAAACCCAGGGCCTGATGAAACGCTTCGCCTTCGGCGATCTGCCGTTGCACCTGCTCCAGCGCCTGCCGGTACAGCGGATGATCCGCCGCCAGCGCCGCCGCGTTCAAGCCTTCTACCAGCGTCAGCCCCGCGCGTTGGGTCATGGTCAGGATACGAAATGTTTGGCTCAGCGCGCCGCCACTCACCAGCCGGGCAATCAGCGGCAGGCGCAGCAAGGCGGCCTGTTCGCGTTGGCGCCACGGAGGGCGCGGATGCAGCCAGCGGCAGTAGCCGAACAGCAACGCGCCGAGCAGCGGCGCCAAATAGGGGCCAACGGCGATCAGCAGCGCGGACAACCCCAATAATCCTTGGGTAAACCAGGGCAGCTGCGCATCGAACGACTGATAAACTTTGGCAAATTCCGGCAGCACCATCACCAGCATCAGCACGCTGACCAGCAGCGCCACCGCGCAGATGAAGAGGGGATACCGCAGCGCTTTGGTCACCTTGCGGCGCAGCAGCAACTGGGCCTCCTGTTGTTGTGCCAGCTGCAGGCAGCAGCGATCGAGGTTGCCGGTCAGTTCGCCGATGGCGATCAGCTGGCGATAGATCAGTGGAAAAACGCTTGGTTGTGCGGCAAGGCTTTCGGAGAGCGGCTGCCCTTCGCGCACGTGGTCGGCCAGCTGGCGCAGCAGGCAGCGCCAGGCTGCCGAAGGATGCTCTGCTGCCAGCAACTGCAGCGTATTGACCAGCGGCAGCCCGGCCTGCAACAGGGTGGCGAGCTGGCGGGTGAAGTGGATTAACGGTTCTCCGCGCCATTGGCCGGGCGTGACGCGTTTGCCGTGCCCGATCCGCCAAGGTTGCAGGCCTTGTTCGATCAGCATCCGGCTCACCTGCCGTTTTTCATCGCTCATCAGTTCGCCGCGGCGTAAGGTGCCCTGAGCGTCGAAAGCCTGCCACAGAAATAACCGGCGCGCTTTCATGGCGTGGTTACGCCGAGTTGGACGACGTCGATCACGCGGTACAGTTCTTCCAGCGAGGTCGTGCCTTCGGCGGCCAGCGCCAGACCCGCCTGCAGCAGCGAAAGCTGCCCCTGTTCGCGGGCGATATCCGCCAGCAGACTGGGAGCGGCGTTCGCCAGCAATGCCGCCTGAATTTCCGGCGTAATGGCCAACAGTTCATACACGCCGATGCGCCCATAATAGCCGCCGAAGCAGTGCTCGCAGCCGTCGGCGCGCCAGGCGATCAGCGGTTCCGGCCAGAGCGCGGTGGGAAAATGCGCCGGCTGGCTTTGCGGGTAGCGGCAGTGGCGACACAGCCTGCGCACCAGCCGCTGGGCGACGACCAGCTTCAGGCAGCCGGCGAGCAGGTAGCCGGGGATACCCATGTGCATCAGCCGCGTCAGGGTTTCAGCCGTGGAGTTGGTATGCAGCGTCGACAGCACCAGGTGGCCGGTTTGCGCGGCCTTGACCGCGATCTCGGCGGTTTCCGCATCGCGGATCTCGCCGATCATGATGACGTCCGGATCCTGGCGCAGCAGGGCACGCAGCACTCGGGTGAAGTTCAGCTCGGTTTTGGCGTTGATCTGGGTCTGATTGACGCCGAACAGCGGGATCTCGACCGGATCCTCGACGCTGCACAGGTTGCTTTGCGCATCATTCAACTGGCGCAGCCCGCTGTACAGCGTTACCGTCTTGCCACTGCCGGTCGGGCCGGTCACCAGGATCAAACCTTGCGGGCAGGCCAACGCTGCCGCGTAGCGCGCCAGATCCGTCCGGCTCATGCCCAGTTGATCCAGCGGCAGCTCTTGCTGCTCGCCCTGCTGAACGCGCAACACCACCTTTTCGCCGTGCAACGTCGGCAGGGTGGCGATGCGCATGGCATAGCGCGCGCTGTCCAGCGTCAGGCTGAGCTGCCCGTCCTGAGGTTGACGGCGCTCGGCGATATCCAGTTGGCCGAGGATCTTCAGCCGGGCAATGAGGCGCGCAGCCAGCTGCGGCGGCGGTGAGGCAAGGGTTTGCAGCACGCCGTCGATGCGCAGGCGAATGCGAAAATGCTGCCGAAAGGGCTCAAAGTGAATGTCCGAAGCGCGGCGCTGAATGGCCAGGCGCAGCGTCTGGTTGATGAACTGTACCACCGGCGCATCGCCGTCGTCGGGGTAGGCGATGTCGGTCGTGTCCTCTTCGGCCGTCAACGGCGCCGGGAGCGGCTCGTGGTGCTGGTTCAGCGCCATCTCCAGCCTGGCCGCCGGCCATTGTTCCAAATGGATGCGCTTGCCGGTGGCGAAGCGCAGCGCCGCCAGCAGCCCCTGCGGCGCTTCTTCGCTGAGCGCGACCGTCAGGGTGGTCGGGTCTTCGCTCAGCGCCAGCGCCTGATAGCGCCGGCACAGGGCGTGAACCTCTTCGCTGATTTGCGCGTTCATCGCCGTTACTCCGCCGCGTTGTCGAAGCGGAAGACTTCCTGGCACACCTCAACCAGCGTCGCGTTTTCGCTGCTGCACAGCCGGGTCCAGCGGGTCAGCCCATCGGCGTTCGACTTGGGGGTTAATGCCACCGCCAGGCCCTGCAGCGTTTGGCTGCCGGTCAGCGTGATCACGCCTTTGACGACTTTCACCCCGCTGACATAGCGCGACGTGCCGCCGGTGGGAATGCCTTTGCTGCCGGCCTCGCAGCCGGTGGGGGCGCCTTCGTCCAGCACGCACAGCTCGACCGCCAGTTTATACGGCGCCATGGTTTGCAGCATGTCGGTCATTGCCGCTTTCTGGATGTAGCGCTGGTAGGCAGGGATGCCGATGGCGCTGAGGATGGCGATGATGGCGATCACCACCATCAGTTCTATCAGGGTAAAGCCGCGTTGCGTTTCCATGCGTTGTTTCCTCCATTGGGGTGTGGAAGACAACGGTAGCGGCTTGCTCGGGGGCTCGGCGAGGGGCTTTTGCGCGTTTCTCGGCGCGCTTCCATCAGTAATGATGTGGTTTGCAGCGGTGAAAAAAACGGTGAGAGGAGGTTCGCAATTTTACGGTAATGCCCCCGGCAGCGGCCGGGGGCGAGGGGATCATTTGAAGCGCATCGACAGATCGAGCGCGGTCACATGCTTGGTCAGCGCGCCGACCGAAATGTAATCCACGCCGGTTTCGGCGAAGGTGCGCAGCGTCTCGCGGGTGACGTTGCCGGACACTTCCAGCTGGGCGCGGCCCTGGGTTTGGGCGACTGCCTGACGCATCATCTCTACGCTGAAGTTGTCCAGCATGATGATATCGGCGCCGGCATCCAGCGCCTGCTGCAGTTCATCGAGCGACTCGACTTCCACTTCCACCGGCACGTCGGCGTGCAGCCAGAAGGCTTTTTCCACCGCGTTTTTGATCGAGCCGGAGGCGATGATGTGGTTTTCCTTGATCAGGAAGGCATCGGACAGCCCCAGCCGGTGGTTGCTGCCGCCCCCGCACAGCACGGCGTATTTCAGCGCGGTGCGCAGGCCGGGCAAGGTCTTGCGGGTATCGAGCAGGCGAGTCCGGGTGCCTTCCAGCAGGGCCACATAGCGGCTGACCTCGGTCGCCACGCCGGAAAGCGTCTGCACGAAGTTCAGCGCGGTGCGCTCGCCGGTCAGCATCACCCGCGCCGGGCCGCGCAGCCGGCAGAGCGGTTGGTTCGGCGTCAGACGGTCGCCGTCCGCCACCAGCCACTCCACCTGCACCTGATTGCCCAACTGAATAAAGACTTCGTTCAGCCAGCGGCGGCCACAGAACACGCCGGCTTCGCGGGTGATGACGGTGGCTTCGGCCTGTTTGTCTGCCGGTAACAATTGCGCGGTAATATCGCGCCCTGCGTCGACTTCACCCCCCAGGTCTTCGCGCAGCGCCTGGGCGACGGCATAGGGAATATCACTTTCAATTCGTTCAAGAAGCTCGGTGCGGCGACTGTCGGCACTGTAGCGGCGTGTCGGCATGGAAAACTCCGAAATGGACGGTTAGATCGTAGGGGAACATGCTACTCTGTTGCAGGAATAAGTACCACCGCAGAGAGGTGTCTGATGCAGTTGGAAAATGGCTGGATTGTTGGGGTGACGCGAGTGCTCTCGCCGCACTGCGATCGGCGCCCGGATGACGAGCCGCCCTCGCTGCTGGTCATCCACAACATCAGCTTGCCGCCCGGCGAGTTCGGTGGCCCCTATATCGACCAGCTGTTCACCGGCATGCTCGACCCTGCGCAGCACCCTTATTTCGCCGATATCCATCAGCTGCGGGTGTCGGCGCATTGCCTGATTCGCCGCGACGGGGCGATAGTGCAGTATGTGCCCTTCGACCAGCGCGCCTGGCACGCGGGCGTTTCCCTGTATCAGGGGCGCGATCGGTGTAACGATTTCTCCATCGGCATCGAGCTGGAAGGGACTGACCAGTTACCCTACACCGAAGCGCAATATCGCACGCTGCAGGCGGTCACCGTGCTGCTGGCCGAACATTATCCACCGCTGGCGGCCAATATCGCCGGGCATTGCGATATCGCCCCCGGCCGCAAGACCGATCCCGGGCCGGCGTTCGATTGGGATCGCTATCTGGCATCTCTGGAACAACGCGGCGCGCCCGCCGACGCTATGCTTGAGACAAGAAAAAGGGAGAGGAATCGCTAATGACGCTGTTTACGCTGTTGCTGGTTTTGGCCTGGGAGCGCCTGTTCAAGCTGGGAGAACACTGGCAGCTGGATCATCGCCTCGAAGTGGTATTTCAGCGGCTGCATCGGGTTTCGCTGGCACAGACGCTGGCGATGACCGCCGCCTGGATGGTGATCGTCTGGGGCGTTCTGTGGTTGTCGCACGGGCTGTTCTTCGGCGTGGTGACGCTGCTGCTGTGGATCGTCATCGATCTGCTGTGCGTCGGCGCTGGCATTAAGCGCAAACACTACCGCGCCTACCTGAAAGCGGCGCGGCAGGGGGATATCCACGCCAGCGATCAGATGGCGGAAGAGCTGGCGTTGATCCACGGCTTGCCGGTGGACTGCAGCGAAGAGCTGCGCCTGCGCGAGCTGCAAAACGCGCTGCTGTGGATTAACTTCCGTTATTACCTGGCACCGCTGTTCTGGTTTGTGGTCTGTGGGCCGTACGGGCCGATCGCGCTGGCGGGGTATGCCTTCCTGCGCGCCTATCAAACCTGGCTGGCGCGCCACAATACGCCGCTGGAGCGTTCGCAATCGGGCATCGATCACCTGCTGAACTGGCTGGACTGGATCCCGGTGCGTTTGGCTGGAGTGGCCTACGCGCTGTTTGGCCACGGTGAACGCGCGTTGCCTGCCTGGTTCGCCTCGCTGGGGGATCGGCATTCGTCGTCGTATCAGGTGCTGACGCGGCTGGCCCAGTTCTCGCTGGCGCGCGATCCGCATATGGATCCGGTGCAAACGCCGCGGGCGGCGGTGACGCTGGCGCGCAAGGTGACGATGATCATCGTGGTGGTGGTGGCGCTGTTGACCATTTACGGCACGCTGCTTTAAGCCGCTGAGAAAAACAAAACGGGCGCCGAGGCGCCCGTTTTGTTTGGCCATTCGGCCGGGATTACAGCTTGGCGAAGCAGCGACGCGCGGCGTCGATGGTGCGCTGGATGTCTTCCTTGCTGTGCGCCACGGACATGAAGCCCGCTTCGAAGGCGGACGGCGCCAGATACACCCCTTCTTCCAGCATCAGGTGGAAGAAGCGCTTGAAGCGTTCCACGTCGCACTGCATCACGTCCTGGTAGCAGGTGACCGCCGGCGCGTCGGTGAAGAACAGGCCGAACATGCCGCCGACGTTGTTGACCACCAGCGGAATATTCTCCTCCTGCGCCGCGTGCAGCAGGCCAGCGGCCAGCATCTCGGTCAGTTCGGTCAGCGTCTGGTGCACGCCGACCTGTGAGACTTCGGTCAAACAAGCGTAGCCCGCCGCCATGGCGATCGGGTTGCCGGACAGGGTGCCCGCCTGGTAGACCGGGCCGGTCGGCGCCAGCGCGTCCATCACCTCGCGACGGCCGCCGAAGGCGCCCACCGGCATGCCGCCGCCGATGATTTTGCCGAGGCAGGTCAGATCCGGCTCGACGCCGTAATAGGATTGCGCGCCGGCCAGCGCGACGCGGAAGCCGGTCATCACTTCGTCGATGATCAAGAGCGCGCCGTACTTGTCGCACAGGGCGCGCAGGCCCGGCAGGAATTCCGGCAGAGGCGGCACGCAGTTCATGTTGCCGGCGACCGGCTCGACGATGATACAGGCGATTTCGGACGGGTACTGTTCGAAGGCGGCGCGCACCGAATCCAGACCGTTATAGGTGCAGGTCAGAGTGTGCTTGGCGAAGTCGGCCGGCACGCCCGGTGAATTCGGCTGGCCGAGGGTCAGCGCGCCGGAGCCGGCTTTCACCAGCAGGCAGTCGGCGTGGCCGTGATAGCAGCCTTCGAACTTGATGATTTTATCGCGGTTGGTGTAGCCGCGCGCCAGGCGGATGGCGCTCATGGTGGCTTCGGTGCCCGAGTTCACCATGCGCACCATATCCATCGTCGGCACCAGCTCAGTGACCAGCTGCGCCATTTTGACTTCCATCTCGGTCGGCGCGCCAAAGCTCAGGCCGCGCTGCGCCGCTTCGATTACCGCGTCGCGGATCGCCGGGTGGTTATGCCCCAGCACCATCGGCCCCCAGGAACCGACATAGTCGATATAGGCCTTGCCGTCGGCATCGAACAGGTAAGCCCCGTCTGCCCGCTCGATAAACAGCGGCACACCGCCCACGCCGGTGAATGCACGCACCGGAGAGTTTACCCCGCCGGGGATCAACTGTTGCGCCTGGGCGTACAGACTTTCGGACTTGCTGTGTAGGCTCATAAATCGGCTCCTGGATTCTCTTTTGAATGATTTGACCGCGCTATTCTAGAGGAGAGCGCCGCGTTATGAAACGATCACAGTCAGATACCATTAACGGCAGCGCCCGCCGCCAGGTTGGGGTAGAATTATCGCCCTGCCTATTTGTATTACAAATTACCTGACGAATCACTCGCGATGACAGAATCACAATCACAGCCCGTAGGGACGTTGAGCCCGCGTCTGCGCCGCAGCGATGCGGTGCGTCAGTTTATTCGCCGCGATAAAACCCCGGTGGCGATCCTGGTGATGGCCGCGCTGGTGGGGGCGCTGGCCGGCTTGCTCGGCGTGGCCTTCGATAAAGCGGTGGAGTGGGTGCAGCAGCAGCGGCTGGCTTCGCTGGCGCAGGTCGCCGACTCCTGGCTTCTGGTGTGGCCCCTGGCGTTTATCCTGTCCGCCGCGCTGGCGGCGCTGGGCTATTACCTGGTGCGGCGCTTTGCGCCTGAGGCGGGCGGCTCGGGCATTCCGGAAATCGAAGGCGCGCTGGAAGAGCTGCGGCCGGTACGCTGGTGGCGCGTGATCCCGGTGAAATTCATCGGTGGCATGGGCACGCTGGGGGCGGGCATGGTGCTGGGGCGCGAAGGGCCCACGGTGCAGATGGGCGGCAACGTCGGGCGTATGGTATTGGACGTGCTGCGCATTCGCGGCGCCGAGGCGCGTCATACGTTGCTGGCGACCGGGGCCGCCGCCGGCTTGTCCGCCGCGTTCAACGCGCCGCTGGCCGGCATCCTGTTCATCATCGAAGAGATGCGGCCGCAGTTCCGCTACAACCTGATCTCGATTAAAGCGGTGTTTATCGGCGTTATCATGTCGAGCGTGGTGTTCCAGCTGTTTAACGGCCAGGGGGCGGTGATCGCGGTCGACAAACTTTCTTCGGCGCCCATCAATACCCTGTGGCTCTATCTGGTGTTGGGGGCAATCTTCGGCGCGGTGGGCGTGGGGTTCAACGCGCTGATCTTCCGTACCCAGGACATGTTCGCGCGCCTGCACGGCGGCAGAATGCGCAATGTCTTGCTGATGGGCGGGCTGCTCGGCGGCGTGTGCGGCATTCTGGGGCTGATCCAGCCGGAGGCAGCGGGCGGCGGCTTTGGGCTGATCCCGATCGCCGCGGCGGGCAACTACAGCGTCGGCATGTTGATGTTTATCTTTATCACCCGCATCTTCACCACGCTGCTGTGTTTCGGTTCCGGCGCGCCGGGCGGCATCTTCGCGCCGATGCTGGCGTTGGGCACGCTGTTCGGCACCGCCTTCGGGCTGGCGGGGGCGCATCTGTTCCCGCAGTACGGCATCGAGGCGGGCACCTTCGCCATCGCCGGCATGGGGGCGCTGTTCGCCGCCACGGTGCGCGCCCCGCTGACCGGCATCATGCTGGTGCTGGAAATGACCGACAACTACCAACTTATTTTACCGATGATCATCACCTGCCTCGGCGCCACGGTGGTGGCGCAGCTGCTCGGCGGCAAGCCGCTGTATTCGTCGATCCTGGCCCGCACGCTGCAAAAGCAGGAGGCGCAGCTGGCGCGGGAGGCGGCGCAGAAAACAAGTAAGGAAAATACAACAAATGCGGTGAATACTTGAACGCAACACTCAGGTATCGGATAATCGTTAATATTAATCAGGCAGCCATAGTCGCGATCTGATGCTGAACAATGTTGGGAGTAAAGAGTATGAGTGATCAAACGGCACTGCCCCTGCAATTTACCGAGGCAGCAGCAAACAAGGTGAAGTTCCTGATTGCTGACGAAGAAAACCCGAACCTGAAGTTGCGGGTTTATATTACCGGCGGCGGCTGCAGCGGATTCCAGTACGGCTTCACTTTTGACGACAAGGTCAACGATGGCGACATGACCATCGAGAAGCAGGGCGTGGCGCTGGTGGTCGATCCGATGAGCCTGCAGTACCTGGTCGGCGGTTCGGTGGACTACACCGAAGGGCTGGAAGGATCGCGCTTTGTGGTGACCAACCCGAATGCCAAAACCACCTGCGGTTGCGGTTCGTCGTTCAGCATCTGAGTTTGCCTGCCAGAATATCAACCCGCTCGCCTTACGGCCGGCGGGTTTTTTTATGCCTACCATTCCACGAGGATCACTGCCGTGCCGTTCTCCTGCGCCGGCCGGTCGCGAGTGATGTGCGGCGGCTCAGCGTTCGAGAATAAAGGCGGGCAGCTTGAGATGCCAACGAATGGCCGCCAGCCGAATGGCCAGGGTGATGAGCATGCCCAGCATCATGGCCTGTTGCAGCGGCATATTGAAGGTGTAAAACGCCGTGGCGTGCACGATGCCGCCGATGATGCAGGCGGTGGCGTAAATTTCGGTGCGCAGGATCATCGGGATCTCGCGCGCCAGCACGTCGCGGATAATGCCGCCGCCGACGCCGGTGATTACCCCCATGCTGATCGCCACCAGCGGGCCGGTGCCGGCCGCGAAGGCCTTGTTGACGCCGATGCCGACGAACACCGCCAGCCCGACGGCGTCCAGCACCGGCAGCACCCACTTCGGCAGGCGGCGCGGCTGGCGCACCAGCAGCAGCGTCAAGACGCAGGTGATCATCGCCACCACCAGATCGGTGGGATCCTTGACCCAGAATACCGGGCCGTTGGCCAGCGCCATGTCGCGGATGGTGCCGCCGCCGACCGCGGTGACCACGCCCAATACCAGCACGCCGAACGGATCCATGCGCAGCTTGCCGGCCAGCAGTACGCCGGAGACGGCGAACACCGCCGTGCCGAGAATATCCAGCCAGAACACCAGCATCAGCGGATCTCCGCCAGCTGGCGGCACAGCTGCTGCGCCGCCAACAGGATGCGCGGCCCGCCGCGATTGAACCAGTCTTCGTTCAGCGCGATCACCGGCACCTGCAGCTGCGGCGCCCAGAAGGCTTTCACATTGGCGGCCTCTTTCGCCCCGCCGGTGATGACGATGGCCTGCGGCTGACGCGCCAGCACCTGCTCGCGGCTGATCTGCGGCCAAGGGGTGCGGCTGTCGGCGAAGACGTTCTGCCCGCCGCACAGCGCCAGCACCTGGCTTTGCAGCGTGGCGCCGGAGCTGGTGAACAGCGGCTGGGTGCCGAACTGCAGCAACACGCGGCGTGGCACGTTAGTGGCGTACTGTTGCTTGAGAGCGGCGAACTGGCGGCGAAGGCCTTCTGCGGCCTGATGCGCCTGGTCCGGGTGCGGGCTGTAGCGCGCCAGCTTGTCCAGCAAGCCGGCGATCCCTTCGAGATTGTTGGCGTCCGCATAGAAGATTGGGATGCCGAACGCGACGAGCTGATCCAAGGCGCGTTGCGGATTGCCGCCGCGCCAGGCGAGGATCAGATCCGGCTTGAGCGCCAGAACCCGCTCCAGATTGATGCCCTGCCAGGAGGCCACCTGCTCCAGCCTGGCGGCCTGCGGCGGGTAATCGGAATAGGCGCTCGCCGCCACCAGCACATCGCCCATGCCGGCGGCATAGGCGAGTTCGGTGGCGTTGGGCGCCAGGCTGATCACCCGCTGAGCGGCGCCGGCCGGCAGGGCCAGCCAGAGCGCCAACAGGCAGAACATCGAGGTGAAGCGCAGTCTCACATCAACCGCGCTTGGCCAGGGTTTGCAGCATGGCGTTGACCATCAGCGTGGACTGCTTGGCCGCTACCACCAGGAACTCGTCAAAGCTCATGTGCGATTCGCTGTCGGCGACGTCGGAAATGGCGCGCACCACCACGAACGGCGTGCCGAACAGATGGCAGACGTGAGCGATCGCCGCGGCTTCCATTTCCACGGCGGCGACGCGCGGGAAGGTGGCGCGGATGCGCGCCAGCGGTTCGGCGCCGTTGATGAAGGCGTCACCGCTGCAGATCAGGCCGCGCACCGCGTGCAGATCCAGCTGTTTGATGCAGCTTTCCGCCAGCGCGATCAGCGCATCATCGGCGACGAACGCCGCCGGGCAGCCGGCCATCTGGCCCGGCTCGTAGCCGAAGGCGGTGACGTCGGCGTCGTGGTAGCGCACTTCTTCCGACACCACGATATCGCCCACGCGCAGCGTGCTGGCCAGGCCGCCGGCGGAGCCGGTATTGATCACCACGTCGGGGCTGCAGTGCTCCAGCAACAGGGTGGTGCCCATGGCCGCAGAGACTTTGCCGATGCCGGATTTCAGCAGGGCCACGTCAACGCCGCCGATCTGGCCGGTGTAGATTTCGCAGCCCGCGCGCTGGATGGTTTGACGGTTTTCGATTTGATCGCGCAGCAGGGTGACTTCCTGCTCCATTGCGCCGATGATGCCTACTTTCATAAATAACACTCGCTGATTGGCCGTGAGAATTGCGGCATAGTCTATCATGGCTGTGTAAGAGAGATAATGCGTTGCATCCGCTGCCGGGAATTGTTATCACGGGGGCAGGGCGCAACGGCGGAGAAACAGATGTCCGGGATCGACTTCAAGCAAAAAATCAGCTTCCAACGGCCTTTCAGCAAACCGATCGAGGCCGAGGAAGAGTACGACATCGTGCGGCAGTTCGAGAGCGATCGCGGGCGCATCGTCAACTCGGCGGCCATTCGCCGTCTGCAGCAAAAAACTCAGGTATTTCCGCTGGAGCGCAACGCGGCGGTGCGCAGCCGCCTGACGCACTCGATGGAGGTGCAGCAGGTCGGGCGCCATATCGCCAAAGAGATCCTCAACCGCTTCAAACAGGCGGGGAAGATCGACGAACTCGGCCTGACCCGGCTGCTCGATCCGTTTGAAAGCATCGTGGAAATGGCCTGCCTGATGCACGACATCGGCAATCCGCCGTTCGGTCACTTCGGCGAATCGGCGATCAATGACTGGTTCGCCCAGCGGCTCGATCCCGCCAGCTGCGGCAGCGAGCCGGGCAGCCACGATCGCTGCCAGGTGGCGACGCTGCGCCTGCATGAAGGGGAGAGCGATCTGAACCGGCTGCGTAGCCGGATCCGTCAGGATCTCAGCCACTTCGAGGGCAACGCCCAGGCGATCCGCATGGTGTACAGCCTGTTGAAACTCAACCTGACCTACGCGCAGGTCGGCTGCATTTTGAAATACACCCGCCCGGCCTACTGGGCGAGCGACATCCCCGCCAGCCACAGTTACCTGATGAAAAAGCCCGGCTACTATCTGGCGGAAGAAGCCTTCGTCGATCGGCTGCGGCGTGAGCTGCATATGGGCGAGTTCGATCGTTTCCCGCTGACCTACATTATGGAGGCCGCCGATGATATCTCTTACTGCGTGGCCGATCTGGAAGACGCGGTGGAGAAGAGCATTTTCACCGTCGAGCAGCTGTATCAGCACCTGATTCAGGAGTGGGGCGAGGTGGCGCCGGGCGATCTGTTCGACAAGACCGTCGCCAGCGCGTTTCGCAAGATCGATCGCGGCGGCGCGCGGCGCAGCGCGGAAGATCAGTTCTTCATGTATCTGCGGGTGTTTACCGTGGCACGGCTGGTGCCGCACGCGGCGCAGCGCTTTATCGACAATCTGGACGCGGTTTATCAGGGCAGCTTCAATCAGGCGCTGCTGGAGGATTCCAGCCCGGCCTATCGGCTGCTGAAAATATTTAAAAATGTGGCGTTCAAGCATGTGTTCAACCACCCGGAGGTCGAGCAGCTCGAGCTGCAAGGCTACCGGGTGATCAGCGGCCTGCTGGACATTTACAGCCCGCTGTTGGCGATGTCGCTGGCGGACTTCAGCCTGCTGGTGCGTGAAGACAGCCACCGCGCTTACCCGATCGAAACGCGCCTGTTCCACAAGCTGTCCACCAAGCATCGGCTGGCGTATGCGGAGGCGGTAGAAGGGCTGCAGCATTTATCGCCGGAGCAGCAAGCCATTCGGGAATATTATTTCCGCGCGCGTTTATTGCAGGACTATATCAGCGGAATGACCGACCTTTATGCCTATGATGAATATCGTCGATTAATGGCGGCGGAATAATTAAGCTGAGGAATAATTATCAGCAATTCCAACCGGTTGGCTGTCTTGATTTTTGTAAAGACGGACAATATTTGTTTACTATTGCCAATCATCTGTGCCGGAACTTCAGGCTATTAATTAACTCTGAATAAGCACGCAAGACGGCCATTCTTTTTTGAACGACTTTATAAGAGACACACAGATGAAAAAAACCGCATTAGTTCTGAGCGCATTGGCATTCAGCATCGGCATGGCGATGGGCCCGGTGACGGCCAGCGCCGCTGAAACCGCCTCTTCCAGCACCCAGCAGTTGCCGAGCCTGGCGCCGATGCTGGAAAAGGTCATGCCTTCCGTGGTGAGCATTAACGTTGAGGGCAGCACCACGGTCAATACGCCGCGCATGCCGCAGCAGTTCCAACAATTCTTCGGTGAAGATTCGCCGTTCTGCCAGGACGGTTCGCCGTTCCAGGGCTCGCCGATGTGTCAGGGCGGTGAACAGCCTGGGCCGGATGGCCAGCCGCAGGGCACGCAGCAGAAATTCCAGGCGCTGGGCGCCGGGGTGGTCATCGATGCCGCCAAGGGCTATGTGGTGACCAATAACCACGTGGTGGATAACGCCAACAAGATCCAGGTGCAGCTGAGCGACGGCCGCCGTTTCGACGCCAAGGTGATCGGCAAGGATCCGCGTTCCGACATCGCCCTGATCCAGCTGAAAGACTTCAAGAATCTGACGGCGATCAAGATGGCGGATTCCGATCAGCTGCGCGTCGGCGATTACACCGTAGCGATCGGCAACCCCTACGGGCTGGGCGAAACCGCCACCTCGGGCATCGTTTCCGCCCTGGGGCGCAGCGGCCTGAATATCGAAAACTACGAAAACTTTATCCAGACCGATGCGGCGATCAACCGCGGCAACTCCGGCGGCGCGCTGGTTAACCTGAACGGCGAGCTGATCGGCATCAACACGGCGATCCTGGCGCCGGACGGCGGCAACATCGGTATCGGCTTCGCCATTCCGAGCAACATGGTGAAAAACCTGACGGCGCAAATGGTCGAGTATGGCCAGGTGAAACGCGGCGAGCTCGGCATCATGGGCACCGAGCTTAACTCTGAGCTGGCCAAGGCGATGAAGGTCGACGCGCAGCGCGGCGCTTTCGTCAGCCAGGTAATGCCGAAATCTTCCGCCGCGAAGGCGGGCATCAAGGCCGGCGACGTGATCGTCACCATGAACGGCAAGGCCATCTCCAGCTTCGCCTCGTTCCGGGCGGAGATCGGCACGCTGCCGGTCGGCAGCAAAATGTCGCTGGGCATTATCCGCGACGGCAAACCGGTGACCATTGACGTCACGCTGGAGCAAAGCGCGCAGACCCAGGTGGCCTCGGGCAATATCTACACTGGCATCGAAGGCGCCGAGCTGAGCAATGCCCAGGTCGGCAACGTGAAAGGCGTCAAGGTCGACAGCGTGAAAGCCGGCAGCGCCGCGGCGCGCATCGGCCTGAAAAAGGGCGATGTGATCCTGGGCGTGAACCAACAGCCGATCCAGAACCTGGGCGAGCTGCGTAAAATCCTCGACAGCAAGCCGTCGGTGCTGGCGTTGAATATCCAGCGCGGCGAGAGCCAGCTGTACCTGCTGGCGCAGTGATAAACGTCAGGCGCTAAAAGCAACAAAGGCACGCTATGGCGTGCCTTTTTGCATTATGGCCTGAGGATTCAGGCCGGTTGCGCCAGATGCGCGCGCGCCGCGTGGATCACCAGTTCAATCTCATCCAACAGCTCCAGCCACTCCGGCTCCAGTTCGTCGTTGGTGATGCCCTGGCGCAGCTGCCGCTCGAGGTAGAAACACAGCTGCTTGAGGCGCGGCACGCCGCTGTAGCTGCAGCTGCCGTGCAGCTTATGGACCAGGTCGAGGATCTCGTCGTCGTGTTGCCCCTCGAGCAGCGCCTGCACCCGTTCGCGCACCTGCGGCAGGAAATCGAGCAGCATTTGCAGCAGATCGCGCGCCAGATCCGGCTTATTGGCCGCCTGACGCAGCGCCAGCGGCCAGTCGAGCGACAGCGGCGCGTCATCGGAGACGGCGTTTTCCATTTCGCCACTGTGATAGCGCGACAGCACGCGGGTCAGCATTTTCTCGTCGATCGGCTTGGCCAGGTAGTCGTCCATCCCCGCCTGCAGCAGATGCTCGCGTTCGCCGCTGGCGGCATGGGCAGTGACGGCGACGATCGGCGTGGAGTTGTGGTGCGGCAGTTGGCGGATCAGTTCGCTGGCGTGAATGCCGTCCATCTTCGGCATTTGAATGTCCATCAGGATCAGATCCAGCACGTTGTTGCGCGCCAGCGCCAGCGCCTCCTCGCCGCTCTCGCACAGCAGCGTTTTTTCCACCTGTTCGCCCAGCAGCGTGCCGATCAGCTTCAGGTTGGCCGGGTTGTCGTCGACCGCCATCACCGTCAGCGGCAGACGTTTACGCTCAGGCGGGGCGGCGAGCCGATCGGGCGCCTCCATTCTCAGCAGAGGGAACAGACGCGTGCTGGTGATCGGCTTGATCAGGCAGCCGAGCGCGCCTTGTTGTTTAAGCAGCTCGGCATCGATCTGCGCCTGGCACGGCAGCGCCAGAATGACCCTATCGGCCAGCTTCAGCGAGGCCAGCAATTTGTCCTGATGCTGCGCCATGTTGTCGCGGAACGGGATCGGCACGCCGGCCAGCAGGAAGTCATAGTGGCTTGGTGGCAGCTGGCCCAGCGTCGGCGAGTGGGTGATCACCAGCTGCGTGACGCTGAGCATGTTGAGCGTCGCCTGCGCCGCCGTCGGGTTGGACTCGATATAGGCCAGCGTTTTGCCGTTCAGATCCGGCAGGCTCGGCGCCAGCGACAGCATGCCCTCATTCAGATCCAGCGTGATATGGAACCAGAAGGTCGAACCGCGGTTCAACTGGCTGTGGAAGCAGATGTCGCCGCCCATTTCCTTCACCAGCTTTTGCGTGATCACCAACCCCAGCCCGGTGCCGCCGTGGCGGCGGGAGATGCTGGCGTCCGCCTGGCGGAATGCCTGGAACAGCTGCGACTGCTGGCGTTCGGAGATGCCGATGCCGGTATCGTGGATCTGCACTTCCACTTCTACCCGGCGCTCCAGCTGTTTGCGCAGCTCGACGCGAATGTCGATATTGCCGGTTTCGGTGAATTTGATGGCGTTGCCCAGCAGGTTGGTGATGATTTGCTGCAGGCGCAGCGAGTCGCCGATCACCTGCTCCGGCACGTCGTTGTGCACATCCAGCGTCAGCTCCAGGCCCTTGTCGTGGGCGCTGGGCGCCAGCAGCACCACCACTTCGTCCAGCGTTTCACGCAGGGCGAACGGAATATGCTCCAGCACCAGCTTGCCGGCCTCCAGCTTGGAGAAGTCCAGCACGTCGTTGATGATGGTCAGCAGGTTGTTGGCCGAGCGCTCAATGGTCTGCAAATAGTCGGTCTGGGTCGCGCTCAGATCGGTTTTCAGCATCTGGCGGGTGAAGCCGATCACACCGTTGAGCGGAGTACGCAGCTCGTGCGACATGTTGGCCAGAAATTCGGACTTGATGCGCGCCGCCTCCTGCGCACGTTTTTTCGCCAGATCCAGTTCGACGTTCTGGATCTCCATCTGCTCCAGCGTTTCGCGCAGGTCGGACGTGGCCTGATCGATGTTTTGCTGCATCTCTTCGTGATAAGCGGTGAGCGACATCGCCATCGAGTTGATGCCGTTTTTCAGCATGTGCAGCTCGCCGAGCATGTAGCCCTCCACGCGGCTGTCGAGCTGGCCGCGGCGGATGCGGTCGACGGTGTTCACCATATTGCGGATCGGGCCGGTCACGTCGCGCATCAGCCGGTAAGCGAACAGGATGGCGATACACATGCACAGCAGCAACAGCAGGGTAGAGACAAAGACCTCTTTATATTGCTGCAGCCGCACCGACTGCAGATCCAGCTCGATCGCCACATAGCCCAGGTTGTTGTCGGGATGGCTGCCGCCGTCGGCGGTTTCATCCGGATACTGGCTTTCCGACAGGATCGGCGTGCGCAGGATCAGCGAATCGCCGCGTCGGGTGAGCATCAGATCGGTGGGCAACGGCACGCCTTTCGGCAGCTGCAGCTGAGCGAAGTTGTGATGATAATTGGAGGTGACGAACAAATTGTTCTGCGCATCGAACACGGTGATCGAACGCACGATGTCCGAATGGCGGCGGTGCAACAGGCTGACCAACTGCCTGACCGATTCGCGGCTGCGGAACGTCATGCCGTACTCGCTGGCCACCGCCAGCGGCTCGATGATGCTGGCGCCGGCGTCGACCAGTTGTTCCTGCAGCTCGTTATAGCGGTGCACCACGAAGAAGGTGCTGAGCAGCAAACCAATCAGCAAGGTCGGTGCCAGAATCAGGATCATCATGCGCGCACGCAGGCTGTATTTGGTCATGGGATTCCAATGTGGGAGAATTGACAGCTGACACTAGCTTAATGAACCAGCACACAATCGACAAATATGGCGCAATTCTACTCTCCCAAACGCCGCGTGACGACCCGGCAGAGCTCACAAATCTTCACCGTGACGGTGAGCGATCTCGATCCTTTCGGCCAGGGCGTGGCGCGCCACGACGGCAAAGCGGTGTTCGTGCCGGGCGTATTGCCGGGCGAGCAGGCGGAAATCCAGCTGACCGAAGACAAGCGTCAGTTCGCCAAAGGCAAGCTCAAACGCCTGCTGAGCCGCAGCCCGCAGCGGGTAGAACCGCGCTGCCCGCATTTTGGCGTGTGCGGCGGCTGCCAGCAGCAACATGCGGATGAGGCACTGCAACAGCAGAGCAAGGCGGCGGCGCTGGTGCGCATGATCGCCCGCGAAACCGGAGTAACCCCGCAACAGGAACCGGTGATCGCCGGCCCGGAATACGGCTATCGCCGCCGCGCCCGCCTGAGCCTGGCATGGCAGCCGAAGCTGCAGCGCCTGATGATGGGCTTTCGGCAGGCGGCCTCCAGCGAGCTGGTGGCGGTGGAGCACTGCCCGGTGCTGCGGCCGGAGCTGGAGCAGCTGCTGGCGCCGGTGCGCGCCTGCCTGAGCGGGCTGCAGGCGGTGCGGCGGCTGGGGCATGTGGAGCTGGTGCTGGCGGATAACGGCCCGCTGCTGGTGCTGCGTCATCTCGACGCGCTGAAAGAGGCGGATCGGCAGGCGCTGTTGGCGTTTGGCGAGCGGGAAAAGGTCGCCGTTTATCTGGCGCCGGACAGCGAACGGGTGGAAAAACTGTGCGGTGAAACGCCGTATTATCAGGTTGACGGGCTACGCTTAGACTTCAGTCCGCGCGACTTTATTCAGGTCAATGACGTCGTAAACCAACAAATGGTGGCGCAGGCCCTTGAATGGCTCGACATTCAACCCAATGATCGGGTGCTGGACCTGTTCTGCGGCATGGGTAATTTCACCCTGCCGCTGGCGCGCCGCGCTGCCGCGGTGGTGGGCATCGAAGGTGTTGCCACGCTGGTAGCGAATGGGCAATATAATGCACATAAGAATAAGCTGAATAATGCGTCGTTCTTCCATGAGAATCTGGAGGATGACGTTGCGCGGCAACCTTGGGCAGCACAAGGGTTTGATAAGGTGATGCTGGATCCCGCCCGCGCCGGTGCGGCCGGGGTGATGTCACACATTGTAAAACTGGCGCCGGCGCGGGTGGTGTATGTTTCCTGTAACCCCACCACGCTGGCTCGCGACAGCAACGTGCTGTTGAACGCCGGTTATCGTCTTGCGCGCGTGCGGATGTTGGATATGTTTCCGCACACGGGGCATCTTGAATCAATGGCGCTGTTTATCAACGAGCGTGCGCCAGAGGTCGCTGCAAAGTAGGGAGAAGTTATGGTTGCGGTAAGAAGTGCACATCTGAATACGGCGGGTGAGTTCGCTCTCGATGAGTGGATCGCCGGCTTGGGGCTACCTAACCCGCAGTCATGTGAGCGATTGGCCGCAACCTGGCGTTATTGTGAGCAGCAGACCCAAAACCATCCTGACGCCTCGCTGCTGCTGTGGCGCGGCCTGGAGATGGTGGAAATTCTCTCGACGCTGAGCATGGACAATGACAGCATGCGCGCCGCGCTGCTGTTCCCGCTGGTGGACGCCGGCATCGTGCAGGAAGAGACCCTGACCGAAGCGTTCGGCAAGGGCATCGTCGCGCTGGTGCACGGCGTGCGTGACATGGATGCCATTCGCCAACTGAAAGCCACCCAAAACGATTCGATGGCCTCCGAACAGGTCGACAACGTGCGCCGCATGCTGTTGGCGATGGTGGAGGATTTCCGCTGCGTGGTCATCAAGCTGGCGGAGCGCATCGCCCACCTGCGTGAGGTGAAAGACGCGCCGGAAGACGAACGCGTGCTGGCGGCGAAAGAGTGTTCCAACATCTACGCCCCGCTGGCCAACCGGCTCGGCATCGGCCAACTGAAGTGGGAGCTGGAGGATTTCTGCTTCCGCTACCTGCATCCGGAAGAATATAAGCGCATCGCCAAGCTGTTGCATGAGCGCCGCATCGATCGCGAACAGTTCATCGACGATTTTGTCGCCGGGCTGCGCGCCGAGATGGCCAACGAAGGCATTCGGGTGGAGATCTACGGCCGGCCGAAACACATCTACAGCATCTGGCGCAAGATGCAGAAAAAACACCTGGCGTTCGACGAACTGTTCGACGTGCGTGCGGTGCGCATCGTGGCGGAGCGCCTGCAGGATTGCTACGCGGCGTTGGGCATCGTGCATACCCACTTCCGCCATTTGCCGGATGAGTTCGACGACTACGTCGCTAACCCGAAACCGAACGGCTACCAGTCGATCCACACCGTGGTGCTGGGGCCGCGCGGCAAAACCGTAGAGATTCAGATCCGCACGCGCCAAATGCATGAAGACGCCGAACTGGGCGTGGCCGCGCACTGGAAGTACAAAGAGGGCGCAGGCGTGACCGTGCGCTCCGGCTACGAAGAACGCATTGCCTGGCTGCGCAAGCTGATCGCCTGGCAGGAAGAAATGGCGGACTCCGGCGAGATGCTCGACGAAGTGCGCAGCCAGGTGTTCGACGATCGGGTCTATGTATTTACCCCGAAAGGCGACGTGGTGGATCTGCCGGCCGGCTCCACGCCGCTCGATTTCGCCTACCACATTCACAGCGACGTCGGTCACCGCTGTATCGGCGCCAAGATCGGCGGCCGCATCGTGCCGTTTACCTATCAGCTGAAGATGGGCGATCAGATTGAGATCATCACCCAGAAACAGCCGAACCCGAGCCGCGACTGGCTGAACCCAAACCTGGGGTATGTCACCACCAGCCGCGGGCGCTCGAAGATCCACAACTGGTTCCGCAAGCAGGATCGCGACAAGAACATTCTCGCCGGCCGCCAGATGCTGGACAACGAACTGGAACACCTCGGCATCAGCCTGAAAGAGGCCGAAAAGCTGCTGATCCCGCGCTACAACATGAACTCGCTGGACGAGGTATTGGCGGCGATCGGCGGCGGGGACATTCGCCTGAACCAGATGGTGAATTACCTGCAGGGTAAGTTCAACAAGCCGAGCGCCGAAGAGCAGGATCGCGAGGCGCTGCGCCAGCTGGTGCAGCAGAAAGCGCCGCCGCCGGCTCGCAACAAGGATAACGGCCGAGTGGTGGTGGAGGGCGTGGGCAACCTGATGCACCACATTGCCCGCTGCTGCCAGCCGATCCCGGGCGACGACATCGTCGGTTTTATCACCCAGGGGCGCGGTATCTCGATCCACCGTGCGGACTGCGATCAGCTGGTCGATTTGCAATCGCACGCGCCGGAGCGCATCGTCGATGCGGTATGGGGTGAAAGCTACTCCAGCGGTTATTCGCTGGTGGTGCGCGTGATGGCCAACGATCGCAGCGGGTTGCTGCGCGACATTACCACCATTTTGGCCAACGAAAAGGTCAACGTGCTGGGGGTTGCCAGTCGCAGCGACACCAAGAAGCAGTTGGCCACCATCGACATGGATATCGAAATCTACAACCAGCAGGTGCTGAGCCGGGTGCTGGCGAAGCTGAACCAGCTGCCGGACGTGATAGACGCCAAGCGTCTGCACGGCAACTAAGCCCACATCGCCTTTCGGGCCGTATCGATCGCGGATGCGGCCCGAAATCCATGAATTCGGCGGGCGCTCCCCTGCGCCCCCATGCTTTCTCAGAGATTTTTTTATGACCCAATCCACTCCGCTGCAGCGCCTGCTGAACATCATGAAAACGCTGCGCGATCCGCAGGTCGGTTGCTCGTGGGACCGCAAGCAAACTTTCGCCACCATCGCGCCCTACACGCTGGAAGAGACTTACGAAGTGCTGGACGCCATCGAGCGGCAGGACTACGCCGATCTGCGCGACGAACTGGGCGATTTGCTGTTCCAGGTGGTGTTCTACGCCCAGATGGGGCAGGAACAGGGGCTGTTCGATTTCGATGAGGTGTGCACCGCCATCAGCGATAAGCTGGAGCGCCGTCACCCGCACATCTTCGGCGACGCCGAGGGCGGAGACAGCGAAGCCGTGGCGGCGCGCTGGGAGCAACTGAAGGCCGGCGAGCGCGCCGAAAAAGCGCTGCACTCGGTGCTGGACGATATTCCGCAGGCGCTGCCGGCGTTGATGAAAGCGCACAAGATCCAGAAACGCTGTGCCTCGGTCGGCTTCGACTGGAATACCCTGGGCCCGGTGCTGGACAAAGTGTACGAAGAGATCGACGAAGTGATGCACGAAGCCCGCCAGGCGGTGGTCGACGAGAACAAGCTGGAAGAGGAGATCGGCGATCTGCTGTTCGCCACGGTGAACCTGTCGCGCCATCTGGGGCACAAGGCGGAGAACGCGCTGCAGGCGGCGAACCGCAAGTTCGAGCGCCGCTTCCGCCAGGTGGAAGCGATCGTCCAGCAACGCGGGCTGCGGCTTGAAGACGCCACGCTGGAGCAGATGGAAGACGCCTGGCAGCAGGTGAAACGCCGGGAAAGTTGAATCGCTGCGACGACAATGTTGATCGACGACAAGGTTCACGAAAGCTGAAACGGTTAAGCTTTCGGTCAGATCACAGGCGCATGGCTGCCGTCGGCAGCAAAAGGCCAACAAACTGAAATCTAAGGCGTTTTATCGCTCCTGAGGGGCGGTAAAAAGAAATTTTCTCCGCTAACTCTTTGTATTTCCTGGAGGGTTTGCGGGGCGCCGGCGGAGTAAACCCTGATGAACACGGGAGGGCGGCCGAGATGATGGACAGCAAAACGATCGTTTGTAGGTCAGGAGAGGTTCGGGTATACTACTTTCCCGTCCTGGTTCTTCCATCGTCTTTAAACCTAAACTCTCAGGTTCAGCATGACAACTAATTATATTTTTGTGACCGGCGGGGTCGTATCCTCTCTGGGTAAAGGCATTGCCGCAGCCTCTCTGGCGGCTATTCTTGAAGCCCGTGGCCTCAACGTTACCATCATGAAACTGGACCCGTACATCAACGTGGATCCGGGCACCATGAGCCCGATTCAGCATGGGGAAGTTTTCGTCACCGAAGACGGCGCAGAAACCGATCTGGATTTGGGTCACTACGAGCGCTTCATCCGCACCAAAATGTCGCGTCGCAACAACTTCACCACCGGCCGCATCTACTCCGACGTGCTGCGTAAAGAACGCCGCGGCGACTATCTGGGCGCGACCGTGCAGGTCATTCCGCACATCACCAACGCGATCAAAGAGCGCATCATCGAAGGCGGCGAAGGTCACGATGTGGTGCTGGTGGAGATCGGCGGCACCGTCGGCGATATCGAATCGCTGCCGTTCCTCGAAGCCATCCGTCAGATGGCGGTGGAAGTGGGCCGCGAGCACACGCTGTACATGCACCTGACGCTGGTGCCATACATGGCAGCGGCCGGCGAAGTGAAAACCAAGCCGACCCAGCATTCCGTAAAAGAGCTGCTTTCCATCGGTATCCAGCCTGATGTGCTGATTTGCCGTTCCGATCGCGCGGTTCCTGCTAACGAACGCGCTAAAATCGCGCTTTTCTGCAACGTGCCGGAAAAAGCGGTTATCTCTCTGAAAGACGTTGATTCTATTTATAAAATCCCAGGCCTATTGAAATCTCAGGGGCTGGACGATTATATTTGTAAACGATTCAGCCTGAACGCGCCGGAAGCCAACCTGGCCGAATGGGAACAGGTGATCTACGAAGAAGCCAATCCGGGCGGCGAAGTGACCATCGGTATGGTCGGCAAATACGTTGAGCTGCCGGACGCCTACAAGTCGGTGATTGAAGCGCTGAAGCACGGCGGGCTGAAAAACCGTCTGACCGTGAACATCAAGCTGATCGACTCGCAGGATGTGGAAACCCGCGGCGTGGAAGTGCTGAAAGGGCTGGACGCGATCCTGATCCCGGGCGGCTTTGGCTATCGCGGCGTGGAAGGCAAAGTGATGACCGCACGCTATGCGCGCGAGAACAACATTCCTTACCTGGGCATTTGCCTGGGCATGCAGGTGGCGTTGATGGAGTTCGCTCGCAACGTGGCCGGCATGGAAAACGCCAACTCCACCGAGTTTATGCCAGACTGTAAGTACCCGGTGGTGGCGTTGATTACCGAATGGCGCGATGAAGACGGCAACGTCGAAGTGCGCAGCGAAGAAAGCGATTTGGGCGGCACGATGCGCGTAGGTGGCCAACAGTGCAACCTGAGCGACAACAGCCTGGTGCGTCAGCTGTACGGCGAACCGACCATTGTCGAGCGTCACCGTCACCGTTACGAAGTTAACAACATGCTGTTGAAGCAGATCGAAGCCGCAGGGCTGCGTGTCGCCGGTCGTTCCGCCGACAACAAGCTGGTTGAGATCATTGAACTGCCGAATCACCCGTGGTTTGTAGCCTGCCAGTTCCACCCGGAATTTACGTCTACGCCGCGTGATGGGCATCCGTT
The DNA here is from genome assembly GCF_052166695.1 of Serratia sp. CY76391. NCBI lineage: Bacteria > Pseudomonadati > Pseudomonadota > Gammaproteobacteria > Enterobacterales > Yersiniaceae > Serratia > Serratia sp. CY76391. The sequence goes on from NZ_JBJNOJ010000006.1 coordinate 455,696, forward strand.
GTTCGCCGGCTTCGTGAAAGCCGCAGGCGAGCATCAGAAGCGCCAGGTGAAATAACATATTTGGTAGGCGGCGCGCGGTGAGAACCGCGCGCTGTTTGTCTGGAGTTTTAGTTTAACTTGTACTGAGGAAAACCTAATGTCCAAAATCGTTAAAGTCATCGGTCGTGAAATCATCGACTCCCGCGGTAACCCGACTGTTGAAGCCGAAGTTCATCTGGAAGGCGGTTTCGTCGGCCTGGCTGCTGCGCCGTCAGGTGCTTCTACCGGTTCCCGCGAAGCGCTGGAACTGCGTGACGGTGACAAGTCTCGTTTCCTGGGTAAAGGCGTACTGAAAGCCGTTGCTGCAGTAAACGGTCCGATTGCTCAGGCAGTACTGGGTAAAGATGCCAAAGACCAGGCGAACATCGACAAGATCATGATCGAGCTGGACGGCACCGAGAACAAATCCAACTTCGGCGCCAACGCCATTCTGGCGGTTTCCCTGGCAGCAGCGAAAGCAGCCGCAGCCTCTAAAGGCATGCCGCTGTACGAGCACATCGCTGAACTGAACGGCACCCCAGGCAAATTCTCCATGCCACTGCCGATGATGAACATCATCAACGGCGGCGAGCACGCTGACAACAACGTCGACATTCAGGAATTCATGATTCAGCCGGTTGGCGCGAAAACCCTGAAAGAAGCGGTGCGTATCGGTTCCGAAGTGTTCCACCACCTGGCGAAAGTTCTGAAAGCCAAAGGCATGAACACCGCCGTGGGCGACGAAGGCGGCTACGCGCCAAACCTGGGTTCCAACGCCGAAGCGCTGGCGGTTATCGCTGAAGCGGTAAAAGCGGCGGGCTACGAGCTGGGCAAAGACGTCACTCTGGCGATGGACTGCGCGGCTTCCGAATTCTACAAAGACGGTAAATACGTGCTGGCCGGTGAAGGTAACAAAGCCTTCACTTCCGAAGAGTTCACTCACTTCCTGGAAGAGCTGACCAAACAGTACCCAATCGTGTCTATCGAAGACGGCCTGGATGAATCCGACTGGGCAGGCTTCGCTTACCAGACCAAAGTGCTGGGCGACAAAATCCAGCTGGTGGGCGACGATCTGTTCGTAACCAACACCAAGATCCTGAAAGAAGGCATCGAGAAAGGCATCGCTAACTCCATCCTGATCAAGTTCAACCAGATCGGTTCTCTGACCGAAACCCTGGCGGCTATCAAGATGGCGAAAGACGCCGGTTACACCGCGGTGATCTCTCACCGTTCCGGTGAAACCGAAGACGCGACCATCGCTGACCTGGCGGTAGGGACTGCGGCTGGCCAGATCAAAACCGGTTCCATGAGCCGTTCTGACCGCGTTGCCAAGTACAACCAACTGATCCGTATCGAAGAAGCGCTGGGTGACCGTGCGCCGTTCAACGGCCTGAAAGAAGTTAAAGGCCAATAAGTTCGACCGATTCGGTTGCTAAATAAAAACCCGCTGCGGCGGGTTTTTTTATGTTTTAAATTCGTGATGATTGTCAGTTTAATAATAAGTTTTTTATTGAAAGCGTGGTTTTGTTTAACCCGATAATTTCATTAAAGATAGTAAATACGTTTATTTTATATTCCCATTTTATTTGCTTTATAACTATTCGTTACTAGACTGCCAATAAGGCAGTATATTTTTCGCCGTTCTGCCGTGGACCTTCATCATCACCATACCTTAATACTGCCGGCTTGCTGGCCGGTTGAGCGAGGGCTTGATGCGACAGCGAATCATCATTGTCGGCGGCGGAACCGGCGGCACCATTCTGGCCAACTTATTGGCCGCAAAATTGCACCGGGAAATTATTAATAATAAAGTCGAGTTATTAATGATATCGGATTCACCGCTGCATTATTACAAACCGGCGTTTATGTATGTGGCGTTCAATGCTTTTTTCAAGCAAGATCTCACGCGCTCACAGCGGAGTTTATTGCGGCCCGAAATACAGTTTATTATTGATAAAGCGGAATCTTTCGATTTAAAACAGCGAAGTATAGCGACGCAAGGCGGTAAATTTTATTCCTATGATTTTCTGGTTTTCGCCACCGGCTGCGTCCCCTGGCCAGAGCGCATCGAAGGATTGGCGCAGGCGGGCGATCATTTTTACCAGTATCAGGCCGCCAGGCGGTTAGCGCATAAATTGGCGACGATCGAGAAAGGCCGCATTTTCATCACCGTGTCCTTCCCTGAAACGCCCAACGTGCCCCACCAGTGCGGCATCGCCCCGATCGAAACCACCCTGATGCTGGATGACTACCTGCGGCGGCGCGGCGTGCGCAAGGCGGTGGAGATTGTGTACACCTATCCGACCATTTCTCAACTCTTGCGTAACTGCCTGTTTTTACAGCGCCCGACCGGCGAAGCGCTGCCCGCCATTTTTACCGCACGTGACATTCTCCACCAGCGTGGGTTTACCCTCAGCCGGGTAGACCCCCAACGTAATATCGCCTATTCCGCTGAGGGGGAAGAGCAACCGTTCGACATTCTGATGGCAACGCCGCCGATTCGCGCAGTCGAGGCGGTGCGCAATACCGGGTTGAGCGAGAGTCAAAACGGTGAAGGCTGGCTGCCGACCGATCATCAAACGCTGCAGGTCTACGGCCAGCAGGGCGTGTATGTCATAGGTGATACCGTGGATTTGCCGGTCAGCAAGGCCGGCGGCTCTTGCCATAATCAGGCGCCGGTCATTGCCGACAACATCGTGGCGGAAATGCGGCTGGGCCAAACCGTGAGCCATTATGACGGCAAGGTGCAGGCGGTCGCGCAAATGGGGCTGAATGCCGGCATGCCGCTGGTGTACGACTACCGTCACGACGTGCTGCCGACGCCCGCCACCAAGGTGGGTGGCATGCTGCGCAATGGATTTAACCGTGGCCTTTACTGGGCCACGGTAAGGGGGCTGATATGATGGAAAGCACGGTGCATGCGGCTGACCTGCAATCATTGGCGGCATTGCTCGAGAAACTGCAGCCGCTACTGGCGGGCGGCCGGTTGGATAACGTGGTCGATCTGTTGTCGCTGTTGTCGGACGTGGTGGATATTGCCGACAACGCGCTGGTGGAGAAATTAGCCGGCGTCTTTGAAGGTTTGGTGACCCTCGGCTGGGAAGGCGGAACGGCGCTGCAGATGGCGCACAGCGAGCTGCAGTTGAATCCACCACCGGCCAGTTTTCGCGCGCTGTACGCCTTGCTGAAGCAGCCGGATACCCTGCTGGGGTTAACGTTGCTGCTGCGTACTTTACAAATCATCGGCCGGCGCACGCGAGACAGCGCGTTGCCGCCAGCCCTGCCAGATGAATCGTCGAATTAAGCTTCACCCACTCAGGTAAGGAGTTGTGTTATGTCCGCTACAGCAGTTGGCCACGACTTTGCCACCCGGGCTATTCATTACGGCTATGATCCTCAGCGGTATCAGGGGGCACTGTCTCCGCCGGTGTTTATGAGCTCTACGTTTGCTTTTCCCACGGCGGAATACGGCGGCGCCTGCTTTGCCGGCACCGAGCCGGGGTACTTTTATTCGCGCATCGCCAACCCGACGTTAAACCTGCTCGAGCAACGCATCGCCAACCTGGAGGAGGGGGAAGCTGCGGTGGCGTTCGCTTCCGGTATGGGAGCGATCACCGCGTGTTGTTGGACGCTGCTCAGACCGGGTGATGAGCTGATTGTCGACGAAACCGTCTATGGTTGCACCTTCAGCTACTTTCATCATGGTCTGGCGCGCTTTGGCGTCAAGATAACCCACGTTGATCTGACCCGGCCGGAGCGGCTGGCGGCAGCCATGGGGCCGCGTACCCGCCTGGTGTATTGCGAAACGCCGGCCAATCCCAATATGCGCTTGATCGATATCGCCGCCGTGGCGGAGATCGCCCATCGGCATCAGGCGCTGTTGCTGGTGGACAACACCTACTGTACGCCCTATCTGCAGCGGCCTTTGGCGTTAGGCGCCGATATCGTGGTGCACTCGGCGACCAAGTACCTCGGCGGGCACGGCGATCTCCTGGCCGGGATAGCGGTGACGCGTCAGGCGTTGGCCGAGGCGATCCGTCTGGAAGGGCTAAAGGACATGAATGGGGCGGTACTGTCGGCGCAGGATGCCGCGCTGGTGCTGCGCGGGATGAAAACCTTGCCGCTGCGCATGGATCGTCATTGCGATAACGCGCAGCGCCTGGCGGAGATGTTGGCGGAGCATCCGGCGGTCGAGCGGGTATATTACCCCGGCCTGGCGAACTTCCCGCAGCATGCGTTGGCGCAGCGGCAAATGGCGCGCCCCGGCGGCATGCTGGCGTTTGAGCTGCGGGGCGGCCTGCGTGCGGGCATTCGCTTCCTCAACGCGCTGCAGCTCATCTTGCGCGCGGTCAGCCTGGGCGATTGCGAAAGCCTGGCGCAACACCCGGCCAGCATGACGCACTCGGCCTACACGCCGGAAGAGCGGAAACGGCACCACATCAGCGAGGGGCTGGTGCGGCTGTCCGCCGGGCTGGAGGCGTTTGACGATCTGCAGGCGGATATCCTGCAGGCGCTGGCGCAGGCGCAATAAAAAACCCGCCGCAGCGGGTTTTAGCCGAAGCGAGCGTTACATCTGTTGCGTCGCTGTGGTCACCGGCGAACCGCCGCCTTTTTTGCGCACCCACAGCCAGTAAGCTGCGGTGAGGAACGCGATCCACACCAGCCCGACATACAGGGCGATGCGGCTCTCTTCGAAGTAGCCGAGCAGGCCGATGACGAACGCCATAAAGGCGGTCGCCAATGCCGGCGCCACCGGCCACCACGGCACCGGGAAGCTCAACTGACGGGTTTCTTCCGGCGACAGCGTGCGGCGCATGACGATCTGCGAAAGCAGGATCATCAGCCACACCCAGACGGTGGCGAAGGTAGCGATTGAGGCGATGATCATGAAAACCTTCTCCGGGATCAGGTAGTTGAGCACCACCGCCAGCAGCAGGGCGACCGACATCACCAGCACCGTCATCCACGGCACGCCGCTGGCGGTCAGTTTGGTGAAGCTGCGCGGCGCCTGGCCGTCCTGCGCCATGCCGTACATCATGCGGCCGGCGCCGAAGATGTCGCTGTTGATGGCCGAAATGGCGGCGGTGATCACCACCACGTTCAGCACGTTGGCGGCGGAGCTGATGCCGAGGTTGCTGAAGATCTCAACGAACGGGCTGCCGTTCTGGCCGATGCTGTTCCACGGATAGATCGCCATCAGCACCGTCAGCGTCAGCACGTAAAACAGCAGGATGCGCACCGGTACGGCGTTGATCGCCTTCGGCAGCACTTTGGCGGGGTCTTTCGCCTCGCTGGCGGTGATGCCGATGATCTCGATGCCGCCGAAGGCGAACATCACCACCGCCAGCGAAGCGACCACGCCGCCGATGCCGTTAGGCATAAAGCCGCCGTGCTGCCACAGGTTGCTGATGCCGGTGGCGTGCTGGGCTTGCCCGAAACCGAACAGCATGACCGCCGCACCGCCGACGATCATCGCCACGATGGCGGCGACCTTGACCAGCGACAGCCAAAACTCCAGCTCGCCGAAAACCTTGACGCTGCACAGGTTGAGCGCGCCGATAAACAGGATGATGCTGAGCACCCAGACCCACTGGGCGACGTCCGGGAACCACAGCCCCATATAGATGCCGAAGGCAGTGACGTCCGCCAGGGCGACGATCACCATTTCAAAGGTGTAGGTCCAGCCGGTAAGGAACCCGGCCAGCGGGCCGAGATAGTGGCTGGCGTAGTGGCCGAACGAGCCGGAAACCGGCTGGTGCACCGCCATTTCGCCCAGCGCGCGCATCACCATGAATACCGCCGCGCCGCCCACCAGGTAGGCCAGTAGCACCGCCGGGCCGGCCAGCTGGATGGCGCCGGCGGAGCCGTAGAACAGGCCGGTGCCGATCGCCGAGCCGAGAGCCATGAAACGGATATGCCGCGCGTTTAGTCCGCGTCTGAGTTGTGTCGTTTCGTTACGCATGTTGCTTCCCGTTAAGTGTTTGCCGAACAGGCACGCGCTGCCCGCGCCGGGTGGAACGCACCCGGCGGGGCAGAACAAACTGCGTGATTCAGTATGTGATGATTATGCCTGGCTAGGCAGCAGCGCCGCAGGCAGCAGCGATGTCAGGTGACCGGCCGCCAAGAGTTGGCTGGCGGCTTCAATGTCGGGGGCGAAGAAACGATCCTTGTCGTAGAAACTGACATGCTCGCGCAGCAGACGGCGCGCCTGCTCCAGACCTTCCGAGGTCTTCAGGCCGTTGCGGAAATCCAGGCCCTGGCAGGCGGCCAGCCACTCGACCGCCAGAATGCCGCGCACGTTGTCCGCCATGTTCCACAGGCGGCGGCCGGCGGCCGGCGCCATGGAAACGTGGTCCTCCTGGTTGGCGGAGGTCGGAATGCTGTCGACGCTTGATGGATGCGCCAGCGCTTTGTTTTCGCTGGCCAGCGCCGCGGCGGTGACCTGAGCGATCATGAAGCCGGAGTTCACGCCGCCGTTCTCCACCAGGAACGGTGGCAGCTGCGACATGTGTTTGTCCATCATCAGCGAGATGCGGCGCTCGGACAGCGAACCGATTTCGGCGAATGCCAGCGCCAGGTTATCGGCGGCCATCGCCACCGGTTCGGCGTGGAAGTTGCCGCCGGACAGCACGTCGCCCTGTTCGGCGAACACCAACGGGTTATCGGAGACGGCGTTGGCTTCGATCTCCAGCACCTCGGCGGCCTGACGGATCTGCGTCAGGCAGGCGCCCATCACCTGCGGCTGGCAGCGCAGGGAGTAAGGATCCTGCACTTTTTCACAGTTGCGGTGCGAGTCGGAGACTTCGCTGCGCGCGCCGAGCAGGTGGCGGTAGGCGAGGGCGGCGTCGATCTGGCCGCGCTGGCCGCGCACCTCGTGGATACGCGCATCGAACGGGCTGCGAGAGCCCAGCGCCGCTTCCACCGTCAGGCTGCCCGCCACGGTGGCGGCCGCGAACAGATCTTCGGCATCGAACAGGCCGCGCAGCGCGAAGGCGGCGGAGACCTGGGTGCCGTTCAGCAATGCCAGGCCCTCTTTCGCCGCCAGCGTCAGCGGTTTCAGGCCGGCTTTGGCCAGCGCTTCGGCCGCCGGCAGCCATTGGCCCTGATGGCGTGCCTTACCTTCGCCCAGCAGCACCAGGCTCATGTGTGCCAGCGGCGCCAGGTCGCCGGAGGCGCCGACGGAGCCTTTCAGCGGAATATGCGGATAGACTTCGGCGTTGACCAGCGCGATCAGCGCCTGGATAACTTCCAGGCGAATGCCGGAGAAGCCGCGCGACAGGCTGTTGATCTTCAGCACCATGATCAGGCGCACCAGGTTGTCGTCGGTCGGCTCGCCCACGCCGGCGGCGTGTGACAGCACGATCGAGCGCTGCAGATTTTCCAAATCGTCGCGGGCGATGCGCGTCGAAGCCAGCAGGCCAAATCCGGTGTTGATGCCGTATGTGGTGCGGTTTTCTTCAACGATGCGCTCTACGCAGGCCACGCTCTGCTGGATAGGGCCGTAGGCGTTGTCGTCCAGCGTCAGCGTCACCGGATGTTGATAGACGTCGCGTAGCTGAGCCAGCGTCAGTTTGCCCGGGCGAATAGTCAGCGCTTTCATGCTTTTTCTCCTTGGGTGGCGGCAACCATCGGCAGGTTCAGGCCTTGCTCGCGGGCGCAGTCGATAGCGATATCGTAACCGGCGTCGGCGTGACGCATGACCCCGGTAGCCGGGTCATTGTGCAGCACGCGGGCGATGCGCTCGGCGGCCTCATCGGTGCCGTCGCAGACGATCACCATGCCGGAGTGTTGGGAGAAGCCCATGCCGACGCCGCCGCCGTGGTGCAGGGAAACCCAGGTGGCGCCGCTGGCGGTGTTCAGCAGGGCGTTCAGCAGCGGCCAGTCGGAAACCGCATCGGAGCCGTCTTTCATCGCTTCGGTTTCACGGTTCGGGCTGGAAACGGAGCCGGAATCCAGGTGGTCGCGGCCGATGACGATCGGGGCGGACAGTTCACCGCGGCGCACCATCTCGTTGAACGCCAGGCCCAACTTGGCGCGCTGGCCGAGGCCAACCCAGCAGATGCGCGCCGGCAGGCCCTGGAAGCTGATGCGCTCGCGCGCCATGTCCAGCCAGCGGTGCAGGTGTTCGTCATCCGGGATCAGCTCTTTCACCATGGCGTCGGTTTTGTAGATGTCCTGCGGATCGCCGGACAGGGCCGCCCAGCGGAACGGCCCGATGCCGCGGCAGAACAGCGGACGGATGTAGGCCGGCACGAAGCCCGGGAAGTCGAAGGCGTTGTCGACGCCGGTTTCTTTCGCCATCTGGCGAATGTTGTTGCCGTAGTCGAAGGTCGGCACGCCCATCTGCTGGAACGCCAGCATGGCTTTAACGTGATCGGCCATCGACTGCTTGGCGGCGGCGACCACCTTGGCTGGCTCGGTCTGGGCGCGCTGGCGATACTCTTCCCAGCTCCAGCCCTTCGGCAGATAGCCGTTCAGCGGATCGTGGGCGCTGGTCTGATCGGTGACCATGTCCGGGCGCACGCCGCGGCGCACCAGCTCAGGCAGGATTTCCGCCGCGTTGCCGCACAGGGCGATGGAGATGGCTTTGCCTTCGGCGGTGTATTTTTTAATGCGGGCCAGCGCGTCGTCCAGATCTTTGGCCTGCTCATCGACGTAGCGGGTTTTCAGACGGAAATCGATGCGGCTCTGCTGACATTCGATGTTCAGCGAGCAGGCGCCCGCCAGCGTGGCGGCCAGTGGCTGCGCGCCGCCCATGCCGCCCAGACCGGCGGTCAGCACCCAGCGCCCCTGCAGGCTGCTGTCGTAGTGCTGGCGGCCCGCTTCGACGAAGGTCTCATAGGTGCCCTGAACGATGCCCTGGCTGCCGATGTAGATCCAGCTGCCGGCGGTCATCTGGCCGTACATGGCCAGGCCTTTGGCGTCCAGTTCGTTGAAGTGTTCCCAGGTCGCCCAGTGCGGCACCAGGTTGGAGTTGGCGATCAGCACGCGCGGCGCGTTGCTGTGGGTTTTGAATACGCCGACCGGCTTGCCGGACTGCACCAGCAGGGTTTCGTCTTCTTCCAGCGTTTTCAGGGTTTCGACGATCTTGTCGTAACAATCCCAGTCGCGCGCGGCGCGGCCGATGCCGCCGTACACCACCAGCTCATGTGGGTTCTCCGCAACTTCAGGATCGAGGTTGTTCATCAGCATGCGTAACGGCGCTTCGGTCAGCCAGCTTTTTGCGTTTAATTGTGTGCCGCGTGGCGCGCGTACATCGACATTGCGAACTTTGTTATTTGTAGTCACAGCAGTTTCCTCAAACAGTATCGGTGCAGATTCCATGCCGCGGTGGGGATGAGTACCACGGCATAACAATGCGTAGGGCTTATTAACATATACTTGTATGTACAAGCATATGCAACACTGACCAGTTGCCGCTGAAAAGTGGCATAAGAAAAAGTTATTTTCTTTTTATATCAGGTTGATATGCGATTTTTTTTCACCGGCTTCATGTGCGAAAAGCCGGAGAAAAGTGAGCTGTTCGGCAAAAATGAATTAAAATTGACTCATTTTTGGGCGGCTAGTCACAATATTTTTACAGACTGATTACAGTTGGCGGCGGAGGATAAACAAGCCCTATCACCGCGGTAAGAAAGCCCGCCGTGGGCGGGCTTGCCAGGCTCAGGCAGCCGGTTGCAGCATCGGCTTGCGGCTCATTTTGCACACCGTGGCGATGGCGGCGATCAGCGCCGGTACGCACAGGAACATCAGGATGCTCTGCACTTCCCACTGCATCGCCAGCAGTTGGGCACCCATCATGGTGCCGGCGACGCCGCCGAAGCGGCCGATGCCCTGCATCCAGGCAATGCCGGTGGCGCGGCTGTGGGTCGGGTAGAAGGTGGCCGCCAGCGTTTGCAGCCCGGACTGCGCGCCGTTCATGGTGACGCCCATCAGGAAGATGAAGGCGCCCAGCAGCACGATCTGCTTGTCTTCGGTGGCCATCGCCACGATCAGCAGGGCGGTGACGACAAAGCCGCTCGAGACCACCTTATGCGCATTCCAGCGATCCATCAGCCAGCCGGCCACCAGGATGCCCAGCGTGCCGCCGAAGGTGAACAGCGAGGTGAGCATCGCCGACTGTTCCAGCTGATAGCCCAGCCCCTGCATCAGGATTGGCATCCAGCTCAGCAACACGTAGTAGATCACCAGCCCCATGAAGTAGGTCACCCACAGCATCAGCGTGCCGAGCAGGTAAGGGCGGCTGAACAGCAGCCCGACGCTGGTCTTGGCCTGCGTCAGCTTCTCTTCATACAGGTAAAAACGCGTCACGCCGTCGAGGCTCTGGCTGACGAAGCGTTGCGCGATGCGTTTGATCTTCGCCGCATCCTGCCCGCGGTTGACCATATATTTGACCGATTCCGGCAGCAGCAGGATCAGCAACACCGTCAACGCCAGCGGCGCAATGGCGCCGAGCAACAGCACGCTGTGCCAGCCGTAGCTCGGGATCAGCCACGATGAAATGGCGCCGCCGCCGGCCGCGCCCAGCGGAAAGCCGCAATACATGGTATTGATCGCCAGCGAACGGCAGCGCTGCGGCGCGTATTCGGAGATCAGCGTGATAGCGTTGGGCATCGCCGCTCCCAGCCCGAGGCCGGTGAGGAAACGCCACAGCGTCAGGCTATTGAGCGAGCCGGCGTAGGCGGTGGCCAGGCTCGACAGGCCGAAGAACAGGCAGGAAAACACCAGCACGCGCTTGCGGCCGATGCGGTCGGAGATTGGCCCGGCGATCAGCGCGCCGAGCGACAGCCCCAGCAGCGCGGCGCTCAGCACCGGCCCCAGATCCTGCTTCACGATGCCCCAGTCTTTGGCGACCGAGGGGGCGATATAGCCCATGGCGGCGGTATCGAAACCGTCGATGGCGAGGATCAGGAATCCGAGAATGATCAGTGTCCAGTGAAACAGCGAAAACTTGCTGTCGTCGATGGCCTGTTGAATGTTTAACTCGCTGGTGGAATGAGTCATGGCACCCTCTAAACGCAGATGTAGTCGTGATGAATAGTACGTGGCCGAAACTGATGCTCGGCTTGTGTTTGCTTGTATATACATCTGCGCGTCAGCGCTTTATGTCAAATATAATTATCTTATTTGTTAACTTCGTGTTGTTTTCTGTGGAGCAGGTTGCACCGCGGATGAAAGGCCTAAGACCGGTTAACAAATTAAATGAACGCCCTTGGCGGTGAGATATGCTGGCGGCGGCGCGGAGGAAAAAATTTAATACAATTTTGGCCGTTTGGTCACCGGGCCGGAATCTGCGATAATCGTTTTTTACTTTTCCAGATTGAGAAACCGATGCAGTACCCGATCAACGAGATGTTCCAAACCTTGCAGGGCGAAGGCTTTTTCACCGGCGTGCCGGCCATTTTCATCCGCCTGCAGGGCTGCCCGGTAGGGTGCAGCTGGTGCGACACCAAACATACCTGGGAAAAGGAAGCCCATCGGGAAGTCGACCTGCAACGGATCTTGGTCAAAACAGAAGAGAGCGACGCCTGGGGCAATGCCAGCGCCGAGCAGCTGCTGGCGGTGATGCGTCAGCAAGGCTACACCGCGCGTCATGTGGTGATCACCGGCGGTGAACCCTGCATCTACGATCTGGCGCCGCTGACCGAGCTGTTCGAACAGCATGGCTACCGTTGCCAGATTGAAACCAGCGGCACCCACGAAATTCGCTGCTCCGCCAACACCTGGGTGACGGTTTCGCCGAAGGTGAATATGCGCGGCGGTATGAAGGTGCTGGATCAGGCGCTGCGGCGCGCCGACGAAGTGAAACATCCGGTGGCGCGCGAGCGCGATATCGAGGCGCTGGATGCGCTGCTGGCGACGTTGCAGGATGACAAGGCGCGCATTATCGCACTGCAGCCGATCAGCCAGAAAGAAGAGGCGACCCGTCTGTGTATTGAAACCTGTATCGCGCGCAATTGGCGGCTGTCGATGCAGACCCACAAGTATCTGAACATCGCCTAAAATCAGGGCGCCATTGCGGCGCCCTTTCTTTTAACCTTTATATACGCATCCCGCCGTACAGGTCTCTTTCACCATCACCGCCGTCAATTCCGGCAGTTGGGGCTTGAGCTGCTGCCAAATCCAGGCGGCGAGCACTTCGCTGGTGGGATTTTCCAATCCTGGAATATCGTTCAGATAATGGTGATCCAGCCGCTCCCAGATCGGGGAAAACACAGCCTTGAGCTCGGCGAAATCCATCACCCAACCGGTGTGGGGATCCACTTCACCGGTCACTTCCAGACGCACCATAAACGAATGTCCATGCAGACGGCCGCATTTGTGGCCCTCCGGCACATGCGGCAAACGGTGTGCGGCTTCAAACTGAAAATCTTTAAACAGCGTGGTTGCCATTATTACGGCCTCATTGACTCAAAAACCGCCGCATAGTACCGGAAAGCGCGTCTGCTTGCCATTTATACCGTTATGGTCTACCGCCACGGCCAACGCGCCCGTTTAACACTTTTTTTGTTTGGTGTTTGCGGCACCTATCGGCTGGGGTTATGAGCCGAAATGTTGAACGGTGAAAAAATGATGAAAAAAAGTGCTTTATTTTCATCTGGATAAAAAACTTTGTTTAACGGTTTAAGCGTTATCCCTTACCAGAAAAACAGCTTAGTCATTTTGGTTATGATTTATTGCTATCCCTTATTTAATCGTTGCTATTCTGCTCGGTAACCTTACAAACTCTCCTGATCTTTTCCGCACACCCGACGCAGCGAAGAGACAGCGACTGGCACTGGCGCGCGCCTGGCAGGAAAGGCGCTAAGTATAGGAAATAAGTACAGCAATGACGACTCAGGCTCCTCCAACATCTTTGCTCCCGCTGACGCCCGAACAGATGGCACGCCTGCAGGCGACGATCGGCGACTATTCGCCGACGCAGCTGGCGTGGCTGTCCGGCTATTTTTGGGGCATGGTCAATCAACAGCCAGGAGCCGTGGCCATTGCGCCCGCCGCCCCTGCCGCCGCCGGCATCACCATCATTTCCGCTTCGCAGACCGGCAATGCGCGCCGCCTGGCGGAGCAGCTGCGCGACGATTTGCTGGCCGCCAATCTGAGCGCCACGCTGATCAGCGCCGGCGATTACAAGTTCAAGCAAATAGCGCAAGAGCGCCTGCTGGTGATCGTCGCCTCCACGCAAGGGGAAGGTGAGCCGGCGGAAGAAGCGGTGGCGCTGCATAAATACCTGTTCTCGAAAAAGGCGCCGAAGCTGAGTGACACCGCGTTTGCGGTGTTCGGGCTGGGCGACACCTCTTATGAGAATTTCTGTCAGTCCGGTAAAGATTTCGACGCCAAGCTGGCCGAACTGGGCGCCGAGCGCCTGGTGGAGCGCGTGGATGCCGACGTGGAGTATCAGGAACTGGCCGCCGCCTGGCGCAAACAGGTGGTGTCGGTGCTGAAGGCGCGCGCGCCGGCGGAAAACGCCGCGCCGGGCGCGTTGGCCAGCGGCGCGGTCGACCTGATCGACAGCAGCCCGTACAGCAAGGAACAACCGCTCACCGCCCAACTGGCGGTCAAGCAGAAAATTACCGGCCGCGCGTCCGATAAAGACGTGCGCCATATCGAGATCGATCTGGGCGACTCCGGCCTGCGCTACCAGCCGGGCGATGCGCTCGGCGTATGGTTCGACAACGATCCGGCGCTGGTGGACGAACTGGTGCAGCTGTTGTGGCTGAAAGGCGACGAGCCGGTCGAGGTGGAAGGGCAGACCCTGCCGCTGGCGCAGGCGCTGCGCAGCCATTTCGAGCTGACGCAGAACACCACGCCGATCGTCGATAAATACGCCGCGCTGTCGCGCGACGAAACGCTGATCGGCCTGCTGGCGGATAAAGCCGCGCTGCAGCATTACGCGCACAACACGCCGATCGTCGACATGGTGCGCCAGGCGCCGGCGGATCTGAGCGCCGAACAGCTGGTCGGCCTGCTGCGCCCGCTGACGCCGCGCCTGTACTCCATCGCCTCTTCGCAGGCGGAGAACGAAAGCGAAGTCCACATCACCGTGGGCGTGGTGCGTTACGACATCGACGGGCGCGCCCGCAGCGGCGGCGCCTCCGGCTTCCTGGCGGATCGCCTGGAGGAAGACGGCGACGTGCGGGTGTTTATCGAACACAACGATAACTTCCGCCTGCCGGCCAACCCGGAAACGCCGGTGATCATGATCGGCCCGGGCACCGGCATTGCGCCGTTCCGCGCCTTTATGCAGCAGCGCGACGCCGACGGCGCCGGCGGCAAAAACTGGCTGTTCTTCGGCAACCCGCACTTTACCGAAGATTTCCTGTATCAGGTCGAATGGCAGCGCTATGTGAAAGACGGCCTGCTGACCCGCATCGATCTGGCCTGGTCCCGTGACCAGCAACATAAAATATACGTACAAGACAAACTGCGCGAACAGGGCGCGGAAGTGTGGCGCTGGATTCAGGAAGGCGCGCACATTTACGTCTGCGGCGATGCCAATCGCATGGCGAAAGACGTGGAAAACACATTACTGGAACTGGTGGCCGAGCACGGTGGCATGGATACCGAGCAGGCGGATGAATTTTTAAGTGAGCTGCGCCTTGAGCGCCGTTATCAGCGAGATGTTTACTGATGAGTGATAAACACCCCGGGCCTTTGGTAGTCGAAGGCAAACTGGCCGATGCGGAGCGCATGAAGAAGGAGAGTAACTTCCTGCGCGGCACCATCGCCGAAGATTTGAACGACGGCCTGACCGGCGGCTTCAACGGCGACAACTTCCTGCTGATCCGTTTTCACGGCATGTACCAGCAAGATGACCGCGATATTCGCGCCGAACGCGCCGAGCAGAAGCTGGAGCCGCGTCACGCCATGATGCTGCGCTGCCGCCTGCCGGGCGGCGTCATCAGCCCGCAGCAGTGGCTGGGCATCGACAAGTTCGCGCAGGAGAGCACGCTGTACGGCAGCATTCGTATCACCAACCGCCAGACGTTCCAGTTTCACGGCATTCTGAAAGGCAACGTCAAACCGGTGCACCAACTGCTGAACCGTCTGGGGCTGGACGCGCTGGCGACGGCCAACGACGTGAACCGCAACGTGCTGTGCACCTCCAACCCGGTGGAGTCCGAGCTGCATCAGGAAGCCTACGAGTGGGCGAAGAAGATCTCCGAACACCTGCTGCCGCGCACCCGCGCCTACGCAGAGGTGTGGCTGGATCAGGAGAAGGTGGCCACCACCGACGAAGAGCCTATTTTGGGATCGACCTACCTGCCGCGCAAATTCAAAACCACGGTGGTGATCCCGCCGCAAAATGACGTCGATCTGCACGCCAACGACATGAACTTCGTGGCGATCGCCGAAAACGGCAAGTTGGTGGGCTTTAACCTGCTGGTGGGCGGCGGGCTGTCCATTGAGCACGGCAACAAGAAAACCTACGCGCGCCAGGCCAGCGAGTTCGGCTACATTCCGCTCGAGCATACGCTGGCGGTGGCGGAAGCGGTGGTCACCACGCAGCGCGACTGGGGCAACCGCACCGATCGCAAGAACGCCAAAACCAAATACACGCTGGAGCGCGTCGGCGTGGACGTTTTCCGCGCCGAAGTGGAAAAGCGCGCCGGCATCACCTTCGCGCCGATCCGGCCGTATGAATTCACCGGCCGCGGCGATCGCATCGGTTGGGTGAAGGGCATCGACGATCAGTGGCATCTGACGCTGTTTATCGAGAACGGCCGCCTGCTGGACTATCCGGGGCGCCCGCTGAAGACCGGCATGGCGGAGATCGCCAAAATCCATAAAGGCGACTTCCGTCTGACGGCGAACCAAAACGTGATCATCGCCGGCGTGCCGGAAAGCGAGAAGGCGAAGATCGAAGCCCTGGCGCGCGATCATGGCCTGATCGACGACCAGATCAGCGAGCAACGCAAAAACTCGATGGCCTGCGTGTCGTTCCCGACCTGCCCGCTGGCGATGGCGGAGGCCGAGCGTTTCCTGCCGCAGTTCGTCACCAAGGTGGAAGGGATTATGCATCGGCATGGGGTGGGCGACGAGCATATCGTGCTGCGCATCACCGGCTGCCCGAACGGCTGTGGCCGCGCGCTACTGGCGGAGCTGGGGCTGGTGGGCAAGGCGGTCGGCCGCTATAACCTGCATTTGGGCGGCAACCGCGAAGGCACGCGCATTCCGCGCATGTACCGCGAGAACATCAACGAAGATGAGATCCTGAGCGAGATCGACCTGCTGGTGGGGCGCTGGGCGAAGGAGCGCAACGCTGGCGAAGGTTTCGGCGACTTCACCGTTCGCGCGGGCGTCGTCAAACCGGTGCTGGATCCGGCGCGAGATTTCTGGGAGTGAGGCCGGGCGGCCCCTGGGCAGAGGGGCCGCACAGATAATTTCAAGTATCAGGAGAGACAACATGGCTGAATTCGATCTGGCGGCGCTGAACGCGTTGCCCAAATCCGGGCAGGCGCTGGCATTGGCGGTGGTCAACGGCCAACTGGAGACCCTCAGCGCCGAACAGCGCGTTGAATGGGCGCTGGAGCATCTGCCCGGCGAGTTCGTACTCTCGTCCAGTTTCGGCATTCAGGCGGCGGTATGCCTGCACCTGGTGACGCGCATCCGGCCGGATATCCCGGTGATCCTGACCGACACCGGTTATCTGTTCCCGGAAACCTATCGCTTTATCGATCAACTGGCCGACCAGCTGAAGCTGAATCTGCAGGTGTTCCGCGCGGAGCAGTCTCCCGCCTGGCAAGAGGCGCGCTATGGCAAGCTGTGGGAGCAGGGCGTAGAAGGGATTGAAAAATACAACCAGATCAACAAGGTCGAGCCGATGAACCGCGCGCTGGAGACGCTGGGCGCGCAGAGCTGGTTCGCCGGCCTGCGGCGCGAGCAGTCCGGCAGCCGCGCCAATCTGCCGGTCCTGGCGGTGCAGCGTGGGGTGTTCAAGATCCTGCCGATCATCGACTGGGACAACCGCAAGATTTACCAGTATCTGACTGAACACGGGCTGAGCTATCACCCGCTGTGGGAGCAGGGCTACCTGTCGGTAGGTGATACACACACCACCCAGAAGTGGGAGCCGGGCATGAGCGAGGAAGAGACGCGTTTCTTCGGCCTGAAGCGCGAGTGTGGCCTGCACGAAGGCTAAACGGCGTGATTGACATGACAGGGCTCAGCAATGCTGGGCCCTGTTTTTTTTGCGGGCTACTTTTTCTTCTGTGCTTTCGGCGGGTGCGCCTGCGCCAGCTCTTTGATCAGCGGCAGCAGGATCTGCACGCTGTCGCGGCTGCGTTTGTCGATCCGCCCCGGCAGGTAGCGATCCAGATACTGCAGATTGTCATACTGCGGACGGTGCCAGGTGATGCCCTGCGGGAAGTGCGGGCTGACGGCGCGCTGCTGGTAGCCATCTTTGTCGCCCAGCGACCAGTTGGTGGCCTCCACCGACAGCACCGGGATGCCCGCGGCGTCGAACACCTCTTGATCGGAGCAGCAGCCGGTGCCCTTCGGGTGCTGTGCGCTGCCCGGATTGGTGGCGGCGGCGATGCCGTAGCGGTGGGCGATATCCAGCGCGCGATCGCGGGAGCGCTTCGCCATCTGCGGCGGCGTGTTGCGCCCGGCGTTGAAATACAGACGATCGCCGGTGATCAGGCTGTCGAGGTTGATCACCAGCACGGTGTTGCTTTTCTCTTCCGCGCTCATGCGTTGCAGGTAGTTCTGCGCCCCCAGTGAACCGATCTCTTCGGCGCTGGTGGCGACGAAGCGCAGGCCGTAGGCGGTGGGGATGTTCTTCAGGCGTTCCGCCAGTTCCAGCATCACACCGATGCCGGAGGCGTTGTCGTCGACGCCCTGCAGCGTCAAGCCGCCGAGGTTGTTATCCAGATCCTCGTCGCTCTGCGGCGTATAGGTGTCGAAGTGGGCGACGACCACGATCTGTTTTGGGCTGTCGCCGTTGCGGGCGGCGATCACCGAGCTGGCGGTGACGTTGTTCCAGTTCTTCTTGCCGTCTTTGCTGGTGTAGAGATAGCGCGTATTGACGCTGCGAATGTCGCTTTGGTAGCCCATCTTGCTGAATTGCTGCTTCAGATAGTCGGCGGTGAGCAATTCGGCCGGGCTGCCCGCCATGCGGCCGGGGAAGTAAGTGGCGATGTGGCGGGTCTGTTCGGCGGCGAAACGGCCCATTGGCGCGTCTTTTACGGGCTGTGCGGCACAAACGCTGAAGACGCCGCCGAGTGCGAGGGCCAGCAGGCTGGTCTTCAGGTAAAAACGGGAAAACATACCGAAAAATCCTTCTTTGCTATCGGCGCTGCCGATCATTTTTCTTCGGCACCCAGTATGAGACGCCGGGCGGCATTACACAATTTCCCTGTCTCTTAATTTCGCGCGAATGCGCAAACCGCCGCCGTGAGTATTACCGTTTGCCTCCTGCGTTGCGGCCTATATTCCATAAAGGAACTAATCATTCCTTTTCGTCATTTCAGAGGCTAAATCTCAGCCCGTATAGTCACACTATCTTTCTGTTATATGAAAAGGCTGTTGTGGACTATCTACCAATATTCGCCGACCTGAAACAACGCCCGGTGCTGGTCGTTGGCGGTGGTGACGTGGCGGCGCGCAAAGTCGATCTGCTTCAGCGCGCCGGGGCTGAAATACGGATAGTTGCGCAGTCGCTCTCACCGGAACTGGAACAACAACGTCAGCAAGGGCGGGTGCTCTGGCTGGGGAAAACCTTTGATCCGCAGCAGTTGGACGACGTGTTTCTGGCGATCGCCGCCACGGACGACAACGCGCTGAACGCAGCGGTGTTCGCCGAGGCGGATAAACGCCGGGTGTTGGCCAACGTGGTGGACGATCAGCCGCGCTGCTCGTTCATTTTCCCGTCGATCATCGATCGCTCGCCGCTGGTGGTGGCGGTGTCGTCCAGCGGCCAGGCGCCGGTGCTGGCGCGACTGCTGCGCGAAAAGCTGGAGGCGTTATTGCCCACCAGTTTGGGGCAGATGGCGCAGGTAGCGGGCCGCTGGCGCGGCCAGGTCAAACAGCGGTTGGCTTCGATCGGCGAACGTCGCCGTTTCTGGGAGAAAACCTTCGGCGGCCGTTTCGCCACGCTGGTGGCCAGCGGCCAGACGGCGCAGGCGGAACGGCAGCTGGAGCAGGATTTACACCGCTTCGTCGCAGGCGATGAGGGCGCACAGGGCGAGATCGCCCTGGTGGGCGCCGGGCCGGGCGACGTGGGGTTGTTGACCCTGCGCGGGTTGCAGGTGATGCAGCAGGCGGACGTGGTGCTGTATGACCATCTGGTCAGCGGCGAGATCCTCGATCTGGTGCGGCGCGACGCCGAGCGCATCTGCGTGGGCAAGCGCGCCGGCGCGCACTCGGTGATCCAGGAAGAGACCAACCGGCTGCTGGTGGAGCTGGCGCAGCAGGGCAAACGGGTGGTGCGCCTCAAGGGGGGCGATCCGTTCATCTTCGGCCGCGGCGGCGAAGAGCTGCAGGTGGCCGCCGCCGCCGGCATTCCGTTCCAGGTGGTGCCGGGCGTCACGGCCGCCGCGGGGGCGACCGCCTACGCCGGCATTCCGCTGACGCATCGCGACCATGCGCAGAGCGTGACTTTTATCACCGGCCACTGCCGCCCGGACGGCGATGGCCTGGACTGGGCCGATCTGGCCCGGGCGCGGCAAACGCTGGCTATCTACATGGGCACCATGAAGGCGGCGGACATCAGCCAACGCCTGATCGCCCACGGCCGCGACGCTGCGACGCCGGTGGCGGTGATCAGCCGCGGCACGCGCGCCGATCAGCAGGTGCAGATCGGCACGCTGGAACAACTGGAATATCTGGCCCAACGGGCGCCGTTGCCGGCGCTGCTGGTGATCGGCGAGGTGGTGGAACTGCACCACCAAATCGCCTGGTTCGGGCATCAATCGCAGACGGAAGGGGCCGTGCGCCCGGCCGTCGTGAATTTGGCATAGGCAAGGCTTTTAAGGACCTGTTATGGACGAAAAACGACTCACTCATTTGCGGCAATTGGAGGCGGAGAGTATCCATATCATCCGTGAAGTCGCCGCTGAATTCGCCAACCCGGTGATGCTGTATTCCATTGGCAAAGACTCTTCCGTGATGCTGCACCTGGCGCGCAAGGCGTTCTTCCCCGGCACGCTGCCGTTCCCGCTGCTGCACGTCGATACCGGCTGGAAATTCCGCGAAATGTACGAATTCCGCGATCGCACCGCGAAGGAGTACGGCTTTGAGCTGCTGGTGCATAAAAACCCGGAAGGGGTGGCGATGGGCATCAACCCGTTCGTGCACGGCAGCGCCAAGCATACCGACATCATGAAGACCGAGGGCCTGAAACAGGCGTTGAACAAGTACGGTTTTGACGCCGCCTTCGGCGGTGCGCGGCGCGATGAGGAGAAATCGCGCGCCAAAGAGCGCATCTACTCGTTCCGCGATCGCTTCCACCGCTGGGATCCGAAAAATCAGCGGCCGGAGCTGTGGCACAACTACAACGGCCAGATCAACAAAGGGGAGAGCATCCGCGTCTTCCCGCTGTCGAACTGGACCGAGCTGGATATCTGGCAGTACATCTTCCTGGAAAAGATCGACATCGTGCCGCTGTACCTGGCGAAACCGCGCCCGGTGGTGGAGCGCGACGGCATGCTGATGATGGTGGACGACGATCGTATCGATCTGCAGCCGGGTGAAGTGATCAGCCAGCGCATGGTGCGTTTCCGCACTCTGGGGTGCTGGCCACTGACCGGCGCGGTGGATTCGCAGGCGCAAACCCTGCCGGAGATCATCGAAGAGATGCTGGTCTCCACCACCAGCGAACGCCAGGGGCGGATGATCGATCGCGATCAGTCCGGCTCCATGGAGCTGAAAAAGCGTCAAGGGTATTTCTAAGGAGCCGCCGGATGAACAACGCAATTGCACAACAAATCGCTGACCAGGGCGGCGTCGAGTCCTATCTGCACGCGCAGCAGCATAAGAGCCTGCTGCGCTTTCTGACCTGCGGCAGCGTCGACGACGGCAAAAGCACCCTGATTGGCCGCCTGCTGCACGACACCCGCCAGATCTACGAGGATCAGCTGTCGACGCTGCACAGCGACAGCAAACGCATCGGCACCCAGGGCGAAAAGCTCGATCTGGCGCTGCTGGTGGACGGCCTGCAGGCCGAGCGCGAGCAGGGCATCACCATCGACGTGGCCTATCGCTATTTCTCGACCGAAAAACGTAAGTTTATCATCGCCGATACCCCGGGGCATGAGCAGTATACCCGCAACATGGCCACCGGCGCCTCGACCTGCGATCTGGCGATCCTGTTGATCGACGCGCGCAAAGGGGTGTTGGATCAGACTCGCCGCCACAGCTTTATCGCTACCCTGCTGGGTATTCGCCATCTGGTGGTCGCGGTAAACAAAATGGATCTGGTGGACTATCAGGAAGCGGTGTTCGAGCAGTTCAAACAGGATTACCTGACCTTCGCCCAGCAGCTGCCTGGCGATCTGGACATCAAGTTCGTGCCGCTGTCGGCGCTGGACGGCGACAACGTGGCGAGCGAAAGCGCCCATATGCCGTGGTACAGCGGCCCGACGCTGCTGGAAGTGCTGGAGAGCGTTGACGTGATCAGCGAGCGAGAAAACCAGCCGCTGCGCTTCCCGGTGCAGTACGTCAACCGCCCGAACCTCGATTTCCGCGGCTATGCCGGCACGCTGTCCGCCGGCGTAGTGCGGGTGGGGCAACGCATCAAAGTGCTGCCTTCCGGCGTGGAGTCCAGCGTGGCGCGTATCGTGACCTTCGACGGCGATCTGCAAGAAGCGGTGCCGGGCGAGGCGATTACGCTGGTGCTGAAAGATGAAGTGGACATCAGCCGCGGCGATTTGCTGGTCGACGCCGGAGAAAGTCTGCAGGCGGCGCAGAGCGCGCGGGTGGACGTGGTATGGATGGCCGAGCAGCCGCTGGTGCCGGGCCAGAGCTACGACATCAAGATCGCCGGCAAAAAGACCCGCGCCCGCGTGGAGAGCATTCGCCATCAGGTGGAGATCAACACGCTGGCGCAACACCCGGCCGACACATTGCCGCTCAACGGCATCGGGTTGGTGGAGCTGACCTTCGACGAACCGCTGGTGCTGGACAGCTATCAGAGCAATCACGACACCGGCGGGCTGATCTTCATCGATCGCATGAGCAACGTGACGGTTGGCGCCGGTCTGGTGCGTGAAACGCTGCAGGATGCCTCGGCGGCGCGCGGCGAATTCAGCGCCTTCGAGCTGGAGCTGAATGCGCTGGTGCGCAAGCACTTCCCGCATTGGGGCGCACGCGATCTGCTCGGTGGCCGATAAGGTGGCCGCTGAACTGAGGGCGACCGGGCCGGACGATGAGAACGTGGTTTGGCATCCGCATGCGGTGACGCGTGCGGATCGCGAAGCGCGCAACGGCCACTGCGGCGCGGTGCTGTGGTTTACCGGGCTGTCCGGCTCGGGCAAATCCACCGTCGCCGGCGCGCTGGAGCAGGCGCTGCATGGGCTTGGCGTCAGCACCTATCTGCTGGACGGCGATAACGTGCGCCACGGTCTGTGCCGCGATCTCGGCTTCTCCGACGAGGATCGGCGCGAGAACATTCGCCGGGTGGGGGAAGTGGCCAAGCTGATGGTGGACGCCGGGCTGGTGGTGCTGACCGCGTTCATTTCGCCGCATCGCGCCGAGCGGCAAATGGTGCGCGAGATGCTCGGCGACGATCGCTTTATCGAGGTGTTTGTCGACACGCCGTTGGCGATCTGCGAGGCGCGCGATCCGAAAGGGTTGTATAAAAAAGCGCGCGCCGGCGAGCTGCGCAATTTCACCGGTATCGACGCGGTTTATGAGGCGCCGCAGCAGCCGGAAATCCACCTCGACGGCCAACAATTGGTAACAAATTTGATTGCGCAATTGTTAGACGTGTTGCGTGGTCAGGCTATTATCAAACCCTGAATTCAAAAAAAGCGTGTGGCGTTTTTCGCCATGCGCTTTTTACTCTAAGCCGCCGCAGAGCGAGCCGAATAACCAGGGATCACTATGCAAAATGTCACGCCTATCTTGATCGACTCCAAGCAGTCAAAACAGGAGAGAGAGGAGCCTTCTTATTCTTTCCTGGGCGGCGTCAGCGGCTTTGTTTTCTACTGGCTGGCGTTCGCGTTGCCGTTTCTGGTTTACGGTTCCAACACGCTGTTTTTCCTGCTCTATACCTGGCCGTTCTTCCTGGCGCTGATGCCGCTGTCGGTGCTGATCGGCATCACCCTCAGCATGCTGTTGCGCGGCCGTCTGATCCTGACGCTGCTGCTGACCGGCGCGATCGTGCTGTGCCTGTTCTGGCTGGTGTTCAGCTTCCTGACCGGGTGGTGATAGAGCGGGCGCCGAGGCCGGCGCCCGCAGGATTGCAAAGCCGTGCCGAAGGTTACAAAACTTTGCTCAAAAATGCCTGAGTGCGCGGATTGGACGGGTGACTGAAGATCTGCTGCGGCTGCCCCTCTTCCTGAATGATCCCCTGATCGATAAACAGTACCCGGTCGGCCACCTCGCGGGCAAAGCCCATCTCATGCGTGACGACCACCATGGTCATGCCCTCGTGGGCCAGTGATTTCATCACCGCCAACACTTCGCCCACCAGCTCAGGATCGAGTGCGGAGGTCGGCTCGTCGAACAGCATGATCTTCGGCTCCATCGCCAGCGCGCGGGCGATCGCTACCCGCTGCTGCTGGCCGCCGGACAGGCTGTTGGGATAGGCGTCGATCTTGTCGAGCAGGCCGACCTTGAGCAGCAGCTGTTCTGCTTGCGCGATGGCTTCGGCGCGCGGCTGTTTCTTCACGCTCATTGGCGCCATGATGATATTTTCCAACACCGTCATGTGCGGGAACAGATTGAAACGCTGGAACACCATGCCCACGCTTTCCCGCATCTTATTCAGGTCGGTTTTCTGATCGTGGACGGCGAAACCGTTGACTTCGATCTCGCCGCCGGAGAGTGTTTCCAGCGCATTGATGCAGCGCAGGAAGGTGCTTTTGCCCGAGCCGGAAGGGCCGATGACGCACACCACTTCGTTGGCGGCGATCTGGCAAGAAATGCCGCGCAGCACGTGGCTTTCGCCGAACTGTTTTTGCAGATTATGTACGCGAATCACTTTTACCGAACCTCTTTTCCATGTGCTGCACCAGCAGCGAGAGCAGGAAGGTGATGACCCAATAGACCAGCGAAATGGTCAGATAGGGCTCCCAGTAGGTGGCGTAGGCGCCGGAGGCGGTACGGGCGGCATAGGCCAAATCCGCCAGGCCGATGGCGGAGGCCAGCGACGAATCCTTGACGATGGCGATGGCGTTGTTGCCCAGCGGCGGCAGCATGCGGCGGAAGGCCTGCGGCAGGATCACCTGGCGCATGGTCTTGCCGTAGCTCATGCCCAGCGAGCGTGAGGCTTCCATCTGGCCGCGGTCGATCGACTGGATCCCGGCGCGGAAGATTTCCGACACATAGGCACCGGCGTTGAGCGTGATCGCCACCACGCAGGAGAGAAAGGCGCCGTAGTCGGCGCGCAGCGCGCGAGCGAAATCGACGCTCATTAGACCGCTGGTGACCAGCAGGCCGTCGCGCGGATTGATGAACAACGGCACTAGCGCGAAGTGCACCACCATGATCTGCACGAACAGTGGCGTGCCGCGAAAGGCGCTGATGTAGATGCGTACCGGCCACTGAACGCCGTAATGCAGGATGGGTTTCCAGATGCCGTGCGGCGCCTGCGCCAAACGGCCCAGCCCGAGGATCAAGCCCCAGGTGGTGCCCAGCAGCACGCAGATAATGGTGCATTTGATGGTCATCCAGGCGCCTTCCATAAACAGCGGCGCGTATTCCTGGATGATCTCCCAGCGGAAGTTCAAGGGGTATTCCTTCTTGGTAGGCTGAACGGTGGTGCGCCGGCGGCCTGGTGGGCGCCGGCGACAGGGGATTATTCCGCCGGCAGCGTCGGTACGTTGCTGTCGAACCAGGTTTGGTAGATCTTGGCGTAGGTGCCGTCGGCGACGATCTTCTTCAGGCCGGCGTTGATCTTGTTGCGTAGCTCATCGTTGCCCTTGGCGACGGCGATGCCGAAATACTGGCGCTCGAACTTGGCGTCGGGCACCAGCTTGAAGGCTTTCTCCGGATGGGTTTTGATATAGAACTTGGCCACGCCGACGTCGCCGACCGCCGCGCCGATGCCGTCTTCATACAGCTCCTGCAGCATCAGCGGGGTATTGTCGAAGCGTTTGATGGCGGTGCTGTTTTTGCCCAGCACGTCGGACACCACGATGTCGCCGGTGCTGGAGTTCACCACGCCGACCTTCAGCGCTTTCAGCGCGGCGATGGAGTCCACCGTCGAGTCTTGCGGCACCACGATGGCCTGCTCAGCCGGGAAGTAAGGCGCAGAGAAATCAACCATCTGCTTGCGCTTATCGGTGATGGTAATGCCGGAAATGATGATATCGCGATCGCCGGAGTTCAGCGTGGCGAAGATCCCTTCCCACGGCGTATTGATCAGTTTGATTTGGAAGCCTTCGGCCTTGGCCACCGCCTTGATGATGTCGATGTCGAAGCCTTCCAGCTGCTTTTGGCTGTTTTCAAATTCAAATGGCCGATAGGTGCCGCCGGAGCCGACGACGTAGGTGGGTTCAGCCGCCAACGCAGCGATGGAGAAGGTGGCGGCCAGGCAGGTGCCGATCAGAACTAAACGTTTTAACATCGCGATCCCCGATAATGAATGGTTATATATTGGAATTATTTATGCACTATGAGTGCATAAAAATAAGCTTCAATGAATGAAAGTGCAACCGCTGCATGACGATTCTTCTCTCTATGGTGTTAAATATTCACTTTTTGCTTTGCTGTGGCGTAAGCGATGTGTCAGGAAGCGGTGATGCAGTGATTCTTGCTGCATAATGGAGGTAGGGCAGTGTGTGTCTCATTGGAAAACGCGGCGCGTGCGCCGAGCCAAAGGGGCGTTTTTTGCCGCTTTCGCAGCGGAATTAGGCGATAAACACGGGAACCCTTCATCCGTATTCTGAATTTGGCGTTGAAATGCCGCTCTCAGTGTGGAGTCCAACGAGAAGTTGTGGGATGATTGGTCGGTTTTTCAGGGGGCGGAGATGGGAAAACTTACGCTGCTATTGCTGGCATTGCTCGGTTGGTTACAGTATTCACTGTGGCTGGGCAAAAATGGTATTCACGATTACGTGCGGGTCAATGAAGACGTTGCGGTCCAGCAGGGCAACAACGCCAAGTTGAAAGCGCGTAACGATCAGCTGTTTGCCGAAATCGATGATTTGAACGGCGGTCAGGAAGCGATCGAAGAGCGAGCGCGTAATGAGCTGGGCATGATCAAGCCCGGTGAGACTTTCTATCGTCTGGTTCCTGACCAATCCAGGCGCAACGCGGCGTCTTCTTCGCAAAACAACGCACAAAAATAACGCATGAATCACTCCGCAGGTACCTTTCCCTCGGTGATTGCCGTCCTGCCCGCTGCCGGTATCGGCAGCCGCATGCAGGCGGAATGCCCGAAACAATATTTAACCATCGGCCGGCACAGCATCGTCGAACACGCCATCCACGCCCTGTTGCGCCACCCGCGCATTGAACGGGTGATCGTGGCGATCGGCCCGGAAGATCGTCAGTTCGAACGGCTGCCCATCGCTCAGGATCCGCGGGTGACCGTCACCGAGGGCGGCAAACAGCGCGCCGATTCGGTGATGGCCGGGTTGAAACTGGCGGGTGATGCGGACTGGGTGCTGGTGCACGACGCTGCGCGCCCCTGCCTGCACGCCGACGATCTCGAGCGCCTGCTGGCGATCACCGCACACAGCAAGGTGGGCGGCATTCTCGCCGCGCCGGTGCGCGACACCATGAAGCGCGCCGAACCTGGCCGCGACACCATCGCCCACACCGTTGAACGGCAGGATCTGTGGCATGCGCTGACGCCGCAGCTGTTTCCGCTGCCGCTGCTCAAGCAGTGCCTGCAGCGCGCGCTGGATGAAGGCGCGAACGTCACCGACGAAGCCTCGGCGCTGGAGCATTGCGGCTATCATCCGCTGCTGATCGCCGGCCGGGCGGACAACATTAAAGTAACGCGGCCGGAGGATTTGGCGCTGGCGGCGTTCTATTTGACCCAGTTAGACAATTAAGGAGCGCATCATGCGTATCGGTCACGGTTTTGACGTACATAAATTCGGCGGCGAAGGCCCGTTGGTGATCGGCGGTGTTCGCATCCCTTACGACAAAGGTTTGTTGGCCCACTCCGACGGTGACGTCGCGCTGCATGCCGCCACCGACGCCTTGCTGGGCGCGGCGGCGCTGGGCGATATCGGCAAGCTGTTCCCCGATACCGATCCGGCCTTCAAGGGCGCGGACAGCCGCGAGCTGCTGCGCGAAGCCTGGAAACGCATCCGCGCCAAAGGTTACCGCCTCGGCAACCTCGACATCACGATTATTGCCCAGGCGCCGAAAATGGCGCCGCACATCCCGCAGATGCGCGTCTTCCTGGCGGAAGACCTGCAGTGCCATATGGATGACGTCAACGTGAAGGCCACCACCACCGAGCAGCTCGGTTTCACCGGGCGCGGCGAGGGCATCGCGTGCGAAGCGGTCGCCTTGCTGATCAAGGAATAACCGCATGGATATGGCGAATCTGACCTGGCTGCATGGCCGGCCGCAGAGTTCCGGGGTGTTGAAAGCCAATCCGGAAGATTTCGTGGTGGTCGAAGATCTGGGTTTTGCACCGGACGGCGAAGGTGAGCACGTGCTGGTAAATATCCGTAAAAACGGCTGCAATACCCAGTTCGTGGCCGACTATCTGGCGCGCTTCGCCGGTATTCACGCCCGTTCTGTCAGCTATGCCGGTTTGAAGGATCGCCACGCGGTGACCGAGCAGTGGTTCTGCCTGCATATGCCGGGTAAGGACACGCCGGATTTCTCACAGTTTGCGCTGGAAGGCTGCGAGGTGCTCTCGTTCGCCCGCCACCTGCGCAAAATGCGCATCGGCAATCTGAAGGGCAACCACTTTACGCTGGTGCTGCGCCAGATTTCCGATCGGCAGGACGTGGAACGTCGCCTGCAGGCTATCGCCGCGCAGGGCGTGCCGAACTATTTCGGCAGCCAACGCTTCGGCCGCGGCGGCAACAACCTGGTGATGGCGCGCCGCTGGGCGAACGACGAAATTCGTGTCAAAGAGCGCAGTAAGCGCAGCTTCTACCTGTCCGCCAGCCGCAGCGCGCTGTTCAATCTGATCGCGAGCCAACGCCTGGCTGACGGGCTGCAGCGTACCGTGCTGGAAGGGGATGCCCTGCAGCTGAGTGGGCGCGGCAGCTGGTTCGTCGCCAAAGCCGATGAGCTGGAGACGTTGCAGCAACGGCTGGATGCCGGCGAGCTGGCGATCACGGCTTCCTTGCCGGGCGACGGAGAACCAGGCACCGCCGGCCAAGCCTTGGCTTTTGAACAACAATGCTTGGCGGAACAACCGGAATTGCTTACGCTTTTAAAGCGCGAGCGTGTCGAACCCGCTCGCCGGGCCCTGCTGTTGCAGCCGCAAAATTTGCAGTGGAACTGGTGGGATGACGTTACCGTGGAACTGCGCTTCTGGCTGCCGGCGGGCAGCTTTGCTACCAGCGTGGTTCGCGAGATCATGCGGCAGGATAACAGTGATGCGGATATTGCTGAGTAACGATGACGGCGTCAGCGCCCCGGGCATTCAGGTGCTGGCGGCGGCGCTGCGGGAATTCGCCGAAGTGCAGGTCGTGGCGCCGGATCGTAACCGCAGCGGCTCTTCCAATGCTTTAACGCTGGAGTCGCCGTTGCGCACGCAGACGCTGGCCAACGGGGATATTGCGGTGTTGCAAGGGACGCCGACCGACTGCGTTTACCTTGGCGTCAACGCATTGATGCGCCCGGCGCCCGATATCGTGGTATCCGGCATTAACGCCGGGCCGAATTTGGGCGACGACGTTATCTATTCCGGCACCGTCGCGGCGGCGATGGAGGGCCGGCACCTGGGGTTGCCTGCCTTGGCGGTGTCGCTGAACGGCCACCGGCACTACGCGACCGCCGCCGCCATTACCTGCCGCATCCTGCGCGCGCTGCAGCGCGAACCGCTACGTACCGGAAAAATTCTGAATATTAACGTGCCGGATCTGCCGCTGGATGAGATCAAAGGCCTGCGCGTTACCCGCTGCGGCAGCCGCCATCCCGCCGACAAGGTCTTCTGCCAGCAGGATCCGCGCGGACAAAATATCTACTGGATCGGGCCGCCTGGTGATAAATTTGATGCCGGGCCGGATACCGACTTTGCGGCGGTGGAACAAGGCTATGTGGCGATAACGCCGCTGCAGGTGGATTTAACCGCCTACGCGGCGCAAGAAGTCGTGAAAACATGGTTAACCAAGGCAGAGGTTAGCGGGGAATGGTGAATAAGCGCATGCAAACATTGCTGACGCAGCTGCGGCAGCAGGGGATCCGAGACGAAAAGCTGCTGCGGGCGATCGAAGCGGTGCCGCGCGAGCGTTTTGTCGATGAAGCGCTGGATCATAAGGCCTACGAAAACACCGCATTGCCGATCGGTTCCGGTCAGACCATTTCCCAGCCTTATATGGTGGCGCGGATGACCGAGCTGCTGAATCTGAAACCTACCTCAAGGGTGCTGGAGATCGGTACCGGTTCCGGTTATCAAACCGCTATCCTGGCGCATCTGGTGCAACACGTTTGTTCCGTCGAACGCATCAAGGGGCTGCAGTGGCAGGCCAAGCGCCGCCTGAAACAGCTCGATCTTCACAATGTTTCCACCCGCCACGGCGACGGCTGGCAGGGTTGGGCGTCGCGCGGCCCGTTCGATGCGATCATCGTCACTGCCGCGCCGCCGGAGATCCCGCAGGCACTGGTGGAGCAGCTGGACGACGGCGGCATTTTGGTGTTGCCGGTGGGCGAGCAGGCCCAAACCCTCAAACGCATTCAGCGTCATGGCAACGATTTCGTTGTCGATGCGGTAGAGGCGGTGCGCTTTGTGCCGTTGGTGAAAGGCGAATTGGCCTAGCGATTGTCTGAATTTTCGACCGTCTGCAAAATCTGTTGCACTTTCATCATGGCCGGATAAGGTTTTCTCGTTCCAATCAGGCTAATTTTCACTAGAATTGGCCTTTCTACGTAGTTGTCTTATGGTGCGACAACGCCAATGTGGTTAGCATTGGCGCGCGTTTTGATGCTCCGGCGCGAGATGACCTGGCGTTCAGGGATCGGCCGGCGGCGCCTTTACATCGCAGAAACTGGGAAGTGGCAAAAGCTCGGCTACGATGTAAAGGGTATTTTGGATATATCACTGATATTGCTGTCATGGGGGAAGCATGAGCACGGGAAGCCCAATGATTACGTTACGCCGGGTAGCGGTGTGTACGATGGTAAGTTTGTGGTTGGCGGGTTGTACGAATACGGCCTCGACGTCGGCTCCTATCAGCAGCGTGGGGGGCGGCGGTGCCGCTCCATCCGGCAATAATAATGGCGGAGTGCAGCAGGCCAGCCCAGAGGGCCGCATTGTCTATAACCGCAGTTATAACGCCATTCCTAAAGGGAGTTACAGCGGCGGCGAAACTTATACGGTCAAGCGCGGCGACACGCTGTTTTATATCGCCTGGATCACCGGCAATGATTTCCGCGACCTGGCGCAGCGCAACAATATTCCCGAGCCATACAGCCTGAATGTTGGCCAAACCATTCAGCTTGGTAATGGTTCTGCCAACGGCGGCGGCGGCATGTTGGCGACGACAGATGCGACCAAAGGCGGTGTTCCGAAGCCACCTTCCAGCTCCCAGATCCAGACGGCAACGGTTGATTCTCAATCAACTAACGCGTATTCTGAAAACTCGGGTAAACAGAATGTAGGTAAGATGTTACCTGCAGCAGGTGCCGCAGCGGTTGGGACCGCGACTGCGCCTGTTACCGCGCCGGAAGCCGCTCCACCTGTGAGCAGCACCGTCAGCAACAGCGCTCCGGTCAGTACCTGGAGATGGCCGACTGACGGTAAGGTTATTGATAACTTTTCCTCATCAGAAGGTGGGAATAAGGGTGTCGATATCGCCGGTTCCCGTGGGCAGCCTATTTTCGCTACCGCCGATGGCCGCGTAGTGTATGCAGGCAACGCTTTACGGGGTTACGGTAATCTAATCATCATCAAACATAATGATGATTACCTGAGCGCCTACGCTCATAACGACACAATGCTGGTCCGGGAACAACAAGAAGTGAAGGCGGGTCAAAAAATAGCCACCATGGGTAGCACCGGTACCAGTTCAGTACGTTTGCATTTTGAAATTCGTTACAAGGGGAAATCCGTAAACCCGCTGCGTTATCTTCCGCAGCGATAGATTGGGCAGAATACGCTGAGATTCTGCTCGCGGTATCACGGGTAGGAGCAGCATATGAGCCAAAATACGCTGAAAGTTAACGAGTTACATGATGATGCGGATTTCGACGAGAATGGAGCTGAGGCCGAGTCGTTTGATGAAAAAGCGCTGGTAGAAGAAGAGACCAGCGAGAACGATTTAGCGGAAGAAGAGCTGTTGTCTCAAGGCGTTACGCAACGCGTATTGGATGCGACGCAGCTCTATCTGGGTGAGATCGGTTATTCACCTCTGCTGACCGCAGAGGAAGAAGTCTATTTTGCGCGGCGTGCTCTGCGCGGTGACGTGCCGTCCCGCCGCCGCATGATTGAAAGCAACCTGCGGCTGGTGGTGAAAATCGCCCGCCGCTACAGCAACCGCGGCCTGGCACTGCTGGATCTGATCGAAGAGGGTAACCTCGGTCTGATTCGCGCAGTGGAAAAATTCGACCCGGAACGCGGCTTCCGCTTCTCCACTTATGCAACCTGGTGGATCCGTCAGACGATTGAACGGGCGATCATGAACCAAACCCGTACCATTCGTTTGCCTATCCATATCGTCAAAGAACTGAATGTCTATCTGCGCACCGCGCGCGAGCTTTCCCACAAGCTGGATCATGAACCGAGCGCTGAAGAAATTGCCGAGCAACTCGACAAGCCGGTGGATGACGTCAGCCGCATGCTGCGCCTGAATGAGCGCATCACCTCGGTGGATACGCCGCTGGGCGGGGATTCGGAGAAAGCGCTGCTGGACATTCTGGCCGACGAGAAGGACAACGGGCCTGAAGACACCACGCAAGATGACGATATGAAGCAAAGCATCGTCAAATGGTTGTTCGAACTGAACGCCAAACAGCGTGAAGTGTTGGCGCGTCGTTTCGGCCTGCTGGGCTATGAAGCGGCGACGCTGGAAGACGTAGGCCGGGAGATTGGCCTGACGCGCGAGCGCGTCCGTCAGATTCAGGTAGAAGGTCTGCGCCGTCTGCGTGAGATTTTGCAGATGCAAGGCCTGAGCATTGAGGCGCTGTTCCGCGAATAACGCCGGTTGTTGAACCGCATCAAATAAAAACGGTGAGCATGATGCTCACCGTTTTTTTATGCCCGCGTTTGGCGCCAGATTACACCATATTTTTCAGCCGGTAGATCCATTCCAGCGCCTGTCGCGGCGACAGGGAATCCGGATCAAGCGCCTCCAGGGCTTCTACCGCCGGCGAGGTCTCTTCCTGCAGCAGCGTCATCTGGGTGGCATCGACGCTGCCCGATGCGGTGTGGCTGGAAATAGACTCCAGCTCGCGCAGTTTCTGACGGGCGCGTTTGATGACGTCGCGCGGCACGCCGGCCAGCGCGGCGACCGCCAGGCCATAGCTTTTGCTGGCGGCACCGTCTTGCACGCTGTGCATGAAGGCGATGGTATCGCCGTGTTCAAGCGCATCCAGATGCACGTTGACCACGCCTTCCATCTTCTCCGGCAGGGTCGTCAGCTCGAAGTAGTGGGTGGCGAACAGCGTCATCGCCTTGATGCGGTTGGCCAGGTTCTCGGCGCAGGCCCAGGCCAGCGACAGGCCGTCGTAGGTGGAGGTGCCGCGGCCGATTTCATCCATCAACACCAGGCTGTGCTCGGTGGCGTTGTGCAGAATATTGGCGGTTTCGGTCATCTCCACCATGAAGGTGGAGCGGCCGGAAGCCAGATCGTCCGCCGCGCCGACGCGGGTGAAGATGCGATCCACCGGGCCGATGGTGGCCTTGGTGGCCGGCACGTAGCTGCCGATGTGCGCCATCAGCACGATCAGCGCCGTTTGCCGCATATAGGTGCTTTTACCGCCCATGTTCGGACCGGTTATGATCAGCATGCGGCGCTGCGGCGACAGGGTGAGCGGGTTGGAGATAAACGGCTCGCTCAGCACCTGCTCCACCACCGGATGGCGGCCTTCGGTAATGCGGATCCCCGGCTGCTCGCTCATGGTCGGGCAAGCGTAGTTCAGGGTATCGGCGCGCTCGGCCAGGTTGGCCAGCACGTCCAGCTCGGCCAGCGCGGCGGCGCTTTGTTGCAGTTCCGCCAGGTGCGGTAGCAGCAGATCGAACAGCTCGTCGTACAGGCTTTTCTCGATCGCCAGCGCCTTACCCTTGGAGGTGAGCACTTTGTCTTCGTACTCTTTCAGTTCCGGGATGATGTAGCGCTCGGCATTTTTCAGCGTCTGACGGCGTACATAGTGGATCGGCACCAGGTGGCTTTGACCGCGGCTGACCTGAATGTAATAGCCGTGTACGCCGTTGAAGCCGACCTTAAGCGTATCCAGACCCAGCTTTTCACGCTCGCGGATCTCCAGCCGGTCGAGGTAGTCGCTGGCGCCGTCGGCCAAAGCGCGCCACTCGTCCAGTTCGCTGTTGTAACCGGGGGCGATCACGCCGCCGTCGCGCACCAGCACCGGCGGTGATTCAATGACCGCACGTTCCAGCAGCTCGCGCAGTTCGTCAAACTGGCCCACCTGCGACAGTAGCTGCTGCACGTGCGGCGTTTTCACATCCTGCAGCAGCGCGCGGATGTCCGGCAACTGTTGGAAAGCATGGCGCATGCGCGCCAGATCGCGCGGCCGGGCGGTGCGCAGCGCCAAACGCGCCAAAATACGTTCCTGATCGCCTACCTGACGCAGCGAAGGCTGCAGATCCGCGAACAGTTCCTGCAATGCGCCGATCGCCTGCTGGCGGGCGGTCAGCACCTTGATGTCGCGGGTCGGCATGTGCAGCCAGCGTTTCAGCATGCGGCTGCCCATCGGCGTGACCGTACGGTCGAGGATCGCCGCCAGCGTGTTGTCGCTGCCGCCGGACAGGCTCTGCGTCAGCTCCAGGTTGCGGCGGGTGGCGGCATCCATGATGATGCCGTCCTGCTGGCGTTCCATGGTGATGCCGCGAATATGCGGCAGCGAAGTGCGTTGGGTATCTTTGACGTACTGCAGCAGACAGCCGGCGGCGCGCAGCGCCTGGTGCGCCTGCTCGACGCCGAAGCCGGTCAAGTCGCGGGTGCCGAACTGCAGGTTGAGCTGCTGACGCGCGGTCTCAAGCTCGAATTCCCACAGCGGACGGCGGCGCAGGCCGTGGCGCTGTTCGATCAGCGCCATGTGTTCGAAGGTTTCCGGATACAGCAGCTCGGCCGGATTGGTGCGCTGCAGCTCGGCGGCCATGGTTTCCAGATCCTGCGGCTCGGCGACGCGGAAGCGGCCGGAGCTGACGTCCAGCGTGGCGTAGCCGAAGCCGCGCGCGTCCTGCCAGATCGCCGCCAGCAGGTTGTCCTGACGCTCTTGCAGCAGCGCTTCGTCGGTGATGGTGCCGGGAGTGACGATACGCACCACTTTGCGCTCGACCGGCCCTTTACTGGTGGCCGGATCGCCGATCTGCTCGCAGATGGCGACGGACTCGCCGAGCTGCACCAGCTTGGCCAGGTAGTTCTCCACCGCGTGGTGCGGCACGCCGGCCATCGGGATCGGTTCGCCCGCCGAGGCGCCGCGTTTGGTCAGCGAGATATCCAGCAGTTGGGAAGCGCGCTTGGCGTCGTCGTAAAATAGCTCGTAGAAGTCGCCCATGCGGTAGAACAGCAGGATTTCAGGATGCTGGGCCTTGAGGCGCAGGTACTGCTGCATCATCGGCGTGTGCGAATCGAGTTTATCGGTGCTATTCATGCGATTATTTTTCCAATCCATTGAATGTAAAGGGAACTGTGATTTTCATTGTCGTCATTCGCTATCACATTGTTTCAGCAGGCGTCGCCCCATTCAGCGCTTGGAGGGCGCGCAAATCAAATCATCAAAACGCCAAACGGCGCGCTCAAACCCGAGGTTTGCACAGACGCTTATACTAGCCCAGCGGGCAATCGGCTGTCACAGGTAAAAATGGGAAGCGCTGCGCAAGGCCGGTTTGCAACGAAGCGAGATTGTCGTTCGCCTGCGGGCAACAACGCAAGTGTCGCCGCCCGCAGTAGTGGTGGAGAGATTATTGCGCGGCGGTGAGAGGCAAGGGCAGTTGATAGAGGCGGAAACTGTCGGGCACTTCGGTTTCATGGCCGGGCAGCAGGCGGTGGCGGATGCGCGATTCGCTGACGAAGGCGCAGCCTTGCGGGGTAATAGTCAGGTTGACCGGCGATTCCATGCCTTCGCGCAAGACCTCAAGCTGGTGCCTGCCTGCCGCCCTGGGTGACGGGATCCGCAGGATCCGCCCTTGGCCGCTCTGGATCCCGTTTTCCAGCACGATCAGCGCGCCATCCGGCGCCAATCCCATTCCGTCCGGGTTTTCGATGAGGCGCGGCAGCTGCATTTCCGTCAGCTGCGGCTTTGGAGCGTTATAACTGAGGGTGTAGAGCTTACCGGTACCGAAATTGGCGACAGCCATCAGCCGATCGTCGAGCAGCACGATCCCGGCGGCGCCCAGCCCGCTGGGGGCCGCTAACTGCGGATCCTGAAACAGCGTACGGAATGCCGCTTCGTCTGGCCGCAGGCGCAGGATGCCGCCGCCGCGGGTTTCCGTCACATACACCGTACCGTCTGCGCCGAGCACGATATCGTTGCCCATTTCGCCCGCCGGCAGCGCCAGGCTGCGGTTAAGCGTGCCATCCGCGACGTTCAGCGCATAGATGCGGTTGGCGCGCGTTTTGCCGCCGGAGAGGAAGTCCGGCGAATTGCCCCACAGCAGCCCACGTTTTTCGTCCAGCCGCAGCGCGTTTGAGGCGAACACCGTGTCAGCGCCGGGGAAAAAGCTTTCCCACGCTTGACCCGGCCGCTTGCGCAGCACGTTGCCGCTGGTGACAAAGCCGACATACAGCGTACCGTCCGTCGCACGGGCGATGCCGTTGGGGTAAAGTGCGCCAGGCGGCAGCGTCATGCTGTTTGCGGCGCAGTCTGCGCTGACGGCAGCCTGCACCGGAGCGCTAAGGGGGAATGCGGCAGCGAGGGTGAACAACACCGCTCGTGCGGTAAGCGCATATGACATGTCTTCTCTCCTGGAATGACGGAAAAGGGGCTACCAGCGATCGGGGCGGACAGCATGCGCCATCGGCGCCTCCAGCGCGGCCACGTCTTCCGGTGATAGCCTGAGGTCGAGCGCTGCCAGCGCATCCTGCAGATGATGCGGCTTGGACATGCCCACCAGCGGCGACACCACGCCGGGTTTGGCCAACAGCCAGGCCAGCACGATTTGCGCTGGTGGAACGCCGCGCGCGGCCGCCACCTCCGCGACCGCCGCGACGGTGCGTTCTACCTCGTTTCTGCCGCCGTACCAACGGGGCGCCTGTTCGTCGGTGGCGGCGCGCAGCGTGCCGCCGCTGCCGGAGCCGGCCAGCACGCCGCGGGCCAGCGGCGACCAGGGGGTCAGACCAAGACCTTCCTCCAGGCACAGCGGGATCAGCTCCTCTTCATCTTCACGCGTCACCAGGTTGTATTGGCTTTGCAGCGAAATAAACGGCGCCAGGCGGTGCTGACGTTGAAAGGCCAGCATTTTCATCAGGCGCCAGGCGTGCAGCGAGGAGGCACCGAGATAGCGGATCTTGCCCGCCCGCACCAGGCCATCGAGGGTGTCGGCGGTTTCTTCGATCGGCGTTTCGGTGTCGAAGCGGTGCAGCACGAACAGATCGAGGTAATCCGTTCCCAGCCGCTGCAAGGAGGCGTCGACGCTGTGCAGCAGGTGCTTGCGTGATAGCCCCCGGCTGTTCGGCTGCGCGTCCATTGGAAAGTAGGCCTTGGTGGCGATCACCACGTCTTCACGGCGGGCGAACGCCCTCAGCGCGCGGCCGAGAATGCGCTCGCTTTCTCCGCCGGAGTAAATGTTGGCGGTATCGAAAAAATTGATACCCGCCTCCAGCGCCTCGCGGATAAAGGGGCGCGCTTCATCTTCCTTCAGCACCCAGGGCCGCCAGGCCGGATCGCCGTAGGTCATGCAACCCAGACAGAGGCGGGACACCTTCAGGCCGCTGTCGCCAAGCCGAACGTAGTTCATGGCCTCGTCTCCTCAACGCATGCCGGCGATGGTGTAACCGCCATCCACCAGCAGGCTTTGGCCGGTGATGAAGCGGGCTTCGTCCGTCGCCAGCCACAGCGCCACATCGCCGATGTCTTCCGATTCACCCAGGCGGCCGGCGGGCGTATGGGCGATAAAGGGCGCGAAGGCCGCGCTGTCAGCCACGCTGCCGCGTGCCATCGGCGTGTCGATGATGCCGGGGTTGATGTTGTTGACGCGGATGCCCTGGCCGCTGTACTCGAGCGCCACCGCGCGGATCATCGCATCGAGCGCGCCCTTGCTGGCGGAGTAGCTGGATGAGCCGGCCAGCGCGCCGTGGGTCAGCCAGGAGGAGGTGTTGATGATCACGCCGCCCGAGCGCTGAGCCAGGAAGGTTTCAATCTCATATTTCATCGCCAGCCAGACGCCCCTGAGGTTAATGGCGATCACTCGGTCAAAATCCTCGCTGCTCTGTTCGGTGATGGGGGCGAAGTTGCCGATGATGCCGGCGTTGTTGAAGGCGACGTCGAGCCGGCCGTAATGGGCGGTCACCGTGGCGATCAGTTGGCGGATATCGTCTTCCTGGGAGACGTCGGCCACGATGGGCAGGGCGTCGCCGCCGGCCAGCGCGATGTCGCGCGCCGTGGCTTCGATTTCCGCCGCGCGTCGGCCGGCCAGCGCGACGTTGGCGCCTTCGCGGGCATAGGCCAGCGCGGCGGCGCGGCCGATGCCGGTGCCGCCGCCGCTCACCAGTACGACTTTGCCCGCCAGACGGCGCGGCGTTTCATGAGTTGGAGCTGTAGCATTAATCATCGTATCGATACCTGGTAATGGGGTCGATCGCAATGCTATGTTGTTAGATGACGGATAACTATCCGCTAAAAATTCATCTCACTATTAGATAATTTATATCAATAGCATGAAAAAACCTGAACTGTCCGGCCTGGCGGCCTTCGTGGCTATCGCCAGTGAACGCAGCTTCCGCCGCGCCGCCGCCCGATTGGGCGTGACACCGCCGACGCTGACCCACACCCTGCGCGAATTGGAAGCGCAGGTGGGCATTCGCCTGCTAAACCGCACCACCCGCAACGTCTCGCCGACGGAGGCCGGTGAGCATCTGCTGGCACAGCTGGTGCCCGCTTTTACCGACATCGACGCCGCGCTGGAGAGCCTGAATGTGTTTCGCGAAGGGCCGCGCGGCCTGGTGCGCATCAACGCGCCGCGTTCGGCCATCGATCTTGCCATCGTGCCGCATCTGGAGCGGTTGGCCTGCGAGTACCCCGGCATTACGCTGGAAGTGGTGGCGGACGAGGGGTTTGCCAACATTGTCGAACAGGGCTTTGATGCCGGTATTAGGCTCGGCGAGGATCTGCACAACGATATGCGCGCGGTGCGTCTGACGCCGGATCTGCGTTTCGCCATCGTCGCCACGCCGGACTATTTTCAACGGCACGGCGAACCGATGCATCCGCAGGATTTGCTGCAGCACCGCTGCATCGGTTGGCGCAAGGCCTCTTCGGGCGAGCGCTACAAATGGGCATTTCAGCAGGGCGAGCAGCGGTTTTCCGTGGCGGTTAACAGCCCGTTGATACTCGATGACGGCAGGATGATGGTGCAGGCGGCGCTGGCGCACGTCGGCATCGCTTTCGCCATCGAACAAGAGGTAGAAGAACACCTGGCGAGCGGGCGGCTACGGCGGGTGTTGAACGACTGGTGCGCGCCGTTTACCGGTTTTTACCTCTATTACCCCAACCGCAGGAATCATTCCGTGGCGCTGAGCACGGTGATCGAGTTGCTGCGTCTGCCCACCTAATCCTCTTCACCGGCTATCGCGTTCGGATGGCCGTAGGTGAATCAAGCTTGAACTATTTTTATTCCCTTTTCGCTTGTTCAGGCGCAAATAAACCCTTAAATTCTCGGTGAGTTTGTAACTTGCTGTTTATAATTGTTATTTGAATATTTATTGCGAATATTCCGAGTCTATATCGGTTATTTGAGAGCCCGGTCACACTATTTTTTTGTGCGAAATGTGAAGGGGGTCAATCCGTCAGGTCAATGAGAGACTGTTATGTCTCCTCCTGGCTTACCGATCCGTTTTTCATGCTCCGTATACTGTCCGTAACCAGGGCAACGTGACGGAAATTTTCATAAGGAATGTGCGTGAAGCAATAGTGATTGCATCTGGCATACAAATAACACGGGGTTTTTTTGATTATCTGAGGTGCTTGGTATGGAAAAGAAAAAAATCTATCTGTTTTGTTCTGCCGGTATGTCCACTTCCCTGTTGGTATCAAAAATGAAGGCGCAGGCCGAGAAATATGAAGTGCCGGTGATCATCGCCGCCTATCCGGAAGCGCTGGCTGCGGAGAAAGGCGTTGAGGCGGATCTGATCCTGCTGGGGCCGCAGATCGCCTACACCTTGCCGGAAGTACAAAAACAGCTGCCCAATAAACCCGTTGAGGTTATCGATCCGCTGCTGTACGGCAAGGTCGATGGGCTGGGCGTGCTGAAGGCCGCGGTGGCCGCTATCAAGAAAGCCAATCAATAACAGGAGGCCGCCGTGAATACCCTCATTGCCTCGCTCGAGAAGGTTATCCTGCCTTTCGCCGTAAAAATCGGTAAGCAGCCCCACGTCAACGCCATCAAGAATGGCTTTATCCGCCTGATGCCGCTGACCTTGACCGGGGCGATGTTCGTGTTGATCAACAACGTGTTCCTGAGCTTTGGCGAGGGATCGTTCTTCTATTCGCTGGGCGTAAGATTGGATGCCTCTACCATCGAGACGCTGAATAGTCTGAAGAGCATCGGCGGCAGCGTTTACAACGGCACGCTGGGGATCATGTCCCTGATGACGCCGTTCTTTATCAGCATGGCGTTGGCGGAAGAGCGAAAGGTCGATCCGCTCGCTTCGGCGCTGCTGGCGGTGGCGGCCTTTATGACCGTCACACCGTTCAATGTCGGCGAGGCCTATGCGGTGGGAGCCAACTGGTTGGGCGGCGCCAACATCATTTCCGGTATGGTGATTGGGCTGGTGGTGGCCGAGATGTTTGCCTTCATCGTGCGGCGCAACTGGGTGATTAGCCTGCCGGACAGCGTGCCGGCTTCGGTGTCGCGTTCCTTCTCGGCGCTGATCCCCGGTTTCATCATCCTCTCCATCATGGGGCTGGTGGCGTTCGCGCTGGCGCACTGGGGCACCAACTTCCACCAGATCATCATGGACGGCATTTCGGCGCCGCTGGCCAAGATGGGCAGCGTGGTGGGCTGGGTGTACGTGCTGTTCTCCTCGCTGCTGTGGTTCTTTGGGGTGCACGGCTCCATGGCGCTGGCGGCCCTGGACAGCGGTATCATGACGCCGTTCGCGCTGGAAAACGTGGAGCTGTACAACAAATACGGTTCGGTTGAAGCGGCGGTGGCCGCCGGAAAAGAGTTCCACATGTGGGCGAAACCGTTCGTCGACTCCTACATCTACCTCGGCGGCACCGGCTCGACGCTGGGCTTGATCATCGCCATCTTCATCGCCTCGCGCCGCGAAGATTACCGCCAGGTCGCCAAACTGGCGACGCCATCGGGCATCTTCCAGATCAACGAACCGATACTGTTCGGCCTGCCGGTGATCATGAACCCGGTGATGTTCATTCCGTTCATCCTGGTGCAGCCGGTGCTGACCATTATCACCTCCCTGGCCTACTACTCCGGACTGATCCCGCCGATCACCAACATCGCGCCCTGGACCATGCCGGTCGGCCTGGGGGCGTTCTTCAACACCAACGGCAGCATCATGGCCATGTTGCTGAGCCTGTTCAACCTGGCGGTCGCCACCGTGATCTATCTGCCGTTCGTGGCGATCTCCAACAAGGCGCAGAGCCAGATTGACGCGGCGACGGAAAGCGAAGAAGACATCGCCAAGGCGCTGAAATTCTAACTGTGGAACGGGGCGGCGTGGCCGCCCCGCGAGGGACGCGAGTATGGAATATCAATTTGCCGACGGGTTCTGGTGGGGCAGCGCCACCTCCGCGCCGCAGTCTGAAGGGGCGGCCGCGCGGGACGGCAAGAGCCGCAACATCTTCGACTATTGGTACGAGATCGCGCCCGAGCGTTTTCACGATCGGGTGGGGCCGACCGAAGCCTCGACCTTTTACGACCATTTCCGCACCGATATCGGGCTGCTCAAAACGCTGGGCCACAATACCTTTAGAACGTCGATCTCGTGGTCGCGGCTGATCCCGGACGGCGACGGTGAAGTGAACCCGCAGGCGGTGGCGTTCTATAACGCGATGATCGACGAGCTGCTGGCGCAGGGCATCACCCCGTTTATCAATCTCTATCACTTCGATATGCCGCTGTGCATGCAACAGCGCGGCGGTTGGGAAAGCCGGGCGGTGGTCGAAGCCTATGCGCGTTACGCCGATACCTGTTTCGGCCTATTTGGCGATCGGGTCACCCACTGGTTCACCTTCAACGAGCCGATCGTGCCGGTGGAAGCCGGTTACCTGAATGACCTGCACTACCCTTGCGTAGTGGACTTCAAACGGGCGGTCACCGTGGCGTATCACAGCGTACTGGCGCACGCCATGGCGGTGCAGCGTTTCAGAGCGCGGAGGCTGCCGGGGAGCATCGGCATCATTCTGAATCTGAGCCCAACCTATCCGCGCTCCGACGCGCCGGAGGATCTGCAGGCGGCACACGACGCCGATCTGCTGCTCAACCGTAGTTTCCTCGATCCGGTCGCCAAAGGGCGTTACCCGGCCGCATTGCTGCACCTGCTGGAGCGACATGGGCTGATGCCCTACTGCGAACCGCAGGACGCGCAGCTGATCGAAGGCGGCGTGGTGGATATCCTTGGCGTCAACTATTACCAGCCGCGCAGGGTGCAGGCGAAAGAGGGACGGCGCGCCGAGGGGCCGATCGCATCACCGGAGGATTTGTTCAGTTACTATGCAATGCCGGGCCGCAAAATCAATCCGCACCGCGGCTGGGAGATCTATGAGAAGGGGCTGTACGACATCCTGATGGATCTGAAAGAGAACTACGGCAATCTGCCCTGTTATATTTCGGAAAACGGCATGGGCGTCGAGGGCGAAGAAGCGTTTATCGGCGCCGATGGGCGGGTGGAGGACGATTACCGCATCGACTTTATTCGCGAGCACCTGAAGTGGCTGCACCGCGCGCTGGCGGAAGGCTCGCAGTGCAAGGGCTATCATCTGTGGACCTTTATCGACTGCTGGTCCTGGCTGAATGCCTACAAGAATCGTTATGGGCTGGTGCGGCTGGATCGGGCGGATCAGCGGCGCACCATCAAAAAAAGCGGTTACTGGTTTGCCGAGGCGGCCAGACGCAACGGATTTGACTAACGGGAGGCCGGCGCCGTGTCCGATAACCGAATTTCGCTGAGTGCCAACGACGTGAAGCTGATTCGCGAGCAGGATTTCTTTAACTGCAAAGACTTTCACCTGTTCATCTACAACAAGGTGGAAAGCGCCACCGGGCTGCATCAGCACGACTATTACGAGTTCACTATTGTGCTGAGCGGCAAATGCTATCAGGAGATCAACGGCAAGCGGGTGCTGCTGGAACGCGGGGATTTCGTCTTTATCCCCATCGGCTCTTACCACCAGAGCTTTTACGAGTTCGGCGCGACGAAAATTTTCAACGTGGCGGTCAGCAAAGCGTTCTTTGAAGAGCACTATTTGCAGCAGTTGCCGCGTTGCTTTGTCGCCTCGCAGGCCTACAGCCTGAGAAGCGAGTTTTTGGCCTATATCGAATCGGTGGTGAGTTCGCCGCAGTTTCGTGAGGATGACTTCGCCGAGTTTCTCGAAACGCTGACCTTCTATGTGATCAGCCGCATTCGTCACCATAAAGAAGAAAACGACGGCGGCGATGATATTCCGCAGTGGCTGAAGAACACCCTGGCCGGCATGCATGACAAGGCGATGTTCGGCGAAAAGGCGTTGGCGAACATGGTGGCGCTGTCGGGGAAAACCCAGGAGTATCTGACCCGGGCGATGCGGCGCTACTACCAGAAGACGCCGATGCAGGTGATCAATGAGATCCGCATCAACTTCGCCAAGACGCAGCTGGAGGTCACCAACTATTCGGTCTCTGACATCGCCTTCGATTCCGGCTATGGCGACGTCAGCTTGTTCATTAAAAACTTCAAGCGGCTCACCGACGTGACCCCAGGCAACTACCGAAAAAAGTGTTACGGCCCTCTTTAGGGCCGCTCCCGATCAGTATCAACGCCGATATGCCGATGAGCTTCAGGGCGCCGGTCGGTTAATCATTTGATTTTTACCTTAACGAGGGGGAATGCCGCGCCGAGCGGTCGGCCTTCCCTTGCCAAAAATCCATCCCGCGGGAGCCTCTATGGAAAAACTACTGATCGTGAATGCCGATGATTTCGGCCTGAGCAAAGGGCAGAACTATGGCGTCATCGAGGCGTATCAGCATGGCGTCGTTTCCTCCACCACGGCGATGGTGAACGGCGGCGGCGCGCAGCACGCGGCGGCGCTCAGCCGGCAATATCCGGGGTTGCCGATTGGGCTGCATTTCGTTTTGACCCATGGCAAGCCGCTGGGCGCCATGCCTTCGCTGGTCAACGAACATGGCGAACTGGGCAAATGGCTGTGGCGCCGCGCCGAGGCCGGCGAGCTGCAGCTGGACGAAATTCACGAGGAGCTGCAGCGCCAGTTCGCGCGCTTCGTGACGCTGTTCGGCCGGCCGCCGACGCATATCGACAGCCACCACCATGTGCATATGCAGCCGCAAATTTATCCGCTGGTGGAGGCGTTCGCGCAGGCGCAGGGGCTGCCGCTGCGTCTCGATCGCGAAGAGGCGAAACGGCGTGGCATCACGCTGCATGCCCCCTATAGCACTGACGCTTTCGACGCGGGATTCTACGGTGAGACGATTTCCGAAACGCTGTTCCTGCAAAGGTTGGCGCGCGCCGACGAGCAGGGCGCAGAGTCATTGGAAATGATGTGCCATCCGGCGTTCCTCGACGCGACGATCCTGCAGAGCCAATACTGCCATCCGCGCCTCGTCGAGCTGGATGTGTTGACCGCGCCGACGCTGAAAGCAGCGATCGCCGAACGCGGTTTTCTGTTGGGCTCCTTCCAGGATCTGTAACGCCGCCGTTTACAGCATGGCGTGCGCCTTTTTCAGGCCGGTGTCTTCTTCCGGATCGGCGCCCTGAGGCAAGGGCTCCGCCTCTTGTGCTTCGGGCT
This sequence comes from Serratia sp. CY76391, assembly GCF_052166695.1. Taxonomy (NCBI): domain Bacteria; kingdom Pseudomonadati; phylum Pseudomonadota; class Gammaproteobacteria; order Enterobacterales; family Yersiniaceae; genus Serratia; species Serratia sp. CY76391. The sequence continues at coordinate 500,315 of NZ_JBJNOJ010000006.1, forward strand.
GCGGCTCGTCGACCTCGGGCGCCGCTTCCGGCGGCGGCATGGTGTCGTGAATGATCTGTTCATCGAAGGTCGGATTGAGCGCCGGCGACAGCGGCGAGCTGGCGAGGCTGTCCGGCAGCGGAATGTGCGGCACCGGCGCGTCCTGCGCCAACTGCGGTTCCTCCGCTTTCGCCGTGCGGCTGAGGGCCGCCAGCAGCACGCCGCACAGGGCGAAAAAGGCGTACAGGATATTGCCGCCAAGCGGCTCGATCAGCGCGCCGACCGCCAATGGCCCGATGCTGGCGCCGACGCCGAACGCCATCAGCAGACAGGCGGCCAGCGAGACGCGGCGTTCCGGCTCGATCAGATCGTTGGCCAGCGCCACCGCCAACGGGTAGAGCGTAAATTGCAACATGCTGACGACGAACCCGACCGCCAGCAGCAGCGGGAAATCGATGTGCGGCAGCAGCGCCAGCGGCAGCGCCGCCACGATCAGAAAAATGGCGTTGAGGCGCATCAGCAACGGGCGATTATAGCGATCCGACAGCCAACTGAGCGGGAACTGCGCCACCAGCCCGGCGAAGATGGCCAGCGCCATGAACAGGCCGGTTTGCTGAGTGGTTAAGGATTGCAGGCTGGCGTAGACCGGCGCCAGGCCGTAAAACGAGCCCACCACCATGCCGATCACCAGCGTGGTAGCCAGCACCTTGGGAATGGCGCCGACAAAGTAACGCAGCTCCATCGGGGCCGGCGACATGTGGCGCGCATTGGTGCGGGTGGTGAGAGCGATGGGCACCAGACAAAGCGCGAAGCACAGCGCGATCACCAGCAGCGTGCTGATGCCCAGGTTGCTTTGCAGCATCAGCACTATCTGGCCCAGCGACATGCCGAGATAGGTCGCCGCCATATAGAAGCCGAACACCATGCCGCGCTGGTTGGATTCCGCCTGGTCGTTCAGCCAGCTTTCCAGCACCATATACTGGCACATCATGCACAGCCCGATCACCAGACGCAGCGCGACCCAGGCGGGAATGAACGCCGTCAGACCGTGCCCCAGCACCGCAGCGGTGATGATGCCGGCGCAGGCCACGTAGGCGCGGATATGCCCGACGCGGGCGATGAGAAAGTGGCCGACCTTGCCGCCGATCACCAACCCGATGTAGTTGGCGGCGATGATGGCGCCGATCAGCGCGCTGCTGACGTGGATGGAGGCCAGCCGCAGCGAGACATAGGTGGTGAGCAGGCCTGAGCCCAACAGCAGCAACAGGGTGGTGGTGTACAACGGCAAGAATACGCCCAACGTTTTTTTCACGCTATCATCCTAATCTCTTCTGGTGCGCCCTGAGGCCGCCGCAGCGTGCCGCCTCCGTGATGTTCCTTGTGCTGGTGCGCCGCCGCTCAATGGGGCGCTTCTTTTGATACTAGCAGCTTGGCCGGGCGCTTAAAACCGCACCTCCTGCGAGGCGCTGCGCATTTCTGCGCGCCAGCCGCCGTGTCGCCTTGATAAATGCTACTATCGGGCGCATATACCTGAATTCGCGAGGGAGGGGTTATGAGTGAAAACCAACTGCGCCGGCTCAGCGTGCTGGCGGGGGAAAAACTGAAGGCTCAGGGCCGCTGGATCACCTGCGCGGAATCCTGCACCGGCGGTGGCATCGCCAAGGCCATTACCGATATCGCCGGCAGCTCCGCCTATTTCGATCGCGGTTTCGTCACCTACAGTAATGCGGCGAAACATGATCTGCTGGGGGTGAGCGAAGCGACGTTGATGGCGCACGGCGCGGTCAGCGAAGAGGTGGTGCGCGAGATGGCGATAGGGGCGCTGCGGGCGGCGCAGGCCGATCTGGCGCTGTCGGTGAGCGGCATCGCCGGCCCGGACGGCGGCAGCGTGGAAAAGCCGGTCGGCACCGTGTGGTTCGGCTTTGCCAGCAGCGATGGCCGGGGGCTTTCGCGCAAGATGCAATTCGAGGGCGACCGCGATGCGGTGCGGCTGCAGGCGACGATTTTCGCGCTGCAAACCGCCATCGACGAATTTTTGTAAATTAGGCTTGATACTGTATGACCATACAGTATAATTAGTGACATTTCCTGCACAACATACATTCAGTGGCAGTGTGGGGTAACACCGGCATTGCGAAACGAAGGAGCAAAAATGGCTATTGATGAGAACAAGCAAAAGGCGTTAGCTGCGGCACTGGGCCAGATTGAGAAACAGTTCGGCAAAGGCTCCATCATGCGTCTGGGTGAAGACCGCTCCATGGACGTGGAAACGATCTCCACCGGCTCACTGTCACTCGATATCGCCCTGGGCGCCGGTGGCCTGCCGATGGGCCGCATCGTCGAAATTTACGGCCCGGAATCGTCCGGTAAAACCACTTTGACGCTGCAGGTGATCGCCGCCGCGCAGCGCGAAGGCAAAACCTGTGCGTTCATCGACGCCGAGCACGCGCTGGATCCTATCTATGCGAAAAAGCTGGGCGTCGATATCGACAACCTGCTGTGCTCCCAGCCGGACACCGGCGAGCAGGCGCTGGAAATCTGTGATGCGCTGACCCGCTCCGGCGCGGTTGATGTCATTATCGTCGACTCCGTGGCGGCGCTGACGCCGAAGGCGGAAATCGAAGGTGAAATCGGCGATTCGCACATGGGCCTGGCGGCGCGCATGATGAGCCAGGCGATGCGTAAGCTGGCCGGCAACCTGAAAAACGCCAATACCCTGCTGATCTTCATCAACCAGATCCGTATGAAAATTGGTGTGATGTTCGGCAACCCGGAAACCACGACCGGTGGTAACGCCCTGAAGTTCTATGCTTCGGTGCGTCTGGATATCCGTCGTATCGGCGCCATCAAAGAGGGCGACGAAGTGGTGGGCAGCGAAACCCGCGTGAAAGTGGTGAAGAACAAAATCGCTGCGCCGTTCAAACAGGCTGAGTTCCAAATCATGTACGGCGAAGGCATCAACAGCCGTGGCGAACTGGTCGATCTGGGCGTGAAGCACAAGATGATTGAAAAAGCCGGCGCCTGGTACAGCTATAACGGCGAGAAGATTGGTCAGGGTAAGGCGAACGCCTGTAACTTCCTGAAAGAAAACCCGGCTATCGCCGCCGAGCTGGATAAGAAACTGCGCGACCTGCTGCTGCACAGCGGCGGTGAACTGGTAGCCGCTTCCGGTGACGACTTCGAAGACGACGAAGCGGAAACCAGCGAGCAGTTCTAATCGCTGAAGATGTGCGCCGCCGTTTATGTGGCGCATATCCTCTGAATTCAGGCTTGAATGATGAATGACTTGCTAAGCCGCGCCATGCGCCTGCTGTCGCAACGCGATCATAGTGAAGCTGAACTGCGCCGCAAACTTGCGGCGCAGCCGTTTGTGGCGAAAGCCCGGTTTGGCGGCAAGGGGCCGCAAGCGCCGACGGTGGCCGAAGAGCCGGTGGATCCTGCGCTGATCGATCAGGTTATCGCCTACTGTTACCAGCACAACTGGCTGGACGATCAGCGTTTCGCATACAGCTACATCGGCAGCCGCAGCCGTAAAGGTTATGGCGCGCAGCGCATCCGCAGCGAACTGATGCAAAAGGGCGTGGATAAAGCGCTGGTGCAGGACGCCTTGGCGGAATGCGATATCGACTGGTGCGAACAGGCGAAACAGGTGGCGCAGCGAAAATTTGGCGATGCGTTGCCAACCGACTGGAAAGAGAAAGCCAAAGTGCAGCGTTATCTGCTCTATCGCGGCTTCTTCCAGGAAGAAATTCAGTCAATTTACCGTGATTTTGCGCAATGAGCGCACACGGGGTTTTACTTCCCTCTGAAGAAAATTTATCTTATCCCCACTTTTTGTTCGTGAGCTGGTTGTCATCGTCGGGATGACGCGCCACCGGCTCACGTGTCGTTATTCTAGCCTTTCCAGGAAAATTATGAGCAAGAGCACCGCTGAGATCCGTCAAGCGTTTCTCGATTTCTTTCATAGTAAGGGCCATCAGGTTGTAGCAAGCAGCTCCCTGGTGCCTAACAATGATCCGACATTGCTGTTTACCAATGCCGGCATGAACCAATTTAAGGATGTTTTCCTGGGGCTCGACAAACGCGCCTATTCCCGCGCCACCACCTCGCAGCGCTGCGTGCGCGCAGGCGGCAAGCATAACGACCTGGAAAACGTCGGTTATACCGCTCGTCACCACACCTTCTTTGAAATGCTGGGTAACTTCAGCTTCGGCGATTACTTCAAGCACGACGCGATCAGCTACGCGTGGGAACTGCTGACCGGTGAAAACTGGTTCAACCTGCCGAAAGAGAGACTGTGGGTCACCGTGTATGAAACCGATGACGAAGCGTTCGACATTTGGCAGAAGCAAATCGGCGTACCGGCCGAGCGCATTATCCGCATCGGCGACAACAAGGGCGCGCCTTTCGCTTCCGATAACTTCTGGCAGATGGGCGACACCGGCCCATGCGGCCCGTGCACCGAGATTTTCTACGATCACGGCGATCACATCTGGGGTGGCCCTCCGGGCAGCCCGGAAGAAGACGGCGACCGCTACATCGAGATCTGGAACATCGTTTTCATGCAGTTCAACCGTCAGTCCGACGGCACCATGCTGCCGCTGCCGAAACCTTCGGTGGATACCGGCATGGGTCTGGAGCGCATCGCGGCGGTGTTGCAGCATGTGAACTCCAACTATGAGATCGACCTGTTCCGCACCCTGATCGCCGCCGTGGCGAAAGTGACCGGTGCGACCGATCTGGATAACAAATCCCTGCGCGTTATTGCCGACCACATCCGTTCCTGTGCCTTCCTGGTGTCTGACGGCGTGATCCCGTCTAACGAAAACCGCGGCTACGTGCTGCGTCGTATCATTCGCCGCGCGATCCGTCATGGCAACATGCTGGGCGCGAAAGATACCTTCTTCTACAAGCTGGTAGCGCCACTGATCGAAGTGATGGGCCCGGCGGCCGACGAGCTGAAACGCCAGCAATCGCTGGTGGAGCAGGTGCTGAAAACCGAAGAAGAGCAGTTTGCCCGCACGCTGGAGCGTGGTCTGGCGTTGCTGGACGAAGAGCTGGCCAAGTTGCAGGGTGATACTCTGGACGGCGAAACGGCTTTCCGTCTGTACGATACCTACGGTTTCCCGGTCGATCTGACCGCTGACGTCTGCCGCGAGCGCGGTCTGAAAGTCGACGAAGCGGGCTTTGAAGAAGCGATGGAAGCGCAGCGCCGCCGCGCGCGCGAATCCAGCGGCTTCGGCGCCGACTACAACAGCCTGATCCGCGTGGATGGCAGCAGCCAGTTCAGCGGCTACGATCACGACGAGCAGCAGGCGACGGTGATCGCGCTGTTCCGTGACGGCCAGCCGGTCGAGCAGATCAACGCCGGCGAAGAGGCTGTGGTGGTGCTGGACGAGACGCCGTTCTACGGTGAATCTGGCGGCCAGGTCGGCGATAAAGGCGTGCTGAAAGCCGCCGGCGCCGAGTTTGTGGTCAATGACACCCAGAAATACGGTCAGGCTATCGGCCACCAAGGCAAACTGGCGCAGGGCTCGCTGAAGCTGAACGATCGCGTGGATGCGCAGATCGACGCCGAGCGCCGCAACAGCATCCGCCTGAACCACTCCGCGACTCACCTGCTGCACGCCGCGCTGCGCCAAACGTTGGGCGATCACGTTGCGCAGAAAGGCTCGCTGGTTAACGACAAATACCTGCGTTTCGACTTCTCGCACTTCGAAGCGATGAAGCCGGAACAAATCCGCGCGGTGGAAGATTTGGTGAACCAGCAGGTGCGTCGTAACCTGCCGGTGCAGACCGAGCTGATGGCGTTGGAAGACGCCAAAGAGAAGGGCGCAATGGCGCTGTTCGGTGAGAAGTACGACGACAACGTGCGCGTGCTGACCATGGGCGACTTCTCCACCGAGCTGTGCGGCGGCACCCACGCCAGCCGCACCGGCGATATCGGCCTGTTCCGCATTCTGAGCGAGTCGGGCACCGCGGCGGGCATCCGCCGTATTGAAGCGGTGACCGGCGCTGGCGCTATCGCCACGCTGCACCAGCAAAGCGATTTGTTGCAAGACGTTGCGCAGTTGGTGAAGGGCGACAGCAACAACCTGACCGATAAAGTGCGTTCGGTGCTCGATCGCACGCGCGTGCTGGAAAAAGAACTGCAGCAACTGAAAGATCAGCAGGCGGCGCAGGAAAGCGCGTCGCTGTCCAGCCAGGCGAAAGTGGTTAACGGCGTGAAGCTGTTGGTCAGCCAGTTGGACAATGTCGAAGCCAAAATGCTGCGCACCATGGTGGATGACCTGAAAAATCAATTGGGTTCGGCCATTATCGTGTTGGCGACGACGGCTGATGACAAAGTCAGCCTGGTCGCGGGCGTGACCAAGGATCTGACTGACCGCGTGAAAGCCGGCGAGTTGATCGGCAACGTGGCACAGCAGGTCGGCGGCAAGGGCGGTGGTCGCCCGGATATGGCGATGGCGGGGGGGACGGATATCAACGCTCTGCCAGCGGCGTTAAACAGCGTAGAAGCCTGGGTGGCCTCAAAGCTGTGAACATAAATAAATAGCACGGACAAACGCCATAATACTTTGTTGATTATGGCGTTTTCATACTGTGCTAACACAATTTAGTTACAATTGCGGGAACAAAGTTTTTCTGGTCGGCTAAACTTACCATTATCTGAGGTGGGACCAAGTCTGCTTACACTTATTGTGGATTGCGCGGCTTACGTTTTCACCACATATGATGGATAATGACGGGGAAACTGAGAGACCCGACTCTTTTAATCTTTCAAGGAGCAAAGAATGTTAATTCTGACTCGTCGAGTTGGTGAAACCCTCATGATTGGCGATGAGGTTACGGTCACTGTGCTAGGGGTAAAAGGCAACCAGGTGCGTATTGGTGTGAACGCCCCCAAAGAGGTTTCAGTTCACCGTGAAGAAATCTATCAGCGCATTCAGGCAGAGAAGTCTCAGCAGACGACTTACTGATTCCGAAGCAGCGTCTCGTTGCCAGACGAGACGCTACTGCATCGTTTTACCCACTTCTTTCGTTCTCCCCTCTCTTTTTCGTGATTATTTTCCCGGTGAGTTTCCTGCTTTATTGCTGCAGACGTTGCGGTTGCCTGTTGATTAAACGCCCTTTTTGCCGTGAAATCGCCCATGTTGGGTGCGAATTGTGCAAACGCGCATGAGTTGGGAAAAATTGTTTGACTTAAAAGTCGGAGAAAGTAATATGTGCGCCACGCAGTGCCGATGAGCTTCTCTAAAGCAAGTCAGGCACAATTCGAAAGAAGCGTATGGTGAGGTGGCCGAGAGGCTGAAGGCGCTCCCCTGCTAAGGGAGTATGCGGTCAAAAGCTGCATCCGGGGTTCGAATCCCCGCCTCACCGCCATTTGCATCCGTAGCTCAGCTGGATAGAGTACTCGGCTACGAACCGAGCGGTCGGAGGTTCGAATCCTCCCGGATGCACCATATTTTGCAGTATGGTGGGGTAGTAACAACATACCATACGGTATCAAAAAAGAATTCCTGTGCATCCGTAGCTCAGCTGGATAGAGTACTCGGCTACGAACCGAGCGGTCGGAGGTTCGAATCCTCCCGGATGCACCATTCTTAATCTCATTCGTCGCGAAGAAAAATCTTCATGCGGGTGAGAGGAAAAAAGTGTTACCAGGGAGGATAACGTTGCTTCAGCAACGGCCCGCAGGGTGAGGCGCTAGCGCCGAATCATCCTCCCGGATGCACCATTCTTAAAGCCTGGCTTTATTAACAAAGCCGGCATGCGGTAAAAATAGTAATGCATCCGTAGCTCAGCTGGATAGAGTACTCGGCTACGAACCGAGCGGTCGGAGGTTCGAATCCTCCCGGATGCACCATCTAAGAGAAGCCCGCCTTAGCGGGTTTTTGCTTTTCTGTTATTCGTGAAACAGACAAGCGGCAAAAACAGTCATGCATCCGTAGCTCAGCTGGATAGAGTACTCGGCTACGAACCGAGCGGTCGGAGGTTCGAATCCTCCCGGATGCACCATCTAAGAGAAGCCCGCCTTAGCGGGTTTTTGCTTTTCTGTTATTCGTGAAACAGACAAGCGGCAAAAACAGTCATGCATCCGTAGCTCAGCTGGATAGAGTACTCGGCTACGAACCGAGCGGTCGGAGGTTCGAATCCTCCCGGATGCACCATCTAAGAGAAACCCGCCTCGGCGGGTTTTTCGCTTTTCAGCATTTAGCCATTCTCTCTTCACCTCTTTCCTGCTTTGTACCCGATCGATCACAGCACATTCCGCTATGATGCAGTCAGCGACAACCCAACGGCTTTACGCTAAAGTAGTTTTCTTTCCTCAACGATCATGGAGTAACGATGTACGACCGCTATCAGGGTCTTATTTTCGACATGGACGGCACGATTCTGGACACCGAGCCAACGCACCGCAAAGCGTGGAGCGAAGTGCTGTCGCGTTATGGCATGACGTTTGATGAAGCGGCTATGGTGGCGCTGAGCGGTTCACCGACCTGGCGCATCGCTCAGGCGATTATCGCCAGCCACCAGGCCGATCTCGATCCCCATCACTTGGCCGCGGAGAAAACCCGCGCGGTGGAGGCGATGCTGTTGGACAGCGTGCGCCCGTTGCCGCTGATCGAGGTGGTAAAATCCTATCACGGTCGCCGTCCGATGGCGGTCGGTACCGGCAGCGAGCACCGCATGGCGGAAATGCTGCTGCGTCATCTCGGCCTGTTCAACTGCTTCGACGCGATCGTCGGTGCGGACGACGTACAGCGCCATAAACCGGAGCCGGACACCTTCCTGCGCTGCGCCGAACTTATCGGCGTGCCGCCGGAAAAGTGCGTGGTGTTTGAAGACGCCGAGTTCGGCATTCAGGCGGCAAAAAGCGCCGGTATGGACGTGGTAGACGTTCGCACGCTGTGAGTAGTACGCTAGCCGTAATATCGTTATTTGGCAGCAGCTTCCTCAGTGCGACGCTGCTGCCGGGAAATTCAGAAATCGTTCTGGTCGCTTTGCTGACCCAGAGTCGCGTCTCGCCGGAGTTGCTGGTGCTGGCCGCGACCCTGGGCAACACGCTGGGCGGCTTGACTAATGTCATTATCGGGCGCCTGTTACCGGCGTTGAAACCACAGCGGGGGCTGGCAACGGCGCTCGGGTGGCTGCAACGCTTCGGCCCGGCTGCGCTGTTGCTCAGCTGGGTGCCGGTGGTGGGCGATTTGTTGTGCGTGTTGGCAGGTTGGCTGCGCATGCCCTGGGGCTCTGTCGCGCTGTTTCTGTGTATCGGAAAAGCGCTGCGTTACATCGTTTTGACTATGATAACGGTACAGGGCATCGCCTGGTGGCAGTAACCAAGTGAATATAACTCAATATTCTCTCGGGTGCGGATTCAGTATGCTTACGAGTTATTGTTTTTAGAAGCGGGAGGTCAATTTGATCCCGGACGTATCACAGGCGCTTTCTTGGTTGGAAGCCCATCCTCAGGCATTAAAAGGCATTCGTCGCGGCATCGAGCGTGAAACGCTGCGAGTCACGCCGAACGGCACCTTGGCGACTACCGGGCATCCGGAAAAGCTGGGGGCGGCATTGACGCATCACTGGATCACCACGGATTTCGCCGAGGCGCTGTTAGAGTTCATTACGCCGGTTGATGACAATATCGATCACCTGCTGACGTTCCTGCGCGATATTCATCGCTACGTGGCGCGCAACATTGGCGATGAGCGCATGTGGCCGCTCAGCATGCCGTGCTTTATCGAAGCTGAGCAGGATATTGAGCTGGCGCAGTTCGGTTCTTCGAACATCGGCCGCATGAAGACGCTGTACCGCGAAGGGTTGAAGAATCGCTATGGCGCGCTGATGCAGACCATTTCCGGCGTGCACTACAACTTCTCGCTGCCGCTGGAGTTTTGGCAGGCCTGGGCTGGCGTGCAGGACGCCGAAAGCGGTAAAGAGCAGATCTCGGCGGGGTATTTCCGCCTGATCCGCAACTACTACCGTTTCGGTTGGGTGATCCCGTATCTGTTCGGCGCATCGCCGGCCATTTGTTCTTCGTTCCTCAAAGGACGCGAGACCACTCTGCCGTTCGAACGCACCGAGCAGGGGATGTGCTACCTGCCGTACGCCACTTCGCTGCGTCTGAGCGACCTGGGTTACACCAACAAGTCGCAGAGTAATCTGGGCATCACCTTCAACGATCTGCACAGCTATGTGGCCGGTTTGAAGCGGGCGATCGTTACGCCTTCCGAAGAGTTCGCCAAGCTAGGCGTGAAAGAGGGTGATCGCTATCTGCAGTTGAACAGCAACGTGCTGCAAATCGAGAACGAGCTGTATGCGCCGATCCGGCCGAAGCGCGTGACCAAAAGCGGCGAGACGCCGTCAGACGCGCTGCTGCGCGGCGGTATCGAATACATCGAAGTGCGTTCTCTGGATATCAACCCGTTCTCGCCGATCGGCGTGGATGCGGTGCAGGCGCGTTTCCTGGATCTATTCCTGGTGTGGTGCGCGCTGGCCGATGCGCCGGAGATGAGCAGCGATGAACTGCTGTGCACGCGCAAGAACTGGAACCGGGTGATTCTGGAAGGGCGCAAACCGGGCCAGACCATCGGCATCGGCTGTGGCGCCAGCCATGAACCGCTGGAAAAAGTGGGCAAGGCGCTGTTCGCCGATCTGCGTCGGGTCGCGGAAGTGTTGGACGGCGAAGCCGGCAACCGTCAATACCAGCAGGTGTGCGATGAGCTGGTCGCCGCGTTTGACGACCCTGAGCTGACCTTCTCCGCGCGCATTTTGAAGGCGATGAAGGCGGAAGGCACCGGACGCGTCGGTCTGCAGCTGGCGGAGCAGTATCGCCGGACATTGCTGGAAGAACCGTTGGAAATCCTGAACGAAGCCGAGCTGGATAAAGAGCGGGAAGCCTCTTGGCAGCGTCAACGCGACATAGAAGCCAATGATACGCTAAGCTTTGAAGCGTTCCTGAAGCAAAACGGCGGAAGCTGAAAAAGAAAAAGGCCACATCAATGTGGCCAAATATGCATCTCTGATGACAGGGATGATGATAACAAATGCGCGTCTTTCACATACTCAGACTCGCAGGGTTGGAAAAGGTTTCCCGGTTAGGAAAAAAAGTTTCGAAATAAATGCTCTTTTACGAGGAGGTAGCGAAATGCCATTGCTGGATAGCTTTACCGTCGATCATACCCGTATGGCAGCCCCGGCTGTCCGCGTTGCGAAAACCATGAAAACGCCTCATGGCGATACCATCACGGTATTTGATCTGCGCTTTTGCCGCCCGAACCTGGAAGTGATGCCCGAACGCGGCATTCACACGCTGGAACACCTGTTCGCCGGCTTTATGCGCGACCACCTGAACGGCCAGGGCGTGGAGATTATCGACATCTCCCCAATGGGCTGTCGCACCGGTTTCTACATGAGCCTGATCGGCGTGCCGGAAGAGCAGCGCGTTGCCGATGCCTGGAAAGCGGCGATGGCCGACGTGCTGAAAGTGACCGACCAGCGCAAGATCCCTGAGCTGAACGAGTACCAGTGTGGTACCTACCACATGCACTCGCTGGAAGAAGCGCAGGAAATCGCCAAGCACATTCTGGATAACGGCGTGGTGGTGAACCACAACGACGAACTGGCGCTGCCGAAAGAGAAGCTGCAGGAGCTGCATATCTAACCGTACGTTTCCCGCAGAGACAAAAAAGACGCGATTTCGCGTCTTTTTTACGTTCTGGTGGAGGGTTAGTGATGGCCGATGCTGGACTGCAGCGAGGTGATCGGCGTGACCCGCACCTGTTTGATCATATTGCCCTGCACGTCGAGAATGTCGATATCGTAATGGCCGATACGCACCCGGGTGCCGATTTCGGGGATCTCTTCCAGTTCTTCCAGCAGCATGCCGTTGACGGTGCGAGCTTCATTGGCGGGTAAAGTCCAGTTAAAGGCCTTGTTCAGCTCCCGCACGTTGGCGGTGCCGTCGATCAAGACCGAGCCGTCGCTCTGCGGCGTGACTTCTTCCGCCAGCGTCGGCGACATCGAGGTGGTGAAGTCGCCGACGATCTCCTCGAGGATGTCTTCCACCGTAACCAGGCCCTGAATGTCGCCGTACTCGTCGACCACGATGCCGACCTTCTCTTTGTTGCGCTGGAACTTCACCAACTGTACGTTGAGCGGCGTGCCTTCCGGTACGAAGTAGATCTCATCGGCGGCGCGCAGCAGGTTCTCTTTGTTGAACTCTTTTTTCTCGGTCATCAGACGGTAGGCTTCGCGCACGCGCAGCATGCCGATCGCGTCGTCCAGCGAGCTGCGATACAGCACGATGCGGCCGTGCGGCGAGTGGGTCAGCTGGCGCATGATCGACTTCCAGTCGTCGTTGACGTCGATGCCGACGATCTCGGTGCGCGGCACCATGATGTCGTTGACCGTCACCTTTTCCAGATCCAGCACCGAGATCAGCATGTCCTGATTGCGGCGGGAGATCTGCGACTGGGATTCACGCACGATGGTGCGCAGCTCATCCTTGCTGACGGCGTCGCTGATGCGCACGTTGGTACGAATGCCGAACAGGCGCAAGGTCAGGCTGGTGATGCCGTTGAGCAGCCAGACCAGTGGGAACATCACCTTTTGCAACGGCGCCAGCAAGACGCTGCTGGGGAAGGCGATGCGTTCCGGATAGAGCGCGGCGAAGGTTTTCGGCAGCACTTCAGCGAACAGCAGCACGGCGAAGGTCAGCACGCCGGTCGCAATCGCCACGCCGAGATCGCCATACAGCCGCATGCCAACGATGGTCGCCAGCGCCGAGGCGAGGATGTTGACCAGGTTGTTGCCGATCAGCACCAGGCCGATCAGCCGATCCGGTTTTTGCAGCAGCTTCTCCACCCGGCGCGCCGAACGGTTACCCTGTTTGGACAGGTGGCGCAGGCGATAACGGTTGAGCGTCATCATGCCGGTTTCGGAGGCGGAGAAGTAAGCGGAGACCACGATCATGATCACCAGGATAATGATGAGGGTCCCCGTCGACACATGCTCCAATGCAGTATTCCTTATAGAGAGGGAAAGTTGAACCGGGCTGGCTCAGCGCACCATCACCTGTTGAATCAGACGGCTGCCGAAGTAGGCGAGCGTCAGCAGGAAGGCGCCGGCGAAGCTGAACCAGACGACGCGGCGGCCGCGCCAGCCTTCATGGTAATGGCCCCACAGCAACACGATATACACGAACCAGGCCATGATCGACAACACGGCTTTATGCACGTTTTCTTTGCTGAACAGATTATCCATGTACAGCAGGCCGGTGCACAGGGTGAGCGTCAGCAGCACCACGCCGATCTGGGTGATATGGAACATCTTGCGCTCGATGCTCATCAGCGGCGGCATGTCGGCACTAAATGTCAGCTTTTTGTTTTTCAACAGGTAGTCGAGCCAGGCGAGCTGTAAGGCGTAGAGCGCGGCGATGATAAGGGTGGCGTAAGAGAACAGCGCCAGGCCGATATGCACCATCAATTCCGGGCTGGCTTCCAGGTGAGTGATGAACTCGCCGGGCATGAAGCTGGCGAAGGCCAGATTGATCATCGCGAAGCTGTAGACGATCGGCAGCAGGAACCAGCCGCGATCGCGTGAAGCGACGAAGGTCATCACCGAACAGATGATCAGGCTGACGATGGAACCAATGTTCAGCAGGCTGAGATTCTGCCCGGCGCTGACGTCAAAGATGCGCTGCTGCAGCGCGATGGCGTGGCAAATCAACGCCACCACCGCCGAGACGAGGGCGAGCCGACGGTATGCGCTGTTCTTCCGCAACAAGCTGGGAATGATCAGTCCAAGGCTGAGCAGGTAGGCCATCAAAGCCACAATGGAGAAAACTGGCATAACGTTTAATTTTGCTTCGGCGTGGTTAATTGGAGTGTCAGTATAGCGTTGCGCGCGTTTCACTCCAACCTATCTCCAACGCTGAGGCAGAGATCCTGCGCGCTTCGTGTTATCATCGGCGCAATTGTGTCGCCGGAGCGGCCTGTCATTACACGTTGAGCATGAGACGATGTTTGAAAATTTAACCGATCGATTGTCGCGCACGTTGCGCAATATCAGCGGCCGCGGGCGGCTGACCGAAGAGAATATCAAGGAAACCCTGCGTGAAGTGCGTATGGCATTGCTGGAGGCGGACGTTGCGCTGCCGGTGGTGCGCGACTTCATCAACCGCGTCAAAGAGAGCGCGGTTGGCCATGAAGTCAACAAAAGCCTGACGCCGGGGCAGGAGTTCGTCAAGATCGTCAAGGGCGAGCTGATCGCCGCGATGGGCGAAGTCAACACCGAGCTGAATCTGGCGGCCCAGCCGCCGGCGGTGGTGCTGATGGCGGGCCTGCAGGGCGCCGGTAAAACGACCAGCGTCGGTAAGCTCGGCAAGTTCCTGAAAGAAAAACAGAAGAAGAAAGTGTTGGTGGTTTCCGCGGACGTTTATCGCCCGGCGGCGATCAAACAGCTGGAAACGTTGGCGGAAGGCGTCGGCATCGACTTCTTCCCGTCTGACGTCAAAGAAAAACCGATCGACATCGTCAATCGCGCGCTGCAACAGGCCAAGCTGAAGTTCTACGATGTCCTTATTGTCGATACCGCCGGCCGCTTGCACGTTGACGAAGCGATGATGGACGAGATCAAACAGGTGCACGCGGCGATCAAGCCGGTGGAAACCCTGTTCGTGGTCGACGCCATGACCGGCCAGGACGCCGCCAATACCGCCAAGGCGTTTAATGAAGCGCTGCCGCTGACCGGCGTGGTGCTGACCAAGGTCGACGGCGATGCGCGCGGCGGTGCCGCGTTGTCCATCCGTCATATCACCGGCAAGCCGATCAAGTTCCTCGGCGTCGGCGAGAAGACCGAAGCGCTGGAGCCGTTTTACCCGGATCGCGTGGCATCGCGCATCCTGGGCATGGGCGACGTGCTGTCGCTGATCGAAGATATCGAAAGCAAGGTCGACCGCGAGCAGGCGGAGAAGCTGGCCAACAAGCTGAAGAAGGGCGACGGTTTCGATCTGACCGACTTCCTGGAGCAGCTCAAGCAGATGCGCAACATGGGCGGCATGGCCAATATGCTGAGCAAGCTGCCGGGCGCCGGCCAACTGCCGGACAACGTCAAGTCGCAGATGGACGACAAAGTGCTGGTGCGCATGGAGGCGATCATCAACTCGATGACACTGAAAGAGCGCGCCAAACCGGAAATCATCAAGGGCTCGCGCAAGCGTCGCATCGCGATGGGGGCCGGCATGCAGGTGCAGGACGTCAACCGCTTGCTGAAGCAGTTCGACGAAATGCAGCGTATGATGAAGAAGATGAAAAAAGGCGGTATGGCGAAGATGATGCGCGGCATGAAAGGTATGATGCCGCCGGGCTTCCCCGGCCGCTGACGGGCTTCCGCACGCCGAGTGCGGGCGCTTTCAGCATTCGCCGTTCGCGGTGAAAACCGCCCGAAATTTGACAGGCTGCAAAAGTTGTCCCCTGCGATCGACGCTTTAGATTGCTTTTTGCGCCAAAATGAGTAAAATTTTCGGGCTTTTTATATTGCAACCGGGCCCCGTCCCTCAATGGGGCCCGGCTGTTTTATTAACTAAAGAGGATGTTATGGTAACAATTCGTTTGGCACGTGGCGGCGCTAAAAAGCGTCCGTTCTATCAAGTAGTAGTGACCGACAGCCGCAACGCTCGTGATGGTCGTTTCATCGAGCGCGTAGGCTTCTTCAACCCGATCGCTTCCGGTCAGGCTGAAGCACTGCGTCTGGACCTGGACCGCATCGAGCACTGGGTTGGTCTGGGTGCAACCGTTTCTGATCGCGTTCACGCGCTGATCAAAGACGCTAAGAAAGCAGCTTAATCTGTCGCGGTGGTGGCAATGAGCAAGCAACTCAAACCGGTAGCGCCGATCGCACCGATTGTACTCGGTAAAATGGGTTCCGCTTACGGCATTCGTGGTTGGCTCAGAGTGTTTTCATCCACCGAGAACGCCGAAAGCATTTTTGACTATCAGCCGTGGTTTATCCAGCAGGCGGGTCAGTGGCAGCATATCGAGTTGGAAGACTGGAAGCGCCACAGTCAGGATCTGATCATCAAAGTCAAAGGCATTGACGATCGGGACGCGGCGAATCTGCTGACTAATCGCGAGATTATGGTGGATTCCGATCAACTTCCTCCGTTGGAGGGTGATGATTACTACTGGAAAGACCTGATGGGCTGCCAGGTAGTCACCTCCGCCGGCTACGAGCTGGGTAAAGTCATCGATATGATGGAAACCGGTTCGAACGATGTGATGGTTGTGAAAGCGAACCTGAAAGATGCGTTCGGCATGAAGGAGCGGTTGATTCCGTTTCTTCATGGGCAGGTTATCAAGAAAGTCGATCTCACTGCTCGCGTGATTGAGGCAGATTGGGATCCTGGTTTTTGACCCCCGGATCAAACGGTCGAAGCAAGTGGAATAACGGTAAGGGGATTGGCTTGTGTTCATCGGTATTGTAAGCCTGTTTCCTGAGATGTTCCGCGCTATCACCGATTACGGGGTGACTGGCCGGGCAGTAAAAAATGGCCTGCTGAGCGTGCAGTGTTGGAGTCCTCGCGACTTCACCTACGACCGGCATCGCACCGTGGACGATCGCCCTTACGGCGGCGGCCCGGGTATGCTGATGATGGTGCAACCTTTACGGGAAGCCATTCATGCGGCGAAAGCAGCGGCAGGCGAGGGAGCAAAGGTGATTTATCTGTCACCTCAGGGGCGCAAGCTGGATCAAACCGGCGTGTGCGAACTGGCGGCCAATCAGAAGATGATTCTGGTGTGCGGCCGTTACGAAGGGATAGACGAGCGCGTAATCCAAACCGAAATTGACGAAGAATGGTCAATCGGCGATTACGTTCTCAGCGGCGGGGAACTGCCGGCGATGACCCTGATTGATTCAGTCGCCCGTTTCATACCGGGTGTGCTGGGCCATCAGGCCTCAGCGGAGGAAGACTCCTTCGCCGACGGATTGCTGGACTGCCCGCACTATACCCGCCCCGAGGTGTTGGAAGGGATGGAGGTACCGCCGGTTCTGCTGTCGGGCAACCATGCCGAGATACGTCGCTGGCGCTTAAAGCAGTCGCTGGGCCGAACCTGGCTTAGAAGACCTGAACTTCTAGAAAGCCTAGCTCTGACTGACGAGCAAGCGGTGTTGCTGGCTGAGTTCCAACGGGAACATCAGGCCAGGCAACAGGACTATGAAGGAAACGTCTGACATCAGACGGGACCGATATATCAGTTTACCTAGGGTAAGAGACATATTATGAGCAACATTATTAAGCAACTTGAACAAGAGCAGATGAAACAAGACGTACCTGCATTCCGTCCGGGTGATTCCGTGGAAGTGAAGGTATGGGTCGTTGAAGGTAGCAAAAAACGTCTGCAGGCATTCGAGGGCGTGGTTATCGCTATCCGTAACCGCGGTCTGCACTCTGCATTCACTGTTCGTAAGATTTCCAACGGCGAAGGTGTTGAGCGCGTATTCCAGACTCACTCCCCAGTAATCGACAGCATTACTGTTAAACGTCGTGGTGCCGTTCGTAAAGCTAAACTGTACTACCTGCGTGAGCGTACTGGTAAGGCTGCTCGTATCAAAGAGCGTCTGAACCGCGTTGGCTAACGCTGCATCCAAAAGTTAATAGTTATCAGGGGTTGGCATTATGCCAACCCCTTTTTTTATCTGAAAAATCTATCACGTTGCATTTGCGAGGCCTTAGCTGCCTGGCCGCGACATTAAAAAGCCTCTATCAGCGAGTTTTTGGCATTACAGCGCGGCGGCGCTTTGTTTATGTTGATTCTCCGGCGGGTGCGGTTGCGCCGGGACAATATCATCGCCAGGTTTGACGATCACCCGTGCAACGGACTCGTGCGTGGCGAACGTGCAGCTGCAATTGATGTTGCGGCATTGATGGTAACGCTCTTTGGTCGACTCGCTCAGATAGCGGCTGGAACGAGTGTGGGCCACGTGACCGCATAGTGGACAGTGCATCATAAGAACCCCCTTGAACAAATTAAGTGAAATTGGTGTGGCATCATCCTTTGGCGAGCGAACTCGTCATCATGAGGCAATGCCCTGCAAGCACAGTGCGCGTTCCATGGCGCGTCGCTGTTCCAGCCCTTTGTTTTTCTTTCCGTTTACGTAAACCCAGCGTGGCAGCTGATCGCAGGCCTGCCGCCACTGGCGCTGTTGCAGCAGCGCGACCAGCGTAGAGTGGCAGGCTGCGCTGACGCCCACATTGAAAGCGAAGGCGATCGCCGCATCATAGGTTTGTTGCGAGAGCGTATCCGGCAGGCAGGCGGCCATGCCGCGCTCGGTGCGGCGAACATCGTCGACCAAATCCATCGCGGCTTTGTGTTCATCGATCGCTTTACCAGGGATGACGCCAGCGGTGTGCCCAATGCCCTGCGTCCACACCCCGGCGCTGCACTGGTAAGGCGACAGGCGGCAACCTTCGAGATCGGCGATCAGCCTGAGGCCGGCTTCTGAGGTTTGCAGCTCGCCAAATGACGGCAACAGCACGGCGATGGCCAAAACGGCGGCGACGCTGCAGCGCTTAACGGTTGCACTCATCGTAAATTTTCCTCCGCGATGTCGCATTGCGCTCAATGGCCTTCAAGATCTGCAGGCTTTTACGTCGGTAGTACCAATTCACCAGAAACGTGCCGATGCCTACCGCCGCACCGACTAAAAAGGCAATGTCCTGCGGAGACAGCTTGCCGAGCCAGGCGAGAAACAGCGCCATGGCGTAGGTGATGAATGAGGTTATTTTCTCCATAGCCTTATGCTCGCTTCGTTTACAGAATCTCGGGAGCCGGAGGCATCAATGCGAGACAGCTCGCTATCGATATCCATCATGCTCCTGGCCTGTATGATAATTACTGTATATGCATACAGTATTAAGCTATTTGCTAAAGTCGTCAATGGGTGAGGTGAATATTTTTAGCAGATTGTGCAAAAAAGGGCGGGTGGCATAAAAAAAGCCCATCGACGATGGGCTTCGAGAAATAATGGGGGAGATTACAGGCCGTAGACCAGCGTGACCGAGGTGGTGGTATCTGTGTTCTTCGGCGCCGAGGCCGGCGGTTTGCTGTTGTAGGTCACGGTGTAAGCCACGCGCAATGAGAAGCGATCGTTGATCGCCACGTTCAACGCGCTTTCCGAGTTCAGCGTGGTTTCTTCGTTCGCCAGCGCGGAAACGCCCTGAATGAACTTGGTGTTGTCGGTCAACTGATAGGAATAGTTAGCCGCGCCATAGGCCAGCCCCTTGGTCGAGCGGCCGCCGCCATGGTATTCGTCATGGCGCACGCCGGGACCGAATTCCACCCGCAGGTCACTGAGTGGCCCGTTAAGGAGTTGACGGCCGTAGCCGCCGGTCAGCGTGGAGCGTGAGTCGTAACCGTTGAAACGGTCACTCAGCCAGCTGGCCTGACCGAACAGGTAGTTGCGATCGGTCAGGTTATAGCGCGTACGGCCACCGGCCTGGTATTTTTCGGACGAGCGCACGTTGGAGGAGGTGGTGTTGTTGGCCGCCCCCCACAGGCTGTACGCCGCGTCACTGTTGAACCAGGTCATGTTGGTGTTGGCCAACAGGGTGGAGCTCTGCGAGTTACCTGACTGGGCGTTATAGCCCGCCTGCACGTTGCCTTCGAACGGTTTCTTGGCGGTGGCCGGATCGTCCATCGCGGTGAAAAGCGTATTGTCGGCAAGGGCTGAAACACTGGTGAAAGTCGTTAAGCAGCAAATATACAGCGGAAAAGCGCGACGAGCGCGAGAAGAGAGCATTTTGGATCCAGTTGTTAAGGGGAGTTATTGTTGATGACGGTCACATTATATCGGTTCATTTCGGCGACAAAAATAGCCGCCATTAGCTTAAGTTTTTAATTTTTATCCCTCATTTATTCGCTTTTCTTCTACTTAAAATCATCGCTTTTGGCGGCATTTCGTGCTGATCCTGCTTCGCCCGGCCGTCGGTACCGAGATGGGCCGTGCATCCTCGCTGTAAAATTTAATGTACAAATATGTTTACATTCATTGGCTTTGTTAGGCATGAGGGGTTATAGCGTGGTGATGGGTTTTTTACTTGTTTAATTGGTTGTATTTGTTGTATTTAAACCAATTTCATTAACCCTTTTTCAAAGGTGATTTAATCAAGATAATGACGGTAATCTTTTATTTACGGAAAATGGATTGAAAACTTTACATATCGTGATAGGGTAGAGCCCTGAAACGCTCAATGTTCCATTTCAACGCATAACGCCAAACGACAGGAATAGCATCATGCAAAAAGACGCGCTCAATAACGTACACATCAGTGCAGAACAGGTTCTCATCACGCCGGAGGAGCTGAAGAACCAGTTCCCGCTCAGCGCCGACGACGAAAATGAGATCGCCACTGCGCGCAACACTATCGCCAACATTTTGCAGGGGCGCGATCATCGCCTGTTGGTGGTGTGCGGGCCTTGTTCGATCCACGATCCGGATGCGGCGCTGGACTATGCCCGTCGTTTGAAAACCCTGGCGGCTGACTTGAGCGATCAGCTGTATATCGTTATGCGCGTCTACTTTGAAAAACCCAGAACCACTGTCGGCTGGAAAGGTTTGATCAACGATCCGTACATGGACGGTTCGTTTGACGTTGAGGCAGGCTTGCATATCGCGCGTCGCCTGTTGCTGGATCTGGTGGGCATGGGCTTGCCGTTGGCTACCGAAGCGTTGGATCCGAACAGCCCGCAGTACCTGGGCGATTTGTTCAGCTGGTCGGCGATCGGCGCGCGCACCACCGAATCTCAGACCCACCGAGAAATGGCCTCCGGCCTGTCGATGCCGGTCGGGTTCAAAAACGGCACCGATGGCAGCCTGGGCACCGCCATCAACGCCATGCGCGCCGCCGCCATGCCGCACCGCTTTGTCGGCATTAACCAGGCAGGCCAGGTTTGCCTGCTGCAGACGCAGGGCAACCCGGATGGGCACGTGATTCTGCGCGGCGGCAAAACTCCGAACTACAGCGCTGAGCACGTTGCGGCCTGTGAAAAACAGATGCTTGAGGCGGGACTCCACCCGTCCTTGATGATAGATTGCAGCCATGGCAACTCGAATAAAGACTATCGCCGTCAGCCGGCGGTGGCCGAGTCCGTGGTGGAGCAGATCAAGGCGGGTAACCGCTCAATCACCGGCATTATGCTGGAGAGCCATCTGCATGAGGGCAACCAGTCTTCCGAACAGCCGCGTGCAGACATGCGTTACGGTGTGTCCGTCACCGACGCCTGCATCAACTGGGAGAGCACGGAAACCCTGTTGCGCCATATGCATCAGGAACTCGGCGCTGCGCTGGCGGCCCGCACGGGAGAAAAGTAAGTTATGGTGGCAGAACTGACCGCGCTGCGCGATCAAATCGATGAGGTGGATAAAGCGCTGCTGGGTCTGCTGGCGAAACGCCTGCATCTGGTAGCGGAAGTGGGCGAAGTGAAAAGCCGTCATGGCCTGCCGGTTTACGTACCGGAGCGCGAAGCCGCGATGCTGGCCTCGCGTCGCCAGGAGGCAGAAAACCTCGGGGTGCCGCCGGATTTGATCGAGGACGTTTTGCGCCGCGTGATGCGCGAATCGTACGTCAGCGAGAACGATAAAGGCTTTAAAACTTTGTGTCCGCAGCTGCGGCCGATCGTCATCATCGGCGGCAACGGCCAGATGGGACGGCTGTTCAACCGCTTGCTGACGCTGTCGGGTTATCAGGTCAGGGTACTGGATCAGGAAGATTGGCCGCAGGCGGAACAGCTGCTGGCAGACGCCGGCATGGTGATCGTCAGCGTGCCGATCCACGTGACCGAGCAGGTGATAAGCCGCCTGCCGCCGCTGCCTGCCGACTGCATACTGGTGGATTTGGCGTCGGTGAAGAACCGCCCGCTGCATGCGATGTTGGCGGCGCACAGCGGCCCAGTGGTGGGGCTGCACCCGATGTTCGGCCCGGACGTGGGCAGCGTGGCGAAGCAGGTGGTGGTTTACTGCGACGGCCGCCGGCCGGAGGCTTACCAATGGTTGCTTGAACAGCTGCAGGTGTGGGGCGCGCGGCTGCATCGCATCAGCGCGGTCGAACACGATCAGAACATGGCGTTTATTCAGGCGCTGAGGCACTTCGCCACCTTCGCCTACGGGTTGCATTTGGCGGAAGAGAACGTGCAACTGGAGCAGTTGCTGGCGCTCTCCTCGCCGATCTACCGGCTGGAGCTGGCGATGGTTGGCCGCCTGTTTGCGCAGGATCCACAGCTTTACGCCGATATCATCATGTCGTCGGAGGAAAACGTGGCGCTGATTAAACGTTACTACCAGCGCTTCGGCGAGGCGATAACGCTGTTGGAGCATGGCGACAAACAGGCGTTTATCGACAGTTTCCGCAAGGTGGAGCACTGGTTCGGCGATTACGCCCAACGCTTCCTGGTGGAGAGCCGCACGCTGTTGCGACAGGCTAACGACAGCCGACAGTAAAACGCGGGCGGTAAACGTAAAAGGTTCGGCTTGGCCGAACCTTTTTTTATGGTTTCAGGATGGGTTGACCGGCACCACGGTGTCGCTCGGGTAACAACCCAACACCTTCAGTGAGCGGGTGATCGGCGCCAGATCGCGCAGCGCTTTTTGCATCGCGTCGGCACGCAGATTGGCCTGCACATCGATATAAAACATCTCTTCCCACGGATTGCCGTTGATCGGGCGTGATTCCAGTTTGGTCATGATGATGCCGTTGTCGCGCAGAACCAGCAGCGCTTCGACCAACGCACCGGATTGCTGGCCGGTCGCCATGATCAGCGTGGTTTTGGCCGGCACCTGTTCAGATACGTCGATCGCTTTGCGCGCCAGGACGATGAAGCGAGTGATGTTCTGCTGCTGGTTGGCGAGGTTGTGTTCCAGCACCTGCAGCCCGTACAACGCGCCGCCGGCCTCACTGCCCAGCGCCGCCACCTTCGGCGAATTCAGCTTGGCGACTTTCTCCATCGCCGCGGCGGTGCTTTCGGTGTACTCGATTTTCCAGTGCGGGAAGCGGTTAAGGAACTGGCTGCACTGTTGGAACGGCTGCGGGTGGCTGTAGACGGTTTCAATCTGGCTAAGATCGCTGTCGCCGGCCACCAGAACACAGTGGTCGATCGGGTTGGTCAGTTCGCCGACGATCGACAGGCTGGTGTGTTGCAGCAGATCGTACACCTCGTTAATCGAACCGGAACTGGTATTCTCGATCGGCAAAATTGCGTAGTCCGCCTGGCCGGTTTCCACCTGGGCGAAGATATCCTGAAACTTCTGGCAACCGCATTCGATCAGCCGATCGAAATGGCGGGCGGCGTATTGGCGTGCCGCCAGATGTGAGTAAGAGCCTTTCGGGCCGAGAAAGGCGATGCGTGCAGAGTGTTGGCTGACGGGGTTGAGCTGGTGCTGCAGCAGTGCCTGCTGGGTCAGGACGGAATCTTCGATAATCAGTTGGAACAGGCGGGTGACGTAGAAGCCGTCCAGGTCGTAAGGTTTGGCGGCGGCGATCAGCGCATCCAGCAGATCGCGTTCGCGCTCTTTGTCGCGGATCGGACGATGAGAGTGCAGTTTGGTCTTGCCGACTTCGATCGCCAGCTCACGGCGTTCCGCCAGCAGGGCCAACAGTTTCAAGTCCAGTGCGCTGATGCGCTCGCGCAGCACCAATAACGGGTTGTCAGTCATAATCAGCTTCCGCCTTCAGTTCTTATTCGTTGTAAAACAGCCATAAAAAAAGCCCCCTGTCTCCAGGAGGCCTTATTGTTCGTCTTCGCATTCTTTCTCACACGACGAAACGCCTCCCAGTCAGGGGAAGGTAAAAAAGAATGCGAAGAAAAACGGTGTGCGTGGCATGGTCTACCTAAGGTTAATGCGAACAGGTTTTAAAGTAACCGTTGGTTTTTACCCCGTCAACAAAAATACCCGACAAAAAACGCGCCCTCGGGCGCGTTTGATGCGGCAACCGCAGTCGGACGGTTATTCCTGCTCTTGCGTGACTTCCGGCACGATGTCTTTCACGCTGGCGTTGCAGCGGCGCGCTTCGCCTTTGTGCTGCACCTTGTTCAGCTGGCGCTCCAGCTTGGCGATCAGCTCATTAACGGCGGTATACATGTCATCATGTTTGGCGCTGGCGACCAGCGGGCCGTTAGGCGTGGTAATGGTAGCATCGGCGACAAACCCTTGTGGTTCTTTGGATAAGACGATATGCGGGTTAATCAGCTGGGTCTGCCATTTTTCCAGTTTGGTGAGACGGTCTTCGACGTGATTGCGGATTGCGGGAGTGATATCCATTTGTTTGCTGGTAATGTTCAATGTCATATAACTTACCTCTCTGTCTTTCCGTCTTGGTGAATCCAGCATACCCCGCTTTTTGTTTAAATGCGTGATGTAAATCACGATTTTTTGTCACTTTTTGCAAAGTTAGTTCAATCTGTGATTCAGCATTTGAATTGGCTATCTAATGCTTGAGAGTTGCCGCCGGATGGCGCATTATCGATGAGTTGACCGGTGAGGAGTACTAGCTAACACCGTGTTTTTACTTGTGTATTTTTCCAGTAAAAACCAGGTCGACGCCAATGAAAACGGCAGCCTCGGCTGCCGTTTGGTTTTTCTGCCGTTGCCGACGCGCGCTTATTGCGGGTTGGCGGCGATCACTTTGGCCACTTTGTCAGCCTGGCCGTTGAGCTGCAGCTGTTTGTAGGCATTTTCCATCAGCGGCAACACGTCGTGCGTCGCTTTGGTATCCGGGAATTCACGCAACATCTGCTCGGCGCGATTAACGACCGCGACGTAAGCACCGCGTTTAGTGTAGTATTCCGCCACCGAAAGCTCATACTTGGCCAAACGGTCTTTCAGATACACCAAACGCTTGTTGGCGTCGGTCGCGTATTGGCTGTTCGGGTATTGCTGAATCAACTGGCTGAAGTCGCGGAACGCAGCGCGAGCGTGCTGAGGATCGCGGTCCGAACGGTCAACCCCGAAGAAGCCCTGCAGCGCGCTGTCATCGAGCGCCATGTCGGTCAGACCGCGCATGTACATCACGTAATCGATGTTCGGGTGCGTCGGGTTCAGACGCATGAAGCGATCGATGGATGCCTGAGCCATCGGCAAGTCGGCGGCCTTATAGTAGGCGTAAATCAAATCCAGCTGGACCTGCTGGGAATACGGCCCGAAAGGATAGCGGTTATCTAACGCTTCGAGTTGCGTAATCGCGCCCTTGAAGTTACCGTCCTGCAGTTTTTGCTGCGCGGTAGCATAGATTTCCGAAGGTGGGTTGTCGGGAACCGCATCCTTGGATGTGGAGCAACCTGCCAGCGCCAGGCTCAACGTGGCTGCCGCCACCAGATATTTCATACGCGTCATGACGTTTTGATTATCCTCAGGGTGTTATTCCGGGAGACTGTCCGTTAAGCTCCCGACAAAGACCAGGTACAATAGCACATTATATTAAACGGCATCGCCGTGAAAACCCAACGTTAACGAAGAAGCTGCATATGGCACAACAAGTACAACTCACCGCAACGGTGGCCGAATCTCAACTCGGACAACGTTTAGATCAGGCTTTGGCCGAATTGTTCCCTGATTATTCACGATCTCGCATAAAAGAGTGGATCCTGGGCGATCGGGTGAAGGTCAATGGCAAAACGTCAAACAAACCGAAAGAGAAGGTGCTGGGCGGAGAGACCGTCGCCATCGATGCACAGATTGAAGAAGAGGCGCGTTGGGAGCCACAGGATATCGCGCTGGATATCGTCTATGAAGACAGCGACATCCTGGTGATCAACAAACCGCGCGATTTGGTGGTGCACCCTGGCGCCGGTAACCCGGACGGCACGGTGCTCAATGCGCTGCTGCATCACTACCCGGAAATTGCCGACGTGCCGCGTGCCGGCATCGTGCACCGTCTGGACAAAGACACCACCGGCCTGATGGTGGTGGCGAAAACCGTGCCGGCGCAAACCCGGCTGGTGGAAGCGCTGCAGGCGCGTGAGATCACCCGTGAATACGAAGCGGTGGCGATCGGCACCATGACCGCCGGCGGCACGGTAGAAGAGCCTATCGCGCGTCATTCCACCAAGCGTACCCATATGGCGGTGCACCCGATGGGTAAACCGGCGGTAACGCACTACCGCATTATGGAGCACTTCCGCGCGCACACCCGCCTGCGTTTGCGCCTGGAAACCGGCCGTACTCACCAGATCCGCGTTCACATGGCTTACATCAGCCATCCGCTGGTGGGCGATCCGCTGTACGGCGGCCGTCCGCGTCCACCAAAGGGCGCTTCGGAAGCCTTCATCAACACGCTGCGCGGCTTTGACCGCCAGGCGCTGCACGCCACCATGCTGCGTTTGTATCATCCGATCAGCGGCATCCAGATGGAGTGGCATGCACCGCTGCCGCAGGACATGGTCGATCTGATCAACGCGCTGAAGGCGGACACCGAAGAATTCAAAGATCAGATGGACTGGTAATGAGCTCGCTCATTCTGCCTGACTGGCCGTTGCCTACCGGGGTTAAGGCCTGCAGCACCACGCGTGGCGGCGGCGTTAGCCTGCCGCCTTATGACTCGCTGAACCTCGGCACCCACGTCGGTGATGAGGCGCAAGCGGTGACACGCAATCGGGAACGATTGGTCACCGCCGCCGGTTTGCCGCAGATGCCGGTGTGGCTCGAGCAGGTGCACGGCACTCGCGTGGTGACGTTGACGGGGAAGGCGCCCGCCGATCTGCGGGCGGATGCGGTGTACAGCAACGTGCCGGGGCAGGTGTGTGCCGTGATGACGGCGGATTGTCTGCCGGTGCTATTCTGCTCGCAGCACGGTGACGAAGTTGCTGCCGCCCACGCCGGCTGGCGCGGATTGTGCCACGGTGTGCTGGAGCAAACCGTGGCGGCGTTCAGCGCCGCACCGTGCCAAATCAGCGCCTGGCTGGGGCCGGCGATCGGCCCACAGCAGTTTGAGGTCGGGCCGGAGGTGCGCGCCGCTTTCATGGCGGAAGGCGCCGAAGCCGCGGCGGCGTTTACGCCGCACGGCGATAAGTTTTTGGCTAATATCTACTTGCTGGCTCGCCAACGTTTGTTGCGAGCGGGCGTGCAGGCCATCTATGGCGGCGACCGCTGTACGGTTAACGAAACGAGTCATTTTTTCTCCTATCGGCGCGATGGAATAACCGGACGTATGGCAAGTTTAATCTGGCTGATATAACCTATTGAATTAGGACGATCCAACGACGCATGGCGTTGTACCGAAAATTTAGCGTCGAGATAACCTTGAAAATTTGAGGGATGACCTCATTTAATCTCCAGTAGCAATTTCGACCCATCTTGGAGGTGTTATGCGTCTGGATCGTCTTACCAACAAATTCCAGCTTGCCCTCGCCGATGCCCAGTCACTAGCCCTTGGGCACGACAACCAGTTTATTGAACCGCTACATCTGATGAGCGCCCTGCTCAATCAGGAAGGGGGCACGGTTCGTCCACTATTAACTTCCGCAGGTATCGATGCCGGGCGCGTGCGCACCGAGATCGAACAGGCGCTGTCCCGTTTACCGCAGGTAGAAGGCACCGGTGGCGACGTTCAGCCGTCCCACGAGCTGGTGCGCGTCTTGAACCTGTGTGACAAGCTGGCGCAGAAGCGCGCGGACAAATTCATTTCTTCCGAGCTGTTTGTGCTTGCGGTGCTGGAAGACCGCGGCTCGTTGACCGACTTGTTGAAAGCGGCCGGCGCAACGGCCGACAAAATCAGCAAAGCCATTGAACAAATGAGAGGCGGTGACAGCGTGGAAGACCAAGGCGCCGAAGACCAACGGCAAGCATTGAAGAAATACACCATCGATCTGACCGAACGTGCCGAGCAGGGCAAACTTGACCCGGTGATTGGCCGTGACGAAGAGATCCGCCGCACCATTCAGGTGCTGCAACGCCGCACCAAAAACAACCCGGTACTTATCGGCGAACCTGGCGTGGGTAAAACCGCCATCGTCGAAGGCCTGGCGCAGCGCATCATCAACGGCGAAGTGCCGGAAGGATTGAAGCACAAGCGCGTATTGTCCCTCGATATGGGCGCTTTGATCGCCGGCGCCAAATATCGCGGCGAGTTTGAAGAGCGTCTGAAAGGCGTGCTCAACGATCTGGCCAAGCAGGAAGGCAGCGTGATCCTGTTTATCGACGAACTGCACACCATGGTCGGCGCCGGTAAGGCGGATGGCGCAATGGATGCGGGCAACATGCTGAAGCCGGCGCTGGCGCGCGGCGAGCTGCACTGCGTCGGTGCCACCACGCTGGATGAGTATCGTCAATATATAGAGAAGGATGCGGCCCTCGAACGTCGTTTCCAGAAAGTGTATGTGGCGGAGCCGAGCGTGGAAGACACTATCGCTATTCTGCGCGGCCTGAAAGAGCGTTACGAACTGCACCACCACGTGCAGATCACCGATCCGGCCATCGTGGCGGCGGCAACGCTTTCGCACCGTTATATCGCCGATCGTCAATTGCCGGACAAGGCTATTGACCTGATCGACGAAGCGGCGTCCAGCATTCGCATGCAGATGGACTCCAAGCCTGAATCGCTCGACAGGCTTGAGCGCCGCATCATTCAGTTGAAGCTGGAACAGCAGGCGCTGAATAAAGAGTCGGACGACGCCAGTAAGAAACGCCTGGAAATGCTCAGCGATGAGCTGGGGCAGAAAGAACGCGAATATTCGGAGTTGGAAGAAGAGTGGAAAGCGGAAAAAGCGTCACTCTCCGGTACTCAGAACATCAAGGCGGAACTCGAGCAGGCCAAAATCACCCTGGAGCAGGCGCGCCGCGTCGGCGATTTGGGGCGGATGTCGGAACTGCAGTACGGCAAGATCCCTGAGCTGGAGAAACAGCTCGCCGCTGCCACGCAGGCCGAAGGCAAGAGCATGAAGCTGCTGCGCAACCGGGTAACCGATGCGGAGATTGCCGAAGTGCTGGCGCGCGCGACCGGTATCCCGGTGGCCAGAATGCTGGAAGGCGAGCGCGACAAGCTGCTGCGCCTGGAGCAAGAGCTGCATTCGCGGGTGATCGGCCAGGACGAAGCGGTCAGCGCGGTCTCTAATGCTATCCGCCGCAGCCGCGCCGGGTTGTCCGATCCTAACCGGCCGATCGGTTCGTTCCTGTTCCTTGGCCCGACCGGGGTGGGGAAAACCGAGCTCTGCAAAGCGCTGGCTTCGTTCCTGTTCGACAGCGACGACGCCATGGTGCGTATCGACATGTCCGAGTTTATGGAGAAACACTCCGTTTCTCGTCTGGTCGGCGCGCCTCCGGGCTATGTCGGTTATGAAGAGGGCGGCTACCTGACGGAAGCCGTACGTCGTCGGCCTTATTCGGTGGTCCTGCTGGATGAAGTCGAGAAAGCGCACCCAGACGTGTTCAACATCCTGCTGCAGGTGTTGGATGACGGCCGCCTGACCGATGGTCAGGGCCGTACCGTCGATTTCCGCAATACCGTGGTGATCATGACGTCCAACCTGGGTTCGGATCTGATCCAGGAGCATTTCGGTCAGATGAACTACGCGCAGATGAAAGAGTCGGTGATGGAGATGGTGAGTCACCACTTCCGTCCGGAATTCATCAACCGTATCGATGAAGTGGTGGTGTTCCATCCGCTGGGCGAGAAACACATTGCAGCGATCGCCAAGATTCAGCTGTCGCGTCTGTACAAGCGTTTGGAAGAGCGCGGTTACGAAGTGACCATGACCGAGCCTGCTCTGGCGTTGTTGAGCAAAACCGGTTACGACCCTGTGTATGGTGCGCGTCCGTTGAAACGCGCTATTCAGCAGGAGATCGAGAACCCGTTGGCGCAGCAAATCCTGTCCGGCAAGCTGATCCCCGGCAAGCTGGTGACGCTGGATGTGGAAAACGACCATATCGTTGCACGCCAATAACGGCAATTAAGCCTATTAAAGATGAAAGGGAGCGGGTGACCGCTCCCTTTTCTTTATCTTATTCTTTATCTTCGTTTGTCCCTATTTACAGAGGTTGCCGCTATTACTGTGCTAAAACCGGTGTTTTTCGACTAATAAATATCCTAAAAAGGCGTTTTTGGTGATTATTTGAGCGCTTGAAAATTTTTTTGCAATTAGGGGTTGCGGCCTGCCGAGAACTCCCTATAATGCGCCTCCACTGACCGGGAACAACGACTGACAAGCCGCCGGGTCAGCGAGAAGAAAGCGAAATAAACGCTTGACTCTCCGGGCGAAAAGCGTAGTATGCGCAGCCCGCGCCGATGAGTTTCTCGGCGCTGCTCTTTAACAATTTATCAGACAATCTGTGTGGGCACTCCACAAGACGATATCCAGCATCTTCGGATGCAAAAAAATATCAAGTCTTGAAGAGTGACTAACTGAAGTAAAATTCATGCAGTAAATCTTTGAGCATCGCTTCTCGAGTGGAAGCAAATCAAGCTTTTAATTGAAGAGTTTGATCATGGCTCAGATTGAACGCTGGCGGCAGGCTTAACACATGCAAGTCGAGCGGTAGCACAGGGGAGCTTGCTCCCTGGGTGACGAGCGGCGGA